>NZ_VLKK01000085.1 GCF_007830065.1 Sphingobium wenxiniae | reverse complement strand
TTTTCTGGTTCCCCGAACGGTCGCTCATGAACCATGGCGCGACGGCGGAAAACGACGTCACCTATCTCTTCATTTCGAACAAGGCGTTCGACCTGCATTTCGCGCACGAGGAAGGTGATCCGCCCGCGAAGGCTTGAGGGTCGCGCCCAACGTCTCAGGAGGCTGTCATCAGGATTGTCGGATATGCATCGCGCTGGAGCGCGTGGGCGGGGGAACGCATCGGTTTCTTCGTGAGTTGCGGCGCGCCGGAATATCGCGTGGAGCTGCGGCGGCTGATCCATGCCGACCAGAACCCGCAAGGCCCCGGCCGCAAGGAAGAGGTGGTCGATCATCCGGTCAACCGCGAGGTTTTCCGGGGCGAGGAGCAGCATATCCGCGCCGGTTCCTGCATGGTGGTGGAAACGCCGCCGCCCCTTGGCGAGATGGTGCTGACGGGGGCGTTTCGTCCGACACTGGCCAAGGCCGGACCGCAGACCCTGTTCGCGCTGACGGATTCGGCGGGGCGCGTTTTCCGGGCGACGCTCGGGCCGGAGGGGCTGGTGCTGTCCGGACCGGATGGAGCCGCGAGTAAGGCTGTCCCGGTGCCGGTCAACCAGTGGCGCAGGTTCCGGTTGCATCTGGACCTGCGCGGCGGCGCGATGCGGCTCTCGTGGGAAAGCCCCCGTTTCAATCCGCTCGGTGGCGGGGGGACACTGAGCCTCGCGTTCGATCCGTCGGGCGACGCGGTACTCGCGGGCCTCGTCTTCGCCGCGAGCGGGGTCGGGTGCGCGGGTCGCCAGTCCATCGTCCATGACCCGTTCAACGGACGCCTCGCCGATCTTCGGCTTTCGGACGGCGCGGGCAGGCCCGTTGCCGCCTGGGATTTCGTCGCGGAGGCGGCGAGCGAGATCGTGCCCGATGTCGCGGGGGGCAATGCGCCGGGGCGGACGATCAATCGCCCGACCCGCCTTGTCGCCGGACCCGATCTGGAAGGGCAGGCGCGCTGGGCGACCGATGCACCCGGACTGTTCAACGCCGCCCACTTCCACGACGATGACCTCGCCGATGCCGGATGGACCGAAAGCTTCGCCTTC
>NZ_VLKK01000084.1 GCF_007830065.1 Sphingobium wenxiniae | reverse complement strand
GCGACACTTTTTGCACTGCCGTCACGAGAACCCCTGGCGCTGGTCAGAGCGGGACATCGGGTCGCCGTCGCCTCGAACAGCCATGAAGCGATCCGCAATGTCCTGCTCGGCTGCCTGCGTGCTCGCGAGGAAGAAGGTGGCACCTTTCCCGTGTCGTTTGCCCACAAAGTTTCCGGAGGCGATGATGGCTATGCCAGCGATTGTCCCGTTCACCGCGCCACGGCCAATGATGACCTGATCCTCGCCCGCGCCAATGTGGTCGGCGGCACGGCCTTCTTCTTCGCGCGCGATGAGAATGTGCAGCGCTTCGATTGGTTGTTTGTCGATGAGGCTGGACAAGTGGGCCTCGCCAACATGGTCGCCATGGGTCGTGCCGCGCGCAATATCGTGCTGGTCGGCGATCCGCGCCAGCTGCCTCAGGTCATCCAGGGCGCGCATCCTGCGCCCGCCAACCTGTCATGCCTGGAGTGGATGCTGGGCGAGCATGCCACCGTCCCGCCCGATCGGGGCATATTCCTTGCCGAGACCCGGCGGATGCATCCGGCAGTTTGCGACTTCATTTCAGACCAGGTCTACGAGGGACGCCTTGCCAGCCATAGCGATACCGAGCGCCAGAGGGTTACCGGAACGGCCTGGCCCACGGCCGGCGCATATTGGGTTTCGGTTGCTCATGACGGTAATGCCCAGATTGCCGCCGAGGAAGTTGCGGCGATCGGAGCGGCAATCGAGAATCTCCTGCAAGGGAGCTGGACCGACAAGAACGGCGCCACGCGCCCTATCGGCCCCGGCGACATCATCGTCGTCGCCCCCTATAACGCACAGGTCAACGCGCTGCGGGCAGGGCTGCCGAGCAGCATCCGCGTCGGCACGGTCGACAAGTTCCAGGGCCAGGAGGCCCCTATATGCCTTGTCTCCATGACGGCATCCTCGGCCGACGAGACGGCCCGCGGCATGGAGTTTCTTTTTTCGCTCAACCGCATCAATGTCGCGGTCTCACGAGCTAAAGCGCTTGCGCTCGTTTTTGGCAGCGACCGCCTACGCG
>NZ_VLKK01000083.1 GCF_007830065.1 Sphingobium wenxiniae | reverse complement strand
CCCCGCCCGACGATCTGCCGTCGGGCGTCTACGCCTTCTACCTCCTGTGCGACGGCGGGGAGGACAAGGTGCCGTTCTTCGTCACGGCGAGGCCGGGCGACGAGCGCGCGCCCGTGGCGGTGCTGATGCCGACGCTGAGCTATCAGGTCTATGCCAACTCAAGCTCCTCGATCATCCCGACGCCGACCCGACGCTGGCGATCTCGCCGGCGACGATCGGATGACGATGCGGACCGGCCTCGACCATCTGCCCGCCGTCAAGCGCCGCGAGCTGGAACGGGTCGCCCGCGTCCTGTTCGATGAATTTGAGGATGCCGTCAAAACCAAGCTCTCGGACAAGCGCAAGGGCGGCCGCATCCTCAAGCTGATCCTGTTCGGCTCCTACGCACGCGGCGATTGGGTCGAGGATCGCGCCAGCGGTTACATTTCCGATTATGACCTGCTCGTCGTCGTCAACGCCGACACCTTCACCGATCTGCAAACATGGTGGGCGGTCGCCGACGATCATCTGGTGCGCGAGCTGACCGTCACCAGGCACCTCGCCACACCCGTCAATTTCATCGTGCATTCGCTGATGGACGTGAACGACCAGCTCGCGCGCGGCCGTCCCTTCTTCGCCGACATAGCCCGCGACGGCATCGCCCTCTACGAAGCGCCAGGGCAAGCCCTCGCCGTGCCGCGCCAGCTCGACGCGCAGGAACGCCACGCCGAAGCCCTGCGCCATCGCGACCACTGGTTCCCGCTCGCCGCGCACGCGCTCAAGCTCGCCCGGGACAGCATTGCCGATGGCGTGCCGCGCGATGCCGCGTTCATGCTCCACCAGGCCGTCGAGCGGGTCTATAACGCCGTGCTGCTCGTCCTGACGCTCTACGCGCCCAAATCGCACCGTCTCGGCATCCTGCGCTCGCTCGCCGAAAATCTCGATCCCCGGCTGATCGAAGCCTGGCCGCGCGATACCCGCGCCGCCCGCCGCCATTTCGCGCAGTTGCAGCGCGCCTATGTCGAGGCCCGCTATTCCCATGCCTATGAAATCACCGCCGACGAACTGGCCTGGCTCGTTGACCGCGTGAAGCATCTCCACACGATCGCCGGCGCGATCTGCGCCGAAC
>NZ_VLKK01000082.1 GCF_007830065.1 Sphingobium wenxiniae | reverse complement strand
CGGCCGCCACGCTGATCGATTCGCTGGATGAGGAAGCGCGCCGCCGCGCGGATCAGTTCGAGGAGGCTTCGGCGAAGCTCGCCACGGCCGACGCGGCGCTGGCCCCCGCGCTCGCTGAAACCAAATCGACGGATCGCGCGGAATTATCGGAAGCGATCGAACGGTCGCGCGCGAAGCGCCGGCTGACGGTGGAGCGGGCCGCCATAGAACGCAGGATCGTCGAGGAAGGGGACGGCTTCACGCTGGACGAACTCGTCGCCGCAGTCGCCGCTTCTAATCCTGACCAAATCGCGAGCCACGTCTCGTCGCTGGATGCACGGTTGGGGGAATTGAACGACGAGGTGGCCGCAGCGGCTACGGCGCATGGCCACGCCAGATCTGCTTTCACCGCCCTCGACGCGGGCGCGAAGGCCGAGCTTGAAGTCCTTGCCGAACAGTACATCCTGAAGCGTGCTCAGGCGCTGACGTTGAAGTGGGCGATCGAGAAATACCGCGAAAGACATCAAGATCCGTTGCTGTTGCGCGCCGGCGATTTGTTCTCGATTCTGACCGCCGGCCGCTATGCCGCGCTACGAGTGGACGCCGACGGAAGCGTCCCGCGGCTGCTGGGCCTGAGGGACGATCGACGCACAATGGTGGAGGTGGGCGCCATGAGCGAGGGCACCACCGACCAGCTCTTCCTCGCCCTTAGGCTGGCGGCGCTGGAGCAATCGGTGAAGGCTGGGGTCAACCTGCCGTTTCTCGCCGATGACTTGTTCGTGAACTTCGACGACGAGCGCGCCGAAGCGGGGTTCAGGGTGCTCGCCGAGGTGGCCTGTTCCACGCAGGTCCTGTTCTTCACGCACCATCCCCACCTTGTCGAGATTGCCAAGTCCGTTGTCGGTGACGACCTCCACTCGAAGTGCGAGCTCGCTTGACGCGATGCGGCTAGAGGACAGCGCCATGATCATCTTCGGGACCGATCCTTGGTTCCGCCGTGCGGACGTCCAGGTGATGGGGTTCTCGTGACGGCGGTGCAAAAAGTGCCGCTAAGCAAGCTATTGAAACATAGCGATAAAAGCCGCGAGAAAATTGTAACCCATTGATAT
>NZ_VLKK01000081.1 GCF_007830065.1 Sphingobium wenxiniae | reverse complement strand
AGGAGTTCGACGAGGACGGCCGTCTCAGTGCCTCAAGCTATTATGACCGGATCGTCGACGTCATGGAGGAGCTGGTGCGCTTCACGGTGCTGACACGTCGCCATGCCGATCAACTCGTGGACCGCTATTCGGAACGCAAGGCGGCAGCCGCCAAGCGCGACGCGGCCCAAGATCTGGCCTCACGGTCGAAGGCCTGACGGCCGGGCTCTTCCGATGCGACGCGCTTTCATGCCGTCCTGTGCGTATCGGGAGATCGGGTTGCGGGTGCCCTTCTTAAGGTCCTCTGCGTCATGAATGCCTGACGCGACAGCGCCTTCGCGCCTTTCGCCAGAGGATGCGGCACATGGGCCATCGCGCTGGCGGCGGCAACCCGAACGCTCCGGCCGTGTTGGCGCGCCGAGGCGCGCCTGCCCGCACCACCCGGACCTTATCGGGTTCCCCTTGGGCGTTGCCCGGCGGTGCCGCCGCCGCTTTTTCGATGGCCCGGAGGGTGCGCATCCGGCGGGAAGGCCGCCGGCCCTGCGACACGGAAAGGCAATCCCTCATGACCAGCTCCCTTTCAGCAGTGCTCCAAGCACTCGAACTCGGCCATCTCGACCTGATGGGCGACCAACGCTCGATGGAAGCGCCGCCGCCGGCCGAAGCGCTCGAACAGACCGTCAGCGCCATCTGGAGCGATCTCTTCGCGCTCTTCCCCTTCACCGCGCTCGAACGCGACATCGAGGATCTGGGCTGGGGCTTCGTCAATCTCTTCCACCGCGCGGCCGCCAAGAAGCATCAGCTGATCGACCGCCTGACCGACGAGATCCGGCTCCTGCTCGCCGAGCAGGACGGATCGGAGATCGCGACCGCTGATCTCGAGGACAAGATCGATCTCGCCCGCAAGGTCGAGCAGTCCGCCCAGGCCTATGAGGGGATGCGCGACACCGCGGCGCGCCACTATCTGCATGAGACCGGCCGCTCCTGGGTGCCCGCGACCGGCAACCGCATCTCGCTCGGCACGACCGCTGCGATCGTCGATGGCCGGGCCTATTTGCAGGCGCGGCGCGAGCGGGTGCGCGATGCCAATATGGTCCATGGCACGCCCGTGGTCTTCGCCGGCGGGCG
>NZ_VLKK01000080.1 GCF_007830065.1 Sphingobium wenxiniae | reverse complement strand
AATCCGCAATGCTGCAGTCTGGGGGGACGCCGGCACGGCCTGTGCGTCAGATTCCACAAAGTTCGGAGCCTGGGATCGCAACCTGATGACGGAATGGCATGCGCGTTATGGTGGACGGGGCGTCATGATCTACTGGCATGTCGAACGACGCGCGACATGCGTCTATTCCCAGCTCAAGCGCTGCTCTTCCTCCGAGGTCGCCTCCATGATCGAGGGCGTGCTGCGCCATTGCACCGACATGGAAATCCAGCGACAATATGTTGATAGTCATGGCCAAAGCGCGGTTGGCTTTGCATTTTGCCGGCTTCTCGGATTTGAGCTTGCACCCCGCCTGAAAGCGATCGCTCGCCAGAAGCTGGCTCTTCCCGATGTCGGCATGCGAACGCGGCTTCCCCACTTGCAGCCGATCCTCTCCAGTCCGATCAACTGGGATGAGATCGAGCAGCAATATGACGAGATGGTCAAATATGCAGCCGCGATGCAGACAAAAACCGCCGACCCGGAGGCGATCCTGCGCCGGTTTAGCCGCTCCGAGGTGATGCACCCGACCTACAAGGCGTTGAGTGAGCTGGGCCGCGCGGTCAAGACGATCTTCCTGTGCCGGTATCTGCGCGAGGAGTCCTTCCGCCGCGAAATTCATGAAGGCCTGAATGTCGTTGAAAACTGGAACAGTGCCAATGGGTTCGTTTTCTTCGGCAAGGGCGGCGAGATCGCCACTAACCGCATCGATGAGCAGCAGCTCTCGGTCCTGGCGCTACATTTGCTGCAAGCGTCGCTTGTCTATGTGAACACCCGAATGCTTCAGAGCGTGCTGGTGGAACCGAAATGGACGGGCCGGATGACGCCGGATGATTATCGCGGCCTCACACCGCTGATTTACAGCCACGTCAATCCTTATGGCCGCTTCGACCTCGATCTGAATAGCCGGATCGATTTTGGGCGGCTTGCTGCCTGACCGGGGCCTTTCCGCTCGCACCATTTGGGTGCACCCGAACGTGACGATCGGAAGTGACATATACGACATGTCACAAAAGGGTGGTTCCGTCACCAATGTTACTGTACGAGGGCAAAGCCACCCTAATGTGACGGATTTGCCCATGACCCGCGTCGGCTACGCCCGCGTCAGCACCATCGACCAGGATCTCGACATCCAGGTTGCCCGGTTGAAGGCAGCGGGCTGTGAAATCCTCCGCTCCGAAACAGGCTC
>NZ_VLKK01000079.1 GCF_007830065.1 Sphingobium wenxiniae | reverse complement strand
CCAGCCATTCTATGGCCCCCTTCGCGCGCGATCTGGACTATGAGGGGCAGCCCTTCCCTTGGAACGAAGACCGCCGCGCGCAGCTTCGCGCCGAGCTCGACGCCTGGTACGCCCTCGCCTACGGCCTCGCCCGCGACGAACTGCGCTATGTGCTAGACCCCAAGGACATCATGGGCGCAGACTACCCCAGCGAAACCTTCCGCGTCCTGCAAAACAACGAGATGCGCGCATACGGAGAATATCGTACGCAACGCCTTGTCCTTGCCGCCTATGACGAACTGATGGCGCAGGGTATGCGGCCAAGGCTAGAAGGGTATCGATAATGGCGCGGTCCACCAGCGTCCGCAGCCGGCCCATCCACCCGATTTACCGCTCCGAGCTACAGCAGGCGGCGTATAACCACGGCTTCCGCAAGGAAAATGGCGAGGCGGACGGGTGGCTCTATTTTCGATCAGACGATGGTATTCCTGGAGAAATTGCGCTCGCCTCCGGCAATGAGGACGGGGGGGCGCCGTGGTTCGTCGCCGTGGAACATGCTGGCGTCGCCGCAAAGCTGTGTGGTGAGTTTCCAGCGGCCCTGGCGGAACCCGTACCGGGCCAGTTCCGCGGTGCCTTCGCCTTCTCCGATCAGGCCGAGATGCGCCAGGCTCTCAGCCGCGCCTTTCATCTGGCCCGGGCGCTTCCGACCTTTCCGCTGTCCCAGTTCGAGGCCGATGTAGCGAGTCTAGGCCACACAGAGGTCGAACGGATCACCCGCGAGCGGATTGGGCAGGGCTATTTCCGGGGTGCCCTGCTCGATTACTGGAACAACAAATGCCCGCTCACGGGCATTTCCGAGCGCGCGCTGCTTCGCGCAAGCCATATCGTCCCCTGGGCACGTTGCGGAAGCGACGAGGAGAGACTGGACGTTTTCAACGGCCTATTGCTTGCCGCACACTGGGATGCCGCGTTCGATGCCGGTCTCATCAGCTTTGATGATGGAGGCAGGGCGCTCATCAGACCAGACCTCGACCCGGCGGTGATTTCACTGCTCGCACCACACGAGATTGCGCCTTTGCCATTGATCGATGCGCATCATCGCCAGATGGCATGGCATCGAAAGCACTTCGGATTCGAGTGATTGGAATAGCAGAAAACGTATGCAGCGAAGTTCCGCCTGACAAAGGGCTCACTCCTTGTTTGCAGGGTTAGCCCTTTCTGATTTAACATAAGATATATTATCA
>NZ_VLKK01000078.1 GCF_007830065.1 Sphingobium wenxiniae | reverse complement strand
CCACTGGCCGGCCGTTCCTGCCTCTCTCAAGCGCAACTGAAAGACGATAGCCGCCATAGTCTCGATCCGGCTGCGTCAATGAAACCCCTGAATCTACGGGAAAGGGAGAGGCTATCAGAGTCGCCTTGAACATGTTGGCAATATTTGCCATATGGGTTTGAAGATAGTGCGATGGCGACCATGCAGGAAAGGCGCGAGGCGTTCAAACGGGATGCCGTGCGCGCATGGGAAGAATATCAGGCGACCGGCCTGCACGCGACGATGGAGGAAGTCGATAAATGGCTAGAGAGCTGGAGAACGGCAAACGAGCTGCCCCGCGCCTATGTCACTAATAGGCAATGAGCTGCCCAAGGCACCGAAACGCCGCGTCCCGCGAGGCGATGGCGGAAATAGCGGCAGGAAAGGGCGTCAGGTTCGACAACGTTGAGGCGCTGATGGCAGACCTCCATGCGGACGATCTGCCTGCCTGACAGGCCCGCTATGACAATTTTGCCGTAATGGCATTGGAGTTACACCGATGGCGACCATGAATGTATCCCTGCCCGATCCTCTGCGCGATTACGTGCAGCAGCGTATCGACAGCGGCCAATATGCCAGCGTCAGCGACTATGTGCGCGATCTGATCCGGCGCGATCAGAGCGTTGTCGTGGACGAGGAACGCTGGTTGAAAGACCTCGACGCCTCCATTGAGGCAAGCCTGAAAGAGATGGAAGCCGGAGGCGGTCATGATCTCCATGACGTTTGCGCCGAAATCATTGCCGATATTGAGGCGACCGCCGATCGCAAGCAGCACTGATGCAGGTGCGGCTATCGACGCAAGCCCGTCGCGATTTGCAAGGAATCAAGGAATGGATCGCGCCCAACAATCCGGCGCGAGCTGTGACGTTCATCGAAGAATTGCGCGATGCGGCGGCCCGGATCGGGACGATGCCCCATGCCTTTCCGCTGATCCCACGCTATGAACGGCATGGCATCCGTCGCCGGTCCTACAACGGTTATGGCATCCTCTATTCGGTGCAGTCCGATCGCGTCTTCGTGCATCGCATCATCGGCCCCGGCCAGGATCACGACCGCGCCTTGCGGCTGAATTGAGGCTTAAGCGATGATCGGACCCAAAAACTCCACACCATTACCGGCGCGTCGGGAAAGCGGGCCTGCCTCGCTGCGTCTGTGCTGGACGGGACGACTGCCCGCACCCGGCAAACCGCCGCACCGACCATCGCCCGCTTTCCCGACGCGCCGGTGAAGACGTGGCCGATAGAGGAGTTCACCTATCTGCAACCG
>NZ_VLKK01000077.1 GCF_007830065.1 Sphingobium wenxiniae | reverse complement strand
TGGTGACGATGAAGCCGACACGCGGGAACAGTTCGCCCGGATGCCATTCGATCTTGGCGATCACCCGGCGTTCCTTGTCCCAGGATGCCGCCTGATACTCGAAGTCTTCGTAGAAGCGCTTGACCTTGGTCAGCGAAGGTCGCCCGACAGGGCGCGTCAGCCGATGCGCGATCTTCTCGCGCAGGACGTTGTTCGCAGGCAGCCGGATGGCGTAGAAGAATCGGGCTTCTTCCAGCCGCTCATAGATCGCGGGGATCGCGTAGGCGGCGTCAGCCCGGAAGAACCGGCCGCAAAGGTCGCGCTCCGCGTAGCGGGCGATGACGGGGTCGAGAACGTCCCGCCAGCCATCGGCGCTGTGGACGTTGCCATGGCGCAAGGCGCAGCGCTCCAGCATGCCGAACTGGTTGAACAAAAAGTTCGGGTGATAGCAGGTGCAGTCGAAATGCCCGTTCCAGGCCGCGCCCTCCTGATCGCCATGGGTGGGGCTGACCGAACTGTCCATGTCCAGAACGATGTACTTCAGCCCGTTACGGTCATGGAACCGGTCGATCCATTGGCCATTCAGGTCGGCCAGCGCGGCACGGTTCTCGGGCTGTGCCAGTGTCTCGGTCTCGAACCGTCCCATCTGCGAGGCCGAGGCCGCTTGCGCATCGACAGCCCTTCCACCCACGACCTGGCGCATCACCGGATCGAGGGCCAGGCGGTCGGCGTCGTTCACATCCTCGTATCCGGCCAGTCGCCCGAACACCGATTGCCGGAACAACCCGTCAAGCCGGTGGACCGTGTTCTTGCCGCGCCGGGTGTCGCGCAATGCTTTTGCCGCCAGATCGGACAGCCCGAGCGCGTCATCCAGCTCGCGCATCACCAGCAGGCCGCCGTCGGAACTGAGCTGCGCACCTCGGAACTCCACATGCACCCGGCGGTCGAACTCGACCCGATCTGCCCGCTTCGAACCCGCACCCTCTGGGTGATCCATCAAACGCGCCCCTCACGGCCATCAACACCATGATTTATATCGGAAATATTGAGATCCTGACAGCAAAATCAGCGATTTACTTGGGGAATGTGGGTCTACATCGAGCAGATCCAGCGCGAACCCCAAATGGCGCGGGCGGTGGGGCAGTTGCTCCACGAGCGCGAGCTGGTCCTGCAACGGGATCGCGGCATGAGCCTGTGAGGGTGACGGAAAACCCTGAAATCGGGGTTTTCGTGCGGACTTCCAATGCGTCAGGGTTTTTCGTGCAGCCAGATCGCAGCGGCGGCGTGGTCGCGACTGGGGCGGTCAGCCATGCGCGGGTTCAGGTGAA
>NZ_VLKK01000076.1 GCF_007830065.1 Sphingobium wenxiniae | reverse complement strand
TGTTGATTTCCACTGAGAGTTGACCCGGGAGGGGCATAAGTTTCCACTGAGAAGTGACCCATGTTTTGACTTCCCTCTGGCTGATTGGTCGGAGGATTCAGGAGTGATCGACATGGCGTTATTGAGTGTAATCCGGCGCTGGCATTTCCGGCAGCAGGTTCCGATCCGGGAGATCGAGCGGCGCACTGGTTTGTCGCGCAACACGATCCGCAAGTACCTGCGGGCGGACACGGTAGAGCCGCAGTTCAAGGTTCCCGAGCGGCCGAGCAAGCTGGACCCGTATGCGGAGAAGCTGTCAGGCTGGCTGCGGATCGAGGCTGGCAAGTCGCGCAAGCAGCGGCGCACGGCGAAGCAGATGCACGCCGATCTCGTGGTCCTGGGCTATAACGGCTCATACGGGCGCGTTGCGGCCTTCGTGCGGACCTGGAAGGCCGATCGTCAGCGCGAGCAGCAGACCAGTGGTCGCGGCACGTTCGTGCCGCTGGTCTTTGCGCCGGGCGAGGCGTTCCAGTTCGACTGGAGCGAGGACTGGGCCTTGCTGGGCGGCAAGCAGACCAAGCTGCAGGTGGCGCACACCAAGCTGTCACACAGCCGCGCCTTCACCGTCCGAGCTTATCTGCTCCAGACTCACGAGATGCTGTTCGACGCTCTGACCCAGGCCTTCCGGGTGCTGGGCGGCGTGCCGCAGCGCGGGATTTTCGACAACATGAAGACCGCGGTTGATCGGATCGGCACGGGCAAGGCTCGGCAGGTCAACGCGCGCTTTGCCGCGATGGCCAGTCATTACCTGTTCGAGCCCGAGTTCTGTAACCCGGCTTCCGGTTGGGAGAAGGGACAGGTCGAGAAGAACGTGCAGGATGCACGGCGCCGGCTGTGGCAACCCATGCCCAGCTTCCCCGACATCGATGCGCTCAACGTCTGGCTCGAGGAGCAGTGCATCGCGCAATGGGGTCAGATCCAGCATGGCGTCCTGCCCGGCACCATCGCCGATGTGCATGCCGAAGAGGTCGCCAGTCTGATGCCGCTGGGCCGGCCCTTCGATGGCTTCGTCGAGCACACCAAGCGGGTATCGCCGACCTGCCTGGTCTCCTTCGAGCGCAATCGCTACAGCGTGCCAGCCTCTTTCGCCAACCGGCCGGTGAGCCTGCGGGTCTACCCTGACCGGCTCGTCATCGCCGCCGAGGGCCAGGTCCTGTGCGAGCATGGCCGGATCATCGAGCGGTCCCATGACCAGCCAGGGCGGACCATCTATGACTGGCGGCATTACCTGGCGGTGATCCAGCGCAAGCCTGGCGCCCTGCGCAACGGCGCGCCCTTTGCCGAGATGCCCGAGGCCTTCCG
>NZ_VLKK01000075.1 GCF_007830065.1 Sphingobium wenxiniae | reverse complement strand
CCCCGCATGGGAATCCCGCCTCAATGACCTGATGAACCGCATCAGCCGCGATCAGGACCGCAAGGCGTTCGAGGGCTGGACCTTCAAGGGAGGCCCTGCCGATGCCTGATCCCTTCGACCCTGCCGAGTTCGACGCGCCCCCTCCCTCCGATCCCGGCGCGGACTATCGCATCCTGCTCGACGCCATGCGGAAGGCCGGGGCCGAAGGGGTCGCCCAGCAGGTCGCCGCCCTGTCCCGCCAGATCGAGCAGGACGCCCGCCAGCGCGCCGAAGCGGGGCAGCAGACGCAGAACGCGCTCAACGAACTCCTGCGGGCCGCTACGCAGCTTCAGCGCGTCAGCGCAGCCATCGGGTGGGAGCATCTGAAGGGATGGCTCTACGCGGCCATGATCGGGCTGGGCCTGATCTTCGCCGCGGCCCTCGCCTACCAGTGGGCGAAGGAACCCAAGATTGAACAGCGGCTATACGGCTGCACCGCACGATGGGACGCCAAAACCCAACGCTGCAAGGGCGATTGGGTGCCCTTGCAGGCGCAATAGGCCAGCCCATTATCGGGTGCACGTAAATTCTTGCTCTTAACATTTAATGGGTGTACGAGATTGCTATGGAAGTCGAGTTCGATCCGGCCAAGGACGAGGCTAATCTCGCCAAGCACGGCGTATCATTGCAGGCTGCGGCGGACTTCGATTTTACAACATCGCTCGACCGTGAAGACACACGGTTCGACTATGGCGAAGTTCGCTTCGTATCCATCGGCTTCATCGGCGACCGCCTCTATTTTTTGGCCTATGCCGATGGTTCAACGGACGATGCAATACGCGCCATCAGCCTCCGCAGAGCGGAGAAACACGAGGTGAGGTTCTACTATGCGTCCCAAGTTTGATCCCGAAATTCACAGCGAAGATGCTCCGCTATCCGAGGAGTTCATGCAGGGTATGCGTCCGGCGCGTGAGGTCCATGGTGTTGACTGGGTTGACGCCAAGATGGGCCGCAAGCGCGGGCGGCCCAAGCTGGATGCTCCCAAGGTCGAGGTGAAAATCCGCTTGGATGCAAAGACGGTGGAGCATCTGCGCGACAGCGGCCCCGGATGGCAAACCCGTGTAAACGCCCTGCTCGGCCAGCTTGTGGCGACGGGACAAATCTGATCGTGGGCCACGTGGAAGCCCGCGAGAGCTTCAAGGCCGAAGCCCTCGCCTCATGGGCCGAATATCAGGAAACCGGGCTGCATCTGACCGGCGAGGAAGTGGCCCGCTGGCTCGATAGCTGGCCCAGTCGGCCCGAAGCTGCGATTTTGGCCATGTTGAAGAACAAAGATTGAACATGGCGATCTACCAGGCTCGCTCTTGTCCTCCAATCTCG
>NZ_VLKK01000074.1 GCF_007830065.1 Sphingobium wenxiniae | reverse complement strand
TGCGCGAACCTCGGGTGCAAACTTGTTCGTCGTCTTGCTCATATCGACTCCACTTACTCAGAAGTTGGAGCCTCCGGCAAACCCGGGGCGGTTCAATGATCGCCTTGTCGTCCTTGGCGAACGTCTGCTTGAGGTGCGTTTCCAGCCAAATAACAGGCGCCTTTACGATCGCCGATTCCGGGATGCGGCAGGCATCGTCAATCAGCGCGTCGCGGCAGTGCAGTTCCTGGTGTCGGGCCTCCCAATAACGGTGAAGCAGAAATCGAGAGGCTGACCTCCTCCTTCCTTGTCGGACAGCCCCGCGCAATGATATTGCACACCGGATGGTGCATATTCCGTTTCCTGGCCCAACGTGGAAATTCAAGGGGGCCGCGAAGCCCGAATGGTGTTCAACGCGCATGGACCGATAAGCCGGAGCGATGACCGATTATCTGCACCTTCCGAGTTGATCGGGCGTTGAAGGAAGCGTTCGTCGCCATGGCCAACTAACGGGATTTATCCGCCGCGCAAGTCCTTTGGAAGATGATGCGCGATGCCGGCCGTCCAGTTGCCCTCACCGCCTCCTCACACGAGACAGTAAATCACGTCGCAGCGGTCAATGAACCTGTTTCTTGGGTCCGGAACATAATGTGTGGAG
Source organism: Sphingobium wenxiniae (assembly GCF_007830065.1). GTDB lineage: Bacteria > Pseudomonadota > Alphaproteobacteria > Sphingomonadales > Sphingomonadaceae > Sphingobium > Sphingobium wenxiniae. The sequence continues at coordinate 759 of NZ_VLKK01000074.1, read as the reverse complement.
CATCTTGCTCATGTCAACTCAATGGGATCGGGCTGTCTCTATCTGCGGAGCGCCTCTCGTATATGCGCGTGGCGCGCGGCGGTTAGAGGATAACCAATCATTAAGACCATCGAAATACTAGCGAGGGCTGCTGGAACTACCCCGTAGACGATTGTCAATCCCATGAGCGCACTCTGTGCGTTTTCCCGGCCAGCGGACACATCATATCCAATCAGATCGAGGGACGTAAACACGACCCCGATCGCCACCGCCTGACCCACCTTGTAAACTCCTGTCAGTAAGGCATACAGGATCCCAGTGCTGTCGATGCCTGTTTCCAGCAGGACTTCGTCGCTGATGTCCGCAACCATCGCACGCGGTAGCATAGACGCGGCCGTGAAGGCAAAGCCGCCCAAGGTGGACGCGACCAACATCATAGTGATCGTGCCGGGCGGCGAGTTTGCTTGAATCACCGGAAACATCGCATATCCTACCGCAGCCGCCATCAGCGCTCGATGCTTCTGCATGCGGCGGGCCAGGGCTGCGCACAGTGGTGCCGAGACGATTGCTACAATAAAGTACCATAGTACCGTGAACGAGTACTGAGAAACCGACAGGTGCTTGACTGCCAGACAGAACAAGATGGCGCTGGCCGATGCGATCCCGACGGCGAGCCCCAAAAGAAGCTCTAGCCCGCCTTATTCACCAAAAGTGTCCTGAAGGGTTGGCGGGAGTGGCGTAAGCCTCTGATCTGAATTAGGAACTGGGTGTCTAAGCCGA
>NZ_VLKK01000073.1 GCF_007830065.1 Sphingobium wenxiniae | reverse complement strand
CATGGGCATGCTCAACCACCATTTCGCAGCAGCCGCCTGATCGGCGCAGAGCGACAGCCTACCTCTGACTGCCGCCAATCTTTGCAACAGAGCCGATGATACATTGTTGGGCGTGGGACAAAGGCGTTTCAGTCCCGTCGATCCTGAAGCCAAGGCGAGCACTGCCGCGCTTATCAATGCGACGCGCCAGATCATGGCGCTCCCCGCAGACCGTCCGCAGGTGCTCCACATGCGTCGTGATGGGGTCGACCAAGAGCGCATCGTCATTCCGGCCCCAGCATGCCGTTCCCGGTTTGAGGTGGTGCTGGGCTCTGATTTTGTCGCTCAGGCAGATGGTGAGATAGTGCAAATAGGCAGTCGCTTCTTTGCGGATTATCCTGAATGGGTCACTGTGCCGATAGCCCATGAACTGGCACATAATATCTTGCGGCACCGCGAGCGGCTCGAGGCAAAAGGCGTAAATTACGGCCTATTGTCAGGTGTCGGCCGCAATGTTCGTTATTTTCGGCAGACTGAAATAGAAGCGGACATTTTGTCTGTGTCACTCCTTGCCAATGCGGGATATGATCCAAAAATCGCCCTGCTTTTCTGGCGCGCGTTCGGCCCTGTGCATGGTGCGGGCATATTGCGCAGCCGCTCGCACCCCGCCTGGAAGGATCGCGTGGCCACTATGGAGCGCGCGATCGCCGAACTGGAACCAGAAAGCCCGCGCCGACCTGCCATCCTAACCGCGCGCAACCGGCCGCTCGACGGAAACTGGCAGGCTCTACTGGAGAAAAGGCGCTGACCGTCACGGCATTGCTCTTCATTCAGCGCGTTGCTGCTCGCTCGTAATGTGAGGTGGTGCGGGAAATTTGGACAGGTTGTTAAGCTAATCCCGACCTGAGGAAGGACGGGAATGAAGACGACGAGAAAGCGCTACAGCGCGGAGTTCAAGGCGGAGGTAGCGCTGGAGGCGATCCGTGGGGATCTGACGCTGGCCGAGCTGGCGGCGAAGCATGGCATTCACCACAGGATGATCGCGTCGTGGCAGCGCCAGGCTGTTGAGGGAATGGCAACGACGTTCTCCGGGGCGGGCGATGCGGCCAGAGCCTCCAGCGAGGGGGAAGTGGAGAAGCTGCACGCCAAGATCGGTCAATTGGTCGTGGAGCGGGATTTTTTAGGCAAAGCCTTCGATCGATGAGCGTGGACCGAAAGCGATCGATGATCGAGCCTTCGCACCACCGCCTATCGATCTGGGCGCAGTGTGGACTACTGTCGATCAGCCGATCATCCTATTACTACACGCCGGTTCCGCAGACCGATGCGACATACCTGGACATGCCTTGGTATGGCAGCCGCCAGATGAGATTCAGGGGTTTCATTGACGCAGCCGGATCGAGACTATGGCGGCTATCGTCTTTCAGTTGCGCTTGAGAGAGGCAGGAACGGCCGGCCAGTGG
>NZ_VLKK01000072.1 GCF_007830065.1 Sphingobium wenxiniae | reverse complement strand
CAATCTCGACTATCTTGCGCTCGGTGATTGGCATGGCACGCTCAAGGTCGAGTCGCGCACATGGTATGCCGGCACCCCCGAAACCGACGGTTTTCAGCGCGATGAGCCGGGCCATGCCCTGATGGTCGAGCTTGCGCCGGGAGTGGAACCGAAGGTGGAATCCGTGCGCACCGGCCGCTTCCAATGGCTGCTCAGGGATTGGACCTTGCAGGACACGGCCGCCTTTTCGGCTGAATGCGACGTGCTGCTCTCGGCTATCGATCCTGCGGCAACGCTGCTGCGCCTTTCGCTTGCAGGCATCACGAGCCTTGCTGACCGCGTCGAGATCCTGTCGCGGCTCGAAGATGACCTGCGGCATCGCCTCCGTTTCCTGGATGTCCGGGCGGACGATCTTGTCGGCCGACCGGGCGAGCAGGACTTGGCGGATCTCAAGGTCGAGGGATTGCTCGGCATAGCGGCTGAGAAACTCACCGAGACAATCGCAGCCGGCGGGACTGAAGCCATATTGGCGCGGCGCGCGATAGAGCGACTCTTTGTCGAATATCATCGGGGGAGCCAAGCATGAGCCTGCAACTCCGGCGGATCAGCCTCAACAATTTCCGCAAGTTCCGCGAGCCCCTGACGATCGAAGGGCTGGGCGAGGGGCTCAACATCATCATCGAGCCCAACGAGAGTGGGAAATCCACGATCCTTGAGGCCCTGCGTGCGGCTTTCTTCGTCCGCCATGCCACGAAGAATCAGCTCGCTCAGAGTTTTGCGCCTTATGGCGAGGCGGTCGCGCCAGAGATCGAAGTCAGTTTCAATATTGGCGCCGACAGCTGGAAAATCGCCAAGCGCTTTCTCAAAAGCCCACAGGTCGAAGTCACGGGGCCGCAGGGCCGAGCGCAGGGCGAGGAGGCCGAAAATCGGCTGCAGGCGCTTCTTGGGTTCGTCAAGGACAGCAGCCAGCGCGGTGACCCGGCCACCTATGGCGCGCTCGGTCTGCTTTGGGTTCCGCAGGCGCAGGCGCTTGAAGTGACCGCGCCCGGCAGTATCGTGCGCAGTAGCATCCAGGCGACGCTGGAGGCGGAAGTCGGGACGATCGTCGGCGGCGCTGCCTATGAGCGCGTCCAAAAGCGGATCGATGAGCAATATGACATTTACTGGACGCCCACTGGAAAAGCGCAGTCGAAGGGGCGTTGGCAAGCGGCGCGGGATCGTGACCAGCAGGCGCGGCAAGCCGCGGCGGACGCGACAATGCGACTCGATGCACTCGAAAAGAGTTTCGGCGAGCTGGAAACGGCACGCGGCCGACTGAAAGTTATTGAGCGGGAGCTGGCAGACGAGACCGAGCAAGAACAGCGCGCCGGTCTTGTTCAGGCTCTAGCCCGCCTTATTCACCAAAAGTGTCCTGAAGGGTTGGCGGGAGTGGCGTAAGCCTCTGATCTGAATTAGGAACTGGGTGTCTAAGCCGA
>NZ_VLKK01000071.1 GCF_007830065.1 Sphingobium wenxiniae | reverse complement strand
CGATCCTCTTGCCGGCGGCGTCGATGACCTGCTCGCCATCTTCCTTGGTGAAAGCCCCGCGCTGGGCGGACGGGAGAAGATCGAGCACCTCTTCCGATGGACGGCAGAGTTTCACGCCGAGCGGCGACACAACGATTGGCCGGTTGATGAGGATCGGATGTTCGATCATCGCATCAATGAGCTGGTCATCGCTGAGCGTCGGATCGGCAAGACCCAGCTCGGCGAAGGGCGTGCCCTTCTCGCGGAGCAACTGGCGTGCGCTGATGCCCATGCGGGCGATGAGCGAAACCAGGCGCGGGCGGTTGGGCGGCGTCTTGAGATATTCGATCACATGCGGCTCGATCCCGGCGTTGCGGATCATCGCCAGCGTGTTGCGCGACGTCCCACACTCGGGATTGTGATAGATGACGATATCGATTGCGGCATTGCTCATGCGCTGGGTGCCTTTTCGCTTGGGAGGTCGGCGCGGCCCTGTTCCTTGCCGATCCGGTTCAGCCGGTTCTGTAGACTCATCTTGTCGAGGCCTTCGAACGGCAGGTTGGTGAACAGCGAGATGCGATTGAACAGCATCCTGTAAGTATCGAAGAAGGCCGCGTGCTGCACCGTTTCGCTGTCCTCGATAGCGGCCGGATCGGGCACCCCCCAATTGGCGGTCAGCGGCTGCCCCGGCCAAACCGGGCAAAGCTCATTGGCGGCATTGTCGCAAACGGTGAACACGAAATCCAAGGACGGCGCATCGGGGCCGGAAAACTCTTCCCAGCTCTTCGAGCGGAACCGGCTTGCGTCGTAGTTCAGCTTCTCCAAGAGATGAATGGTGAACGGATGGACCTCGCCCTTGGGCTGGCTGCCGGCGCTGAACGATTTGAAACGGCCTAGCCCCTCACGGCTGAGGATCGCCTCGGCCATGATGGAACGGGCGGAATTGCCCGTGCAAAGAAACAGTACGTTCAACAGGCGATCCGTCATGTTGATGTCCTTTCAGGCAGCACGACAGGCAAGCAGTTCATCCGCAAGTGGATGGCAGAGCTCGGCCCGGCCACCACAGCAGTCCTTGACGAGGAACAGCATCACGGAGCGTAGCGCATCGAGATCGGCGCGGTAGTTGATGATCCGGCTGCGCCGCTCGGATGTGACCAGGCCGGCACGCGCCAGGGTCGCCAAATGCACCGACATCGTGTTCTGCGGGACATCCAGCGCCTTGGCGACCTCGCCGGCGGGAAGGCCTTCGGGTTCGTGACGCACCAGAAGGCGGAAGGCGTCGAGGCGCGTGGCTTGGGCAAGCGCGCCCAACGCGACGATGACAGATTCGTTATCCATATATCCACGATAGCGGATATATCGATATAGTGCAATCGGCGACATGGCGAGATCAAGCAGCAGCCTGCTCGTCCAGATCATCCTCGCAAGCGAGATCGGTTGCCCGCAGCAGAAACCCGGCGGCTTCCTCGGCTCGCGCAGCCGCCGTCAGCAATGC
>NZ_VLKK01000070.1 GCF_007830065.1 Sphingobium wenxiniae | reverse complement strand
GCGAAGACCGCTGACCTGGCCCGTCGACACGGAGTGTCGGAAGCGACGATCTACAACTGGAAGTCGAAGTATGGCGGGCTGGAGGTGTCCGATGCCCGCCGACTGAAGGAGCTCGAGAGCGAGAACGCGAAGCTCAAGCGTTTGCTTGCCGATGCGATGCTGGATCAGGCCGCGTTGAAGGATCTTCTGGCAAAAAAGTTTTGACGCCCGCCGCGCAGCGAGAAGCTGTTGCTCATCTCCAGGCGTGCCATGGGATGAGCGAGCGGCGGGCGTGCCGTGTCATCGATGCCGATCGCAAGAGCGTGCGTTACCGTTCGAAGCGAGATAACGATGCAGAACTTAGGGAGAAGCTGCGCGAGCTGGCCAACCAGCGTCGCCGGTTCGGCTATCGGCGTCTGCATATCCTGCTGCGCCGGGAGGGGATCATGATCAACCGCAAGAAGACCCAGAGGCTCTACCGTGAGGAAGGCTTGGCGGTCAGGCGACGACGTAGCCGCAGGCGTGCTGTTGGCACAAGGGCACCTGCTCCGGTTCTGGCGCTGCCGAACCAGCGCTGGAGCCTGGACTTTGTTCACGACCAGATGGCTTCGGGAAGACGGTTCCGGGTGCTCAACGTGGTCGATGACGTGACCCGGGAGTGCCTGGCAGCGGTGCCGGACACCTCGATCTCTGGTCGCCGTGTCGTTCGCGAGCTGACCGCACTGATCGAACAGCGCGGCAAGCCAAGCATGATCGTCAGCGACAATGGCACCGAGCTCACCAGCAACGCTGTGCTGGCATGGTGCGGCGAGGTCGGCGTGGAGTGGCATTACATCGCGCCCGGAAGGCCGATGCAGAATGGCTATGTCGAGAGCTTCAATGGTCGCATGCGCGACGAACTGCTCAACGAGACGCTGTTCTTGAGTATGGCCCATGCCCGTGTCGAGATCGCGGCCTGGGTCGAAGACTACAATCGGGAGCGACCAGGCTCGTCTCTCGGTTACGCAACACCGGCGGCGTTCGCCGCTGAACTGGATAAGCAATGGCCTGCTTCGCTACGCCCTACGGGCTCCGCTACGCAGCCCATTGCTTCAACCGCGCTGATGCGCAAAACAACCGCTCGGCTCTAATCCCAGCTGGGGGAAAGCTGGGGGTCACGTCAGGTGGAAACCAGCACGACTGCTGGATCTTTTTAATACCATATTGTTGGGAATTGTATAATGTCAGAAACTGCGGTCGCGCACGACACCCTCATCACTCTCACCACCGACATCGTGTCGGCACACGTATCGAACAACTCTGTCAGCGTGAGTGATCTTCCCGCGCTAATCGCCAACGTGCACTCCGCCCTGTCCGGCTTGGGCGCGCCAAAGGAGTCTCCGGCGGCCAAGCAGGAACCTGCCGTCACCGTCCGCGCCTCAATCAAGCCGGACTATATCGTCTGCCTGGAGGACGGGAAGAAACTTAAGATGCTCAAACGGTATCTGATGACGACCTACAAGATGACGCCTGACGAGTATCGGGCCAAGTGGGGCCTCCCGGCCGAGTATCCGATGGTAGCGCCCAACTACGCGCAGAAGCGCAAGGAGCTGGCGTACAAGATCGGCTT
>NZ_VLKK01000069.1 GCF_007830065.1 Sphingobium wenxiniae | reverse complement strand
CTTTCATGGCGGCATCGAGGAGCAGGCCGCCGAGGATGATCTTGCGGCGCGCATCGGCCTTGCGGTTCATGGTGGCGGCGCGGGCTTCCAGTGCCTGCAACCGGGCCTTGGCCTGCTGGACCTTGCGACGTGCGGTTTCGATAGCCTCTGGCGTGGGAGCGGCCATGGTCAATCCTTTCGCTGCGCGATATTGATAGCACCGGACCCGACCGAGCGAAAGGGAGGAAGGGCGCACTTATGCAAACTTGCGTTTGCGTGCGTCAGGGGATACCCCTGAACCCCAGCGGGCTATCGCCCGCGCCATGCTCCCGCATGGCTAGTAAGGGCGCGGCGATGGCGAGCTTCCATCTTGCGGTTAAGACGATCAGCCGTTCCGCCGGTCGCAGTGCGACGGCGGCAGCGGCTTATCGTGCGGGCGTCGAAATCACGGACGAGCGAACCGGCCTCGTCCACGATTACACCCGCAAGCAAGGCGTCGAGCATAACGCGCTTGTTGTGCCCGCCGACGCCCCGGCGTGGGCCAACAACCGGGCCGCGCTCTGGAACGCCGCCGAGCAGGCCGAGACGCGCAAGAACTCCACCGTCGCCCGTGAATATGAAATCGCGCTTCCGGCCGAGTTGTCGGCCGAGGCGCGGCGCGAGCTTGCGCTGGGCCTCGCGCGGGAGATCAGCGAGCGGCATGGGGTGGCGGTGGACGTGGCGATCCACGCACCAGGTCGCGAGGGCGACCAGCGCAACCATCATGCCCATCTGCTGACGACGACGCGGCGGATCGGCCCGGAAGGGCTGGGCGAGAAGACCCGCGAACTGGACCAGAAGACGAGCGGGGAGGTCGAGCGCTGGCGTGGCCGGTGGGCCGAGATGCAGAATGTTGCCCTTGAGCGCGCCGGTAGCGTGGAGCGGGTGGACCATCGCAGCCACCAGCGGCAGGGGATCGAGCAGGAGGCGACCGTGCATATGGGGCCGAGCGCGACGGCGATGGAGCGCCGCGCCGAGCATCAGGCGATGCGGGAGGGGCGGGCCTATGAGCCGGTGACGATGGTGGGCCAGCACAACGCCGGCGTCATCGAGCGGCGGGGCCTGCGCCAGTATATCGAGCGGGGGACCGAGTGGCTACGCGATGCGGGGCAGCGCATATCGGGCAGACTCCATGCGTTCGCGGCGACCTTGAGCGGCGCGGTCGATCGCGATCGGCGCGATGCCGCCGAGGCGCAGCGTCAGGAGCAGCTTGCCGCCGAGCGCGCCCGTGAGCAGGCACAGGAGCGCCAGCAGGCGCAGGAACGGGAGAAGGTGGCGGAGAAGTTCAGGACCATAGCCGGGAAGCGCGAGGCGGGCGCCCACGGCTATGGCGACCATAACAGCGACTGGAAGGCGACCCCGGAGGCGCTCCGCAAGGCGGTGGATGCCTATAACGGGGCGAACCAGCACACCAAGGATCTCTACTCGTCATTTCCCAATATCCGGCGCGGATCACGGCCGATCGCGGGCCTCCCATGCGGCTTCGAGTTCTGCGAGGCTGGCGAAATAGTCCTGCGCCGGCGCGCTTGCGGGCAGGCTGTTGGCATGAGCGAGCGCGGCGGCGATGTATTCGCTTTCGGAGAGTTCGCCGGCGACGAACCGGACGCCCAGCGCCGCCATTCCCGGCGAGAGAGCGAAGCCCGACAGCTCGATATTGGTCCGCGCGAAATCGATCGCCTTCTGGCGTCGGGCGCGTTCGTCGTCCGATATGGGATGCTCATTCATCGGCGGGGCTTTTCTCGGGGG
>NZ_VLKK01000068.1 GCF_007830065.1 Sphingobium wenxiniae | reverse complement strand
TCCGATCTTGTGAACGGTTTCGATCAGCAGGTCGATCATCGCGTCAGTGAGTTGCGCCTCCCGCGACATTAGATAAATCGCATAAAGGCCGAGCTGTCGCGCCGGCGCATGCCGGCGCATCTCCGAGGCCTTTTCACCGGCAACGCGGCGAACAATCTGATCGACCCATGGCTTGCCCGTAGCCGTCAGGAGATCATGGGGAAGATCAAGTCTCTGGATAAAGGCGAGTTTCTCGGTCACGTCGAGAATGTTGTCGAGCGTTGCCTGTCCGGCGTCACCCTTCATCCTGTTGAATCCGGTCGAGCTGTCCGGATCGGCAAGCGAGGCTTCCAATAACGCCACCGCATCTGACGAAAGCCGATCACTGGTTCCGGTCAGCCAGGTGTCCAGATAATCTTGCCGTTGTGAGCGAACGACACGTTCAAGCTCCTTGCGCGACGGCCCATAGATACGGCGGTCGCGGCACCACAGGAAAACATGCTCAAGCATGGCATTGATCGACTGGCCGCCCGGGCACAGCTCGCCAGCAATCCATTCCGTCAATTGCGCGCGATCCACCCGCTTCATGCGGTGATATCCAAGATGGATCAGGATCTCCGCACAATGCCGTCGTGCTGTCCGACTGGAAAAGTCATAACCGGCTATCTCGCCAGCCTCGACACCGAGTTGCTCGGCCAGATACGAGAGGCCATCGGTAGGGATTGAGCCGGGATCGATCGCGAAAAACCCCAGGGAAGCGAAGAATTTCAGCTGCGCGGCGAGGCCAAGGCGCGTCAGGGCCGGCTTCGAATTTACAAAATCAATATCGGCAAAGCTCAGGCTCCATCGTCCGATCAAATCCCCGCCCGGAATACTCCGATCCATCAACCCACTCCCTATGATGGAGCGAACTGTCCTCTTCTATGATTTCCATCGTCAATACCGAATGCCACGTTCCCAAAACGTTCTCCGACTTGGCCAAAATCGCAGCTTGGGGCCGACTGGGCCTGATAGGCGGCTGGAGAGGCTGGCTGTCATGACAAACACCGGCCTTTGACCCCGGTGCGCCCACGATCCGTTCCGGGGTCAACTTTCCGCTTTCGAAGTAGGTATGACTTTAACTCAGTTGATAGCGTTGGCAGTCAGCTAGCGGGCCGATAGGCCACCCCGATTCGCCGTTCGGCGCCAGCGCGGCGGACCAGGAGACGACGGACGAGGCGCCACGCCTCCCCCTCCTGCTCGAACGCCAGGCTGCGCGACTGTCCCGCAGTGCCGATGCGACCCCAGCGCCATTCGACGACTATCCATCCAAAAAGGTCACGCCGCAGTTCGATATGCCAGTGGCGGCGGATGTTGCGCGACGGATCACAAGCCTGGAGCACGAGCGCACCGCCATCAAGTGACAAACAGGCGTCAAGAAGCGTTCGGGTGGACTCCATGAAAGACAATTTCACGCGACCGCGACACACAGTCCAATGCGAAATATGAATCAAATCCCACACACAGAGTCAGGCTTTCGATCATGGCATGCCAACCACGAGCGCGTCACGCCGCTGCCGCCATGCTCATGATCCGTCGGCTGGCCCGATCAGCGTGATTTTCGAAATCGATTCTTAAACGATATGGGACGGCATCGTGCCGCCCCAGGATAAGGAATGGTTGCCGGCTAGATCAGACGGCTTCCGTCTCCGCCACGGCCTTGCGCCTCTTAGCAGCCGACACTTTGGCTGGCGCGCCATCAATACCCGGGCGTGACTTGCGCCC
>NZ_VLKK01000067.1 GCF_007830065.1 Sphingobium wenxiniae | reverse complement strand
TATTTGAGCGTCTGGGTGGCGCTCTGCATCGCTGTCGGCATCGCGCTCGGCTATTCGCTGCCGAATCTGTTCGCAGCCATCGCATCGGCTGAGATCGCGCGCGTGAACCTGGTCGTGGCTGTGCTGATCTGGCTGATGATCGTCCCCATGCTGCTCAAGATCGACCTCGGCGCGTTGGGGTCGGTTCGCCAACACTGGAAGGGCGTCGGCGTCACCCTCTTCATCAACTGGGCGGTGAAGCCCTTTTCAATGGCGCTGCTCGGCACGCTGTTCCTGGGATGGCTCTTCCGGCCGCTGCTGCCGCAGGGCGAGATCAACGCCTATATCGCCGGGCTCATCCTGCTCGCCGCCGCCCCCTGCACGGCGATGGTGTTCGTCTGGTCGAACCTGTGCGACGGCGAGCCGACCTATACGCTGAGCCAGGTGGCGCTCAACGACGTGATCATGGTCTTCGCCTTCGCACCGCTGGTCGGACTGCTGCTCGGGGTCGCCTCGATCACAGTGCCCTGGGACACGCTGCTCATCTCGGTCCTGCTCTATATCGTCGTGCCCGTCATCGTCGCGCAGATCATTCGTCGGGCGTTGCTATCGTCAGGCGGGCAGCCGGCGCTCGATCGGCTGCTGGCAACGCTTGGGCCGGTGTCGCTGGTTGCGCTGCTGACGACGCTCGTCCTCCTGTTCGGCTTCCAGGGCCCGGCGATCCTGGCTCATCCGCTGGTCATCGCACTGATTGCCATTCCCATCCTCATCCAGGTCTACTTCAATGCGGGCCTGGCCTATTGGCTCAGCCGGCGCTTCGGCGTGGCCTGGTGCGTCGCCGCTCCGGCCGCGCTGATCGGCGCGTCCAATTTCTTCGAGCTCGCGGTTGCAGCCGCGATCAGCCTGTTCGGCCTCAATTCCGGGGCCGCGCTCGCGACCGTGGTGGGCGTGCTGGTCGAGGTGCCGGTAATGCTGTCTGTCGTCAGCATCGTCAAGAAGACGCGGCCCTGGTACGAGCAACGCGTTCCTGCATGATCGCTACACTGCTGGATTCCAGGTCGCTTTCCGACCTGATGGCGGAGCTGAGCGCGGCGGGTCTGCCTGCCAGTGATCTCGCCGAGGCGGGACGCCGCTTCTTTCGGTTCGAGGATGATGTTGGCCTTGTCGGCTATGGCGGGATCGAAGGCGACGGCTCCGACCGCCTGCTGCGCTCGCTGGTCGTGAAGGCCGATCGGCGCGGATGCGGATTGGGCGGTGCCATTCTCACGGCAGTCGAACGCGCTGCAGCTGATGAGGGCGCGACTAGCCTGTACCTGCTCACCACGACCGCCGAGCCTTTCTTTCGCCGTCACGGCTATGAAACAGCCGAACGGACCGACGTTCCTGCCGTCATCGCGCAATCGGCCGAGTTCCGATCGCTATGCCCGGCGAGCGCCGCCCTTTTGTACAAATGGATTGCCTGATGTCGCGTCTTCGTATCCTTCCCGAACCCGATCACATGCCCGCGCTGGACCGTGCAATGATCCGGCCCGATCTCGCCGCCGGGCTCGGCGCGCTTGAGCCGAAACCTCGCATCCTCCTCCTCTACGGCTCGCTGCGCGAGCGGTCGTTCAGTCGCTTCGCGGTCGAGGAAGCGGCCCGGCTGCTCATCCTCTTCGGCGCCGAAGTGCGGATCTTCGATCCGGCCGATCTCCCGCTCCCCGACCAGATCAAGGACGATGATCACCCGGCGGTGCATGAGCTTCGCGAGCATGCGCTTTGGTCCGAGGGCATGGTCTGGTGCAGTCCCGAACGGCACGGCCAGATCACCGGCATCATGAAAGCGCAGATCGACCATTTGCCGCTCGAATTCGGCGGCATGCGTCCGACCCAGGGCCGGACCCTGGCCGTCATGCAGGTTTCGGGCGGATCGCAGTCGTTCAACGCGGTCAACACGTT
>NZ_VLKK01000066.1 GCF_007830065.1 Sphingobium wenxiniae | reverse complement strand
AGTACCGCCTCAATTGGTGGCGCTTCGCAGAACCTCGACCGAGGCTTCGTGCAGCCATCAGCGGTCTCCGGCGCTACATCGTCACCAGCGAAACAGCTACGGAGAGGTTCTTCAAGTTTATTCCCAGTGCGGGCCGTCTCGTGGATGGCTCAGTTATAGCGATTGCGTCCGACGACCCCTATGTTCTCGGCGTGGTCTCGAGCACAGCGCACACCGTGTGGGCGCTTCGTGCGGGCGGGCGGATGGGGTCGGGCGACGATCCGCGTTATCAAAATGAAACCTGTTTTGATCCGTTTCCCTTTCCGCCGAGCGTGCCGGAACTGGAGCAGAGGATTCGGATTGCAGCGCGCAAATTGGACAGGTTGCGCCGGAAGGTTCTAGCGCGCCATTCGGATCTGACCCTGACAGCACTTTATACCACGCTCGCCCGTATGCGAGATGCCAAGGGTGGAGTTCTTGATCCCAAATACCGGTCCATCGCCGAACGCGGCGAAGTCTCGCTCATCCGCCATTATCACCAACAGATACGGCCGCTTCGCGGACTGCGAGCTAAACTTTCGGTCCGGCGACCCCGACCTCCACATCATCTATGGGGCGAACGAAGCCGGCAAGACGACCTCGCTGGCGGCGGTGTCAGACCTCCTTTTCGGATTCCCCCAGCGGTCGCCGTACAACTTCATGTTCGATTACATCCTCCTCAGGGTCGGTGCGGTACTGGAGGACGGTAGTCGGACGTTCGCGTGCCGCCGGAAAAAGGGTACGGCCGGCACGCTGCTTGACACGAATGACGCAGCGATCGACGAGGCTCCCCTTGCCTCGATGCTGAAAGGGCAGACCCGCGAAACCTTCAGCCTCTCCTTCAGTCTCGACCAGGATGCCCTGCGCTCGGGAGGCAAGGCAATGGTAGAAGCCAAGAACGACCTCGGCCGCACGTTGTTCGCCGCGGGTTCTGGCCTCACCGGCGTCGCCGACGAGCTCAAGAAGCTCGAAGGCGAGGCCGATGCCATCTGGGCGCCTACGACGTCCCAGCGACGCAGCTTTACCTTCGCGCACCGCCAGCTCGCCGAAGCCACCAAGACGATCCGAGACGCAGCTCTCAAGCCCAAGTCCTGGTCTGACGCACGGAACGCGATGCTGGAGGCACAGGCCGCACTCAATCTGGCTCGAGACGCCCGCGACGTGGTCCAAACGGAGCTGAGGGCTGCAGACCGCGTAAGGCGGCTCGCCCCGCTCGTACGGCTGCGCGACGAGCAGACCGAGACCCTGCTCGGCTACGAAACCATCGTTGATCTCAGTGTGCAACGCGAGGACGAGGCGGAACGCGTGATCCGCGAGGCCGAGGAGGCCCAGCGCCAGAGGTCGACCGCAGAGCAGCTAAAGGCTGACGCGGAAAACCGTCGGGACAAAATCGAGGCCGATCCGACCCTTTTGGAAAAGGCGGACGAGATCGACCAGCTCATCGCGGACGGGGGCGCCGTCGCGAAGGCCGCGCAGGATCTAGTCCGGCGCGAGGCGGAGCTCGTCGTCGCGGAGGCGCTGACTCGCCGTTTGAGGGCCGAAGCGGGACCCAACGCGGACGCCACACCTTCACGCGCTTTGGCGGCAAAGTTGCGCGACCTCTCCCGGACTCACGGCGAGAACGCCGCCGCGAGAAGGCAGATCGCCGAGAGCCGGAACGATCTCGACGACCGAAGGAAGCGCGCGCAGGACCGGCTCGATGGTGCATCGGCCGCCGCGGCTTCCGAGGCGCTCATTGATGCGGTCGACGCCGCACGCGCGCTCGGATCGGATGCCGACGCTCGTTGCGAAGGAGCCGGCCTTAGGGTCGAAGCGTTGGCATCGTCGCTGCCCGCCCTGCTCACCCGCCTTTCGCCGTGGACGGGCGGAATCGACGAGCTGCTGGTGCTACCCGAGGTGGGCGACGAGGAGATC
>NZ_VLKK01000065.1 GCF_007830065.1 Sphingobium wenxiniae | reverse complement strand
TCGGCTTAGACACCCAGTTCCTAATTCAGATCAGAGGCTTACGCCACTCCCGCCAACCCTTCAGGACACTTTTGGTGAATAAGGCGGGCTAGGGCCGAACTTGCTATTCGAGGCGACCCGAAACCATAAGGGCCGCTATCTTCGCGATCATGTCCGTTGGAAGATATGGCTTGGGGATGAAGTCGGCGCCCAACGGCAACACGCTTGCACCGGGCCTGGCCCGGCCCGAAGTAATCAGCACCGCGATTGCGGGCCAGCGGCCCCGGATCGTGGCGGCGAGCGCGAGGCCGTTCATATCTCCAGGCATCTCAATATCGGTGAACACCGCCCCTATGTCGTCGCGGCCTTCAAGGATGGACAAGGCGGCGGCGGCATCGCAGGCTTCAAGAACATGATAACCCGCCTCCATGAAAAACTCCGCCGCCATCGCTCTAATCAAAGGTTCATCTTCTACCACCAGCACGGCGGCGGCCTGTTCGACCGCCTGTTCAGATAGTGCCTTCATTGCGCCTCTCTCCCCTTTCCTTGTAGCTCCTGGATCGTGATCGTCAGCCGTCCAAGGTCCACGACGCTGCAATCCAGCACGCCCGCCATCCTTTCCATGTCCTCCAATGTCGGCGCGATTATATGGCGGGGGGGCCACCCTCCGGTTTCCGCCCCCCGCCCCCCGCCAGCGCCATTTTGTCGTATAGCTGGCAGGGACCGGACCGGCCCGACGCCCCAGGGGGTGGGTGCCGTCAAACCGCATCCGGATTTAGCTCGAAATCAATCTCGTCGCCCGGCTGCATCGGCGGCACGCGGGCGGCAATGTCGTGTGCCCATTGCAGATGCTGGGCGGCAACGTCCTCGCCCGCTTCGTCCAACAGCTCCAGCGCCTCGCGCATGAGCACGATCGCACGTTCCCGCAACGAGGCGAGGTCCATCATACAAGCCCCTCCTGGCGCTTCGCGGCAATGCGGGCCTCTGCCGGGGCCTCGGCCTCGCCTGCCCTGTCGATTGCGATGGCGTTCTTTCCGCTATTCTTGGCGCGATACATCGCCTGATCGGCGGCATGCATCAGATCGCTGGCGCTGCCGCTTGCATGGGGTGGGATCAGCAGTCCTCCCATGCTGCACGTCACCGGATAGCGCGATTGCGCCAATACGGCCGACAGCCGGGTATGAATATCGCGCGCGAATCCCTGTCCTTCGACGATGGAGGGCACGCGGACCAGCAGGGCGAACTCATCGCCGCCAATACGCCCGATCAGATCCTCCCGGCGCATGATCGAGGCCGCTCCCCCGGCAAAGGTCTGCAAAACCTCGTCGCCCGCTCGATGCCCTTCGCGATTGTTCACCGCCTTGAAGTCATCAAGATCGAGGATGATGAGCAGGAGCGTGTGACCTATATGCCTCGCATCTTCGATCATCCTGGCGCAGCGGCGCTCGAAAACTTCCTTGTTGAGCGTCCCGGTCATCCGGTCGC
Organism: Sphingobium wenxiniae; assembly: GCF_007830065.1. GTDB lineage: Bacteria > Pseudomonadota > Alphaproteobacteria > Sphingomonadales > Sphingomonadaceae > Sphingobium > Sphingobium wenxiniae. Next base: position 560 of record NZ_VLKK01000065.1, on the reverse strand, counting down.
GGTGCGCGTGGAACAGTTCGCGATCGTAGGAACGGCGGAAACTGATGATTGCAGCCGCGATGAAGAGGAACGTCACGACGCGGACCCCGATGCTGAGCGCAAGCAGGGGGACGGACAGTGCGGCGATATGGTGCAGCGAAGGCGCAACCGCCAGAAAGGCCGCAATGACCGCTACAAAATAGCCCTCGCGCGCGCCCAGCGCCCAGCCAGCGGCGCAGATGACGGGCATGTAGAGCGGAGCAAAGCCTACCGCCGGGATGATATAGTCGGCAAGGGCGATCCCCGCCGTCGCGGCGACGATCGCGAACCAGGTTCGCTCTCTCGACAGGGATTCAAGATGTTCGGCCAGTCGGCCGACAGGCATTTGGCTGTTCACGCGCATCCTACTCCTTCGGCTTCATCGCCTTGAAGCGGCACGCCACCCAAGCCCACAGCCGGCGGCACGCCTCCTTATTGGGAAGCGTGCCGGCCACTGAACCGGGTGTAGAAAACCTGATGATCGTCAGGCGCGAACGCTTGTGGCTTAGCTGCTGCCCGGCCTTCGACGCGAGGGTATCCTT
>NZ_VLKK01000064.1 GCF_007830065.1 Sphingobium wenxiniae | reverse complement strand
GGGCTGACTACACGAAAGTGCATTTTACGTACGCTAGGAGAGAACCTTTGGCGAACGCGGGTGAATGACATCATGCGGCCAAGAGCGATGAAGGCGTGCGCAACGGGCGGAGCTGGCCGGGATCGGGGCGGCTTTCGACATTCCAACGATAGTCACCGGTGAGCGAGATATGCTCCCATCCCAGCGGGGCGATATGGCGCGCAACGTCTTCGGGGATCGACAGCGCCCCGACCGCCTGTTCGAGATAACGAGTGTTCCACAGGATGATGGCGGCCACGAGGAGATTGAGGCCGGAGGCGCGATAGGTCTGGTTCTCGAACCGCCGGTCGCGCAGCTCGCCGAGCTGGTTGAAGAAGAGCGCGCGAGCGAGCGCGTTGCGGGCTTCTCCCTTGTTGAGACCAGCCTGGGTGCGTCGGCGCAGGTCGAGATCGCGCAGCCAGTCGAGCATGAAGATCGAGCGTTCGATCCGCCCGACCTCGCGCAAGGCCAGCGCCAGCCCGTTCTGGCGTGGGTAAGCGGACAATCTGCGGAGCATCGCCGATGCGGTGGTGGTGCCGCTGCGGACAGAGGTGGTGAGGCGCAGTAGTTCGTCCCAATGGGCGGCGACATGCCCGATGGCGACCGGATCGCCGGTCATGCCGGCCAACAGTGGCCCCGCTTCCTGGCCCGGCAGCAGATGCAGGCGGCGGTCCTTCAGGTCTCGCAGGCGCGGCGCGAAGCGGTAGCCGAAGAAGGGCATCAGGCCGAACACATGATCGGATGCGCCACCGGTATCGGTGTAGTGCTCTTCGATCGACAGGCCAGTGGCATGGTAGAGCAGCCCGTCGAGAACATAGGGGGCCTCGCCGGCGGTCGCCGCGATCACCCGGCTCGCAAACGGATCATATTGGTCCGACACATGGGTGTAGAAGCTGACACCCGGCTCGTTGCCGTTGCGCGCGTTGATGTCGCCGATCGCGGCGCCGCGCCCGCCGGCATGAAAGAGCTGGCCGTCGCTCGAAGAGGTAGTGCCGTCGCCCCACAGCGCGGACAGCGGCACAGTGCGGTGAACATCGATCAACCGCCCCAGCGCCTCGCCATAGGCGGCTTCGCTGATATGCCAGTCGTGGAGATGGGCGAGCTGACGCAAGGTCGCGCCCTGACAGGTCTCGGCCATGCGCGTCAGGCCGAGATTGATGCCGTCGGCCAGGATCACGGTCAGGAGCGCGTTGCGGTCATCCGCCACCCGACAGGAGCGGCGATGGGTGAAGCACTCGGAAAAGCCGGTCCAACTATCGACCTCCAAAAGAAGGTCGGTAATCTTCACGCGCGGCAGCCGATCATAGGCTACGCGGCGCATATCTGCTGCGTCGGACGGCGTGATTGCCTTGAGCGGCGATATGACAAGGCCGTTGCCGTCAAGGCGCACCTGGGGCAGCTCTCCCTGCCGGGCGAGGATCGTCACCCGCTCGATCGCGGTGTCGAGGCTGGCGCGGCGCCCAGCGATGAAGTTTTCGAAATCGGTATCGATCGCCAGCGGCAGCGGTCCCCGCGCGCGCATCGCGTCAAAGGTGGCGGACGGCAGAAGATAGCTATCGAAGGCGCGATACTGGCGGCTTTCTGCCACCCATATGTCGCCGGCGCGCAGCCGGTCGCGCAGTTGGGTGAGTACGCAAAGTTCATAGGCGGCGCGAACGACCACGCCATTGCGCAGCACAAACGGCCGCCATGACGGCGGCACGAAGCGGAGCGGCGGTTTGTCGGGCAGGCGGCGTCGTCCGGTGCGATAGATGTCAGCCACGAGGCGGACCGCATCGAGCAAACCCTGCACCGCACCGGCACCGCGAAACTGAAAGGCGTTGAGGAACGGGCCGATCACGGAGCGCAGCGAGCGCTGCCGCTCGATCAGTTCGGCCGTGCGGTCGATCGTTTCCGGCGCGATCAGCAGCTCGGCGTCCACGACCGCAGTTCCCAGCCTTTCCCAGTCGATCGAACTGATGGCGGCAAGAGAATCGACGCCTCGCGCCCGCGCGTCGAGCAAGGTTCGGCATGAACCGGTGAGCAGGCGAAGCTGCGCCTGCAATGACCGGATCGTGCCGATCGCTTTGTCCTTGGTTCGATTCTCGGCCCGTCGCATCATACTCCCCAGGAGCTTGTCC
>NZ_VLKK01000063.1 GCF_007830065.1 Sphingobium wenxiniae | reverse complement strand
GACTACACGAAAGTGAATTTTACGTACGCGAGAGACGAACGAATGCAGTACGACTTGGGCTAAGGCTGCCGCAGTGGCTATCGCTGACCGAACCCAGAAGGTTTTATGGGCCAAACGAACGGTAGCGAGCCAAGGACAAAGCCCAGGAAAGTTGCCTGAAGCGGAACCGAAAAACCAAATGCCGGAATGCTCAAGGCTACCAGAGCGTAGGTGTTTGCAGCGACATCACCGATCATAATTGACGCGGCCAGAACCAATCCAGCCCGCCTGAAACGCGAAAGAAGTAGCATAATAGCAAGCGCGTCTAAGAATATCAGTGAGGTCCAGAATATCTCGAGTAGGAACGGACCCCAATCATAAGGTCTCCACCCGTATGCTGCAAAGTCTCGCGCATGATTGAAGAAGCCAATCCCAAAACAGGTTATGTAGATTCCGATGATAACCCGAATGCGTGCGTCTAGGCGGTATTGTGTAACAGGATGACGGATCGGATCGATATTTGGGGCCATAGCTATTACGCCGTTGCGCCTTCCAAAGCTTTATAAAGGGCGGTTTTCCCGATTTTCAGCCGGGCGGCCGCTTCGCGCACAGTAAGGCCTGCTGCGATGTGCGCCCGCGCTTTGCGTAGCTTGTCAGGTGTAACAACAGGGCGACGGCCACCCTTGCTGCCACGCTCGCGGGCGGCTCGCAGACCCGCTTGGGTGCGCTCACGGATCAGGTCACGCTCGAACTGCGCGAGGGAGCCGAAGATGTTGAAAATCAGCATGCCTCCCGGCGTGGTGGTGTCGATATTCTCAGTGAGCGAGCGGAAGCCGATGCCTCGCGCCGCCAACTCACCGATCTTCTCGATAAGGTGGCTCATCGAGCGGCCGAGCCGATCGAGCTTCCACACCACCAGCGTGTCGCCGGCGCGCAGATAGGCCAGCGCCTCGGCAAGACCGGGCCTGTCGGTCCTAGCACCCGACGCCTGATCGTCGAAAACACGATCGCATCCTGCCCGCTGCAGAGCGTCATGCTGGAGCGAGAGCTGCTGGTCGGGGGTGGAGACCCGCGCATAGCCGATCAGCGCCACGTGCTGCCCCGAAGTGTCCGTTTTCCCATCATCATGCGATCTTGTCCGAATCGCCATCGAAGGTCCAGAGTTGACGGACATATTCCGAGTGGCCGTCCAACGGACGTCTGACGGACAGTGACATGGAGGGGTTCGAGCTTGGCCAGAAGACACCTGCTGACCCGCGAGATGCTTGCGGAGCATTATGATCCGTCGCTCGATGAACGCGAAATCGCCCGCCACTTCACCTTGACCCGTGACGACCTTGAACTGATCGCATCCCGGCGCGGCGACGCCACCCGCCTCGGCTATGCGATGCTGATTCTGTATCTCCGCTGGCCCGGGCGCGCGCTGGAAGCCGGCGAAGCGCCGCCCATGCCGATCCTCGCGTTCGTGGCCCGTCAGTTGGATGTGTCGCCCGCGTCATGGCGCGACTATGCCCGCCGCGACGAAACGCGGCGGACGCACCTCGCCGACCTGTCGCGGCGTTTCGGTCATCGCGTTTTCAGTCGCGCGGATTTTCACGCGCTGGTCGCATTCGCCATGCCGATCGCGCAGACCACCACCCAGCCCTCGCGGCTTGCCGGTATCGTCATCGACGAGATGCGCCGCCGGCGATTGCTGCTGCCGCCCGTGACGGTGGTCGAGGCGATCGTGCGGCGGGCGCGGCAGCAGGCCGGGGATCTGGTCCACGACGTGCTCGCCGGGGATCTCAGCAAACCCGAACGCGCGACGCTCGACGCCCTCCTGTCGCGACGCGACGACAAAGGCGCGACCTGGCTCTCATGGCTGCGCAACCCGCCCCTGTCGCCGGCACCGCGCAATGTCCTGCGACTGATCGAACGGCTCGACCATGTTCGCGCGCTGGGCTTGGCGGCCTCGCGCGCCGCAACCATCCCTCAGACGGCGTTCGACCGGATCGCCGACGAGGCGGCGCGCATCACGCCGCAGCATCTGGCGGAACTACCCGACCGGCGCCGTCATGCGATCCTTGCCGCTGCCGGTATCCGGCTTGAGGAAAGCCTTACCGATGCGGTGCTGACGATGATGGACAAGCTCCTGGGGAGTATGATGCGACGGGCCGAGAATCGAACCAAGGACAAAGCGATCGGCACGATCCGGTCATTGCAGGCGCAGCTTCGCC
>NZ_VLKK01000062.1 GCF_007830065.1 Sphingobium wenxiniae | reverse complement strand
CCGGGGGCCGTTGCCCTTTCCTTTGAGCATTCCGTGCAGCTCCCGCCACGACCCTTTGGGCCGATCCGCTTTCAATTCCGCCCGCCCATCGGGCAGTAGGTCGAGCCTGATCTTGCCTCCGGGCTGGATGCCGAGATGCTTCAAAATTTCCTTCCGGAAAGTCACCTGGCCCCGCGCCGTTATGCTTAATGTCGTCATGGCTATTACCTCCGTATCGAATAGAGGTAATGCAGAATCGCCTTATTTTCAAGGCCGCAATCCTGATAGCCAAAAAGTCTAAGTGACTAAGCTCGACTTTGTACGTTTTTCGTCAGGTCCAGATCCAGAAGATGCTGTTGCTGGCGATGTAGTCGAGGGCCTGATCGAGGGGCAAGATGCATCCCCCCATTTCGTCGTTATCTTCCCATTTTCGGCGGTGTGACCAGTATAGGCCTTATTCGGCGCCTTTTCGTTCCAGCCCCGGCGCTTGAGATAGTCTGGGCTGGTCGGGCCGATGCGGGCCACCACCCCCGGCGAGGCGTTCCTTGCCGCCATCGCGCCGGTCTTGGAGGCCGTTGGCTCCCTCCCCCATGCCCGTCCCGACACGGACGGAGAGTCGACCGCGCCCAAGAAGCAGAAAGCCCGGATGCTCAAATGTGAGTGCGCGACGTGCGGCTATACCATCAGGACCGCGCGCAAATGGCTTGAGCAGGCCGGCGCGCCGATTTGCCCGATCGAGGATCACGGCCAGATGAGCCATGAGCCGCTGGACGACGACGACAGCGAGGATGAGGGCGAAGAAGGCGGATAAGCGCCACGATCAAATGTATATCGCCTGGCATTACAAACGATGCTATAGCGCAACCATATTGCCAGCGGAGCGAGAGCAGAATGATATTGGCAGTCGGAAACACCAAGGGCGGCGTCGGCAAGACGACGCTCGCCGTCAACCTCGCGGTGGCGCGCGCGCTTGCGGGCCGCGACCTCTTGCTGGTGGACGGCGACGAGCAGGGGACCGCCCTCACCTTCACCGAGCTGCGCGCCGATCGGCTTGGCGAGGCCGGCTATACCGCCGTTGCACTCACCGGCGCGGCGCTTCGCAGCCAGGTCCGCCAGCTTGCGGCCAAATATGACGATATCATCATTGACGTAGGCGGGCGCGACAACGGCTCGCTGCGCGCCGCGCTCACCGTCGCCGACACGCTGCTGGTGCCGGTGCAGCCGCGCAGCTTCGACGTGTGGGCGCTCGACCAGGTGGCGGCGCTGGTGGCCGAGGCGCGCGAGATCAACGAGAGCTTGCGCGCCGTCGCCGTGCTGAACGGCGCGGACGCGCAGGGGGCCGACAATGAGGCCGCCTTGGACATGATCGGCGATATCGAGGGGATCGAGGTGCTGCCCACGTCGATCGTGCGGCGCAAGGCGTTCCCGAACGCGGCGGCCGAAGGCAGGGCGGTAGTGGAGCAATCCCCGCGTGACGCCAAGGCAATCGACGAACTGTCCGCATTGGTCAGCGCGGTATTTGTATAGCATAATGATAGCGGAGTGAATTGCGATGGCTATCGCTCGTAAACCGAACAGCAAGCCCAAGCCGCCGATGGATGAGGCGGCGGCCGATGCCTTCATTGCCGGCGCGGCAAAGCCGGAGGCCGCGCCGATCGCGGCCGACGAGGCGGGGCAGGGGGCCGAGCCGCGTAAGTCGCCTGTCATGCTCCGTTTCGATCGTGCGTTGCTGGCGAAGGTCGATGCGGCCGCCAAGCGGCGCGGGATCAGTCGCAGCGCGTGGATTCAGTTCACGGTGAGCCGCGCGCTCGATGCTGGCGAGGGGTAGGGCCGGCTAGGGCTAGGCGACCCTAGCGCGCGAACGGTGAGTTTTGGGGTATGGCCTCACCGTTGGGCGGCGGGCAGGGTGAAATCCACCAGCACCGGCATTTCCGGTATGTCCCCGCGCAGCTTCGCGCGGCGGACGATGCTATGTTGGTCGATCAGGTTTTGCGCGTCGCGACGGCCGCTCATGGTTTTCGGGAGCCACATCATAGAAACCCGCTCGACCTTGCGGCCCTTCTTGATCGGCGTGAACTCGACCCAGAAAGGGCAGAGCTTGTTGATTTCATCCTGGGCGATCTTGAGGCAGTATTTGTTGAAATCTGCGAAGCGTTTCAACTTACCTTCCGGCACGTTGAGCAAGCCGCGCAGCTCCGCAATCGTGAACTCTTCGCTTTGCTTATATTCGAGGCCGATCCGGCGTTCGATCATTTCATAGAGGCACAGCGAATATTTCGATTCGAAACAATACATCACTTGCGTCTTGAGCCGCGCATAGACTTCGCTGTTACGCAAAATCTCAATCAGTTCTTCGGGGATGCGGTAATGCAGGAAGCCGTCTTTTTCGAGGCTTTCGTCGCTGGGGCCGAGAAGCTGGACGCGGCGCTTGTAGCTCTTGCCGCCCTTGCGGATGGTGACGATCGCGATGGTGCCCATCAGGCGCAGCAGCGAGCTTTCTATGCGCTCATTGCCCTGGTGCGTGCCCTTGAGCGCGGTTTTGGCGATCCGGTGAATGACCGGCTCGCCGATCCGCTCCCAGGCATTCGCGATCAGCAGATTGTAGATTCGGCGATCGGCGAGGG
>NZ_VLKK01000061.1 GCF_007830065.1 Sphingobium wenxiniae | reverse complement strand
GGCTGATATCGTCATGCGTCACCAGCGCCCGATCGTGCCGTTTCGCAACCTTGGCCGACCAGTGCAGGATCCGCTTGAAATTGCCGGTTACCCCGCCGCTTTCGCGCCAAATCCGCTCGGCAAATGCGGGCGCGGCGAGATGCTCGGGCACCGCCATCCCCATTCCGCGCGCCAGTGCCCTGATCAGCCGCTGCGAGGGCTCGCCCGGCTCCCACAGGGGCAATTTGAGCATGATCGAACGATAGGCCAGCTCGACATCGTCGGCGAATATCTGACGGGCGACATCCAGCCCGGCCACGACCAGCGGCACATTGCCTGCGCTCATCAGGAAGCGCAAGGCATCGAGCGTGTCGCGCCGCGCGACCCCGCTCGCGGTCAGGATCACATGGACATTGTCGATCGCGACCAGCCTCGTCCCCTGCGCGGCCAACAGATCGACAACCTTGAAATCGGCGGTTTTGTGCGTGTTGGCCCGGATCGGCCAGCCCTGCTGCCAGAGCAGGGCCAGGTTGATCTTGAGCGAGGTCGGGCTCGAGGGAATGACCGTGCGCAGGACCGGTTGGTAGCGGGCTTCGCCCCAATCGGCAGGTTCGGGGAAAGCCTCGGTCAGACGCCGCTGCGCTTCGCGCAGGATCGAGGTCTTGCCCATGCCGGACTGGCCTGTGAGCACGATGCAGGTCGGTCGCTCTTCCGGATCGTCATGCGCGACCTCGACGATGGTTTCGACGGCGTTGCGCGCTTCCTTGAAATCGATCCAGAATGAGGCTGCCTGGACCGGTAATCGCGTCAGCGCCGCGGTGCTCACGATTGCACCTTCAACCAGGAATCCTCGCCAAGTTCCGCGACCGGTCTCCACTGAACGGGCGGCTTTTCAGGCCTTTCGGGTGACCGCAGATCCGCGAGCGTCGTCCCCTCCCCTTCCCGCCGTTTCGCCCGGCGCCGGGCCTCCTTGGTGCGCAGGCGAGCCTGATGGATTTCCTGGTTGGCGGCAGCAATCGCGCGGGCCGTCGCCGTCCGCCCGCCATCGGCCTGGTAAGCCCGGCCCATGGCCCTCACCCTGGCTCTGGCAGCTTCCCAGTCCGCCTCCCAGACATCGGGATATTGACCGATAACCGCCAGTTGCACGAAACTGCCATCGAGCTCGGCATAGACATGCTGGATCGTCCGCTCGTCCCAGCTGACCTCGATCTTCTGGCCGATTCGCTGGCCAAGCGCCGGGTGCCAGTAATGGCGGTGTTTGATCTGGATCCCCCGGGAATGGACCGTCAGCGATTTCGACGGCAGAAATTGGCGGAAAAGCTCATCAGTATTGCACGAAACCGGAAGCAAGGGGCCATGTCGCGCCGCCTCGCGTTCCCACACCTGCACCGGGCACAGGCCGCCAAGCGCGGAATGCGGCGCGTGATGATAAACCGCGATCTGGCACAGCAGCCAGCGCTCGAATTCTGCCAGGGTCATCGCCGCGTCGGCTTCGGCATCGTAGCCATCGCGTGCCGACACGTTCGATCCCGTCGCACCCGGTAAAAGCCGCAGTTTTCCGACCATTGTTCCGATCAGCCGCTCGATATGGCCGCCCAGATGGGCCGGGCCGGGTTTGCGGACATCCGGGTCGATGCCATTGCGCACGCAGGCCCGCCGGAACGACTCCGAGCGATGCGGCTTGGCCTGATCGGCATGCAGGCGCCGGAACAGGCCGAACATCGGGTAGCTGACATCGACGCCCAGATGCGCGAGAACAGGCTGCTTGGGCAGCAGCGCGCTCGCAACGGCCCTGCCACACCGGAAAATCGAGGGATCGCCGAAGCTGACATAGTAGCCGAGAATCGAACGGGTCCAGATTTCAATCAGGAACGTGATCCACGGCCGTCCGAGCTCTTCCCGCCTCAGGCTATCGACCAGGATGACGTCACCCCTGGTATGGTCCATCTGGACAAGATCGAGGAAACCATCGCTGTGGTATTCCCCAGGATGCGCTTCCTGCGCGCTGCGGGTCTTGGAGCCCATGCTGGCCTTGGCCCACACACTGCTCGCAATCTCGGCCAGCAGCCGCTCGATGGTCTTCTCGCTCGGGATCAGATCGGCGGAAAACCGATGTTCTCCGTTGTCGGCATGGAGCAGTCCCCAAATCTGCCGCGCCGCTTCCGCACGCGAGGGAGGCACCATCTTGAGCGCGATCTCATCGATCAGTGCGTCAATAGCACCTCTGACTTCGGGATCTATCCGGTGTGAGCCAACAACCGGCCCTCGCGGCTTCGGCGCAAGCGATTCGGCCACGGGATGGTCCCGGTAGCGCGCGCCCAGCGTCCGAATCTGCCGTTCCTTGAGACCGGTAGCCTCGGAAATTGCTGCGACCTGAGCGCTCGTCACCGGCCCAGACTGTGAAATGTGTTCCCGGAAATGCGGGAAAAGGGCCAATCCCGCCTCCAGAGATTTGAGGCTGCGTCTGGGCGCAGGAGAAGGCTTTCGCTCAATCATAGGATTGGCTCCACGACAACTTCCCCTGCGCGCGGGAATGTAGCTCAATCTGGCTGCTACCGCGATGGTGGAATCGGGCTCGGACAGAGTGTCCTGCAGAAACTATGATCTATGTATCTGATTTATCGCCGTTTAGACGAACTGCGGTCTATTATGTCGGCTGACA
>NZ_VLKK01000060.1 GCF_007830065.1 Sphingobium wenxiniae | reverse complement strand
GAGATTGGAGGACAAGAGCGAGCCTGGTAGATCGCCATGTTCAATCTTTGTTCTTCAACATGGCCAAAATCGCAGCTTCGGGCCGACTGGGCCAAGATGGGAGAACGAAGGAATGAAAGGTCTTCAGGACAAGTCGATCGTCGTCACCGGCGGTGGCAGCGGGATCGGCGAAGCGGTGGCGCTCGCGCTGGGCGAGGCGGGCTGCCGGGTCACCGTGGCGGACCTCGATGGCGGCAAGGCGCAGGCCGTCGCCGCCGCGATCGGGCAGGCGGGCGGCACCGCGCAGGGCATCGCGGCGGACGTGGCGGATGAAAGCTCGGTCATCGCGATGATCGGGGCAGCGGTGAGCACTTACGGCCGCCTCGACGGCGCCTGCAACGCCGCCGGTGTCCCCCAGCGTGGCAAGCTGCTGCACGAGATTGAACTCGGCGAATGGGATCGCTGCCACGCGGTGAACCTGCGCGGGCTGTTCCTCTGCAACAAGCACGAGATCCGCACGATGCTCGACAAGGGCGGGGCGATCGTCAACATCGTCTCCACGTCCGCCATGGTCGGTTTCCCGAACGGCAGCGAGTATTGCGCCAGCAAGGCCGGGGCGATGGGCCTGACGCGCGGCGGCGCGATCGACTATGCGACGAAGGGCATCCGCATCAATGCCGTGCTGCCGGGCGGTACGCTCACGCCGATGCTGAAGGGCGCGATGGAAGTGGATGCCGGGCTGGAACAGGCGCTGGCCGCCGTCCATCCGATGAACCGCTTCGGCCAGCCTTCCGAGATCGCGGGCGCGGTGCGCTGGCTGCTGTCGGACGAAGCCTCGTTCGCCACCGGCGCCTCGTTCGCGATCGATGGCGGGCATACCAGCATCTGATCTTCATCCGTCATAACGGGAAAAAAGTGGCCCGGAAACCTCGCGGTTTCCGGGCCTTTTCAGGAGGGTAGGTTGCTTCGTCAGAAGTTCATGCCGACCGTGATGCCGTATTCCGCCGGCCGGCCAGTGTAGCGCACGAAGGTGTCGTAAACCTGCGTGGCGTTGCTCCAGTAATAGGTGTTGAAGATGTTCTTGCCCCAGACCGACGCCGTCCACTTGCCGTCCGAGGAACGGATGCCGAGGTTGGCGTTGACCAGCGTATAGGCCTTGATGTCGTAGAGGTCCGAGGTCGCCCCGAAGGTGGCCGAACCCGGCACGACCAGCGCCGACACCGAACTGCTCTGCCCGTTGAGGCCCGCGCCCACGAAGCCGTCCAGCGCCGAACTGACCGGGAACGTGTAGTCCGCGCGCAGCGAGTATTGCCACTTGGGCGAGAACGGCAGGTCGACGCCCTTGAACGAGGCGTTCACCGGCACCAGCACGCCGCTCACCGCCGTCTGGCCCACGGCGCCGAGGTACTTGTCCACCTTGGCGTCGAGGTACGTCACCGAGGCGCTGAGCGACAGGCCCTGCATCGGGCGCGCGGTGACTTCCAGTTCGGCGCCCTTGATGGTGGACTTGGGCACGTTCAGCAGCTTGTCGAGCGCGCCGAAGAGCGGATCGACGAATTTCGCGCGGGTCTGCTTGTTCTTGTAGTCGTAGTAGAACGCGGCGCCGTTGATGGTGAGCAGGCGGTCCATCAGCTGGGCCTTGAAGCCCGCCTCGTAGGCCATGATCGATTCCTGCTTCACCGGCGCATAGGAATCGAAGAGCGAGCCCAACAAGTGCGGGAAGCTGCCCGCCTTGTAGCCCTTCGACACGTTGGCGTAGAGCAGCAGGCCGTCCACCGGCTTGAAGTCCGCACCGACCATCCACGAGGTGCTGTTCTCGCGGATTCGGGTATTGACGGTGGTGGCGGTGAGGAAAGTATCGGGATCGACCGGATCGTTCGCCGAAGGATCGCCCAGCACCAGCCCGCGCGTGTCGAGGATGATCGAGCCGCCCGGTGCGATCGTCGGGATCTGGTAGCCCGGGCCGCCGTAGAGCGGGCCGAGCGAGCCGTATACCGCGTTGAAGAAGTCGGTCAGCGTGACCCCCGGGGTGCCGCCGAAAGTGGTGTCGGTCGGCAGGATCGGGAACTGCGGCAGATCGCCGTTGAAGGCATAGGCATCGCGCTTGGCACGGGTCTGGCGGATGCCGGCCTTGAGCGTGATCTGGTCGTTGACGTCGAACTCCAGGTTTCCGAAGGCGGCGTAGTTCGTCATCTTCTGGCGGGTTTCATACGCGTGGCTGACGAAGCCGTTGACGTAAGTGTTGCTGGTGTCGGCGTAGGCCATCCAGGTGACTTCGTTGACCTTGGTGCGCTCGTAGTTCGCGCCTACCACCCAGCGCAGCGCGTTGTGGGAATCGTTGGCGATGCGCACTTCCTGCGTGAAGCTCTTGATGTGGCCGCTGTCGCTGCGCAAGTCGGTGTCGCGCAGCGCGGTGCCGCCGCCTTCGGTGGTGTTGTCGAACTTGAGGTCGGTATAGCCGGTCAGCGAGGTGACGGTGATGCCGCTGAAGTCGTAGTCCATGCGGAACAGGCCCTGCAGCATGCGGTTGTCCTGCCGCGGGCGATAGTCGGTGGACCAGTCGGCGGCGCGGGCATTGTGCGGTGCGTTGGGGTAGGTCGCCTGCGGAAAGGGCACGGGGCCGTCGGCATACGTGAACGGCGCGATGGCGGGGGCGCCGGACACGTGGCTCTGTTGCAAAAATCGTGAAGCTTGAGCATGCTTGGCGGAGATTGGACGGACGGAACGATGACGGATTTCAAGTGGCGCCATTTCCAGGG
>NZ_VLKK01000059.1 GCF_007830065.1 Sphingobium wenxiniae | reverse complement strand
GCGCCGAACGGCTGCGCGCCTGGGGCGTTACCCTCCCCTGACTTGCGGTTGTCCCCGACCGGCATCTTCGCCCGTCGCGGGACGGTGGATCAGGATCTCGCCTCGGCCATGGCGTTGCGGTTCAGCTTCATCGTATCCGCCCGGCCCAAATCCTCGACGAATTCATAGGCCTTGGGAATCTTCTGCGGAGCCAGCCGCGCCTTCAGGAATGCAGCCATGTCCTGCGCGGCGGGCGGAGACTTCGGGTCGGCCGCGACCAGAACGGCGTGCAATCGGCGGCCCCAGTCCGCATCGGGCAATCCCAGCACCACCGCGTCGGCAATCCCGGGATGCTCCAGGATCGCCGCCTCCACCTCGGCGGGGAACACGTTGACACCCCCGGTTTTCACCATGTCCGTGCGCCGGTCGGCGATGTAGAGATAGCCTTCCCCATCGACCCAGCCAAGATCCCCGACCGATACGAAGCCGTCTTCGCTGCGCCTGGGCGCCTCGCCGCCCCAATATTCGAACCGGTCGCTGTCGCCCGATTTCGCGCGCATATAAATCTCGCCAATCTCTCCGGCCCGCCTGGCCTGGCCGTCCTCGCCGACGATCCTGATCTCGCACGCGCCGCCCTTGCCGACGGTGCCGGGCCGCTTGAGCAGCTCGTCGCCGCGGATGTTGGTGGAGCCGAAGCCTTCCGATGCCCCATAGCCGACGATGATGTTCTCCGCTCCGACAAGATCGGCCCAGCCCCGCAGCACGGTCTCGGAGATCGCGCCCGCTCCGGCGATGACCAGCCGCAGGCTCTGCATCTGCTCCGCGCGAAGGTCCGCAAGCCGCAGGAGCCGGACCATCGTCGCCGCGACCAGCCCGATCATGGTCACCTGATAGCGCGAGATGATCTCCACCACCCGCGCCGCGTCGAACCGGGCAATGACCACCAGCGTATCGCCGGCCGTCAGCGACTTGACGCTGAGCGAGAGGGCAGATGTATGATAGAGCGGCGTGCAAATCAGTTGCACATGGCCGTCCCCGGGCGCGGCGCTTTCCACGCTGGCGAACTGCCAGTCCAATGTCGCCGGCCGGCAACTGACGATGAGCTTTGGACGCCCTGTCGATCCGCCCGACGCGATGGCCCAGGTCCGCCTGGGAAGCTGATCGACGACATGGGGCGCGGGTTCCGGCGAGGCGGTCATCGCAGCCACTTGCGCCGTGCCGATCCGCGGCGCGGGCAGATCGCCCGGCCAGTCGCCAACGATCACGCTCGGCTTGACCACATCGATGTACCGCTCCTGCTCCCAGGGCGTGAAGTCGTATTTCAGCGGCGCGGGACAGGCGCCGATGCGCCAGCTTGCGACCAGCGCCACATAGAAGGGAACGCCGTTGGGCAGAGCGATCGCGATCATGCTGTCCGCATCCGCGCCTTCTGCCAGAAAGCGCTTTGCCAGCCGGTCCGCCGCCGCGTCCAGTTCGGCATAGGTCAGGCTTTCTTCCGGCCCATGAACCGGCACGAAGCGGATCGCGAAATGATCGGGCCGCTCCTTCGCGAACCGCCGTATCTGCTCCGAATAGGAAATCGCTCCGCCTCTCGGCGCGCCTTCTGTGATACTCATCGCTCTCTTCCAGCCTAGTTGTTTTCGGTTGATCGAAATTTGGAAAGGAATCCAATATATCAACCGTTGTCTACAAAATTCCATGACGCTGTGCAGCCTGCCATTTCCGGCCTGCGCAACACATCATCTCCCTGATAAGCACTCTCGGAGTCCTCCATACATGCTGCCACGACATCATCTGGCAGGGGTCGTGTGTTGAGCACCGAGGCAAAGCTTGCAACCTGAATCGAAGACGCATTGGGTGGGTGCATCGTCCGCATCAGCCGCCTCACTTTGGGATGGCGGCTCAAGGGATTCCGGCGTCAAGATGGGGGTTGGTCGTTTTGACCTGGATCGCCTCGATGTTGAGATCTCCCGACTGAGCGAATGCGGCGTCCAGGACGGCGTTCTCGCTCGGATGCCCCGATAGCGACGATTTTCCAGCATGAGATCGCGGCCCCAGCCCGGATCGGCCATTGTCTCCAGCCAGTGGCCTATCAGGCAGAGCGGACGGGTTGCTTCGCGACACGGCCAATTGGCGCAACTTTCGCTAGTCAACGCTACGGTGGCCTATTTCTGGCAATTATCTGGAGACATTATGGAGACAACGACCTCCGCGCCCAGCATTGTCTCCAACGAAAAGGCGACCCGAAAGTCGCCAATCCACTGATTTTCTTAGGAAAATCTGGAGCGGGCGAAGGGATTCGAACCCTCGACCCCAACCTTGGCAACGGGGACGAAATTCAGGAAATCCATAGGCTTATCCTATCATCAGGTAGCAGTGACTAGCACGGATTTCCATGTGGTTAGCAACGGCTGCGTGCCAGTTGCGTGCCAGTTCCCATAAACAGAAAAGCCCCACCGTTGGCGCGGCAGGGCTTTCCGGAGCGCCGGACGACGCTGACTAGTAACGGCACCTAATACGCTCGGCGCTCCATCGTAGCAACTCGAATGGAGCTATCATTATGCCTTCGGCCAAATACACGCCCTACGGGATCGACGACCTCTCCGACTTCAAAGTCTGGCGTCTGCAAAACCCGAACGCTCACAAGCTGCTCAAGGAGATCATCTTCCGGTGGCGCGGCTCCAATGCGAAGGTGAAAGGCAGGCCCGGTCGGTGGACCGTGTGGCCTATTCAGCAGTGGGCCGATTGGGCGGGCCTTTCATCCGATCAGACCGAGCGAGCATTACAGTGCCTTGAGTTAGAAGGTCTCATTCTGCGCGAACGTCACAGGTGGGCGGGCAGCACTGTGAACCGCCCCGGGTTTGTCGGAGGCCATTTGGTTTAAGTTACGCAGCCATGGGTTGGTCGTCCAGCATGGCATAATATCGTTCTTCGGCTTC
>NZ_VLKK01000058.1 GCF_007830065.1 Sphingobium wenxiniae | reverse complement strand
ACCTACGACAAATGGGGTGCCCAGTTACGACGGATCGGGTGCCCTCATGAGGAATGGGTTGGCTATGCGATCTATGACATTGACATTGATCTTATGTCGTAACTGGCTAAGCTTATGCCGTGCCTGACGACCTCCCTATCGGCCGCACGATGAAGGCGGCTTCCACGATCTCGGTTCGTGACGGTCATGCCATTGTCAAAGCCGGCGAGTTCATCGAAGCACGGTTTGGCGCGGGTACGTCACCCTCTTTGGCGGCCCGCAAGACCCTAGCTCTTCTAATCGCCAAAGCTGCCGGCGAAGCGTGGCGACCGGGATCGCACGTCATCGCTAAGCGCGATCTGCGAGGCACCCACAACGCCAATGATCGGATCCAGGACACTCTCGATGAGCTGATGGATGTGAAGTTCCAAATGCCTTCGACCTCGGCGCAAGGGCGTGCGGCGACGCTTACCGCTGCCCTGCTTGCCTGGACGCTCAACGAACATGCGGAAGACGGCCGGGCCACCGTCGAGTGGGAGTTCACGGCACCGGCTAGGGCGATTCTGCAAGGGAGCGATTACTACGCTCGCCTCAACCGGGCGGCTCTGCTCGCCTTCCGGTCGAAGTATGCGATCACCCTCTATGAGATGGGTTGCCTGCTGGCTGGACGGCGTAGCCCCACATGGTCCGGAACGGTCGATGAACTACGGGAGCGGCTTGGCGCACCTTCTAATTCGATGCCTAACTTCTCCGACTTCCGGCGTCTGGTGCTGACACCTGGCAAAGCCGAAATTGACCAGCTCGCCGCCTTCACGATGGACTGGTCGGAAAAGCGCGGGGCGCGGGGCAAGATCACCCACGTCACCCTGACCTTCACCCCTAAGGACGACGACGCCACTGACGCCGCGGCCGATGAGGCAGGACGCCATAGCAGCGGCCGAAAGGCCCGCCGGGAAGGGACGACAGAAACCATCGTCAACACCGCCAGCCTAATCGCCTCGGCGGCTTCTCGGCTATCGGTTTCGGACACCCTACGCTGGCCGGCCGACGATCAGGTGGACGAGTTCAAGACCCCGGAGCTTCATGCAATCGGAATGGCTCTAGGCGGTGGTCACTCCGTGCAGCGCCTAGCGGATCAGTATGCTCGCGTCCGCCCCGAACAGCGCCGCAAACTGGTAGGGGACGCTCTCAAGGCGGATTGGACGAAATGGGTTACGGGGTGTGCCACCAAGTGGGGCCGGGTCTGATCGTTTCGCCACCTGACCGTTTCTGCTAACGGTTAGCGGATTATGTTTTGAAACGATCTGCAACAGGGACGAATGAGATGGCTTACACTCTTGGAGAAGCCGCAAAGGCAACGGGTATCAGCAAGGCTTCCATATCGCGTGCCATCAACAGCGGTAGAATTTCTGCGACAAAGAAGGATAACGGCTCTTTCTCAATCGAGCCTGTCGAACTGCACCGGGTGTATCCTCCAAAGTCAGCCGCACCAGTAACCGGAACGCCTTCTGAAACGCTACGCAACAGCAATGCTGACATCCGTAACGGGTCGGATTCCAATGTGTTGCAAGCCCGTCTTGATGCTGCTTTGGAACAGTTGCGCGATCGTGATGGTACAATCGACGATCTTCGCCGTCGCCTCGATCAATCGGATGAGGAACGACGTGAGGCTCAAGCCCGAGTGATCGGACTGCTAGCCGGACCCGGCCCCACGGAATCCAAAAGAGGTTTTTTTGGTCGCCTATTTGGTCGCCCTGACGAGTGACCGCGATCACGTCCGCCAAGTGAGATTTACACTCCCATCTTGAGGTCGAGCTTAATCGTGTCGCCGGGCATACCGGTCAAAACGGCGATCTTCTCACGGGCGAAAGCCAGCACATCCGCAACAGTGTTAAGCGACGGGCCTGCCTCGGCCGGGATAGCCTCTTCGGGCTCCGGAGCGGCTTCATCGGCCATCTTCCGCACATCCTTGGACACGGTGCCTTCCAGTTCATCGATACTGAAATTCGCGATACGCGGGTACTCTTCCGCGATCCCGTGGCCGACCTGGCTGATTACCGCATTGTCTCCCTTATCGAGCATCACCCACATGCCGTAGTTATTGCGGACGGTGTGGCCGTTCTCGATCCGCGCAGCATAGGACGCATCGAACCGCTTCTTCACCTCGTCGGCGGGAAAGAGATACACGTCTACGTTCTGGGGGTTCAGCCGATCATCAACGGCAGCGACCAGAACAAGGTCCACGTCATCAAGAGTCTTCCAACGCTTTCCATCATCAAGCGGCGGGAAAGCTACCCAGCGGTCGCGGGTGGTGCGGATGCTGGCAGTCTGCGTCTTGCCATCCTTGGTCAGCTCATAGGTGTTGGAGAGACCACGGCCAGGCTGCTTCTTGAGAGCATATCCCTGCTGACGTGCGCCTTCGAGGGCGGCGCCAACCATTAGGTGCCAAGCGGCACTTTCCCCCATTTCTTTCAAGCGCGTCATAACAATTCCCCTCGTTGCCGATTGTCCCGAGCACTGATTCGCCGCGCGACAAGGCTTATTAGGAATTGTTGCCGCACTTATGCAAGAACAATCGTATAAGTCCCGAATTATCCCGGCTTTGAACTGGCCTGAAAGCGAATTAGCACGAATTGGTATGAGGGTTAAGCCCGATTACCCCTGTCGGCGCGACAGCCGAGATATTGTGGCCTGATCGACCCCGAGCAGCGCCGCGACGGCGCGCTGCGTGTCGCCCTTGGCAAGCCGCTGTAACGCCTCGGCCTGCTGGTGAGGGGTGAGGGCCGCTCGCCGGCCGAACTTCACCCCACGGGCCTTCGCCTGGTCGCGGCCGGCTGCGGTGCGCTCCACGATCCGCTGGCGCTCCCAGCTCGCTGCGATCCCCAGCACGGCGATGACGACCTCGGCA
Source organism: Sphingobium wenxiniae (assembly GCF_007830065.1). Taxonomy (GTDB): domain Bacteria; phylum Pseudomonadota; class Alphaproteobacteria; order Sphingomonadales; family Sphingomonadaceae; genus Sphingobium; species Sphingobium wenxiniae. Next base: position 717 of record NZ_VLKK01000058.1, on the reverse strand, counting down.
AACTGCGAGGTCGTATCCACCATAGGCTCTGCGATCGAGCGGAAGCCGGCCCCTGCCTCCTTCACCGCATGAAGGATGTTTAACAGGTCGCGGGTGTTGCGAGCCAAGCGATCCGTGGCCGTCACCATCAGCACGTCGCCGGCATCGAGCGCGCCGATCGCGCGCTTGAGCTTCGGCCGCTCGGCCGACGCGGCGCTGGCCTTCTCCTGGTAGACCTTCACGCAACCGGCAGCGAGGAGCTGGGCGGCCTGCTGGGTGAGGTCCTGCCCGTTGGAGGAGACGCGCGCATAGCCGTAGATCATGCGATCATTGTGCATCAGATATATGCATCACGGAAGCGCCCGGATTTCCGCCGTTTCCGACACGATGCAGAACCTATGATTTTTGCATCAGTACAAGGTGGTTGTTGGACAACCGCGCTTGTCGGCCTTGACGCGGAAATCCGCTGTGACCACATGGGAGCCGGGCCATTGTAACTGATCTCAATCCTAATCTGACACTGACAACTCTCGTAACTTGATCTTGAGGCCCTCGGTCAAACCGCGCTGCAAAGGCAGCGCCGTGAGGTGTTGTCGTGCAAGATTCCAAACTAGATCACGTTAAGCTATTTTTGGATGCTGGCCGTCCAAAGACGGCAACTGCGTTAGCCTTTGCAAGGTTTATACCTTGGGCTGCTATTCCTGCATCTCTTCCTAGCGCGTTGAGCTTTATCGAAAC
>NZ_VLKK01000057.1 GCF_007830065.1 Sphingobium wenxiniae | reverse complement strand
CCGCCACTGGAAGGCGAAGCTGCTGTCCTTATGGTCGACAGGCCGCGATGTGGACGAAGCCGATGGCGCTTACTTACGGCATCTTCGCAACCAGGCCGGTCCCTCCTGGCTCCGCCAGCTGACGCCGCGCCGCTGGCGCGCGATCGAAAGATTGGCGGCGCCCGGCGATCCGGTGCTTGCAGCCGTGTTTCTCGATCGAGCGCGCGAATTTCATCGCGGCGCGCAGATTGGCGCGCCTATTGCGCTTGCGCCGGCACTGCACTTGCTCGCGATCTCCTGCGAACTGGGTTTGAAGGCGCATCTTTTGGGTCATGGCTGGACGGACGATGCGCTGGCCCGCGATATCCGTCATGACCTTGTCCGCGCCCTCGACGAGGCGCGGCAGCTAGGCCTGCCGGCGCCCGGTCGTCCGCTGGCCGATTTCATCAAGAGCCTCGGCCCGGCCTATGCCGTGCATCGGATCGACGCGCTGGTGGCAGGTGGCTATGCCTGCGACATCGGCGCCGTGCTTTGCGAGACCGGGCAGCTCCTCGATGCCGTGGCGGCCTGCCTGAGGCCAGCCACGCCAGGCGCCGCCACCTTGCGTACCTCCTCTTCCCCCTCCGCGTGATCGTGCAACGGACGTCGTGTCGAGCCCGCGAGTGGCCATGCGAAGGATCTACAATCCCGTCCTGCGGCTCAAGGGACGGGCAGATAAGGCACGGGCGTAAGGTCCGCGAGATGCCGGACCGGCGTGCTCGGCAAAGCCGGCAATATCGGCGGTTTCGCTGGGTGGGCTCCGGTCATGGCCCAAGCGACGCACCGTCCTTCTCCTCATCTGACCCCTAAGCCGGCCGTCCGGCCCATCCAACCCGCAAGCCATCGGGCCGAGTTGCCGTGTGCCACGGCTGCCCGCACCACCCCTTGTCTCGGGGTTCCCCGGCGCTGCGCTGCCGGTGGATGGGCCGTCCTGTCCGCCTTGGCCGGGGATCAGTCGAAGGGACGGTCCCTTGGACCCACATCGAAGGAACTCAGGCCATGCAGAACCTCGTCATCCTCGCCGGCAATGTCGGTGGCACGCCGGAAACCCGCACCACCCAGGGCGGCACCCGCATTACCCATTTCAGCCTCGCCACCTCGCGCCCGAAGCGCGACAGCAACGGCAAGATCCTGCGCGACGACAACAATCGCCGCCTCGAGGACACCGAATGGCACCGGATCACCTGCTTCAACGGCGTCGGCAAGACGGTCGAGCAATATGTCGACAAGGGTATGAAGGTCATGGTCCGGGGCCGTATCCACTACACCCGCTGGACCGACAGCGAGAATATCGAACGCTACGGCGTCGAGATCATCGCCGACGAGGTGACCTTCCTCACCCGCGCCAAGTCCAACGAGAATAGCGGCGGCGGCAACGAGCCCGAAGACGATGAAATCCCCTTCTGAGCTCGGACAGGGCGGCCCGGCGGCATCGCCGCCGGGCCTCTTATCCTGTTCAGGCGCGGCATGGTCCCAAGCGGATCAGCGGGATCGGCATCGCCCCTTGGCATAGCGCTCCCAGCGCAGCACGGTGCCGGTCGCAATCATCGCGCAGCTGAGATCGCCGATGCCGGGCGCGTTGCACCAGGCGCCGGTCCGGTTGCCCTTGGCTTCGCCGGTCGAGACGCAGCGCATGGTGGGGCCAGCCACGCGAATATGCCCGGTGGATGTCTGGCCGCGCGGTCCGCCAAGCAGGCGCACCAACGCATCGCGGGCGGCCGGGCCACTTGCTCTCGGACAGGGCTGGCCGGGGCGGCAGCTGTTGTCGATCTCGCGCGCGGCAATGCCGGCGAGCCGCACATGGGCGCCCTCGCGGCACCAGATCGGGCCATCGCCATCCCAGACGCGCGTCGGTGTGCAGGCGAAGGTCTGATCATTGGGGACCACGGCGGCGGCAAGCAGGAGCGGGAACAGCATCCGGCGGGGCTAACCGACAAGCGGCGGCCTGTCATCCGGACCCGTTGGATGGAGCGGCAGGCAGGGCAAGGGGTGGGGCGCGACATCGGCGGGGACCTGGCCTCCTGGCCGGCGGGTTCGCCCGCTCTCAATCGGCGCGATCCTTGGTCCACCCGGTGACCTTTTGCGATCAACCCGCAAGGGGTCCGGTCGCTTCGCTACGGCTTTTTGGGCCTCCAGCCAAAAAAGTGATCGCGGCCACCGGCCGGACACATCGGGCGCCTGTCGAGCGGGACGAACCCGCCGGCGCGCAAAGGAGCCTCGACATGTTCACCGACATCGCAATCGCTCGCCGCCACGCCTTCAGCCTCTCGCGCAGCCTCATGATGGTCACCTTCGTCATCGCGATCGGGCAGCATTACGGGGTTATCACCGCCGAAGACGCCGACGGCAGCGTCGCCATCGTCACCGAATTCGATCCCTTTGCCTGACGGCTCGACCGGGAGCCGCTCGGCTCCCGGTTATTCCCCGCGCTTCGCTCGCGGCTTGCGCCGAAGACGAGAACCGATTGTTCAGATGCCGCGACTATGCTGCGATAATGACGATTGAGGCTGCGATAGCGAATGCCGGCGATGATGCCCTGTGGGCGCGCGTCACCCAGGAGGTGAACGCCTGGCGCGGTGCCTGTCTGCAATGCTTCGCCGCGGTGGAGGTGGCCGTTACCGAGACTTTGCTGCATCTGAGCGCTCAGCCGGGACGAGGACAGTCGGTGAAGCTACGGCATTTGGTCGGGCAACGGCTCGATGACCTTGCTGCACTCGTCAATGAGGGCGGCCCCTTTTCCGTGGAGGGAAAGGGTGTCGCGAGCCTGCTGGCGGAATTTCGGCACCAGGAAGGGCTGCGCACGATGCTCGCCCATGGCCAGGCGAAGCTGACAGTCGAACGGACCAGTCGATGGGCCGCCATCTTTCGTGTGATCGCGATCCGGGCACGGCAGGCTGATCGTTCGACGCTCGTGATCGAAGAGAACGAGGCGGCGGAGAGGCTTCAGCAGCTCCGTAAGGTATCGCAGAAATTGTGTTCTGCACTTGGCAATCTGCGACGGGCGGTTGCCGTCTGAAAGTCGGATTTCTCTGCATCTATGCGCTGAGAATGGCGGCTCCGGCGCGGCCGGACCGGGCTCTAGGCTTCGCCCTGAGCCTTGTGCCAAGTCTCAGCCCATTCGGGTGACGATCCCTGCCGTGACTGCTCGCACTTCTCAACCCTGCGCGCAAACTATGGCCCGGCCGGTCGCGCCGCGCGCTGGAGGGCAGTTGGCCAGGCCCGCACGCAGGTGCTCATCGTGCAGCAATATGTGCCAGGGACGGTCATGGCCCCGCGCCGCGAGATAATAGGCCGCGCCGTCGCAGCCGACCATGCGGCATCGGGCCTGCCGGTCGATGAGGCTGGCGCCTGCTCCATGGAGCCCGATCAGGGCATCGACATCCTCGCGCATCAACGCACCGCAGCGGCGGCATTGCGATCGGACGAGGATCTGGCGCAGCCGCATCGCCTGGAGTGACGCGGTCCAGGCCGGGGCAAGGCGGAAGAGAGTGGCGCTGCTCGTCATGATGGGCGGAGGATAGCGCCGGGCTCTCCGCGGAGCCAGAGAATCAGGACACCGCGATCATCTCTTCGCGATCCCGCCCGCCAAGACCTTCCTCCTGTCGGCTTGCCTGGCCGGCGCGCGCGCCCGCGCAA
>NZ_VLKK01000056.1 GCF_007830065.1 Sphingobium wenxiniae | reverse complement strand
GCTCGCGGCAGCCGTTTCATCACGGGCGCGGGCATAGCCTTGTGCATCGCCGGCCCCGTTACCCAAGTAGTAGCCGTAACCCCCGGCGATCGGCACCAGCAGGGCAAAGCCGGCAAGCGCGCCGTTCCACCACCTGTCCCACCGGCGCCGGCGCTGCTCATGGGCGCGGCGATCGGCGGCATCGGCTGCAAAACGATCGGCCAGGGCAGCGTGCGCGGCCGTGTCAGCGTCGATCCGACGCCGCAGGGCCTCCCCCGCCCCGGCAAGGCCGTCCGTGGCTCCACGACGCGCTCCGGCCTCCGCACGGGCCTCCAGGGCGGCAGGATCGACCAGGCGAGCCGCTATGGCCTTGTCACGGGCTTCCTCGTCCTCGGCACGCTGTGCGTCCCTAGCGGCGGCATCGGCGAGGCTGGCGCGCACGTCGGACACCAGGTCGCGCAGGGTGCCGAAGCCGGCAAGGACGCGCTGGATGTTGGTGTCGAGGTGGGAGAAGAAGCTGTGCGCCTGGGCGGTGTCGGCAGCATCGCGCGCACGACCGGCAGCAGAGGGCGGCGGGTCAGAGGGCGTGTCGAACTCGGCCGGATCGAACTTGCCAGCTGGGGGATCGGTTCGGCTGCCGCCACGAGCCATTCCCCTTCCGCGTCCCTGATCGTGGAGCTGGCGGGCCTGTTCGAGCAGGCGACGGGGATCGTCCTCGCGGTCGCGCTCCATCAGCGTTCCTCTCCGGGCAGCGTCCAGCCCTCGAACGGTTTCCTGTCCTGATCGCGGCTGATGCGGTGGGTCAGCTCGGAGACGATGCCGGCGAAGCGTTTGTCCTTGCTGGCGGCATCGATGAGCAGCCCGCCCAGGATGATCTTGCGGCGGGTATCGAGGCGACGACCTTCGGCAGCGACACGGGCATTGAGCGCGTCGAGACGGGCCTTGGCCTGATCGACCCGTTTGCGGGCCTGTTCGATCGCTTCTGGTGTCGGTGCCGCCATGTTTCCTACCCGAAAGTATGAATGCGAAGCGACTATAGCTCAACCCAACAAGCGAAGCCACCCGAGATGACGATAGGAGACAAGGGCGCACTTTAGCATTACTGCGTAATGCGTGCGGCAGGGATACCCTGCACCCATGTCGCTTTGCGACAGCGGGGCCTCCGCCCCACACCCCGACCAGCGCAACGCTGCTGGACCACGTTGAAGAAGGCAGGCGCAGCGATGGCGATCTACCATCTGGCGGTGAAATCGGTGTCGCGCTCGACCGGGCGCAGCGCGGTCGCGGCGGTCGCGTATCGTGCCGGCGTCTGTCTCGAAAATGAGCGCGACGGCCTGGTGCACGACTACACGCGACGGGGGGGCGTCGAAGATGCGTTCATCATCGCGCCGGAAGGCGCGGAGTGGGCGCAGGACCGCTCCGCGCTGTGGAACGCGGCCGAGGCGGCGGAGAAGCGCAAGGACGCCAAGGTGGCGCGGGAATACGAGCTGGGGCTACCGGCCGAGCTGGACGCCGGCCAGCGCCGCGACCTGGTTCGTGCTTTTGCGGAGAATATCCGCGACCGCTACGGGGTGGCGGTCGATGCGGCGATCCATGCCCCCCATGATTATGGCGACGATCGCAACCACCATGCCCACGTCACGACGACGACGCGGGAGGTCGGGCCGGAGGGGCTGGGGGCGAAGACGCGCCAGCTCGACGTGCGTTCGACGGCCTCGGTGGAGGTGGAAGCGATCCGGGAGCGGTGGGCCGGGATGGTCAACGACGCGCTGGAACACGCCCAGGTGGCCGAGCGGGTCGATCATCGCAGCTACGAGCGTCAGGGGCTGGATATCGAGCCGACCGTGAAGATGGGCCATGCGTCGGCTGCGATCGAGCGCCGCGCTGAGCGCGAGCAGATCGCGGCCGGCGAGGAGCCGCACGCCGTCACCCCGCGCGGGCAGATGAACGAGGCGATCATGGAGAAGCGAGGGCTGGGCTTCTACATCGAGCGTGGTCAGGAGCGGATAATGGAATGGTCCCACCAGCTCCGCGAGCGGGCCGAACTGGCGATGCAGGGCATGTCGAGCCTGGTCCAGGGCGCAGCGCGGGCGATGCGATCGGGGTTGCAGACCAGCAGCGATGGCGGGTTCGAGGCGGTGCCGGCGCTCGACCAGTCAGCCCAGCGCGACCAAATGCCGGCGATCGAGTTGGACCAACCGGGGCAGCGTGATCGCGATCGGCAGCGAGAGCAGGAGCTGGACCGTCAGCGTGGGCGTGACGGGCCGGATATCGGATTCGGGCGGTAGGGTTGCCGCCGAAGAATCGTTTTCGGCAGAGTGTAAGGTAACGCTTGACAAATGTCAGGAAATGCCTTACAATGTGTCTATGATTAAAACATACACCAGCAAGGCGCTCGAAGCCTTCGCCACCAAGGGAGATGGCTCAAAACTTCCCGTCCAGAACCACAACCGCGTTCGTCGCATCCTGCTCACGCTGGATGCAGCCGCGAAGCCCGAGGACATGAATGTTCCGGGCTTTCGCTTTCACGGGTTGAGCACCAAGCCCAAACGATACGCAGTCGATGCCAGCGGCAATTACCGGGTCACATGGGCTTGGGATGACGGCAATGCGATCGACGTGAACATCGAGGACTATCATTGAGGGGGCGTGCCCCCCTAAAAATCTGTCAGCCAATGCTTGACATGTAAGGCTTTAGTTTACATATAGAGCTTATATAGAGACGCATGATGATCCGGGATCGGCCCGGACAGGAGACAGATGATGAACCAGCTCGTATCCGGCCTTGCCCCGATGCACCCCGGTGAGCTGCTGCGGGAGGACATTCTGCCCGCGCTCAACAAGCCCAAGGCGGAGATCGCCAGGCTGATCGAGGTGTCGCGGCAGACTCTCTACGATATCCTCGCCGAAAAGCAGGATGTCACCCCGACCATGGCGCTTCGGATCGGCAAGCTCACCGGCACCACGCCCGAAATGTGGGTGAACATGCAGCGCAACTTCGACCTCCGTGTGCAGGCGGTGAAGGACGCCGATATCATCGCGCGTATCCCGACGCTCGAAGCGGCGTGATCCTTTTATCAGAATTTGCAGAAGGGCGGGGGTATGCTGAAACTGTGGACGGCCTTAGTGGTCGGCACGACGCTGACCTGTTCGGGACAGGTAGAAGCCCAACGGCGCGTTGTTAAAAAAGCTACGCCAGTGCGCGTGGCGTCGTCAGCATCAAGCGCCAGTGCTTACGCATCGAGTGTTGCCGGCGTCACCTGTGACAATGCCGCAGCCCGTGCCGCATCAATAATTCCGCTCGCACGCGTTCTTAAGCCGCTATCGAATATGGATACGGCACAAGGAAAAACGGAGTTCGAGACAACAGAGCAATTTGTCCAACGCCGAGGCGATACAGTTACGCGCCTACTAGGCGGAGAAAACATCGTAGCGGTAGTCCCACTTGCCGATCATTTCAGCTATAACGCTGAAACGCAACAAGCGCGGATTTCTCCGGCTCGGGAGAATCAGGACTATTCGGATACCAGCGAAAGCACGACGATATCCCTAGAAGCTTTCAAGGACTTCACGTCACTCGGCAGCTACGTGGGTAGCAACGCCTACGGAGCCACGGCGAGGGTGAAGGCTGGAATCTTCTCGCAGTATTATATCGACGTCAACGTATCCCGACACGACAACAGTTGGAATTCGACTTTTAGCCGAACGGTAAAACTGGAGCTTAGCCCAGAGAAAGCCCGCGAGTTAAAGGAACGAGGTCAAATCGTCTTAGTTGGGCGCTTGATCGCGCCCTACATATCGATCGGAAGCGTCTATGAACGGCCAACGTTCAAAGACCCCTCGCAAACCACCTTCAAAGAATACCACGTCAAGGCCGAAGCAGCCTGCATGATGATCGTCAAGGACGGAGAAGTCGTGTCCAATGTTTCGCTTCTATAAAAGTAGACCGCGATGGCTGTTATAGGCACGATCATCGCAAGAG
>NZ_VLKK01000055.1 GCF_007830065.1 Sphingobium wenxiniae | reverse complement strand
CGGGGTAACCGGCAATTTCAAGCGGATCCTGCACTGGTCGGCCAAGGTTGCGAAACGGCACGATCGGGCGCTGGTGACGCATGACGATATCAGCCAGGCCTTGCAGCTCTTTACCCCCTATAGCCCGGATTGAGTGCCGGGATGAGCGCTGGAGCGGGAAGGAGCGAGATAGAGCCGCTGGCCTACCGGGTCAGGCCGATGGCCGGGGAATGCTTCGAATCCTGGCTGCAGCGCCTCGCCGCGCGGCACGAAACGACGCGCAAGGCGCTGTTCGCGCATCTCGGCATCGAGACAGTGCTGGCCGCCTGCGATCTGGCCTCGTCAGCCTATGGCACCGCGCAGCGGCACCGGGTCATGGTCGAGCGGTTGGCCTGGGCGACGGCCCTGCCCGAGAAGGCGATTTCGAGGACTTTGGTGGGCTGCACACGCGGTGACCTGCTGCCGCCGGCGCTGCGCTCGATCGGGTGCCCGCAATGTTGGCTCGACTGGCTGGAAAGCGGCGCGCCGTGGCGGATCGAACGCAACTGGATCCTGCGGGTTGCCCTGCGCTGCGAGCACCACGATCTGCTGCTGACCGACCTTCGCAGCATCGTGGTGCTGGGGCGCACGATGGCGGCGAAGCGGCTGCTGGAGGAGACGGTGGACCGGACAGGCGAGCAGATGGCGCGGTTTACCCTGGTCGCCACGCGCCTCGCCTGGAATCGCGTCATTTCCCGTGCCCACCTGCGCGGCAGTGAGCCCAACTCCTACGCGTTTTCAAGGCGATACATGGCGGCGTTGGTCGGCAACCGGTTTCATTTTGCGCCGTCGCGCCACCTCTTGCTGGCGGCGCTGCACAGCAGCAATGTGGAACAAGCCGAACGGGTGGAGCGACTATTCCGCTTCGATGCGCAGCCGGTGTATAGTCCGGCGAGGCGTGGCTCCAGCGGCTCCGTGCCCGGGCTAGCGGATCTCGCGGCTGCGATCACAGCGGTGGGCCTGCGTCAGCTTGGCCGCAAGCGCCACGTGCTGGAAGTAGCCGGACAGAAGCTTGAGCAGGCCTGGCGGAACTACCCTGCGGTGCATGCGGCGCAAATGCTACGCCGACGGCGCGCGGTGCTGGCGAGCGAGGTGCGCCGCCGCTATGCGGCCGAGATTGTCGGTGCTGCGAAATCCCCGCTGACCTGCTTACGCGGGTTCCAGGATGCGCTGTTTTTCCTGAAACAGTGCGGAATGGCGGATGATGCCGTTCCCCCGGCGACCGGGCGCCCCGATCCTTGGGAGGATTGCCTGGGAAATCCGAGACTGTTGCACGAGCGGTTGAGCCGGCGCTTCGCCCATCCCGCGTTTCGCACTGTTCTCGACCTGCCGGGTCACTCGTTCGATGGCGACGCATTCGAGCGCGCGAGCAGCCGGTCGATGGCGGCCATCGCTGCATCAAATTCGGCGAGGCTTTCGGCCGAGAGCACGGGAGACGGGCCCGGTCCAGGACCGGACTCGCTCGCCTTGCCGTCAGCCAAGCTCGCACGGATCAGAATCTGACCACGATGCCGCTCGATATCGGCAAGACTAGCGGATTTCAGCGATTTGACCAGTTCGCGCACGCCGTTCTTGGACAGGTGCAGCGCGCGTTCGATCTGGCCCGGACGCAAGGGCCCGAACCCGGCGAGCAGGGTGTAGAGCAGGGGCGCGCGCGAATTCGAGCGCAGGGCGGCGAGCGCGCGGGTCATGTGGGAATGGCGCGTCCGGGCCTGTTCGACCAGCTTGGCGAGCCGGTCGGCGCAGGCCGTGAGCGCGTCGGCCACCAGAATGTCGCGCTCGCGCGGCCAGAGCCAGGGCGCCAGTGCCTCGGCGCGCAGCGCGCCGGGGCAGGGGAGGGGGACCATCCCGGGGGTGGCGGCGGATAGGGCCTGGCCTGCCGCAAGATCGATTGCCCAGAGCGGCGGTCTGGCGCGCGGCTGCGCGAAGGCCATCGGCCCGCCCGGAAACTCGAGCAGCCGGTGCTCGGGTTCGGCGGGGGCGAAGTGGGCCGATGCCGCAGCCTGCGTATGGAGGTCGTCGATGGCCGCAAGCGGCCAGGTGCTTTCGCCGTGCTGTTCCGCAACGCTCGCCAGCTGGCCGGCGAGCGCGATCGCCTCGCGCGGCGAGAGCGCGTCAGCGGGGCCGACGATCCCGTGATCTGAGCCGGCTGCCGCCCGCAGTTGCTGCGCGACCCGCGCGACCGGCTCCCAGCGGGCCAGCGACAGTTCGGCGAGGATCGCATCGGCGATTCCCCACGGCCTCGCGAACACGTGCGGGCCTTCTGTTGGCGCTGCGGCTAGGCAGCAAAACCAGAGATCGAACTGCGCGGCGGCACCGGCATGACCCGCCTGGAGCAGGGCTTCACACAGCTGTGCATGAATGACGCTGGCGGCGAGCAGATGGGCGACGCCGGGCTCGAGATGTGCTACCAGCCCCTGCAGTCGGCCCCATGAAAGCGCGGCGCGCGAACGGGCCAGCATGAGCGCTTCGGGCGAGGCGTCTTCGTCCGACTGGAGCGGATGGAATCCGGTAAAATGGGCTTCGAAATTCGCCATTTCAGGAAGTCTAGCAAACAGGACTTAACTGCACCATCCTTGGCATGGTCTTTTTACGCACTAATGATAATGGTATCTTATCGGTAGTGACATTGCCAATTTGCGCGGCTATTCCCGGGAAATGAGCCGCGCAGCGTCGCCAAGGAAAGTCAAAACACTCCCCACCGCTATTGTTCCAGCGGCGAGCGCCGAAATTGTCACGGTGCTCGCCTCGGGCGAAGGCATTCTGCCGCAACGCCGCCGGTCAACGAAGCCGACGCACAAAGAACGCCTTGTCGCGGTCCTCGGATCCTTGCTGGGGGAGGGGACCCAGGTCGCCGAGCTTAACTTCACCACCGCGCTCGCCGCACGCAGCAGCGCGACACTGCGCGCTTTGGCTGCCGATCTTGAATGCTACAGCGGGTTTTGCCTCGATCATCCTCGGCCAGGACTCCCGGCTTCGCCCGAGCGCTTGACCGGGTACATCGGCCATCTCGAGGCCAGGCGGCAAAGTCCTGCAACGATTTCGCGCAAAGTTGCCTCGCTGGGCGCGGTGCACCGTATCCTCGATCTGCCATCGGCGACTGCGGCACCGCTGGTGCGCGATGCCTTGCGCGGCATGCGCAAGCGACAGGGCGTGGCGCAGCGCCAGGCGGGCCCCTTGCGGTTCGGCGCCGAGATCGGCCGCGAGCCAGCCAAAGGCTTGACTCTCACCGCGCTGCTCGATGCCTGTGGCGGCGATCCGCCGGGCTTGCGCGATGCGGCGTTGCTGTCGCTTGGCTATGATGCCGGGCTCAGGGTGTCCGAGCTGGTCGCGGCTACTTGCGAAAGTGTCCAGCTTCAGGACGATGGCTCGGGCCTGCTTCATATCGAGCGATCCAAAACCGACCAGCTGGGGGAGGGGAGCTATGTCTGGGTCTCGCCAGACACCATGCGGCGGATTGCGTTATGGCGCGATGTGAGCGCAATTAGCGCAGGCCCGCTGTTTTGCCGGATCGCCGTGCGGCGACGCAAAGTAGTTCTCGCGCGCCGGGCGCTGACCATGGCCGATCTTGCGCCTAATGCGAAGGTGGACCGGGAGCGAATGGCCGCCGTGCAAGCACGCGATCCCGGAGTCACCTATGCGATCGGGTCGGCAGCGCTCACGCCCACTGCTGTGCGGCATATTATCAAGCGCCGCGCCCGCGCCGCAGCCGATGCGGGTCTGGTGACGCTGATGGGCAAGAAGCTCGATCGCGCTATAGCTGCGCTCAGTACGCATTCGTTGAGGGTCGGGCTGACACAGGATCTATTTGCCAGCGGGGCCGATGCAGGCCCTGTTGCCCAGGCGCTGCGCTGGACATCGACATCGACCGCGCTGCGCTATGGACGCAAGCTCGCCCCTGCCTCGAATGCCGCAGCGGCTATGCTGGGGAAGGTGAGAAGGTGACAAGTGAAGCCGAACGGAAATGTAGCCGTGGCCACTGCAGGTAATTTTGTCGGTCCTTGGGGCGCTTCAAAATCGGCTCGTTGCAGTCAATTCCGTCCGCTCACA
>NZ_VLKK01000054.1 GCF_007830065.1 Sphingobium wenxiniae | reverse complement strand
CGCTTGACCCACCACCCGCATAGCGGGACATACCTTCCAACCGGGTCACTTCTCGATGAAAATCCCGGGTCAACTCTCAGTGGAAATCAACAGCTCGCGCTCTCACCCCTTATAACGGCCGAAATGATGCCGCAGAGAGCAATAAGGGCTAACGCACTAACACACTACTTTTTACATATGAATCCCTAGGATTTTCGCGGGTTTGGGGCTGTAGCCTCTCCGCAGCTAACTTGGGCTACGGTTACCGGGAGGTCGAGCCGGTGGCAGGGCTGCGTGCGCTAACGCAGGCGATGATTGTAGCCCTGCCACTGTGGCCATCATTTCGCGCTTAGCAGCCGATATGCCTGTCCAAAGAACGAGAACTGCTCGACGAGCGGCTCCTTCTTTACTTCAATGAGATTGCCATTCGTCATGGCGGTCTTAATCGCCATGTTCAGCGCCGCTGTATGCCCCAGCTTGTGCCGCTCGAAGGCAGCGAGCCGCTGCGTGCGCTGTTGGAGGTATCGGCGCGGAACGATGTTCGCGTCCTGCATCGCCTTGCCGTGCTTGAGCCATGAAGGCAGCTTCTCAGAAGGCAGAAGCAGGAACTCCCTGCATAGGTCCAAGACCTTCTGCTCGCGCCCGCCGTCGCTGCCCTCGCCTATATCACCCTGACGAATGCGCTTATCGAACGCTGCGACACCGTGGCGGACGAGAGCGATTGCCCACGCCGCCTGCTCCTCGGTGACTACGGGATTGAGATACTGATCGCCCACAGCGAGCAAGGCGGCGACACGGAGCGCCTTTAAGTGCGCCCGGTTCCAAAGCTGGCGCAAGTTCTCGTCGTCTTGACCGACGATGCCAGCGTCACATTCCTCATCAAACAGATCAAGCAAGGACTGAGCGGACGGGCTGAATTCCACCTTCTGAAAGACGTCGATGGCCGACGCCTTGCCCGCGTGCTGCATGATGGTGGCAAGGTGTCTCACCAGCGCTTCCGGCGGTCGGTCCACATGGGCGCGATTGCGCGCGGGTCGGTCCCCAAGATACTCGATGACGCAAAACCGCGACATGAACCCGTCGCTCATCATCGCGTCGGTGATGGACTCGTAAAAGGTGCCAGGGGTCGTCTCACCGATAAGACTGAACGCGACGGCCTGCGTGGATTCGACGTTGTTCTCTTGGCTGCTGTAGGAGATGCCACCCGCGACACCATCGGGACCGGACTTGGAGTAGAGCGTGGTCATCTGCTTTCGGAGCGACCGCATACTGGCATCGCGGTTCTCCGCCATGAGAGCGAACTTATGCCCAAGCTCACCCGCCAAGTTGACGAAGCATGGGTTATGGGCGCACGCCTTCAACAGCGCCTGCCCCGAAGCGAAGTCCGAAGGATCAGTCACCAATTCAGCTTCGCCGTAAAACTCACGAGCCGCTTGGACCAGCGTGTTGACGCCGCTGTGCATGGCCTCTTTGCCAATCGCAGACCGGGCGACCAGCACGACGTAGAGATTGAGACCAGACTTCGGGATATACCAGACGCGACCAGCAACGCCGGCCATCAGTCCAAGCGCGCCGACAATGGCAACCTCTGCGACTGGACGCGGTGCGTGCTGGTAGATGTATTGGGCCAGCGCACCGACGAACCCCGGCGGCATGGGTAGCGCACCTTGCGCGGGCGGTATGGGACCGTCACCGACATACGCGCCACCCTGTGTCCGCGCTTCGCTAAGTTGCTGCTGGAAGTCCGCTTTCTGATCCGCCTGAATGCGGGCACGATCCGCATCAGCCTTTGCGAAGAAGTCAGGAGCCAGCGTGATCCGAGGATGCTGGGTATCAGTCATGATGCGCCTCCCCGCCGAGGGTGGGGGCGGTAGTCAATCTGTGCGCGTTGCCAATCGCACTCGGCCAATTTTTACGCGGCGCGCATTTTTGCCCAAAATGTTTGGGGCATTGTGGACCTCTCGCGAGGCCGGTTAATATGCTGCTAGTCATGTGGATCTCCGGCAACGGCAGGGCGGCGAACCCTGCCGTTGTTCATGATTGTGGTAATCGGGGTCAGGCGGCTTCGCTCGTGCTGTGACGAGCGCCGGAAGCGAGCCAACGCAGAACATCGAGTTCGGCATACCAAACGCGGCGCGTTCCGGGCGGGCTGAAATAGCGCGGCCCCTCGCCACGGAAGCGGTATTGCTCCATCGTGTTCGGGTGAACACCGAGCAGTTCGGCAACCTCTCGACTGTCGAGGGGGCGGCGTTTCGGTTCGTAGGCAAACAGCTCGCAGAGCTGCTCAAAGGTCATTTCTGACATGCAGGAGACTCCCGCCAGAATGGTGCGAGCGAATCCCAGCTAAGCGACGGGGCTGACCCGCCCTATCAATGATAGAAACGGGCCAGCAAGCTAGTTATAGCGCAAACAAGTGCGACAGTGTTTGATAATATTACAGCAGTCCCGCTTGGTCGTAAGCAATGTCTCCTACGATCCTGTGCGCGTGTGCCCTCACTGAATCGACAATATCTTCGATGCACATTGAGAATCTAGGATTGGCTCTGATGTGCATATCCATCTCGTTCCAAGATGAAGTCCAAAGCTCACGAATGTGTGCCTCGTCGAAGAACACTGACTCTTCGATGTTCTGTGAAATAGACATTGGAACCTCCTCTAAGGCCCCTATCCACCAGATACAAAAATAGCGGCGGATCAGGGCGTTTGGCACCATGATCGCCGCTTTCGCAATGCACATATCGCAGCCAGCGACATGCACGGTAGTCCTCAGAGGGACTGGCTCGCTTGTTGAATAGCCGATTCGACCCCGGCTGAAAAGAGAACTTCGCTACGGGGCGGCGTGGGGCGCGATCGGTGCTTGGCCGCCCCTACCCCGGCGGCGCTGCGCGATCGGGGCTGCTACCCCGGCAACAGCGGCCCGCCCCGTGCGTCACGCGCTGCGCTGTAGCGGGACCACGTTCTTGCTGGCAGCGATAGCGGCCTGCTGCTCAATCCAGTCACCGATCTTCTGCACCTCACCCGTGAGCCACTCATTCAGGCGCGTGAGGTTGAGATAAGACCGCGAGGTAACGTCATCGGACGCAGGCTTGTGGCCAGTCAGGAGGTCAGTGCGGAACTTCTCAATCAGACACTCCCGCATGGCGATGTTCGTGAACGTGCGCCGCAGGTCGTGAAGCGACAGGTGCCTACCTGCAATCTCGCCAATCGCCTGCATGGGAGCGCGGGCATCCTGAATCCGACCCGATTTGCCCCATGACGGAAACACGAACGGGCTTTCGGTGCCATCCGCCAGCTTGAGGCGCGGGCGCGACCTGAGCAGCGCCACCGCCTGAGATGACAGCGGCATCTGCAAATCCTCGCCGCGCTTCCGGTCGGTAATATGCCACCAGCACTCGGCCGGGTCGTGGTCATCCATATGCACGCGATCCCATGTCAGGGTCGCCATCTCGTCCCTTCGCGCGCCGGTCAGCAGGCCGAAGATAGTCAGGTCCACCGATGCAAGTGCTTCATAACCTTGCACTTCACCACGCATGGCGTGCAGCTTGTTCCACACCTCGCCAATCTTGCGCCGGTCGATATAACGCTCCGTCCGCGTGCCCAGCTTCGCCCAATGGTGCTTGAGCGCATCAACCGGATTGTCGCGGATTAGCGGGGTGCCATCCGCCTGCCGGTATTCATCCATCGCGAAGCGGATCAGGATGCGGAGCGTGACGAATGCAGCATTGGCACTGGCGGGCGCAGCTTTCTTGCCCTCAAGACCGCCCTTCACGAGCGCCGCGTGACGCTCCTTCACCATGTCGCGGGTGATGCTGGCAATGGGGAGCGGTGCCCACTTGGCGAAGGTCTTTTCAACTTGGCGGCGATACTCTGCGGCAGTGCTGGCCTTCAATTTGCCGGGACGACCGACATATGCCTCAAGCACATCTTGAAGCGTTACCTTCATCGCTGCATCTGCCTTGTTGACCGCGCGCGGGTCGATCCCCTCGCGCATGTCCTGCAAGATCTTCTGCGCCTTCTTGCGTGCGGCTTCCTCGGTGAACAGGCCATAGCGGCCTATGGTCGTGATGATCGCCTTACCGCTCACCCTGCCCTGCGCGACGAAGCTGCGGACCCCGTTAGCGGTGACACGCAACCCGTAGCCAGGCAGCTTGTCGTCCCAGTGGATGGCATACCCTTCGGCGGGCGGCTCCACCTTGTCGATGAACGTCTTTGTGAGCTTCGCCATACTGTTCCTCCAGCGCCGTGCTAGCACTATACCAGCAACAAAGGAACAGATACGGCAAGCACCCACAATCAAGCTGAACCGCCCCGGGTTTGCCGGAGGCTCCAACTTCTGAGTAAGTGGAGTCGATATGAGCAAGACGACGAACAAGTTTGCACCCGAGGTTCGCGCACGGGCGGTGCGGATGGTGCAGGATCACGAAGCCGAGCATTCATCACGCTGGGCGGCCATCGTGTCGATCTCAGAGAAGATCGGCTGCGTCCCGCAGACGCTATTTGAGTGGGT
>NZ_VLKK01000053.1 GCF_007830065.1 Sphingobium wenxiniae | reverse complement strand
CACCTGCTGAGCAAGCTTTACGAGCGCACCAGCGTCGTCATCACCACCAACCTCAGCTTCAGCGAATGGGCTGGCGTGTTCGGTGATGCCAAGATGACAACGGCTCTGCTGGACCGGCTCACCCACCACTGTCACATCCTCGAGACCGGCAATGACAGCTTTCGGTTCAGGGCCAGCGCCGCGGACCCCAAATCACGAAAGGAAAAATAACCCGCTTGACCCACCACCCGCATAGCGGGACATACCTTCCAACCGGGTCACTTCTCGATGAAAATCCCGGGTCAACTCTCAGTGGAAATCAACAGGCTTTCCTAGTCGATGGAGCGAATGCTGACGCCGTATTTGCCGAAACTTCGGATTTCAGCGGGCCGTTCATGATCGGATATTCGACTGGCAAGCTTAAGGCCGTCTTAGGTGCGCGATGCCACCAGCTAGGATGCAGCGTTTAAGTTTGGCGTAAGGTTAAATGGTCAAGGGGCATCATCACACGGGCGGGATGAGAGAGCAGCGCAGGCGGGCTAGTGGAGCGGCGACTAAAATTGACCCGTCGAGAGTTGATCCAGCTATCCGGCGTCGTCGCGATCGGCTTCGGGGCAAGCGTTGTCCTCAGAAAGACGGCGCCTCTCGGACGCGACGTATCGGGCAGCGACGTTGCGCAATCGCTCCTCCGTGAGCATGGCGCGCCGCGTGAGGGTCCATCCGACGCAGACGTCACCCTTGCGGTCTTTACTGACTACCAGTGCCCGGCGTGCCGGATGGCCGAACCGCAATTGCGGATGGCATTTGAAGAAGATCGCAAAGTGACGATCATCTATAAGGACTGGCCGATCTTCGGGGCGGTGTCGCAGCTTGCGGCGCGTGTCGCGATCGCTGCCGACCGGCAATCGATCTATCCGCAGGTCCATCATGCCTTGATGAGCGAGCAACGATCGCTTGAACCGGCTGTTCTCTGTGAAGTCATCGAGCGAGTTGGCGGCCGATGGGGTCAGCTCGAAAATGATTTGAAGGTCCATGCTCGCGAGATCGACTCGATAATGGCGCGAACGGCCAGAGATGCATTTGCGCTTGGAATTGCCGGAACGCCTGCCTTTCTGATCGGCCCATCCCTGATTGAGGGCGCGCTTGACCGAGAGGAGTTTCTTCGGGGCTTTCGCACTGCCAGAAAGCATGGATAGTGGTAACTCGTCGCTTATTATGCGGCAGCTTTATGCACAATATGCAACTCGACCAGCGCTGAGCCGATAGAACTGATACGCCACCATGCGAGCAGATCGTTCGGCCCCGCATTTGCTATCGCGAAGCCCCGCTTCGCCAACATAGTAAGCGTCGGATCACTGGCTGAAGCCAGAAAGCCCTTTTCCTCAGCCGGCAATACGGCAAGCTCAGTCAACGCATCCCATTCGGGATCGGGCAGCAAACCATTGCTGGCGGGAGCCACTTCCTTGATCGGTATGGATTCGGCCGCTTTGCGACGCTTGCGGGGGGGTGGCTTGGCTTCGCCAGCCAGCGCCGAGGCGATCCGGCGGCCTACGCGATTGGCAGCCTTCACCGATGGATCATGCTGGACATGGGCATAGATCATCGTTGAGCGCAGATTCGCATGGCCGAGGATCGCCCCTGTTAGCGCTAGCGCCTCGCCGTGCGAGGTGGCCGTAGCGCCGACCGTGTGACGCAACGTATGCGGAGTGATGCCGGGCAGATCAGCCTTCTTCACGATCTTCGGCCAGATATTCTTGGTGCCCTGGAAATAGTTGTCGCCTTCGTCGGCGGGAAACACATAGTCCGTGTCGTCCACCTTCTCGACACCTTTGAGCAAGGTCGCCGCCGCTAGGCAGAGCGGACGGATCGACTTGCCGGTCTTGCTGTCGTCGAGGACGAGCAGGCCGTTATCCAGATCGACTTCATCCCATTTCAGCTCGGCGATTTCATTGCGACGGCAGCCGGTCAGCACCCACAGCCGGGTGATGTTGAGCGCCTTGCTGTTGACGCCCTCGGCTTCCAGTGCGTCACACGCCGCACCCAGGCGTGCGACTTCCTCAAGCGTAAGGAAGCGTGTGCGCTTGTTGTCGGACTTGTTCACCACGGCCTTCTCGCAGGGGTTGGCGGTGACGATCTCGTGCCGCTTGGCGAAGCTGAACACGGCTGACAGATCGCGGAACACTTTGCGCGCCGCACCGGCGCCGCCCTTGACGATGATCCGCGTGCGTGGCCCCGTCTTCTCATTCTTCGCTGTCTTCCCAGCTTCGACATCGCGGAAGAACCGCTCGATGTCGGCCGCGCCGATCTCCGTCACGCGCTTCCGGCCGAGCAGCGGCACGACATGATGGCGCAGGCGGGCGATGGTGTATTTCTTGGTCAGTGGCTTCATCGGCTGGCCCTGGCGCTTGCCGCGCTGGATGAAGCAACCCTCGGCTTCATACAGGTCGATCAGCGCACTCACCCGCATTTCCTTGCGCTTGGCATTGCGCTCCGAAACGGGGTCTTTGCCCATTAGCGCGGAAGCCACGATCTCCTTCGCGCGCTTACGCGCCAACTCGACGGTGAGCGGGCCGAATTGCCCGATCGTAAAGAAGCGTTGCGGCGCACTCCGACCGCCGCCTTCGGCGAGATACTTGACCACGAAGGTTTTGACCCCGCTCACTCCGATGCGAACGCCAAAGCCCTTGGTATCGCTATCCCACAGCACATAACGCTTTGCGCCTGGCTCAGCGGCGTCCACCACCGTTTTTGTGAGCTTGATTTCAGACTGCTTAGCCATTTTTCTCTGTCTTTCTGCGGGCTTTCACCATTTCTCAGGCTACAACCGGGCTACAACGCTAGATGGAAAAAGCGGGTTTCCTCTCGGCCGTGTATAGCGTAGAGTTCTAAAAAAAGAAACGTAAAATCATATCTTTAATCGTAGAATGGCGGACAGTAGCGTATCTTGGAATAGTGCCTATGCAACTTTGCCAAGGTTGGGGTCGAGGGTTCGAATCCCTTCGCCCGCTCCAGTTTTCCAATTGAAATTACTCATAAAAATCTCTTTCCGTAGGACAGCGAAGGACTTCGGCTGGCACGCAACTGGCACGCATTCTGCCGGATGCACCGGTAACTCCATCGCCAAGTCGTCAAAATACGCATCTATCGCTGCCCGCCCTTGGCTCAGATAATCGGGTGAGAACTCGGCATAGGTTTCGGTGACACCGGGTCTGCGGTGGCCGAGGAGACCTTCAACTTCCCATGCAGGCACACCCCGTCGTCGCAGTTCAGCCGCCATCGTATGGCGAAGACTGTAGGGAGTGACTTCAGCGGGAAGGCCAGCCGCGCTGACGGCCTTGGCAAACGTCTTTTTGACGCTCTGGACCGGATTACCGCGCCACGTCACGAAGCGCAGGGCGGAGCGATTCCTGACGAACGGCAACAGTGTGTCTGTAATTGGCACGATAGGACGAAACTTTTTGGTCTGCTTGCGGCCCTTTGGATTCAGGTTGATTCGGCGGTTTTCCAGATCGACCTGAACGGGTGCGAGTTCGAGGATCGCTGCTGGGCGGCTCAGCGTGTTCAGCATCAGCATAGAAAAGGTGTAGACATGCGGCCAAGCCTGAACGGCCGACAAAAATCTCCTCATTTCATGCTCTTTCAGGCGATACGCCTCCTTCGCATCGCTTTTGTCCGATAGGTGCATGATAAAGGGAGCGGTGGGTAGCTCTCCCCACTTCCACGCCAGATTCAGCGCGGCGCGGCCTACAGATAGGATTCGATCGACATAGGAGTTCTTATAGCCTCGCGCTTTCAGCCAGATGATGAATTCCTGTTGTCGGGGAATCGACAATTCCGCGACTGTCGCCTCTCCCCAAAACTCGTTCCAGAGCTTGGAGGCGAACCGCTGGGTGTCGTGGGACGCGGCTTTCGAACCCCGACGTTCCCAGTACCGGATCAGGACGGTAGCTAACGGCATTTCAACCAGCGGGACGTTCTTCAGCTCCGCTTTCTTCGTGACCAGTTCGGCCAGTTTCAGTTGGGCTTGTTGAAAATCGCTTGTGCCAAGAGATGTGCGCTTTGTTTGCCGGGAACGTTTGTCGAAGTAGGTTGCATACCAATTAGCGGAACCGGCGCGCTGGGAGAGCCAATAGTCGCCGAGTTGGAATCGTTGTCCGAGCATGATGCTTTGCTTGCCTTCTCGATAAATTCGTCAATCTGCTTTTCGGTGTATCGAATTGCGCTGCCTATCTGGCAGAAGCCGATCTCTCCGCGCTTCCTGAACCGCTGCATGGTGTAGGAAGATACGCCCAATCTCCGCGCAGCTTTCGCTTCGGATAGAAGCAGTGATTCCCCAGCCCTCGACCACGCACCAAACGAGCGCTGAGGCTTCTTCTTTTCCGACGGCGAAGGCGGAATGAACCGCCCCGGGTTTGCCGGAGGCTCCAACTTCTGAGTAAGTGGAGTCGATATGAGCAAGACGACGAACAAGTTTGCACCCGAGGTTCGCGCACGGGCGGTGCGGATGGTGCAGGATCACGAAGCCGAGCATTCATCACGCTGGGCGGCCATCGTGTCGATCTCAGAGAAGATCGGCTGCGTCCCGCAGACGCTATTTGAGTGGGTAAAGAAGGCGGAGGTGGACAGCGGCAAGCGTGCTGGCGTGCCGACCGAGATGGCTGACCGCCTCAAAGCCCTGGAACGCGAGAACCGGGAGTTACGTCAGGCCAACGAGATCCTGCGCAAGGCG
>NZ_VLKK01000052.1 GCF_007830065.1 Sphingobium wenxiniae | reverse complement strand
GTTCGGCTTAGACACCCAGTTCCTAATTCAGATCAGAGGCTTACGCCACTCCCGCCAACCCTTCAGGACACTTTTGGTGAATAAGGCGGGCTAGCTCGCTAATGTAATGCAGCGAATGGAGCGCGTGTTTCAGTTGAAAGGCTGATAGATCGTCGCCCAGCTCCGCCGCGATAGCGAGGCTTTCGCGCGTGAGGGCTATAGCATGTTGGAGGCGGTGATATTGTTCGTCGTTCAAGTCCATCATCACCCGACTCCGAAGCAGGTTCCAGAATGGCAATATACCTACGTTTGGACGATATGGCGCACCCGTTGAGCAAATTATTCGGGAAGCGGTTGAGGGCGCGGAGGCAGGCCCTCAAAATGTCGCAAGCGATGCTGCATGAGCAA
Organism: Sphingobium wenxiniae; assembly: GCF_007830065.1. Classification (GTDB taxonomy): domain Bacteria; phylum Pseudomonadota; class Alphaproteobacteria; order Sphingomonadales; family Sphingomonadaceae; genus Sphingobium; species Sphingobium wenxiniae. The sequence continues at coordinate 4,594 of NZ_VLKK01000052.1, read as the reverse complement.
ACCGGCGTCACGGCCTCCTACATTTCGTTTATCGAGAACGGGAAGGCCAATCCGACCTTGGATGTTATGGCGCAGCTCGCGGACGCGATCGGTTGCCCTGTCTCGGAAATGTTGGCCGCTGAAGCATAGTCGCCGCTGTCTATGCGCTGCAGCATAGCCGCCCGCGTCTATGTCGCCGGTGGCATAGACGTTCCCGTCTATGATGCTGGCCGGTGAAGCCCCTTGCTGGCTTAGGAGGTTGCAGCATCGAGCCTGAGCCGTAATCATCCGGTGCCATGAAGGACTGGCCCGATCCGAACGACGATTCCGGCAGCGACTTGCTTATCCACATCGAGTTTTGGGGATTGCTGGCGCTTACCGGGCTTGCCTTCCTCGCGGGCGTTGGGCCGCCGATCGTCCGCTTTGTCCGTTCAGTCATCGGATAGGCGCGCACGCCTATGATGCTGTCCCGTGGCGGGGAACAATGTAGGCCCATATGCCGCCTTGGCTCGCCCACTCTGGATGCCGATAGTTATAGGCCATCATGGCGAGCGTGAACAGCAGCAGCAGAAGCGCCGACAAATCGCCGCGCGAAAAGGGCCTGTTGTTATCGCCGTTCATCGCCTCTTTTGACACAGGAGCGGTAATCGGACCCTTGCCCGCCTTGGTTAAATGTTGGTGGACGAGCTGGCGGCGCAGAAAGATGGACCCGACAGCTAATGCAGCCGGGTCCAGTGAAAGAACCTAAATGATCGAGAAAGGTTCTTCGGGTCGCAGGGCTGATCTAGGATGCTTTGGTTAATCATTTCACAACGGCAACGAGTGCGGCGCTGGCCTGCTATGAGTCCACTTCCAGCAGCGCGGCGAGGATCGCAATTCGCTCGCCCGCAGGCAGCTCGCTAAACATGCGTTTCCAACGTGCCGCCTTGCGCTTGATCCTCTGGCGATCGGTGAAATCCACCCCGGCATGGGTGGCCCAATGCGCCGCGTCGGGCGCATAGTTCATCCATAGACATTCGGTGCGCGGCCCGCCTCGCGTCATGGCCTGATAGGACAGGACGCGCCAGCGCGGCGCGGGCAGCAGTTCGCTATACAGGGACGAGGGATAGCCTGAAATCATCACCGAGGCGGGCAGCGCATCGAGGACGGCCAGCAGTTCCCTATGGTCCGCTTCCGTATAGTCATAGCGGTAGCGCGTGCCCGGATGGGAGCGCGTGGCGAGGACATAGGGCGGATCAGCATAGATCAGCACGCGCCCAGCGGCCGAAAAGTCGAAATCGCGCAGGAAGGCGAGGCAATCGACGTTGTAGGTTTCGACGGCCGCGCCATCGAACGCGCTCGATTCCTCTGCCGCGATCGAGCCGAAGCACTCAAAGGTAGCCGGATCAATTTCGAGGCCGATCGAGCGGGCAGCGGGAGGCTTGCGCCGGAGGACGATGCCGGAGCCTAGATGCGTCTCAATGTAGGTATCGTGCGGCGGCATATTGGCAATCACAGCCTGATATGCGCCCGAAACCTGTTTCGAGCCGAGATAGCCGGTCATGGCACCTACTGGAAAAGAAGGAGCAGGCGGGGGAAGCGTCCCCCTGCGATCGGGCCGCCCAGCGTCCCGCTCGACCCCCACAGCAAGGGGCCAGCCCCTCGCAACGCTCCCCGGCTAACACCAAACGGAAGGTTCGGGCTGGGGGCGTTCATCTGGAACGCCGGGGCGACGGCGGCTTAGGCAGGCCGTGGCCGATTTCGTTGGATTTGGTTTTGCCGTCGCCTTCGCTCTGGCCTGTCTTGAGGGCGTCGGAGAGTCCGGCGAGCGAGCTTCCCCGCGCCGCGTTCAGGAGAGACGTTCGGCCACTTTCCGGCGTAGCTTTTCGTCCGTCGCCATGTGCGAGGCTCCCACCAACATCAGGGCCTCCAATCGCGTAAAGTTGCCCGTGGGGAGATTGTCCTTTGAATTGGAGGGCGCAATCGGCGCTGACGCGGCCGAGCTGGTTGAGCCGGTCGAACTCTCTTTCAAGCCTTTCTTGGACAGGTCCATTTTCCAATTCCTTCCGCCAGATATTTACACCGTCCATGCCTTCTAGGCGATGAACATTCGCACGATCGCGCACGTCATGGACCGCAACCGAAATCTGATCGCCAAAGCGACCTAGAAGGGCCTCTAGGCCGTCAGGCGTGCCCTCCTGAATACGCACCATCACGGCCGCGCTCGCGCCCCTGCCTAGCTCCTCAAAGCGTTGGAACGTGTGCGCAAGCGCCTCCTCTGGCCGAGGCAGCACCGCTATTACCCCGACTCTGCATCCGGCGCTCAATGCCTGTTCGACCTTGGCGATGCTCGCTTGCGGATCGACAAGCTGGCCCTCAAAGATCGCGCGCACGTCACGGCCGAGCCGGTTTCCTTCATGCAGCGCCGCATACTGGATTTCAGAGGTTTTCCCGGCCCCCGGCATCCCGGTTACGAACAGCACCAGGTTGCGGGTCGGATCGGAGCTATCGGCTACTACGCGCCGGTATTGTTCGGCCGCCAGAACGGCCGCGGCATTGTGGACGGGCGCGTTGTATCGGCCGCGGGCCTCTCTTGAGGCGGTATATTCGGGAAGCAGCTCCTTCATGGCGTCCGCACAGACGTAGCGCCCCCCGAAAGTGCCGGGTCGGGCCGCATAGTCTGTCAGGAACCGTTCGGGCGCAGCTTGCACGGCATCGACCACGCGCCGTTGCACGTCCGCGCGATCGGCGTCCGCGAACTCCAATACCCTGATAGGTTCCAATGCCATCCCGCTTCCTCTGTCAGATCCGGCATAGACGCAGGCGTCTATGAGAACCAGAACTATTTGTTGGAGCGTGGTCTAGCACGAATATAAGAAAGCCCGACACAGGGCCGGGCTTTCGCACTTTCGGACACAACGGCGGGTTGTGCGCGACCCGAAAGCAGAGTTGTTGCAGAGCCGTATCGGGCAGGCACGGCGCTGGCAAGGCGAAGGAGCTGCGCCCGCGCGATATGCCCAGCCTTTATCGTCGGCAGGCTGTTAATCATGGTGTGCAACGGAAACTTACCATTCATCGTGCAGCGCGAGATTCATGGATAGCGATCCCGGAGAAGCGCGAAGGCTGCACGCGGTTGAGAACCGCGCAATGGCGCGCCGCATTGAGGCGGAGCGTTGGAAAGCTCTATGGGATGAGGCCCACCCCGCAGCGACGGAGGCCCCGGCCCCGGACCATGCAGCTCCCGACAAACCGAGCCGCTTGCGCTCGATATTAACGCTATTCCGAAGGGATGGCCTCTAGTCTCGCTTTTGACGCTGTTCAGGCTGGCCTAAAATGTGATCGTTGATGGTCACAACGGCAAGCGGGATCAGGTTGAATAGCTGGTAGGCGCAGATCGCGCCGACAAAGAACACCAGAAGCGGGTGTGCCTCAACCAGATCATAGTTGGCCCGGACAAAAACTGTCCCCGCTGCGAAGGCGAGGACATAGAGGATCATCGTCAAAGCCCCGTCGAATAGGCTGCGCATCGTCATGGGCTGATCCTAGCCCCTTTATTCGACAGGGGCGAGGGGCGCGCTGGCGCAATCGTCGCCACCGCACAGGAGCCGCAGCGCGGGCTTGCCCCATGCCTGCACGCCGCATGTAGGGCAGCGATATTTGATCCGGTTCGATCGGTTCCCCGTGGCGGGCTGAAGCACGTCCGCCAGATGGCCGCCGGCAGCGCCGGCGCCGGCGCCGGCGTCGATCGCCGGCGTCGGCATGATGGCCGGGAACCGATCGACCCACGAAATGCGGAAATTCTGCGTCAACAGGGCATCCGTGGCGAGCATGAAGGGGCCGCCCGGAATGGCATAGTCGGCCATTTTCTGCCCTGTCCTAGCGCCTCCGGGCTGGCCCGTGCTGGACGGCATGAGGCCGATCGCTTCCATTTTGTCGGCCCATTCCCGGTTATGATAGCCGGAGCGCGACGGGTTGCCGAAATGGAACTGCCATGCGTGGACCATTTCATGCGCTACGGTTTGGAGGACTTCGAGCAGGGGGACCACGGCGAAATATGCCGGGTTGATGGCGATTTCGTCGGTCTTGCTCTTGTCGTGATGATGCACGAACCGTTCCGATGAGAAATAGCCGTAGCTCCGCTTTTCCCTCTGCATCGTAATCAGGCAGGGGGGCAGCTCGCCCGCGAACAGCTCCCGGTTGTAATGGTCGAACGCCAGTTGCAATTCAGCATAGGCTTGCGCGGTCGGGTTGGTCATGCGCCCAGCGCCTTCGCTTCGGCCGCGCAGCGATCCTTATGGGGGCTCTGTTGCAAAAATCGTGAAGCTTGAGCATGCTTGGCGGAGATTGGACGGACGGAACGATGACGGATTTCAAGTGGCGCCATTTCCAGGGTGATGTGATCCTGTGGGCGGTGCGCTGGTATTGTCGCTATCCGATCAGCTATCGCGACCTTGAGGAAATGCTGGCGGAACGCGGCATTTCGGTCGACCATACGACGATCTATCGCTGGGTCCAGTGCTACGCCCCGGAGATGGAGAAGCGGCTGCGCTGGTTCTGGCGGCGTGGCTTTGATCCGAGCTGGCGCCTGGATGAAACCTACGTCAAGGTGCGGGGCAAGTGGACCTACCTGTACCGG
>NZ_VLKK01000051.1 GCF_007830065.1 Sphingobium wenxiniae | reverse complement strand
GTTGGCGACTAGAAAGAGAGAACCATGCTCAAGCCAGATTATGAAGAGCTCGCAAGGCGACTGCGCGACGCCTACACCGGCGAGACGCTACCGCCGCTGCGCGAGTGGCTGGAGCCGACCGATGCGGCCGGGGCCTATGCGGTCCAGGCGATCAACACAAGTTTCTGGGAAAGCCAGGGCCGCGGCATCGTTGGCCGTAAGGCTGGCCTGACTGCCGAGGCCGTGCAGAAGCAGCTTGGCGTCGACCAGCCCGATTTCGGTGTCCTGTTTGACGACATGCAGATTGCGGACGGCGGTAATCTTGATCCGGCGCGCTGCATCCAGGCCAAGGCCGAAGCGGAAATAGCCTTTGTTCTGGGCGCGGACCTGCCATCGGCTGACACCACGGCAGAGCAGGTCGCGGCGGCGGTCGCCTCGGTCCATGCGGCGATCGAGATTGTCGACAGCCGCATTGCCGACTGGAAGATCACCTTTGCCGATACCGTCGCCGACAACGGCTCTTCGGCGTTCTTCGTCCTGTCCGATCAGGGCCTACCTCTGGCTGGTCTCGATTTGGAGGGTGCGGCCATGACCATGACGCTCAACGGCAACGTGGCCTCGTCCGGGATCGGTTCGGCGGCGCTGGGCAATCCGCTCAACGCGGCGGCCTGGCTGGCCCGCACTCTGGCAGCAGGCGGCGACCCGCTGAAGGCTGGCGACATTCTGCTGGCCGGCGCCCTCGGCCCGATGGTGGTGCTGAACGCCGGAGACGAGGTTCGCACTGATGTCGCCGGCATCGGCACCTGTTCCTTCTCGTTCAACGGAGCCTGATTATGGCCAAGACCAAGGTAGCCATCATCGGTTCGGGCAATATCGGCACCGACCTGATGATCAAGATAATGCGCCTTTCCGGCGTACTGGAAATGGGCGTGATGGTCGGGATCGATCCGGCCTCCGATGGCCTCGCCCGCGCGCAGCGACTGGGTGTTGCAACGACGGCGGAAGGGATCGATGGCCTCATCAGGATGCCCGAGTTTGCGGACGTCGGGATCGTGTTCGACGCTACTTCGGCCGGAGCGCACAAGCGCAACAGCGAACTGGTGCTCGCCGCTGGCAAGCGCATGGTCGACCTTACGCCTGCCGCGATCGGGCCTTACGTGGTGCCGCCGGTCAATGGCGAAGTGTGCCTCGATGCCAAGAACGTGAACATGGTCACTTGCGGCGGCCAGGCGACCATCCCGATCGTGGCGGCGGTGAACCGCGTGGCCAAGGTCCACTATGGCGAGATTGTTGCCTCGATTGCCTCGAAGAGTGCTGGCCCGGGCACCCGCGCCAACATCGACGAGTTCACCGAGACCACCAGCCAGGCGATCATGGACGTCGGCGGCGCGACGCGCGGCAAGGCGATCATTATCCTCAACCCCGCCGAACCGCCTTTGATCATGCGCGATACAGTCTATTGTCTGTGCGAAGATGCCGATCAGGATGCGATCCGCAAGTCGGTGGAAGACATGGTCGCCGAAGTGCAGAGCTATGTCCCCGGCTACCGCATGAAGCAGGCCGTACAGTTTGAGCATATCGGCTCCAACCGTCCGCTGCGCATCCCGGAAATGGACGGCGAATTCACCGGGCTCAAGGTCTCCGTCTTCCTCGAAGTGGAAGGCGCGGCCCATTACCTGCCGGCCTATGCCGGCAACCTCGACATCATGACCTCTGCCGCGCTCAAGACGGCCGAGAAGATCGCGAACCGCATGCACGACAACGAAATACAAGGGGGAGCGGCAGCATGACTTTCGACCCGACCCAGCAAAAGCTCTACATTCAGGACGTCACTCTGCGTGACGGAATGCACGCTATCCGTCACCAGTATGGTCTGGACCACGTCCAGGCGATTGCCCGCGCACTTGACCGGGCCAAGGTCGACGCGATCGAAGTCGCCCACGGCGACGGCCTGCAAGGCTCCAGCTTCAACTACGGCTTTGGCGCCTACACCGATTGGGACTGGATCGGCGCCGTGGCCGAAGTGCTGGAACACTCGGTGCTGACCACCCTCCTTCTGCCCGGCATCGGCACAGTCCACGATCTGAAGCACGCTTATGAGTTGGGTGTGCGTTCGGTGCGCATCGCGACCCACTGCACCGAAGCGGACGTCAGCAAGCAGCACATCGAGGCGGCGCGCAACTTGGGCATGGACGTCTCGGGCTTCCTGATGATGAGCCACATGACCAGCCCGGAAGCGCTGGCCCAACAGGCCCAGTTGATGGAAAGTTACGGCGCGCATTGCGTCTACGTCACCGACAGTGGTGGCGCGATGAGCATGGATGACTACGCGGCGCGCGTTGCCGCCTACGACAAGGTACTGAAGCCCGAAACGCAGCGCGGCGTGCACGCGCACCACAACCTCAGCCTTGGTGTCGCCAACTCCATCGTCGCGGTGCAGAATGGTGCGGTCCGGGTCGATGCGAGCCTTGCCGGCATGGGCGCGGGGGCAGGCAACGCTCCGCTCGAAGTGTTCATCGCCGCTGCCGACCGCATGGGCTGGAACCATGGCTGCGACCTTTATGCCCTGATGGATGCCGCCGAGGATCTGGTGCGTCCGCTGCAGGACCGCCCGGTACGCGTTGACCGCGAAACGCTGACGCTGGGCTATGCCGGTGTCTATTCCTCCTTCCTGCGCCACGCTGAAAAGGCTGCCGGGGAACATGGCATAGATACCCGCGCCATCCTTGTGGAACTGGGTCGCCGCAAGATGGTCGGAGGCCAGGAGGACATGATCGTCGATGTCGCGCTCGATATGATCAAGCAAAGGTCGGCAGCCGATGGGCAATGACTTTGAGAACCTTGCGCAGCAGCGGAGCTCCGCGCGATGAGAAAGATTCTTGTCGCCAACCGCTCCGAGATCGCGATCCGTGTCTTTCGTGCTGCTACGGAACTAGGGATACGAACGGTTGCAATATATGCAGAGGAGGACAAGCTTTCTCTCCATCGGTTCAAGGCGGATGAGGCCTATCATCTGGGTGAGGGTCTTGGACCGATTGCAGCCTATCTGGATGGCCCGCGGATCATCGAAATCGCGAAGGCCGCTGGCGTAGATGCAATCCATCCTGGTTATGGATTTCTGTCCGAGAACCCTGATTTCGCAAAAGCCTGTGCCGACGCAGGTATTACCTTCATTGGTCCGAGCCCTGCGACAATGCACAGCCTGGGCGATAAGGTATCAGCGCGTAACATAGCGGTTAGCGTCAGTGTGCCGGTTATCCCGGCGAGTGAACCGCTGCCCGACGATGAAACTGCGATCAAAATGATCGCGGCAGATATCGGTTATCCTTTGATGCTCAAGGCGAGTTGGGGCGGCGGTGGACGCGGCATGCGCCCGATCGAGGATGAGAGTGGTCTCATTGAGGCCGTGCGCTCGGGCAAGCGCGAAGCGAAGGCTGCCTTCGGCCGGGATGTGAAGCAGCGTTGGAGTGGGACCCGCTCTGACGGGAGGTAATGCATTGATTTCTATCCTTATACTGGCGCATGCCGGGGTCCCGATCGGCGCCGATCGGGACCCCGGTCAAAACCAACTTTTTACGGCAATTCAAAATGATAGATCGTGAAGTAGGAGGGGCCCGTTCCAGCGCCGATCCACACCCTTGTCCGCGAGCAGCGCCGTGGGTGTGGCGACGGGGATCGCCATCAGCGGTTCGGCAGCGGTGTAGTCGGAAGCCTCGCCGCCGGTCAGGATGAAGCCGACAGGCAGTCCCTGATTGTCGCAACGGGCGTGGATCTTGCTCGTAAAGCCGCCGCGTGATCGACCAAGAGCGTTCGCACAAGCCCCCCTTTTCCGCCCGCTGCCGAGACGTGGCCGCGAACGCTGGTGCTGTCGATCATGTGTTGCCAGTCGTCGGTCAGACCCAGGTCGACCAGTGTTTGCAGCAGGGCATCCCAGACACCTTGTTCGGCCCAGCGACGGAAGCGCACATAGACGGAGTTCCACTTGCCGTATCGCTCATGCATGTCGCGCCAGGGACAGCCGACCCGCAGCACGTGAAGCATTCCATTGAGGAAAAGCCGGTTATCGCCCGCCGGCCGCGCCCAACTGATCTGCCCCCTTCTGAGTGGTCCAAAATTGATGATATTTTGGATTACGAAGGAGACAAGGTATGCCGAGCAAAAAGCATCGCCCGGAAGAGATTATCGGCAAGCTGCGTGAAGCGGAGGTTGTGCTGGCGCAGGGCGCGACGACCGCGGAGGCGTGTCGGCGGATCGCGGTCAGCGAGCAAACCTATTATCGGTGGCGTAAGGAATATGGCGGCCTGAAGACCGATCAGGCACGTCGGATGAAGGATCTGGAGAAGGAGAATGTGCGGCTTCGCCGTGCGATCTCGGACCTGACGCTAGACAAGCTGATATTGCAGGAGGCCGCCCGGGGAAACTTCTGAGCCCCGCGCGCCGAAGGCGCTGTATCGATCACATCAGAATGATGATGCCGGTGTCCGAGCGACGGGTCTGCCGCGTGCTCGGGCAACATCGATCGACACAGCGCAAGGTGCCTCGCGGGGCCGATGACGAAGCAGCTCTCACCGCGGATATCATTGCGCTGGCGCGGCAATATGGTCGTTATGGCTATCGCCGAGTGACGGCGTTGCTGCGCAATGCAGGGTGGCATGTGAACCGCAAACGGGTCGAGCGCATCTGGCGACGCGAGGGGCTCAAGGTGCCGCAAAGGCAGCCGAAGCGCGGGCGGCTCTGGTTGAACGACGGATCGTGCATCCGGCTTCGGCCGGAATATCCCGGGCACGTCTGGTCCTATGACTTCGTCGGGCTCTGTTGCAAAGATTGGCGGCAGTCACAGGTAGGCTGTCGCTCTGCGCCGATCAGGCGGCTGCTGCGAAATGGTGGTTGAGCATGTCCATGGCCTCCGTCAGTGCCGAGGGCCCAATGCCGAAAGCTCTCTCCACAAGGCGCACCTCTCCCCTGATGCCGGGCTGCAGGCACCAGGGGCGAGCCTGTCCTTTGCGCAGGGCTCGCATGACTTCGAATCCCTTGATCGTGGCATAGGCCGTGGGGATCGATTTGAAACCGCGCACCGGCTTGATCAG
>NZ_VLKK01000050.1 GCF_007830065.1 Sphingobium wenxiniae | reverse complement strand
ACCAGACCTATCGCGCCTCCGGCCTCAATCTCCTCGTGGCCGCCATCATCCTGTGGAACACTCGTTATCTCGAACAGGCGGTCGGGGCGCTGTCGATCCCCGAAGACGTTGCGCGCCATATCGCCCCGCTGGGATGGGAGCATATCTCGCTCACCGGTGACTATCGTTGGAATGTCGAAAGCCGCCCCGATCCCGGCCAGCTCCGCCCGTTGCGCACGCCTTCATCGCTCTTGGCCGCATGATGTCATTCACCCGCGTTCGCCAAAGGTTCTCTCCTAGCGTACGTAAAATGCACTTTCGTGTAGTCAGCCCATCCACGTCACTGGCGTTCCGTTCATCGACTCCTGAATGGCGATGTGCGTCATCGCGTCGTGTGCCGTCGCCCCGTGCCAGTGCTTCTTGTCCTTGGGGCACCACAGAATGTCGCCGGCGTAAAACTCATATTTGGGGCCGCCCTCGATCTGGGTCCAGCCAATGCCCTCGGTCACGATCAGGGTCTGACCTGCCGGGTGCCTGTGCCATGCGGTCCGGGCTCCAGGCTCGAAATGCACGATAGCGCCTGAGACGCGCGAGGGATCCTCACGCTGAAACTGGCCGGTGATCGTCGCTTTGCCCGTGAAAAACTGCTCGGGGCCATCAACGGTCTTGAGGTCGGCCTTGCGGGTAATGCTCATGGGTTTTGTCCTTTCCTGTGCCTGCCCGGCTTCGGTCGATGCCAGGATGGCAGTCAAGAGCAGTGCGGTTCGGCTCATGACGACCTCCTTGCTTTGCGAAACACGGGGGGAAGCGATCCGGTCTGCCAATGATATACTGGCTCGTATCTCACATTATTAGACCAGCCCCAGGCAATGAGTTGATGAGCAGTGCTCCACAATGTGTTAAGGCCATCCGATGCAGCTCAGCCGTGCCGATCTCGCCGATTTCGCCTATTTCATTGCGATCGCAAAGCATCGCAGTTTCCGGCGAGCCGCGCAGGAGATGGGCGTCACCACCTCAGCGTTGAGCCATTCGATGAGCGCGCTTGAAACTCGACGTGGCGTGAGATTATTGAATAGAACGACGCGCAGCGTGACTTTGACAGCTGCCGGCGAAGAGTTGCTGGACCGGATTGAGGGTCCGCTCAACGCGATCAACGACGCATCGGAAAATCTCGACCGATATCGCGACACACCCGCCGGCCGCGTGCGTATCAGCGTTCCGGAGGACGCCGTCACCCTGCTCCTGAATCCGGTGATGCCGACATTCATCGAACGCTACCCGCATGTGGAGGTCGATATCAGCGTCAGCAACCGCTTGATCGATGTAATTGGAAGCGGTTTCGATGCAGGAATTCGTTATGGAGGAACTGTTCCCGAAGACATGATCGCGCAGCGCCTTTCGCCTGACATCGGATGGATGGCAGCGGCTGCCCCCTCTTACATAGAGCAGTTTGGCCTGCCGGAGCATCCGAGCCAGTTGGTTGACCATCGCTGCGTCCGGATAAGGCTCGGGAATGATCAGATTTATCAGTGGGAGTTTGACCGAGGTGAAGAATCTGTCGTGGTCACAGCGCCAGGCCCGTTAACAGTGGATGCGACCCATGCCGCCTTGGGGCTGGGTTTGGGCGGATGCGGGATCATCTACGGAAGCGAGCCTATTTTCAGGCCGTATTTCAAGGATGGCCGACTGCTGCCGGTGATGGCAGACTGGATGTCATTGGGGAGCGGGTTCCACATCTATTATTCTGGACGCCGACATGTGCCGACTGGTGTGCGGCTACTCGTCGAGCTTATCCGGAACATACGTCCTCTCTGAACTCACTTAGAGTGTTTTCTAATCAGGTGGAATCACCTGATGCCTCGGAAAACGCGGAAAACCAAAATCTTAGAGCAGTTGATCCGATGCAATCGGATCAACTGCTCTAGAGTGCCTGCCCCCCTGTCCACCAAGCCAGTCGGCAAGCCGTTCGGTCCAACGCGCAGCGAAGCAGGCCGGTGTCGCAAAATTCGCGCTTTCGCGAATTTCCAAACAGCCTATCGCCGTTTGATTGCGAGAGCGGGAAACGGCTCCCGACATAGAGATTGCATAGGATCGACGGCTGCCATCTTCCCCGCGTCTCACTCATATTCGGGAAGGCGTAGACGGTAGCCGATCCCAACATCATTGCTGATGAACCGGGGGCGTTGGGGATCACTTTCGAGCTTCTGCCGCAATGTACGCACCAGAACGCGCAGATACTCTACATGACGCTCGGATTCGTTCGGCCAGACCTGAAGCATGATCTGGTCGTGCGTGATGACCCGCCCAGGATACTTCGCAAGCTGGGCCAGTACCGCGTATTCCTTGGGCGTCAGATGCACTTCCTTACCCGCCTTCGTAATCTTGCGTTCGAGCAGGTTGATCGACAGGTCTCCGACTTCGATCGCAGGAACGCCGCCATCGCGGGTCATGCGATTGCGCAGCGCAACGCGTACCCGGGCGAGCAATTCGGCTGTGTCGAAAGGCTTCGTCAGATAATCGTCAGCGCCCAGATCCAGCGCCGCGACCTTCTCCTCGGTCGCGTCGCGCGCAGAGATGATGATCAACGTGGTGTCCGCATTCTGCTTGATGATCGGAACCAGTTCCAGCCCATCCCGATCGGGCAGGCCGAGATCGAGCAGCACGATCTCCGGTCGTTCCTGCCTCAGCCGTTCCAGCGCCTGGCGTGCATTCTCGGCCTCCAGCGTCGCATAATCGGCGCGGGTCAGCGCTGTCTGGATCAGGCGCCGGATATGCGGCTCATCATCGACGATGAGAACCTTGTGGCGGATCTTCATAGAACTTCCTTGCCGTCGAGGTGCGGAACGATGAGCGCCTCGGGAATGCGAATGGTAAAACAGGCTCCAAATGGATCGTCGTTGTTGCCGGCCTCCACCGTGAGCCCCATGGCCTCGGCGAAACCCTTGACGATGGCCAGGCCGAGCCCGGTGCCATGACGAACCCGGTCGGACCCCTCAAGCCGGGTGAATGTCTCAAAGACGCGTTTTTCCTGACCGGGAGGAATTCCCGGCCCCTGGTCGATAACCGAAAGCGCAAGCGCGTCCGACAGGCGCCGACAACGGATAAGGATGGGCGTACCTGCATCGGCATAGCGGCCGGCATTGTCGAGCAGGTTGATCAGGCAATGGTGCAGCAACACCGGGTCGACCCGGACCAGCGGGATATCGGGAACGATGTCAATGTTGACGCCGTGATCCTGCAGCGATGCGCGGGTATCGTGAACGGCGCCTGCCACCGCATCGAACAGGTCCGTCGCCTCCACTTTCAAAGGCAGCGCTCCTGCCTCGACGCGCGCCATGTCGAGCAGATTGGCAACAAACCGGTTGAGCCGCTGCGCTTCCGTCTCGATCGCGTCTGCCAGAACCGCCGAAGGATGGCGCTTCATTTCCTGGGCCGCAGTGATGATCGTGGTGAGCGGCGTGCGCAGGTCGTGGCTCACCGAGGAAAGTAGCGCCGAGCGCAAGCGGTCCCGCTCGTCGATCTGCCGGGCACGCATGTTCTCTTCTTCCAACGCCATCCTGTCGAATGCGATAGAGGCCTGATCGAGCAGGCTCATCAGCAGGGGCACCTGATCGGAGCGAAGCGGATCGCGCGCGTCGCTGCGGGCAATGCCGAGCACGCCCAGAACGCCGCGCCCCGATGAAAATGAACTGCCGAGCGGATGGAACAGCCAGTCGGAAGCCGTCAACGTTGCCGAACCGCGTCCTGCCGGCTGCTCGTTGTCGATCACCCACTGGGCCGCGGCCATCTCGATCTGGTCCAGCTTGTCTTCAGGCGGATAGGCGGCGCGAAGGTCCGGTCCATTGGCTGAGGGCAGCAGCAGCACCGCGCGAACATCCAGCAGGCGAGCCACCTCGGCGCAGATCGCCTGCATCAATTCGTCGCGCGTGGGGGCGGCCGTGAGCTGGCGCGAGAAGCTGGCCAGTGCGGCATTCTGCCTAGCGCTCGCCCCCGCCAGATCCGCCTGCGCCCGCACGCGTGCCGCAAACTGGCTGGTGACGATCGCAACCCCCAGCAGCACCAGGATCGAGATGACGTTCTCGGGATTATTGACGGTCAGCGTGCCAGTGGGAGGCAGGAAGAAGAAGTTGTAGGCAAGGCTGGCGACAAGTCCCGCGAACAGTCCTGCCCGCAATCCGAAAGTCGCCGCCGCAAACATGACCGGGATCAGGAACAGCAGCGCGATATTGCCGAGCGCAATCGCTTCGATAAGCAATCGTCCGATCACGGTGATCCCTGCCACCATAAGCAGGGACCAGATATAGTCGCTGGGTCGGCCCCAATGTCCGCGCGATGGCTCGTGCCGCTGGGCTGTTGCAGGGTCTCCGCCCCCTGAAGGCAGGACATGGATGGCGACATCGCCGATCGTGCGTATCAATCGGTCCACCACTGACCCGTGACGCTTCTCGAACCACCAGGAGCGGTTGGATTTCCCGATGATGATCTGGGTCGCGCGCGCATCTCCTGCAAAACTGCACAGTCCATCGACAACACTGGAGCCCGGAATACTGGCGGTTGAAGCGCCCAGGCGCGAAGCCAGCGCCAGCGTATCGGCCAGCTGTCGTCTTTCCCCCTCGCTGAAATGCTGATCGCGCTGGGTCTCGATATGCACCACGGTCCATTGTGCTTTCAGGGCGTCGGCCATGCGCTTGCCCGCTCGGACCAGCCCGGCGGCATGGGGATATTCGCTGATGGCGACTACGATGCGCTCTCCCGCCGCGAAGTTGCCCGCCAGCGCATTGGCGCGGACATGCTCCAGCATCTGCGCATCGACCGCCTGCGCCGCGCGGCGCAGCGCCAGTTCGCGCAGCGCCGTGAGGTTGGACTTGGAAAAGAAGTGGCCCAGCGCCCGCGTCGCTTCATGCGGGATATAGACCTTGCCGTCCTTCAGCCGCTCGATCAGCTCGTCTGGCGGAATGTCGACAACTTCGATCTCCGCCTGTTCGAGAATGGAATCGGGCACCGTCTCGCGCACCCGTACCCGAGTGAACGAGGCGACAACGTCGTTCAGGCTCTCCACATGCTGGATATTGATCGTGGAATAGACGTCGATCCCGGCATCGAGCAGTTCCTCGACATCCTGGTAGCGCTTGGGATGGCGACTTCCCGGCGCATTGGTGTGCGCCAGTTCGTCCACAAGCACCAGCGCGGGCGCCCGCGCGAGGATGGCGTCGATGTCCATCTCGCCAAGGCTGTGGCCCTTGTGAT
>NZ_VLKK01000049.1 GCF_007830065.1 Sphingobium wenxiniae | reverse complement strand
ATGGGCATGCTCAACCACCATTTCGCAGCAGCCGCCTGATCGGCGCAGAGCGACAGCCTACCTCTGACTGCCGCCAATCTTTGCAACAGAGCCCGTAGCCCCAACATAGCCGTCTGGCCGGATGAGCAGCGCGCTGCCGTCCGCCAGGCCGAGCTGGTTCGACGGGTCGCGCAGCTCTACCCCCTGCCCGATCGTGACCACCCGCACCCCTTCACGCGCATCGGCCGCTGGCGTGTAACCAGACTGTGATATCAGCAAGGTCCAATGCGGGCCGGTCAGAATGTCGAACAGGCGGCGCGGTTGACCGGCTGCGCCCGTCAACATGGCATCGGGCATCCTATCCCCCGCAAGCGGACCGATCGCGCTGGTGCTTCCGTCATACGAGAGCGGGGATTCAGGATAGCCAAGGTCGAGCTGATGGGTGTCGCGCCCGCGCCGTGTTTCGCCGCGCTTCATTGCGTCGAGCAGCCTGGTCGCGAGGCCGAGCATTTCCGCCGCGATCGGGCGACGTTCTTCCTCGTAGCTGTCGAGCAACGAAGCAGGACCGCCCCGGAGAACCGTCGCCAGCTTCCAGCCAAGATTATAGGCATCCTGAACACTGGTGTTGAGGCCCTGCCCGCCAGTCGGTGGATGGGTATGCGCAGCGTCCCCAGCGAGGAACGCGCGCCCGACACGGTAGCGGTCGGCAAGTCGGGCGTTCATGTTGAAGGCCGAGGCCCAGGACACCGACTGGACGCGAATGTCCCGCCCGGTGCGCTCGGATACGAGCAACGAAAGGCCCTCCGCTGAAAGGTCAATGTCGCCTTCCAGTGGAATCGGCCCTTGAATCTGGAACAGGTCGGTGCCGGCGAGCGGGCAGATCGCGATTTGCCGCTGCATGTCGCCTTCGTTGAAGCGGTGCCACGCATCGCGATCAAGACCCGTCAGGGCAACATCGGCCACCAAGGCGCGCACGCCTAGCGTTTTGCCCGGAAAGTCGATGCCGAGCGCGTGGCGAACGAAGCTGCGCCCGCCATCGGTCCCGACAAGGTAGCGTGATCGCACGACCTCTTCTCCGGCCTGTCCGGCAAGTCGAGCCGTCACACCTTCATCGTCCTGTTCAAAGCCGATCAGCTCATAACCGAACATGACGCTATGCCCGAACTCGGCGAGCCGTTCGCGCATGACGCCTTCGGTGAGAAATTGCGGAATCATCAAGGGCGTGCGGTAAGGTTCGCCCGTCCTCGGTTCCTCGATTTCGGCGATGGCCGACTCTGCGAAGGTGCCATCTTCCCGATATTCCCGTTGCGGTGGATAGGGACCACCCGCAGCGGCGATCCGGTCAATGATGCCCAAATCCTCAAAGACTTCGAGCGTGCGCGGTTGTAGCCCCTTGCCGCGCGAGCCGCGAAACGCATCGTCCATCTTGTCGATCAGACGGAAGGCGATTCCGCGCCGCGCGAGCTCGATCGCCAGCGTGAGGCCGGCAGCGCCCGCGCCGCAGATCAGCACGTCAATTTCAGCTCGCTCTTCCATTAGGAATCTCCAATGTGCATTATGCACATATTTAAAGGAGGCCGGCTTGTGTCAACAGAAAATGTGCAAGATGCACATATCAAAGCGATGCTGCCCAAGCTGCATCGCTCCCTGATCGAGATCGTGAGCATCGTGAACCGGCCAGAGCGCGATGCGGCTCTGCTGGAAATGGCGGGTTTGACGCTGGAACGCGCTCTTTTTCCGCTGCTCGTTGGCATCGAGCGGTTGGGGCCGATCGGCGTGGTTGACCTCGCCGCAAGGGTCGGGCGCGACTATACGACCGTCAGCCGTCAGGTGGCTCGGTTGGAAGCACTCGGACTGGTCGAGCGTCGCTCTGGATCGGCCGACAAGCGGGTTCGCGAAGCGATCATCACGCCACGCGGAAAGGTGGCAACCGACGAACTCGACAAGGCCCGCGAGAAGATGGCCCTGGTCATGTTCAAGGACTGGTCGCGGAGCGATTTCGACGAGTTGGTCCGGTTGATGGAGGTATTCGCCGCCTGCATGACCGAAGAACCCGCCAGCGTCGCCACTGACGGGATCGTGCCCGACAGCCGTTAGGCCGCAGCCAGATATTCCCAGCGGCTACCCTTCCAATGAAGCTCGGCCCGCTGCGCGTTGCTGATCGCGGGCGGCTCTCCGGGCACGCCCGATCCAAGCATCAGGTTGCCGGAGCGCGCGGTCTGGAAGCGGCCATTGCACTTCCCGCCGACGCAACCATGATGAGGAGAATGGCGAACCACTGGATCGGCGTCAGCATCTCGCCCAGCACGACGAAGCCGGCCAGCGCGGCGACAGCGGGCGCGGCGCTGAGCAGGATGCCGAAGACATGGGCCGGCAAGCGGCGCATCGCTTCCATTTCCAGCGAATAGGGCAAGGCGCTCGACAGAACGGCCACCACAAATCCGATACCGAGGACCCAGGGAGTTAACAGTGCCGGGCCGGCGGCCACCGCGCCGATCGGCACATTGATGGCCGCAGCAATGACCATGCCCCAGGCCACCGCATCCCCGCCGAGTGTGTCGGAGACACGCTTTCCATAGACGATGTAGAGTGCCCAACAGGCCGCAGCGCCTCCTGCAAAAGCCAGCCCCAGCGGGTCGAGCGCCGCGCCCGCGCGCAGCGGCAGCAGCAGGACAAGACCGGTCACCGCAGCGGCGAACCAGGCGAGATCGCGCCGCGCCCGCGATCCCCATAGCACCACCGCCAACGGCCCCAGCACCTCGATGCCGGTCGCGACGCCGATCGGAAGGCGGGCGAAAGCCTGATAGATGAGAAGGTTCATCAGCCCGAGCATCGCGCCATAGGCGACCAGCGCGGGCACGATGGCGCGCGCGGGCATCCGCCGCCACGGGCGGCGCAGCGTGAGCAGCAGCAGTGCTGCCAGGGCGATGCGCAATCCGGTCACGCCGTAAGCGCCCACCACCGGAAACAGGTGCTTGGCGAAAGCGGCCCCGACATTCTGCGCCGCAAGGGATGCAACCACAGCGCCTGCGCCGATCAGCGGAGCGGAGGGGCGCGTCGACGAGGACCGGGCTGTTTCTATCATAACCCCGCACGGGCGGGTCGTGGCCTCGGAGAACATGCCCAGCGCCCGCCCTGCCAATGGAACCCGACCCGCTCCGCGTTGCTGATCGCGGGCGGCTCGCCCTTGCGCCAGAAGGCGCGCATCTTCGCGCGAGCATCCAGATCGGCGTCGGCGACGATCGCGCGGGCGGCCTGGATGAACTGCCCATGCCCGAACACATAGGCCAGCGATCCCACAGGCATGGCGGCGAGCCGCGTCAGCGCCGCCTCGCAGCGGCACAGCAGTGTGGCGAAGCTCTCCGCCCCCTCCCCGTCGCAATAATCCGGGTCCGCCTCGCGCCAATAGCGTTCGAGATGCGGCATCCGCTCCGCGCTGCGCGTGCCGTTCCAGCGCGACGGTTGCAGATAGGTGAACTCCTCTATCGGCCACGTCTTCACCGGCGCGTCGGGAAAGCGGGCGATGGTCGGTGCGGCGGTTTGCCGGGTGCGGGTATAGGGCGAGGTGACGATGAGCGATGGCGTGTCGGCCCAGCTCGCCGCGACCTGGCGCGCTTGTTCGTGGCCGCGCTCCGTCAGCTCGATCGCCGCGAGATCATGGCAGGGCACGCCGGCGTTGCCGGTGCTTTGGCCGTGGCGGATGAAAATCGCCCTCATAGCCGGTTGTCCCGGAGGTGATCGGGCGTCCAGCCTTCGGGCAATTCGTCGCCGGGTTCGGGAGGCCGATCGGGCACCTTGGCCAAGATGCGGTCAAGGCCATCCAATGTGGAGCCTTTGGAGCGCCGCCTGAAAAACTCCGCAGCCGTTTCCCCTTCGCGCGGCCGATCAATCGCCATCATGCAAATCCGTCATAAGGGCATCGACGCTGGGGAAGCGTGCCCCCTTCCCCGCTTCCAGTTCCTCGATCGCCGCGCGCGTCGCGGCTTGGCCGGTCAGTTCGGCCGTCGCCGTTTCGGCTTCGAACTGCGCCTTGCGCGCCTCATACTGGGCGCGGCGCTCCGGACTCCAATCCTTCATGCGATCAGCCACAAGATCGCGAAACGGGCGATGGCCTGCCATTTTGCCCGTCGCTCAGGCCGCTTCTTTCAACGTCAACTCGACGTGCAGATGGGCCGACGCCGCAATGTTGACGAGCGCATCCAGGGAGAACTTGGCCAGCTTGCCGCGCAGCAGATCATTGGTCCGGGGCCGGGTCAGCCCAAGCCGCTTGCCCGCTTCGTCCTGTGAGACATTCCAGCCCTGCACCACCTTGCGGATTTCATACAGCAAGGACGAGCGCAGTTTCAGGTTCGCGGCCTCCTGCTCGGTATCAGCGAGCGCGTCCCACACGTTCTCATAGATTTCCGATGTCATTGCTCCGCCTTCCATCGTTTCAACCTTTGCGCTGCGAGTTCGAGGTCTTTCTTTGCCGTTGCCTGCGTCTTTTTCTGGAACGCATGAAGCACCAAAACCCGGTCCTCCAACGTCGCCAGATAGATCACCCGGAACGCGCCCGATGCTTCCCGGATGCGAATTTCCCGAACGCCTTGCCCCACGGTTTTCATGGGCTTCCAGTCGTCGGGATCGTCGCCGCGTTGGACAAGCTCAAGCTGCCAACCGGCATCTATTCGCGCATCTTCCGGGAAGGCGCGAACATCGGCCTTGCTACTTCCCAACCACTCTACCGGCTTCATGGGGCCGGATGTATCAAAACAGAGACAGTAATTCAAGCTCCTTTGCCTTGGGCGTTCGGAGGCTGAGATTTGCGCCTGCCGCTGCGCGGCACCGTGGCCCTACTCGCTTCGCTCCCCAAGCCCGTAAACGGTCTTGGCCCAAGGTGACGACCCACATGGCGAGGGCGAGATCGCAAGCGGATCTCGCTGAATGGTGCCGGCGTGCGCCGGCGTCGATCCTTGTTCAGTGGGGAGAGGACGTTCCGCCCCCCTCTCCCCAGCAACGACAATCAGCGGGACCGTGGCTCACTCGGCTGCGCCTCGCTGCGCCCGCACCACTCCCGCAGATTCCCGCTGCCCCCCTCTCCCGCCGGCGTTCTTGGGCGTCCGTGTTCCGGCCGATGGCATGGCCATCGCCGGTCAGGCGATTGAAGGGAGTAAAGACGGCTCTGTTGCAAAGATTGGCGGCAGTCAGAGGTAGGCTGTCGCTCTGCGCCGATCAGGCGGCTGCTGCGAAATGGTGGTTGAGCATGCCCATGG
>NZ_VLKK01000048.1 GCF_007830065.1 Sphingobium wenxiniae | reverse complement strand
CAATCTCCGCCAAGCATGCTCAAGCTTCACGATTTTTGCAACAGAGCCACCTGCTTGTTTCTTATTCATGCTTGCTGTCTCGGCCTGATCTGATAGGCCCAGTCGGCCCGAAGCTGCGATTTTGGCCAGGTTGAAGAACGAACACTGAACGCTTGATTGATTCTACCAGGACCGTTGCTGACCACCGACCTCGTAGATATCGGCTTCCATGGAGCAATTGTAGCTCTCTGCGATGTTGAACATCTCGGAGAGGAGGCTTTGGATTTCCTCATCAAGGGAAATGCCATCCGGATCGGGGTCATAGGCGACGGTCAGTTTGTAATCACAATTGCCGTTTTTTACCATGGCGTAGTCGCGTTCCAGCATCGCCTCAATCCGCTCCCGAGCGGGTTTTCTACCTCTTCCACGCTTGTTGAAGTTCTCGATAATCAGATGCAGGGCGATGCTGGCAGTGGGCGGCTTTTCCGGCAGTTTGGTCTGTGACGGAATAATGTCGAGCGCCCGATAGACGGTCATTCTTGAGATCTTGAGGTCGCGCGCGACGCTGGCCTTGCTCGCGCCGGCGGTGATCCGGCGTCGGATTTCATCGTCATCGATGTTTTTCTTCCGGCCTTTGTAGACGCCTTCGGCGCGCGCCGCTTCGATCCCGGCGCGCTGACGATCCTTGATGAACTTCAGCTCCATATCGGCGACCATGCCGAGTATGGTGATGACCATTCGCCCCATGTCGCCCGCCGTCGTCACCTCTGGCTCAAGGATGCGCAGCGAAGCTCCCTTTTCATCAAGCTCATGCACCAGGTTCAGGACATCGCGCGTGGAGCGGCCGAGCCGGTCGAGCCGCAGCACGACCAGCTCGTCGCCGGTGTGCATAAACTGCATGATCGTTTCCAGTTCCGTGCGCCCGCTCCGCGAGGCCCCCGATCCGGTCTCGGAACGGATAATTTCGCAACCTGCATTCTTGAGGCGGCCAATCTGGATATCCAGATCCTGGTCCGTGGTGCTGACGCGGGCATATCCGATACGAGCCAAGTGCAAAATCCGTCACATTAGGGTGGCTCTTGCAGTGTATCGTCACATTGAGCGCAAACCCACCCTTTTGTGACAGACGAATGGTGTCACTCGGCCCTATCACTCTGGGGTGTACCCAAATGTTATAGGCCGATCAGCCGCCTCACGCTGCAAGCCGTCCAAAATCAATCCGGTCGTTCAGGTCGAGGTCGAAGCGGCCATAAGGGTTCACATGACTGTAGATCAACGGCGTGAGACCACGATAATCTTCCGGCGTCATCCGCCCCGCCCACTTCGGCTCAACCAGTACGGTCTGAAGCATGCGGGTGTTCACATACACCAGCGACGCTTGCAGGAGGTGTAGCGCCAGAACGGAGATTCCCTGCTCATGGATGCGGTTGGTGGCGATCTCGCCGCCCTTGCCGAAGAACACGAAACCATTAGCGCCGTTCCAGTTCTCAACCACATTCAGCCCTTCGTGGATCTCGCGGCGGAATGCCTCCTGACGCAAATACCGGCATAGGAAGATTGTTTTGACCGCGCGGCCGAGTTCACTCAGCGCCTTGTAGGTCGGGTGCATCACTTCGGCTCTGGCAAACCGGAGCAGGATCGCTTCCGGATCGGCGGTGCGCGATTGCATGGCAGCGGCATATTTGACCATTTCGTCATATTGTTGCTCGATCTCGTCCCAGTCGATCGGGCTGGAGAGGATCGGCAGTAAATTGGAAAGCCGCGTGCGCATGCCGGCTTGGGGAAGGGCCAGTTTCTGGCGTGCCACTGCTTTCAGCCGCGGGGCAAGCTCAAATCCAAGGAGTCGGCAGAACGCAAAGCCGACTGCGCTCTGGCCGTGGCTATCGACGTACTGGCGCTGGATTTCCATGTCGGTGCAATGGCGTAGCACGCCTTCGATCATGGAGGCGACCTCCGAGGAAGAGCACCGCTTGAGCTGGGAATAAACGCAGGTCGCGCGCTTCTCCACATGTCAGTAGATCATGACGCCCCGGCCGCCATAGCGGGCGTGCCATTCCGTCATCAGGTTGCGGTCCCACGCGCCGAACTTCGTTGAATCGGACGCGCATGCCGTGCCCGCATCTCCCCATACTGCGGCATTGCGGATTGCCAGTGTCGCGTTTGCTACCCGCGCGCACGCCTCCCTCAGCGCTGGCGCGTGGATGAAACGGCGATGGACATGCAGCAATTCCTCGTAACTGACATCGGGTGTTGCGCCAGCGACCCGCTTGAGCCCGGCGTTCGTGCCCAAGCCATAGAGACACAGCAAAAGACGCTGAGCCAAGGCTGCTTTCGACAGGGTAACCCGCGAGGCCGACGTTTCGAAAGCATCCATCAATCCCGTGTCCAGAGCAGCCTCTTTCAACACGTCCAGCAGTCCGGTCATCGGCCAGCGCTGACCGATCTCGCTTTTGATCGAAGCGAGACCCTTCGGTTCGGGCAAGGGCTTGAACGGTGTAATCGATATCCGGTTGTCGCCGCGCCACAGGAGCCGGACCTTGTCGTTTTGTGGAATATTGGCATTGAGGAGCAACAGTTCCCGTTCAAGCTCCTCCCGGATCGAGGCGCAAAACGCCTGCGCATCTGGCGTCAGGCTGAGGCCGGAATAGTACGCCTCTCGCCTGATCTCGAAGTCCTTGGGAAGATCGTCATCGGGATTGCGATAGCGATCCGCCCCGACCACCCAGATTTCTTTGGAGCGGATGCGGTCGCGCAGTTGCGTCAGGACGCAAAGCTCATAGCTGATCCGGTTTACCCGCCCATCGTCATCAATGACGGAACTGCGCCATCGCGCTGGAATCACCTCATCGATCGGAACATCCTGCAATGGCACGAAGCGGCATCCGCCATCCACCTTGCTCCTGATCCAGTCGAGGGCCGCCAGGACCGGCCGCCACACCGCGTTGTTCGACCGGAACTCAAGTACGGAAAGCAGGCTTGGCAGCATACGGCGATAATGATTGGCCCATGACCTCCGCATCACCTTGTAGATCCGCCGATCCAAGGCGCCCTTTGCCTGGCTTTCCTTGATGATCGCCGCCAGTTTGTCCTTGCCGGCGATTGGGAAAATGACATCGCAGATGCGCCCCGATGGTTCATTGATCGAGGCGCTGGCGATCTCGACCAGCAGGCTATAGCGCGACGATCTGGATGAGAGGCGGGCGTCAATCAGGATGAGAACAGATTGTCGCGACTGTTCCTGTTTGGCTGTGTTGATTGACGCTGGCAAGAGCTATTGGGCGGGTTGATTGTCGCGGAGCGACATTTCGTCGACGGCTTTGATTGTCGCGTAGGTTGGTGGTCTGCCGGCCTTTGATTGTCGCTGGATGGCAGCTCGGCGGCGGTAGCTCTCGACGTTCATCTCGAAGATGGTGGCGTGGTGGACAAGGCGATCGACAGCTGCCAGCGTCATGGCAGGATCGGGGAAGATCCTGTTCCATTCGCCGAAGGGCTGGTTTGCCGTGATAAGCATGGACTTGCGTTCGTAGCGGGCACTGATCAGTTCGAACAGAACAGAGGTCTCGGCCTGATCCTTGGCGACGTAGGCCAGATCGTCGAGGATCAGCAGATGATATTTGTCGAGCTTGGTGATGGCAGCTTCGAGCGCGAGTTCGCGACGTGCGACCTGGAGCTTTTGGACAAGGTCAGAAGTGCGGGCGAACAGGACGCGCCAGCCATTTTCGATGAGGGCAAGGCCGATGGCGGCGGCGAGATGGCTCTTTCCTCCGCCCGGCGGCCCGAACAGGATGAGGTTGGCGCCCTGTTCGAGCCATCCATCGCCAGAGCACATCGCGGTCACCTGAGCGCGCGAGATCATCGGCACAGCATCGAAGGCGAAGCTGTCGAGGGTTTTGCCCGCAGGCAACCGGGCATCGCTCAGATGCCGTTCGATCCGACGTCGATCGCGCTCAGCCATTTCATGCTCAGCGATGGCAGCAAGCAGGCGTGCACCAGGCCAGCCCTCCTTGTCAGCCCGTTGCGTGAAGTCGGGCCAGACGACCTTAATCGCGGGCAGACGCAACTCGTTGAGAATGAAGCTCAGGCGCTGGGCGTCGATATTATGGGAAGCGTTGCTCATGCGGCCTCTCCCATCAGCAAGGCATCGTAATCGCTCAGAGGACCGAGCTGAACGACTACATCGGGCAGAGCGGCCGGATCGGGCGCAAAGCGCACCCGCAATGCGTTGATGTCAGGTAGTCGGTTGGCTTCGAGATCCTGGGCCAGCAAATCAGCAAGCTCAGCTTCGCAGGCCCGCTCATGCGCCATGCTCAGCAACTCGACCATCAGGCGGCAGGCGTTGCGTTCTGGCATGGCATCGGTCAGCCGTTCGAACATCAGCCTGTAGGCATCCCGCGGGAAGAGCTGGTCCCGATAGGACAATCGCATCAGCGCCATGGGTTTGCGCCGCAGACTATGGATGACGTGACGATAGTCGATCCTCCGACCGCAAACGCCGGAAGCGACGCGGATGCGGGGCAAGGTGAGGAGGAAGGTGCCGCCAAGGAACAGGTCGATCCGATCATCATAGAGCCTCACGCGCACCCGGTGTCCGATCAGCCGCGAAGGTACGGTGTAGAAGACCCGACGCAAGGTGAAGCCGCTGGCCGAGGTGATGGTGACGATAGTCTCCTCATAATCCCTCGTACGCCGGTCTGGCAGTGGCTTGAGGGCTGCGCGCTCGGCATCGATGCGAACTGCGTTGCGCCGGTTCTTGCGGGCGACGATCTCCTCAATGAAGCAGCGATAAGCGTCCAGATCGTCAAAGTTGCATGATCCTCGCAGCAGCAGCGCATCGCGGATTGATGCTTTGAGGTGACCGTGCGCGCTCTCGATCCCGCCATTCTCGTGGGCGATGCCGCGATTATTGCGGGTTGGGATCATGCCATAATGTTCGCACAGAGCATCATAGCGCGTGGTCAGGTCTGCTCGCGCTTCGGCATCGAGATTGCGGAACGCCGCTGACAGGCTGTCGCTGCGGTGCTCGCCCGGCGCACCGCCCAACGCCCAGAGCGCGTTTTGAAGGCCTTCGGCCAGCGCGACATAGCTCTCCCCGCCCAGGATGACGTGGGCATGTTCGAAGCCCGACCAGATCAGCCGGAAATGGTAAAGCCGATGATCGAGCGGTTCGCCGGCGATCGCTACGGCAAAATCACCCATGTCGGTGAAGTCCGACAGACCCATGCGGCCCGGTTCATGGGCCTGGCGGAAGATCACTTCCTGCTCGGGACCATGCACTGCCCGCCAGGATCGAATGCGCCGTTCCATCGTGCGCCTGACGCCTGGATCGAGGTTAGGATGGCGACGGCGCATCTCTTCGTAAATCGCCACTGCCCGCAATCCCGGCGATGCCTTGAGCAACGGTACAATCTCATTCTCGAAAATATCGGCAATCGGATCGGCGCGGCGGCGGCCCCGTGGCGCATCTCGCTGCATTGGCAGCATCGGTTCGTGGGCAAGGCGATACCCGGTCGCGACGCTGAAGCCTGCCTTTACGGCAGCAGTCGCGATAGAATGGGTCTGTCGAAGCTTCATAAACAACCTCATCTGATGATCGTTGACGTGGCGACCTGACACTCACGGCACCTCCCTCGACGTGGAAATGCCCATGAATATCGGGTCGGTCCCGACCGTCAGCAGCCCTTTTAGAAAGGGCCATCGGCTGCTGGTGTGGCGCCTACGGGCTTCGGGCTACGCCCTCCGCCCTTCGTCGCCACACCAGCAGCCGATTCTCATCTTGATTGTCGCTGCGTTCTCATCCTGTTTGTCGCCGCGCAAGCAGGCGCTCCTTTCCATAGACCCGCTCGATGTCTTTCGCGATATCGCCCACCACCTTGCGTTTCGAGCGCGTTCCGATCTTGTGAACGGTTTCGATCAGCAGGTCGAT
>NZ_VLKK01000047.1 GCF_007830065.1 Sphingobium wenxiniae | reverse complement strand
GAGGGGGGACAGCTCGACAATATCGACCAGCTCGCCGGGTTTTACGATTTCCCCGTAATTGGCGGGATCGAACGGGTTTCCGCGCCCCTTTTGCGCGAGGGTGAGGGCGGTATTGTCGCCCAGGGCAACCTTTGCCTTTCCGTTGTTTACAGGTGAGCTTGCACGATTCATGCCCTCACTTTAGCAGCAACGGTGAGCTAGGCAATTCCTAAAGCTCGCCGATCGGGATCGGGATATACCCCAAAACTCACCGTTGATTTGGCTGCTACCCCAAAGCTCACCGGACTCGACCCCAACACTCACTTTTACCGACCCTAACACTCACCGAAGGCCACCCCAAAACTCACGCGACTCGACCCCAACACTCACTTTTCGAGGCAATTTTTCTCGGTTTTCTGCGGGTTTGAGCCACCCTGAATCTTGAATCTAAGAAGAATCTTTGAATCAGAACGCGAACGGTGAGTTTTGGGGTAGCCCTGCCTGTGGATAACTCTGTGCCTGCCGAACCGTCAGGCCCGAAGAAAAAGAAAAGCACCGCCTCTTGGGGCTTCGCCCCGCCGGCTCGCGCCCTACGGGCGCCCCGGATGGCTTTAGCCATCCTCCCACCCGGCATCCCCATGAGATGAGCCGGCTACGCCAGCACGCTTTTGTTCAATTGGCACCCAGCTCCACCATTTCACCCAACCATCCAACCCACCACCAAGCCCAACCGTCCAATTGGCTTTCCAGAAAAGCCATGCGGATAGCGCAGCGATCCAGTCGAGAGGGCAGGGAAGGCGGAAACGTCCCCGCAGGCGCGATTTCCGGCCTGCCCAGCCCCTTTTCAGGCGTCAGGCAGGATGGGAGAGGGTCGAACGTCCACGGCGCTCTACGGGCTTCTCAGGTAGCCATTTTTTTGGAACCTAGATCGTCGTGGTTTCGTCCACCCACTCAATCGGCCGGGGCTGGCGTCGATTGCCAACGGTGAGGATCTACCCCAAAACTCACCTTTCGCACGCCAAAGGCCGATTTCCCGCGCTGCTCCTTCCTCTCGGCTCCGTCATGCTGGCGGTCCCGCCCGCGATCCTCGACATGCTGCATTTGCGGGCCGGCGCGACGGTCGGCGTAGCGGTCGATGGCGGCCGTCTGGTGGTCGAGCCGAATCCGCGCCCGCGCTACACGCTGGACGAGTTGTTGGCGCAATGCGACGAGACGGCCGAGCTGAGAGTGCTTTTGCCGGAGCCAGGCCCGCCGGTAATGATATGGAAATCGGGCCAGTCAACCATTGCCCGCGCCTTCCGCTTCTGCATCGAACGCGCGTTTACCGCGCCGCTTCCAGAGCGCCAGCACATCGCCGGCATTTTCATCGCGCGCTTTCGCCGCCAGTTCTAGCATCGCGCCGTAAAGGGTGGCGTGATCGTCGTCGGCGAGATCGACCAGGCCGGCTTTCTGGACGAGGCCGCCCAGCTCGATCAGGTGGCGGGTGCGTGTCCGACGGGCCACGACCCATTCCCTCGTATCGGTGCGGCGCGCAGCGGCTTCAACGCGGTGCCTCGCCTGCGCCAGTTTCGTTTCCGTCTTTGCCGTCATAGCGAGGGCGGAGCGTAGCTTTGCGGCCCTTGCGTTGAAAGAAGGCCGCGCCTTTCGAGCGCCACGCCTCCCTTTCTTCCGCGCTGGCG
Source organism: Sphingobium wenxiniae (assembly GCF_007830065.1). Lineage (GTDB taxonomy): Bacteria > Pseudomonadota > Alphaproteobacteria > Sphingomonadales > Sphingomonadaceae > Sphingobium > Sphingobium wenxiniae. The sequence goes on along the minus strand of NZ_VLKK01000047.1, from coordinate 4,655 downwards.
GATGCGACGGCGGCGAGCAGCGCGCCCGCCAGCACATCGAGATCGAGCGCGTCGGCCCCGGTGGAGGTGACGAGTTCGCCGAGCTGCTGGACCTTGCGCGCCTTGAGCGCCTTGGCCTTGTCGTTCAGGGCTTTCAGTTCCGCGTCATAGTCCCGAACCTTACGCATAGCCTCTCCTGAAAAGCCGATCATGTTGGCCCCGATAGTAGCACAGCACGCGCGCGAGGAAACCGGAACCGGCAAAAATGCGGCGGAGTCAATCATGCGAACGGCAGAGAGTATGAGTGCGCGCTTATACGTCGTTGCCGACGTGCGCTAAGAAGGGCAGTATGGAGACCGTCATGGCGATCTACCATTTCTCGGCCAAGGTCATCAGTCGCGCCAACGGATCGAGCGCCGTTGCGTCCGCTGCCTATCGTGCGGCGGAACGGCTGCACGATGACCGGCTAGGGCGCGACCATGATTTCTCGAACAAGGCCGGCGTCGTCCATTCGGAAATCATGGCTCCGCAAGGTGCGCCGGAGCGTTTAAACGACCGCACGACCTTGTGGAACGAGGTCGAGGCGGGGGAGATCAGGAAGGACGCCCAGCTTGCCCGCGAGGTGGAGTTCTCGATTCCGCGCGAAATGAATCAGGCGCAGGGCGTCGCGCTCGCCCGCGAATTTGTCGAAAAGCAGTTTGTCGAGCGCGGTATGGTCGCGGACATGAACGTGCATTGGGACATGGGCAAGGACGGGATGCCCAAGCCCCACGCGCATGTCATGTTGTCGATGCGCGAGGTGGACGGGGAGGGGTTCGGGAAGAAGGTCCGCGAGTGGAACCGCACCGAGCTGTTGGAGGGGTGGCGCGAGGCATGGGCGAACCATGTCAACTTGGCGCTTGCCGAGTTGGATATTGATGCCCGCATAGATCATCGCACCCTGGAGGCGCAGGGGATCGACCTGGAGCCGCAGCACAAGATCGGGCCGGCGGCATCGCGTATGCCCGAACAGGGGCTTGAGGCGGAGCGGGTCGAGGACCATGCCCGGATCGCACGCGAGAATGGCGAGAAGATCATCGCCAACCCGTCGATCGCGCTCGACGGCATCACGCGCGGGCAGGCGACGTTCACCACGCGCGACCTGGCGATGTTCGTCCATCGGCACAGCGACGGCAAGGATCAGTTCGACCAGGCTATGAGCGCGGTGCGGACCTCGCCGGAACTGGTGGCGCTGGGGAAGGATGGACGCGGCGAGGACCGCTTTACCTCGCGCGACATGATCGCGACGGAACAGCGGTTGGAACGGTCGGCTGACAGCCTCGCCGGTATGGCGCGGCATGGCGTCGCCGAGGCTACCCGAGCGCGCGCGTTGGAGGCGGCCGAGGGCAGGGGCCTTTCCCTGTCGGCCGAGCAGCGCGGGGCGTTGGAGCATATCACCGGCAAGGATGGGCTGGCGTCCGTGGTCGGCTATGCCGGCACCGGCAAATCGGCGATGCTGGGAGTGGCGCGCGAGGCGTGGGAGCATCAGGGCTATCAGGTGCGCGGCGCGGCGCTGTCGGGGATCGCGGCCGAGAATCTGGAAGGTGGATCGGCTATCCCCTCGCGGACGATCGCGAGCCTTGAATATCAGTGGGACCAGGGCCGCGAGCTGCTGACCAATCGCGACGTGCTGGTGATAGACGAGGCCGGCATGATCGGCACGCGCCAGATGGAGCGCGTGTTGTCGGCGGCGGATAGGGCAGGGGCCAAGGTCGTTCTTGTCGGCGACCCGGAGCAGTTGCAGGCGATCGAGGCCGGCGCGGCGTTCCGATCGGTGACGGAGCGGCATGGCTGGGCCGAGATCACCGAGATACGGCGGCAGCATGAGGATTGGCAGCGCGAGGCCACGAAGGCGCTGGCGACTGGCCGCACCGGCGAGGCCATCCATGCCTATGAGCGGCATGGCATGGTCGAGGCGGCCGAGACGCGCGAGCAGGCCCGTAGCGAGCTGGTGGACCGCTGGGACGCGCAGTGCACCGCCGCGCCGGATCAGACCCGCATCATCCTCACCCATACCAATGCCGAGGTGCGCGATTTGAACCTGGCCGCGCGCGATCGGCTGCGCGACGCCGGCGAGCTGGGCGCGGACGTGCGCCTGTCGGTCGAGCGGGGCGCGCGCGACTTCGCGAGCGGCGACCGCATCATGTTCCTCAAAAACGAGCGCGGCCTTGGCGTGAAGAACGGCACGCTAGGCAAGGTCGAGCAGGTCAGCGCCGAGCGCCTGGCCGTGCGGCTCGATGATGGCCGACAGGTGGCGTTCGACCTCAAGGACTATGCCCATGTCGATCATGGCTATGCGGCGACGATCCATAAATCGCAGGGGGTGACGGTCGATCGGGCGCACGTCCTCGCCACCCCCGGCATGGACCGTCATTCGGCCTATGTGGCGCTGTCGCGGCATCGCGACGGGGTGCAGCTCCATTACGGCCGCGACGACTTCGCCGATCAGCGCCGGCTTGTCCGCACCCTGTCGCGCGAGCGGGCGAAGGATATGGCGTCGGATTATCCGATGGTCCGCGACCGCGACGCGGAGGCGCGGGCTTTCGCCGACCGGCGCGGCTTGTCGGGCGAGATCCGATTGCCGGAACGGGCGGAACGCTCGCCGGTGGAGATCCTTGGCCCTCGCGCGGAAACCATGCGCCAGATGGGCGAAGATCCACGCACGGTTCGCGATGCCGGCGACCGCAGCGCTGGCGCGGGACAAGCCGCGGCCGAGCGGCAACCGCGGCGGGGCATGTTCGACGGCTTCCGGCCTGCCCCGCAGCGCCCAGCGCCGGAGCCGACGCCGGCAGGCGAGCGCGAGAAGGCGGCCCCGAGGCGCGGCATGTTCGACGGGCTGAAGCTGTCGGCCGCGCCGCTGAAGGGCGCGGAGCGCGCGCCGGTGCCTGCCGATCGCGGCCAGGGCCGCGACTATGCCCGCGCGGTCGAGCGGGCCTCGCGTTCGGCCGAGGCGGTGTTGCAGGCGCGGGCGTCGGGCGCTCCGGTCCTTGAGCATCAGAAGGTCGCGCTCGAGCGCGCGACACAGGCGCTTGAGCAGATCAGGCCGGGAGCCTCGCGCGACCTGTCGGCGGCGATGCAGCGCGACCCCGCCTTGCTGCGCGAGGCGGCGGCGGGGCGCAGCGGGCCGATGCTCGACGCGATGGCCCAGGAGGCGCGCGTGCGGGCCGATCCGAACTTGCGCGCGACAAGGTTCGTGGAACGCTGGCAGGGGCTGAAACAGGAGCGCGACCGCCTCACCCAAGCCGGTGACATGGCGGGCCGGGAGCGCACGGGCAAGGAAATGGCGGGCATGGCGAAAAGCCTTGAGCGCGATCCCCAGGTGGAATCGGTCCTGCGTAATCGCACCCGCGAGCTGGGGCTTGAGATCGGCATAGGCCGGGGACGCGGCATGGACAGCGGCGATCTTGGCCGCGAGCTGGCGCGGGATTTGGGGATAGGCATGGGGCGCGGCATGAGCCGGTAAGGAGAGGATGATGGACGAGGATAATTATCGCGACAACGGCGAGGCCGGCGACGATCCGCAAGCGGCGTTCGAGCAGTTGCGCGGCGAGGTGGCGCTGGTGCGCCTTGCGGTCGAGGGACTGGCCCGCGCGCGTGAGTCCATCGACATTCCAGACTATCAGCCGACGCTCGCCAACACCGAGAAGATATTGCTGGCTCTCACCCAGCGGGTCGATGCGATAGCGAAAAGCCCCGCGATGAAACTCACGCCGGAGACGATGGGAGAGCGTGTAAACGCTTCGGTGGCGAGCGCGACGGGCGAGCTGCGTAACCTGGTGCAGAGCGCCAACTCGACGCTGGACGGGGCGGCGCGCGACCTGTCCGGCCTGGTGGCGTCGGCGCGGCGCGGCGACGAGCAGAACCGATGGCTCTATCTATTCGGCATCGGCGGCGTGGTGCTGGGGATTTTGCTCTATGCCTGGCTGGCGGGGCCGATCTCGCGCAGGATGCCGGTGAACTGGCAATGGCCCGAACATATGGCGACGCGGACGCTTGCCGAACCGACGCTATGGGATGCCGGCACGCATTTGATGGAGCGCGCCTCACCGGCGGGCTGGGAGATAATCGTCGCGGCCAATCCGCTCGCCGATGGCAACCGCGAGGCGATCGAGGCGTGCCGCACGTCCGCCACCAAAGCCAAGAAGGTGGTGCGCTGCACGATCGAGGTGAAGCCGGAGGTGACGAGATGAAGATCTGTCGAGTTTTTTGACATCGAGCGGGATCAGCGCGCCGGATCACCGCCGGCCAGTGACCGTCACCGCGCCAGCCTCTCAACGAGACAGTTGATATTCGCGGACCAAAACCGATGCAGGGACATGCCATGCCCGCCGGTTGTGCGGATCATGTGGAGTGTCAGCGCCCGCTTGCGGGCCAGAACCTCCGTCGCGCGGGATTGGCCGATCAGGGCCGCCAGATCGGCGCGTGTGCGGCCTTCCGCTTCCATCGCCGCCTCAATCGCTTCCACCGGCTCCAGCTTGTCCACCGGCCAACGCTTGCGCTCATAGTCATTGACGTGACCCCCTGATTTTCCTCCAAGTTGGATTAGAGTCCGGCCCTAGTAGAAGGACGGACGAGATGAAGAGAACGAGGTTTTCAGAAGAGCAGATCATCGGAGTGCTGAAGGAGGCTGAGGCGGG
>NZ_VLKK01000046.1 GCF_007830065.1 Sphingobium wenxiniae | reverse complement strand
GCAGAAAACGTATGCAGCGAAGTTCCGCCTGACAAAGGGCTCACTCCTTGTTTGCAGGGTTAGCCCTTTCTGATTTAACATAAGATATATTATCAGTCTTTTATCGTTCTATTTCAAATACTTAGATTACTTGCTCATTCGCGGTCTCCGGCATCAACGCCCGTTGATCGTCCCCTCGATCGCCGCCAGACCCTTCATCAACGCCTCGAATTTCGGCGGCGCGGCCATGAACATCTCCGACATCGCGCCATAGTCCCGCTCAAGCTTCTCCCAAGTCGCGCCATCGGGCGACAGGCGCAGCGTTCCAACCACGGCGGTGTCATAGGAGGCCGACCTGTCCGCGAACATCAGGCTCTTGTTGTGCACGACCTGCTCGAGCAGATCGATCCGCCCCATCGCCTCGTTCGTGATGCCCGCCTGGTCGAGCATCAGCACGTCATAATAATGGCGCGACATGCCCTCGCGCAGCTTGCCGTTATGATGGAGCGCATGAAGGATCGTGACCTTTTCCCAGAAGGTCCGCGCAACGGCCAGCGTCGGCACCTCGGTCACCGGATCCGGCAGTTCCTCGGGAAAGTCTTCGGCCAGATAGGGCAAGATCGGTCGAAGCGCGAACGGTTCCGTGTCGCCGCGGGCGCCAAATTCCAGCTTGATGCGCGGCTTGATGTAACCGCTTTCATCCGCGCCGCCGTAATTCTCGCCATAGGCGAGCCCGTAACCCGAGGTGCGCGGATAGACGAAGAGCAGCGTCTGCTGGTCCTTGTCGTCGGGATCGAGCGCCAGGCTCCAGCCCTCGGCCGTGCCGAGAGCGACTTCGATTTCGCGCGCCAGGATCGGCATGGCGACCGTGGCGACATAAGCCTGTGCCGCCGCCTTGAGCGCCTTGGTCCGGCGCTCGCGCTCCTTGCCGGTAATGTCGCTGTCCATCGGCGAGGCGACTTCGCTGAGCAGCGGCGCCGCGCGGCTGATGGTGAGGTCGATATCTTCGGAGAAGCGCGCGATGATCCCATAGGCTTTCGACAGCGAGGTCCCGCCCTTGAAGGTCATGTGACCGGCGAGGTCGGGACACATGACGAGGCGGCGTAGCGTCCAGCAGACCCAGAAATCCTTCTCGATGATGATCGGCGTCAGATCCCGCCGCGCCGCCGCTTCATCGATAAAGGCGCGCCGATCCTCGGCTGGTCTGCGTGCGAACTCATCCATTGCGGGCGGCGCCGATCTTTAAGACGACGTCGCCCATCCATCCGGGCATCTCGGCCCTGGCCTGGGCGAGCATCCGCATGTCGCGATCATCGAGGCGGGCGGCGAAGTGCCGGATCTTGTCGCTATCGATATTGTCCTTCCCCAGATGCGCGAGCGCCTGCACGACCGCGTTGACCGAGTCCGGCGCATTGTCGAGCACCGGTGCGCGGCTGTGCTTGAGCGTCAGGCTGCGCCCGCCCGCTTGCCTGACCCGGGTGCGGCCGGTCGTGGCATAGCTGGCCCGGGCGGGAACCTGGGTCGATAGCCCGAGCCTGTTCGCCGCCGCCGCGCCCGACGGTGCGAGCTTGTCCCCGCTCTGCGTCGAGAGGGCCTTGGCGACATTGGCGGGATCGGGACTGAGCGCACCGAGCTTGTCATGCTGGCGCGGATAGTCATAAAGACCCCGGCCGATGCGCCGGATGTCGCCGGCGGTCACGAGGCGCGACAGCGCCATGTCGACCGACCCACGCGTCCCGAAGTCGACGAAGCTCTTGGGCGTGAACACCCAGCCGCGGCCCTTGCCGCGCACGCGCTTCATGATCCGATCGGCTACCGCAGACACTGGCTGTGCTCCTATCTGTTAGATAATAGCACGCTTTTTTCTAACAAGCTAGAAGCGCGTATCAGCGCCTAAATTCGCTATTTTCCAAGATATTTTGGCATCGCATCCAGATAGGATGCCAAGGCCACACAGGCAAGGTAGGCAAGCCGCCCGCGGGAGCGCCGGCCATCATCGTTCCCGATCCCGGTGAGGCGGTGGCCGCCCCTCGTCCGCACCTGTGGGCGGCGAAACGCCCTCCGGCTCGTTTCGGCGCTCCTGCGGCGGCCGTTCGGATTGCAGTATCTCCCGTGCGCGCGCGAGCCGCCGCGACACCGCCGGCGGCATCGCCGCCAGAAAGCCGGCGATTTCCTGCCCCAAGGCCCGATCTTCCGGTTTTCCGGTGGCGGCGAGCGCGACGGCGGCCTCGGCATAGGCGCCGCGGATCTGCTTCTGGCGCGCCAGCGCCATGACATCTTCCGGCCGGCGCTCCTGGTCGGCCGCACGCACGAAGCTTTGCGCCCGCAGTTCGTTGAGCTGCGCGAGATTGAGCCTGCGCCCCTCGGCCCCAAGCCGGGCATCGAGATGGAGCGCGGCTGACCGCACGCGCTTCTGGACATGACCGCGCGCCCGCCGGGGTGTCGCTTCCGCCGCGACACCGCGCGCGCGCAGCTCATGCGCGAAGGTCTCACGCATATGATGGAGATCCGCCTTGCGCGGATTGAAGCGGGTTCCGTCCGCCCCTTCGGTCGCCACCGTCAGATGGACGTGGGGATGATCGGTGTCGGTATGGAGCGCCAGCATATAGGCATGGTTCCCCTCGAACAGGATTCGCGCGAATGCCTGCGCCGCATCATGGAGCGTCTCGGCGTCGGTCGATCCCCCGGGCATCGACAGCACCAGCGACATCGACGTCGGCCGTTCCCGGCCATGTTCGTTCATGGCCTCGTCGAGCATCGCCCAGTCCTGAGCGATCGCCTTGAGCCGATCCGGCTCGGTGATAATCTCGCCCTCGCTCGATCGGACGGCGAGCTTCCCGTGGCGCGCCACATAGCCGAAATGCTCGGCGACATGATGAGCGCCATATTGCTTGCCGGAGACCTTCACCATCACCTCGGGCGCCTTGCGCACGATCCGCTCGAGCTTGGCGCGCGCCTCGGCCTGGCCCATCGACATCGGCCGGGCGGCCCCGCCCCCGCTTCCGCCCGGTTTGATCCGAACATAGGCGCCGCGCAGGGTCCGCTTGCCGCCTGCCGGCGGCCGCCAGGCCTCCATCAGGCTGGGAAGCGGGAGAACCCCCTCCTCCTCACGCATCGGCCATGTCCCAGTAGCGAAGATCGCCCTTGAGCGCGGCCCCGAGACCGGCGAGCGCATCGACGATCTCGGACCTAAAGCTTGCGACCCTGGCCGCTTCCCGCGCGACGTCGAGGCCGGATTCGACCATCACCGAGGCGTTGAGCGCGCGGGTCGCCTGGTTGAGGTTGATCCCGATCCGATTGAGCTCGCGCCACGCCTGCGCGACGGCCGCCCGCTCCTCGCGCGGCAAGGGCGCGTTTGCGCGCAAGCGCCGCGCCAGCAACGTGGTGATCCAGTCGGTACGCTTCATCCCCAGCACATCCGCCGCGCGGTCGAGCGCGGCGATCTCTTCCGGGATCAGCCGAACCTCGACCCGGCAGGTTGCGCGCTGGCGGGCGCGCGGCGCCTGATGCCCCTCCCCCGCCTCCATGGCCAAGGCGTCACCGATCAAGCGGCGCAGCAGCGCCGAGCGGCCGCCCGATACCGCCGCGAGCGCGGCGAAACGCTGGGCGACATCATCGTCGAGCCGAAAGGTGAGGACGGGCATGTCCCCAACGCTATTGTCCTACATCCCCGGCGCCAAGCCTATCCGGCCCTTACCTTTACTCAACTCATCTTATAGTCTGCTTGGGCAGACTATTGTTCTTCGGCCAGCGAACCCCTCTCGAACACCGATCGTCCGCAGCAAGGGGCGGCGCCTTCGGCGCTGCCCCCGCCCATCGACACGAAAAGGGCCGCACCCCGAAGGGTACGGCCCAAACCATCGTGCAAGATAAACTACGAACGCGGAGGAGGCGGGTCAGTTGTTGGCAAGGCCTCGCTTCTCTCGCCGGTCGGACCGATCGACGAGGCAGCGACTTCACGCTCGCGGCCATCCTCGAAAATCACCGTGACCAAAGGCGCCAGCGGGAGCCACGCAGGGAAGCCGTCGACCAAGACCGGTAGTCTAGGAGATCGGATCGGCGCGGAGGGTTTGTCCGTGAGGCCCGATCGAACCGGATCGCGGTCGGTGGGGGCCAATGGCTGTGCCACAGGCGCCCGCGGAGGGACCGGCGCCGGGTGCGTCTGCTTGAGTTCGGCGATGAAGCGCGATCCTGCGGCGAGCGTTGCGCCGGCGTCGCCCCAGCTGGCGACATAGGCCTCGACCTCGGCAGGGTAGTCCCTCGCCGTCCGGTGCAGATCATAGAGAAGGCGAATAGGCGCAAACGGCAGGGCCGCCTTGAGATAGGCCGGCATGTCGCCATAGGCGGCATAGAGCGAGACGAACTGCTTGGATCGGCCGAGTGCCGCCGCGATCTCGACCTGGTTCATCCCGCCCTTCAGCATCCGGGCGATCGCATGGGCGAGCTCGACCGACGACAGATTGGCGCGCTGGTCGTTCTCGACGATCTGGTCGGCCAGCAGTTGCACTCCCTCGCCGACCGGCACGACGATCGCGGGGATCGTGGCAAGGCCCGCCAGCTGCGATGCGCGGAAGCGGCGCTCGCCCAGACGTATCCGGTGCATGCCGTTCGCGTCGGGCGGCGTAACCGTGATCGGCTGCAGCACGCCGCGCGACGCGATCGAGGCGGCCAGCTCGGCGAGCGCGTCATCGTCGAAGCTGCGCCGGGGATTGCCGGGGTCGGGCAGGATGCGCGCAAGTTCGATATCCTCGACCCGGCGCGCCCGTTCATGGTCGCCGACAAGAAGTCCGAACTCCTCGATGCGCTCGTCGAACTTGCCCATCAGGCGGCCGCGACCTCCTGGCTTGTCATGCGCCCCTCGATCTCGGCGAGCACCGCGCGGATCTCCTCGGCCGCCGCCTTGGCGCCGCTGCCGGTCTCCTGCCATACCGGACGATGATTTTCCGCGGCATGCTTGTAGGTCGGCCGCGCCTTGATGAAGGCCGGGAACATGAGCTTCTCGCCGACCGCATGCGCCAGCTTCACCGCATTCTCCATCTCGCGCCGGTCGAACGGATTGACCATCGAGGGGAGGAGCCCGAGGAAAGCGATCTTGCGGCCGGCGCGCGCGGCCTCGGCCTTGCGCAGCGCGGTCAGCAGCATCTTGGCGCATTCGACCGAATCCTCGGCAACCTGCACCGGCGCGATCACGGCATCGGCGACCGCCATCGCGCTCAAGGTGAGCTCGTCCCACTTGGGACCGGTATCGATAACGCAATAGTCGAAATGCGGGCGGAGCGCCGGGAAGCGGCCGATGAAGTCGCGCACATCCTGCGCCGCCTTGACCATCTGGAGACGGGGATCGGCACCGAGCACGGTTAGCCCGGCCTGCCCGTCGGCGCACAGGGCAGCGGCAGGATCGAACAGGTCGGCGGAAAATCCGCCTTGCCGCTCGGCGCCCAGGCGCCGCGTCGAGCTGCCCTGCGGGTCGAGATCGACGAAGGCGACGCGGCGCTCAGGCGGTTCAGCAAGATACCAGGCGAGATGACTGGCGAGGAAGGTCTTGCCGACCCCGCCCTTGAGCAGGCTGACGACGATCGTCTTCATGACCGCGGCACCTCAGCAATAGTCGTCAGGACCATCGCGCAGGTTGCGCTCATAATGATCGCGCGAGGACCAGTCGCCGCCACCCCCAATGCCGGGACCGGCATAGCGGAACAGATAGACGGTGAGGGCGAAGCAGCCGAACGCGAAGAGAAACGCGTGATCGGGATGCGCGGCGAAATATGCGGCCATGATAAGTCTCCTTGGAGCCAGTGAACGGGCAAGCGAACGGCGCCACTGGCGCCGGCCACGCGCAATCGCGCGACATCTCGGACCCGCGCCCTCCCCTCCCGCATTTGCGGATGCGGCGTCCGTTGCCCGCATAGTCTGCTCAAGCAGACTATGCGGGCCATCCCCCCGGTCGGGGGGATGGCTGCGCCGGATCAATATTCGTCGGCCAGCAGGATAGTGAGCACGCGCGTCGTGACCTCGGGGTTCGCGGCATCCGGCGAGCCATAGGCGAGCTCGAGATCGTAATAGTCGATCTTCCAGTAGAGGATCGCATCCTCGAACTCGAAGCGGCCGAAATCATGCTCGTCGATCGGATCGTTGTCGGGCGTGAAGCTGTCATAGTCGCGCACGATCCGGAGGATCTCCGCGCGGCGGCGAAAGCCGCGGAACAGGGCGACGTCGCCGATCAGCGCCGCAACGCCCGCAGTCATCACGATCTGGTTGCGGCCCGGGCTATGGATGGACCGGCGAAGCGCGTCATTGAGTTCGGCGACGCGGGCGATCCGCTCGGCCTGGCTCATCGCATTCGGGGAGGATTGGGACATGAGAACGCTCCTGATCTGTCCGGCCCCGCCCGCCGGGGCCTTCCGACAGGCGTGCCAAGGGCC
>NZ_VLKK01000045.1 GCF_007830065.1 Sphingobium wenxiniae | reverse complement strand
CTCCGACCAATCAGCCAGAGGGAAGTCAAAACATGGGTCACTTCTCAGTGGAAACTTATGCCCCTCCCGGGTCAACTCTCAGTGGAAATCAACAAGCCCCACTGATATTTAGTCAGTCGGTATTGGCGGCCGAACGCTAAGGAAACCAAGGCATTGAGCGCCGCCGCAAACGACAAACACCGGATCGAGCACCGAGGAACAGGCGTGAGCCTGGACAAAATTCCTGCCGGAAAAGTGCCGGGCTGGGGCCGAGGCAACAAGTTCGCGTTGACCGACGAGGAGCGGGCAAAGGTCATCAGGGCCATCCGCCGTGGTGCCTCCGGCATATCCATCGCCCGCGCCCTCCGGGTCAATTACCGCACATGGATGCGTGTGAAGGCGGAGGATGACGAAATTGCCTCCGCCCTATCCGAAGTCCTCGCGATGGAGGAGATCGAGCTTCGGAATGTGCTGATCGAAAAGGCCAAGGATGGCGACCTCACCGCCCTCATGTTCGCGCTGAAGACCCGCCATGGCTACCGCGACCACGGTGCCGTGCACGGTGCCGATGATAACCGGGTGGCCATCCAGATCAATCTTCCGGGGCCAACTGCCTCGCTGGAGGAATATCAGCGCATGATCGCGGTGGACGTGCCCGATGCGTGAGGTCGAAATCATCGAACCCACGCCATTCCAGGCAAAGGTCATGGCCGTCCCCGAGATGGTTGACCTTTTCCTGGGCGGTGGGCGCGGCGGCGGCAAGTCGCACAACATCAGCCTGCTCATCCTGCGGCACCTGGAACTGTATCGGGAGAAGGCGCGCGTCCTGTTCGTCCGCAAGTCGTACAAGGGCTTGGCAGACTTCGAATTGGTCCTGCGCGGCATCTTCTCGCAGGCATATGGCACCCGCGCGTCGTACAATAGTCAGGAGCATGTCTGGCGTCTGCCATATGGTTATGTCGAGCTTGCCCAGATTGACGGGCCGAAGGATTATGACAAGGTGCAAGGTCGATCATTCACGTTAATTGTCGTGGATGAATTGACGCAATGGGCAGACCCGTTCGTCATCGACATGTTGCGCAGCAACCTGCGCGGCCCTCAGGGTATTCCGCTCCGAACGATCTATGCGGCCAACCCTGGCAATGTCGGTCATCAGTGGGTGGCCTCGCGCTATGTGCTGCCGTCGAAGCAGTGGGCGCCGTTCCAGTTGGAGCAGGGCGGCTGGTGCGTCCAGGCAAATTCCACCTTCCGTGATAATCCACATCTCGACCATGAGGATTATATGCGCCAGCTTCGCGCCGCCTGCGCAGGGGACGAGGACCTCCTGCGCGCCTGGACGGATGGCGATTGGTCGGTTGCCCGCGGCGCGTTTTTCGCTGGATGCTTGGACCCTGTCCGTTGCAAAACGCAGCCTTGGCCGGAAATCCCGAAAAGCTGGGAAACTTGGCTCAGCCATGACTTCGGTACATCGTCCCCATCGGCAACGTACCTCATGGCCCGTTCCCCTGGCGCGAATGGGCCAGACGGCGAGTGGTATCCGCGCGGCTCCGTCATCGTGGTTGATGAACTGGCCACCAATCGGCCGAACAAGCTGACGGAGGGATTGGGCTGGACGGTGCCCCGCTTGGCGGAGGCCATCATAAAGATGTGCGAACGGTGGGGTGTCGAGCCGGAGGGCTGCGCCGATGATGCCTGTTTTGCGAAGGCGAGGGGCTACACGGCCGCGACCATCGCCGATGAGTTTAGCCAGGCGGGCGTCTGGTTCGAACCCGCAGGAAAGGGCTCGCGGCGGACGGGCTGGGAGCGGATGCGCACCATGCTCAGTCGGACGGGTACGCCGGACGCGCCCGGCCTCTACATTTCCACACTCTGCACGTACGCGTGGGCCACGCTGCCGGTCCTTGCCCGCGACCAGCGGGACATCGAGGATTTGGACAGCGATGGACCGGATCACGCCGCCGACGCTATTCGGTACGGCGTAATCTATGACCGACCGCGCTGGACGCAACGCGGCTTTTAATCCTCGGCATATCCCCAGCCGTCCGGGCCCGCCCGGATGCGCTTGCGGACGGTCTCTACCGCGACGCCATGGGCCTCGGCGGCCGCTCGGATACTGTGAAATGGTTCCCCTCCGGCAATCACCCGATGCGCGCCTCCTTTCGTCAACTTGAGCGGGGCAAGGTCGCCCCAACTGCCATTCGGCCCGCCGCGCAAGGCGCGACTCATATAGCACCGGCTCCGTGCGTATCCCCGCCCTGTTGCTTCCAACATCTCCTCTATCCGCTCGCGCGTGGGTTTTTCGCCCCTGGCTAGGAGATGGCGCGCGTAGCTACGAATGAGTTCTTCCTTTCTTGGGAAAGTTCCTGCGACGCCGTTCTTGCGCCAGTCCGCATAAGAGGCCCGCTTCGCCTCCTCGCTGATCTCATCCCAAGTTCGATCTTTCATGGTAGACAGTTGTGACCATTACGTCTCGCCGATGTCCAGAGGTTTGTGGAATCCGTCAAAAATGTGTCTATGAGGATGCCCGTCTCAAGAGGACACAACCTTGGAACGGAGCACTAAAGATGCAGAATGTTGAGCACGATGCCTATAGGGCTGTCGCTAATGCGTGGATCGCTGTTCAGAGCGGCTTTGAGATCAGGACGACCCATAAGCGTGACGAAGGTCCCTGGGGCGAAGTCGATGTCGAGAATGACCAGATCCATGTGATGGGCGTAGCGACGCGGGCCTATAATGCGCTGCGCGAATTGCAGGACACCCTCTTTGATCGGGATGTTGCGGAACTGGTACTGGCTGCCTGCGGTAGCGGCCCCTTCACTTATCTGAAGGTGATCGAGGCATGAGGAAGAAGATCAGGGCTCACCCCGCGGCCGTCACCGTCACTCATGACGATCTGGAACAGATGAAGCGGTCATCGCTCGGATTGACGCCGATCGGTGTCAAGCGGGCCGCTAAGGCCCGTGCATCTGCCCGTGAACTTTTCCTTGAGTGCGGCTCCGCAGAAATCGCGCTTGCCGCCTTGGTGTCAGGATTGCCCAAGTCGATGGTCGATAGGTTCTGTCGCAGCCATCTGGGAAGGTAAAAACCGTTAGGCCGCCGTCGGCCGGTCGACGGCGGTGATGGTTCGATCAACGCGCAGTTCGATCTAATTCATCGGAGTGAGGTGAACCAAATGGGTTTGCCGATCCGCGATGGCGGGACCAAAACACCAGGATGACCCTGGCCAACCCAGTCCGTTTGCCGTCGCGAGATGCAACTGCAGGAAGGACATGGAATGGCGAAGAAGTTACGCCTAGGGACGTCGTGGCTCACAGTCGGCGACGTCCGCTCTTTGCGGGACCGCGCGCAGGTCAACCGCGACCAGCTCAACAAGCTAATCGACGCGACGCAGGCGAAGGTCGAAATCCGGCACGAGACGCTCAGGAGCAATCTCAAGGATGTGCCCTCCCCGTCGCGCGATGTCGCGATTGCTCAGGGACTCGCCGCCTTCCGCGGTGACATCAAGGAACAGACCGCCGATGCCCGCACGGCGCATGTCCGTTCGGCTGCCGAGATGCGCGCTACGGCCATCGCCGCCAAGCCGCACTATCGGTCGCCCGCCCAGATGCTTGCGCGGTACACCTTGGGCAGCGAGAAGCGCGGCCGGATCATGCAGCAGATCGAGAACTCTGGCCCCGCGGAACTGCTTTCCCTTGCGGAACTGGCGGCGGCGACCGGCGACAAGGATCTCGGCGCTGCGCTTGCTTCACGCGTCTTCTCCCTGGCTCCGGAAAAGCGGCCGTTCGACGTCAACGAATTGGCCAATGCAATCGTCGGAGAAGAATGGCGTGAAATCAGTAAGGCGCTGAATGAGGTGGAAACCATGGCGGTGGATATTGCGCGCCGCGATCGCGACTTCGAGACGGGCCGCGCGGACGGCACGAACATGATCGAGCAGGCCCTTCGCCAGCAGCAGGCTGAAGCCCTCTATGCGGAGGATGGTGACGATGACGAAGTATAAGGAAAGGACCATCAACCGCCTGCGCGCCCTCGACATCATCGAGCGTGGCCAGACGATCCCGATCACGTACAAGGGCCGTGACGACCTGTTCCGGAAGGCGATGGCGGGCGAGCAGATGTTGACGCCACTGACCCTCTACATTTATATGACCGGCAGGGACCAGGAAACGTTCGGCAGAGTTGAACTGGGCGAGTGCACGGCGGCGCTCAGGAGGCATGGATACAAGCCAGATCGGGCGGTCACCGAATTTGGCCGCGGGGCAAAGCGGGTCTGGATCAGGACCGAGGTATGGCCGGAGGACGAATATTGGGATGAGCAGGTCAAGATCGCCCGGCGTAACGCCCAGGCCCTGATCGGCCTGCTCGACCTTGCCGAGGAAATTGAATCCTGCGACGCCGATGATGACCGTTCAGTCGTCCGCAATGAGGCCGCTCGCGCTGTCGATTGATCTTGGCGGGGAGCAGCCGCACGGCTGCTCCCCGTTTCATTTTGGCGGCTAGCTGTCGCCCAGGAACTGCCCGAACACATCATAGAATCCGTCGCCTTCTTGGAACAACGGGACCTCGCCACTGGCGATGACGCCGGAAGGCGCGATCCAGGTGGCGAAGATTTTACCATTCCGGCGCTCGTATCGTATCACCTGACGCGGAGCGTCCATCCCAGTGACAGGTTCGACTACGCCGACCGGGCCCTCGTTTTCATGTCTGTCTTCCATCATGGCTGCGTTCATACCATATGAATGCGGCGTCGCGAGCGCGCCAAGCGTACCGAATAGGGCCATGGCCACATCTTGCATGGTTTCCAACCGCTGGAATTTCGCGATGGCAATTTGCCGGTAAGCAGCGCGTTCCTTCTTTTCCTGGTTCATGTTTGGCTTGCTATGACGCGCCACTTTCAATCCGAGATCGGGCAGCGGCTCGCCCGGGCCCCCACCAAGCCAATAGAACGGTCCTAGCGCTAGGCTGGCTGGGTCCGCAACAAACCAGACGACGCATCCGCTTGGCTTGGCCGCAAGTGCTTGCGCGACATCAACGTGACGGCGCTTGCCGCCCAGTCGCATAGCCTTGAACTGGATATGGCGCAGAATGCCGTTGACCTCGATGGCCACATCATATCCGTTCGCGTCAAATTCGGCCCGCAGAATTTCCAGGGGCACCCCATGGTCGAGCAGGAGTACCTTGGAAAGCTCGGTGAGAAAGGCGTGCTCCAGCACCTTTTCCCGCAACGTCGAATGCTCAGAGGCCCATAAATCGAACATGGCGCGACACTGCCGCGCCAGAATTATGTGTCAATCGAAAACAGGGACTATAGTCCCTAGAGGTTTTTCGCCGACGCGGCTCCAACCTGCTCGATGGATTGGAATAAGATCGTCGGCGCAAACTTGCGGAGGCTTCGGGTCGAGCGGAAGCTGACCCAAGAGCTAGTGGCGCATGATGCCGAGATCGACGTCACCTATCTGCGCGGCATTGAAGCTGGGAGGCGCAACCCATCCGTGAGTGTACTGGGCCGGTTGGCATTGTCGCTTGACGTGCGTCTGCAAGAACTATTTGAGCAATAGGAATATCTTGCAGCGGAGAGGCGGGGCGATGGATGATGAAGGTTTTCGGCACTATCTGGAAAATGACTATTCAGGATCGTTGGGTGCTAGGGCGGTCGGTGATGTCATCTCCCGTTGCCGACGCATCGAAGCCGTTCTGAAAGTGAACCTTGCCCACGTGACAGATATCGAGGAGATCGTCCCTCGCCTCGGTGAGATCGTAGATGATCCAAATTCCTCGAAGGCTTTGCGTAATGCCCTTTATCGTTATCGGGATTACGCCTGCACCAAGTAGCTAGCTGCGAAATTCAACCCCTTGAATGAACGTTTTATTTCGGCGACAGTCTAGCAAGGGGGATAGTCATCGGTGTTGGAAAGCATATTTTCGGCGCGTCGCTTGTCGCGTTTGGTTCGATCCGGCGACAGTCGGCGATTCGGCATAGAGCTGGACAGGGATGGCGAAACGATCATTGCGCAGATCGCCGCGAATGCTGCTCTAAAAATTGTACCATTGGGCAGCTTTGTCCTTGCCAAGGTAAAGCGGAAGCAGTGCGTAGCATACAATGAATACCCCGAAAATATTGTCATTCGCGCAGTCGCAAATTACGTCGCGCGTCGATTTCGTGTCGCTACTAATAGTCGCGACAGGATCGTGCGCGGCGTGCTGGAGGCCATGTTCGACCAAACCCCCATTCATGTAATACGACGAGATCTTTCTTCATTCTACGAAACGATCCCACTGGAACCCGTGCGTAGCCGTCTGCTTTATGACACGGCAGTTCCACGATCTGTCAGACATTATCTGCATCAATTTTATGAACATCATTGTGGCATGCGCGACTCTGGTCTGCCGCGAGGAATCGGCCTGACAACGATTCTCGTCGAGCTATCGATGCAGCAGTTTGACGATGCCATTCGTTCTATTCCCGGGGTCTACCGCTACTTTCGCTATTCCGATGACATACTGATCTTCGCCTACAAAAATCCAGATGAAGTCGCCAAGCAAATCGATGATGCGCTTCGTAAATTACCGGGCATGTCGTTCAACAAGAGTAAGTCAGAAGTTCGGCATTTCGCCGGTGAGCCGATAGACCCGCCACCGTCGGTGCCAACGACTGCTAGCCCGCCTTATTCACCAAAAGTGTCCTGAAGGGTTGGCGGGAGTGGCGTAAGCCTCTGATCTGAATTAGGAACTGGGTGTCTAAGCCGA
>NZ_VLKK01000044.1 GCF_007830065.1 Sphingobium wenxiniae | reverse complement strand
CTCCGACCAATCAGCCAGAGGGAAGTCAAAACATGGGTCACTTCTCAGTGGAAACTTATGCCCCTCCCGGGTCAACTCTCAGTGGAAATCAACATCTCGGTGCGCAGATTGTGGCGCGATCCGCACAGGGCAGAGAAATAGCGCGTGTCGATATGGGGCTTGATGATCAGCTTATACCCCGCCGGGACATTGCCGCGCGGGTCGAGATGCGCCGCCGCGCCGTTCAATCCGTCGATCGCGCCGCGCAGGAGGGGGATCAGGGACATCAGCGCCAGTGCGTCGCAGACACCCCGCCGGCCCAGCGGTCCGCGCATTTCCTCCCTGCGCTGGTCGAGGCGGTAGCCGATGCGCCCCCATGACCCCAGCGAGTTGTGGACCATCCGGAACAGCGCTTCATGCCCCGCCACCGACTCATGATATTTCAGCTGCTGCACCACGGCGCGGAATGGCGGGTGCTTTTCTTCGCGCGGTGCGATGGCCGTCATGACGGCGGCGGCGAACCGCCAGCATGCCTCGCGAAGCTCCGTGGCCATGGTCCAGTCGCCATGCACACCGTGAAATGTCGTCGGCCGGGCGACCAGGTCCAGCCCTTCCGCGCAGATTTCGATCTTGCGCGCGATATAGGCGTGGCGGCCCGGCTTGAAATAGAAGACGTCGCCCAGGGTTTCGGTCAGGTCGTCATGCGCCCGCAGATTGGCCGACAGTTCATAGAGGGGGGCTTGCCACGGCAAGTCGACATTCTGCCTCGCGAACGACCGCCATAGGGAAGCGACACCCGGATCGCCCGTCATCACGACCGCTGCCGCGCCATCATGAAAGCACGCGCCCAATGCTCCGGGCGCGAGGTCGGCGGCGTTCACATGGGCGATGGGCGGCATTTTAGCCGAAGAAGCCCGGTCCACAGAAGGCATGACGGCTAGCTTTCCGCCGCGCCCGGCGTGGTTCGATCCGGGTCCTGCTCGCCCGCCTCCTGCCCATCGGAGGCGGAGGAGGGCGCGCGATAGATTTTCTGTCCGAATACCCAGCGATAGGGCATCATCTCTATCGTCTTGTGCACGAAATGGGTCGCCGCCACTGTGACCGGCGTCGTGATGGCGAAGAACAGCGCCATGGAGGCGAGCTGATGATCGGTGAACAGCCCCAGCCGGTCGAACGCCATCCGGCAAAGATAGTAGGTATAGGGATGGACCAGATAGAGGCTGTAGCTGATCGTCCCGATATACAGGGCCTGGCTCGAACGCAGGCAAAGCGTGGTCAGGCTGTTCGGCAGGACCGCCAGATAGAAATAGATCAGGCTGGACGATAGGATCATCAGCGCGATGGGATTGGCGAAGTCGGCCGGCACATAGGCGAACCACGACATCGACGCATAAAGCGCGAAGCAGGCCAGCGCGGCCAGTTCCAGGAAGGGCGCCAGCAAGGAGGGCGGCGCGATGCCCCGGTCATGGAGCAGCCGGACCGCGATGCCGCCAAGGAAGAAAGCGGCGATGGGGAAGACCAGCAGGAAGCCGATGCATATCGCCCCGGTCACGGCCATGCCGATGCGGCTGGGGCGATGAACGGCGTAATAGACCGCGGCGCATGTCAGCGCGTAGAACATGACCTCGAAACTGAGACTCCAGGCGTTGGGCGTCAGTTGTTCGGTCCCCACGAAGATGTTGGTGAAGGTGAAGGCGGCCGCGACCGTCCTGGGATCGTTCAGATGGGGATAGCTGTGGGTGGCAAGGTTCAGCGCAAGGAACAGCAGCGTCAGGACGAAGAAGAGCGGATAAAGCCGCACGAACCGGCGGAGCGCGAACTGTCCGGGCGAATAGCGGATCACGCTGGGCCATATCACGAAGCCGCTGATGACGAAGAACAACACGACTCCGGCCGTCCCCAGATGCCACATCGCCTCGACGGTCCGGGCATAGGACGGATCGCTGTCGTAGATATGGCGGGCGGTCCCGCCCAGCAGGTGCCCCCAGAACACCATCAGGGCCGCAATGCCGCGCAGGCCGTGGGCGGCGATGTTGAAGTCGGAGCCGCGCGCCTTCCGGCGGGACATGGTCCCGGCCTCTTGCGGCGGTTCCCTTGACTCTCCTGCGGCCCACGCGGCGGCGTTTCCTTCAGCCATAATCCATCCTCCCGCCAGGGATGCCGCGCAACGCATGACTGGCCGCTTTCGCCCAGAACATTACTCCGCTGCCGCCGCCTTGCAGGCGCTATTCCGGCGGAAGGGGCCGGTGCGTTCGGAGGGTGGGCCGTGCGTCCGAATGCTTACTCCCAAGGGGGTGGCGCACAGTTCCCGATAGAGCGCGATCATGCGCTCCACGCAGGCGCTCCATTCATATTTGCGCTGTACGCGCTCCCGGCCCGCCTCGCCCATCCGCCGGCGCAGATGCGCGTCGGCCGCCAGGCGCCCGATCGCCTGGGCAAGCTCCGCCGGGGAGTCGCGCGGGATCACCAGCCCGGTCGATCCATGATCCACCACTTCGGGCAATCCTCCGGCGTCCGATACGATCACGGGCAATTCGCAGGCGCTCGCCTCGATGATGGCGACGCCGAAGCTTTCGCTGTCGTCGCGGCTCACCGCCACATAAACGTGGAACCGGCGCAGCATGTCGGGAACGTCGCCATGGTCGATATGGCCCTCGAACCGGATGCGCCCCTGTCCCAGATCGCGCGCGAGCCGTTCATATTCGGCGCGCGCCTCCCCTTCGCCCGCGATGTGGAGAAAGGGGTCCATGGCCGCGAAGGCGGGATCGGCAAGCGCGGCCGCAAATCCCCGGATCAACGTATCTATGCCATATTTGCGCTGAAGCGATTTCACGGTCCCGACGATGAAGGGCCTGTCGGGCGATCTTTCCGGCGCGGCCCGGAACCTGCCGGTGTCGACGCCGAATGGAATGACGTCGATCCGTTCGGTGATCCCCAGCCGGCGGACTTCATCGGCCATGACATGACTTGTCGAAGTCACCCGCAGCGCGCCCCGCAGCGCGCCGAGCACAAGCCCGCGATGCAGGAAGCTGCGGTGGGGCACGTCGTAGACATCGCCGCCCCATACGGAGACGAGCCGCCGCCTGATGCCCGAAAGCCAGGCCATCGCCCCATAGCCGCCCGCATAATGGACATGGAGCAGGTCCGCGCCCGAACGGTCGAAGACATAGCGCAGGACGGGGGCATTGAGCGCATAGGCAAGGGGGCCGCGGAAGGGCAGTATCCGAAAGGCGATGGCGGGATGGTAATCGCTGGGGCGCGGCGGCTGCTGCGTGATGAGGAGCACGTCCAGACCGCGCTCCGCCAGCGCGTTGACCCATCGGATCGTATGGATATTCGTCGCAACGGCCAGCACCGCGATTTTCATGGATCCGTTCTCCTCGGGCGCCGGACAGAATGGAGGAGGAAGGGGACGAATGGCAATGAAACTGCCGCCATAGTCCGGAATAGTCAGGTCCCGGTCACAGATAGGGTTGCCCCGGCGCTCTTCGATATCGCGGGCGGGCGGGAATCCCGAAGCTGACCCAGTCGTCATCCACGTCGCGCTCGACATAGGCCTGCCCGCCGATGACGCAGTTCCTGCCGATCCTGATGCCATGCCGGACGCTCGCGCCGATGCCGACATGGCTGAGGCCGCCGATGCGGACATTGCCGCCCGTCACGACGCCCGGACCGGTGGAGGCGAAATCGTCCATGCTGTTGTCATGGTCGATGATCGTGCCCGTGTTGATCAATATGTGCCGCCCCAGACGGCTGCCGCAATTGATGATCGATCCGGCGACGACGACCGTGCCGGGGCCGATTTCGGCCCGCGCGGACAGAATCGCCGCGGGATGCACGATGGTCGCCCATGTCAGGGACGGAACCAGTCTTTCCGCCCGTTCCGCCATGCGCAGCCGCGTCATGTTGTCGCCGATCGCGATCACGGCCATGGTCCCCGGATAGTCGCGGAGCAGCGCGGGAAGATCGTCCACCTTTCCCAGCAGCAATTCGCTTCGGGCGGAGGAAAGCGGATCGGGGGGCCGGTCGTCCAGATAGCCGATGAACCGGAAACGGCGCTCGTCCACGCAGTCCCGCACCACCCCGCCATGGGCGCCCGCCCCAAGGATCAGCAGGGGCGCCCCTTCCGCCATGTCCTTACGCGCGGGACAGGCCGACGGTGCGCAGTCCCTGCTGGACCAGCGTTGGGTTGACCAGCTTCAGGCCGTCGGAGAATTTCAGGCACCGGCCGGTATTGTTGAGTTCCAGAACGGAAAAGAGGGCGATCATCCGCTTCTTGTCGCGCATCGACCCTTCGAAGCGCGCGTTCACATTGACCGTGTCGATGCCGAAATCATTGTCGAATATGAACGCCAGCGATTCCGAATGGATCTCGATCGCGTGCAGGGACGGCGCGCCCAGCAATTGCAGACCGCCGATCCAGTCGAACGACACCGCCTGTCCCGTGTCCGTCAGGTGGAATTCCAGGCGGCGGGTGATGCCCAGCCGTTGCAGCGCCGTGACGATCGCATAATTGTTGCGCTGCCTCACGCGGCGCATGGCGCCATCGGCCTTGAGGCACAGGTCCATGAACGATATGCTTTTTCCCGGCATCGTCTTTTCGCGCGACAGCGCCTGCGAATAGCGGATCGCCCACCATTGCTGCGCCGGTCCGTTGTCCTTGGGCGTCAGCCCGTCCCACCGCTCGTCCGGGATGAGCAGCACGGGGTCCGCATCGCAATGTTCGGCGATATAGTTCACCGCGTCGACCGGCATGTTGATGTCGGCGTTCATGAACTCGTTTTCGACATGGCTGAAATAGCAGAAGCTGGCGAAGGGAACGATGAAGCGGGGACGGAACATTTCGCTCTGCAACGCGATCCGGTGCAGCTTCTCGCGGGCCAGGTCCTGCCGCGCCTTGCGATTGTCGCGGCTGTCCTGCCAGTTGGCATAGGAGAATTGCGTGAACAATATGTCGCACCGGTCGACATGCGGCTGGATCAGCTTCAGGCGCGCGGGGCTTTCCAGGATGCAGTCGTTGGTGTTGAGGATGCGGTAGTCGGGCGTTTCGACATAGAGCCAGCTATCGTAGAAAGGAATCTTCCCGCAGACGATACGGATGCCGCCGCCCAGATCCTCTGCCTTGGCATGGTTCAGTTCCCTGACCGCGAAACCCAGTTGGCGGCAGAAGGATACAACGCGCCCGTCGGGCATCTTCTGGTAGAGGATGGTGATATGCGGACGCCGGTGCTCGGGGATGGAACGCAGGAACGCGATCGAGAAATGGTCCGGATGTTCGTGGCTGAACCAGATATAGTCCACCTCGTCCAACCCTTCATGCTCCTGTTCGGCGATCAGGCTCCAGCCATTGTGGAACACCGATCCCGATATCCAGGGATCGCACAGCAGGGACACGCCATTGGATTCCACGACGAAGGATGCGTGATTGATAAAACGGATCATGATGTCGCCTCGCTTCTCAGGCTTCGGGCTTTGGCAGGGACTGGCGGCGTGACGGATCGGGTCGCGGGGTCGGGCAGCGGAATGCGCAGCATTTCGTCATAGACGGCCATGATGCGTTCGGCATGGACCCTGTCCCCGAAGCGCGATTTCGCGCTGGCCATGGCGGTCGCCGCCAGGGTCCGCGCCATTTCGGGCCGCTTGATGAGGGCTTGCGCTCCGTTGGCGAGTGCCCCCGCATCCTCCGGCGGGACGAGGACGCCGATCCGCCCTTCGCACAGCGCCTCGATATTGCCGCCCGACGCCGTGGCGACCACGGGCGTTCCCACCAGCATCGCCTCTATCAGCGTGCGGCCGAAAGGCTCGCCATGGGCCGACACCAGCAGCAAGTCGCAAGCCGCGAGCCAGCGCGTCCCCGGCGTGCGGAATCCCATCTGCCGGACGATATGGCCCGCGCCGCGCCGGCGGGCGTGGTCTTCCAGCTCCCGCTCGGTCCGGCCGCCGTCATAGGCTTCCCCGAACAGGAGGCCCATCACCGGGCGCGGCAGGTCGCGCGCGGCCAGTTCGGCGATGGCGTCGATGAACAATGTGGGCCGCTTGCGGGGAATGAACGCGCCGAAAAAGCCGATGAAGACGGTGCGCGGATCGCAGCCCAGTTCGTCGATGAGATGCGCCCGCGCGCCGGCGCGGTCCTCTTCCACATCGGTGGCAAAGGCGCTGTGGACCACCCGCGCCTTTCGCGCCGCCGACCAGAGGCCCGGCCTTGGCGAGGCGAATTGCGACACGGCCACGACCTGATTGGCGAGCAGCGGCGCGGCCAGCCGCAGCCCGGCGGCGCCCGGATCGCCGCGCTGATGCCACAACAGCCTTGCCCCGGACAATCGCGCCGCCAGCGCCCATGTGGCATGGGTGCGCCCGTCATTGGTATGGACGATGGGGTAAGGGCGGGAGCGCAGATAGCGCATCTGGCCCGGTATGTCCTTCGCTACCTGCGCGATCGTCCAGGGAGTGACGCTGCGGTCGTAGGGCAGTTCGGTCCAGCGCAGCGGCGTTTCCGTCCTGATGCCATGGTCGCGGAACAGGCTCGCCACCGCGCCGTCGCGGAACTGCGGCACGATCACCGGGACATAACGGGCCGGGTCGAGATTTTCGACGAGGCCCAGCACCGAGAAATGACTGCCGCCCACGACATCGCCGGTGAAGGGGAAGCAGACGGGCAGGGCGGTCCGGTGCTCCGCCGCCCCCTTCATGCCGCCCTCCGCAGCGGGCTTGCCGCCTTTTCCGCCGCTATGCGCCGCCCGATGTCATAGCTTACCGGCGCGATCACCAGCGTCGATGAAGACAGATAGCGCCCGATCATGAAGCCGAGCCAGTCGCCGCCGGGCAAGCGCGATGGCCGGTAGCGGTCGAGCGGATGGCGCTTCAGCACCGAACGCAGCTTGGCGATGAAGAGGCCCTTGGTGAGGCCGCCCGACGCCGCCAGGCCCGCGTCCCTGCATTGGTCGGCGATGGCGCCGAAACTGCGATAGCGCGTCCAGCACTGGATATATTTGGCGGTTTCAAGGGCGTGTCGGCGCGGCGTGGCATGGCCCAGCACCGTGCGATGACGGCGATAGGCCCCGATGCCCAGATGACTGAGCAGGGAAATCCACTCCACGCGCCGGTCGAAGTCGCGGATCCAGTGCGCGAAGGGCGTCTGGCAATGCGCCTCCACGATGCTCTGCGCCAGCGGGAAGACATGCAGCGAAACCCCGGCGGGGGAAAGGCAGCGGCGCAGTTCGGACAGGAAGGCGGGCAGATCCGCGACATGTTCCAGAACCTGATTGGACAGCGCGATGTCGAAATAGCCGGACGGATAGCGCCATGGGTCGGTGTCGGAGATCATGCTGATCCTCTCCCGCCAGGGGATACCGGGATGGCCCGACGCCAGCATCTGCGTGGCGATGTCGAACTGGCCGCCGTCATTATATCCCTGTTCCCCGATATCGAAGCCGTGCAGCTCGATCTCCAGATCGGGATGGGCGCGTGTCAGCCGATCGTGCAGGAAGCCGATGAGCTGACCGTCGCCGCAGCCGATATCGAGGATTCGCAGCCGCCCTTGCGACGGCTGGACGCGGCCTTGCGCCAGCAAGGTGCCGATGCCCGTCAGCAAATGCTGATGGGTGACGGATATCGGCTCCTTCCGGTCCGCGACAACGACCTGCATCTGTTCCTCCGGCGAAATAGGCGGCAGGTGCAGGCTAAAAGAAGAGGGCCGCTGTCTAAATACACCAGAAGGACGAGGGATGTGGGCTTATGGACAGCATCGGCGCGACCGGGCACGGCACATCTATCCTAACCTCTCTTATTCACGACGCTCGGTTTCGGGTCCGCTCTGGGCATTTGCTGCGGCTGGCTGTATTGCGCGGACGACCGGCATCGCTGGCGTTTGTTTCACCGCATTCGGATTGATGGGCTTTTCGGGTTGAAGGGCTGGGCTCGGAGTTCTGCGGCGCTGCCGCATGGGCTACGTCGGCGCAGGCTTCAGCCGGAGAACGAGGGCGCGGAACAGGTCGGCATCCGGACAGGCGGAAGCGAAGGCAATGCGGATGCGGCTAGCACTTTCTACGACGCGCGCAGCGACCTTGAGCAGCCGCAGGCGCAAGGTGGTAAACTCCGCGCTTGCCAGAGCAGCGGTCCT
>NZ_VLKK01000043.1 GCF_007830065.1 Sphingobium wenxiniae | reverse complement strand
CCCGAAAAGCCCATCAATCCGAATGCGGTGAAACAAACGCCAGCGATGCCGGTCGTCCGCGCAATACAGCCAGCCGCAGCAAATGCCCAGAGCGGACCCGAAACCGAGCGTCGTGAATAAGAGAGGCTAGTTAGGCCGTCATTCAGAAATCCACCCAAATACCCCCCTCACGCCGTCTCCACCGTCACATGCTCCATCCCCGGCAGCGCGCCGACCTTTGCGCGCACCGCCGCGATGTTCGCGCCGGGCGTCAGGCTGATGATCGCCGCATGAGCATGGGGTCCGACGCGCCAGACATGCAGGTCGCGGATCGTCGCGCCTTCCGCTTCGGCAAGGCTCCGCACTCGCGCCATCAGCGCCGGTTCGGCCGTGTCCAGCAGGATCGCCGACGTGTCCTTCATGAGGCCCCAGGCCCAGCGCGCGATCACCACCGCGCCCAGCAGGCCGACCGCCGGGTCCATCCACCACCAGCCAAGATAGCGCCCCGCCAGCAGCGCCATGATCGCCAGCACCGACGTCAGCGCATCGGTCAGCACATGCACATAGGCGGCGCGCAGATTATTGTCGGCATGGCCGTGCTTGCGGCCGTGCTCATGCTCCTGCCCGTCATGGCTATGGTCGTGGCCCAGCAGCAGGGCGCTCAGCAGGTTGATGGCAAGGCCGATCACCGCGACCAGCGTCGCCTCCCCGAACCGGACGTTCACCGGCTCGAACAGGCGCATCCCCGATTCGACCGCGATGAACAGCGCCGTCACGCCCAGCAGCAGCGCGGAGGCAAAGCCCGACAGGTCGCCGACCTTCCCCGTGCCGAAGGTGAAGCGCGGATTGCGCGCATGTTTGCGGGCATAGCCATAGGCCGCCGCCGCCACCGCCAGCGCGCCCGCATGGGTCGCCATGTGGAACCCGTCCGCCAGCAGCGCCATGGACCCGGTGATCCATCCAAAGACGATTTCCACCACCATGGTCGCGGCGGTGAGCCAGACCACCCACAGCGTCCGCTTCGCATTGCGGTCATGCCCGGCGGTCAGGTAGATATGATCGAAATAATGCAGTTCCTCCAGATCGTCGGGCGGCGGCGGGAAATCGTCCGCCGCCCCGGCCTGCTCCCGTGCCTGCCCATGCGCCTGCTTGTGCGTGTCCCCATGGTCCTGTCCATGGCGATGGTCATGCCCATGATGAGAGTGGCCGTGATCGTCGTGCATCGTCATTTCCCGTATCGCCGGATCAGCGCGAGCATTTCTTCGGCCGCTGCCTGCCTCTCCGTATCGGTCAGGCCGGGGCGCGCCACATGCTCGCGCATATGCTGTTCGATCAGTTCCTCCATCAGGCTGCCCACCGCGCCGCGCACGGATGCGACAAGCTGCAACGTCTCCGAACAGCCCGCATCGCCCATGAGCTGGCGCTCCACGGCCTGAACCTGCCCCGCGATCCGCCGGACCCGCGCCAGCAGCTTTTCCTGATCGGCAACAATATGCATAGGATACCCCCCTATACTATATGCGGCTTTTCGCCAACATCTTTCCCCTCTCTATTTCATTCATGCTTTTGCCGCCCGCCCTCATCGGCATCTTGTGCCCTCCCTCCCCCATGCCCATAAGAGGCGCCATGCTCCCCTTGCAGAACCCGATCGCCTGATGAACAGGAAGGCCGTTGTCATAGGCGCGGGCTTCGGCGGTCTGGCGCTCGCCATCCGCCTCCAGTCCGCGGGGATCGAAACCACGCTGGTGGAAGCCCGCGACCGCCCCGGCGGCTGCGCCTATATGTGGGAAAGGGACGGCTTCATCTTCGACGCCGGCCCGACCGCCATCACCGATCCGGCCTCGCTGGCCGAGCTTTGGCGCTTGTCCGGCCATGACATGGCCGAAGACGTGACGCTGCTCCCCGTCACGCCCTTCTACCGCCTGAACTGGCGGGACGGCACCCAGTTCGACTATGCGGGCGGCGAAGGCGCCCTGCGCGCTCAGATCGCGAAACTCAGCCCGGCCGACGTCGCGGGCTATGAACGGTTCCTGGATCATGCCGACGACATATATGAAGAGGCATGGCGGCGGCTGGGTTCCGAAACCTTTCCCGACTTCGCCTCAATGGTTCGGGCCGCGCCCATGCTGGCCCGCAACCAGGCCTGGCGCTCCGTCCATTCCGTCATTTCCTCCTATGTGAAGGATGAACGGCTGCGGCAGGCCCTGTCATGGCGCGTGCTGATGATCGGCGGCAATCCGATGACGGCCAGCGGGATCAACAGCCTCATCCACAAGCTGGAAAAGCAGGGCGGCGTGTGGTTCGCCCAAGGCGGAACCAACCGGCTGGTGCAGGGCATGGCGACGCATTTCGAGCGGCTGGGCGGCGTGCTGCGGCTGGGCGACCGGGCCGTGCGGATAGAAGTGCACGGCGACAGGGCGGTGGCCGTCCGCACGGCGTCGGGCTGGGTCGGGGAAGCGGAAGCCGTCGCCAGCAATGCCGATCTGGTGCACAGCTATCGCGACTTGCTGGGCCATCATCCGCGCGGCGTGAAGCAGGCCGACCGGCTGACGCGCAAGCGATGGACGCCGGGCATGTTCGTGCTGCATTTCGGGATCAGGGGAAGCTGGCCAGGCATTCCCCACCATATGATGCTGTTCGGGCCGCGCTACGAAGCGTGGCTCAAGGATATTTTCGACTATGGGATCCTGCCGCAGGATTTCGCCCTTTACCTGCAACATCCGACCGTCACCGATCCGTCGCTCGCGCCGGAAGGATATTCGACCTTTTCCGCCATGGCGCCGGTGCCCCATTTGGGCAAATTGCCGATCGACTGGGATCGCCTCGCGCCCGCTTATGCGGAGCGGATACTCGATGAAGTCCAGCATCGGCTGATCCCGGACATCCGGTCCCGCATCGTCACGCAATTCCACATTACGCCCGCCGATTTCGCGCGCGATCTTTCCGCGCATTGCGGCAGCGCATTCAGCCTTGAGCCGCGCTTGACCCAGAACGCCTGGTTCCGGCCGCATAATCAGGACGATGTCATTCCCAACCTCTATCTGGTGGGCGCGGGCACGCATCCGGGCGCGGGCGTGCCTGGCGTCGTGGCCGGTGCGAAGGCGACGGCCGCATTGATGCTGAAAGATCTCGCATGAAGAGACTGGCCGTTTATTGCGGATCGGCCACGCCCGCCGATCCCGCCTTCGTCGAATCGGCCCGGAACGTCGGGCGTGGGCTGGCCAGGCGCGGAATCGGCGTCATCTATGGAGGCGGGCGGCTGGGCCTGATGGGCGCCATGGCGGACGCCGCGCTTGAAGCGGGCGGCGAAGTGATCGGCGTGATCCCGCAAGGGCTGGTCAGCGCGGAAGTCGCCCATCGCGGCTGCACGCACCTCCACATCGTTCAGACCATGCACCAGCGCAAGGCGCTGTTTACCGATCTGTCCGACGGCTTCGTCACCCTGCCGGGCGGGGTCGGCACCATGGATGAACTGTGGGAAGCGATCAGTTGGGCGCAGCTTGGCTATCATACCAAGCCGGTCGGACTGCTGAATGTGAGCTGCTTCTACGATCCGTTGATCGCCTTCTATCGCCAGATGGTCGGGGCGGGCTTCATCCGTCCTGCCCATGCGGACATCCTGATCCACGCCGATACGCTCGACATTTTGCTCGACCGCATGGCGTGCTACCGGCCGCACGAGCCGATCTTCGCGATGAAATCGACGCAGCTTTAGCCCGGACATAAAAATGGGACCGACACTTTCGCATCGGTCCCGAGGTATGTTCGCAGGAGGAACAGGGTGAGGCGGGCGGTCTTCCGACCGCCCTGCCAATCTCAGTAATTGTAGGCGCGCTCGCCATGCTCGCCGAGGTCGAGGCCTTCCTGCTCGACTTCGGGGCCGACCCGCAGGCCGGTCACCGCCTTGGCGATGAAGATGGCGATGGCGGTGCCGATCGCCGCCCAGACGATGGTGGTCGCCGTCGCGAGGATCTGCGTCACGAGCTGGCCGCCGATCGCATAGTCCGCGCCGCCGGGGCCGCCCAGCGAGGGCGCATAGACGATGCCGGTGCCGATCGCGCCGACCATGCCGCCGATGCCGTGGATGCCGAAGGCGTCGAGCGAGTCGTCATAGCCGAGCTTGGGCTTGAGCACCGTGACGGCGAAGAAGCAGACGACCGAGGCGACCGCGCCCAGCACGATCGCGCCGAACGGTCCACTGTTGCCCGCAGCCGGAGTGACGGCGACGAGACCCGCGATCACGCCCGAACAGAAGCCCAGAGCCGAAGCCTTGTGTCCCGCGACACGCTCGGCGACCATCCAGGCCAGAGCGGCCGACGCGGTGGCGACGAAGGTGTTGATCATCGCAAGGGCGGCCGAGCCATTGGCTTCCAGCGCCGAACCGGCGTTGAACCCGAACCAGCCGACCCACAGCAGGCCGGTGCCGACCACCGTCAGCGTCATCGAGTGCGGCGGCATCGGTTCCTTGGGATAGCCCATGCGCTTGCCCAGGATGATGCAGGCCACCAGAGCCGAGACGCCCGCGTTGATGTGGACGACCGTGCCGCCCGCGAAGTCCAGCGCGCCCATCTCGAAGAACAGGCCGCCCGCTGCCCAGACCATGTGCGCGATCGGGAAATAGACGATCGTCAGCCATAGGAGAGCGAAGACCATCACGGCGGAGAATTTGATGCGCTCGACCACCGAACCCAGCACCAGCGCGATGGTGATCGCGGCGAAGGTCATTTGGAAGCAGACGAAGACATATTCAGGGATGACCACCCCGTCGGTGAAGGTGGCGGCGGTCGAATCCGGTGTGATCCCCGCGAGGAACAGCTTGCCCAAGCTGGCGATAAAGGGCTTGAGGCCGTCCGACGCGTCGGGACCGAAGGCCAGGCTGTAGCCATAGGTGACCCAGACCAGCATCGCGAGGCACGCGACCGCGCCGATCTGCGTCATGACGGACAGCATGTTCTTCGTGCGGACGAGGCCGCCATAGAACAGCGCCAGGCCAGGCAGAATCATGGCAAGGACGAGGACGGTGGAAATCATCATCCAGGCCGTGTCGCCCTTGTCCGGAACCGGCGCAGCGGCAGTTGCCGCGTCCTGCGCCCAAGTGGGCAGAGCGGTAAGCAGCGACAGGGCCGCAGCCCCCGCCACGCCGCAAAGTTTCTTGGAAAAGCTCATCATTCCCCCCTTCTTACAGCGCGGTTTCGCCGGTTTCGCCGGTGCGGATGCGTACCGCCTGCCCGACATCGAGGACGAATATCTTGCCGTCGCCTATGGCGCCTGAATTGGCGGCGGCCTGCGTCGCTTCGACGACGCGGGGCGCAAGGTCGTCGTCGCAGACCACCTCGATCTTGATCTTGGGAACCATGTTGGTCGAATATTCGGCCCCGCGGTAGATTTCGGTCTGTCCCTTCTGACGACCAAAGCCCTTCACTTCGCTGACCGTCATGCCCGCGATGCCGAGCGAGGAGAGTGCCTCGCGGACTTCGTCAAGCTTGAACGGCTTGATGATAGCCATGACAAGTTTCATGTCGCCCCCTTTACCTGGTGTGCGACCATCACTCAGCAAGAGCCATGCCAATTCGTTAAACGGGGCTTAACAGGACCTTTTGGGAGAGGCGGTTATGCTGCAGCGCCAAAAAAATGGGCATCAAGGGGAATGTGCCCAAAATTTGGGCAGCCGGGGGGGGGGGATCGTTTACCAGTGCGCGCCTTCCGCCATGGCATCCGCTTCCCCGGGCCTGTCCTTGCGCCCCAGGACCGCGTTGCGATGCGGAAAACGGCCGAACTGTTTGATGACGGCATGATGCCGCCGCGCATAATCCAACGCCTGAGCATCGTCGGCCGCTTCGAACAGGGTGAGCGAAAGCTCCTGATCTTCCAGATCCTCGCTATGCTGAAATGGCATGTAGAAGAAGAGCCGCCCCGCGCCGCCGATCTGGATGTCATAGCCATGCGCTATGCCGCCGCGCGCGATTTCGCGGGCCAGCGGATCGGTGGCGAATGCCGTGGCGCTTTGTCGGAACATGTTACGGGGCATTTGATCGAACAGCAGCACGGCCGCCAGCGCTTCGTCCGCGCGTTCGAGAAAGTCTTCGGCGGGCAATAGCCGTTTTTCTTCCCATACGTCCATGAAGCGGGTCTTGCAGAGTTGGTCCACCTTCGGATTCCATTCCCACCAGCCCTTCTCTCCGATCTGGTTGAACCAGAAGTCGAGCAACGCCGCGGCCCAATCGGCGGTCACGGCATGGGGGCTATCGGTCAGCATATTCATGCCGGATCAATGAGCGTTAGGGGCGAAGGGTTCCTCGGCCCATGGCAGCTTCGCGTCAGGTCGCCGTGCCGCCGACCGTCAGGCCTTCGATCAGCAGCGTGGGTTGTCCGACGCCTGCGGGTACGCTCTGCCCGCCCTTGCCGCACATGCCGATGCCTTCGTCCAGCGCCCAGTCATTGCCGATGCCCGCGACCTTAGTGAGCGCGGTCGGGCCGTCGCCGATCAGCGTCGCGCCCTTGATCGGCTCGCCCAGCTTGCCGTTCTCCACCTTATAGGCTTCGGTGCAGGAAAAGACGAACTTGCCCGATACGATGTCGACCTGTCCGCCGCCGAAGCTCTTGGCGAAGATGCCGGATTTCATGCGGCCCAGCAGCTCCTCCGGGTCGTCCTCGCCGCCCTTGATGAAGGTGTTGGTCATGCGCGGCATGGGCGCATGGGCATAGCTTTCGCGGCGGCCGTTGCCGGTCGGCTCCACGCCCATCAGGCGCGCGTTCAGCCGGTCCTGCATATAGCCCTTGAGGATGCCGTCCTCGATCAGCACATTTTCGCGCGTCGGGGTGCCTTCGTCGTCGATGGAAAGCGATCCGCGCCGGTTGAGGATGGCGCCGTCATCCACCACCGTCACGCCGGGCGCGGCGACGCGCTCGCCCACGCGGCCGGAAAAGGCGCTGGTGCCCTTGCGGTTGAAATCGCCTTCCAGGCCATGGCCGATGGCTTCGTGGACCAGCACGCCGGGCCAGCCCGGTCCCAGCAGCACCGTCATCTCCCCGGCAGGCGCGGCGATGGAGCGCAGGTTCACCCGCGCCTGCGCCAGCGCCTCGTCAATGGCGCGGTTCCAGATCGCGGCTTCCATCACCTCATCGTAGAGATAGCGTCCGCCGATCCCGAACACGCCGGTTTCGCGGCGGCCATTCTCTTCCAATATGACCGAGACGTTGAGCCGCACCAGCGGACGAATATCGGTCGCGGTGAAGCCGTCTGCGCGGACGATCTCCACTACGGACCAGCTTCCCGACAGGCTGACCGACACCTGCGCGACGCGCGGATCGCGGGCGCGGGCAGCGGCGTCGATTTCGGCGCACAGCTTCACCTTCTCGGCGAAGGGCACGATCTCCAGCGGGTTGGCGTCGGTATAAAGATGGCGGTTGGTGCGCAGCGGCGGCGGGGCGGGCTGGCCTTTGGCCGGGTCGAGCAGCGTCAGCGTCTGCGCGGCGCGGCGGATGGCGGCTTCGCTGATGTCGTTGGCATGGGCAAAGCCGGTCATCTCGCCTGAAACGCCGCGCAGGCCAAAGCCCGCATCGGTGGAATAATCCGCTGTTTTCAGCCGCCCGTCATCGAAGCCGAAGCTTTCGCTCGCCCGATATTGCAGGTAAAGCTCGCCATCGTCGCAGGCGCGCAAAGCCTCTGCGGCCAGGCGGCGCGCGCCATCAGGATCGAGCAGGCCCGGACGATAAAGCAGGCCGCGGGCGTCGGTGAACTGGGAAGCAAGATCGGTCATGCGCCTGATATAAGCGCGGCGGCCGTCAAGCCCAACGAAATTTCGTCAGAGGCTCGCGCCTGAAGAAATATCGGGCAATTCACCGACCTCCGGCGTATCCGCCGGGCCGCCGATCAGCACGAAACGCCGATCGCAATAGCCGCAATCGACATAACCATGCTCGTCGATTTCCAGGAAAACGCGCGGATGGCCGAGCGCGGCGGGAATGTCACCGGAACCGTCGCAGGAAACGCGCGGCCGGGAGACTCGGATGATTTCAGGCGGCTGGATCATGGCCGGGTCGATTAGCAGCGCCGGAGCCAGGCGGCAATATGCTGGCGCGGCTGGATCGCGTAAGCAACAGGAGAGGCGGGCAAGATAAAGCGCCTATCGGGCAAATCCGTAAAGCCGCAGCCTGGCCGGTTTACATCCGGCCCGCTTGAGCTTAACCTCTCTTATTCACGACGCTCGGTTTCGGGTCCGCTCTGGGCATTTGCTGCGGCTGGCTGTATTGCGCGGACGACCGGCATCGCTGGCGTTTGTTTCACCGCATTCGGATTGATGGGCTTTTCGGGTTGAAGGGCTGGGCTCGGAGTTCTGCGGCGCTGCCGCATGGGCTACGTCGGCGCAGGCTTCAGCCGGAGAACGAGGGCGCGGAACAGGTCGGCATCCGGACAGGCGGAAGCGAAGGCAATGCGGATGCGGCTAGCACTTTCTACGACGCGCGCAGCGACCTTGAGCAGCCGCAGGCGCAAGGTGGTAAACTCCGCGCTTGCCAGAGCAGCG
>NZ_VLKK01000042.1 GCF_007830065.1 Sphingobium wenxiniae | reverse complement strand
GCCGATCGCGCATGTTCGAATGCCTTATCCTGGGTGATAGCACTGGCGTCGGCACGGCGCGGGCGATCAATGCCCGCTACGCCCAGCAGTGCGATGTCCAGGCAACCGAGCGCGCCACTGCAGCCCAGATCCTTGCTTGGCGGCGGCCAGCCAAGCGCTACGGGACATCGATCTTTGCGATAGGATCAAATGATATGGCCGGTCAGGGAC
Organism: Sphingobium wenxiniae; assembly: GCF_007830065.1. GTDB lineage: Bacteria > Pseudomonadota > Alphaproteobacteria > Sphingomonadales > Sphingomonadaceae > Sphingobium > Sphingobium wenxiniae. The sequence goes on along the minus strand of NZ_VLKK01000042.1, from coordinate 8,336 downwards.
TTCTCAATAAGCTCCTGAAAATCCGAACGAGCGTTTCGGCGAAGCGTGTCATCTGGTTGCTGCCTTATGCGCGCGCCCAAGCTTACACGGTCAGTTCTGTCGCGGCGACCTTCGGCGATGAGACGCTCGATCTGATGCGCTTTCGCTCAGAGGACAATGTTCATCCTCTGAGCTATCGCGATGTCGCGCTCCGCCTCCTGCGCTAGGACCGATCAACCAACACCTCCCGACCACAGGCAGCACCCGCGCTGTTGCGCCGCGGAAAACCGCATCGCCAGCCGTGCGCTCGCTCCATTTTTCGCTGCAAGCTTCGCGCCGTAGCGCATCACGGTCTTCGGATCGTGCCAGCGATACGCCTGCATGATCGCCGTCAGTGAAATTGTCCCGGGCGATGCGTACGCGGATCGAACGGCTCGACACCGCTTTGAGCGAGCGGGCGCACCCGGTGTCGCCGGCGACCGACGGGCGAGGCTTCGCGGCCTCAAGTGCAATTTCATTTGGCCGTGGAGATAATTTCAGATAGACGCCCACACTCTTTCATTTAGGTGCTGATTGGGCTTCAGACCGCCATGCTTTTTCGTCATGCAACCCATCGCGTCCATGAGGCCCTGCAGGATACCAGGGTGGTCATGCTGGCCGGACCCCGGCAAGCAGGCAAGACCACCCTCGCCCGCTCCCTCGCGGAGAAATCCCGGACCTATCTGACGCTTGACGACGCGACGACCCTGTCTGCCGCGAAATCCGATCCGGCCGGGCTGGTGCGCGGGCTTGACCAGGCGATCATCGACGAGGTCCAGCGCGCACCCGATCTGCTTCTGGCCATCAAGGAAAGCGTCGATCGGGATCCCCGCCCCGGCCGCTTCCTCATAACCGGCTCGGCCAATTTGATGACGCTGCCCCGCATAGCGGACTCGCTTGCGGGCAGGATGGAAATCATCCGCCTCTTACCGCTCGCCCAATCCGAGATTCTTGCGCAGCCAGCACCGCGCTTCCTCGAGTCCCTCTTCGCCGGGCGAGCGCCGGAACCCGGAACGCTGCGGCTCGGCGGCGACCTCGTCGATCTGGTGCTGGCCGGCGGCTATCCGGAGGCCGTCGCGCGCAAAAGCTGGACCCGACGCCAGGATTGGTACGACAACTATGTCGAGGCCGTGGTCGAGCGAGACGTCCGCGACATCGCCAACGTCGACCAGCTCGACCGCATGCCGCGCCTGCTTCGGGCGCTTGCCGCTCATGCCGGACAATTGATCAACCACGCGGGTGTCGGCGCCGGTCTCGATCTCAATCATGTGACGACCCAGAAATATACCGGGATCTTCGAGCAGCTGTTTCTCGTGCGGACCTTGCCGCCCTGGCACAATAACGCCCTCAAGCGCTTGACCAAGAAACCCAAGCTGCATTTCCTCGATTCAGGCCTGCTGGCCGCGCTCACCGGCCTCACACCCGAAAAGGTGGCGGCGGATCGCTCCCGTTTCGGCGCCATTCTCGAAACCTTCGTGTTCTCGGAGATCCTCAAGCTCACGGGCTGGTCCGACGACCGCTTCTCGCTGAGCCACTTTCGGGACAAGGAGCTGGATGAGGTCGATATCGTCCTCGAGGACCGGGACGGGCGGATCGTCGGCCTGGAGGTCAAGGCGTCCGCGACGGTCCGCTCCGAGGATTTCTCGGGCCTGCGCAAACTCGCCGCTGCGACGGGGCAACGCTTTGCGTTCGGCGCCGTGCTCTACGATCATGAGCAGACGATAGCCTTCGGCGACCGCCTGGCCGCAGCACCGCTCTCCAGCCTCTGGGGCTGACGACCACAGCCGGCTGCGAGGGATCCTCAGCTCTCCCCAGTGGCCGATGCCGACAGCCGCGCCGCCATCCGCGCACTTGCCCCGCTTTTCGCCGCGAGCTTGGCGCCGTAGCGCATCACCGTCTTGGGATCGCGCCAGCGATAGGCCTGCATGATCGCGGGCAGGCTCTCGCCCGCCGCGAAATTGTCCTGCGCGACCCCGACCCGGATTGAATGGCTCGACACTGCTTTCAGCCAGCGCTGCAGCTCGGCCTCGCTCATCTCTCCCAGCAACTTCCGATCGAACGCGGTCCGGATCAGCCGCTTGTAGATCAGCGTGATGCTGTTGGGGTGCAAAGGCCCCTGCCCCACCGTCCGCACCGACCCGTCGAAATGCGTCTCGACCCGGCGAAACAGAGCGCCCGTGTCGATATGGCCGGCGTCGCGCCAACGGGCGATCGCGCGCATCGTCGCCGGCGAGAGATAGGCAACCGCGCCCTCGCGTTCGCGATCGGTCTTGCTTTCGGGAATGAACAGGGTGCCCGCCCCCTCCCCGTCCGGACCCTCGATCGCGTCGACCATGATCGCGACCAGCTCCGAGCGCCGGCAACCGCTGTCATAGGCGACGCGCAGTAGCGCCTCGTCGCGAAGCCCAAGCAAGTCGCGGCGGCAGGCTTTCAGCAGGTGCGCGAGGCAGACGCCGCTCGCCGGGCTGTCGAGGTCGGCGATGTCGCCCTTGAAGCGCAGCGCCCGCGCCTGGCGCTGGCGGGTGCCGAGCGTCTTGCGCGCCGCCTTCAACTCAATCCGGACCAGGGGCGCGGCGGTGGGGTCGTCGAGCCCGGCCATGCGATAGGCCCAGCCGACATGGACAAGGTAGCGCGCGATCGTCGCGGCTGCGCGCACCTTCTCGGTCGAGGCATCGATCCCCGCCAGCGCGCGCACCCAGCCCGCGACCATCTCCGCGTCGGCGTCGATAGCGCGCACGCGCGCGGTGCGGCACCTCAGGGCAAAGTGTCACAGCCGACAAAATGACGAAATCTGCGGCCAAAGGGGATTCACTTCACCCCCCATATGTGCTTGGTTCAATCCTGTTATGTTGCACGCTCCGATCATCGGCGACGGCCGCCCGCAACTGGATATGCCGTCGTTGTTGGAGATGCTTGCGCGGTCCTCGTCTCGACCGCGCTACGCCTTCGTGGTGCTCAATCTGATTGCACAGGTTTCCCGTTCCGATGGCAGCGCCGGGCCGCTGGTAGCCAAGGGTGGCGCCCTCATTCCCTTGCGTGACTGGCTTTGCGATGCGCTGACTCCGATGGGGCAGCGTGACCCTCGGCGCGTTGTCCTGGAAGAGCGGATACGGAGCGATCTGGAGATATCAGGCGCATTACCAGCAGATGCCGATAAGGCCACGGTGGTCGTCGATGACGCCATCCGTGAGCAAGTGCGGGCGTCGGGCAAAACGAATGTGAGCCGGGCGGTATCCGAACTCGTGCGCGTCGGCTTGCTCAAGCGGCACTATCAGGGCTATTGCGTCGATCATCACAATCGCGGGGCGCAACGCCAAGCCGTCTATGTTCTGGCAGGGTCCGCGCGGGGCCTGATTGGCGGCAGACAAGAGCAGCCGAGAGCGGTTCCAAGACAGGCAGAACTAGCGTTCTGATCGCACCGGAATTCGCCAAATTTAACATAACTATTATTATCGATCTTGATGCGTGTAGCAGCAACGTTCAAATGTCACAGTTGCGCAAAGTAGAGATGTCTCACTTGGGCTACCGTGCCCTCCGGCTGTTCGGAGGTATTGAGCATGGCGGTGTTGCGTATGAGTACCGAGGAGCTTTCGCGGGTCGAGACGCTGATGCATGTGGTTTCAGGTCGCATGACCGTCACCCAGGCCGCAAGGCTGATGAGCGTCAGCCGCCGCCACGCCCATCGACTGCTGACGCGTTACCTTGACGATGGATCATCCGGGCTTTTGTCGCGCCGCCGTGGTCGACCAAGTAACCGGCGCTTGGATGATGCCATCAGAGATCAGATTGTCGCACTGGTTCGGACCCATTATCATGATTTTGGGCCTACATTGGCTGCGGAGTATTTGGCCGAACGGCATGATCTCCGGATCTCGCGTGAGAAGCTGCGGCAGATGATGATCGAGGCCGGGATTTGGAAGGATCGTCAGGCTCGCCGTCCTCGCCCCTATCAGCCGCGCTACCGCCGGGATTGTCGGGGCGAACTGATCCAGATCGACGGCTCAAAACATTGGTGGTTCGAAGACCGCGGCCCGCAATGCACATTGCTGGTCTATATCGACGACGCGACCAGCGAACTGATGCACCTCAGGATGGTCGAGAGCGAGAGCACCTTCGCTTACATGGAGGCGACCCGCGCGTATATCGAACGGCACGGCAAGCCGGTGGCCTTTTATTCCGACAAGCACAGTGTTTTCCGGAACGCGCGGGCCAGCGCCGCGCGTGGCGACGGGATGACGCATTTTGGTCGCGCGCTCGATGCTCTGAACATCGAGATCATCTGCGCCAACTCGCCGCAGGCCAAGGGCCGGGTCGAGCGGGCCAACGCCACCTTGCAGGATCGCCTGGCCAAAGCGATGCGACTGGAGGGCATTTCCTCGATCGAGGACGCCAACGCCTTTCTTGACAGCTATAGGACCAGGCACAACGAGAGGTTTGCCCGCCCCGCCTTTGATGCCCGCGATCTGCACCGCCCCCTCGCCCCGCATGATGATCTGCGCGCAATCATGGTGTGGCGTGAGCAGCGGACCGTGACGGCGGCGCTGACGCTGCATTACAACAAGGCGATGTTCATTCTGGAGCCGAACGATGTCAGCTTGGATCTGGCGCGCAAGCGGGTGGCGGTCTGTGAATATCCCGACGGCCGACTGGAGATCGAGCATGAGGGCCATGTCCTGCCCTATCGTCAGTTCGACAAGATGCGGCAGGTGAACCAGCCTGCTATTGTCGAGAACAAGCATCTGGACGCGGCGTTGTTGCTGGCCAGACAGATGCAGGCGATTATGCCGCATCATCGCAAGCGCAACAACGACGCCCCTGCCCGCCGTGACCAGCCCATGCATATGTTTCAGGCGTTTGCCGCGCTCATCCTGGAACCCGACGATCATTCATTTTTGTGTTCGCGATTGAAGCCGGCAGAAATGAGACAGCCAGCTTCCTGAGCGCGCGGGGCTTGAGCGGACGCGAGTCCGCTCAAGCTTTTCCGACCCGAAATACTTCATTCGTCGTCGCCCCCATCCGCGATCATGCTTTTTTGAACAGACAGTTTTCCAGCGTCAGGTCGGCCACGCCTTCCGTCAGGGCACTGGCTTCGCGGCGCAGTTCATGGACCTCGCCGCTGGTCGCAGCATGGGCAGTGTCACCGGCCAACCGGCGCTTGCCGGCTTCCATGAACTCCTTCGAGCAGATGTAATACAGGCTCTGGGGAATGCCTTCCTTGCAGCACAGCTCGGCAATGCTGTCCTCACCGCGCAGGCCATCGAACACGATGCGGATTTTGTCTTCGGCCGAGAAATGCCGCCGCCGCGTCTGCCGCCGGATGTCCTTCACTACCCGCTCGGCAGGGACCTTGGCCGGCGGTTTTTTCAAGGAGTGTTGGGGCTTCATCTTCGTTCCTTCGTCACTGCGACGAAGCCCCAACACTCCCTAATTCCCAACCTCAAATCTGTGCCATTGGTGTGGACGGGGAACAGCCGGAACATCATGCTATGGCTCAAATGATTAAGTCGTCACCACGCCCTAGAACCGTACGGTGAGCGCCCCCCCCCAAGTGCGGGGCATATTTGCATATCGTACAACGCTATCCTGGAGCCCCTGAACGCTCGTCCAATAGTATTTATTCGTCAGATTTCGTACGAAAATGTTGAATTGATACTTAGAGTCATTTGTTTCGAGACTCATATTTGTATCAAATACCGTGTATGGTGCGATTTTGAAGAACGAGTCATTGATCAGATCGGCCTGCTGGCTGCTTGAATAGCGACCCGAACCGGTGAGCCGGGCGTTGAAATTGCTACCAACGTCGAAACCATAGCTCAGCATGGCATTCATTTGCACCTTCGGCGTGAACGCAAAACCCGTTCCTGCGAAGTTATTCTGCCGTCCATACTGATCGAATCCAAAATACTCGTCTATCTTCGACTTGATGTATGTTCCACTGACACGAGCTGTTAGCCCTTTTACCGGGCTGAACGATACATCGCCTTCAAAGCCATATAGATGAGATTTTGGAATGTTAACAATTCTATTTAGGTAAACGAAGATAATATCCGGCACGGCACCAAAAACCTGCTTATCTTTGTAGTCATAATAGAAAGCCGATCCGTTGATCGTCACTCCAGCGGCAGGCGACAGCTTGAAGCCTGCCTCAAAGGCGTCGACCCGCTCCTGTTTTGCGGGAGCATATTGCGTCGCTACGTTGGCATCAATATTGGGAAACGCGCCAGATTTGAAACCACGCGTGAACGATGCGTAGAGCAGGCTATGTTGGTCGATGTGGAAATCGACGCCTACGCGGCCTGCGAAATTATCCTGCTTCAGGCTCTGACGAGAGAGTTCCTGCGGCGGTATGGGTATGGTGCCGCCAGACGTGACAGCAGCTTCCAGGTCGCCATTATAGGTAACGCAGCCCCCTGGCGCGACGTTGGAAGCGATTCCGTTGGCGCGGAAAAAGACGTTCCAGACCGAAGCAATGCTGTTGTCGCCCTGATCGAGAGTGCATCCCACAAAACGTGCTTTATCGCGCGTGTAGCGAGCGCCGAGCGTGAGCTCCAACTGAGACGTTACCTTGTACTGAGCCTGGCCGAAAATTGATGCTGTATTGACGGTCTGCTGAATCGTGTCGGCCCAGTCTGTGAAGCCGTAAAGCACATCTTCCTGCTGTGCGAGACTTCCTCCTTGAGCAGCGACCACCTGCGCCGAAAGTTGACGAAGCGGCCCGACGTTCGTTCCGACCGGGCTCCAGTTGGAGTTATTTTCGTTGGTCCTGTCACGAGCATAAAAAAGGCCCGCGATCCAATTGAGCTTGTCGGTCTTGCCGCTCAGGCGAACTTCCTGCGAAAAAGACTCGATTTTTGCGCGATCTATGGAAATTGCGTTCGGAATATCCCATCCGGAAATGTCCTGGCCCTGCTCCTGACGATAGTGCGAATAAGCGGTCAGAGCAGTGAGATCGATCCCATCCACAATTTCCCAATTCGTGCGAAGGGATAGAGCGAATAGCTCATTGTTACGACGGTACTGGTTGATGGGGACCGGATTATATTTGGTTCCGCCAACCGTACCTTGAAAAAAGAAGGGCTTGGTTGTCCACTTCGCCTGGCTGGCATTTGTGGGGACGAAAGCCTGATTGACGATCGCCTGCCCAGGGAGACCCAGACCATCGAGTGTACTTGCAATACTCGCGGAGTTTTGCGGCGTAACCGTCATATTGACGGCCTTTGGAAATACCGAGACCACTTGGCCGACCTGGGTGTCCGACTTGTCGCGCCACCAGTTGCCGGCAATAAGGAACGACAGCTTGCTTGATGGTTTCCAATCGAACTGAATTCGGGCGCCGGCGCGATCGACTTCTCCAAGGCGACTGCCATCGGTGATATTTTTCTGCCATCCTTTAGTAGAACGCTCTGTAGCGAACGACAGACGACCGTTCAGGGAGTCGGTGATAGCACCATTAATCGCACCTTCGCTATTATAGCTTCCATAGTTTCCGCCTCCAACGCGAAGGAAGCCGCTGTTCTCCGCGCTCGGTTTTTCGGCGATATTGTTGACAAGGCCACCGGTCGTATTACGTCCATAAAGCGTCCCTTGCGGCCCCTTGAGTATCTCAATTCGTTCCATGTCAAAGGACGGGCCTGCCGTCATCGCGGGATACGGGTACGACACTTCGTCATAATAAATGCCAACCGGCGACGAGGATGATGCGTTGGGTGTATTGAACCCCACGCCACGGATTGTGTAAATCGGCGCGCTGCGGCTCGATGCTGCAACGGTGAAGCCGGGAACGAGCGCAGCCACGCTCTTTACGTCAGTGGCACCCAATGCCCGGAGTTGATCATTGCTGAAAGCCGAGATTGATATGCCGACATCCTGCGTGGATTGAGCCCGCTTTTGAGCGGTCACGACTATATCGCCAAAAACGTCGCCTTGATTATCTTGAGAATTAGCCGGCGGACTAGCTTCATCGACTGCTGTTGTGGACTGAGCCGATGCAACGTCACAATTGAATGCTAGGTTCATTACTGAACCTGAAAGCAACAGTGCGCGGACGCACGCCCTCTTATATTGGAATTCCATGATACCCCTCTCCCTTTTTCATTTATGACACGTTCGCCATGACTACGGCGCCATATATTAGATATTATATTTGACGGTCACGTCGCTGTGGTACCTGACTCTGTCTTCTGACCTCCACTGCTGTAATAGCGTTGCGAAGAAGGCTGGCAGGGCTCTGTTGCAAAGATTGGCGGCAGTCAGAGGTAGGCTGTCGCTCTGCGCCGATCAGGCGGCTGCTGCGAAATGGTGGTTGAGCATGCCCATGG
>NZ_VLKK01000041.1 GCF_007830065.1 Sphingobium wenxiniae | reverse complement strand
GCTATAGCTGCGCTCAGTACGCATTCGTTGAGGGTCGGGCTGACACAGGATCTATTTGCCAGCGGGGCCGATGCAGGCCCTGTTGCCCAGGCGCTGCGCTGGACATCGACATCGACCGCGCTGCGCTATGGACGCAAGCTCGCCCCTGCCTCGAATGCCGCAGCGGCTATGCTGGGGAAGGTGAGAAGGTGACAAGTGAAGCCGAACGGAAATGTAGCCGTGGCCACTGCAGGTAATTTTGTCGGTCCTTGGGGCGCTTCAAAATCGGCTCGTTGCAGTCAATTCCGTCCGCTCACACAAGACGGGGGCGCCCGGCGAGTTGGAGCCCGCATTCCCGCGAAATAATGTCCACTTCCTCGATTTCATATCTCTGCAGCTGAAGCGCGCGGGCATAACCCATCCAGCTGGCTCGCAGATTCCATGCCGGCACACAGAAACTCGCGCAAATCCGCGCATCGAGGCGACCGATTGCGGCACTCGCCTCGGCCAGCACGGATGCAAGATCGGGCGTCCAGGCCAGCGCGGTGAGGGGCAGGGGCGGGCGGCTCATGCACCGATTATAGACTAAACAGGGTTTGTCAGTCCATGTACTATACGTACTAGTGTTGATAATGGCTGCTTATCGTAACTACGCAAAACTCAGATTAGCGATTGCATGATTGCATTTTACTAGTTTCCGATGTGAATTGCCGCTATATTAGCGGCGATGGCCACCTCGGCCGCCAACATGGAGTCCGCGCATGGCCAGCGTCACGATCCGCAACCTGTCTGAAGAAACCAAGGGTCTGCTTGCCCAGCGTGCTTCACGTAGGCGCCATAGTCTCGAGGAAGAACTGCGCCAGATTCTCGATGAAGCTGCGCGCGCAGAAGTGGGCAACCCCGATGCGCTCGAGCCGCTCGGCAGCTTCATCGTGCGCATCACGCGGCCAGGCTATGACGATGTCGCCGCCGCGATCGATGCGCAGCGCCAGCGCCCTGATCGAGCGTTGCCGGTCTTCGAATGATCTACCTGATCGATTCCAACGTGGTTTCCGAGTCGATGCGGCCAGCACCCTCGGCTCGTGTGGTGACATGGCTCGATCGCCATGCTGGCAACTGTGCTATGCCGACTGTTGCGATCTTCGAGGTACGTGCCGGGATCAACTCCATGCCACCCGGGCGCCGCCGCGACGAACTGATGGGGGCGTTCGAGCGTATCGTTGCCCGATTTGGTCCGCGCGTCGTGTCCTTCGACCGGCCTTCGGCGGAAATGGCGGCCGAACTGGCCAGCGTCAGTGCCAGCGCTGGACGGACCATGACGACTGGCGACGTCCAGATTGCCGGTATCGCAGGGGCTTACGGGCTCACATTGGTGACCCGGAACGTGAAGGATTTTGCAGCTACCGGCATCGACCTGGTCAATCCTTGGGGCGATTGATGCGGCGACCGATCATCGCACCGCCAGCCCGGCTGCTTGCGGCCCAAGCACCCGACGAGAAAAGTCCTGACATGCGCGAACCCGTCCGCCCTCAAAAATCATCGGTCCGTACCCGAAAGATCGTTCCTTTATCTGTCGAACCAGCAGATCTGATCGGAGATGTGCGCGCACTGGCAGGTGCAGGCATTCGCATCGACGAGGCGCTGCTCGATGCAGCCATGCGTGGCTGGTCCGAAAACACACGCCGCGCCTTCCGCTCTGACCTGACCTTGTGGGGGCAATGGTGCCGATTGCGCCGCGTTGAGCCTGCCGTTGCAAGGCCTGCCGACGTTGCTGCCTGGATCCGAGCCCTTTCCGGTACTGAGACTTGTGACCTCAAAACCCGCGCAATGGCGACGATCGAGCGCTACCTCGTCCATGTGGGCTGGGCTTACCGCATGGCGGGTCTCACCGATCCAACGTCGGACCCCTTGGTCAAGTTCGAGCGCAAGGCGGCCCGTAATCATCTAGGCGTGCGGCAGCGGCAGGCGCATGCCATTCGCTTCAAAGGCGACATTGCCGATCTCGACAGCCCTGCCTCGGGGGTGTGCCTCGCGCACCTGCTCAAGGCCTGCCGCCGCGACGAGCTGGGTTTGCGCGATGCCGCGTTGTTACGCATTGCCTATGATACGGCGGCGCGGCGATCTGAACTGGTGGCGATCAATGTTGCGCACATTGAAGGCCCTGATAGTGAGGGCGCAGGGATCCTTCACATTCCCTCGAGCAAGACTGACCGTAAGCAAGCTGGTGCGCAGGCTTACCTTTCTCCAGCAACCATGATGGCCATCACGCGTTGGTGCAAAGCTTCTGAAATCGACCAGGGGCCGCTGCTGCGCCGGGTCACGACGCATTTTGACGGATCAATCGATGGTATCGGTGCAGAGCCGCTACACCCCAACAGTATCACGCTCATTTACAAGCGGCTTATTCGCCAAGCCTGGGAGAAGGGCTTGCTGGGGCAGATGAGCGAGGCCGAGCTTAGTCGCTGGTGCAAGGCGATTTCGTCGCATTCCATTCGTGTCGGCGTAGCGCAGGATAACTTTGCCGCAGGTGAGGGGCTATGAGAACGGCGGTGCAAAATTAGACCACGGTAGCGGCGGCGAAGTGCTGCTGCGGGCGGCGTAAAAGTCGTCCACTTTTTCCCTTTTCGCGATGCTGGCGAGGAGGGATGAGGGATTTACACCGTGGAACTTTACCTGAAGGTTCGTCTTGCCTGCGCGGGCGGCATGAGCGCCCGGGCGGCAGCGAAGCATTTCAACATATCGCGCGACACGGTCCGCAAGATGCTGTCGTATTCCGAGCCGCCCGGTTACCGTCGCAGCGCCCCGGTGCGGCGACCGAAGCTGGAAGCGTTCATACCGATCATCGACGGCTGGCTGGATGGGGACCGGTCGGTCCCGCGCAAGCAGCGCCATACGGCGAAGCGTGTGTTCGATCGCCTTCGCGAAGAGCATGGCTTCACCGGAGGCTACACGATCATCAAGGATTACATCCGGGATCGGGATCAGCGCAGCCGGGAGATGTTCGTGCCGCTGGCACACGCACCCGGCCATGGGCAGGCAGATTTTGGAGAAGCTCTGGTCGAGATCGGCGGGGTGGAGCAGAAGGCGCACTTCTTCGTGCTCGATCTGCCGCACAGCGACGCCTGCTACGTACGCGCCTATCCGGCTGCCGTTGCCGAGGCCTGGATGGACGGCCATGTCCACGCCTTTGCGTTCTTCGGCGCGGTGCCGCTGTCGATCGTCTACGACAACGACCGCTGCCTGGTCTCGAAGATCCTGCCTGACGGGACGCGGCTGCGCGCGAGGCTGTTCAGCGCCTTCCTGTCGCACTACCTGATCCGTGATCGTTACGGCCGCCCCGGCAAGGGTAACGATAAGGGCGGCGTTGAAGGCCTTGTCGGCTATTGCCGGCGCAACTTCATGGTGCCGATCCCCCGGTTCCCGACATGGGAGGCGTTCAACCTGTGGCTCGAGGAGCAATGCCGCAAACGGCAGAACGACCGGCTGCGGGGCGAGAGTGAGACGATTGGCGAGAGGCTGCGGCGCGATCTGGCGGCGATGCAGGAACTGCCGGCTTCCCCCTTCGAGGCCTGTGACCAGACCAGCGGCCAGGTCTCATCGCAGGCGCTGGTGCGTTACCGGACCAACGATTACTCGGTGCCGGTGCGCTTCGGCCACCAGGAGGTGTGGATCAGGGGCTATGTCGACGAGGTGGTGATCGGTTGCCGGGGCGAGATCATTGCCCGCCATGTGCGCAGCTACGAGCGCGAGGATGTGATCTTCGATCCGATCCATTACCTTCCCCTGATCGAACAGAAGATCAATGCCCTCGATCAGGCCGCACCATTGCAGGGCTGGGACCTGCCCGAGGTATTTACAACGCTGCGCCGGCTGATGGAGACGCGCATGGGCAAGCATGGCCGGCGCGAATATGTGCAGGTACTGCGCCTGCTGGAGAGCTTCGCTCTGGCCGATCTGCATGGCGCGGTGAAGCAGGCCCTTGATATGGGCGCGATCGGCTTCGATGCGGTGAAGCATCTCCTGTTATGCCGGGTGGAGCGCCGCCCGCCCCGACTGGACATGGCGATCTATCCCTACCTGCCCAGGGCCAGAGTGGAGACAACATCGGCGCGCTCGTACATGCGGCTGTTGACCGGCGGAGCAGCGGCATGAGCAGCCAAGCTCCCGAACTGCTGCTCGCCAGCCACCTCAAGACGCTCAAGCTGCCAACCTTCCTGCGCGAGCATGACAAGCTGGCCCGGCAATGCGCAGCAGAGGGCGTAGATCATGTCCGCTACCTTGCTCGGCTTGTCGAACTGGAACTGATCGACCGGGAACGCCGGATGGTCGAGCGCCGGATCAAGGCCGCGCGGTTCCCGGCCGCCAAGAGCCTCGACAGCTTCGACTTTGCCGCCATTCCGAAGCTCAACAAGATGCAGGTGCTCGAACTGGCGCGTTGTGACTGGATTACCCGTCGCGAGAACGTCATCGCCCTTGGCCCGTCGGGGACCGGCAAGACCCATGTCGCGATCGGTCTTGGCCTGGCGGCCTGCCAGAAGGGCCTGACGGTCGGGTTCATCACTGCTTCCGCGCTGGTCAGCGAGATGATGGAGGCACGCGACGAACGCCGCCTACTGCGCTTACACAAGCAGATGACCGGCTATAAGCTTCTCATCATCGATGAGCTGGGGTTCGTGCCCCTCTCCAAAACCGGCGCGGAACTGCTGTTCGAGCTGATCTCACAGCGCTACGAACGCGGCTCGACGCTGATCACCAGCAACCTGCCGTTCGACGAATGGACCGAGACGTTCGGTTCCGAGCGCCTGACAGGCGCGCTCCTCGACCGGCTCACCCACCACGTCAGCATCCTCGAGATGAACGGCGAGAGCTATCGCCTGGCCCAGAGCCAGGCACGCAAAGCACGTCCCAACCCCTGACAGAAACGGCAATCCGGGTGTTGGCGACCCCCGCTCGGGCTACGCCCTCCCGGCGCTCGCCAACACCCGGATCAAGTGGCCTGGTTTTGCTCCGCCCAATGGACGACTTTTACGCCGCCGTTGACAATTTTCAATGCTGCGTGGGGCCGCACCACTGGAACCGCAGGCGAATATGTCGTTGTGCCGGAGAATTTCACCGCACCGCTGCACGACGATATCTCGTTCGAAATCGGCGCTTGCCTAGGCATCCCTGCATCGACAGCTCTGCACGCACTCACCTTAAATGGGGATATTCGGGGGAAAACCGTTCTGGTCGCGGGTGGCGCCGGCGCCGTTGGCCATTACGCCGTCCAGTTTGCGCGGCAACTCGGCGCAGCCAGGATATTGGCCACGGTCAGCAGTTCGGAGAAGGCCGAATTGGCGAGGCTGGCCGGAGCGGATCGGGTTATAAACTATCGCACAGAAGACACCTTGCAGGTCATCATGGACGCCACAAGCGGCGCGGGTGTTGACCTGATTGTCGAGGTCGATCTCTCGGTCAACGTCAATCTCGATGTTGCGGCATTGGCAAAAGAGGGGCGCCTCGTCGCGTATGGCAGCTCGGAACGGGAGTTCAAGATGCCGTTCTCGAAGTCCATCCTGAAGAATATCGGGTTTGATTTCTTCATCCTCTATCATTTGCCGAAAGCGCGACGTCAGGAGATTTGCCAGGGCGTGAATGATCTCATCGCTCAGGGAAATATCGTCCACAATATCGCCGAAGTGTTGCCACTGCATTCCATCGTCCAAGCGCACGAGCGGGTCGAGTCTGGCAGTGCCATCGGCAATATCGTTCTTGCGGTCTGAGGGCGGGAGCGCGAGCATGTCAAACTATCGCACAACCTATGATGCATGGATGGCCGATCCCCTGGGCTTTTGGGCGGCGGCTGCCACTGCGGTGGATTGGATCGCATCGCCAACAGAGAGCGTCGTTGATCCACAAGGATTGGCCAGTTGGTTTGCCGATGGAACGTGCAACGTGTGCTGGAATGCCGTCGATCGGCACGTCGTTGCCGGGCGGGGTAACGAAGCCGCGCTGATTTATGACAGCGCCATTCTCGGCATCAGCAAGACGCTTACCTTTTCGCAATTGCTGGATGCGGTGGAACTGTTTGCATCGGTGCTGCGCAGCCATGGGGTGGCGAAGGGTGACCGGGTCATCATCTATATGCCGATGATCCCCGAAGCAGTCATCGCGATGCTGGCTTGCGCGCGTCTGGGAGCGGTCCATTCGGTTGTCTTCGGCGGCTTTGCTGCGCACGAATTGACAGTTCGCATCGATGATGCCGAACCCAAAGTTGTCGTTTCGGCATCGTGCGGATTGGAGCCGAACCGGATAATCGCGTACAAACCACTGCTCGACGAAGCCATAGCAAATAGTCGCCATAAGCCCGAGGCGGTAATCGTCCTCCAGCGGCCGCAGCTTCTTTGCGAACTACGCCCTGAACGTGATTACGATTGGAATGCCGAGTGGAGTGCCGCGATTACTCGTGGCGACAGGCCGGAATGTGTCGAAGTGCGAAGCACCGATCCGCTCTATATCCTCTACACGTCCGGTACGACCGGCAAGCCAAAGGGCGTTGTCAGGCAACAGGGCGGCTATATGGTCGCCCTGGTTTGGTCGATGAAGAATGTCTTCGGCATCGGTGCAGGCGATGTCTACTGGGCCGCATCCGATCTCGGCTGGGTCGTGGGACATTCCTATATTACCTACGGCCCGTTGCTTGCCGGATGCGCCACCGTCATCTTTGAAGGAAAGCCTGTCGGCACGCCCGATGCGAGCACCTTCTGGCGCGTGATATCGCAGCACAAGGTGAATTTGCTGTTCACTGCACCAACGGCCCTGCGCGCAATTCGCAAGGAAGACGCAGGCGGCGTGCTGCCACAGAAATTCGATCTGTCTTCGCTGCGTGCGATTTATATCGGCGGAGAGCGGGGCGATCCAAGCGTCATCAAATGGGCAGAATCTGCGCTGGACGTTCCGGTGCTGGATAACTGGTGGCAGACCGAGACCGGTTGGCCGATGACTGCCAATCCGAGCGGATTGGGAACAATCGAAGTCAAGTACGGATCGGCGGCCGTGCCGATGCCTGGCTACGATATCCAGATACTCGATGCAGAAGGCGAACCCGCTCCTATTGGAGAAACCGGATCGATTGCTGTCAAACTGCCCCTGCCGCCTGGTGCCCTGCAGACACTCTGGAACAACCATGGCGGCTTTGAGGAATCATACCTCACTGAATTTCCCGGATATTACAAGACAGGCGATGCTGGTTACATCGATCAAGACGGCTATGTCTTCATCATGAGCCGGACCGACGACATCATCAATGTCGCGGGCCATCGGCTGTCGACCGGTTCGATCGAAGAAGCGATTTCGACGGTCGATCAAATTGCGGAATGTGCTGTTGTCGGAGTTGCCGACGGCATCAAAGGCGAAGTTCCGCTTGTACTCTTCGTTGTTTCAGATGGCGCTTCTGCGAAATCAGCCGAAATTTCCGCCTTGGCAACATCTGCTGTTCGAAGCCGAATTGGATCAATCGCTACTCCGAAGATCATTCTGTCGATTTCGCGACTGCCCAAGACCAGATCGGGCAAGATTCTGCGCAGCACGATCCGGAAAATCGCGAATGGCGAACCATGGACCATACCTCCGACAATCGAGGATCCGTCGGTCCTCGATGAGGTTTCTGCGGCCCTGGCCGGAGTGGGATTGCCAGAGAAATTGGGAACTGAGGGAGAAATCTGATGACTGTTGACCGCCTTGGCTATCTTGGCTTCGACGCGTCCGATGTCGATGCGTGGAGCAGATATGCGAACAATACGCTCGGCATGATGACTGCGGCGAAGGGCAAGGACTCCGACCGCTACAGGCTGGATTCGCGCGCGTGGCGGCTTGCGGTGCACCGCGGCGAAGCGGATGACATTTCCTATGCCGGGTTCGAAGCTGCCGATGCCGCAGCATTCAATTCCACTGCAGAGCGCTTGCGGCAGATGGGCTATCAAGTAACGAACGAAACTGACGATCTCAAGGCGGATCGCGGCGTGATCGACCTGGTGTCGGTTATCGATCCATCGGGTGTCAGGATCGAGGTCTATTATGGCGCCACGGAATTGTTCGAAGTTCCGTTTGTGTCTCCCGCCGGTGTTTCGTCATTTGTTACCGGTGAGCAGGGATTTGGCCATATCGTTCTAGCCACGCCCGACCTCGAAAAATCGATAGAATTCTACGTTGATGGTCTCGGGATGGAGCTTTCCGACATCATCGACTGGGATCTCGGCCCCGGCGGTAAGCACAAGCTTCACTTCTTCAACTGCAACCGCCGGCACCACAGCATGGCTTTGCTGCCTGCCCCGGCCCCCAAACGCATTCATCATTTCATGATCGAGTCCGCTTCGCTTGATGATGTTGGTCGAGCGATTGACCGTATGGAGCGCGACTCTCTAATTCTCCTGACATTTGGTCGTCATACGAACGATCACATGTATTCCTTCTATGGGATCACCCCTTCCGGTTTCGCGGTCGAGTTCGGCTGCG
The DNA here is from genome assembly GCF_007830065.1 of Sphingobium wenxiniae. Lineage (GTDB taxonomy): Bacteria > Pseudomonadota > Alphaproteobacteria > Sphingomonadales > Sphingomonadaceae > Sphingobium > Sphingobium wenxiniae. Next base: position 1,210 of record NZ_VLKK01000041.1, on the reverse strand, counting down.
GATCGCGCGACGTTGATCGCTCCTGGTCGGTCGTTCGATATGACAGCATCAGCATGTGGGGTCACAAGTTCATTTCCCCTGAGTGACTGTTCCAAAACAAACACATGAATTTTGAGGAATAAATCTCATGGGAAGCGTTGCAACTGCAGGGACTGATAACCCTGAAATATCCAAGTCAGTGATCGCCGCTGGCATTCGCACCAATTATCACGATGTGGGTGAAGGCTCTCCGGTCGTATTCATCCACGGATCTGGTCCGGGTGTTTCTGCCTGGGCAAACTGGCGGATGATATTGCCAAAAATCTCGCAGCAGAACCGTGCAATCGCCCCGGACATGGTCGGCTTCGGCTTCACGGATCGTCCGGAAAACTTCAAATACGGTGTTGAAGCTTGGGTTCAACATCTTCTGGGCTTTCTCGACGCCCTCGGCCTCGATCAGGTTGATCTTGTCGGCAACTCGTTTGGCGGCGCACTATCGCTGGCTGCAGCGATCCGTCATCCTGATCGGTTCCGGCGCTTGGTGCTGATGGGCAGCGGCGGCATCAAAGGGTCAATCTTGCCAGGGCTCGATGAAGTGTGGGGCTACACGCCCTCGCTTGAGAACATGCGCCGCATGCTCGACATTTTCGCATACAACCGCGATCTTGTAACCGACGAACTCGCCCAGATCCGCTATGAGGCGAGTATTCGGCCCGGTTTCCAGGAATCCTACAGTCAGATGTTCCCGGCCCCACGCCAACGCTGGTTTGACTCGTTGGCATGTCAGGAAGACGACCTGCGCAAACTTCCCCATCAGACCCTGATTGTTCACGGCCGTGAGGATCGGGTCATCCGTGTGGAGGATGCCTATCGCATGGCAAGCCTGATCCGGCGCGCGCAACTGCATGTCTTCGGGGAATGCGGACATTGGACTCAGTGTTGATTTCCACTGAGAGTTGACCCGGGAGGGGCATAAGTTTCCACTGAGAAGTGACCCATGTTTTGACTTCCCTCTGGCTGATTGGTCGGAGGATTCAGGAGTGATCGACATGGCGTTATTGAGTGTAATCCGGCGCTGGCATTTCCGGCAGCAGGTTCCGATCCGGGAGATCGAGCGGCGCACTGGTTTGTCGCGCAACACGATCCGCAAGTACCTGCGGGCGGACACGGTAGAGCCGCAGTTCAAGGTTCCCGAGCGGCCGAGCAAGCTGGACCCGTATGCGGAGAAGCT
>NZ_VLKK01000040.1 GCF_007830065.1 Sphingobium wenxiniae | reverse complement strand
CAGGACCGCTGCTCTGGCAAGCGCGGAGTTTACCACCTTGCGCCTGCGGCTGCTCAAGGTCGCTGCGCGCGTCGTAGAAAGTGCTAGCCGCATCCGCATTGCCTTCGCTTCCGCCTGTCCGGATGCCGACCTGTTCCGCGCCCTCGTTCTCCGGCTGAAGCCTGCGCCGACGTAGCCCATGCGGCAGCGCCGCAGAACTCCGAGCCCAGCCCTTCAACCCGAAAAGCCCATCAATCCGAATGCGGTGAAACAAACGCCAGCGATGCCGGTCGTCCGCGCAATACAGCCAGCCGCAGCAAATGCCCAGAGCGGACCCGAAACCGAGCGTCGTGAATAAGAGAGGCTAGCGGCTCAAGCCCGCTCGCGGTTGTGAGACCGGATATGGCGCCGCCGGACTCCAGGTCGGCGAATATGGTTGATTTTGCTCACGCGCTTGATCGACCGGAACGGGACGGACGGCTTCACGGCGCGGCCTACCGCCGCTGCGGCAAGCCGAGGACGTTGAGCCTGACGGAGCATGGAACAACACCATGCTGTATAATGCTTGATCTTATAATAAGCCTCACTTAATATCTGGGAGAAAGAAATAGGAGAAGCCTGATGATCATGAATGATATGGTCCTTATCAGTGTCGACGATCATGCGGTCGAGCCTCGCGAGATGTTCGAGCGCCATGTTCCGGCACGCTATCGCGATCTGGCACCCCGCAATGTCACGGTCGGCGGCAAGAATCGCTGGGTGTTCGAAGGCAGCTTCGTACCCATGATCGGCATGAATGCGGTGGCGGGCCGCCCCCGGCACGAATATGGCATGGAAGCGAGCGCGTTCAGCGAAATGCGCGAAGGCGCTTACGACGTCCACAAGCGCATCGATGACATGAACGCGAACGGCGTCATGGGTTCGCTCTGCTTTCCCAGCCTGCCCGGTTTTGCGGGTCATAATTTCCTCAAATACAAGGACCGCGAAGCCGGGCTGGCCGTGGTGCGGGCCTATAATGACTGGCATTTCGAGGATTGGTGCGGGCCTTATCCGGATCGCTTCATCCCCATGGCGATAGTGCCGCTATGGGACGGGCAGCTTGCGGCGGCCGAGATGGAGCGGATGGCCAAGCGCGGCGTCCATGCCCTGACCTTTCCGGACAATCCCACGGCATGGGGTCTGCCCAGCATCCACAGCCCGGAATGGGATGCGCTCTGGAAAGTCTGCGCGGACCATGACGTGATGATCTGCTGTCATATCGGCTCGGGCGGCGGCGCGCCGCACGCGTCGGACGATACACCGATCGAGGCCTGGATTCTGTCGATGCCGATCTCCATAGCCAACAGCGCGGCCGACTGGATCCATTCGGACCTTTGGCAGCGTTATCCGGATTTGAAGATGACCTTGTCGGAAGGGGGCATCGGCTGGATTCCCTATTTCCTGGAACGCGCCGACATCACGCACGAACGCCATCGCGATTGGTCGAATGCCGATTTCGGGGGAAAGATGCCAAGCCAGGTATTCCGCGAACATATCGTCACCTGCTTCATCGACGAAACCTTCGGCGTGCGCAATGTCGCCGACATTGGCGAGGACATGATCACCTGGGAGTGCGATTACCCGCATGCCGACACGACATGGCCCGAATCGCCCGAGTTCCTCTGGCCGGCGCTCAAGGACATGCCCCAGCGGATCGTCGACAAGATCACGCATCAAAATGCGATGCGGCTCTATCATTTCGATCCCTTCGTCAACCATACGCGAGAGCAGTCCACCGTCGGGGCGCTCCGGCGGCTCGCCACCCACGTCGACACCCGTCCTTCCGAAGGCGTCGGCGGAGCAAGGCCCGGTGACGCAGGACGCCGCGTGACCTCCGGCGACGTCAACCGCATCATGGCCGAAATCGCTACCGCAAGCTGAACACAACGCAGGGAATACAAATATCTGATCAATACTAAAAAAACCAGCATAGGAGTTGTTATGAAGCTTGAAGGAAAGACTGCACTGGTTACCGGCGCGACACAGGGCATCGGAATGCATATAGTGCAACGCCTCGCGGAAGAGGGGGCTTCGGTCGCCTTCACCGGACGGTCCAACGACAAAGGGTTGGAAGTGCAGGAACGTTTCCGCAGCCAGGGCTTGAACGCGACCTATATCAGGAGCGACGTGAGCATCGAGGAGCAAGTGCGTGAAGCGGTGGAAACGACCGTCAAGACATTTGGAGGCCTCGACATTCTGGTGAACAACGCCGCGGCCACCGACATCGCGGGATCGGGTAGGCAGGACAGTCACGTCGACGAGCTTCCCACCGAAATCTGGGATCAGACGTTCAAGGTGGCGGCCTATGGCACGTTCTGGACGAGCAAATATTCGATCCCGCACATGCGCAAAGCGGGCGGCGGATCGATTGTGAATATCACTGCCGCCTCGAGCACGCGAGCGATCACCGGGCGCCCCTCCTATCAGGCTTCCAAGGGCGCGGTTAACGCTCTGACGCGTCAACTGGCAATTGATTATGCTCCGGAAGCCATACGCTGCAACGCTGTAGTCGTCGGCTTTATCAACACCGGGGAACAGGGGATGCGGATGCTTTTGAAGAATGAAAACTTCATTAGCCAGATCCGAAAGACGATTCCTACACCCAGGCTTGGCGATCCCCGCGATATCGCCAATGCCGTTCTATTCTTCGCTTCGGATGAATCCGTCTATGTCACGGGCACCATGCTGCCGGTGGACGGTGGCCTAACGGCTCGACTGGGTATTCCGGATACGTCCAGTAAGGACGTCCTCAATCCGTCTTAGCAACTGAATAATGGAGCATGGGAAGACCCCGGGACTTCCGAGCCAGAGGAAGCGTAGCTGTTGTGAATGAATGCCAAATCGGTGTCATTGACAAGCTACGCTTTTTTGCCGAGCTATTCCTAAACGAACGGCTGTGCGCTCCGGCAATCTGTATCTGAAAGACCCGAGCGAGAGGGTTCGGCGAGAAAGAAGTGATTATTGCCGTCACGCGCTTTCCGGAAAGCGCCAACCCCGCACAAGCGCATGACAGCGCGATCGGACCGTTATTTCGACATTTCGCCGGCAGCCACCAGATTCGAGCGGAATTTCCGCATCGTAGTGGCAAACTGCTCCAAATCCTCCGGCGTCACATTCTTGCTGGCTTCCGCCATGACCTGCGCACCCAATAGCCGCAGCTTCTTCAGCAAATCATGCCCCTCGGGCGTTAACCTCAGTTCCCGGACCCGCCGGTCCCTGGCGTTCAAACACCGCTCGATATATCCGGCAGCCTCAAGGCGATCGGCCATGCGGCTGAGCGAAATCGGCTCCACTTCCAACAATTCAGCAATGCGCGTCTGAGTGGCGCCTTCGTTGCGCATAAGCATGACAAGTACCAGCCATTGCGCACGCGTAACCCCGGCTTCGCGTGCGTAAAAGTCAAAGCGCCCCCGCAATATTCGCGCGGTGTCGCCGATCAGAAAGGCGAAATTATCTAGATCGGTATCCACAGACGCCTGTTAGCGTAACGTCGGGTGTATCGACAATAGTAAAATCGCGATGGAAAGAACATGGCAGAGCGCCTTCGCGGCAATCCGTTCATCATTTGCGAAAATACCCCTGTCCAGCCATTCATAAGTCATGGACCAATAAAGAGATTCCCCCATCATCGGCTTCACGCTCTCTCCCGCGCTTCCAGTTCCTTGCGAATGTGGGCATGCCGTTCGGCAGTCAGCGGATAGCGGAGGATCGTCACAGCGGCGAGCAGGCTCAGCAGGGCCGGCAAGGCGATGTATAGCGTCATTAATCCCAGCAAGGAAGAACTCCCATTCAACGCGCCTGGGGCGGGATTGAAGTTTATGAAATCGAGCGACAGAAACATCAGGCCGACCGAGAGCGCCTGCCCGATCTTCCAAGTCCCTATTAGCAGCGCGAATAGCAAACCCGTCCGCTCGGCGCCGGTGTTAAGCCGCTCGAAATCGCTAATGTCCGCCATCATCGCGCGGGGAAGAAGGGCAATTGCGCCATAGGGAATGCCGCTTATGGCGGCCACGGTCAAAAGGCCCGCCAGACTGCCCGAAGGAGCCGCCAAATATAGGAACTGGAATATGGCATAGAGGAGCGCGGCGACTGCAAGCGCCTTGTGCTTCCCGATCCGATTCGCAAGCCATGACCATAGAGGGGTTCCACAGAGGCCCACGGCAAAATGCGCGATGAAAACCAGGCCGGTGTCCGCGCGCCCGATATCCATCACGCGCGTATAAAAGAACAGGCCCAAGGTGGAGGTCGTGCCGCCCGCCAGCCCCAGCAACAATTCCGTCGCCAGGAGCCGACGGACGATAGTATGGCGCAGCAAGCCAAAATAGCTCCGCAGATCGCTCCCATGTTGCGTTCCACCGGCAGGACGCTCTTTCACGGCGATTATCATGATGCCGACCATGATCGGAGCGGTGAGGATCACGAGCCACGACATCGCCCGCATACCCGCGGAGGCGCCATGATAGCCAAGCTCGGAAACGATCTTGGGCAGTAGCATCGAGATCATCATGCCGACCATGAAGGCCGCCTGCCACCAGGCATATATCCTGGATCGCTCATGATAATCGGGGGATATGTTGGCGGCGAGCGAAAGCTGCGCCAGGCTGAGGATGGACCATCCCGCATAGGCCAGTAACAGCCATCCCGTTAAATAGGCTGGTCCAACTCCGGGACTGGCACCGAACAGCATGCCCATGCCCAGCATGATCATGGGCGTACCAGCGAGCAGCCAAGGCCTATAACGCCCAAATCGGCCTTTCGTGCGATCCATGATGCCGCCAATCACAGGATCAAATCCTATGTCGAGGAGCCTCACGACCATGAAGATCGATCCTACGAGCGAAAGGTCGAGGCCAAGCTCGCCGGAATAAAATTCCGGCAAGTACACGACCAATGGCAAGGACAGGGCTGACAGGGATATGCTTGGGCCGGCAAGCGCTGCGAGAATATATTTCGGAAGACCCTGCCGTGGTTGCTGCGTCGAGCTCATTGCTTCCCTCTCCTCGCTTATGCCCGGCAAACTGCTTTTGGACGTCGCTCTAAGGCCGGCGGAGAATGGCTTGGCTCGGTATCCTCCGGGAAGCTGAACTCAGATTTTTGGCGATGTGCTTGATCGTATTTGCTCCAATAGCAGGATGACATCAAATGGCGCCCCAATTCGGTCCGCCCCGCAGCGCCTCTCCAGCCTGATGATCGTCAAAGAGCTTGCGGAACTCGTCGCGGAATACCGTCCGGCATGGGCCGGTGATCGATTGACGAAGCGTCGGATCGGACGCGCTGCCAACGGGCGCGCCGGGCACGTAATTTGTCTCGAACGCGACTTCCTTGCCAGCGAATTCGCCGGCCATGCGCGCCCAATCCTGCATGGGCATGGTTTCGTCGCCGGACCAGTTGACGATTGTCGCCGGCACGCTTGCCGCGTCGAGCAATGCTTCAAGCTGCCATTTCATGTCCTCGATATGGATGGGACTTTGAGGATTCGGATCATGAGGCGCATGGATGGTCTTGCCGTCCAGAACCGCCCTGATGACCTGCGCGGGCATGGTACGTTGTGTGCCCATGTAGGTGTTCAGGCGGGTGATCACGATCGGCATGTCGAAAGCCCGGGCGCAAAAGCGCGCAACCGCTTCGATCCCGGCCTTCGAAGAGGGGCTGGTGGGCGCATAGGCGGTCGCTGCTCGTCCAATGGGGTCGGTTTCCGTATAGAGGTGCCATGGATCTTCATGGGGTGAGTAAATTCCCATGCCAGACATGACGAGCGTCGCCTTGGCTTTACGGCAATGTTGAAACAGCAAGCCTGGCCCTTCCACATTTGTGCGGATTGCCTGCTGCAATTGCGAAATATCGGCGCGCATCCAGCTGAGATGCAGAATATAGGTGAAATCATTCGGCAGAATTGAAAAATCGGGATTTGCCAAATCGATTGCGCGTGTCGTGATGCCCGCATCCTCATAGGGCCTGCGCGCTTCCGGGTCGGCAAAACGAGCGATGCCCCACACTTCATTTTCCTTTGCCAGGAAATGGGCGAGCGGCGTCGCAACCATCCCCGTAACGCCGGTGATCAGGATTTTCTCACCAGATATCATCGCTTCTCTCCTTATGCGGACGGGCTCACTACGCAGCCCATCTTTCGCATGATCTTTCGAAATCCCGCGCAGGCTTTCGCTTCGGGCTTGACCTGATATTGAGCCAAGCTTATTATAAGATCAAGCCTTATGCCAGCGCGGCATCGCCCTTGCCCTATGCGATGGGCTTTCAGCGCTTCACCCGGACATTGTATGGAAATGGCCATGCCGACGGATGGTCGTCCCATCGCATCGGCATGATCGGGATTGACGTGCGGGCTAAGCGCTTTGCCGCTCCCTAGAATTCTATCCGCATCTGCACACCGTACATTCTCGGCTCTGCAAACAGGAGAGAGGCAAATCCGGCCGAGGAGGCCGAGTTGGCGGCGCCATTCGCATATGTCTTGTTAAAGATGTTGCGCATGTAAAGGCTAGCCGTAACGGAAGTACCCATGAGCTCTTGCCAATCGATCCTGGCATTGACAAGAGCATAGGCCGACTGGCTCAAGTTAAGGTCATCCTTGAAGGACCCGAAATATATCCGGCTCGATCGATAGGCATCCACATTCATGACGAGATTGCCCACGTCTTCGCCAAGCCGTGCTTCATAACGAACGCCGCCGCCTAGCGTGAGTTTAGGCGCATAACGGAAAGCGGTCGCTTCAGCCGTGCTTGGGAAAGCGGTGGTGCTTGCCAGGATGTCGGGCGTTCCCAGTGTCAGATATTTGTGATCGTTATAGGATGCAAAGGCGTTAATGCTAAGGTTTCGATTGAAGTATATATTCGTATCGAAATCAATGCCTTGAACCCTTGAAGTGCCTGCGTTGATAACAATCGAGCCGGCAGAAGGGTCGTTGGACGTATCGCCGTCAAGGTCAAAATTGGCGAGGCCGTTCACGTTGCGCTGGGTATTCTTATATTTGGCACGAAACACATCGATGTTGAAGTTTCCGTGAATGGCGCCGGTCCGCCATGCGACCTTTGCGCCCAATTCAAAGTCTTGCACGGTTTCCGGCGAGTAGGATTGGAACTGGGCCAGGCTCCGAGGCGCGGTCGTGCTGAAAAGAGGCGTGTTCACGCCACCCGCCCGATATCCATGACGCGTTGTGACATAGAGGAAAATGTCGCTTGTCGCCTGATAGTTTAAACCGATGTTCCAGGTCCACGCCTTGCTTTTGCTGCTTACCTGCGTGCCCAAGGTGGAGTAGGCGGTGTTGTTGACGACAACGGACCCTCCATTCTCGCATTGGTCCTCCGTGGCGAGTGGTGTGCCGAAATCAAAGGGGATGATGGCGGGATAACCAACCGAACAGGAGTCGGTTTTGTCCTGCGTCCTGCGCAAGCCCGCATCCAGTTTGAGTCCTTCGACCAGGCCGCTGAAATCATAGGTGATCGCGCCGAAGATCGCCTTGCTGACCTGCGTGCGATAGCTCAGAATCATGCTGGGACGCGAAGGTGGGGAGAAGGTCCCCAGCGCCAACCCCGAAGGTCCATTCGGCTCGCTCTTAAGATAAAATGCGCCCAGGATGGTTTGCAGCTTGTCGTCCAAAAAGCTTCCCTGGATTTGGAACTCTTCCGTATATTGACGCAGCATGGCACGGTTCACCGCGGTGATAAGGGTCAGGTCGACGCCGTCGGTCTCGGCCAGATTGTCTGTCTTCGCGGTGCGATACCCGAAGATATTCTTCAGCGTTATATCACCGATGTTCCATGTCGTTGTATTCGACAAGCCGGTAGCGCGGGTCCGAAGATAGCTATGTTTCTCCCCCCAATTCTTGCGAACGCCTGCTGCCTGCTGGCGCGCGAAGGCGAGATCGATGTCGCAGGTTATGGAAACATTGCAGTCATAATATGGAGCAAGAGCCGCTGACCTGAGTGCAATCGGACCACCATATACATGGGTCAATATCGGACCATCGCCCGAACGATGCCATGCGACATCATCATAGATCGTGACGTTCTTCAGATCGTCGTTTGCCTGCAACAGCAGGGAAACTCGGAACGAAGTATCATTAATATCTTCGCGATCTCCGCCGGTCGCCATCTTCACATAACCGTCCCGCTTTATACGCTGTCCAGCGATCCGTAATGCGATATGCTCATCGACGATGGGCAAATTAACCGCGCCTTCGGCTTCTATCTTATTGTAATTTCCATATCCGGCAGAGATGTATCCGCCTGTTTCGAAATTCGGAGCGACCGGATATATGAGAACGGCTCCACCTGTCGTATTACGGCCGAAAAGTGTTCCTTGCGGACCTTTAAGAACCTGTACTGAAGCCAGGTCATAGGTAGGAACGATACTTGCGATGTAGTTCATCGGAACGTCAGCAAAATAGGTCACGACTGGCGGTGCGGCCTCGCCCAGGTTCGGCCGGTCCTGTCCGCGGATGTTGATGGTCGGATTCGAACTGCCGCCGGCCGAGGAAATCGTAAGTCCCGGGACGGATTGCTGGAGTTGATCAAGCGATCTTATCGACTTTTCCCTCAACGATTCATTCGAAAGGGCGCTCACCGTGATGGGCACGCGCGATAGCGCCTCTTCCCTTCGACGTGCCGTAACAATGATATCGCCGGCAAGTCCGCCGGAATCGCTTGCTGCGACGGACTGGCTGGGAGCAATGGAAGATTGTGCCGAAGCTTCCGACGCGACTTGCGCTTGAGCCATGGCGCCATGAATCAACACCATGGCCGTACCGATAGCGGTATAGCTATACCTCATCTAACATCCCCTCTGGTCTTTTCACATCATATGGTCCTAGGCCCATAGTTATAAGCCTATCTTACTTTTATTCAAGCTTATAGGATGGGTGGCTTATTGCTGCCGCGCTGCATGATCCGATCGCGGTTCTCGGTGCCGAACTTCGCCCGGACCTATGGCCGGTTCGAAGCCGATCATGCCGGATGAGGAAGAAAAGGCCGAAGGCCCAAGCGAATCTTGTCGGAACGAGATTTTATAAGTCTAGCTTAATATCATTGTTGACAAGGCTCTTGCGATTGTCATCCTATGCGTCGGACAGGCGGTTCTGTGCAGTGCCCTGCTGCCTTGCTGGACCTCCCGAAGGGGGTCGAGAAGCGCATGATGCTGGAAATGGCCGAACAAAAATGAAAAGCGGTCCAACGGGACCAAGAGAGAAGGAAAGACAATGGACAGGCTTGATCGCAAGCAATTGATGGCGCGCGCGACGGAGCGCACTGGCCTCTCCGATTTCGGAGATCTCCCGTTCGAGGAGGCGCTCGACGTTCTGATCCACTCGCTGGAACGCGATGCAAGACTGGATGAAGCGCGTCGCGCGGAAACGGCGGACATGATTACCGGCATGCTGATCAAGAATCTGCGCTTGGTGGACGATCGAAAGACCTATTTCGGTATTGCCGATGAGGTGATCGAAGCGCCGATCTTCATCCTGGGCCTGCCGCGTACGGGATCGACCAACCTGCACGGGCTGATGGCGCAGTGCGAAGGCATCCGGGCTCCGCGCCGATGGGAAATGTCACTTCCCTGCCCGCCGCCGCAGGCCGCGACCTACGAGACCGACGAACGCATAGCGCAGGTACATGCAAAGGAAGTCCTGACGGCGTCGGAAGAACTGAAGACGCGGCATCCGATCACGGCCGATCGGCCGGAACAGTGCCAGGGCCTCAACGACTATATGTTCATGAACTGGGCGTTGCTTGCACCCTATGAACTGACGACCTACAAGGAATGGCTGCTGACTGCGGACCATCGTCCTTCCTACGAGGCGCATAAGCGCACTCTTCAACACCTTCAGTTCCGCCATCCGGGGCGGTGGGTCCTGAAATATCCCAAACATTCCTTCACGCTTGATGCGCTGATCGCTGTCTATCCGGATGCGAAGATCATCTGGACCCATCGCGATCCTACGCGGATCATTCCGTCGGCGGTCAGCCTGATCGAGACCTTCCGCAAGGCCACTCCGGGATATGACCGGAAAATCCTGGGTCGGGAATGGGCCACTTACGAAGAACTCGGCATTCGGCGCGGACTCGACATGCGCGACAATCTGTTCGAGCCGGAGAATGTTTTCGACATGCAATATACCGACGTCATCAAGGATCCGGTCGGATCGATCGAGCGTGCCTATGCCTATTTCGGTATGACCTTGTCCGACATATCCAAGACCCGTATCCTCGCCTACCTGGCCGATAATGGCAAGGACAAGCATGGCGTCCATTCCTATTCGGCCGAGGAATTCGGCCTGAGCGAGGACATGCTGCGTACATTGTTCAAGGATTATATCGAGCGGTTCAACGTCGCCTGATGGAATCGCCGGGCGTGCAACCGGCGCGCTCGACACGACCGACGGACGCGATGCGCTCGCCGGCCGGGGCGGGGAGCGCCGACGGACGAGAGACGGCATCGTGATCGGCGAGGTGACGAAGCAGATATTGCAACCCGATCATCTCATTGACCTGCTCGTCCGGAGTACGGCAGCGGGCGTGACCAAAACCACGCCCGCTATTCTCTCTTTTGTTCGAGAATGGTGCACTCGACAGGATTCGAACCTGTGGCCTCCGCCTTCGGAGCTAGAACTGTAACCCTACTCCACGCTGCGCCAGCCTTCGCCAAAGCCCTATAAGCTATTGTAGTTTATAGGTTTTCTTGACAACGAAGGGCCGCCAAGATACTCCAAGGGTCGCCAACCTTTTCGATCTGTTGGTGAGTTTTTGGTGAGTTTTTTTGGACCCCTCTGGCGAGGTGAAAATGCCAAAGCTAACGAAATCCGTCGTCGACAAGTCGCCCACACGCGAAAACCAATACACCGTCTGGTGCAGTGAGCTGAAGGGCTTCGGCGCCTTCATCATGCCGTCAGGCACCCGAACATACTTCGTCGATTACCGAAACGCCAACAATGTCCGCCGGCGCATGAAGCTCGGCCGGCATGGCACCGTGACCGCCGAACAGGCTCGCACGCTCGCGATCCAGGCCTTGGCGGAAGTCGCCAAGGGCAATGATCCGCTGGAGAACCGCAACAGCGCCCGTAAGTCGATCACGGTGAAGGAGCTTTGCGAGCTATATATCAAGGAGCTTGAGCAGGGCCGGATCCTCGGCAAGGGCGGCCGCCCGAAAAGGGCCAGCACCAAGTCCACCGATCTGGGTCGCATCAACCGCCATATCATTCCGCTGATCGGCAGGACGCTGGTCACTCGGCTGACCAAGGCGGATGTGACCACCATGATGAAGGACTGTTGATTTCCACTGAGAGTTGACCCGGGATTTTCATCGAGAAGTGACCCGGTTGGAAGGTATGTCCCGCTATGCGGGTGGTGGGTCAAGCGGGTTATTTTTCCTTTCGTGATTTGGGGTCCGCGGCGCTGGCCCTGAACCGAAAGCTGTCATTGCCGGTCTCGAGGATGTGACAGTGGTGGGTGAGCCGGTCCAGCAGAGCCGTTGTCATCTTGGCATCACCGAACACGCCAGCCCATTCGCTGAAGCTGAGGTTGGTGGTGATGACGACGCTGGTGCGCTCGTAAAGCTTGCTCAGCAGGTGGAACAGCAGCGCGCCGCCTGACGG
>NZ_VLKK01000039.1 GCF_007830065.1 Sphingobium wenxiniae | reverse complement strand
GGTAAAATGCCGTCCTTTGAAATCGTTCATCGCAACTGACCTTGACAGTACATGAGCCCAATCTTGGAAACCGTGTCAGAGTTTGCAACAGAGCCAGCTGCCGCAGGGTTTCGGGCAAGCTTTCGTAGGCCGTTTCGCCGTTCGCCCAGACGGTATCGCCGCCGGCTTCGGGAATGGTGATCGCGCGCAGGATCGAGCCCTTGGGATAGGCATCTACGAACGTCACGTCGGTATGCCAGCTCGAGGCGGCGTAGCCTTCCTTGCTGTCGAGTTCGAGCAGGTAGCGCGAACCCTCGGCCACCGGCACGGTGGGATGTGCCACCGGATCGCCGAAAAGCGAGGCGAAGCCTTCGTGGCGTGCGTCGTCCAGTTCCTTCTGGCCACGGAAGAAGACGACCTTGTGGCGCACGACCGCGTCCTTGATCGCCTGCACGGTCTCCGCGCCGAGATCGCCGGAAAGGGTCACCCCGCGGATTTCGGCACCGATCGTCCCGGTGATCGGAACGATGTCGAGCGGGGAGTTCGGGTCCTTGGCATTGGCATAGGTGGTGATGGCATTCATGTGGGTTACTCCTGCTTGGGGTAAGGATTTGGGGTGTTATTCGGCGGGCTGGAGCGCGGGGTCGGCGGCGGTGTCCAACTGGCGGCGAATGGCGTTGTGCTGTTCGGCATCGAGCGCGAAGCCCGATATGACGGCAGCGGAGATGGCATGGGCGAGGGCAGGTCCGGTCGCGAAGACAAGCAACAGGCCGTTCAACGCCTCAGGAGAGTTTGCGGCGGACTTCGGATCGAAGCCCAGCCACGCGATCAGCGGCAGGGCGATGCCTGCGGCAAGCGCACCGCCGATCTTGTCGGCCAGGGCAAAGACTGAATAGTAAAGGCCGGCGCGCTCCTCGCCGGTCTCGGCGCGGTGCTTGTCGGCAACGTCGGCGACCATCGAGCGCAGCATGATGTTGCCTGAGCCCTGTGTGATCCCCTGAGCAAAGGCGAGCGCAAGGACCAGCCAGAACCGGTCGGGCGTGGTCAGCACCAGCGCGAGGTTGATCAGTGCCTGCAGCACTTCGGCGAGAATGGCAGCCCGGCGCTTGCCCAGGGATACACCGATGCGCTGCCAGATCGGCGCGGCGAGCATGCCGAAGGCGTATTGGAACAGGAACAGTCCTGCACCCCATTCAGGCCTTCCGAGATAGAAGGTCACGTAGAACAGCAAAAGCGTCGTGCGGATGCCCTGTCCTGCCCGGACTGCGGCGTCCGAAGCGAGGACGCGCAGCAGCAGCGGGTTGCCGAGCACCGCGCGCGCGGCGGCCAGTGGCGACAGCGGGAGTGCCAGAGCAGCAGGCGCGCTGTCATCGCGATTGGACAGCGTCAGCCACAGCGCCGGGATAGCGGCAGCGAGGACAAGCGAACCGAACAGCGTCAGTTGCAACTGACCGTCACCGGGTCGCAGATGCTGGGCGAGTGCCGCCAGCGCAAGGGCACCTACCAGCGCAATCGACTGCCACAGTGTAAAGGTTGATGCCGCGCGGGTCCGGTCGTGATAGCCGGTGGCGATCTCGCCGCTCCACGCCAGCAGCGGCGTGGAGAGAAGCGCAAGGCCGATGTAATAGGCGGCCAGTGCAGCAATCAGCCAGCCAACGCCGAGGTTCGCAGGCGGGAAGAACAGCATCGCGCTGCCAGCGACGAACAAGGATCCCCCGCCCGCTACCCACGGTCGCCGCCTGCCGAAGCGGCTCTGCGTGCGGTCGCTCAATGCGCCGACTATCGGGTCGAGCGCGCAGTTGAGCAACTGACCCGCCAGATACAGCGTCCCTACCAGCGTGAGTGGCACGCCATAGTCTCGCGCAAGAATGGCGGGGAGCCAGGCAGCAACTGGCTGAGCAGCAGCGGTGACCGGCACGTAGATCGCAGCAAGGCGGTGGTAGCTACCAGAAGGCGAACTGACGGGGGATCCTGTTGTCATGCGGCCAGCCTCACAGTCGCGTCCGCAACGTCACACCATAAGTGCGTGGCTCGCCCACCTGGGCAGTGACCACGCCGGTGTTGGCGGCGGAGAGGTTGAGGAAATAGTCTTCGTTGAGCAGGTTGCGCGCCCAGACCGACAGGTCCCACAACCCGTCGTCGGTCTTCAGCCCGATGCGCGCATTGGCGATGCCGAAGCCCGGAACCTGCGCCCATGCGGAGTTGGTTGCCGATGTATTGAAACTCGAGCGGTGCGCGTAGTCGGCGTGGGCGTAAAGGCTCAGTTCGCGCCCGCCGAGCTCACCCAGCGGCGTGTTGCCGTCGACACCGACTGACCATGCGAACTTCGGAACGCCCGAAAGCGGTTTGCCTGACAGGTCCTGGATACCGCCGAGGTTGAGGTTCTCCACCGCCTGCGGTGCGTTGTCGTACTCGACGTATTTGGCGTCGGTGTAGCTTGCCGATGCGGTGAACGAGAGACTGTCGCTGGCCTGGAAGGCAAGGTCGCCCTCAACTCCGCGCGAACGCACCTTGGGGATGTTCGCGATGTATTGGCGCACGTTGACGGTGTTGGGCACCTGTTCGGTGATTGCCGTCTGATAGTCGCGGATCTCGGTCCAGAACGCAGCAGCATTGAAGGTGGCGCGCCGATCGAGGAACTGGGATTTGAAGCCCAGCTCGAACGCATCAACCTTTTCCGGGGCGACTTCGGGCGCAATGCCGGCGGGCAGCGCCGTCAGGTTCAGTCCGCCCGACTTGTTGCCGCGCGAATAGCTGCCATAGACGCTCGCGTCCGGCGCAACCTTCCAGTTCAGCGTGACCAGCCCTGACAGGCTGTTGTCGCTGAATTTCGTCGCGAAGCTTGTCACCGGGTTGAACTGGGTGCGGATCGCGTTGATCGCGGTGACCTGCGCCGGGGTGAAGCCGGAAAGATCGGCACCATGCACCCAGAACTGGCTGAACGCGCCCGCCTTCTTCTCGTGCGTCCAACGCAGGCCGGTGGTCAGCGTCAGGGCATCGGACAGGTGCCAGTCGGTCTGCCCGAACAGCGCGAATGTGCGCGTTTCCGGCGTCGAGGTCGAATTTGCCTCGAACCCGTTCAGCGCCGCATTGGCGAGGGTCTGGTCGGCCGCAGGCAGGTTCCACTGCGCGGCAGCCGAGCCATAGCGGGTGGCGCCATAGCCCTTGACGACCTGCCAGAAGTAGTACGCGCCGATCACGTAGTCGACGGTGCGGTTGCCCTTCGAGGCAAGCCGCAGCTCCTGGCTGAACTGGCGCTGGCGGTTGGCTTGCTGGGCCTTGGTGGTGATGGGCAGCGAGGTGCTGTCGCCATCGTTGGCCGGGTTCCAGTCCCACCAGCGATAGGCGGTGATGGAGGTCAGGGCCGCGCTGCCGAAGTCCCAGTTGGCCTCGCCCGAAACGCCATAGCCCGCCATGTTCGACTGGTAGTGGCTATCGGCCTCGCCGATGCGGTCGAACGGCCTGAAGGCGGGGAGGGTGTAGCCAGGGAACCGGGCAGCTCGCAGGGCAAAGTTGTTGGGTATCGTCGCGCCATTGGCATAGGTCGTGTGCAGGTCGGCGAAGACCGAGAGCACATGATCCTGCTCCTGCTTTGCGTAGTCGCCGATGATGCGCACCTCGAAGTCCGGGTCGGGCGTCAACAGCAACTGGCCGCGAATGCTCTCGTTGCGGTAGTTCTGGGCGCGGGTATTGGTGGTCTTGTTGAACAGGAAGCCGTCGTTCCCGCTGATCGCGCCGGAGATGCGCACGGCGAGCAGATCGGGCAGGATACCTGCCGAGGCCGAAGCCCGGATTTGCCGGAAGCCGTAATTGCCGATGCTCGCCTCGCCCGAAAGCTCGGGATCGAAGCTCGGCTTGCGCGAGGTGATGTTGATGACGCCCGAGGTGGTGTTCTTTCCGAACAGCGTGCCCTGCGGACCGCGCAGCACTTCGATGCTCTGCAGGTCGACGAGGTCGAACTGCGAAAGCCCGACGCGGCCGTAGTAGACGTTGTCGATATAGAAGCCGACGCCGTTCTCGAGTCCGTCGTTGGTCAGCGCGACGTTCGAGCCCAGGCCACGGATGTTGATGTTGGTATTGCGCGGATTGAAGCTGAACACCTGCAGGCTCGGTACCTGCTGCTGGATCTGGCCGAGGGTGAAGTCGCCACGCCTTTCCAACGCGTCGGCGCTGATCACGCTGATGGCGACCGGCACGTCCTGGACATCCTCGTCGCGGCGGCGCGAGGCGGTGACGACGATGGCTTCACCGGCCTCGCCGGCGTCTTCGGCAGCAACTGCCGGAACCTCGACATCGGCAGGCTGCTCGGCGGCGAAAGCCGGAGCCGCGCCGATGAGCGAGCCCAAAGCCACGCCTGCAAGGATAAGCTGGCGCTGCTTGAAGAGAAAAACCCTGTTCATTCCATTACTTCCCTGAACCCAAGTGGCTTGCCGCGTCGGGGCGGCGATTGAAGGCAGCGGGAACGGGCACGGCTTCGCGCACGGGGTCGCCGGGGGCGACGCCGCAAAGGGCAACGATCGACTGTTGCAGGGACGCGGGATACCGGGCCAGTTCCGCAAGGTCGGAGCTGGTTAGCGGTCGCATGACGCATTCCTCCGGGCGGCGACCGCAAGGGCCGCGCCGAACTGGCGTTATGGTGAGAGAGGCGGGCGAGAGCGGACCGCGCCCGGTCGGGGCGGCAGGTCCGTCAATCGTGTCCGGTGGTTTGCGCGCTCTAGGCGCGCGTCATGGGCTTGTGCATCGTATCACCTCTTGATTGGAGGGGAACACGATGCCTGGCGCCGTCGCCCCAGCATCGCGCGCTTTAGCGGTTGTTCACGCGGAGCAAGCTGCTTCCCATCAAATGCCGCGGATCAGGACCCTGGATGTGCAGGCCGACCTGATCGTCGGATGTCCTGGGGGTTAATCTCTACTTATCCGGTTGAGTCTTCTCGGTCAACCCGGGCCTCACCCGTTCGGCGCAAAAGGAAAACTTCCCGACGGACAAGATGAATTGTCTATCGATGTAATAGACATTGATGGGGCTGGCGATAAGTTCATATTGCCTTACGCGACCACGCGCGGGTCCACCTGCAACTGCAATCACGGACCGCACCATGACCTCGACCTACAGTCTTACCCGCCGCGCGACCCTTGCAGGCGCCGCCGCCACTCTGGCCGTCGGCTCTGTGCCCGCGAATGCCCGCAAGCGCGTGCGGCAGCCCAACATCCTCTACATCATGGCCGATGACCTCGGTTACGCCGATCTGTCCTGCTATGGTCGCCGCGATTTCGAGACGCCGGTGCTCGACAAGCTGGCGGCGCAGGGCCTGCGTTTCACCAATGCCTACGCCAACAGCGCCGTCTGCACGGCCACGCGCGTCGGCCTGATCACAGGCCGCTATCAGTATCGCCTGCCCGTTGGCCTCGAGGAGCCGCTGGCCTACCGGCCCAACATCGGCCTGCCGCCTTCGCATCCGACGCTGCCGTCACTTCTCGCCAAGGCTGGCTATCGCACCTCGCTGATCGGCAAGTGGCATCTTGGCAGCCTCCCGGACTTCGACCCGATCAAGAGCGGCTACCAGTCTTTCTGGGGCATCCGCAGCGGGGGCGTCGACTATTACACCCACGCCACCAGCAACGGTCAGCCCGACCTGTGGGATGGTCCCACGCCCGTCGACAAGGCGGGTTACCTGACCGACCTGCTTGCCGACCGCGCGATCGCGGAAATCCGCCAGGCGTCGTCAGTTAAGGCGCCGTGGTTCATGTCGCTCCACTTCACTGCGCCGCACTGGCCGTGGGAAGGGCCTGATGACGCCAGCGAATCCACTCGGATTGCCGGACTGAAGGACCCCAAGGCCCTGTTCCACTTCGACGGCGGCAGTGCGGCGATCTACGCCGCCATGGTCCGCCGTCTCGATTACCAGATCGGGCGCGTACTCGAAGCCCTCAAGGCAAACGGCGCCGAGCAGGACACCATCGTCGTCTTCACCAGCGACAACGGCGGCGAACGCTTCTCCGACACCTGGCCCTTCAGCGGCCGCAAGACCGAACTGCTCGAAGGCGGCCTGCGCATCCCCGCCATCGTCCGCTGGCCGGGTGTCACCACGGCCGCGACGACCAGCGATGCGCAGATCATCTCGATGGACTGGCTGCCGACATTCCTTGCCGCCGCCGGTGCAGCGCCAGATCCTGCATTCCCCAGCGACGGCGCAGACATCGCCGCCGCCTTGTCGGGCCGTGTTTTGCCCGAACGCACGCTGTTCTGGCGCTACAAGAACCACGCCCAGCGCGCTGCCCGTCGCGGCAACCTCAAATACCTGAAGATCGGCGGGAACGAGTTCCTGTTCGACGTCTTTGCCGACCCTCTCGAGCGGGCCAACCTGAAAGACCGGCAGCCCGAAGCCTTCACCTCGCTCAAGAAGGCGTGGGAGGACTGGAACGCCCGAATGCTGCCGCTGGATGCGCAGTCCTACACCCACGGTTTCGGGCCTGGCGAACTAGCGGATCACTTCAACCCCGAACTCTGACAAGCCTCCGGCAGCCGGCAACATTTGGCATTGCTGGGAAACACTTGTCTTGAAAGCAGAAACATTGCATCAGCCGTCCAACCGGGTCAGCGCAACCTCCCGGTCAAGCGCAGCGCGCGCTCAAGTGTTGCTTCATTGGACGGCCGCTTGGCCGCGATGGAGCCTGCCTTGAAGTCGTTCGCGTTCCTTTTGCCAGTTGCTGTCACCGCAGTTTATCTACCGTCCGGCAGCGCACTCGCCGACACGCCCCGGCTCCAATCCATGCTCGGCGCGCCGCCGAATATCGCGGTCAGCGGCTCGGTCCGTCTGCGCTACGAGACCCTGACCGGACAGCCGCGCGTAAACCTGCCGCCCGCCGACGAGCAGCTCGCGCTTCGCACGACACTGGCCATCGAATACAAGGCCGCGCCGAACATCCGCATCGGCGCGGAGATGTTCGACAGTCGGGCCTGGCTCGGCAAGCCCGGCAGTTCGGTCAGCGCCAACGACGTCAACACGCTCGAAATCGTGCAAGGCTATGTGGCCGTCGATCTTGCGCCCGCACAGGGCACCAGGCTCACGCTCGAAGCCGGGCGTTTCGTTCTTAACCTCGGCTCGCGACGACTGATCGCGGCAGACGACTATCGCAACACCACCAACGGCTACACCGGCCTGCGCGCGGACCTCCAGGCAAGTGATGGCACCGCTGCTATCTTGATTTACACCCTGCCGCAGATCCGCAAGCCCGATGATCAGGCATCGGTGTTGTCCAACCGCCATGGGTTGGACCAGGAGAGTTTCGACCTCCGGCTCTGGGGTGGTCTGGTCTGGCATCCCAGGACCGTCGTAGGTGCCATGGCAGAAGCATCCTACTTTCGCCTGCAGGAGCGCGACAGCCCGTCACGCGCCACGCGGGACCGCAACCTCCACACCGTTGCCGCACGCCTGATCCGCGAGCCGAAGGCTGGCAAGCCCGATTTCGAGATCGAGGGTGCATGGCAGTTCGGCGACGTCAGCGAGACGACGCGGCCCGGTGCCCGCAAGCTCGATGTCGATGCTTGGTTCATCCATGCGGATGCGGGTTACATGTTCCCCGGCCCGGCGCGGTTGCGGGTGTCAGTCGAATACGATTACGCCAGCGGCGACGGTCCGGGCGGCACCTACGGCCGCTTCGACACCCTGTTCGGCATGCGTCGCGCCGACTTCAGCCCCGCAGGCGTGCTCGCCGCCATCAGCCGCACCAACATAGAAAGCCCCGGCGTCCGCGCCGAAGTTGCACCCGGCAAAGGCTTCGACGCGTTCGTCACCTACCATCCGCTTTGGCTCGCCGAAAAGACCGACAGCTTCGCCACGACCGGCGTGCGCGATGCGAGCGGCAAGGCAGGCTCCTTCGCCGGTCACCAAGTGGAAGGCCGAATGCGCTACTGGATCGTGCCTGGCTTCCTGCGCGGGGAGATCAATGCCTTCTGGCTCGCCAAAGGACCGTTCCTTCAGCTCGCACCCAACGCCATACGCACGGGCGACACAAGTTATTTAAGCACCGCGGTCCTAGGCTCAGGACCCATTGATTGGTTGAGGGTGATGTGATTCAGGCTCCGCGAGGAGACTGAGCATGAGTGACCTTTATTGGCTGACGGACGAGCAGATGGCGCGTCTTTCACCCTATTTTCCCAAGAGCCACGGCAAGCCCCGGGTGGATGACCGGCGCGTGCTGAGCGGGATCATCTTCGTCAACCGTAATGGGCTGCGCTGGCGTGATGCGCCCCGGGAATACGGTCCGCACAAGACGCTCTACAACCGCTGGAAACGGTGGGGTGAGATGGGCGTGTTTGGCCGGATGATGGAGGGGCTGTCTGCCCAGAGAGCCGAACCCCAGACCGTCATGATCGATGCTACCTATCTCAAGGCCCACCGCACGGCTTCCAGCCTTGGGCTAAAAAAGGGGGCCTCGGCCGCCTGATCGGGCGGACCAAGGGCGGCATGAATACCAAGCTTCACGCCGTCACCGATGCCAACGGCCGACCCTTGAGCTTCTTCATCACGGCAGGACAAATCAGCGATTACACCGGCGCGGCAGCCCTGCTCGATGATCTACCCAAGGCGCAGTGGATGCTGGCTGACCGGGGCTATGACGCCGAATGGTTCAGGGACGCGCTCGAGCAAAAGGGCATCACGCCTTGCATTCCGGGTCGAAAATCCCGTTCTTTTCCCGTCAAATACGACAAGCGCCGATACAAACGCCGAAACCGCATCGAGATCATGTTTGGCCGCCTGAAAGACTGGCGCCGAGTGGCAACCCGCTACGACCGCTGCCCAACCGTCTTCTTCTCCGCCCTCGCTCTCGCAGCCACCGTGCTCTTCTGGCTATGATCAACGAGTCATCGTGTAATTGCGGCTGCTTCCCTCGGAGCTCGGTTGGGGCGCACACTTCTGGTTGTCGAATCCTGAAGGAAGGAAGCAGCCATGAAGCACTATGCCGGATTGGACTTGTCGATGGAATCCACGCAGGTCTGCATCGTTGATGACAATGGTCGGAAGGTCGTGTCGGAGAAAGTGGAAAGCTCTCCGGAGGCGATCGCCATGATGCTGGAGCGATACGGTCCAATCGAGCGGGCGGTGATCGAAACGGGCCGCATGTCGCCGGCGATCTGCCTTGGCCTGCGTGAACTGGGTGTCCCGGTAGTGTGCATTGATGCCCGCCAGGCCCACCAGAGCCTCAAGGCAATGAAGGCGAACAAGACCGACCCTCACGATGCCGCCGGCCTCGCACAGTTGGCACGCACCGGCTTCTACAAGGAGGTGCATGTCAAATCTCCGGCAGCGCATGGCGTTCGCAGCGTCATCACCGCACGCAGCCATCTGGTTGAAGCGCGCGTCCGGCTCGACAACACGATCCGCGGTCTCTGCGCCACGTTCGGCTATCGGCCCGGCGCAGGTCAAGGGAAGGCCTTCCTCGAACGGATCATGCAGGCCGCCCACATCCCGGGCCTTGGCGACGCCATCGCATCCTTGCTGTCCGTGCGCGCAGAACTGGTCGAGCAAATCAAGGAAATGGACCGCCGCCTGCGTGTCATCGCCAGCCAGTCACAGGCTTGCGAGATCCTGATGACCATCCCAGGCGTCGGCGTTCAGACCTCAGCCGCCTTCGCCGCTGCAGTGGATGAAGCGGGGCGTTTCCGACAATCGCGCAATGCCGGCGCCTACTTCGGCCTTGTGCCCCGACGTCATCAGTCGGGTGAGCTCGACTGGACAGGCAGGATCACCAAACAGGGAGATGGGACCGTGCGCAAGCTGCTCTACGAAGCTGCCAACTCGATCCTCACCCGGAGCCGTGAGACCTTCAACCTGAAAACATGGGCCATGAAGATCGCCAAGCGTCGCGGCTTGAAGAAAGCCCGTGTCGCACTCGCCCGTCGGCTCGCGGTCATCATGCATGCCATGCTGCGCGATGGCACTTTGTTCCAGGCGTGAGGTAGGATAGAACCTGTTGTCAAGCGAAGTGAGAAACTGACCCCCTTCCGAATCTGAGAACTGACCCCCTCTGGGTTTGACAAGAGGAGGGACAGATGACGACAGGTCCATCAGAAATCCCGGCACAGGCGATTGCTGTGCAGGGAGAAGAGATGCTTCAACCGGACGAGGTGGCCGCGATGGTGCGGCTGCATGAACTTGGCTGGGGAGCCAAGCGGCTGTCGAAGGAATTTGGCTGCGCGCGCAACACGGTGCGCCGCTACCTTCGCGCCGGCGGTGTCGTGCCGTTTGCCAAGGCACCGCGCAAGTCGGCCTTTGACGGCTTGGATGACTGGCTTCGCGAACGGTTCTTCCGGCACAACGGGAATGCCGATGTTATCCGCCAGGAGCTGGCGAGCGAGCACGGGATCGTGATTGGGCTGCGTTCTGTCGAGCTGCGGGTCCAGCCCTGGCGGCGCGAACTGAGGGCGCACAAGAAGGCGACGGTGCGCTTCGAGACGCGGCCAGGGCATCAGCTTCAGATCGACTTCGGCGATACCAAGGTCTGGATCGGCGAAGAGCGGATCAAGATCCACCTGTTCGTGGCGACGTTGGGTTACTCGCGGCGGATGCATATCCGGCCTTCGCTTCGGGAGCGGCAGACGGACTGGTTCGAAGGGATGGAGGGCACTTTCCTGCGGTTCGGCGGCGTGCCGACCGAGGTCCTGTTCGACAACGCGCGGGCACTGGTCGACCACCATGATGCGGCGACCCGCGAGGTTCGGTTCAATGCCCGGCTCCATGCCTTCGCGCGCTACTGGGGCTTCAACCCGAGGGCGTGCGCGCCATATCGGGCGCGAACGAAGGGGAAGGATGAGCGCGGCGTCGGCTACGTAAAGCGCAATGCCATCGCGGGCCGCCGCTTCGCGAGCTGGGGCGCCTTTCTTGCCCACCTCGATCAATGGAACCGGGAGGTTGCCGACGTGCGCGTTCACGGCACCACTGGTGAACTGCCAATCGTGCGCTTTGCCGATGAGGCGAATGCCCTGCGTCCGCTCAGCGGACGCGCACCGTTCGGCCAGCTGCGCGACCTGGCCCGCAAGGTGCGCTCTGACTGCGCGATCGACCTCGATACCAACAGCTACTCGGTCCCGTGGCGTCTCGTCGGCGAGACGGTCCAGGTCGTGGTTTTGGGTGGTCGCGTCATCGTCCGCCACGCTGGCGAGGTTGTAGCTGATCATGCCCAATGCGAGGGTCGCCGTCAGCGGGTCATCGAGCGGGCGCATCTGGCTGGGCTCGTCGGGGCCGCGCCTGCGCGCGCCACAATGCCGCCGGTCGCGCCGCCGGCGCTGTTGCGACCGCTCGCCGAATACGAGGCTGTCGTGGGAGGGGCATGGTGATGGCACTCGATCACGAGACCCTCATCGCCATGCTGGACCGGCTGAAGCTGACGGCAATCCGCGATCAGCTGGATACGCTGCTCGACGAGGCCGCACGCTCGGACATGACCTTGCGCGAAGCGCTCGCGTTCCTGGTAGGACGCGAAATCGCTCGGCGCGACGAACGCCGGATCTCCATGGCGAGCAAGATCGCCCAGTTCCCCTTCGTGCGCGAACTCGACGGCTTCGAGTTCGATGCGCAGCCCTCGCTGGATCCAGGGCAAATCCGGGAACTGGCGACGTGCCGCTGGATCGCGCACGGTGACACGACGCTGTTCCTGGGGCCGCCCGGGACGGGGAAAACGCACTTGGCGGTGGCGCTGGGGCGTGAGGCGATCCGGCAGAACTACTCGGTCCAGTTCGTCACGGCAGCAACGCTCGTGGCCCTTCTGGCCAAAGCCCACATGGACGGGAATCTCGATAAGCAACTCACGTTGCTGAGCCGGCCGAAACTGCTGATCATTGATGAACTCGGCTACTTGCCGTTCGAAGCCGATGCGGCTCACCTGTTCTTCCAGCTGGTATCGCGCCGTTACGAGAAGGGATCGATCCTGATCACCTCAAACCGTTCGGTCGGGGAATGGGGCAGCGTGTTTGGCGATCCGGTCGTCGCAACCGCGATCCTGGATCGCCTGCTCCACCACTCCACCGTGATCACCATCCGCGGGGACAGCTAGGGGTGACTACACGAAAGTGACGCATCCGCACGCTAAGCGCGAACGTATGGTGAACGTTACGCGGCGAGCAACGAACTGATGGCGCGCAGTGGC
>NZ_VLKK01000038.1 GCF_007830065.1 Sphingobium wenxiniae | reverse complement strand
CCCGAAACCGAGCGTCGTGAATAAGAGAGGCTAGTAGGAATCCGTAGCGGAAATTTTGGGTTACAGAGAATGGAATAGAGGGGGCGTCGCCGTGAGCTCAACACGCTCGCCGGGCATACGGCAAGCTCATATTAGCGCGGACGCGCCGATACGTACTCTTCCCGATGTCGCAGCCGGCGAGGTCCTGCGAGCATGACAGACCCACAGCGCGATCTCGTCTGCGTAAACAAGAGGAGAAAGGGACTATGGATACATCGCATGCGAATGCTCTGCTGCAAAAGCATGCAGTCCTCGACCGCCAGATTCAGGAAGAGATGAGCCGCCCCATGCCGGACGATGTCATGATTCAGCAGCTTAAGAAGCAAAAGCTACGCCTCAAGGAAGAACTGGCCAGGCATTGAAGCCTGCCCCGGGCGTGAGCCATGAACCGGCCTGATTGCTCTGGCCTGTTCTCGCTCCAGCCCAACTCCGCGTCTGAAGCATCGTTGACGCCTGGCGCGTGACGGCCCTGAAGATCAGGCGGTGGCGGTCGAAATGGGGGGAGGGGGCGCCTTTTACTCCATTAAGGATAACCGTCCGCCCTCCATCATCTGAATAAAGCAGCCGGTCAGAAATCGCCCATAGTCTCGTCCATGCCCCGCCATGATCGGCCTGGAACCAGTCGCTCACCAATGCCGTCGATTGACTCCCAAGGATACGATTCATATACGAATCATATATTGTAAATAGCGGCGAAGGGCATCCATGGGCATTGTGAAAATCAACGACGAGCTGCACGAAGAGGTCCGCAGGGCCAGCACCGTGATGTGCCGTTCCATCAATGCGCAAGCCGAATTCTGGATGAAGATCGGTATGCTCGCCGAGGCAAGCCCCACTTTGTCATTCAATGACATCGTCAAGACGCAATTTTCCGCAGCACATGTTCGCCTCGCCGAAGCGGCCTCTGCCTGACATGGTGAAGACATCTGACGAACTGGCGCTGATGCGTGTTTCCGGCAAGCTGCTGGCGTCCGTCTTCGAGATGCTGGACGAGCAAGACCTCGCCGGCATGTCGACATTGCAGGTCAACGATCTGGTCGATCGCTTCATCACCGTGGAGCTCGCCGCGCGTCCGGCGAGCAAAGGGCAGTACGGCTTCAAATTCGTCCTGAACAGCTCGATCAATCACGTCGTGTGCCACGGGGTGCCGGATGCAGACGAGATCGTCCGGGACGGCGACATCATCAACCTCGACATCACGCTGGAGAAGAACGGCTTCATTGCGGACTCGAGCAAGACCTATCTGATCGGCGACGTTTCATCTGCCGCAAAACGGCTGGTGCGTGTCGCACAGGAGGCGATGTGGAAAGGCATAGGGCAGGTGCGGCCTGGCGCCCATATCGGCGCCATCGGCTTCGCAATCGAGCGGCACGCCAAAAAGAATGGCTACTCGATTGTGCGTGAATTTTGCGGGCACGGCATTGGTCGCGAGATGCACGAGGAGCCGCAAGTCATGAATTTCGGGCGGCCGGGAATGGGCGTGCGCCTGCGCGAGGGCATGGTTTTCACGATCGAACCGATGATCAATCAGGGTACGCGCAAGGTCTCTACCCAAGACGATGGATGGACGGTCGTGACCAACGACCGGAAGCTCTCGGCCCAGTTCGAGCATACGGTCGCGGTTACCGGGAACGGCGTCGAAGTACTGACTTTGCGACGCGACGAAATGCCGATGCTGGCACGCGTAGCGTAGGCGGTTTCGTTGCAGTTACTCCCCGAAAGCGGCCCGAGGACTAACCACGAAAATCGGTCGTTCACGCCTGCGATGGCGACCAGATCTCATGGTCTTAAATCGTCGATCCGGTTGATCAGGTGACCCTCGCCGATGCTGCCGAGTACATCGGCCAGCCATTCCAGCAGATTAGGGGCGCCATCACGCCGACTGCATTCCGTTGAGGACTCCTGGCGGCGTGCCTGACGAGCGTTCCACTGGGGATATTGCTTAATTACGCGCGCGGGGCATGCGCTTAGATGCGTTCGACGGGCGAAGAGGGCTGCGCCCTGATGTTTCCGTCTGAGTGCATTGCGCCGAGGTCAAACTATGTGCCCCTATTCATCGACTGCAGGTCTCGAAACTGGACAACATATGACCAAGGAATCCCTTATTGAGAGCCCGCTGGATGGTTTGTCCGCAACGCAGGTTCGTGAGCGGCTCGACCGGGATGGGCCGAACGAGCTTCCGCGGCAGAAGAAGCGCTCGCCATGGCGGATTGCGCTCGAGGTGCTTCGCGAGCCGATGTTGGCGCTGCTGCTTGCCGCAGGGCTCACCTACCTCCTTCTGGGCGACACGGGAGAGGCGTTGATCCTGCTTCTGTTCGCGTGTTTCTCGATACTGCTGACCGTGGTGCAGGAAGCCCGGACCGAGAATGTGCTGGAAGCGTTGCGGGATCTTTCAGCGCCGCGTGCGCTTGTCATGCGCGATGGCGGGACCGTGCGCGTGCCGGGCCGCGAGGTCGTTCAAGGCGATATCCTCGTTCTTGACGAAGGGGACAGGATCGCGGCGGACGCGCTGGTGCTGCGGACCCAGGGGCTCGAATGCGATGAATCGCTTCTGACAGGGGAATCCGTTCCAGTGCGCAAGCGCAGCGCTTTCCAGGAGGACGCGGTCGCGCATGAACCTGGCGGGGACGATCTGCCTTATGTCTTTGGCGGTGCGATCGTCACTCGCGGTGGAGGCCTCGCCCGCGTGACGGCTACGGGTCCCCGCAGCCGCATCGGCGAGATTGGCAGATCGTTATCCAGCGTCGAGACCGAAGCGCCCCGGCTGCAGCATGAGATGCGCAGGATCGTGCGCATCTGCGCGACTGGTGGCATCGCGGTCGCTGCCCTGGTGGTTCTCCTCTACGGGCTCGTGCGCGGGGGATGGCTCGATGCATGGCTCGCCGGCATCGCGATCGGAATGTCGCTTCTGCCCGAGGAGTTCCCGGTCGTCCTTGCGATCTTCATGGCAATGGGCGCTTGGCGTATCGCGCAGGTCGGCGTGCTCACCCGGCGGGCGTCGGCGATTGAGTCCATGGGCGCGGCTACGGTCCTTTGCACGGACAAGACCGGAACGCTGACCCAGAACAGGATGGTTGCAGCCGGACTCTGGATGGCGTCCGGCGAAACGGCCGATCTTGGGGCGGGGATGGCCAGCGATCGTTTCGACGAGCTTTTGCGATATGGTGCGATGGCGAGTGCCCCGATCCCCGTCGATCCGATGGAGGTGGCCTTCCACGAAGCTGCCGTTTCGGCGGCCTGCCAGGATGTACGCGGATGGACGCTGATACATACCAACACCCTGCGACCTGATTTGCTGGCAATGACGAATATCTGGGAGAGCCCCGGGGAGGAGACGACGTTCGTTGCCGCGGCCAAGGGCGCGCCCGAGGCGATTGGCCGCCTGTGCAGGCTCGACAAGGAGGGTCAGGCCCGGCTCGAGGCGGCGGCCACCGCGATGGCGGTGCGCGGCATGCGTGTCCTTGGCGTGGCGGCCGGACGCGTCCCGCGCGAGGTGGCGGCGAAGGATCATCTCGAGCATGATTTTGAGCTGCTTGGACTTGTTGGATTGAAGGATCCGCTTCGCCCTGGTGTCAAAGAGGCGATTGCCCAATGCAGGACTGCCGGGATCCGTGTGATCATGATCACGGGTGACTATGCGGCAACAGCGCAGGCGATCGGCGCGGAAGCGGGTCTCGATGCCGGTGAAACGCTCACAGGACCGACTATCAGCACCCTGAGTGACGAGGAATTGTCGGAGCGGATCAAGACCGTCTCGATCTGCGCGCGGACGATGCCCGATCAGAAATTGCGGATCGTTTCGGCGCTCAAGGCTGCTGGTGACATCGTCGCCATGACGGGTGACGGCGTCAACGATGCACCTGCGCTGCGGGCCGCACATATTGGTGTCGCCATGGGCAAGCGCGGCACCGACGTTGCGCGGGAGGCGTCATCGATCGTGCTGGTGGAGGACGATTTTGGCGCGATCGTCTCGGCGATCCGGCTGGGGCGGCGGATCTATGACAATATTCGAAAGGCGATAGGTTTCATTTTCGCGGTTCATGTGCCGATTGCGGGGCTTGCACTGTTGCCGTTGCTCCTGGGGACGCCGATTTTGCTGGGCCCCATCCAGATCGCCCTCCTCGAGATGATCATCGATCCGGTCTGCGCACTTGTGTTCGAGGCAGAGCAGGAAGAAGAGAATTTGATGCAGCGGCCGCCGCGTGCGCCGCAGGAGCGTTTGTTCAACCTGCCTTTGGTGGCAAGTTCGGTGTTTCAAGGGGGGCTGGCGCTCGCGGTGCTCGGTGCGATCCTCGTCGCTTCGGGCCGTATTTCGTTGCCGGTTGAAGAATTAAGGACATTCATGTTCTTTGCTCTTGTCGCCTCGGTGATTGCCCTGGTTCTCGCCCATCGGTCGTTCAGTGCGCATATCAGCCAGGCGGTTGTCCGGCACAATGTGGCGTTCCGCTTTGTCCTGGGATTTATCCTGGCCGGGACGGTCCTGATCTTCGGGGTTGAACCGCTTCAGCAGCGTTTGGGTTTTGCGCCACTGGGCTGGGTTGAGGTCGGCTTGATCATATTGACAGGCGTTGCGTTGCTCGGCGCCTTCGAACTGATCAAAGCGGTCGGCGCGCACCTGGCGCCGTTGATCAGGCCGGTGGGTAGCCGACGCCTATCTTGAATCTGGAACTTTTATGCGGTGCGCTTCCGGGTAGCGGCGGACGGTGGCCGAGGCGGTGCAATCGCGGCTGGCCTGACAGTCTTCACCCTGTTCATGGGGCGTGGAACGGCTAAGGCCGCGCTCGATTGCAGGGGGGAGCGGATGGTGCGGTAGGTGCAGATACGCACGCGGATCCGGGTCAACGATGCCGGGTGGGTAATGCGTCGGCTCATCGTTGGATCCAACTGCGCGAATGCTCGTTCCGAAGGTCTTTGCGGGCATGATCCAGGTGCGCATTTGGCCAGCGGTCGCGCTTTCAGCGCCGCGGCTTCGCACTGCCGAGCATACGTTTGTTGATAACCTGGGTGGTTTCAAGCCCGATCCTGTCGCCGGGAATGAGGCACCCGAACATCGCCCTGGGCCCTTATCGCGCCGATGACGACGCGCTGTGACGCGGGCCCCGGTGCGTCGGCTCGAGACCGATGACATCGGTCGAGGCAAGCAGATAAACATCTTCTCCGCTGAAGAAGGTCTCGACGCGTTCGTCGTTGTTGTCCGGACGAGGGATGTGACCGAAGCGGCCCTGCCAACGCTGATCAACAAACTCCAGCAGTGCATCCCAGGCGGCGGAATCGGTGTCGTAGACCGCAAGGGTCTCTTGCCCCTGATAGAGAATGATGAGAACTATGGCCTGCATGCGCGCGTCCAGTCGGCTGCGCCGACATGGCGCGTGGGGTTCTCCCGCCTGCTAGATTCGGCGCGCACTTACTTTCAATAAGTAATCTTCCCAATCTTGAATTCGATCCGTCCTTACCAGATCCAGATGTTGGAACAGAAGATCATCCGAATTAGTGTAAATGTTTTGTTAATAATATTTATTTGATTGCGTGATGTGCGATAGCGTGACGTTATCTATGCTGTCTGGATAGGCGCCATTCCAGTGCTCGTCTTGCCATATTCTTGTAGGGCGCACTGCCAGGTCTGCTTGGCTCGATCCCGTCAACGATGGCCTATGGGTATTGTGTCGATTGCCCGGATTTGCCCGCTGCGTTAGGCTTTTGCTGAACGACAGGCCCGGTGGAACCGAGATGGGACAGCTGACGACAGTCGAAGCGGCCAACTGGATGGCATTGTATCTGGCGACCGGGATCTGTTGCGCGATGGCGTTCGCGCTCTCGATCGGGATGATGCTATGCGCGGTGTACCGCGAACGCAGCTGGACCGCAGTGACCTCCTGGCAAGCGGCGCTGTTGTTTGTGCCGCGAACCTGGTGGCGTTGGCAGAAGCTCTATTTGACCTCAATGCCCGTGACCCTCGCGATCGTCATCTTGTTCGCGGCCTCGATGAACTGGGGCTAGAGGCCGAAGCCGCGCAGGACGGCTGGTGCAATCCGGTTCCGCTCGAGATCGAGCGGTGAGACGCAGACGAGCGGAGCGAGTTGCTCCATTCGCGGGTGCGTTGCGGCTTTCGAAAGCAGGTACATCTCGTCATTCGAGCCCATGGCTTCGACCATGACGTGCCGGATTTCACCCGTGGATCTCGATCGCGCCTCAAGAAGGAAATCCGGCCGGCAGGGACCGATCTGGGTCAGGGTGTCGAACACAGGCTTCTCGATCATCAGGTCGATATCATAGCGGTCAAATGTCACGCGTAGCTTGATCAAATCGCGCAGCACCGCGCGCTCGAATTCGGAGTCGACGGGCATGAACCGTCGGCCCGAAAGGATCGGCTGGGCGTATGCGCGAAGCGGCGCATATCCATGCGCCTCGGGATATTGTCCGGCCACGATGAGGACCAGATAGGGACCCTTGATGGTATTGCCGCGCACGGAGGGAGATTGCACGCGGTTGGCGATCACGACCGGATCCGAGCCCGACACCTGGATCGTCGCGCCGCGGAACTCATGTGCGAAAAGGGCCAGGAAGGCCTGGGGCGCATGGCCACGCGGCCAACGGCGGGCGATCTCGCGCAGACTGGCATAGAGGCGCTTGCTGTGGAGCGCCTGCGCATGGGTCCAGAAGGCGCGGCCGAGCTCGATCCCTGGCGCGATTTCGACTTTTGCCGCAGCGGCGGACAGTGTTCGGAACTCATCGCTGATCGAATGGTCGGCATGATCTTCGGTCAGCGGCGGGACGCGGTTGAGACCGGAAATGTGGAGCAGGCGCCAAAGCAGGCGGGCGAGCCGGGGGACTGAACCCTGGCGCGTCCGGTCGTTGCTGCTGTCTTCTTCGGGCTTTTGCGCGAGCTTCTCCGGCGCCGGGCGCAGTACTTCGAAGTAACCCATCGGCGGATCGGCGGCGCTTTCATGGGTGTGGACCTCGCTGAGCCGATTGGTGGCCTGCTCGCGGAAGAAAGGGCAGTCGGGATGGTGCTCGGGGCGGTCGGTGCTGGTGAGCCGTCGAAGATAATAGGTTTCAGCCTCGGACAGGAAGGCGGGGGTCAGGATCGGGGGGGATTCACCTGACTGGAGGCAGTCGCAGGCGATCCATTTCTCGCCGATGCGCGCTTGCTGCACGAGCATGATGCCGGCCTCTTCGTCGTGCCTTGAGCCCTTGCCGGCATACCATCGGACCAGGGCGTCGCGCACAGGTTGGGGCAGCGGAATTCTGCCCGAGCCAAGGCCATTGGTGCGGCGAGGGATCAGCCACATGCGCTGCCGTCCCAGGCCCTCATCGCCCGGCTCTCATGGCGGCGGCGCGGATTGACAAGGTTGGATTTGATACTCTCCACTTGGCCTAATTGCGAATTGGGGAGGATCTCATGCGAGCATTTCTGATCGGCATCGCGGTCGCGGCGATAGGGTGGGAAACCGGTAGTATGGCTGCGGAGCCGCCGCCGGCGGCGCGTAGCGTCCAGTTGATTTCGATGGGCGCCACCAATCCGCAGAGGCCGCTCCGGGCGGGCGAGGATGTCGAGGATGAGGCCCCTCAGGCGGCTGATCACGCGGCGTTGCCGGCACTGCCCCCCGCGTTCCGCATCCACGATCTGAGCCGCCGCTGGGTGGAGTTTCAGATGGTTGACAGTTTCAGCGCTGCGCCGGAGGTACCGGCGCGTACCAGTGTGGCGCAGCCATCGGTGCCGCCCTCCACAGGTCTGCTCCCGGCGGCAGGATCGATCCCCGTCCCGATCTGGATGCGGGGCGGACCCATATTTGCGTCCGCTTCGCCGCGTTACGTGCCGGAATGTTCCGCAGCGCCCTACCGCCCGACCGGCTTCTTGCGGTCTGATGCGGAGTTCCGCCGGGCGACCTATTATGGATTGATGAGCAATATTGCATGTGAACATGGCATCCCGGTCGGTCTGTTCGACGCAATGATCATCCGGGAAAGTCAGTATCAGCCCAACATTTATTCGCCCAAAAATGCCTTCGGTTTGACCCAGTTGATGCCGGGAACGGCGGCGCAGCTGGGGGTCGACCGCTACCATGTGGAGAGCAACCTTCGAGGCGGCGCCAAATATCTGCGGCGGCAACTCGACCGTTTTGGTCACTATCACCTTGCCCTGGCGGCCTACAACGCTGGACCTGGCCGCGTCCGGAACGGTGCGGTGCCGCGGATCCCGGAAACGCGGGATTATGTCGACAATGTGCTGTTGAACTGGTCGCGGCTGAGCGGTTTTGAGCGCCGGGCGACCATAGTTCCCCAAGTGACCGTTGTTCCGGCAACGGCGGCACGTCCTGCCGGACGCGCGGCGACGGTGTCGACCTTTTGAACGAGGGCGTGCGGCGTGCGGTGCGTCGTTGACGCGATAGCGGCGCCTAGATCTGGAAATCATCGCCATCTGTGATCCGTGCCCGCCGTTCACGGATCTTCACGACTTCTTCGGCGACCCGCTTGACGACCGCCTTCTGGAGGGGCGCGCCCCAATCGCGTTTCACCTCCGATCCGTCGATGCCGTTGATCTCATCGAGCGCCTCGATGATCTTGCGGGGCAGGCCGGCTGTAGCGCGACGATTACGGTGTCCGGTCGTGTTGCCTCATTAAGCGATGTTCCCGAGCGGCATAGCCATTGCCTCACGTAAATGCTCCCTACAGGAGATCACCCTCACGGACTATTCCTTGCGCGACTGGGGGCCGCGCAGCGGAGCCGGAGGCGACGCGGAGCGGTACCCAGTCGCGCGGCAACGAAGAGACGGTCTCTGCCCCCAAGCGCCTGCCAGCGGGGGCAGCTGACGGGTTGAATACCAAGGCACGCGCCTGTTCTGATCGCCACACCTTCAACCGGCGCTGCACGGTCCGCAGCAGACCATCCGGATAATCGCCAGGCTGCTCAGCCTGTAGCTTCTCGAGCAACTCCCGACCGGTGCGCCATGGCTCCTCCTCGAACCACGCCTTCAACTGTTCAGTCACCGTCGCAAGCGGATCAGGACGGCGGCGCCAACGCTTCTGCGGGGCCTTTGCGGTTGCTGTCGGCCTTGCCTCGCCTTCGTGCCACAAGGTCCGCAGGCTCGTCATGAACGCATCCAGCGTTGGCGGCGAGGGTTCCGACGGATTCATTACGACTGCCCCGTCGGCCAGTCCCACCAACTTTTCTTGCGCCGTTCGGATGTCCCGCAACAGCCGGACCGGATCGAGATCGGCGAACGCCTCGCGGAGGTTTCGGCGCGTCTCCTCGGAGGTCCGTGGGTCGGCCAGCAACCGCTGGAACGGTGTCGCGGGAGCATGGTATCGCTTGTAGACCTTGGCGCCATCGCGTTGCTTCTCGGCAAGCTTGAACGATGGCTGGAAAAAGTTCACGAACAGGCGGGCAGCCGTGTACAATTCCGCTAACGCGCCGGTGGCTGCCAGGCCCTCGAACCGGCGATAGCCCGTCAGGCGCCGAACGACGGAACCGTTTTTCTGCTCAACCCAGGCCTGATCATTCTTGCGATAAGGACGGCAGCGGGTGAACGCGATCCCATGAGCCACGCAATAATCGCGCACCGTCTCGTTAATAAATACGCTGTCGTTGTCAGAGTCGAATCCCAGCAAGGGGAAAGGCATCAGCCTGCGCAGTTCGGTAAGCACAGCCACCAGCAGCGTCTGCTCGCGCACCAGCAACGGTGCGCATTCAGTCCAGCCCGTTGCGATGTCGGTTAAAGTGAACGTCCAGGCCCAGCTACCTTTTGCTGCCGGTCCGCTGTGCGAAACCAGATCGACCTCCATGTGCCCCGGCGCCGGATCACCCCAGTCGTCGAATGTACGGATCGGTACGCTGCGCCGGAGCTCGGTTCCAGATACGCCACGCCGCCGCTTTTTCGTCTGGCCTGCCTCGCGTATGGCGCGCAGTGAGCGGTCGATCGTCGCCGCGCTCATCCGGAACAGACTGGCCTTGACCTGCGGCGCCAGATCGAGGTGACCATGACCTTCCATCGCTTCGACAAGGATCGGAATGAGCGGCTTAAGCCGCTTGCCGCATAAACGGTCGCTCGCCTCCCACAACACCACTAGTGCAGTGCGCACAGCCTCATCGTAGACCCTGCGCCCGACACGCCCAGGAGTTCGGTCCGATGCCTCCTGCCGGAGAACCCGCATCGCATGTTTGCGATGGAAACCCGTGACCGCAACGAACTCGTCGAGCACCTTGCCTTTACTTGACCGATCGCATGCCCGGTATCGAGCGCCGACCGCCTCGATCAATTCTTTCCGCGTTGCCATGCTCACCTTCCTCATCGTTCCCTCCCAACCGTTGCCGGGAGCAGTCTAGATGAGGCAACAGCCCGTCACTCAGGAGCAAAAACGGTGAGGCAATGCGCCGGTTGAGCGGCGACTATGATGGCCGGTAGGATCGGTTGTCTGGTCTGATCGTAGGGAGGGGCGCAGCCCCGACCGGAGAGCGGACCAGACAACCGGTGGCGATCTTTTTCCCCTTCTTTCGGGGGGCAGATCGGGGCTGTGGCGGGCGGTGGTATCGGAACACTCATCGAACAACGAGCGATGGGTTTGCGATGCCGGGCCACCACATTTCCGATCAGCAGGTATTTCTTTTCATGACCCATCGTCGCCAACACACCCAGGCCGTCGCGGCTGCCAAGGCCGGTATCAGCGAACGCAGCGCACGCCGGATCGAGAACGATCCGCAGCTTCCGTCCCAGAAGAAGAAGGAGCGCCACTGGCGCACCCGCGCCGATCCGCTCGAGCCATTCTGGCCACGTATAGAGGAGTTGCTCCAGATCGACGGTATCATTGCCGTCACGGTCTTCGAGACGCTCCAGGACGAGTTCGGCGAGGATGCTGTTCCCGATGCGATACGACGAACACTGGAACGCCGGATCGCCCGCTGGCGGGCACTGCACGGCGGCGAGAAGGAGATCTTCTTCCCGCAGCATCATGAGCCCGGTCGGCAGGGCCTGTCGGATTTCACGGTATGCGACAGTCTCAAGGTCACCGTTGCCGGCGAGACCCTGGCCTATCGCCTCTACCACTTCCGCTTGGCGGCGAGTGGCTGGGAGCATGCGGCTGTCGTGCTGGGCGGGGAGAGCTTTGCCGCCCTTTCGGAGCACCTGCAGGATGCGTTGTGGAAGCTGGGCGGTGCGCCGGCCGAACACCGCAGCGATTCCCTGTCAGCCGCCTACAAAAACCTCGACGCCGATGCGCAGCGGGATTTCACCCGAAGCTATGACGAGCTGTGTCGTCATTACGGCATGCTTGCTACCCGCAACAACCGCGGCGAGGCGCACGAGAACGGATCGATCGAAGGTCCCCATGCCCATCTCAAGCGACGGCTCGATCAGGCCTTACGCCGGCGGGGCAGCCGCGATTTCGTCAGCATCGAGGCCTGGCGCGAGTTCGTTGAGGCGCAGGTCGCCAGACAGAACCGGCGACATGCTGCGCGCATCGATGCAGAACGCAGGGTACTCAAGGCGCTGCCCGCAAGGCGAACCACCGATTTCGCCATGGTCACCGTCGATGTCACCCGCAACGGCACCGTCGCCATCGATCGGGTTACCTATTCGGTGCCTTCCCGCCTCGTCGGACGGCGCTTGCATGCGCATCTCTTTGACGATCGCATCGAGCTCTTCCTCGGTCCGGACAGGGTAATGTCCACGCCGCGTGTGCGGATCAGTCATCCCCACCGGGGGCATAGCATCGATTTCCGGCACATGATCGGTAACCTGCGCCGCAAGCCCGGTGCACTGCGCAACCTCGTCTACCGCGAAGCCCTCTTCCCCGATCACGCCTACCGGCGGGCCTGGCAAGCCTTCGATGCCCAACTCGATGGACGGCAGGCCTGCCGCGATGCCGTCGCGCTGCTCGATATCGCCGCCAGGGGCGACTGTGTCGACGTGCTGGCCCGGCGGATCGATGAGGCTCTCGACAGCGGGCGCTTGCCCGATGTCGATGCGCTCAGGGACGAGTTCCTGCCAACCGCAAGATCGCAGCGCGATGTCGCTATCCCGCCACCCGATCTGCACAGCTACAACAGCCTGATCGCCAGCGGGGAAGTGCACTGATGACGCGCACCAAGGATCAGGCCGCCGCCGTACTGCCTACCCTGCTGAAGGCCTTGCGCCTGCCGAGCATCAACCGCAACTGGAAGCGCCTCACCGACACCGCCGATCGCGATGGCTGGCCGGCCGCCAACCTGCTGGCCTCGCTTCTCGAGATCGAGATGGCTGATCGCTCCTCCCGGCGCATCCAGCGCCATCGCGACCAGTCCGGCTTGCCCGCAGGCAAGACCTTCGCCACCTTCGATTTCGACGCCGCCCCCGGCATCCGCAAACCGCACCTCTTGTCCCTCGCCGCCGGTGACGACTGGATCGAGAACGGCGGCAACCTGCTGCTGTTCGGCCAGAGCGGGACCGGCAAGACGCACGCAGTTGCCGCCATTGGCCATGCCCTCATCGACACGGGGCGGCGCGTCCTGTTCTGCTCCACCACCGACATGGTCCAGAAGCTCCAGTCCGCGCGCCGCGACCTCAGCCTGCCCGCCATGCTCGACAAGCTCGACAAGTTCGATCTCATCGTGCTGGACGATCTGTCCTACGTCCGCAAGGACCAGGTCGAGACCAGCGCCTTGTTCGAGCTCATCGCCCACCGCTACGAACGCCACTCGCTCGCCATTACCGCCAACCAGCCATTTTCGGCATGGGACAACGTCTTCCCTGATCCCGCCATGACTGTCGCCGCGATCGACCGCCTCGTGCACCACTCGACCATCATCGAGATGAACGGCGAAAGCTACCGCAAGCGTTCCGCCGTCGCCCGCATCAACGCCGGCGATTACGACCCGCCCAATGGCGCCCCGGACCGGCCATCATAATTGTCGCTGGCTTCGCGCTCGGGAGCACCCTTGCTGAGGCAACGGGTAATTGTCGCCAGCGGCAATTACATGCCAACCATCCCATGCGCTTCAAACCCTCGCTTCCGGCCAGCGCCAGCGACAATTACCCAGCGTCGTAATTGTCGCTCGACGGTTGCTCCTCGCAACAGCAAATGGTAGCCAGAATTCACCAACCGGCGCGGCCACCTATCGGCCATCAAAATTGACGCCGACCGGCGCATTGCCTCACCGTTTTTGCTCCTGAGTGACGGGCTGTTGCCTCATCTAGACTGCTCCCGGCAACGGTTGGGAGGGAACGATGAGGAA
>NZ_VLKK01000037.1 GCF_007830065.1 Sphingobium wenxiniae | reverse complement strand
CATGCGTCCAGACAGAGCATCGGCGCTGGCTCACCAAAAACCAGCCCGACCCAGAAAATTCCCCCGCATGACAAATCATGTAGGCCACCGCCCTGCAAAAACAATCTACATCAACCGTTATCCTAAAAGACTGACGCGAATTTGGTCCCTGGTTCTGAGGCGCTTTCAAGGTCAACGACCGTGGGCGGTTCGCGCGCATCCGCGCACCGTCTTCAGTTCGGTTGTCGCGCTCCAGTCATCTGCTCGATAACTTGTAGATGTGACGATATCAGAAACTGTATCTGGCTCTTGCACCAAAGATCCGGGGCGGTGCAAAATGGGCGGTTATATATCCCGTCGAAACTAATGCGGTCGACATTGATGCGTCAATGTAGCGCTTATCAAACAGATTATCGATAAAAAGTGTCAGGTCGAGATTGCTTCTTTCCACGCCGTCCCATTTCAATCGCAGATTCGTGACATTATAGGACGGCGAAACGAGCGTCACATAAGTAACGCTGCTGCTGTGATAAAAGTCGGCGCTGATGGCTAGCTCTCCGTGCTTGGCATCGATAGGCAACTGCCAGCGCACATTGCCCGTAAACGTGAATTTTGGGCTGGCGAAGAAGCTCGTTCCCGCCGCGTTAAGGCCATTGAAAAGCGGCGGCAGCGTCAACCGCGTGATCTTGGCGTCGGTATAAGCTGCGCCGGCGTGAACCGAGAGGCGTGACGAGGGAATGACTGTCAATTCACCTTCGATCCCCTTGATAATACCTCTGCCCGTGTTCAATATGAGGGTGTTATTCCGGGGATCCGTGGCGGCGTTATTGTCCCCGTCAAAATTGACCGGCACGCTTTGCGGAATCTGAATATCCGAATATTTGTCATGGAATACTGCGAGGTTGAAAATGGCGCGCCAATCTCCAACCTGCCAGTTTGTCTTGAACCCAAGTTCGACATCGGTGAGATATTCCGGGCTGAAACCTTGATAGGCATTGAGATCACGCACAAGGCCCGGTGTCCCCGCTGGAGCAAAAGCAGGTTGATTAATGCCGCCGCCCT
This sequence comes from Sphingobium wenxiniae, assembly GCF_007830065.1. Classification (GTDB taxonomy): domain Bacteria; phylum Pseudomonadota; class Alphaproteobacteria; order Sphingomonadales; family Sphingomonadaceae; genus Sphingobium; species Sphingobium wenxiniae. The sequence continues at coordinate 13,129 of NZ_VLKK01000037.1, read as the reverse complement.
TATAGCCTCTGCGAAGATTCGCGTAGAGGAATATGTCGCTTGTCGCCTGCCAATTGAGAGCGATATTCCATGTCGGTGCCTTGGACTTGGTAGCGAGCTTCAGCGCAGTGGCGCGTGCATAGCAGCCATCGACATCGAAATAGGGTCCATTGAATAAAGACGTGTTCGTCGAGCAAAGTTTCTGTTTGTCCCACGTGTACCGATAAGCCCCTTCGATCTTCAATCCCTCGATGAGGCCTGACAGATCATAGGTAAGGTCACCGAAGACGGCCTTGCTCAAATTGCTGTAATAAGCCTGCGAAGCGACCGTGTTGATGTTGATCGGGTTGATGACGCTGCCCGCGCCGCTCAGCAGGTTGCCCCGAGGCGTGTCATGTACGTAGAAACCGCCTACTAACCAATTGAGCCTGCCGCTGAACAATTTGCCCGTGGCTTGAAGTTCGTTGGACACCTGTTGGCGGCCCAGCACGGTCGCGACGTCGGATCCTGGAAATGCGCTGCCATCCAGATCGGCGCGGAAATCAATGTGACTGCGCCGATAGCCGAAGATATTTTTGAAAGTCGCGAAATCGGTTTCCAGGCTCGTGGTGTTTGAAACGCCCGAGTTCGAAAATTCCAGATACTGCCCCACGCCATCCGGTCCTATCTCGATCTGTTGGCGCCTCGGATTATTCTGCGCATAGGCCAGAGCGAGAGAAGCATCGCAGGCGGTGGACGTGCCGCAATTATATTTGGTGGCGGCGGGTCCGGTAGGGGCTAGAAGAAACAGGGTGGCGGACGTTCCCGCCGATTTGGAGCGGGAGTAGTCATATACGGTCAGATTGGTCAAATTGGGTGCAAGATTCAGCAATAACGAGGCTCTTATCGAGGTTTCATCGACAGCGTCGAAGTCGCCCTCGTCCGTGGTCATGTTCCGGGTGTAACCGTCCCGCTTCTGTATTCTCCCAGCGATACGGAATGCCGCTACCTGGTCGACAAGCGGCACATTGACGGCAGCTTCGATGCCATGCCAGTTAAAGTCGCCCAGCGTCCCTTCAATGTAGCCATTAAAGTCATAGGTCGGCTTTTTGGTGTAAACCAGCACGGCGCCGCCCGTCGTGTTGCGCCCGAACAGCGTTCCCTGCGGCCCTTTTAGAATTTGGATATTGTCGAGATCGAAGGTCGGAACGCTGCTCGCGTTGGTGATGAGCGGCACCTCGTTCACATAGGTGACGACCGATGGAAGCGCCTCGCCTGTCGTCGACCGGGACTGCCCGCGGATGCTGTAGTTGGTATTATAGGCAGAGCCCGCGAAGCTCAGCACCACACCTGGCGTGAGCTTTTGGAGATCAGTCACCTGAACGATGCCCTTGTCGCGCAGAGCGTCGCCGGAAAAAGCCGTGATTGTCACGGGAACCTTCTGAATATTCTCGCCGACCCTGCGAGCGGTGACGATGATTGCCCCGTCCGAATTTGCGGCAGTCGAAGAAGCGATTGGCGGATTATCCGCAACCGGAGGCTGCACTGGCGCAGCCAGCGCCGCGCCGCTGGCTGCGCCAAGAAGTGCGACGGTCGCAACGCCCTGAAACAGGATGGCCCTTATGAAGATGACGCGGTTCATTTTTACCTCTCCTTACATTTCTGTTTTCAGTTTTTTTTTGCCTTTTAGATCTGCCGCGATCGCTTTATTCATGCGATCCGCTAAGTCATTCCCGACCGGCCCCGCGACGCAGGCTGCCTCATCGCCATCGCTTCATGAGCCGTGGCCTATTTCATCCCTTTCCATCCGTTGGATCGCGGCCCGTGCATATTTGCGGGCCGCCAGATAAAAGACTCCGCTCAGGAGACCCACACCCGTCGCAACCACCGCCATGGATCGGCCGACGTCGATCGGATTTCTGAAGACATGGTCTGTCACAGCCGCAACCAGCAGCGGCCCGAGGGTGAGGCCGGTAAAATGCTGCGCCGCCACCGTCAGCGCAGCGAGACGACCCCGCAGGGCAGGCGGAGTCGATAATTGAACATGGGCAGCTATCGCGTTGCCGATCGACAAAAGCGGCAAAAGCAGCGCCGCGCAAATCAAAGTGAGTCGAACGTCTGTCGAAAAATAGAAGCCGACGATCGAGAGCAAGATGATGAATGGCGTGCAGATGAGGACCGGAAGCAGATGTCCGTCCTTGTGGCCCGCTTTGAAAAGACGATCCGCAAGATAGCCGCTGGCTGCGAAGCCGAATATGCCGTTGAGGATGACGATCGACATCACGAGTCCCACTTCCGACACCGGAAGGCCATAACGACGCATGAGCAGAGCGGGCATCCAGGCATTCATGCCGTTAGCGATGACCGTAGTCAGGCTGAGGCCCCCGACCGAAAAAAACAGATAGGCCCTGTTCTTTATGACAAAAGGCAGAAATGCCTCGGATGCGACAGCGGAGCGGTGAGATTGATCTCGCGGCGCATCGGGCAAGGTGAAGGCCAATAATGCGACCAGGATGCCGGGCGCGCCGACAACGAGAAAGACGCCTTGCCAAGGTTCGAGATGCCCCACCAGCGGCAAGGAAACGCCACCGATGCGGGTCAGCCACGCGATCAGATAGCCCCCGATGCCGATCGCCAACGCCGCTCCTGTTACCGATCCCATGGAAAAAATAGCTATTCCCATGGCTGTCCGATGCTTGGGCAGCGCGCGCGCGATGGTCGTGTAAGCGACCGGCACAAGCGTGGCCTCACCCGCTCCCACACCGAAACGGGACAGGACGAGCGCAGGGAAACTTCGCGCGAGACCGCATGAGACAGTCGCGGCCGACCAGGAAAAAATTCCCCAAAAGAGCACCCATCGTTTGGAAAAGCGGTCGACTATCCATCCCATGGGAAGTCCCAGCAAAGCATAGAAAAGGCCGAAAGCAACCCCATGCACCAGGCTGAACTGAATGTCCGATATCCGAAGGGAGTGCTTTATCGGGTCGACCATGAGCGACAAGATGGTCCGGTCCATATACGCAAACACGTACATCAGAAGCAGAATGCCCACGATATAACGTTGGCGCGCAGCTGAAATGCCATCATGGTTTTCAGTCGCTTTGCGTAAATTCATAGCCCCTCTCCTTCCAACGACCACCTCATCGGATGGCTCTTTCAGCGAGGCATCGCCCGTCGCTTCGGCCTCATTCTTATATTTTTTATATATTTATAAACGGGTTGGAATATTCGGCACGCCGCATCGGCCGTAACCATCAGCCCATCATGTGCTGCGTTTTTGAGAAATGCAATTCAAACAATCGAATTAAAATTTGCTGAAACGACAACCGGTGCTAAGAAGGCGACCACCATCGGCGAGCTCAATTGCCGGGGCCTGACGGAGAAGATGGATGGAATTCGGGCAAGAACTTTCGGCGATCATGCATCGTGACCCGGCCAAGCCCATCGTTGAATATAAGGGACGAATCTTTTCCAAGGGAGAATATGCTGCGCTAGCGGATCGGATAAATGCATTGCTTGACGACAACTCGGTGTCGCCGTCCGCTTCGATCGCCCTCATAACCCGCAACCGTCCGCTCCATGCAGCTTGTATTCTCGGGCTGGTGTCGAATGGGCGTTGGTTGACCTCGGTCTATGTCATTCAATCGGCCCAAGCGATCGCCCAGGAAATAGAGGAAAGCCGCTTCGCAGCCGTGATCGCGGACGTCGACGACTGGACGGAACCGCTAATGGAAGCCGCTTGTCGATGCGGAAGCTTGGGCATTTCCCTCAACAATGATGATTCTATCGGGATCGATGCGGCGATTAATCTGGTGACGGGCCTCGAACGGCCTGGGCCAGGCCCGTTCCGCGAGATGACGGGCGAACCAGGAATCGAAATTCTTTCGAGCGGAACCACCGGAAAGCCAAAGCGGGTCCGTTTCCCTACCCGGATGCTGGTGCGCGCGATCGACGGCGCAATTGCATCCAGTCTGACGGGCGCCGAGCCCGATATTCTGGTTTGGCCTTATAGCGGGATCGGCGGCATTTGCTGCCTGGTAGCAAGCGCGGCCCTCGACAGATATACATGCCTATTGGAAAAATTCAGTGTCGACGAATGGGTCGACGCGATCGAGCGGCTTCAACCTGCCTCTGTGACTGGGGTTCCGGCAATGGCTCGCATGATCCTGGACGCCAAGGTGCCCAAGGAGCGACTGGCATCCCTGCGCTACTTCTTTGGCGGGAGCGCTCCGATGACGCAGGATCTTCAGCAAGAATTCGAGTCAGCCTATGGAATCGACGTTATCTGGGCCTATGGCGCCACGGAATTTTGCGGGACCGTCATTTCCTGGTCGCCAGATTTGCATACCCGTTATCGGCAGAGCAAGGCCGGCTCGATCGGCCGCCCACTTCCGTCGATTGAAGTTCGGGCCGCCCATTTCGAAACGGGCGTGGTCGTCCCTCCAGGCGAAGAGGGTTTCCTTGAAGTCCTGGTTCCTGTGATAGGCGACGATTGGATCAGAACGACCGACATTGTCGTTATCGACGATGACGGCTTCGTCTTTCACAAAGGGCGAGGCGACGGCGCGATCCTGCGCGGCGGCCACAAGATTCTCCCTGAAAAGGTAGTCGACGTGCTTCGATCTCATCCTGCGGTGCTTGACGCCTCGGTCGTCGGTATTCCCGACGACAGGCTGGGCAGCATCCCGGTGGCGGCAGTAGAATTGAGATCAGGCGTCGACCGCCCTTCTCCAGACATGCTGAGAGACCATTGCAGAGCGGCCCTTCCCTCACCTCAAATTCCGGCGAAGATCGAGATCGTCGCGTCGCTGCCGAGAACGACCTCTCTCAAGGTCGATCTCATGGCCGTTAAACTACTGTTCCAAGCATGACGATGCCGCGTTCAAGGCTCTCGTGCCTTATTGAGCGACGGGATGATCAACTTCCGAGCAGCGCGGCAACTTCAAGCACCGGCAACTGAACGAACTTATGTTCGCCATTGACACGCATCGTTTCAGCCTGTCATAGATTAAAACGATCGGCTTAAATAAAATGTCGGCAGCGACCGTCAAGGCCGGCTGCAATGAAGCGAAGCCCGAAATTGCCGATCCTAGGACGAGGACAAAGATTATGGCGGCGACAATGTCACCTCCCTCCGGCGCTGCGGGTTTTGAACAGTCTGTCACGCAGGATGCCATGACGAGCCTTTTCGAGCGCATGATGCAGGATCCGCGAGCGCTTGTAGACGGCGACTATAATGAAATGATGCACTGGTCGCGGGAAGAGATCGACGCCTATCAGGACAAATGGGCAAAGGTGCGTTTCGCACAATTGCGATCGAAGATACCGATTCTTGAAAAGCTGGCCGACGGCCAGGGAATCCAGACAGTGGAGACGAAGGACGATCTGGCTCCGCTGCTTTTCGCGCATACGACCCTCAAAGCCTATCCCCTTTCCTGGATCGAGAAGGGCGAATTTGCAAAACTCACCAAGTGGCTGAACGGTCTGAGCGCCGTCGATATAAGCAACGTCGACATGACCGGCGTCGAGACGATCGACGATTGGATTGACCGTCTTGACCGGGACACGGACGTTCGTGTCTTCCACTCCTCCGGCACCAGCGGCAAGCTGTCCTTTGTTCCGCGCACTGTCGCGGACCATACGCTCGGAACGATCAACGCTGCCCTTTTCGTTCGCGACTGGCGTGGCCCAAATAGCGGACCCGACACGCGCCAGAACCATATCCCGGTCATCATTCCCACCTACAGATTCGGCGCGAGCGCGTCTCAACGCGGAGGCGAACGCAACGTCGCCCTCCTTGGAGGCGGAGAAGCGCTGTATCTTTATCCCGAGCGTCGTCTGAGCGCGGACGTGGTGTCCCTCGCTGGCCGAATTCGCGCTGCCGATGCCAAGGGCGAGCAGGGCACGATTGCCATAAGCCCAGCGCTCGCCGGCAAGCGGGATGAGATGCTTGCGAACGAACGGAACCGGGAAGCGGACATGAATCGCTTTTTTGCCGAAGCGCATGAACGCTTTGCCGGGCGCGACGTGATGATTGGTTCGACCTGGCCGCCTTTGTACGAATGGGCAATGGCCGGCCTCGCGCGCGGCGACGTGGCAATCTTCGGAAAAGGCAGCGTGCTGACCACGGGTGGCGGCACGAAGGGCAACCATTGGCCCGAAGGCTGGCTGGATCGCATCAAGCAGTTCCTCGGCTTCGACAATATATTCCATTATTACAGCATGAGCGAAGTCATCTCCCGCTGCCTCGAATGTGAGATGGGACATTATCATTTCCCGCCGACGCTCATCGCCTATCTGCTCGACCCCAAAAGCGGCGAACTGCTGGGCCGCGAAGAGCGCCGGACCGGACGCATGGCCTTTTTCGACACGCTCATCACGAGCCATTGGTCCGGGCTGGTGACTGGCGACGAAGTCACGCTCTCGGCAAAGGAGGAGACGTGCGGGTGCAGCCGGACCGGCGATTTCCTCGAATATGAAATTCGTCGCTACAGCGAAAAGGAGGGGGGCGACGACAAGGTCGTATGCGCGGGCGCCCCGCAGGCCCATGACGACGCCCTGCTTCTGCTCGAACGATTGGGGCGGTAAGATGACGGTTACGGGCTTTCGCGTTCCCCTCATCCTTCGGGGCACGGTCATAGAGGATAATTGGATTCCATTTGGCGGCCGCCGGGGGGGCGTGTCCTTCGAGAGCCCGGACGTCGCTCTTTATGGCGATCAGATCAATTTGCGCACCCCATCGCTTATGGCGGATCTCTACAAGCTGCGTTTCACGGACATCGTGGAATATTTGGTGAATCTCGGCGAAAGGCTGACGTTAGCGCGCAACTCCTACTGGGAGGAAGCATTTCAGCTTGCCCGCCGCACATCGGGCCTGAGCGACAGCATCCTGCACGCGCAGTTCGACGCAATGGGTCGAATGTTCGATGCCTCGCGCCTGCGAGAAGCGGCGGAGCGCGCCTGCGGGATCGCCCATCTGGAAGGATGGGTGGAAATGCCCAATCAGAGCGGTAACAAGGGAAAAGCCCGCGTACGGGCGTTCGGTGCGCGGGCGGTGCATGTCATTGCGGGCAATCTTCCCGTCGTGGCCGCGATGACCATTATCCGCAACGCTCTCACGCGATCGGACTGCGTTATCAAAACGCCCTCGAACGATCCGCTGACGGCTGCGGCAATTGCCCGGACGATGATCGACATGGCCCCGGATCATCCGCTGACGCGCCATGTCAGCGTGGCCTATTGGAAGGGCGGAGACGATCGGGTCGAGAAGGTCATCTATGATCCGCGGGGCGTGGAAAAGATCATAGCCTGGGGCGGCCTCGCATCCATCAGCCATATCAGCAAATATCTCCAGCCGGGGATAGATTTGGTGACTCTGGATCCGAAACTCAGCGGGACGATTATCGGCAAGGATGCGTTCGTAGACGAAGATACGATGCGGCATGTCGCGCGCCGACTGGCCCTGGATATCGGTCTCTACAATCAGGAAGCCTGCGTCAACGCGCGGGTCGTTTATGTCCATTCGGGCACGGATCAAGCGGGATTGCGACGCTGCGAGCGATTGGCCGAACTGACCTTCGAGGCGATCCGCGATCTGCCGCCCTCGATCAGTACCCCACATAAGGATTTCGACCGAACGCTGCGCGAAGAGATCGATGCAATCAGCTATCTCGACGATGAATATCGGATCGTTGGGAACAGCGGGAACGACGGGGCCGTCATCGTGTCGCTCAACGGCGAGCCAGTCGATTTCTCTGCGACGCTGGGCTGCCGCGTCGCCAATCTGGTGCCCGTGGACGACATCGACATTCCCGTCAGATCGGTCAATGCCTATACCCAGACGATCGGCATATATCCCGAGCAGCTCAAGGAAGAATTACGCGACCGGCTCGCCTTCCAAGGCGCACAGCGTGTGGTTTCGCTGGGCGCGGCAGGGTCGGTCGGGCTGAATACGGAAATACAAGACGGCATCGAGCCGATGCGCCGCATGTGCAAGTGGATCGTCGACGAAAGCTGCGACGGACAAATGCTCGAAGCCCTTGCGCACGCCGAAGAGGCAGAAACACAATGACGGATCGAGTGGTCATCATCACCGGCGCGAGTGGCGGTCTGGGCGCGGCTACGGCCCGCGCTCTAGTGGCAGCCGGAGATATGGTGGTGCTGGGCTCACGCCGGCCCGAACGATTAGCAAGCCTGTCGGATGACCTGGGCGATGCGGCTGTTTGGCGGGAAACCGACGTGTCGCGGCGGGGCGACATGGACAGTTTAGCGGCTCTGGCCCTGGATCGCTTCGGGCGGATCGATGTCCTGATCAACAATGCCGCCATCATGCCGATCTCGCTCATTGAACAAGGCATGGTGGACGACTGGGACAAGATGATCGACATCAACATCAAAGGAATGCTCTACGGCATAAATGCGGTGCTGCCTCATATGCTGTCCCGCAATTCCGGAACGATCATCACAGTCGCCTCCACAGCTTCAATGAAGGCAGCGCCCACGAGCGCAGTCTACAGCGGCACCAAAGCCGCCCAGCGGATGATCAGCGAAGGGTTGCGGCAGGAAACCAATGGCCGCATACGCATATCGACTGTGCATCCCGGCGTCATGGACTCCGATCTTCACGCCAGCATCACTGTGCCCGAAATGCGCGATCACGCGTTGAGAACCATGACCAACGCGCTGGATACAAAGGCGGTCGCCCGGGCAATTCTATACATTCTGGACCAACCGCCGGAAGTCGAATTGAACGAAGTCGTGATGCGTCGTGGCGGCGACATATTTTAAGTCCAAGTCGCGGATATTTGCGCCAATGGATTTGCAGAGAGTGAAAATGTCATGACGGTTCCAGCAATGTTCGACCTCTCTGGAAGAGTGGCTCTCGTAGCGGGCGGGACCAAAGGCATAGGCAAGTCGTTTGCACGCCAATATGTCGACCACGGCGGGCGCGTCATCATCGCTGCGCGTGATAGCGGGATGTGTGCGGCGGTTGCGGATGAATTGAACGAGGGAGCGGCAGATCCCGTTGCCTGGCCGCAGGCATTTGATCTTGACGATGTCGAGAGCATAGACATGCTGATCGAAAAGGCTGGTCAGCGATGGGGCAAACTCGACACAGTCTTCGGAGCCAGCTTTTTTGGCGCGGGCGGAACGGCCGCCGCCACGGACGACGAAATGTTCGCCAAGATCTTGCGGCTCAACATCGTCCACTACTCTCGTCTGGCACATCGCGCCCTGGACCTGCTGAAACAAAGCGACCTGGCGAGCGTGATCTTCGTCGGTTCGGCATCCGGCGTTCGGCCGCAGCCGAACATCGCTGCCTATGGGATCGCCAAGCTAGGACTCATGCGCCTGGGACAGAATCTCGCGATCGAATGGGGTCCGCTCGGCGTCCGGGTCAACATCCTGACGCCCGGCATGACGCGCACCCCCGCAGTGATGCGCTGGCTGCCCGAGGATGATGTCGCGCGCCGGGTCGCCGATTTTCCGATACGCCGGATGGCCGATCCCGACGAGATCGCCGCCGCCGGAATCTTTCTGGCGAGCCGGGCGGCGGGCTATATGACAGGTCACGAACTGATCTGCGACGGCGGACGCACGTTGCTGAGCGGGAATACCGGACCAGCCTTCCAGCGTCCGGACTGAAGCATATCAGAACAAAATATCGGATAGAAACACGGGCGCTGAGGCGCCAAGCAGAGGAGCAAGATTGCAATGCTTGACATCAAGATCATCAACGGATCGATCATCGATGGCACAGGCGCCGATCCGATCACCGGCGCGGTGGGCATAAAGGATGGACGCATTACGTCGATCGGCGAGGTCACCGAGGACGCCAAGGAAACGATCGATGCCCAAGGCAAGACGGTCTCGCCTGGGTTCATCGACGTCCATACCCATTATGACGCTCAAGCCTTTTGGGACCCGACCTTTTCGCCGTCCTGCTTCCATGGCGTCACGACGATCCTGGGAGGCTTTTGCGGATTCAGCATCGCGCCGCTGACGCCGGAAGCGGGCCAATATCTGCTGCCAATGCTCGCGCGAGTCGAAGGGATGCCGGAAGAAACCCTTCGAGCCGGGGTGCCTTGGGACTGGTCGAGCTTCGGCGAATATCTTTCGCGACTGGACAATCGGGTTCTCCTGAATGCCGGTTTCTTCGTAGGCCATTCGGCTGTCCGGCGGATCGTAATGGGAGAGCGCGCGAACAAGGACGAAGCATCGCAGGCCGAAATAGATTCAATGAAAACGCTCATCGGCCAATCATTGGCTGAAGGCGCCCTTGGCTTTTCAACAACTGTCGCTCCGACGCATAATGACGCGGATGGCAATCCCGTTCCGTCCCGCTTCGCTTCTAAGCAGGAGATGCTGGACCTTGCGGCCGTCGTTCGCAACCATGAGGGAACGACTCTCGAGTTCCTGCCCAATCTTGAGTTTGACGACGAGACGATTGACCTTCTCGTCGACTTCTCCCTGGCGGGCGGGCGGCCGGTGAACTGGAATGTTTTGGCGATCCAGGGGTCGGGCGAGCAGGATAGGGAAAAGGCGTACCGCCAGCTTCACGCCGGCACGGTGGCCCGCGAAAGGGGAGCGGAAGTGATCGCGCTTACCTTCGCCAGTTCACCGACGCTCCGCGTCAACCTCGCAACGGGCTTCATCTTCGATTCCCTTCCTGGCTGGGGACCGCTCTTTCGGCTCTCGGTCGAGGAGAGGATCGAGCAGTTGCGTAACCGTTTCGTGCGCGACACCCTGGCGGCATCGGCGAGCCAAAAGTCCATGACCTCCGGTTTCGCCAAGTGGCACGCATTCCGTGTCGCCGAGGTCTTTACCGAGAAGAATAAGCCTTTTGAAGGCATGACGATCGGTGAGATCGCCAAAAGGACAGGGGAAGATACGTTCGAGGTTATGATCGGCATCGCGCTGGATGACGAACTGCGCACGTCCTTCATGGTCGATGCACGTGGCGAGGACATCGACGGCTACAAATTGCGGGCCGAAATGTGGGAAAATGACCTGACCATCGTCGGCGCGTCCGATGGGGGCGCACATATGGACATGATCGACACCTTCGCTTTCTCCACCACGCTTTTGCAAAAGGCACGCGAATATGGAGTTATGTCCCTGCCCCAGGCCGTTCGGCAACTGACGAGCGTTCCGGCAGGCGTCATGGGCATTCGCGACCGCGGCACATTGGCGCCGGGCATGTGGGCCGACGTCGTGATCTTCGATGCCGATACCGTTGCGCGCGGCCCTGTCTACACCCGCTATGACCTGCCCGGCACTACGACGGCCGGACGCTTGTATGCCGACGCGATCGGGATCGACTATGTCCTCGTCAACGGCCAGGTCGCCGTGGCCAATGGCGCGGTTGGGGATGCAAGGCCCGGCACTGTGCTGCGGTCGGGACGCGATACGTATACGCGGGACATTCCTGCCCTGAAGGCGGTCGCCTGACGAACGGGAAGAGCCCGCTATGCCTCCTCACCACCCAGTAGGGATGAGATTGAGACCCAAAGCTATCCGCGACTAGTGCGACAGGATCTACATGCAATATGATTTCATCATTGTGGGTGCTGGCTCCGCAGGCTGTGTGATGGCCGAGAGCCTTTCGCGCGGAGGCCATCATACCGTTCTCCTCGTCGAGGCAGGCAAGAGCGACGCAAGCCTGTTCGTCCACATGCCGCGCGGCGTCGGGCGCGTCATGAGCGACCCGGACAATCTGTGGGTCTATCAGCCACACAAAGCGGATGCTGCGCCTGACGAGACGGAACGATGGGTGCGTGGGCGCATGTTGGGCGGGTCGAGTTCGATCAACGGCATGGTCTATAACCGGGGCCAGAAAGAGGACTGGGATGCGCTAGAGGAAGCGGGATGTCATGGCTGGGGATGGTCTTCCATGCTTCCCTGGTTCCGTTCCATAGAAGGCCAGCAATGGGGTGAAGGGGCCGAGCACGGAACAGACGGCCCCTTGCACATCTCCCGCGTCGACCATCCTGGCGGTTTTCAGCGAGCGGTGATCGACGCAGGCGTTGCAATGGGCCTAAATGCGGTCGAAGACCTCAACCAGCCGCATGGCGACGGCGTGATCGGTGTCGTCCCACAGACCATCCGGCGCGGACGCCGCTGGAGCGCGGCGCAGGCTTTCCTCAAGCGCGCGCAGGGACGCGCCAACCTCACCGTCCTGACAGGCGCGACAGTCGAGCGTATAATTTTCGATGGCGATCAAGCGGTCGGCATAGAAATCCGTGGCGCTACGCCCTCAAGAATTCGGGCAAGGCGAGAGGTCATCCTATGCGCGGGCGCGCTCGAATCTCCCCGACTGCTGCAGATGTCGGGCATCGGTCCAGCCGATATATTGAAAGACGCCGGCGTAGCGATCGTCCACGAAAGTCCGAATGTCGGCCGCAATATCATTGAGCATCGATGTCTGACCATGCGATGGCGCACAACGCCGGCATGGAGCACAAACAACCATTATCGAGGAATGCGGCTGGCCATGAGCGCAGCCCGCTGGGCGATCACCAATGGCGGGCCGCTCGCCGCGCCCTATGCGGATGTCGCCGCCTTCGTGCGCGTCGCTCCGCAGGCCGTGCGGCCAGATGCTATCATCTTCGCGATGCCTTATTCGATCGAGCGCAATTCCATGCCGATAGCCACCGAACAAAATCCCGGACTGAGTATAAATGGCTATGGGCTGCGCCCGGAGAGCCGTGGCTATCTCGCGATCACCGGCCCTCGTCCCGACGACCCATTGACGATCGAGCCCAATTTCATGGCGACACCCAAGGATCGGGCAGTCGCCGTCGGCTTGGTCCATTTCATCCGGCGCATGGTCGCGACCAACCCTCTTGCGGCGGGCATCGGGGAGGAGACTTTTCCGGGAAGCGGATTTGCCGACGACGACTCCATATTGGAAGCCTGGCATCGTTTCGGACACACCGGCTATCATCTTGTGGGATCGTGCCGGATGGGATCGGACAAGGATTCGGTCGTCGATGAGAATCTGCGAGTGCGCGGGGTAACGGGGCTGCGAGTCATGGATTGCTCCATCTTCCCCACGATGATTTCGGGCAATACCAACGGACCTGTGATTGCGGCGTCTGCGCGTGCGGCAGCATTGGTGTCGCGGAGTTGGAGCAATGAGGACGGGCTGGATGTTGGCGGGCTTGACAAT
>NZ_VLKK01000036.1 GCF_007830065.1 Sphingobium wenxiniae | reverse complement strand
CGGTCAGCGAAGCACCTTATCTACTCGACGGGCTGACGATGAATGAGGCAGGGCGACGGATCGAAGAGCAGTACGCCGACACTGGCGGGTTCACCGATCATCTGTTCGGGATCAGCGCGATGCTCGGCTACCGCCTTGTACTGCGCATCCGCGACCTCCCATCCAAACGACTGTACGTGTTCGACCCTGCCGCGACGCCGAGCGAATTGCGCCCGCTGGTGGGCGGCAAGGCGCGTGAGGCGCTGATCGTTTCCAACTGGCCCGATCTGTTCCGCTGCGCCGCCACCATGAGCGCTGGACAGGTCGCGCCGAGCAGCATCTTGCGCAAGCTCGCCTCCTATCCGCGCCAGAACGATCTTGCCTCTGCGCTGCGCGAGGTGGGCCGGATCGAGCGGACGCTGTTCATCATCGAATGGATACTCGACGTCGGCATGCAGCGCCGTGCACAGGTCGGCCTCAACAAAGGCGAGGCACATCATGCGCTGAAAAATGCCCTGCGCATCGGCCGTCAGGGCGAAATCCGCGACCGCACGACGGAGGGTCAGCATTACCGGATCGCCGGCCTCAACCTGCTCACCGCCATCATCGTCTACTGGAACACCCTGCACCTTGGCCATGCCGTTGAGGCCCGGCGCCGCGAAGGGCTCGATACCCCCGACCATCTTCTCGCCCATATTTCGCCGCTCGGATGGGCACACATCCTCCTCACTGGCGAGTACCTTTGGCCCAAGGACGCCGGCGCTTAGGGTGTCATTCCGCCCTCAGCCGGAACCGACCCCTCGACGATCAATTGTCGGTGCGGGAGGCCGTGGCCGATCTGCTCGCCTCTGTCGGACTAGCCACACGCGGCTACGCCTCGGTGACGGAGTTTCGCGAGCGGGACGATCCCGCCTGTCCCGGCTGCCTGGTGCTGGACGTGCGCATGCCAGGCAGCAGCGGCTTCGACCTGCTGGCCACCATGACGGCTGAGGGTAACCGCCTGCCGGTCGTCTTCGTCTCCGGGCACGGCGACATCGCCATGGCGGTGCGCGCGATGAAGGCGGGTGCGGTCGACTTTATCGCCAAGCCGTTCAACGACCAGCATCTGATCGACGCGGTCAACGCCGCGATTCGCCAGGACGGGGTGCGCCGACGAGCGGACCGCGCCGTCGCCGACGCCGCCCGCCGCCTGGCGAGCCTGAGCGACGGCGAATGGGACGTCATGCGCCTGACCGTCGAGGGCCTTCGTATCAAACAGATTGCGGACCGACTGACCATCAGCGAGATCACCGTCAAGACCAGGCGCGCCCGAATGATGCAGAAGCTGGGCGCCACCTCCCTGATGGAACTCCTGCAGATTCACTCGCTGGGATCGACGAGAAATGGGGGAGCGCGCGGCGGGGACTTTGACCTTTGAGGTTAGAGGGGCAGCGGTCCTTCCGGTCGCCGGAATCGTTCGCCCTCCCCGCCGGCACGAGCACCGATTGCCGTTCTTAGGCGACGGGCATCGGCTCAAAGGGCCCCGCTCGCGAGCCCACGGGCTCTGAGCCACCACTCCGCAACGATCAGATTGGGCACCCAGCACCCCCACGAAACCGCGCGATAGGCCATCACGAAATCGGTGCCAGCCAAGCTTGCAAGCGGCAGGTATAGCCTGAGCGTCACCGCGGACAACGCCAGGGCGGCGCTGCGTGTCATCCACACATGGTGGTCGGCGAAGCGCCCCCCTCTCGCGGCGGTCAAGCCCCGTGCCGTCGTCGCCATCCAGCCAAGAGCGAGGGCGGTGAAGCCCGCTGCGCTGATCGCCCCGCCCAGCGCCGATGGCGCGATCCAAAGGGCCGCAGGCGCGGCCACGAACACCAGTCCGACATAGGCTCGACCGATCCGGCGATGAGCCAGTCTATGCCGCGCCCGAAAGCCCGGATGCAGTTGGAACGGCACCGCGATCAGCGCCAGCGCGGCTGGCACCGCATGCAGCGTCAGCGCAACCGGATGGATGGCGACATTCGGCAGCGGCGCAGCGCCCGGCTTGCCGGGCAGGCCGTAGCGCAGCGAAATCAACCCCACCCCGATGGGCAAAATAGCGGCGAGGATCGCAAGGGCAGGCCGGCCGCGCTTGCCCTTGCGATTATCGAGAGTGAGCGAGGGCATGGCCCCATCCCTTCCCATAAGGACTCCGCTTGGCTGACAGGCATAGAGTGACGTTATCGGTCACGATGGTGCATCCGGTATGACACGCGCCAAGCGCGCTGGTGGAGCACAGTTAAGCGCATGATACCGGACGATCCAGCTTGCAGAGTCCGCCAAATCGTCGCCATCGTCCAGCTATGACGATGGACCCTTTGTCGGATGTGCTGAGGCTGCTCAAGCCTACCAGCTTCGGGCTTCGCGGCCTCAATGCAGGCGGGAACTGGCAATTGCATTTCCCGGCCAGTGCGGGGATCAAGGCTTATGCGATCGAGTCCGGCACCTGCTGGATGCTGCTCGACGGGGGCGGCGACCCGGTACGGCTCGGTGCGGGCAATGTTGTCCTTCTGCCCGGCCGCTCAGCGTTCAGGCTCTACACCTCCACTGCGGCCGAGCCGATCAATGCCTTCCAGTTCTTCCCCAGCTTTCCCGTCGGAACGACGGGCACCATCAATGGGGGCGGCGACTGTTTTGGCATTGGCGGCTTCTTCGATTTCGAGGGTCGACATACGGAGTTGCTCCTCAACGTGCTGCCAGCGGCCGTCCACATTCGATCGGAGGCGGGTCGGGCCGCGCTCGGAGTGCTGATCGATCGGCTCATGCAGGAATTGCGAGAACCCCAACTCGGCAGCGCGTTGATTGCCGGGCATCTTGCCCAGACATTGCTGGTCGAAGCACTTCGTCTGCACCTGGCAGACGCGCCTGGGCAAGCGCGGGGCTGGCTGGCGGCGCTGGGCGACTTGCGGATGCGCGCCGCACTTTCCGCCATGCATGCCGATCCGGCGAAACCCTGGACGCTCGCGAACCTTGCCAGAACTGCCGGCATGTCTCGGTCGAGCTTCGCCGCACACTTCAAGGAAACGGTCGGCGAGCCTCCGCTGGAATATCTGACCCGGTGGCGCATGATGCTGGCCGCCGACCGACTGGCGCAGGGGCGTACGACGCTTGCAATGGTGGCACCGACGGTAGGTTACAACTCAGTGTCTGACTCGAAAGTCCGCTCATCCTTCGTAATCCTTTGAAATTCGACGGGTTAGCATGCGGATGGAGGCTATGGTGGCCCAAGCCGTTGAGCTTTCGATGGACTGCTCCCAGTCCTTTGCGAGCCGCCGGCATCGGCCGAGCCAGGCGAATGTGCGCTCGACAACCCATCGCCTTGGCAGCACTTCGAAGCCGTGCGCTTTGTCCGATCGCTTGATGATTTCGAGGGTCCAGTCGCCGTTGCCCCGCAAGGCGTTGCGAAGCTTGTCGCCCGCATAGCCGCCATCGGCAAAGACATGGCGCAACCATGGGAAGCGATTGCGGATCGCTTTGAGCACATCGACGGCGCCGTCGCGGTCCTGAATGTCGGCAGCGTGGACGAGGATGAAGATCAAGAAGCCGCTGGTATCGGTGACGATATGCCGCTTGCGCCCCTTGATCTTTTTGCCCGCGTCGTAGCCCCGTACCCCGCCGCTTTCCGTGGTTTTGACCGACTGGCTGTCGATCACACCGGCACTTGGGCTGGCCTCGCGTCCCATCTGCTGGCGGGCGGTCATCACCAGCAACTGATTGATCGTGGCCAGCAGGCCGCTGTTGCGCCATGCATAGAAGTATCGCTGCACCGTCGAGAGCGGCGGGAAATCCTTGGGCAGCATCCGCCACTGGCAGCCGCTCGTTGCCAGGTAGAGGATCGCGTTCAGTACCTCGCGCAAGTCCGTCGCCCGCGGACGGCCACCTTGCCGCGCCGGCGGAAACAGCGGCGCGATCAAACACCACTCCGCATCCCGCAAATCACTTGGATAACGCAGACCCGCACGGCTATGCTGGCGCCGAGTGATATCGGTCCACATGATTGAATCCTGAAAGTTTTTGGCGAAACCACAGAATCAACCCTGTGCCAGCGCGTCAAGTGCAACCGACTGATATCACTCAACTACTTTTGAGGGCGGGCTCTCAGAGAGCGCCTTTGGCGCGGCCTTCAAACGCGTGCTGGGCCAGTCGCCACGTCAGTTCGTCCAGGCCATCGCCGCCGAGCGGTGATCGGGTCCGGCGTGCGAGGTCATCTCCGCCTGATGGGGCGGCAAGACCGCAACATGGCCTATCGCGGGAAATCGATCTCGACCGCTGCAAGCCAATTGAAACCGGACCCGATCCGCCGATCAACACATTCGCTCGACGCCCTTCATCTTGGAATCGAAACTGGCCAGCCCCTTCGCGCCAATGGGGGTCCGCATGGGATATCTTGTCGACCAAGAATCTCGGCCTTCACCGCATGATCGCCTGAAGGGTACCACTCGCGCCTGCATCGTCAGAACCGTGCCCGGACCGCGCCGAAGACGCTGCGCGGATCGGCGGGCGCGTGCAAGCGCTGCGTGCCATCGTACCAGACATATTCGTATCGATCGTTCGTCAGGTTGCGCACCTGCGCCGATATCTCGATCGCCTTCGTGATGCGGTACGCCAGTTCGGCGGTGAGTTGGAAATATTCTCCGTAACGCCCTTGGCTGTTGGCGGTGTTCAGCTCGTAGGAGGACTGGCCATTACCCCAGAGCGAAGCACGCCATGGCAGGGTTGTCGGCGCCCATTCGATCCCGGCGGTATAGACGTTCCTTGGGACGTGGTCGATCTCGTTGCCCGCGGTCAGCGGCGCGGCCGGATCGGGCACACGGATAATCGCCTTCTGGTGCGACCAGCTGGCCCAGGCCGACAGGCCGGGGAGCGGCTGCACGCTTGCCTCCAGGTCGAAGCCACGACGACGGGTGGCGCCTAGATTGTCGAACTCGCCGGACGGGTCATTGAGGCGGCGCTTCAGCTCGCCGGTCGCGGTCTGCTGCCACACCGCCGCGCGGGCGGTCAGCCAGTGGCCCTGTGACAGCTTGATGCCGCCCTCGAAGCCTTCGTTGATCGAGGCGGCGACATCGCGCACGCGCGGCGGCACGACATAGGCGCCCGAGCCTGCGCCGATCTGGAAGGTCCGGCCGAAATTGCCATAGGCGGTCAGACCGGGGACGGGCGTGACCGCGACCGACAGCTTGGGCTGGCTGATCGTGCCGTAATCATTGACCGGGTAGCTGAGGCCATTCAGCCGGTTGGTAAAAGACCCGCCGACCCGGTCGATCCGCCATGCCGGGGTGATGGTCAGCCAGCGCACCGGGGTCACGATCGCCTGCACATAGCCTCCGCCCACGGTCAGGTCGAAATTCTGGTCGCGCGTGGCGGCCGTGATGATCCGCCGGTTGGTGGTCCAGCGCAGGCTCCGGTTATGCTGCCACTGCACGTCGCCGCCCGCCTCGGCCATCAGCCAGTCGGCCGCATGCCAGTGCAGGCCGGTCATCACGCCATAATGGCCTTCGTCGGTCAGACGCTGCTGCTGCGGGACATTCGCCGAGAAGCGGACATAGCGATTGTCGTGGTTGGTCGTCGCATAGCCGATTGCGGTCAGCGACAGGTCCCGCGCCAGATCGGCATCGAGATGCAGGCTGTACTGGCCCAGTTCGCGCCTGCCACCGTCGGTTGCGGACACGTCGTAGGAACGCTGTCGGTCTGTATAGGCATCGGCATCGGTCAGATAGCCGGGCTCATCCGCCTCGCTACGGCTGTGACGCGCGATCAGGCCGAGCTTGGCGGGGCCGAAGTCGTAGAACCACTTGCCCGCGAAGTTCAGCCGGTCGAGATCGGCATGGTCGCGGAAACCATCGCTCCGCCGATAGGACAGCAGATAATTCTGGCTCAGCCGTCCGGCCTCGACCCCGGCCGACATCTGCGCATCATAGGTGCCGAAAGCGCCGACGATGCCGCGCGCGTCGAGATAGTTGCCGCCGATCCGCGTCTTGATATCGGCGCTACCAGCGATCGCGTGCAGCCCCCAGCGCGGATCGGACGTGCCGCGCACCAGCTCGACCGAGGCGATGTCGAGCGGGGAGATGAAGTCGATAAAGTCCATCCGCCCGGCATTGTCGTTGGACGGCACGCCATCGATCAGCAGCTTGACCGCATTGATCTCGCCCTCGCCGTTGAACCCGCGGATCGAGAAGCGGCCCGAGGTCGTGCCCTGGTTGAAGTCGGTCAGGACAACGCCGGGCACCCGGGCGAACAGCTCCCAGGCATTGTCGACATTCTGGCGCTGCGCGACGTCACCGCTCAGCACGTCGACCGAGGTCAGGACGTTGGCGGTCGAGCGCGCCATGGACTTCGCGGTAACGACAACCTCGTCTCCGCCGATCGTGACCTGGGTATCGGCGCGGGCGGGTGCATCGTCGCGCTGCTGCGCGGTGGACGGCGCAGCGATCAGGAAACAGGAGGTGGCGGCCGCCACCATCAAACCGGTCTTCGGCATAGTATCCCCCAAGACCCGCTTCGTCACGGGCCGAATGTGTTCGTTATGGTTGTGAACGGATGCGTCAGGCCATGCAGAGCCGGGCCAAAGCCTCGGCCCTTGCGCAAAAGCCCGCGGTCAGTCCGATCCGCATGATGTGGTTGCCGCCGGGGGCGGCGTCGCCTCGCTACCCGCCGGGATGTCGACGCCTCCGGCGAGCGGACGCATCCGCACGTTGCCGCCTTCGAGCGACATCGTGTGGATCTCGACCTTGGCCGCACGAGGCGCCGTGGCCGACAGCAGGCGCGGTCAGCGCGGCGACAAGCTTCGACGCG
The DNA here is from genome assembly GCF_007830065.1 of Sphingobium wenxiniae. Taxonomy (GTDB): domain Bacteria; phylum Pseudomonadota; class Alphaproteobacteria; order Sphingomonadales; family Sphingomonadaceae; genus Sphingobium; species Sphingobium wenxiniae. Next base: position 7,506 of record NZ_VLKK01000036.1, on the reverse strand, counting down.
ACACGAAAGGTCATGATCGATCCTTCGGCGTTCGGCGGCGGATCAGCGCGTGAGCGTCACGGCGTAGCGATCGGACACCGTTTTCCAGTCGACCACCTGCCACCAGCCATCGAGATAATCGGCCCGTCGGTTCTGGTATTTGAGGTAGTAGGCGTGTTCCCACACATCGTTGCCAAGGATCGGCGTGCCTTTGACCTCCGCCACATCCATCAACGGATTGTCCTGATTGGGCGTCGAAGTGATGGCGAGCGTGCCGTCGGCCTTCGCCACCAGCCAGACCCAGCCAGAGCCGAACCGCTTGGTCCCGGCTTCCTTGAACGCCGCCTTGAACGCGGCGAGCGAGCCGAATTGGCGATCGATCGCGGCGGCAAGCGCCGGCGACGGCTGTCCTGCCTGCGCGGGCGGGGCCATCGTCTTCCAGAAGAAGCTGTGATTCCAGTGGCCGCCAGCATTGTTGCGCACAGCGACGGGCAGCGTCCCGGCCTTTGCGACCAGCGCGTCAAGCGACTGGCCCTTCAGCGCCGGATCGGCTGCGACGGCCTTGTTGAGCGCGTCGACATAGGCCTGGTGGTGGCGATCGTGATGAAGCGTCATCGTCTGGGCGTCGATCACCGGCTCCAGCGCAGCGGCGGCATAGGGAAGCGGTGGCAGGCTGAAGGGAGCGGGCGCGACTTGCGCGACCGCCGAGGTCGCAACACACAGCGCGGCGACACCGAATATGGTGCTTTGGAACATGGGATTTGCTTTCGAGCTGGCTCTAGGCCCCGCATCGTCGATCGCGCGCGACCGAACAACGACAGGAGACATGGTTCGCGCGGCAGCCGACAGGACTGCGCGACGACGGTTTAGCTGGCCGGTTTCCCGGTCAATTCGTCAGACCGAAAGCGGAGGACCGCGAAGGGGTGGTCGCAGATAGGGGGCGGCAAGCGGTGCGATGCGTGGCGTCGAACGCAGCGCCATGATCGCGACGCTGGCAAGCGCGACGGCCAGCAGCACGACGTCGACGGCCCCCATAACCTGGGCGGACAGACCCGCAAAGGCACAGGGCATTTCAGGCTTGCCGTGATCTGTCGACTTGCCTTTGTCGCGCATGGTGCCCTGCGCCATGGCCATGGGCTGATCCATGCCTGGCATGACCATCGCCTCAGGCTGAGCCGCCATACCGGAACAGATCGTGAGGGTGATCCGCTCGTGATCGGACGCGATCATGTAGCCGGTGGGCACTAGCAGCTTCAACAGCATCGCGGCGGCACAAATCAGCACCGCGAGGTGGCGTTGCGCCAGGATATGCCGGAAAGCCTGCACGATCGGGTCGTTATCGTGAACGCCGTGTCATGTCACTTGGACAATCTGTCAGTGGCATCATGGGTTGGCCTGTTGCAATCGGGAGAAGAGATGGCCGCGCGTGACAAGCAGCCTCAATCGTCCCGTCATTCAAGCACGCAGAGAGGGTGACCCGCTCCCCGGACATCATTCCATGGGTGGGTTAACTCACCGGATGGAGACGAATGACGTGCCGGTCTGGCGCCGACCCCGCCTGCGCCTCACGCACCCTCTGCGCGCGCATATGAGGCGCGAAAACGGGATGTCGATCGGGCAGGCCAGGGTCGGTCACCTCCCCTGATGTTCGGCATCAGCCCGGTGTCGGCACCTCCGCCTTTCGGAAGCCGCCTGCGGCCGGAAGACCCCACGCTCGATCATTCTTGAGCGAGCGCTCGCTTCGGCCGATCGGGCACCCGCCGAGTGGCGTCGTCAGCCTGTCTCTCGGACGCCCATGTGCCATGCCGTTACGCCACCGGTCGGACGAACGGTGGCCAATTCCGTCAGTAGCGCATCGCACGGCTGGCTGGGACGCCTGACAATCGCGCGGACGCATCGAACTTGTGAATCCAGCCATAGCGTTCGGGGAAGCGATGCATCGCACGGTGCCGGGTCGCATCGGGAAGGCCCGCATCGGTATGGAGCGCGCGATTGGCGTCCCATGAGCTGCGCTGGATCAAACGTGTGCGCAGCGCGCGCTCCTTCTGATAGGCGGCAAAGCGTGCGTCGCGGTTGGATGACGTCAGTCCGTCGAGCATGGTCGCCAGCGTGATGGCATCCTCGATCGTCGTATTCGCGCCCTGCCCGTGATGCGGCAGCATCGCATGGACGGCATCGCCGATCAGCACGACCGGCCCGCGATGCCAGTGGCGAAGCGGCGGCGCGACAAACAGGCCCCAGCGACGCTCCACATCGCCCGCCGCGACCATCTGTCGGACGGCCGGGTGCCAGTCGGCGAAGGCCGCCACCGCCTCCCCCGGTTTGATCGGCACCGTCCCGCCGCTACCGGACCAGGCGGTGGGGCCCTCCACCACCGCGAAGAAGTTGACGTGCCCGCCATCGCTGCCGATCGCATAATGCAGCAGATGGGCGTCCTGGCCGATCCAGAACTGAATCGCCTGGGGATCGGGCAAAGCGTCCAGCCGCTCGACCGGCACGATGCCGCGAAACGCGCTCGTCCCGGAATAACGCAGCGGCTGCCCGCCCACCCATTGCCGGGTGATGGAGCGAACACCGTCGGCACCCACGACGATATCGGCCTCGACGGGATCGCGTCCCACGAAGTGGAGCGCCACCCGTTCGCCCACCGTCTCGATCCGCTCCAGCCGGTGCGCCAGATGAATATGCTCCGCCCCGACCGCGCGGCCCAGCGTCGTCTGCAGATCGGCACGGTGGATGCCGAGATAGGGCGCGCCGAACCGATCGCGATAGGCACCGCCCTTGCGCACCGCATGGGCCGCCAGGCGATCACCGGACAGCCCGTCACGGTAGATCAGCTCGGTCGGCTCGACCCCCGTCCGCTCCAGCTGGTCGATCAGGCCCAGCCTTCGTCGCCGTCTGGCGATACTCGGCCGGGGCATCGGCGAAATCGGCGATCGCCTCGGCCAGCCGTTCGGGCATCGAGTAATAGGGCGCATGGCTGGCCGGCAGCGACACGACCGCGACCGGACCGGGGAACTCCTTCTGCATCTGACGCTGCACGGCGATCGGAATCACGACATCGTCCAGCGCCTCGATATAGAGGCGTGGGATTTCCAGCGCGCGCCCCTCCATCGGATTGGGCGTGCCAAAGGGCACGGTCGACTGGGTCTGGATGAACTGTTCGGCAGGCGGCATTCCCTCGCCGGGATAATCGCCCATGAAAACTTCGCGGAGCCGTTCCAGTCGCGAGAAATCCGCCTGTAGCCCACGTCCCTCGTCGACCGGCTGGATCAGGTCCAGCGCGTGCGGCGTGCCCCGGTTGGGCTCGCCGGGCAGGACGAAGGTTTCCGGCGTTACACCGGGCGCGGTGAGGACCGCGGTCAGGTAGATCAGCCCGGCCACCTTGTCGGGATGGTGCTGCGCCAGCCACGAGATGGATGCACCGCCCAAGCTGTGCCCCAGAAGGATCGACTGCCCCTCGGCCCGTGCCAGGATGTCAGCGACTGGGCGGGTATAATGCTCCATGTCGACGACCGACAAATGGCCGCCATCGCCGGGCGTATGGCCGGTCAGGTCGGGCGCATGGACGCGGTAGCCGCGCGCTTCGAGAAGCGGGACGACCGCGTCATAGCAGGCGCCGCGGTTCAAGGCGCCGTGGATCAGGATGATATCGGTGACGGTCATGACATGTCTTCCTGTTCGAGCCGGGGGGATCAGAAGCGATATTGCAGGCCGACCTGCGCGATGAGGGGATTGAGCTGGACGCGCGCCGTACCCGGCACGAAGCCGTTCGGCGTGCCGAGCCGGAAGCGGGCGTTGGTGCTGGTCCAGACCTTGCTGGCCGCGCCGAACACACCGATCCGCTCGTTGAGCGGCACATCGATGCCGCCCGTGATCGCAGGACCGACGGTATTGCTGGTGCGGAAATCCTTCAGCACGCCGTCTTCGGTCTTGAAGATGATCGTCCAGTTCAGGCCGCCGCCGATATAAGGCCGCACCCCGCCCTTTCGCAAGGCTCGCGTATATCCATATGGTATTGAAGCCATTTTCCGCTTCCTCTCCATCTGCCGTCGCTATCTGTCGTGCGACTTGTCCCGAAGCGATTTCGCTTTCGTGGGGGCAGAATGTCGGGAGGTGCATCATGCGTCCAACACCAACTCCATATGATGGCCATACCCAAAAGGTTGGCCGGATCACGCCTCTTCGCCACCCCCGGTCATCCGCAGGATCGCGTCGGGGATGGGATAATCCCAGGCGCCGTACCGCTCGCGGATCACCGCCGCCATGGCGACCAGTTCGGGCGAGCGGTCATCCTTGCGAAAGCTCATGATGATCGGCGATGCGACCGGTTCGACCAGCGGGCGATAGCGGACGCCGTCGACCCGCAACCGGCGAACCGAGGCCGGGACGATGCAGACCCCCTCCCCAGCCGCGACCAGCCCGATCGCGATCTGCAACTCGCTGACCTCGTGCGCGATCACCGGGGTCACGCCAAGGTCGCGGAAATGGCCGACGACCTGATCGGCATAGCTGGGCCGCGGTGCATTGGGATACAGGATCAGCGGGTCGGTCGCCAGCGACGCCAGGGACACCCCGCCCCCCGCCGTCAGCGGGTCCGTGGCCGGAAGCGCGACGATCAGCGGTTCCTCGCGCAGCACCACCCGCGCCACGGCGTCATCCTCGAACCGGATTCGCCCGAAGCCGACATCGATCCGCCCGTCCTTCAGCGCGGCGATCTGCGACAGCGTGCCGCCCTGGATCAGCGACAGGTCGACCGAGGGCATCGCCTCCCGATAGGCCCGAATGATCGCGGGGAGGCGCGAATAGATGGTGGACGCGACGAAGCCGATCGCGAAGCGCCGTTGCTGCGACACCACGGCTTTCGCGATCATCGCATCCATATCGGCCATGCGCGCCAGGATGCTGATCGCCTGATCATAGACGAGATGGCCGATCGGCGTCAGCCGCAGCGGCTTGGCGGAGCGATCGATCAGGGTCGCGCCGACCCGTTCCTCGATCTGCTGGATCTGGCGGCTGAGCGGCGGTTGTGCGATGTGGAGACGCTCGGCGGCACGGGTGAAATTGCCTTCCTGCGCAACGGTTACGAAATAGCGCAGCTGCCGTATGTCCATCCTGTCATCCTCTCCAAAGCCGGCGGGTCGGTGGCAGCCGTGTGCTATTCATGGTCCGCCAGCAGCGCTTCGGGTACGCCATAGCCCCACTCGGTATATTTGCGGGCGATGATCCGCAGAACGGCGCGCAACTCGGGCGAGGCGTCGCCGACCCGGTGGCTCATGATGATCGGCGAATGGGCGGGTTCGACGAGATCGAGATAGCGCACATCCTCGGTCCGCGCCTTGCGTACCGACTCCGGGATCACCGCCACCCCCTCTTCGGCGGCGACCAGACCAATCGCGATCTGCAACTCGCGCGCCTCGACGATCTGGTTCGGGCTCAGGCCATTATCGTGGAACAGCGACAGGACCTGATCGGCATAGCTGGGACGCGATGCGCTGGGATAGAGAACCAGCTTTTCGCGCGCCAGGGCCGACAGGGATATCGGTCCGCCGTCCTGACCCAAATGGCTTCCCATCGGGACCGCCGCAACGAGCGACTCCCGCCGGAGCACGGTGCGCCGCACCGCCGGATCGTCGAAGCGGATACGGCCGAAACCGATATCGATCCGCCCCTCCTTCAACGCCGCGATCTGGTCCAGCGTCGGGCTTTCGACCAGTGTCAGCTCGACATCGGGCATCTCGGCCCGGAACTCGCGGAGCAGCGCGGGGAGGCGCGCATAGATGGTGGAGGCGACGAAGCCCATGGTGAACCGTCGCCGGTCGGTCGCGATCGCGGCATCCATCATCGTCCGCATGTCATCCACGCGCCGCAGCACCTGTACCGCCTGATCGTGCAACAGCTGCCCCATCGGGGTCAGCGCGAGCGGTCGGCTCGTCCGGTCGATCAGGGTCGCGCCGACCTCCGCCTCCAGTTGCTGGATCGACCGGCTGAGCGGCGGCTGCGCCATATGCAACCGTTCAGCCGCGCGGTTGAAATTCCGCTCGGCGGCCACGGTGACGAAGTAGCGAAGCTGACGCAGGTCCATAGGATCATACTCTCCAAGTATCGCCAGAAGACCATAATGATCTTTGCGCGTCCAGACCTGTCGTTGCCCCTTAATTTCCGGACAGTTCCTCACTGGTTGATTGGACGATGTATTCGCGCGGGGCGAGGTAGCCAAGTGCGCGATGCGGATGGACGGTGTTGTAGTGGTGGAACCAGCTGGGCAGCTGGTTGATCACGGCTCTGGCGTTGGGCTTTTCGGCGACGCGGACATAGTCTCGCTTCATGGTGCGCACGAAGGCCTCGGCCATGCCGTTGGATTGTGGGCTTTCGATGGGGGTTGTGCGCGGCCTGAGGTTGATCTCGCGGGCGAAGCGGCGGGTCTCTCTGGCGGTGTAGCAGCTACCGTTGTCGGTCAGCCACTCGATGGTAGAGGGCAGCCTGTTCACACGGCCGAAGCGGTGCTCGACGGTGGCGGTCATGAGGTCGCGCACATCCTCGGCAGATATGCCGGCAGTGGTGGCAACAAAGCCCATCGCCTCGCGATCGCAGCAGTCCAGAGAGAAGGCGACCCGCACCTTCTCGCCGTTGTCGCAGCCGATTTCGAAGCCGTCGGAGCACCAGCGGGTGTTGCGAGTATCGACGGCGACGCGCCCATCGTGGCGACGCTCGTCCGCCTTGCCGCTATGGCGCTGGAGCAGCAGGCCATGCACCTTCATCACCCGGTAGACCCGCTTGGCATTGGGCGCAGATGGCCCGCCATTGCGCGCCTGCCGCCGCAGGAGCGCGTGGATCCGGCGGTAGCCATAGGTCGGCAGCTCGGCGATCAGGGCCTGAATACGCGCGACGAGCTCTTCCTCGGGAAGCGGAGGTCTGCCGCGGCTTCGGGCAGCGGCCTTGCGTCTGGCTGACGAGAGATGCTGCCGAGACGGCTCTGTTGCAAACTCTGACACGGTTTCCAAGATTGGGCTCATGTACTGTCAAGGTCAGTTGCGATGAACGATTTCAAAGGACGGCATTTTACCGGCGAGGTCATCCTATGGGCGGTGCGCTGGTATTGTCGATACGGCATCAGCTACCGTGATCTCGAGGAAATGCTGTCCGAGCGTGGGATCGATGTCGATCATACGACGATCTATCGCTGGGTGCAGCGCTACGCGCCGGAGATGGAGAAGCGTCTCCGCTGGTTCTGGCGGCGCGGCTTTGATCCGAGCTGGCGTCTGGATGAGACCTACGTAAAGGTGCGGGGCAAATGGACCTACCTGTACCGGGCGGTCGACAAACGGGGCGACACGATTGATTTCTATCTGTCATCGACACGCAGCGCCAAAGCGGCGAAGCGCTTTCTGGGCAAAGCTCTTCGTGGCCTGAAGGACTGGGAAAAGCCGGCCAAACTCAATACCGACAAGGCACCCAGCTACGGCGCAGCAATCGCTGAGCTGAAACGCGAAGGCAAACTGGCGGCGGAAACCGAGCACCGGCAGG
>NZ_VLKK01000035.1 GCF_007830065.1 Sphingobium wenxiniae | reverse complement strand
CTGGCAAGCGCGGAGTTTACCACCTTGCGCCTGCGGCTGCTCAAGGTCGCTGCGCGCGTCGTAGAAAGTGCTAGCCGCATCCGCATTGCCTTCGCTTCCGCCTGTCCGGATGCCGACCTGTTCCGCGCCCTCGTTCTCCGGCTGAAGCCTGCGCCGACGTAGCCCATGCGGCAGCGCCGCAGAACTCCGAGCCCAGCCCTTCAACCCGAAAAGCCCATCAATCCGAATGCGGTGAAACAAACGCCAGCGATGCCGGTCGTCCGCGCAATACAGCCAGCCGCAGCAAATGCCCAGAGCGGGCCCGAAACCGAGCGTCGTGAATAAGAGAGGCTAGAGGCCGAAGGCCATGACGATCGGGAGCCTGTCACCCTGACCGTGGATGAAGCGGAGGCCCCGCGAACTGCGAGAACAATGCGAGACACGGACCTGAGCGATGAACAATATCGCGGCCTCCTCCACGCTATAGACCTCGCGCGGGAAAGCCTCGTTATCGCGGTGGAGATGGACGACGACATAACCGCCTTCCATCTCAAAACCGCGCTCCGTTCCCTCGACTATTCTAGGAAGCTGGTTTCCGCTTGATCTAGCGTCGAACGCTGCGGCGCTGGGCCGGTCGATCGTCTCCGATAACCGGCCCGGAACGCTTCCTTTCGCGTTCGTCGTCCAGCTCGATCCGGGGAGCCTCCCGCTCCTGCTGACGCGGGTTCTCGATCGCCGCCCTGATCTGGCGCACCACGCCTTCACGGCCCAAGCGGCTGTTCTGCTGCAAGTCGTTGAAGTCGGTGAAGCGTGCCGGGTCGGCCTGCTGCTCGCCGGGGGCGAAGGTCGGGAAGACCGGAACGCCGTTCACGGCCTGCGCCGCTTGGGTCGCCTTCTCCTTGCCGGGATTGTAGCCGAATTTCTCCAAGACGCGCTGATCGTCCTCGCCCATGATGAAAATCGGCTTGTCGGGGTAATGCTCGCGCAACGCGGCTGCGACGGCGGGAAGGTTGCCGGAATCGAACGCCGCGACGGTCGCATGGTCCACCACGCTAGAGACGGTCGCCATCGTCGCGTAGCCTTCGCCAATCATAATGCGCGGGGCCTTGTCGAGCGCGGCTAGTGCGGCCTGCGGCGTCACGCCCCCGTTGACCACATGGAAACAGCTTTCCTTGTGGCTCTCCTTCGCAAAACGCTTCGTGCCGTCTTCCTGAATATATTGCGTCGTCCAGTGCTTGCCGCTGGTGTCGATCGCCGGAAGGTGGATTGTATTATCGCTGGCGCTGGCGAGCGCGCCGATCGTCGGCGCAATGCCCTTCCTCTCCATGTAGGGCGTTGCCTGCTCGATCTGACGGCATTGCGCGGCGCGCTGCTGCACGCGCTCGGCCGTCGCGTCATATGTCGCCGTCCGTTCCCGATCGCGCTCCTCGCGCTTGGTGGCCGCCTCGGCGTTCAAGCGGGCCTTCTCCTCCTCGCTCAAGGTGTAGCCGGTGCTTTTCCAGCGCATATCCAGCCCTGAACGGTTGTTCTTGATATAGCCTGCGGGGTGGCCATCGGTGAACGCGACGTAGAAGCCCGCCGCCTCGCCTTTGCCGTCCCCCGCTGCGGGAACGCGGTGGGTCTTCCCGTCCATCATCGGGTGCCCTGCGGGAACCTCAAGGCCAAGGGATTTCATGGCGTCGGCAAACTCGACCTCCGGGCTTTTCGCCTCCTGCTGGCGCGGCTGATTGTCTATTTTCCAGCGCGCCAGCTTCTCCGGGTCTGCGCCCTCCGGCGCATACCAGCTCTTGCGCGCGGCATCCCATTTCGCGCCGTTGGCTTTGGCAAGGGTTCGTTCGCCATAAGGCACCGCCAGATATTCGCGCGTCTGTCGCGGGGTTTCCTTCATCGTATGCCCTTCCTGCGGCTGCTCCGGGGCCGTGGGGCGCTGCGCGCGCTCGCCGGGGAGCGATTGGCCTATATCTTCTGCGGGTGCCTCTACGGCGCTTGAAAGCCATTTCTGGAACGGCTCGACATTAGCGCCTGCCGGGACATACCATGATTTTTCGGCCTTATCCCACTTTGCGCCCAAGGCTTTCGCCTCGTCCTTCTCCCGATAGGGGACCGCAAGATATGTGCGGGTGGAAGGCGCTGGCGCGGCGTCCCGGTGGTCAGTCGCGTCAATGTCCAAGGATGGCGAATTGACCGCATAAAGCGGGGCCAAGCCCTGCCGCTCGCGGCGCTCATCGGCATATTGCTCCGCCTTCAAATTGATAAGGCGGGCAATCTCCTCCGGGTTCTGGTCGCGGCCATCAAAATCGCTGATCTGGTTCGGCCCAAGGGACAAGGCGATATAGCGGCGGCGCTCGCTATCGGCGGAATAGCCCGCCATAAGGTTTCGCTCGCCGTTCGGGGTTATCATCGTGCCGATCGGCCCGACGCCCTCAAATTGCCGTCGAACGGTGTGCATCGGCCCGCCACTATCAACCGGCTCCCAACCGTGCTTGTCGATCAGCGCGTGCAAAGTGCGGTCGGAATAGTGCTGCTGCGGGTCCGGTATAGAATCGCCTATGGCGGCAACGGCCCCGGCTGCGGCGGCCCATCTGTCGCCGCTATGGTCTGTCAGCCGCTCGACCGTAAACCCGGAATCATTAAGCGCCGCTGCAAGCGCCGGTCTGGCGAAGGCGGCCTTGATACGATCGTCCAGCTCCATGTTGAGGTCATCGGATATTACTAGGTCCGCTTCCTCGTTCCCATCGAAATGGGGGCCGTTCTGCCACTCCTCATAGGCTTGAACCGTCTCGGCCACGGCCGCGACCGCAAGCCGATCGCCCTCATCAAGATCATTCTGGCGCTGCTCCGGTGCCTGCTGGAAGTCTGGCGGCAAAGTCACGCGGAACCTATCAAAATCCTCGCGCGTAGCAGGCCGGATTTGATCTAGCGGACTGGCATAGAATGGCCCGTTAATCGGGTTGCGCCCGTCTATATTGCTGGCGAGGACGCCAAGCATCGTCATGCCCGGCTGCTGATAGCAAAGCGTATTCTCATTGCTGACGAAATATCGCGTATGGTCCTGCGCCTGCTCGACCTGCTGAATCAGCTTTTGTTCCAGCGCCAGAACATAGGTGTGAATCTTCTCGGCGTCCGATGCGGCGCGGACAATCTCAAGCGGGTCTTCCTCAAGGACTTTGATCCATGATCCGACATAGGCCGCGTGCTGCTCCGGGTCGTGGCCGATCTGCAATTCCTGCCCGGTTATGAGGCTCGCAATCTCGGCTCGCAATTCTTCGCGGGCATAGCCTTCCGAACCGAACGGGTGCGCCAAATCCCGGTCAAGGCGGTTGGGGTGGCCGGTCCAGTGCCCCAGCTCGTGCAGCGCCGTGGCGTAGAAGCGATCCGCGCTCGGAAACTGGCTGCGCAACGGTAAGGTGATGCTGTCGGTCGAAGGCCGGTAAAAGGCGCGGTCGCCCGCTTCTTCGGTGATTTTCGCGCCCGACGCCTGCAAGATGGCCTCGGCCCGGTCCACCGGATTCCACTCATGCGTAGTGGTGGCGATAGGTGGAAGCCCGTCGATCTGCTCGGCGTTGAACACCACGGCATAAAATGCGCGGGGCCGCTCAAGCTCGACCTTCTCTTTCCTCTGGCGGCCCTCGGCGTCCAGCACGGGCTTACCGCTCTCGTCCCGAACTACCCGTTCCTCCTCGAACTGCCAGTATTGGACAAGGGAGCCTTTCTCGCCCTTCCGCACCTGTGCGCCTTGGGCGGCGGCCTGCTTGTAGGTCAGCCAGCGATTATCAGCCCGGCCCTCGGACATGAGATTGAGGACATTGACGCCGCGATAGCGTTTCCCGGTCGTTGGATTGAACGGCAATCCGCTGCTGCCGGTTGTCTCCCAAGGCTTCTGCCAAGGGGCGGTGCCCTGCTTCAACTGCTCTATCAGCTTGTCGGCAACCCGCTGGTGAAAGGGCTTCTTCTCCTCGGCCATGTCCTCGCCCTCCCCTAGATCAATTCGCGTTGCGCGCTGCCGCGATCAATTCGCCGCGTTCCGTGGCGATCGGTGCCGCGTCACCATCAAGCCCTTCCTCGGCCTCGCGCGCGTCGGCCTCGCTCATGGCGTCCTCGACAAAGGCCCCTGCCCGCTCTGCTTCCTCCGGGTCGAACTCGACAACCGCGCCGGGAATCTCGGCGTCGGCAAGTTTGCGCGCCACCAGCTCGTCAAGGGTGGGCGCGTCCTGCGCCTTGGGCTGATCCGTCATGCTCGTTCTCCTTTGCTGAAATCGGGCTGTCCCTTGTTGTCGAAATAGGTCTGCTTGCAGCCGGGATAGGCGCTGCAACTCCACCAGAAGGCCCCCTTCTTTTTCGCGGAAGGACGCCGCACTAGGCCAGCGCCGCACGCTTGGCATTTGTGCTGCTGCGACGGCACGGGCGCGGGAGCCTTCGCCAGTTCCGGCTTGCCCGCCTTGTCGTTGGCGGTGAATTTGCAGCCGTCGGCATAGCCGGTGCAGGACCAAAAATAGCCCTTGCTCCCTTTGATCCGGCGCAGCGGCTTGGAACATGACGGGCAAGGCGGCGCGTCGATCGCTATGGCAAGGCCCTGCTCTTTCACCCGTGCGACCTCGCGGCCGACATAATCGGCCAGTCCGCGAACGAATGTCATGGTATCGCTCTTGCCCTCGGCAATCGCGCGCTGCTGTTCGTGCCAAATGGCGGTCATGTCAGGGAACTTCGCCTGATCGGGCAAGGCGTCATAGAAGGCACGCGCCTGCGGGGAACTGACGATATTCTTGCCCTTCTCGACCAAAAACCCGCGATCGAAAAGCGTGGCTATGATGCTGTCGCGGGTCGCCGGGGTTCCAATTCCGCCATGCTCACCCGCCTTCCCCTTGTCCTTCTCGATCAGGAGTTTCCTAAGCCGCTCGTCCCGAACATATTTCGCCACCCGCGTTAGGTCGGTCAAAAGCGTGGCCATCGTATAGAGCGGCTTGGGCTTGGTTTCCTGCTGGTCGGCGCTGGCCGAAAGGCATTGCCCGGCCATGCCCGACGCGATCGAACGCAAGTCGGCCGAAAGGGTGTCCTCGTCCTCGGCAATATCCTCATTACCTACATCGTTCTTATAGAGGACCGTCCAACCCGGCTTGGTCACAACCTTGCCCCGCGCGGAAAAGGCGTGGCCCGCAACCTCTATCTCGATTTCGGTCTGGTCATATTGGTTCGCGGGCCAGAACTGCGCGACATAGGCGCGCGCGATCAGCATATAGATACGCTGCTCCGGCTCTGTCAGCGCGGCAAAGTCGGCCGTGGCTTCGGTCGGAATGATGGCGTGATGCGCGGAAACCTTCTGCGAGTTGAAGGCCCGGCTTTTTATCGACGGGTCCGCGCGCTGCGCGATCGCTGCCAGCATCGGGACCGTCGCGGCGACGGCCGCCAGCACGCCGGGGGCGTCGGCGTGCTGCTCATCGCTCAAATATTCGCTGTCGCTGCGGTTGTAGGTGATAAGGCGATGCTTCTCCCGCAACGCCTGCGTAATGTCCTTCACCTGATTGGGCTTGTAGCCGAATTTCCGCGCGGCATCGGTTTGCAGCTTCAAGAGATTGTAGGGCAGCGGCGGCGCTGCCTCTTTCGCGGTGGTTTTGGCGCTGGCGATGCGAGCCGGTTGCCCCTGCACCGCCCCGGCTACGGCCGTCGCGAAATTGCGGTCGATCAAGCGGCGCTGCTCATCAACAGGGTCGCCCTCCCCGATCTGGTAACGCGCGGGGAAGGTCTGCCCGGCGAAACTGAACTGCCCCGATACCGTGTAGTAATGGCTCTTGGTGTGGGCCTCAAAATCGCGGTCGCGGCGGACGACAAGGCCCAAGATTGGGGTCTGCACGCGACCGACACTAAGAACGCCCTGAAACCCCCGCGCCTGCGCCGCGAGGGTATAGGCGCGGGTCATGTTCACGCCATAGAGCAAATCGCCCACGCTGCGCGCCTCGGCCGACGCGGATAACCCGGCATATTCGCGGTTATCCCGCATGGAGGCCAAGGCCCGCTGCACAACCTTTAGATTGTTGTCATTGATTAGCAGGCGTTGGACCGGCAACCGGCTTCCGGCCCATTGCAGAATCTCGTCAACGATAAGCTGGCCCTCATCGTCGGGGTCGCCCGCGTGAATGACGCTCCGCGCCGATTTGAGGAGTTTGCCGATCGTGCAGAGCTGGGCGCTCGTCTTGGCAACGGGCCGCTTTTCCCACGGGATGAAGCTGATCGGCAGCGCCGCCATGTTCCACGGGTCTTGCGGGTCCACTAGCTCAAGCATGTGGCCAATCGCCCACGTCACATAATGACGGCCGCAATCTATGAAGCCGTCTTGTCGCGCCCCTCCTCCAAGGCCCTCGGCAATGGCCCGCGCGAGTTCGGGCTTTTCGGCAATGACGATGATCTCTCCGCTCATGCCATCACCACGTCACTACGGGTTTGATGGAGGCGGTCACTTGCCGCGCGCTGATCGGCCCGAAATAGCGGCCGTCGAAAGAGGCCGCGCTGTCGCCAAGGACAAGGATTTCCCCATCGCCTAGCGTCCAAGCGGCATTGAGCCGGGGCAAGGCCCGCCCTGCCCCATCGGCAAGCTGCGGGGCGCTGTCGGGGACAAGGCGGCCGTTGATCCGCACGCCCTGCCCGCCAATCTCAACGCGGTCGCCTTTAGCGGCTAAAATCCGCTTCATCATTTCATAGCTTCCGCTGGGGCAGTCGCCGGGTTCGATGTAGCGCCTACGCAACGCCTCCAAAAAGGGCGGCGCTGCGGGCGGACAGAACGCCACAAGATCGCCCTTTTGCGCGGTCCCGCCCGTCGCCCGATAGACGCCTACCGGGATGCTCGGCGTAGCGTTGAAGCGAAGGCCCGCCGCCTTCGCGCCAAGCATGGCGATCATGGCCCCCGCCACGCCACAAACCGCATAGCGGCTGACCTTGGCGAAGCTCGGCCGCTTCATAGTTTGATCCTCCGGCCCCCTTCGGGCGGCTTCGGCGCGTGATTGCCCCTGATCGTGTCGCTCCGATCCGGCGCGGGAATCTTGGCGCGGGCACTAAAGGTCGGGTCTTGGAAATAGAGGGGCTGACGGCCATAGATCATGGGATAGCCTGCGACATAAATCAGCATGTCGCCCGCTTCGGAAATATCTCCGTCCGGGGTCTTCTTCGGCCCCGGCATCCTCATACACTCATCAGGCGTCAAAAGCGGGCGCTGGGTTTCCTGCACGGTCTTGGACACGGTGCCACCAAAGAAACCCCCGCCCCCGCGTCCGGTGCTTTTGGTGATTTGCTCTTTAAGAACGGTGGTCTGCCCGGTGAGTTTGGAAAGATGCTCGGCCGTCTCAACACGGTTGGGCGGATAGGCGTTCTGGATATGAGCGTTGGAGGTTATCAGCTCATCCGGCCCATAGCCGGTTTCCCGGCTCCTAAGCTGGTTGGTGTCCTGACAAATGAGATAGAATTTCAGGCCGTAGCCTGCGGCGAACGCCAAGGACTCCTGAATGATTCCAAGTTTCCCAAGGCTGGGAAACTCATCAATCATAAACAGGGCGCGGTGCTTGTAGCTCTGAACTACCCGGCCCTCCTCGAACTCCTGCTTGGGCGCAAGGATACGCACCATCATGTTGAGCATGACGCGGACAAGCGGGCGGAGCCGGTCCTTATCGGTGGGCTGGGTGATGATGTAGAGGCTAACCGGCCTCTCGCTGTTCATCAGGTCACGAATGAGGAAATCGGAAGTCGCGGTATTGGAGGCCACAACCGGGTCTTGATATAATTCTAGATAGCTCTGCGCGGTCGATAGAACCGATCCGCCCTCATCATCGGGGCGATTGAGCTGGGCGCGCGCGGCTTTGCCGACAACGGGATGATTTTTGCCGCCCGGCAAATGGCCGAACGTAAGCATTTCCTCCCAAACCTCCTGCGCGGGCCGAACCGGATCGGCCAATACGGCATCCACTTCGGCCAAGGTCGCCGCGTTGCCGCCATGCTTGGCTTTGTAGATGACATGCAGGATCACGCCTACCAGAAGCGCCCGCGAGGTCTTTTGCCAATGGCTTTCGACCCCCTTCCCGTCCGGGTCCACTATCAGCGTAGCGAGATTCTGAACGTCTGCGACTTCGTTGTCAGTCCCTACCCTGATTTCGTCCAGCGGGTTCCAGTGGGCGGAGCCGCGCGAGCTGGCCGGTTCAAATCGCATGACGATCTGGTTGGCGTGCTGCTTCCTCCAACCGGCGGTCAACGCCCATAGCTCGCCCTTCAAATCGGTGATGACGGCGCTATGCGGCCACGAAAGCAGCGTCGGGATGACAAGGCCCACGCCCTTCCCCGATCGGGTCGGGGCATAGGTTAGGCAATGCTCCGGGCCGGAATGGCGTAGATAGACCGTCTTCCCGTTCTTCTCCTGATATGCGCCAATATAGACCCCATCATTTTCAACGAGGCTGGCCGCGCGAATGTCCTCCATGTCGGCCCAGCGGGCCGATCCATGCAGATAGGCATTGCCCTTCCCGGCGTTCGATTTCGCCAGTTTGACAGCAGCGGTTATCAGGACGCCCACGCCGAAAACCACGGTGCCCACGCCCACGGCTTGCCCGAAGGCGGGTTTCAGCGCCGGAACCTCGCTCCATTTGCTGAACCATTGCAGGAAACGCCACGGGGCATAGATATGGCCCGCGTTCGGCCCCAAGGTAGCCTGATAGGCCATCTGGTGCGCGAACATCTGCGTTGCGCTCCATAAGCCTCCAAGGGCGGAACCGGCCACAAGGGCCGCCAGCAACGGGCGATTATCGCCCTTGCTTCCGCGCTCCCGCACTTGCGGCCCGATGGCTGTATTGCGCTTCTTTGCCATGCTTTGCCCTTCTCGCGGCCGTTACCGGCCGCGCCCCTTGCTTTTGACGGTGCCGTTGCTGGCAATCTCGATCGGCTCGCCAATCGCCAGCTTGCCCGCGCGGGCGGCGCTGCGCGCGTCCACGGGCAGCACAAGCATGTCAGCGCCATCTCTTAGGAGTATCAATTTCTGCCCTTCGATTTGTCGCGTCCCGGCGTAAATCAGCGGTCCATGATCGCCAGTGAACAGCCGATGCGCCGGTATATCCATTCCAATGTGACGCTTCGCATTGCGTTCCGCAATGTATTTATCCGCTGCGCTGGCCTGATCGTCGCTCACTCGCGGCCGATCGTCGTCCCGTCGCACAAGACGATCTGGCCGGGCTTTTTGGTCGTCCACGTCTGAATGAACATCACGCGGCAATAGCAAGCGACCTCGCTCGGCGTGCTGAACCACACCGAGTTGGGACAGGTCGCGCAAACTACCTCGGCTTTCGGGCGGCGGCTCTCGTCCAACGCGGCCAATGTTGGGCTTAACGGCGCGCTCGCTGGGGGCCTCGGCTCCTCCGGCGCTAGAATGTCCATTTCTGGCGGGCTGTGCGGGGCCAGCTCGAATGGCGGCGCTGCTGGCTCCTCCGCTTGCAAGGCCGGTTCCGGCGTCGGTTCCTCCGGCGCTGACGGCTCCGGGTCGGAATGTCCCGTTTCGACCTGGTGCTGTGGTGCTGGCGTCTCGTCCAGCGTCATTGACGGCGTTTCGCCCAGCAACGCCAGCGCCGCCTCTATCTCCTCGTCCAACGATTTGTCTGTCACGCGCGCGCTCCTCTTGCCTGATATTTTGACGCCGGGCCTCTAGATCGGGGTCCGCAAATGTGATGGGCATGGCCGATCGGGCGGCGGCTTCCACCACAAGGGCCTTGAATTGATCGCTGCCGCTGATCGCCAGCCTGTCGCCATAGCGTTCGTGCGCAAGCCGCAAGGCGGCAACAACGCCCTCGATCTGCGCCCCGCGCGATACATGCAGGCGCTGGCCATCATCGCGCACCGCTGCATTGGCGGTGCGATAGATGATCGTCCCGCGTTTCGTGATGTGGTCTTGCCGGATCGCTGCGGGGTGTGCTGCGCTCGGCATCGCCGCAATGTGCAGCGCATCCTTGGGAGCGGTGCGCCGTCCCTCCCGCGCGCGCAGGGCCTCAAGGGCGGTGCGGTCGCCCGCCTTGGCCTGCTCCTGTAGCCAGTCATTCCACCCGCGCCGGGAATTACGAGACGCGATGCGCTCCCGTTCCCGCCCGTGGGCGGCAACAATCTTCGCAATCGCGGCCTTGGTGGACCGGGCCGCCAGTGCGTAATTGAGGCGCTTAACAGCCGGGCCGCCACCTAGCAGCTTTATCGCCGCCCGCTTCGTCCTCCCGATGCGCTTCACCTGTTCAATGGCCGCGCGGCGCTTGGCTGCGGCCTCGGCCAGCTCGACCTTTCGGCGCGTGGCGCGCGTGCCCTGCTGGGCGCGGTAGGCAGCAAATAGGCCGCTGGTGTCGATACGGGAGGGCACGGGGCGCTTTTCATAGGTCTGTCGGGCTTTCGGTGCCCCCTCCCCTCCCCGCGCGCTCTGGAAGGCTCCCAAGCGTTTCTCTAACGCCCCTTTTGACAGCTCGCGCGCGATGGAACTGGCCTTTACGGTCGTTCCGTCCATCGCAGCGAATATCAGGCCGTTGCCGCGCGCCTGCACGGACAGGCCGAAGTCGGCCGCGATCTGGTGCAACTCGGTCCAGCTCGCGGCGGCCTTCAAGGGTTCGGCGCAATTCCGCTGCGCCCAGCCTATCAGGCTCTCCGTGCCCGCGATCTGCTCCATGTCCTTCGCGCGGTTTTCCCCGCCGCGCTGGTGGGCGTTGTGGTTGACGCGCTCCAAACCGTGACGGACCTCTAGCAGCTCGCATAGCTCGGCAAGCGTCCGATAATCCCGCAAGGGCGTATGGATCGTGTGGCGGATCGGATGAATCTTGTTGATCGCCAGATGAATATGCGTGTGGTCGGTGTCGTGATGAACGGCGCTGATCCGCTGATGCTCGGCAAAGCCCAGCCCCGCGCAAATCGTCTCCTCAATATCGCGCAAGGCTTCCGCGCTCGGACTCTCGCCGGGAGGAAACGAAATTATGAGGTGATATGTCTTGTCCGAAGCCGCCCGCTGATTGGCCGATTGGACAAGCATAACGTCCTGTGCGGCATCTTCTGGCGTCTCGCCTCGGCAGTTGGTGACAGTCACCACGCCCACGCGCTCATCACGCCCCTGCGCGCTGGTGATGTATCGCACCAACCCGCCGAAATCGCTCTTTGCGGTCGCCTTCATGGGGACGTGTTTTGCAATCATCCGCGCGGCCCTTTTTTTAGCCGCTAAAATCTTGCCGGGACCGCAAGACCTTTCGGATGATCCCGGCCAGCTCCTCCTGATTGGCCTCAATCTTGGACAGCACGCCCCGAATGATGACCGGCATCCGTTCGGGGGCCATTTCCTCCAACTTGGCGTCGTCGGTAAGCCATAGCTTCAACAGGCCGCCAAGACGGCCAAGGTCGCCATTGACGCGCACCAACTCACGCCCCTGTTCTATGTCGATTATGGGGCGCGGCTGATGCCCCAACCCAAGCACACGCAAATAGGCCGACGCGCTCAACCCGCTGGCCTGTGCGGCGGCTTCAATCGTCGCCTTGTCCTCGGCGCTGCACCATATCTTGATGTGGTGCCGCTCGCGCTTCGCCTTGGGTCTGTCGTTCAAATCACCTTCCCTTCGCTGCGGTAGCGGCGGCCTCGCAGAGCAAGAATCCCGTTGAGCGCCCCCGGCGCGAATAAGGGGAGTGATGGGGGTGTCCGCGCTTGCGTGGATGCCTCCATCACCTATCTTGCCCCGTCTTCGACGTTTAGACGCCAAATAGAAACTGTTGCTGGAACGATCATATATCGTTCACCCCCGAAAATATCTAGCGCCACACGGCCTAATCTGGCAGAAAAATACGATATAGCGGGAGTTCATCGGTTCGTGGCCGGTTTATGAACGCTTTATAGCCGATTATGCGCCGAAAAATATCGTAGGTGGAAATGACAGACAGCGGGAAATCCTTCACGGAGCGATTGCGCGAACGGGCGGCCTCACGGGAGCCGGGGGGCAAAAACCGGAACCTCGCGCAATTCCTCGCCGCTCGATCGGACATAGATGCAGCCCTTGCGGAAGGATGGCCGGTGCGCGGCATATGGGAGCTGCTGACGGAGGAAGGCCGCATTAGCTTCGGCTATGCGTGGTTCGCCAAATACGTTCGCCGGTATCGCGCGCCAGCTACCGGGGAACCGCCCAAGGCATCGCCAGCGCCCCCCTCCCCTTCCCGATCAGCAACGGCCTCGGCCGAAGCTGATCCGCCGCCCCGGCCCAAACCGGCGCGCTTCAATCACCCGGCCACTCCGAACAAAGAGGATTTGGTATGAGCAACGTCCACATAGTTTTGCAGGGCAAGGGAGGTGTGGGCAAGTCGCTCGCCGCCTCGATGCTGGCCCAATATCTGACCAAGCGAGGCGAAAGCCCGCTCTGCATTGATACCGATCCGATCAACGCCACCCTTGCCGGGTTTCAGTCCCTCAACGTGTCCAAGGTCGAGCTGCTGGAAAACGGCGACATAAACCCGCGCAAATTCGACGCCATGATGGAAATGATCGCCGGTTCCAAGGAATCGGTGGTCATTGACAGCGGCGCGAGCAGCTACAGCGCCCTATCCTCCTATATGTTCGACAACGGTGCGCCTGACGTGATTGCCGATCTGGGCCATAAGCTCGTCCTGCATACCATTATCGTAGGCGGGCAATCGCTGATCGACACGCTTCAAGGCTTCGCCTCGGTAGCCGAAGCCTTCCCCGATCCGGCTGCAATCGTCGTGTGGCTCAACCCCTATCATGGGCCTGTCGAGGCAGAGGGTAAGAGTTTTGAACAGCTCAAAGCCTACCGGGAGCTAAAGGATCGGGTCGCCGCGATCGTCACCCTCCCCGATCTGAGAAAGGAAACCTTCGGGGCGGACGTTCGGGACATGCTGGCCGCGCGCAAGACTTTTGAGGAAACGCTTGCCGATGGCGACATAGCCCTGATGCAGCGTCACCGCCTCGGCCGCGTTCGTGATGCGGTCTTTGCTGAACTCGACAAGGCTAAGGTCGTGTAATGGCCGATCACGAAAAAATCGCGGCGCTGATCGCGGAAATCTCGCGCCAGCACGGGGTCACGCTGTCCGCCGATGATCCCTTGATGATCCTGCAAACCATCAACGCGATGTTGCTGGGCGAAAGCGCCGATGCGCAGGAGGAGCAACTAAAGGCGTTCAAAAGCGAGCTGGAAGACATGAGCAATCGTTGGTCGATTGCTATCACCGACAAGGCGGAATCGGTGCTGAACGCCGCGCTGGATGCCTCGGAAGCCGCCATGAATGAACGTATGGAGGCCGCCGCGAAGGCTATCATCAAGGAAGTCGGAGAACATATCGGGACGGGGCTACAAAAGCCCCTGAACGATGGCCGGGCCGTCGCTAACCGCAATCTCCTAGCGTCGGGCCTGACGCTGATCGCGGCGCTGGTAGTGTTGGCCGCTGCCCTGTTCCATCATTGACGCCAGCGAAGGCCCCTCCCCCCCGTGGGTCGCGCTATCCCCCGTCTCTCGCCAACCCGCGCGCGAGCGTGCGGCCTGACGGTTTCCGATCGTCCGCCCCGCGCTCGACCGTCTTTTCCCTGATCTGCTCTTTCTCCCGCTCCGCGCGCATGTGCAGCTCATGCAACCGGCGCGCCTGCATCAGCTCCTCGAAATCATCGACAAGTTTCGGCTCTCGATATTCGAGTTTGGCCGCCGCGATCGTCTCCACGCGCGGGCCGTGAACGGCCATACCGTCGCGGATTTCGCGCACGGCTTCTAGCCTTACCGCGATCCGCTGCACGGCCGCTTGCGCATTGGCAATCCGGGCCTGCCATGCTTGGCGCTTGCCGGGCAGGGACAGGAAGCCGGGGGGCTGCTGCTGGATTTGCTGCAAGCGGGCGGTTTGCTGCTCCATCATGCTTTCTAGGCGGTCCTCGATCTGGTTCGCCTGCTCAACCTTCTCCTCAATGACCGTCTGTAGCTGGGCGTTATAGGTTTCCTCGGTTGGCGCGGTGGCGATAGCTGCCGTTTCCTGACTATCCAGCGTGCGCGCCTCGTCTAGCAGCCGGTCGGCATCGGCCTGTGGGTCGCCCGTTCCCTCGTCCAGTGAGAACTTGTCCGGGTCTGCAATCGGCGTGTCCTGCATGGCCGTTCCTTTAGCGGCTAAAATTTCGAGCTTGCACTATATCCGATTTTCCAGCCTACCGCGCCACAAAAAAGGCCCCGCTTGCGCGGGGCCATCAACTCGATGCTATGCGTCACTCAACGCATGTCGGGGGGAGGGTGCGGATTTGCCATCCACCAGTTCGGTTGCCCCCACGGCCCGTCTAACCATTCCCCATTTGTCAATTCGCCGCGAGTCCATATCCAATCGCAGCCCTCGCTATATGGCCGCCATGTGTCGCCGGTCGTCCATGCGAGAAGGATTTCAACACCAGATGGGGCTGTCTCGATAGGTTGCCAATCGTCGGTAGCCATAGATACCTCCAAATATTACCCCTCAAGAAGCGCGAGAAGCTGCACTTTCCCAAGATCGACCTCGGTTTCCTCGCCGCTGTCTTCATACTTGATCCACGCCACGCCATCGCGCGAGGGCCGCTTATTCAGGATCAGACGGGCAGGGCGCTTGCTATGGGAAACCTGCACAATGGCCTTTTTCAGCTTTAGCGGGTCTTCCTCTTTCGGTTCCTTCTCCTCCTCGGCCCCGGCGTCGTCACCAGCTCCGCCGTTGCCCTCATCGTCGCCCGCCTCCTCCTCGGCCTCGCCGCTCAAGCCGGACTCAAGGAACTCCTTCAAGAGCCGCACCGATCCGCGCGTAATCTCCTGATCGGCATCGGCCAGCCAGCGCGCCACGCCCTCGCTATGCTTCTTGTGGAGGCCCACAAGGTCATAGATCAACGTCACGTCCTTGCAACGCCCGCTCTGGAACGCCTTGGCGATCGGCTCCGGCAAATCGAGCAATGCCGCGTGCTGGGTGACAAAGGCCGGGGATTTCCCGATGGCCTTGGCAATCTCGCCCTTCTTTTTCCCGTTGGCCAGCTCGCGGCCGATGTAGTCGGCAATCTCGCGGGCCGTGAGAGCGTCACGC
>NZ_VLKK01000034.1 GCF_007830065.1 Sphingobium wenxiniae | reverse complement strand
CTTGAGACCGGTAGCCTCGGAAATTGCTGCGACCTGAGCGCTCGTCACCGGCCCAGACTGTGAAATGTGTTCCCGGAAATGCGGGAAAAGGGCCAATCCCGCCTCCAGAGATTTGAGGCTGCGTCTGGGCGCAGGAGAAGGCTTTCGCTCAATCATAGGATTGGCTCCACGACAACTTCCCCTGCGCGCGGGAATGTAGCTCAATCTGGCTGCTACCGCGATGGTGGAATCGGGCTCGGACAGAGTGTCCTGCAGAAACTATGATCTATGTATCTGATTTATCGCCGTTTAGACGAACTGCGGTCTATTATGTCGGCTGACAGCGCTCAACCACCGTCGATCTGTTCGATCGTTTCGACGCCTGGGCCGCGGCGCTGGCCGATCGCGACCCGCTCGCCTGGCGCGATGCCCTGCCCACCGCTATCGGCGAGCCTCCGGTTGCCGCCGAGCACCCTGCCTTGATCCGCGCACTCGACCGGGTGCGCCAGCATGCGCGGATCGAGGGCACGGCCTTGCCCTGGCTCGGGCTGCCCTTTGCCCTTCGAGATATAGGTCTTACCGCTACCCCCCTCCCCTGCCTCGCCGGCGGGGCAAAGGCGTTCCGATTGAAGCGCAAGCCAGATGTCGGAGACTGGCTGGCCACCGTGCGGGCCGTGGAAGCAGCGGCGCGCGACGGTCTCGAGCGTCTCCATGACCTTGAGCGCTTCCATCGCGACGCGCAGCGGGCGATCGTCGCGCAGTTCCGGCCAGGCGCCCTGCCCCGGCTCCTGGCTCTCGCCGTCCATCAGCCGCTGCTCTCGCCTCAAGCGGTCGCCAATCACCTTGGGCTTAGTGTCGCGGGCGCGAGCAAGCTGCTCGAACGCGCAGTCACAGCCGAACTGCTGGTTGAGATCACGCAGCGCCGGAGCTGGCGCCTGTTCCTGCCCCACGATCTGGCGGTCGAATTTGGCTACGCCGCGTCGAAGCGCGGACGCCCAGCGAAAGAGCCCCCTGCCCTTCCCGCTAGTCGGGCGCTGGTCGACACATTCGATACTTTCGATCGTGAGATGGCGGAGATCGACAAGTTGCTCTCCGGGATCGTTCAGGTGCCGTCGGCATCGGACTGAAGTGGGCTCTCAGAGTCTCAGCTCCGGGCCCCACTGTGGATCCAACCCTCCCGCGGAAGGAATATGTGTGAATTATTGTGCGTTGGCGTCCTAAATCCGGCCCCGCCAGAAGCCCGCACAGAGCGATTTAAGGCCCCCGACGTAGTTTGGGCTATCCGGGGCCCGGGATGTCCTCTAGGGCGCCTTAGGCGGCGATTTTGCGGTATTTCGTGATTTGTTCTCTTTTTTTGCGAGTCCTTCGTGCCGTTGGCCGCTTGCGAAGCCGGTAACTGGCTACTCATCCTGCTTCTTTGGAGGGAAGCGGTGGAGGAAGCTTTTTCGCTCTCGGCATTGAAGTGCAAGGCCATGTGGCCTGGTCGGCCAACCCCGCTAGTGACGACAGTTGCGCGTCGTTGGAAGTTTGACCTGTTCGGCGCGGCGTAATGTGAAAGGTCAGGATTTGTGGCCGTGGATTATCTTGGTGCGCGAGAAGTGCAATGCTAGGCAAGCCCGCGCGACACTCACTCGGTCAGTGTCCCTTCCCCTTCCAAGAATCTTCTAAAGAGAGGAAGCGCCGCAGGCGCCGTTAATTCCTTTAATAGATAGGATAGAAAGTTAGGCTGTGGGCGCTTGCAGCGCGACTCACGGATTCGAGGCGAGTCGGGAAAAGTGAGCCGTTCCCGTAATACCGTCTCTGCGTTCCTGAAATACCCTGCGGGGCGTTCCCATTGGACCGTGATTCGGTTCCTGAAGTACCGTGAGGTGTTCCTGAAATACCGTGCCTGATCGAACGTCTCGCAGGGCCGCCAATAGGCGGTAAAACGCGTTTTACTCGCTCTTAGAAGGCTGATTTCAGGGACTATTTGGTCTTCCATGGATGCAGGGAAGAGCATCAAACAGCGCATTTGGTAGTCGCGATCGCGGCGCTCGCGCGATTGGCACCCATGAAGCCGATTCGCTGTCACGACTCTCTCACGGTATTTCAGGAACGCGGGATCTGATTGAGTTCGCTGGTTTGCTTCCGAAACAGCGTTTCGCCGTTGTTGGGGCCGCGAAAGCAGGCCACTGCGAGCTCGGGAAAGTGTCGATGACTCCCCTTTTGGAGGCTCGCCTGGGGCGCGGCTGCGAAGTTGGCGGGGGCACTTCGGGAATACCCAATTATCGGTCTGCGGGATTTTGTGCCATCTGCAATGGCGGATCAAAGCTGTTCGCTTCTGCTTCGCACGGTATTTCAGGAACGTCCTGTGGGTATGCCACGGAGAGCCACTCTCGGCCATTGGAGGGTTTCCTCCCCTCCCCTTGCGACGATCGCCAGCAGCTTCGCCATCGCGCCGCCTGGTTTCGGTCGACATGCTTTCTGCGGATTGGAAACGAGCTGCGCAGCCCACGAGGCTTTGCGCCCGTTCCCAATGTACCCGGTGCCGGCATGGCGCTGCACCCATTGACGTGGCGGGTTGATCGTTTCTCAGGTGTTCGGGAAGGGCGCAATGCCACGAGCAAGGCCGGTGATGTCAGCCAGGCAGCCGCGGTCTCGGACAGCCGAGCTTCGCTCAGGATGGGGATGGAACACTATCCCGGTACCGGTCCGCTGGCACGAATGAAGCCGCTTCATCTGTTGAATGAACTTCACAATGGGGCGCAGAAGCCCGTGGGACAGGGGCTCGCCATTACCGGCCATTGGTAGTCGGTACTTCAGGAACGCGGGAATGGCACGCGGCTCAGGGGCTGGACGTCGTTCCTGAAATACCGTGCTGCCTGGTGCAGCGCTGTATCGCGCTACAGTGCGGCGCGTTGCTTCGAGCAGAACGTCGCGAAAATCTGCGTGATGTTATTGGCGTCGTATGCGATCTCGCGCTGCCTCAGGAATGAACGAAAGTCATCGGCGACCATGCCGTGGTCGCGCTGTGGTTCGGGCAGGTTTGCACGCGCGATGGCGCCGAAGGCACTATGGGCGATATGGCCATATTCGGGAAAGGCGATCGCCGGCGCGTCGGGCGCTTTGGCTTGAGCGGAAGGAATGGAGCGGCCGTGTGCGGGTGCGGCTTGAACCGGGGCAGGGGAGGGGGCTTCCCGCTCGCTGGTGGGGTCGCGCCTGATCATGCGCAGGAACGGCTCAGCGTCCCCGCGCAGCTCTATCTCCAGCGCATAACCCGGCAGCGCATTTTCTCTGGCGATCTTCGTCATCTCGAACTTGAAACGACGATAGTCACCTTCCGCGCCCGATTTCTCGAACAGCGTCGGCATGGAGATCGCGAAGCCGTCCGTCCCGGCGCCGCCGGCGTGCTTGCGAGCAACCCGGTACAGCCAGCGCTCTCGTCCGCCAGTGAGCGAGAAGTAGGCGGGGTCGATGGCGAGAACGCCGCCTTCCATCAGGACGCCGTCGTAAAACCACTTCGCGAGGGTGATGCGCATGCCGCGGACGTTGCCGGTGCGATCCTTGAGCTGGCTGTAGCTGTCGATCCAGGAGAAGGTGGTCTCGACCGCGTCACCCGAGCGGATGTTGGTCTTTACCGTCGTCGATTGCAGACGGTCGAGGGCATTGCCCAGCAAATCATAGGCTCGCCCGCCGACCTCGCGTTTGAGCGTCCTGAGCATGTCGTAGGGCACGACGTTCAAGGTTTGCGGAATATCGTTCGCACCGCGGCGCTTATGCTCGATGAGAACCGAGGCGCAATAGATCAGGATGTCGAGATCGTAGATCGTGGCAAGGCCGTACTCGGAGTTCGCCGAGACGTGGACCGTGATTTTTCGGTCGGGACTGATATAGTCGATCGGCTTGAGGCGCTTGCGCTTGGACAGAGAAAAGAACGGCCGCTCCATCGTCTCGCGCTGGTCGCGAAGCGGTAGTGCCGTCAGTTGCGGCAGAAAGAGGTCTACTTGACCGTCTTCGCGGTAGTCCTGTGGCATCTCATGTCCTGCAACGCGGGTAAAACGCGTTTTACTCCGTTATAAATATATGAAATCAAACGATAAAGTGGCAACCATCCTCATTATCTTGCGAATCTCGCGCTTTCGATAACCGGACGCAGCGCGTCCAGAATTTCATCGACCGATGCGCCGCCGCCTTTGGGATTGATATTGATCGTGATGCCCTTCGCCTTCGTGTCGGCGAGAACCTGCCCGATTTCCTTGCCTGAAGCCGCCGTCAGAGCTGGCTTCGCCTTCGGAGAAGGCGCCTGCCTGGCAGGTGTCACGGCCGCGGCCAGGCGTTCACAGACCTTGCTGCCTTCAATCTTGTCCGCGCCGGTAGCCCGCAGCTTTTCCTGCTCGGCGATGATAAGGCCCGCCTCGGCGAGAATGGCGTCGCGATAGCGATCGTCCTTGAGGAGCGGCGACAGCCGCATGCCGTGACGGACCTTCAGGTCACCCGGCTCCGCAAAGGCGCTCACCACCTCGTCGGGCAATTCCGCGAGCTGCAGCAGGTTGTGGAGGTTCTGCTTGGGAATCGCCAGGCGCTCGGCCATCTGCGTCCTGACGCCATTGTAATAGGCTTCGACCGCATGGCGATAATTGCGCGCCCGTTCGAGATCGGTGACGTCCTCGCGTTCCCGGTTCTCGAGGTCCGCGAGCCGGAAGGCGCCTTCGTCATCGAGCGTTTCGATCCGGGCGACGAGCTCGATTTCGCTATGATTGTTCGCATGGAGCCAGGAGACCGAAAAATGGCGACGTGTGCCGACGATCAACTCGTAGGACTGCTCGGCATTCGGGGTTCGCCGAACGACCACCGGCTCGCGATTGGTCCCTTCCTCCCTGATCGATTCAATGAGGGAAGCGCAGCGGTCATAGCTGAGCGCCGCGTAATCGCGCGCATTGCCTGGCCAGATCGAGCATTCCGATGGTTTGAGGCGAATGGTCGGCCGCTTGACGGTGCGCGCGATCTCGTCGAACGCGATCCCGCGCCGTTCCAGGAATGACGGCGTCGCCGTGTCTTCGGCGGGCTTCTCGCGAACCGTGATGTCGTCGGCGACGGGGGCGTCCGCTGTCGGCGTCGGAACAGGTGTCGTGCCAATGCTTTCGATGGCGTTCGCCAAGAGACTCCGCCGTCTGCCCCCCGCGCTGCTCATGCCGCCTCCGTCAACCGATCGGTGCCAAGCTGCGCCATCCGTGACGGCCACTGCTTGCAGATGTCTTTCTCTATCTCACGGAACACCATGTTGAGATTGTCGCGGCAGCGAACATAGGTCTGGTGCGAGCCGTAGGGCTTGTTGATCTCGTAGATCGAAGACATCGAAAGCCCGGCATTCTTGATTTCTTCCGAGAGCAGAATCGGCGTTGAGAGCATTTGCCCGGCGTAGGTCTTCTCCATGACCTGGAGCATCTGCGCCTCGTTCGTGCGACTGGGCTGGAACATCGTGCAGACGACCCGGATGAAGCCATAGTCAATCGACGTGTCGAATTTGGAGACGAGATCCATCGCCTCCCGGCAGGTCTGCATGAAATGGATCGTCGACAGATAGTCGAGCTGCCGGGCAGGAACGGGGATCAACAAACCATCGGCCGCAGTCAGCGTGTTTACACCGAGGAAACCCATGGCCGGGGGAGGGTCGAGAATGACGACGTCATAGTCGTGCCGCACTTCCTCCAGTCCGATCCGGAGCATGCGGAACGCGCCAGCGATCGCCGTCGGCCCTTCCTCGATCGTTGCGGTCAGTTCCCATTCGGTATCCTGGAGGCCGAGGTTTGCCGGGCAGATGTCGATATTGGGCCAGGCTGTCTTCTGGATGGTCTTGCGCAGTGAATCCGCCTCGTCGATGCGCGGCGACAGGAAATTCGACAGCGTGTGGGTTTCATCGACCAGGGCTTCGAGATTGACGTCGAACATCACGCTCATCGAGGCTTGGGGATCGCAGTCCACGACGAGAACGCGGTAGCCGCGCAAGGCAAGATAATCGGCAAGGTGCTTGCCCGTGGTCGATTTGCTGACGCCGCCCTTGAAGTTTTGCACGGCCACGACGACGGCGCGTTCGGACGGCAATTTGCCCATCTTGATGCCGAGCGCTTCGCGAATCGCGATCAAATCCTCGACCGTGTAATATCTGCGCCCGTTGGCGGACGTTTTCGGCGCAGGAAGTCGTTTGCGGGCCTCGGCCTTTGACAAGGCTTCGGGCGTCCGGCCCAGAAACTCCGCAGCGACCGAGGCGCCCATTGAAATGTTGAGGGTTTTTCTATCGGATGGATCGATCGCCGCTTGCCGCAGAACGGTTTTCGCATTCTCGCACGAGGTGATCATCGCATCGAGAATCTGACCCGACAGCATGGGCAATGTCCCCCTTCTCAACCCGAATTGGCCTTGGTTCGTGAAAAAGGCCGCAAAAAGACCCCTAATCCCGGACAGCTATGCCAAAAGGAGGGTGGTTAGTCAATTAGGCCCGCTCTGATGGCATCATGCAAGGACATGGCTTCCGCTGGAGGGTGAGTCCCGGACCATTCCCGGCGCACGGGCAAGCACCAAAATCCAAACGAATCAGGTGATCACCAGAATTCGGGGAAAGCATAGATTATTCACGTCACAACCTTCGAGAAGGGATCGCAAGTTCATCCCCAGAAACCTTCGAAATGGCGATGGGTTTGCGAATCGGACAGAGGCAAGTTTATCGCTTCCGACCTTCTCCTTCAGTATGAATAAGATCGCAGCGGGAGCAACCGTCGCGACCGGCGTGCCTGATCTGCTTGGGCGATACAGCATCCGCTACGCGGCGGAGAAGGGTGTCTGCTTATAGACCCCGCTCGAACATTGCAGGCAATCGGTCGAGCGAAAGAGGGAGTGGGGCAGGGTGGTGTAAGTAGGAGGATACCATGCCGCTTACAGCCCGACGGCCATCCCAGGAACTCATCGATCTCGTAGGTGCTCTCGGCGGTACCTGGCATGGCCGCACCGCCATGTGTCTGTGCCCCGCGCATGCCGATCGCACGCCCAGTCTTTCGATCCGCCAGGGTGATCGCGGCATTCTCGTCACATGCTTTGCCGGCTGTGACCGCGAAGATGTCCTGCGCGAATTGCGCCGGGTGCCACTCCGACAACGCTATTCCTACCGTGACACGCCCGCGCGCGCATCGGGCAATGCCGCCCGTCTCTGGGAGGAGGGGCTTCCGATCCCCGGCACACTCGCCGAACGCTACCTGACATTGCGGCGTCTCGCGCCACCCGTCGATGATCTCCGCTTCCATCCGCGCTGTCCGTATCGCCCCAAACCGTGGACCACGTTCCATCCCGCATTGCTCGTGGCCGTGCGTGAGGGGGGGCGGCTTACCGCCATCCAGCGCATCTTTCTCGACCCGGAAACCGGCAAGTACCGTATGAAGCTCATGCTGGGGCGGCCGGGGCAGGGGGCGTGGCAAGGGGGAGGGCAGAGCACCGCTTGCCTCGCGCTTGCCGAGGGCTTTGAAACCGCGCGCGCCTTTACCCTCCTGCAGGGCCTTCCCTGCTGGGCTAGCCTTGGAGCGAGACGTCTCAATCAGGTCCTGCTGCCGCAAAGCCTGACATCGCTGATCCTCGCCGTCGATAACGATGCCGAGGGCGAACGGGCTGCCGCGCGGGCAACCTTGCGCTATGCAAGGCCAGGCCTGGAGATCACCCGCATGGCGCCTTCGGGCGTCAAGGACTGGGCGAAAGTATTGGAGGCGGCTGTGGAGCCATTGCGATGAAGGCGACCAGCAGCGCGCGGTTCCTGCTGCATTTCACCTAGGCTGCGAATCTCGCCGGGATCGTAAAGCATGGCCTATGGCCGCGCCGCAATCTGGCAGCAGCAGAGCATTTGGCATACGCCAGCGATTACGGCCGACTGGACGGGAACGAAGACGCCGTCTCTGTGTCGATTTCACGCGTGAACGAACCGATGTTCGCGGCAAAGCGGCGCAAAAGTGGCCATGCCGACTGGATCGTGCTTGTCCTTTCCGCAACCATCTTGTGGATGCATGATTGCCGGTTCTGCTGGCGCAACGCGGTAAGGAACGAGATCAAGCACCATCCCCGCTACTCCTCCGATTCGAAGTTGCAGTTTTCGCGGCAATGCCAGATGCGCAGCATGAAGATGGTTCCGGCCGCGATCTCGTAGCGCATCTCGTAGTTGCCCACGATGATCCGGCGGACTTCGCGCGGCTCATAGGCTTCCAGCTTCTCGCCGATCCTCGGATAATCGAGCAGCCGATCGGGCGCATGGGCGAGTTGCTGGACCACGCGCGCTGCCGCCTCGGGTGCGACCGGGCTCAAATGCTCGTGCAGTCGCACAAGGTCCGACGATGCCTTGCTCGTCCACTGGATCTTCATTTGACCGGCGAGGGCAGCGGCTTGTCCGTCCCGAGGCTATCGGCCCATGCTTGGATCGCCTGATGGTCGATCACCCGACCGGCATGGACATCCTCCAGGGCTTCGAGCGTCATCCGGTGACGCTCCTCCTCCTGATCGACCCAGGCGGCCAGCGCCTGTTTCATCACCCAACCGCGCGAGCGTTCGAGCCGGGAGGCCATTGCTTCAACCTTTTCCGCGAGCGCCAAGGGGACGTGCGCGGTCAATACCTTCGTCTCGGTCGCCATGTTTATCACCTGCTATCATTTTGATTAAAATATAATCGGAATAATCTGAAAGAAGCAAGTTGGGGCGCTGATGAGTCAAGAACCGGGCGAAGGCACTGGAGACCGCGCTCGGCTATTTGCCGTCCTTCAAGGCTCCCTTGACTCGCCGGCGCATTCCAGCGCGTCGAGGAAGGCGTTTGCGGTCTTGTGTTTGTAAACCGGCCGCAGTTTCGCGAAATCGCTGTGCTTCAGCGAAAGGAGCAAGTCCTCCTCGATCCGCAGACCTCTCGTCAGCCAGTCGATCCCGGTCCATCGTTCCTTCCTCATGGCGACGAGATCCATGAGCGCGCGCAGTGGGCTTGCAACAAAGGCGGTGAGCTTGCCCATCTTGATCCGGCCGACCCCTGTCAGGAAGCGATAATCCTTGATGGCGAGGGGATGAAAACTGAAGGTGCCGAAGTCCGCAGTTGCGAAGGAGAGGCTCTTGCGTCCCGGCGAAACACTCGCCGTGACGAAGACGGCCTCGGGGATCCAGCCATGATGGGCAAGCGCGCTTTCAAAAGAGACGTAGCTCCCTGGCACCAGGCCCTGCGCGATGGCGAAGGGGTGCGCGGGTTCACTGCGAAACTGCTGTCCCAATAAATAGACACCCCGCTTGATGCGGATCAGCGACCCGTCTTTCAGTGCCCGGTTCACGAGCCCATAGCGACGTGCGTCACTCCCGCCCAGCAGATCGCCAAGCCGGCGCTCGCTGAGGATGTGGTCAGCCAGACCTGACGCGGACGCTGCTCGTGCCAAGGAGGACATAAAATTCCTGATACTTCCATAATATGAAAGTTTCTAGAACTTTCTTGGGAAGGCCGTTGGCGCATCGTCACTGCTTGAAAGGCGCGACACTGCGCCTGCCGATGCTATCCACAAGGCCCAGGCAGATATTCGCTGGGCGGATCATCTCGTCATCCTTTATCCGCTCTGGCTCGGACACATAAGGCGAGACCAGCGGACGTGCCCTGATCTTCCGGCGGTGGATGTCGCCAGCGACGCGGCCGCGCGCTTCGAGCAGTTCTTCCAGCCACATCAGATCGTCGATCATCTCGACGACGCCGCGTCCGGCCAGGCAGAAATAGATGCAGCGCTGGAAGTCGTCCCCTGCCGGATTGCTGAGGATCGAGGCGAGCTTGCGTTTGCCCCCCGTCTCCCCCTCATGGATCCAGGACACCGCCTCGCGCAGTTCGCGCACCGAATAATAGGCATCCTCGACATGCATGCCGATCGCCGCGTTGGCGAGCATGCGGCGGGTCGGGCGGTTCTGATCGTCGAGCGCGGCATCGCGCAGCGTCACATCGAGATCGAACGGTTCAAAATAGCGGACGGCCTGGTCGGTCATTGAGAATCTCCCTTGAATGGAACGTATCATGAACAAATGTTCGGTCAAGCCGCATTCAATCGATGTCATGGTGGGTCTGCCGCATCTTGCCGTTGGAGCGCTCTTGCGCCGCGCCCGGGAGCTTCAGCAGCCCGTCCTGGTTTCCGCGAACGCCCTTTCGCGATGGTCCAGGAAAAGGGGCTGGCGCGAATGGGCTGGCTGGACCACGCGGCCACTGGCGAACGCGCGAAGTCTACACAGCCTCAGTCTCGACAGCGCAGGGTTCAGCGCAATGGTGACCTATGGGAGCTATCCCTGGACGGTCGATGACTATGTCCGCCTGGCCGCGGCCTTCCCGTTCCGCTGGTGGGCCAGCCTCGACTATTGCGTCGAGCAGGAAGTGGCCGGCGATCGCGACGAGGTGCTCGACCGCATGTCCCGCACCATCCGCGCCAACATCGAATGCCGGCTGCGTGCCGAAGATGCCGGGATCGATGCTACCTTCATGCCGGTCATTCAGGGACGTCATCCCGGTGATTATGAGCGTTGCGCCGAGGCGCTCGCGCACATGATTGAGCGTACCGGGCTCGTTGGTGTCGGCAGTATGTGCCGGCGTCCCGTCCATGGCGCGGATGGACTGATCGCCGTCGTCGATCGTCTCGACCAGATCCTGCCAAGGCGGACCCGTCTGCATCTCTTCGGCGTCAAGGGCGACGCCATCCCCTATCTCACCGCCTTCGCCCATCGCGTCGCCTCGATCGACAGTCAGGCCTATGGTGTCAGTGCGCGCAACGCCGCGCGACGTTGTGGTCAGCCCAAGACCGACCGCATGGTGGCGGACCATATGGCGCTGTGGTTATGCAGACAGCACGCTCGCCTTGACCGGCCCTCGCGGCGGTTGCCGATGCAACCAGAGATGCCGCCGCAGCCCGAACCGGCAGACCCCTGGGAGCGGGCGATCGCACAGGCGCGCCGCGAGATACGCGACCTCATCGAAACCGGCGACCTCGACCATGACGAAATGACTGCCCGGTGGGTCGAGCAGTGGGCGGCCGACATCTTCAGCGAAACGCCAGCGGACTGAAGGCGAGGGGGAGGGGGACCGGGGGTGCGAGCGGGAGAGCCGCTCGAGGCCCGGAGGATCCCATGAGCTATGATCTCGCTTTCCGCTACAGCCAAGCGCTCGATCCCAGCGCGCTGGTCATGATCGGCACGACGCTGCACGCAATCCACGCCGCCATCACCGATTGCCGCAACGCCGGCCTCGATCTCGAAAGCGATCCAGCGATTATCCTCCTCGCGCGCCACCTGGGAACCGTTTGCGCAGGTCAACCGTCACAAGCGGCCCGGCCGTTGCCGACGCGCTATGCCGGCACGGCGATTTCGCTCAATGGCGAGCCGATCCAGAATCGCGTCAGCGATCCCACTTCCCGCATCACGATCGCCGGCAAAGAGGTTCGGATCGACACCGGATGCGGCGTGGTGAGCGCTGTAATCCGGCGCGAACGCGAAGGCCTGTCGCTGATCTCCAACGCGAGCAGCAGCGACGGTAGCGCCTGCACGGGCGCGCGGCTCACTGTGCACAATCAGGTGATGCGGCTGGTAAACGGTCCCGCCGCGGGCATCGTCGACGTCAATGGCGATTTGCTTCTTGCGGGCGAAGGGGTCTGGCTGACGGCGCGCTCGAACTGATCGTGGTGCAGCTCGTGCCGATTGATGTGTGCGAAGCTGTTGAAATCCCACCGGGAGCGTTCCTATTCTATCAGGTGCGCCCGCCTGGGCGCGAACATCCTCAACTTTGGCATGGAGATGGCGATGTCCAACAATCACCTGAACTATCTTCGGCGCGAGCATGCCCGTCTCGACGCCGAGATTCAGCGCGAAGAGCGCCAGGTTCGACCCGATGAAGTGCTGATCGCGCGGCTCAAGAAGCTGAAGCTCGCGGTCAAGGACCAGATGGTGGCCGAGTGCGTCGACCTGCCCGATAGCCGGTTCGGCTGAGGCATAGGCGGCGGAGCCGAGGGATCGGCTCCGCCATTGCGCCAGGAGACGCGACCCGCATCGCGGTGTTTCGAGACCAAAGCTGAGACTGCGATCACAGGTCCGCCTCGACCAGCAAAAAAACCTCTTGAAACCCGAATTGGCCTTACTAGCTAAATCATACCGGGCGCCGCTGTTCGGGTCCGGCTGGACATAGAGGGCGCCGGCTCTTTCTGTTCCGGCGCAGTTCATGCCCAGATCGCTTCATTAGGAGGATTTGGAAATGAGAACCGCATTTGACTTCACACCCTATCGGCGTTCGACGGTCGGTTTCGATCGCCTGTTCAACCTGCTCGAGGCAGGGGCTCGCGAGGATGACGGCTATCCGCCCTTCGACATCCTGAAGGATGGCGAGGACAGCTACCGCATCACGCTCGCGGTCGCGGGCTTCCGACCCGAAGATATCGAGGTCGTCGCCCAGCAGAACCTGCTCACCGTCACCGGCACGCGTGCCGAGGACGACGGCCAGGGGGAATATCTGCACCGCGGCATCGCGGCGCGTGCATTCGAGCGGCGCTTCCAGCTTGCGGACTTCATCGAGGCCGGCGATGCCCGCTTCGAGAACGGTCTGCTCTCGATCGCGCTCAGGCGCGTCGTCCCCGAGGCCATGAAGCCCCGCAAGATCGCGATCGCCGGCAGCACGACTGCCAACGACCGCATCGAGGCGCCCAAGGACAAGGCCCGCGAAGCGGCCTGATCCTTGACCCACGGTTTGCCGGTCCCGCCTTTTTGGCGGGCCGGCAGGCCACGATCCATTCCAGCCAGAAAGGAGATGACCATCATGGCCATTCGTGATCTCATACCCTGGAGCCGGCAGGAAAACCGGCTTCCCGTTCCGGTCAGCGCCAAGCGCGACCAGGAGCCCGACCATCACCCGCTGCTGTCGCTGCACCGCGAGGTGAACCGCCTGTTCGACGATGTCTTCCGCGGCTTCGGCATACCCGGCTTCGGCGGTGTCGGCCGTGACCTTGCCTGGCCGCATGTCGAGCTTGGCGAGACCGACACGGAGATCCGCGTTACCGCCGAACTTCCCGGTCTCGACGAGAAGGACGTCGATATCACCGTCGAGGACGGCGTCCTGACGCTGCGCGGCGAGAAGCGCGCGCAGGTCGAGGACAAGGAGCGCGGCTATTCGGAGCGGAGCTATGGTCGCTTCGAACGTCGCATCGGCCTGCCGCAGGGCATCGACCGCGACAAGGCGGCGGCGACCTTCAAGAACGGCGTGCTGACCGTCACGCTACCCAGGTCGGAGGCGGCGAACGAGAATGTTCGCCGGATTCCGGTCAATGGCAAGGCGGCTTGACGACATGGCCCGGGACCTGCGTCCTGGGCCGCTCGCCAATGACTATCAGCGCCTTCGTCTTGGGGGAGCGCATTTCCCGCAGACGCCGAGGCGATTGTCGAACCGCTCCCGGTGGCCGCCAACCAGGGTGGCCGCCGGAATCGCGGATGGCGGGTCCGCTTCAAGGCGCGCTGGGCACCCACGATCGATCCGCTGACGGGCTGGACAGGCGGCGGTGATCCGCTGGAAACGATCGAGCTGCGGTTTCCCGATCGCGAGTCGGCCGAGAATTATTGTGCACGCGAGGGCCTGGCTTTCCGCTGCGTTCGCCATTCTTCCCGTCTGCCCAATGGGCCGCGTCTCCCCGCCGACCCGGCGCCGATGCTGTGCTGCTGGCCGTCCGGCCCGCATGCGCTTTGCTGCGGCGCTTATCCGATCGCGGCGTAGCGCCGCAACTGTGCGTCACTTCGCGTCGATAGCTCCATCGAGCGCGGCGAGCACCCGGTTGATCATGGCCGCGTTGCTCGCCGCCTTCGGCAATTCTCGCCGCGCGAAAATCTGCAATCGCATCACGTCACGCTGCGGTAGGCGCAAGGTGACGGTCGCCTCGTCAATCTCGTCCAACGGCTTTCCCTGAACCGCTTTCCCCGATCGCACGAAGTGATCGAGCAGGCGCTTGCGATCGGCGAAGGTCCAGCCCAGCGCCTCCAGCTCGGCCGGTGATAGCGACAGCAGCGCCAGCGCGAATTCCATGATGTCGGCAAAGGGCAGACGGATCTGGATGGTCCGGCCGTCGCGCTCGCGCCAGCTGCCTGATGCCTTGGCTCACTGCGTGGCCTGGCCGCCCGAGCGCCCCTTTTGGTCAAGTGTGCGCATGGCCGCGAGCACATCATCGAGGCGGACGGGTTTGTCGAAGCCGGGCGGCTTCCTCAGCGATGGCTGGTTCTCGACCGCCACGCGGTCGGACGCCCAGGATGCGAGGATGGCGCGCTTCACCTCCGGCTCGAGGCTGGGATGCTTGGCGATATCAAAAGGGTGAAGAAATCGGGAAACAGGCTGCGACATGATGGGCCTCCTTTCGTTTCAGGTCGCTGCATTGATCCAGGGCCGACGGGGTCGGCCTAACAAGATTTGGAATTGATCAGCGCTCTATCAAGAGGCGTTGGGAAGGTTGTCGAACCATTCAGCGTAAGGCGCGGTCCGCGCCATATGTCGATTGAAATCCGGGGCGCCGTCACTCCACCAGACCGGCCCGCGTTCACCTAGCGCGCGCTTTGCTTCATCGACTGACGCATGGGCATCAGCCTCGGCCTCAGCGTCACCCACGCTTGGCGACGCCTACAGCTCGCCGCGCCGTCATCAGCTCCTTGACCAGCCGGTGGCGCGTATCGGGGTGGAGCGACGGGTTCGACATTCGCCACAGCCGTCCGCGCACAACGAAATAGCGTCCGTCCGGCGTAACGGGATAATCCATGATTGCGCGAAGGCGCTCAGCCTTTCTTGGCCGGCAGTCCCTTGCGCTTGGTGCTCGCAAACTCCTCGAGCTGATTCTCCGTCATGGATTCCTCCATCTGCTTGGACGCCCCCTTGAGCTTGGATTTCGGCTGTTCGCCGCGCTTTGCAGCGAGCGCGGCGCCGGCGGCTTTCTGCTGGGCCTTTGACGTGGCGGGCATGGGCAGTCTCCTTCGCGTGATTCAACGCGCGAACGGTCAACGCGTTGCCCCGGTAGCGAGGAGGCGACCGTCATCGTCATTTCCGGTTCAGGCTTTCATCCTCTTGCTGGAGCCGGGGCGGCTGCTCCTTTCGCGGGACCTGACGCGCTGGCGCGGCTCCAGATCGAGCCTGTGTGCGAGGCCGCTGCGGACTTGTGGCCCGAAATCGGGCGCGAATTTATCGACTGCCCAACCCATGAGGGTCTGTCAGACCTTTAGGGAGCAACAACACTGAGCCTGTCGCCACATGATCATTTGCATCCCACAAGGGAGATCAGCATGTCCGCTCCAACCCATTTCGTTCACGTCTATGCCACCGTCCGCGTCAAAACTGGGCGTTACCGCCCATGGTCAGAATGAAGCGATGAAGGAGGCTGATCGCCTTCTCTTTGCCAACGGTTTTGGCGTTCGCCTAATCCCAGGTGCTGCAGGCGTGCTTGAGGCGGACTATGCCGAAGAGGTGTCCGGCTATCTTGTCGACGAGGCGGGCGACCACGAATATCACCGGAGCCGGGTCTATGCTGCCGATGGTGAGCCCGTTTCCTGAAATATAACCCGCGGGGCGGTCTTGAATATGACCAAAGACTAGTCATATAACTAGTCTGTTAGGAGAATTGAGATGAAGTCGTGGCCTGTACAGGATGCCAAAGCACGCTTCAGCGAATTGCTGGCGGCTTGTGCCGCACAGGGCCCGCAAATGGTCACCAAGCGAGGTGTCGAAACGGCGGTGCTCGTGCCTGCGGCCGAATGGCATCGAATTCAACAACGCTCGCGCCCCACGCTTAAGCAATTGCTCCTTTCGGATCGTGAACGCGGCGACCTTGCGATTCCTGCCCGGGGTGCCCGTAAGCGCCGCGTTGCCAAAGCATTGTAGATGTTCCTTCTCGACACCAACATCGTCTCGGAGCTTCGTCGTGCTCGTCCCCACGGCGCCGTGCTTGCCTGGCTGGAAGCCCAGGAGGATGCCGACCTTTACCTTTCGGCGGTCACCTTGGGAGAGATTCAGGCCGGCATCGAGATTACGCGGACGCAGGATCCACTTCGGGCGGCGCAGATCGAAGCCTGGGCTGATGAACTGGCGTCGGTATGGAACATCTTGTCTGCCGACGTGGCGATCTTCAGGCTCTGGGCGAAGCTCATGCATCGCCAACCAGACCATCTTTATGAGGACGCGCTGATCGCAGCGACCGCGCAGATCCACAACCTCACTGTCGTCACGCGCAACACAACTGATTTCACGGCCTTTGGAGTGCCGCTATTCAATCCGTTCGGATCGTGACCTGCAAGCCTTGATCCTGTCGCATACGCAGCGCCTGGCCAGCCTCCATAGAACACGTTGTCGCCCAGATCCTTCATCTCGAGAATCTCTAGATCGGGTCTCCCTTCGGGTTGCTTGTGGACGTGCACCTGGGTGACTTCGCCATTCCCGAACAAAAGAGAGAACCTGACTGGAGGCTATCCATTACCCGCTCAGATCAGTTGTCAAGAAACAGGCGCCGTACCATCGACCGATGAAGCATTGCCTGCCGCTCCAAAATCGAAGGGTCGGCCAAGGCCCGCTGCATGATGATGCTGCCATCGGCGATGACGGTCATCTGGTCGGCGAGGTCGGAGATGTCTACTGCGACGCGCGGCGGATGCACCGGGACGATCTCTTCCAGCCAGCGCAGGAACCGTGCGCGCCATGCCAGCATTCCCTCCCGATTGAGGCGCACCACGGTCTCGTCGAACAGCCGGTCCTGGTAGGTCAGCGTGGAGACGATGCAGCCCGGATGCTGCGCGATCATGTCGCGGACCATTTCCGAATATAGTTTCAGGAAGATCAGGAAGGCGTGCAGGGGATCGTCATGAAGTTCCCTCGCCCGAACCTCGAGCTGGTCCAGCACGATCTCGCTCTCCGCCAGATAGCGTTCGAGCAACTGACGCGCGAGATCATTCTTGTCCTTGAAATGATAAAAGAATCCGCTCTTGGTAATCCCGGCCGCCTCGACCAGTTCCTCGATCGACGTCGCGGCGAAGCCCTTCTGGATGATCGCGTCATAGGCAAAGTCGAGCAGCCGCTCGTGCGTTTGCGACCGTTTGCGGGTCGACAACTGTACCGAAGGTAGAGTTTGCCGGGGCGCGGCAGGGCACATGGCAGTCACTCGGGTGATGTCGCGGATGCACTTTGTTAGCATATACCGGGGCTCTGTTGCAAAAATCGTGAAGCTTGAGCATGCTTGGCGGAGATTGGACGGACGGAACGATGACGGATTTCAAGTGGCGCCATTTCCAGGGTGATGTGATCCTGTGGGCGGTGCGCTGGTATTGTCGCTATCCGATCAGCTATCGCGACCTTGAGGAAATGCTGGCGGAACGCGGCATTTCGGTCGACCATACGACGATCTATCGCTGGGTCCAGTGCTACGCCCCGGAGATGGAGAAGCGGCTGCGCTGGTTCTGGCGGCGTGGCTTTGATCCGAGCTGGCGCCTGGATGAAACCTACGTCAAGGTGCGGGGCAAGTGGACCTACCTGTACCGG
>NZ_VLKK01000033.1 GCF_007830065.1 Sphingobium wenxiniae | reverse complement strand
TTCGGCTTAGACACCCAGTTCCTAATTCAGATCAGAGGCTTACGCCACTCCCGCCAACCCTTCAGGACACTTTTGGTGAATAAGGCGGGCTAGATATGCGCTCAATGATCGGGCAGTCGGGCCGGTCGTCGCCATGACAGCGTTCAGCCAGTTCGAGCAATGTCCGGCGCAGCGCCTGAAGCGCATCAGCTTTACGCCCCAGTTCGTCGGCACGGGTGATCGCGAGCGCTTTTACTTCGGCGCTGGTGCGCTGGCTGTTGCTCCAAAGTCCAAGGAGATCGCGGATGTCCTCGATCGGAAAGCCGAGATCGCGCGCATTGGCGATGAACCGCAAGCGATGGACATCGGCATCCGCATAATCGCGGTAGCCGCTGTCCCGGCGTAGCGGCGCCGGGATCAGGCCGATCTTCTCGTAGTGACGGATCATCCGCTGCGAGACACCGCTCGCCTGCGAGGCCGCGCCGATATTCACAGCTTCACCCGGTTGAGCCGCAGCGCATTGGCCACGACGCTGAACGACGACAACGCCATCGCCGCCGCCGCGATCATCGGGGAGAGCAGGATGCCGAAGACCGGATAGAGTAGCCCCGCCGCAATTGGGACGCCCGCCGCGTTATAGACGAAGGCGAAGAACAGGTTTTGCCGGATATTCGACATCGTCGCCTCACTGAGCTGGCGGGCGCGGACGATACCGCCCAGATCGCCCTTGAGCAAAGTCACGCCCGCACTTTCCATGGCTACGTCGGTGCCATGGCCCATGGCGATGCCGATGTCCGCCGCCGCGAGGGCCGGGGCGTCGTTGACCCCGTCGCCCGCCATGGCGACAACGCGGCCTTCCTGTCTCAGCCGCGCCACGACAGCTGCCTTCTGGTCCGGCAGCACATCGGCCTCGACGGCATCGATGCCAAGCTGGCGCGCAACCGCTTCGGCCGTGGTGCGATTATCGCCGGTCAGCATCACTATACGGATACCGTCCGCGCGCAGGGCATTCAGCGCTTCAGGCGTCGTCGGCTTGATCGGATCGGCGATGGCGAATATCCCCACGGCCCGATCATCCAGCCCCATGAAGATGGCGGTCGCGCCATCACCGCGAAGCGCGTCGGCCTCGGCGGCAAGCGGCGCGGTATCCATCCCCGATTCCGCCAGGAAGCGCGCATTGCCCAGCGTAACGCGCTTGCCCTCAACCGTGCCCAGCGCGCCCTTGCCGGTCGGCGAGTCAAAGTCACTAACAGGCGGCATTTCGATACCCCGACCCATTGCCGCGTCAACGATGGCCAGCGCCAGCGGATGCTCTGACGCGCGCTCGACCCCGGCGGCGATCCGCAGCAGGTCCGATTCCTCGAAGCCATTCGCCGCGATGATCCGGGTGACGGCGGGTTTGCCTTCGGTCAGCGTGCCGGTCTTGTCGACGACCAGCGTGTCGACCTTCTCCATATGCTCCAGCGCTTCGGCATTCTTGATGAGCACGCCAAGCCCCGCGCCGCGCCCGACGCCGACCATGATCGACATCGGCGTCGCCAAGCCCAATGCGCAGGGACAGGCGATGATCAGTACCGATACCGCCGCGATCAGCCCATGGGCAAAGCGCGGCTCCGGTCCCCAGACG
Organism: Sphingobium wenxiniae; assembly: GCF_007830065.1. Classification (GTDB taxonomy): domain Bacteria; phylum Pseudomonadota; class Alphaproteobacteria; order Sphingomonadales; family Sphingomonadaceae; genus Sphingobium; species Sphingobium wenxiniae. The sequence continues at coordinate 16,460 of NZ_VLKK01000033.1, read as the reverse complement.
CCCCAGATGATGAAGGCAAGGACAGCGACCCCGATAACCACCGGCACGAACCAGCCCGCGACCTGATCGGCCATGCGCTGGATCGGCGCGCGCGAGCGCTGGGCCTCGGCAACCATCTGCACGATGCGCGCCAGCACGGTGTCGCGCCCGACCTTGTCGGCGCGGATGACCAAGGCGCCACTCTGGTTCATCGTGCCGCCGATCACCGTGTCGCCATCCGACTTGGTGACGGGCATGGATTCGCCCGTGACCATCGATTCATCGAGCGCTGAGTGCCCTTCCTCGACGACGCCATCGACCGGCACCTTCTCGCCCGGCCGCACCCGCAGCCGGTCGCCCACCACGACATCTTCCAGCGGGAATTCCGCTTCGCTGCCGTCTTCGGCGATGCGCCGCGCGGTTTTCGGGGCAAGGTTCAGCAAAGCCTTGATCGCGCCGGACGTGCGTTCGCGCGCGCGCAGTTCCAGCACCTGTCCCAGCAGCACCAGCACGGTGATCACGGCGGCCGCCTCGAAGTAGACGGCGACCGACCCGTCGGCGGCCCGGAAGGCGGCCGGGAAAATGCCGGGCGTCAGCGTCGCTACAACGCTATAGGCCCAAGCCACGCCCGTACCCATTGCGATCAGCGTGAACATGTTGAGGTTGCGCGTCTTGAGCGAGGCCCAGCCGCGCTCGAAGAACGGCCAACCCGCCCACAGCACAGCCGGCGTCGCCAGGGCAAACTGGATCCAGGTCGAGAGCTTCATGGGCACGAGATGATGCAGCGACGGGAAGAGATGACCGCCCATTTCAAGCACAAAGACGGGGAGCGTCAGGATCAGCGCGACCCAGAAGCGGCGCGTCATGTCGATCAGTTCGGCGCTCGGCCCGGTGTCGGCGGTAACCATTTCCGGCTCGAGCGCCATGCCGCAAATCGGGCAGGCGCCGGGATGGTCCTGCCGGATCTGGGGGTGCATCGGGCAGGTCCACATCGTACCCGGCGGGGCGTCCACGACCCGATCGGCTGACTTGTTCAGATAATGCTCGGGATCACCGACGAATTTCTCTCGGCATCCCGCGCTGCAAAAATGATACTCATGACCAGCATAGGCTGCATGGTGCGCGGTCTTCTGCGGATCGACGGTCATGCCGCAAACCGGATCGACAGCCAGGCCCGGCGGAGTTCCCTCGCCGTGCGCCCCATGGCTTCCACAACAGCCATGGGCCCCTGAATGTGCGCTATGCTTCGACTCGGCCATCAACCGTCTCCTTCCATCGCCTGCCCATCTGGTGCTTGACATAATGTTAGAGTCAAGAGCCGCTTGACCTTAACACAGTGTCAGATGCCATAGTCGCTTCGACTCGAAGGAACTGAATCAGCGTGCGAACAAGGCGAACCAAAGTAGAGGCAGGCAAATCCGGCCCCCGTCAGGGGACCGGTCGCTTGGCGCTGTTGCGGCTCGTCACCGCAATGTGCGTGGCCTTGACCCTGTCGTTCATGCCTTTGGCCATGTCGAGCGGACTGGCCATGACGCACAGCGCCACGGTTGGAATGCCGGACATGGGGCATTGTGCAGGCGAGCACGAGACATCCCTCGACAAAGAATCGGGCCCCGACAAGCCATCGGGCGGCATGATCGATTGTGCGATCGCCTGCGCGGCAGTTTCGCCCACAGCGCCGCAGATGATGGCCTGTGCGAGCCATCCTCGGCAAATCCTCGCATCACAACCTTCTCCCCGCCTCGAGGGAATCGGACCCAACGCAACAAGTCCGCCTCCACGCCTGTCTCCAGAAGCTTGAAGCCAAACAATCTTCTGGAGAATGAAAAATGAAAATGCTTATCACTGCAATTGCGATTGCGGCCGCAACTCCGGTTGCCGCCCAGACCGCCAATCCCGCCGGTTCCGCCCATACGGATCATGGCACGCCCGCGCCTGATCGGAGTGACAAGGGTTGCTGCTGTTGCGATAGCCCATCGGCCAATAAGGCCGACGACGACATGAAGAAGATGGCATGTTGCGAGAAGGCGAGTGGCGAAACGCCCGCCACACAGCATTCGGAACACAAGCATTAGAGCCGAGCGGGGCGGAAGGCAGTTTGTTCTCCGCCCGTTTTCCTCGACCTTCATTTCCGGTTTCTGGTTTGTCAGGAATCCGTAGGACAATTCACCATGACACAGCTTATTGAACGCCGCTCGTTCTTGCGAGCCGGAGCTATCGGCCTGGCCGGGCTCGGTATCACAGGGCTTATACCGGCCTGGGCCCGGTCTGGTTCCCCCGGTCTCGCGCCAACCTTGCCCACTCTGTCTGGCGAGGACATCCACCTCAAGATCGCCAACACCCATTTCACCGTCGGCGGCCGCACCGGTCACGCCGTGACCATGAACGGCGTGCTCCCCGCCCCGCTGATCCGGCTGCGCGAAGGGCAGAATGTGCGGCTCCATGTCGAGAATACGCTTGATGAGGACAGCTCGATTCACTGGCACGGGCTCATCGTCCCGTTCCAGATGGACGGGGTGCCGGGCGTCAGCTTTCCCGGCATCAAGCCGCACTCCACCTTCGTGTATGAATTTCCGCTGCTGCAAAGCGGCACCTATTGGTATCACAGCCATTCCGGCTTGCAGGAACAGCAGGGCCATTATGGGCCGATGATCATCGACCCCGCCGAACCCGATCCCGTCGCCTATGATCGTGAACATGTGATCGTGCTTAGCGACTGGACCTTCCTGAATCCTCATCATCTTGTCACCAAGCTCAAGGCGGAAGGCGGCTATTTCAATCGCCGGAAGCAGACTCTGTTCGGCATGATGAAGGGTGGGCCGGAAGAGGAAATGTCAGCGTCGGACCGCGCCATGTGGGGACAGATGCGCATGGACCCAGCGGATATCGCCGATGTGACGGCCGCCACCTACACCTATCTCGTCAATGGTCATGGCCCGCAGGAGAACTGGACCGGCCTGTTCCACCCCGGCGAGCGGGTGCGGCTGCGCATCATCAATGCTGCGACGATGACGATCTTCAATGTCCGCATTCCGGGCCTGCCGATAACCGTGGTCAGCGCCGACGGGCTGAATGTCCGGCCCGTCACGGTGGACGAATTCCAGATCGGCAATGCCGAGACCTATGACGTCATCATCCAGCCGACCGAGGACCAGGCGTTCACCTTCGTCGCGGAATCGATCGATCGTTCCGGCATGGCGCGCGCCACGCTCGCTCCGCGCCTGGGTATGACCGCGCCCGTCCCGCCGCTGCGTCCACGTCCCACCCTCACCATGAAAGACATGGGCATGGGCGGCATGGATCACGGTTCAATGGCTGGAATGGACCATGGTGCTATGGCCGCCGGGGCCAGCGCGGCAGCGGGCCACGGCAACTCCCATTCGATGTCCGGCATGAACATGCGCGACAAGTCATTGGTGCCCGACAGCGTCAAGGTCGGCGTCGGCGTGGACGCCATCGCCATGTCGCCGATCGATCGCACCGGCGACCCGGGCGTCGGGCTGGAGGATGTCGGCCACAAGGTGCTGACCTACCGCGACCTGATGTCGCTCACCCCCAATCCTGACACGCGCCCGCCGCAGCGCACGATCGAGGTTCATCTCACCGGCAACATGGAGCGCTTCATGTGGTCGTTCGATGGCGAAAAATTCAGCGAAGGCGTCGAGCCGATCCGCTTCGAACGCAACGAACGCGCGCGCGTCGTTCTCATCAACGACACGATGATGACCCATCCGATCCATCTGCACGGCCATTTCTTCGAGGTGGTGAACGGCCATACCGGCAGCTATCCGCGCAAGCACACCGTCAATGTGCTGCCGGGCGGCAAGGTCAGCTTCGACCTGACCGCCGATGCGCCGGGCGACTGGGCTTTCCATTGCCATCTGCTGCTCCACATGCACGCGGGGATGTTCCGTGTCGTCACCGTCCGCCCGCTTGAGGGAGATGCAGCATGAAGCCTCTCGTGGGCATCTTCATCGCGGCGGTCGCCACGCCCGCCCTGGCGCAGCAGGATCATGGCGCCGCCGTGCAGCAGGCCCCGGCCGATCCGCACGCACAACATCAGATGGATGAACAATCAGCCGATCCCCATGCCGGGCATGCCATGCCGCCGAAGCCTTCCGAGCCGACAGATCCGCACGCCGGCCACCAGATGCCTTCGGCCCCGGCAACGGACGCGCACCATGCGCATGCCGGGCATGAACCCGGCATTCCCGATCCGCCGGGCGGGCCGCCATCGGCGGCGGCATTGGGTGGCCCCGCACATGCCGCTGATGCCATTTTCGGCGCTGCGACAATGGCCCCCGCGCGCGAAGTGGTTCGCAAGGAGCATGGCGATATCAAAAGCGGCATGATCCTGATCGATCAGCTCGAGGCGGTCATCGGCAAGGGCAAGGACGGCTATGCGTGGAACGCGCAGGGCTGGTACGGCGGCGATATCGACAGGCTCTGGTTCAAGACCGAGGGTGAGAGCCGCTTCGGCGAGAGTTTGGAGAGCGCCGAAGTGCAGGCGCTCTGGGGCCGTGCGCTCGACCCGTGGTGGAACCTTCAGGCCGGCGTCCGTCACGATTTTCGCACCGGGCCGGATCGCAGCTACGCCGTGCTGGGTGTGCAGGGCCTGGCTCCTTACTGGTTCGAGGTCGACGGGGCCCTGTTCCTTTCGGACAAGGGCGACGTCACCGCGCGGTTCGAAGCGGAATATGATCAGCGCCTGACCCAAAAGCTGATCCTCCAGCCCGCAGCCGAGTTGAACTTCTCCGCGCAGGACGTTCCCGAACTGGGCATAGGCTCCGGCCTCTCCACGGCCGAACTGGGATTGCGTCTGCGCTATCAGTTCGTGCCCGAGTTCGCGCCCTATGTCGGCGTGAAGTACGAGCGCGCCTTTGGCGACACGGCAGATTTCCGGCGTGCGCAGGGTGAAAAGGCCGGAGGATGGAAGTTCCTGATCGGAATTCGATCCTGGTTCTAACGAGGATATTATTTCAGGACCGGCCCGCCTCATTGAGGCAGGTCGGTCCTCCTGCCTTTCGCGTGACACGCTGTTCTTGAACGGGGGAAGGGACAGGACGGCCCAACAACCAGGCCCAAAAGAGTACCGCGCTGCCGGAGACGGCGAAGATCTGGCCACGCTCGGCGAGCTGGCGAAATATTTCCAACAACGCCGCTGCCTCAGTGTTAGCTGGGCGACAGGTTCAGGCGGTATGCCAAGATTGCGGCGGGACGACCGCGCGCCGGCACGGCAACGAACAGCCTGTCGAGTTCAGGCACATAGAGCCCGGTGCGCGCGCCGCTTGCGGTTTGCACGCGCACGCTGTCTCCGTTGGCCGCGATCACCTCGACATATCCGGTGCCGCAGATCAGCAAGACATGGCCGCGAACCAGAAACAGATCATCGGCATCGCCGCAAGTTGATCGAACCGACAGCGTGCGCCCGCTTGCTGCGTCGATCGTAGCGAGGCCGCCTTTGCCGTAGCCGACAAGGACATGAGCGTTGCGCGGATCGACGCGGACGTTGTCGGCATCGTTGCCAAGATCGATCCGCGCCAACTCGCGTAGATCGGTGCCGTAGAAGTGCACAGAACCGTCGCCAAAGGCGACCACCAGCTCATGCTCGGCCGGAAGCCAGGCGACGCCTTGCTGTTCGGCGAGGCCGACGATGCGCCCGATGACCTTGCCGGTATCGAGATCGATTGCGTCGACGGTGCCGTTGGCGATTTCGACAACGAACAGGCGACGGTCCGCCAGATCAACGGCGAGATGGTCGATGCGCCCTTTGGTGTCGGGAAGCGGGATCGTCCGCTCCAGCACGAGCGGCGCGCGCGTGCGCCTGGCCGCATCCCGGCAGCGTCAGCATGAGGGCCGCTGCCAGTCCCCTCCATTGCGTCACCTCAACTTGTCGCCACGGCGACATGGCTGAGCGCCGCGGCCAGTCCGTGTGCCAGCTTCTGCGCATCGTCATTGGCCCAGAAGTGCATGAAGAACAGACGCGGCTCGTCGTCGAGCATGTGATTGTGCAGCGCCGTCACCTCGATGCCGTTCTCGCGCAACGCGTGCAGCACTGGATTGACCTCCGAGGCGGTGAGCACAAAGTCGCCGGTAATCGCCGCCTTGCCACCGCCGGTCGGCTGAAAGTTGATTGCGACGGCCGATCCCATCGCCACAGGCAACTCCATGCCGCCGTCGCTCGGTGTCTCGGCACGCGGGATGCCGAACGCATAGACGCCGCCACCGACCTTGCCCTTGTGGCCCATGATGCGGTCGAGCGCGGCGGTGTCGAGGTCGATCTTCTCCGGCGCGGCCGGGCTGGCGGCCGTCGGCGCGGACAGAGGTGTGCCACTCAGCGCCAGCGCATCGTGCAGGACCTTGGCGAGTTGCGCGGGATCGCCACGCCCGCCGATGTGCATATACATTGTGTGCGGCGCATTGCGCAGCAGATGATTGTGGAGCGCGGTGATCTCGATCCCGCCGGCGATCAGCTTCGCCATGACCGGGTTCACCTCGGTATCGGTGAGAACGATATCCCCCATCACCATCACCTGGCCTTCGCCGTGGGGCATGAAGGCGAGCCAGGAACCGAGAGCGAGCGCGGGCTTCAGCGTCACGCCGTCGAGCACCACATGCAGGTCGCTGCGCGGCAGGCCGATGCGATAGACCCCGCCCGGCATTTCCGCGCCCGGCTTGCCGATCGCCGTAGCAATCGCCTGCTCCCAGGGTTGCGCCGCCTGCGCTGGCGACATCAGCGCCAAAGCGCCCAACAGAATCGCTATCGCACCTCGCTTCATGATATTCTCCTCTTGGACTATGCGATCAGGACGTAGGCGATGCCGAGCGCCGCGCAGATGCCCAGCACCGGGATCATCCCGACTTTGAAACGGAAGACCGCGATGGCCGCGCCGATCGCGAGCACCAGCGCGGCGATGTTCAGAGACGCAAGTACCGGCACATCGAACCCGCCGCCTATGATGGCCACCTTGCGGACCTCGCCGAACAGGGTGTGGATCGCAAACCAGAGCGCGAGGTTCAGGATGACCCCGACGACGGCGGCGGTAATCGCGCCCAGCGTGGCGGAGAGCGCGCGATTGCCGCGCATCCGCTCGATGAAGGGAGCCCCCGCGAAGATCCAGAGATAGCAGGGCATGAACGTCACCCAAGTGGTGAGAATCGCCCCCAGCGTGGCGGCAATGAGCGGCGGCAGGCCGGTCGCTTCCCGAAACGCGGCAAGGAAACCGACGAATTGCGTCACCATGATGAGCGGGCCGGGCGTGGTCTCTGCCAGTCCGAGGCCGTCCAGCATTTCTCCGGGCTTGAGCCACCCGAAGGTGCCCACGGCTTCCTGCGCGACATAGGCAAGCACCGAATAAGCGCCGCCGAACGTCACCATCGCCATCTGGCTGAAGAAGGTGGCGATGCGCGTGAACACGTCATCCGGGCCGAGAAAGGCGAACAGCAGTGCAACCGGCGCCAGCCACAAGATCAGCAAGGCGCCGGAGATTTTGAGCGACCAGGCGAGATTGGGCCGGGCATGGTCCGGCAGTCCCTCACCAAGCGCGGTATCGCGGTCGTGAACGACATCTGCCCCCATCGAGGCATGACCGCCACCGACCTGGAAAGCCGGAAGGCCGGCGCGACCGCCGAGGAAGCCGGCAAGCGCCGCTGTCAGGACGATCAAGGGGAACGGCGCATCCAGGAAAAAGATCGCCACAAAAGCGGCCACCGCCATCCCCCGCATGACGTTGTTCTTGAGTGCGCGCTTGCCGATGCGCACCACCGCTTCAATGACGACGGCGAGCACCGCGGCCTTCAGTCCGAAGAACAGCCCGACGATCAGCGGGGCGTGGCCGAGCAGCACATAGATATAGCTGAGCCCCAGGATCGCGACGAACCCCGGCAGCACGAACAGCGTACCGGCGACCAGCCCGCCTTTCGTCTTGTGGAGCAGCCAGCCGATATAGGCGGCGAGCTGCTGCGCCTCGGGGCCGGGAAGCAACATGCAATAGTTGAGCGCGTGGAGGAATCGTTCCTCACCAATCCAGCGTTTTTCGTCGACCAGGATGCGGTGCATCACCGCGATCTGCCCGGCGGGGCCGCCGAAGCTCAGCGCTGCGATCCGCGCCCAAACGCCGGTTGCTTCACGAAAGGAAATACCGTGATCCGGCAAGACTGTTTCGCTGCTTGCGGGCAGTTCCGTCACCGCGCCGCTCATGTCCGCACCTTGGCCTTGGCCCGGCTTTTGGCGGGCTGGTGCGACACCCAGTTATGCGTCTCGTCGGTGGCATCGCGGCACCAGCGATAGAAAGCATCGTAGAGCAACATCCCGGCTTCAAGCTGCTCCAGATCGTCGGCATACATGCGCGACAGGCCGAGCGAGGCGGCGAGCAGGCCGGCCGCCTCGGGCACGAGATCGGGCCGCCCGGTGTCGGCACCACGCACGATCGGCGCGAGACGCTTGAGCGGCTCGTGGCCGCCCAGCCCGAACGCGTCGACCATCACGTCGAACGTGCAGAGTTCGTCCCGGTGGCTCCAGACAATGCCCTCGACTTCAATGTCGAAAGAGGCAGCGCCGAAGCGTTCGGCGACACCTTGCACCTCGGATGGCGCCACGAACAGGAAAATGGCGCTGGGATCGACGAAACGGCGGATCAGCCAGGGACAGGCAATCCGATCCACCTTGGGACGGCCGCGCGTCACCCAAACCGTCCGCCCTTCGCTATCGCGGGTTGGCAGCACGGTTTCCGGCACCATTGGCAGGCCGACACTGGCCCACCCGGCGACACCGTTTTCAAGTGCTTCGGCCGAAACACCCTCATGGCGCAGACGTGCGGCGACACCCTGGCTCAACGATCCGCCATCACGACAGGCAATCACGGCGGAGCGTCCCCGAAACTCGTCCGCCCAGATGCCGATGTCCGGGGATCAGCAGTGGTTCGGTGGCGAACTCATCCTCAGGCCGAACGTCGATCACTACAGGCCCGGACGGAATGCCGACCAGACGAACGAGCTTATCTGATGAAATCGTATTCAAAACAGGCATGATGCGTCCCTTCACGAAGCAGGACGCGATTCTTCAGCCTGTCGCCTCGTGGGGAGATCGCGTTCCCCATGCCACAATCATGCCGTGTCCTTCGGTCTTGGTCAATGTTCGATCATGCCGGCCTGAGCGAGGCTTGCCTGTTCGGGAGCGAGCCGGCCGAACGCAAGGTGATCGTGCGCACCTGAGGATCTCGGCCTATATCGGGGTGTGCCACTGCGGTCAGACTGCCGTCAGCAAGCTACTTTATGCGATATGGACAAGGGAGATTCCGATGTTCATGGCAAAGGTCGCTGGCAAGAACAGGTTCAAGGTCTGGGACGCGCCGCTGAGGCTCTTCCACTGACTACTCTCGTCGCGGCGATCGCGGGTACCTTCCTGTTCTCGGAAGGGGACAGTGCGTTTACGGTCTGGCATTGGCGCGATCTTCGGCACGGTCGTTTGGCGACGACAACCCCTTGATCAAGAACAATGCATTTCGTGCTTGTAGCTCCCATGATGAAACATGAATGTGAGGCTTGCAATGAATCCAGTCGATAGCCGTCAGCGTTTCTCCTCCCTGTCGATCGCTCTCCACTGGGTCACGGTGCTGCTGATTTCCGCCGTTTATGCGACCATCCTGCTCCGGGAGAACTACCCCAAGGGAACCGACATACGTGAGGGGCTGAAAACCTGGCATTTCATGCTCGGACTGGCTGTGCTGGCCCTGATTGTCATCCGCTTGATGGCGCGCCTCGCCAGCCGTCAGCCGCCGATCACGCCGGAACCGTCAGTTTGGCAGGCGCTGCTGGCCAGTACGACGCATTTTGCGCTTTACGCCTTCATGGTGGCAATGCCCGTCGCAGGTTGGGTGATCCTGAGCGCCTCAGGCAAAACCATCCCATTCTTTGGCCTGGAACTCCCCGCTCTGGTCGGCCAGAGCAAGACTCTGGCGGCGCAGGTGAAGAAGATACACGAGACGGTCGGGACGATAGGATATTTACTGATCGGCCTCCATGCCCTCGCGGGCCTATACCATCATTATGTCGTCAAAGACGATACCTTGCGCCGCATGCTGCCGGGCCGGCATTGATGTCGGCGTGTCGATCGGCCGCGCAACATGAAAATCCGCCTTATCCTAAAAGAGATTCTGCCATTCTACTTCAGGCTGGTCGTCCTTGCCGTGGTCACCCTGTTCATCGATCTTATCCTTCACCTGACGGATCTGGTCTGGATCGGACGCTACCTTGGGATCCCCGGCGTGATCCTGATCCTTCTTTCATTTGGCCATTCGCTGCGTAAGCGCGGCGTGATCAAGAGCTCAAATCCGGTCCGCCTGCTACGGCTTCACGAATGGCTGGCCTGGATCGGCGCCACGCTCGTCCTCGTCCACGCAGGTATCCACTTCAATGCCATCCTCGCCTGGCTCGCTGTCGCCGCCATGGCGGTGAACATCACCAGCGGCCTGACCGGCAAGTATCTCGTCCAGCGTTCACAGCGCTGGATGAAGCAGGCCAAGACTGAGCTACGCGATGAAGGGCTCACCGACAGTGAAATCGATCAGCAGCTGTTCTGGAACAGCCTGGCGGCGGGGCTGGTGCGCAAATGGCGGACCATTCACCTGCCGATTGCGCTGGCCTTCGCTGTACTTGCCGCCGCCCACATCCTTTCGACCTTCCTCTTCTGGGGGTGGAAATGAAACGCTCCCTCTGGATCGGGATTTCGCTGATACTGACGGCGATCATCTGCCTGAGCTTCCTTCGCCCGCATGAGATGGTCAGTCCCGGCAACCTGATCCCGGCGCATTCGGCGCTGCAGAACAATTGCTTCGCGTGCCATGCCCCGTTTCAGGGGGCGTCAGCCGAACGCTGCACCAGCTGCCATGTCGTGGCTGATATCGGCCTGCGCACAACAAAGGGTGTCGAGATCCGGCAATCGGAACGAAGGCCGGCTTTCCATCAGGCGCTGACCGAGCCCGATTGTATGGCCTGCCACAGCGATCACCCAAGACCGAGGCTGACCAAGGCCAGCTCAGTCCGATTTGATCACGCCCTGCTGAAAGCCGACGCGCGCGCGAACTGCCAGTCCTGTCACATGGCTCCGCACGATGATCTGCATCGCGGCCAGGTCCTGGCCTGTGCGACGTGTCACCAGCCAGCGCACTGGAAGCCGGCAACATTCGACCACAGCCGTTATTTCCTGCTCGACCGCGATCACAATACAGCCTGCACGACCTGTCACCTGGATAGCAATTACAAGCAGTACACCTGCTACGGATGCCATGAGCATCAGCCGGCAAAAATCATCACCAAGCACCGCGAGGAAGGGATAACCAACATCGAAAACTGTGTCCGTTGCCACCGCAGCGCGCATGGCGAGGCAGAAGGCGAGCATGAGGGCGGAAGTCGCGAAGACTAGCAGCCGATCACCCGGCCCCCTGTTCCTTCGAGAAGAAGATTTTACGACCCCGGCCGTTGCAGGTTTACCGGGTTGACCAATTCATGGGTTCAACTGTCGCCCCGGGGACCGCAAGCGTATCGGCTGGAAAAGCCCGGTTCCGCAAAATGAAAGGACAGACGATGACCTACTATATTGCCGCCAAGTTAAAGGTTCCCTTCGATGACGCCATCGTCCGCACCGAGGCGGCGCTGAAAACTGAAGGCTTTGGCGTCATTAGTCGGATCGATATCCAGCAGACCCTCAAATCAAAGATCGACGTCGACTTCCGTCCGTATACGATCCTCGGGGCCTGCAATCCGTCGTTGGCTCATGAAGCGCTGCAGCTGGAGGATAAGGTCGGCCTGATGTTGCCATGCAATGTCATTGTGCAGCAGTCCGGTTCTGATGACGTTGAAGTCGCGGCGATTGATCCTGTGGCCTCAATGCAGGCCATCGCTAATCCCGGGTTGTTGAAAGCCGCCGACACCGTCCGTGAAAAACTCGCACGCGCGATTGCCCTTCTGAGCCATTAAGGATTGGTCGGGCAGGTTAACGGCATTGCTCCGACAGGCAAAAGCATAAACAATCCCACACGCACTGCTGAGAAATCGGAGATCGATTGTATGACGGGCGATACTTCCATGGGTCAACAAATGGGGTCGGGCAGCCATGACATTCGCCACAAAACGGGCTGGGGCTGGATTCTCGCTTATGGCGTGATCGTGATTCTGGTCGGCCTGCTGGCGCTGTTCAATCCGATCGCGACCGGAATGGCGACCGGCGTTCTGATCAGCATCATGCTGGTCGTCTACGGCATTTTCGCGATCATCGCCGGCCTGTCGTCCCTGTCCGGCCGCGCGCGCTGGATCGAACTGCTGCTTGGCGTACTGTCGATCCTTGCGGGTGTGGTCACGATCTTCAACCCCTTTGCCGGTGCGCTTTCGCTGGTGCTGCTGATCGGCGCGTGGCTGCTGGTCAGCGGCATCTTCGAGATCGTGAGCGCGTTCAGGATCGCCCATGACCGGGTCTGGCGGCTGCTGCTGGGTGTTCTGGACGTTGTCCTGGGCGGGCTGCTGCTGTTCAGCGGACCGGGCACAGGCCTCGTCTTCCTCGCCTTTTGCGTCGGAATCAGCTTCCTGTTTCGGGGCGTTTTCCTCGTCATACTGGCTTTGGGGTTACGCAGGGTGGCGCGCGCCTGATCCCGTCGCTGCGCCTGCGCAAATATATGGTTCTGGTCTTGCAATGGCTGGGCGGACTGGCGCTCCTTCTGCTGGCGGTGGGTATCGCCATCCGCTTGGCTTATCCGCTGCCCGCGCTCGAGCCGCGGGCAGCGTCGGCGCACATTGCGGATACCGGCGATACGCCACTCGGGCGCGGCGTTGCGCTTTTGTCCCGTGATCGGGACGGCCATTCGGGCATCCACCAACTGAACGATGGCCGTGACGCATTCGCTGCCCGGATATTGCTGGCGCGCGCCGCCGTCCGCAGCCTCGATATCCAATATTATATCTGGCACGGCGACCGATCGGGCACCCTGTTGCTGGAAGCCGTGCACGAGGCCACCGACCGCGGGGTGCGGGTACGGATGCTGCTTGACGACAACGGCATCGCCGGAATGGACAACGTGCTGGCGGCACTGGACCGGCATCCCAATATCGAAATCCGCCTGTTCAACCCCTTCGTGCTGCGACGCCCCAAGATGCTCGGCTATCTCGCCGACTTCCCCCGGCTCAACCGGCGCATGCACAACAAGAGCTTCACCGCTGATAATCAGGCGACCATCATCGGCGGGCGCAATATCGGCGATGAGTATTTCGGCGCGCGCGACGAGGGCCTGTTCCTCGACCTCGACGTGCTCGCCATCGGCCCCATCGTCGAAGACGTGTCTCGGGATTTCGATCGCTATTGGTCCAGCGAGTCAGCTTATCCGGCGGCGCGCATCCTGCTGGAGGTTCCCTCGGAAGAACTAAAACGGCTTTCGCGCCAGGCGTCTCTGGTCGAGCGCGATCCGGCGGCTCGTGCCTATGTCGAGGCCATTCGTTCACTACCGTTTATCGACCAGACGCTCGCTGGAACCCTGCCGCTCGAATGGGCGCCGGTCCGGATGGTGAGCGACGATCCCGCCAAGGGCGTCGGCAAGGCGCGACGAGAGGCGCTGCTCGCCGCGGCGGTGCACGATACGATTGGAGAACCGCAACGCGACACCCGGTTGATCTCGGGCTATTTCGTGCCAGGGCGCGCCGGGGTCGATGCTCTCGCCGCGCTGTCGGCGCGCGGCGTGGACGTGGCCATTTTCACCAACGCCTTCGAGTCGACCGATGTGTGGATCGTCCATGCCGGCTATGCGGAGCGTCGCAAGCCGCTGCTCAAGGCCGGTGTCCGGCTTTTCGAAATGCGCGGACCAGATCGCGCCGATGGAAAGCGGCCCAGGCGCAGCCTGATCAGCACCGGCTCGGGCAGCGGCGGTGGCAGTGATGGCCCGGTGCTCCGCTCCAGCGCCTCAATGCTGCACGCCAAGACCTTTTCGGTGGATGGCCAGCGGCTGTTTGTCGGTTCGTTCAACTTCGATCCCCGCTCGATACATCTCAACACGGAATTGGGGTTCGTGATCGAAAGCCCGAGCCTCGCCGCCAATGTCTCGAACGCGTTCCTGACCGATATTCCGGCCAACGCCTATGAAGTCGTCCTTGCCGAAGATGGCCGGCTCAACTGGCTGGAACGGACGTCCGATGGCGTGCATGTGCACACCAGCGAACCGGGAACCAGCCGGTGGCAACGCGGGGCTATCTCCATTCTGTCAAAAATGCCGATCGAATGGTTGCTGTGAATGGGCTGCATCATGGCTGGGTAGTCAGCCGCTTCACACCGCGCCCTGTCGACCGGAGTGATTACCGTGTCGACGGCATTCGAAAAGGCAAAGACAAACAGCGGATAACCGAGACGCGTCTGCTCTCCAGAGACCGATTTTTCCGCTTTTCTTGCCGTGACCTTCATGATCATTTCTTTCTGTTCAGCAGGATCCTGTCGGTCCGGCACCGGGCGGCACACCAGAAACTACTGCTGGAACGCGTCCTGGCGGCGGCAACCCTTCTTCATGGCGAAGCAGCTTGGCAGCGCATTCCAGGTGGCAGTGATGGTTGGCGCGCGCCTCACCAAGCCGCTCAATAGTCCTCAATAGTCCTGAATGACTGACCGGCTGACGCCGGTAGGATCATGGGGAGGGGCTGAAGCCATCCTTGCGGATATGCCGGTCGAGATAGCCCATGATGATGTCATCGGTGATGTTTCCGGAAGTGGTCGAGAAGTAGCCCCTGCCCCAGAACCGCTGGCCCCAGTAACGTTTGCGGATATGCTCGAACTCCTGCTGGATCTTTCGGGATGAGCGTCCCTTTGCCCGGCGCACGAAGTCGCTGACCGAGACGTGCGGTGGTATTTCGACGAACATATGGACGTGATCGCGCGACAGGGCGCCGTTAATGATGGTCACGCCCATCTCGGCGCAGACCTGCCGGATGATCTCGCGCACCCGCAAACGGACCTCGCCATGCAGCACCTTGAAGCGATACTTGGGCGCCCACACGATATGGTAGCGATGATGAAAAGTCGTGTGACAGCCTTCGACTGAAGTCGGAGGGGTTCCTCCACCAGTGGGACTCTAAAATCTGGTCGACAGCACCGTCTATTCCATGTTTGATCATCCCATCCATGCAATGAATCAGCGGGAGACGATGGTGAGCCAGGCTATTGATGTTCTGAAGCACGAACATGACGCCATCCTGATGGCCCTCAAGATCCTCGATCAAATCTCAGACGGAGCCAGACAGGGGAGCGCGGCATCAGCGGACGTCATGCAATTTCTGGGGTTTCTACGGGAATTTGCCGACACATGCCACCACGGCAAAGAGGAAGGCCTGTTGTTTCCCGCCATGATTGAGGCCGGTCTACCGGCCGATGGCGGCCCGATATCGGTGATGCTGTCGGAACATGAACAGGGCCGCGCGCTTGTTGCGGCAATGGCCAATGCAACCGAACCAGCAATGTCACCGGCGAAATTTTCAGAAGCAGCCACGGCTTATGCCGGCCACATGAGAGCGCATATCGAGAAGGAAAATACTGTCCTGTTCCCGATGGCTGATCGCATCGTCGCACCGGAAGTGATGGATGGTCTGGTCTCCGCCTTTGATCGACATGAAGAGGAGGTGATGGGCTCAGGTCGTCACGAACAGCTGCACGACATGCTCAAGGACCTGAAGGCGAAGTATCTCGATTCATGATAGAGGGTGGCGCATCGCCCCATCTGGAATGCTCGCAAATGGGAAAATCCCGTCACGCAGTCTGACGAGGAGATCCATACGCTCAAGATGGTCGAGGTCTTCTCATCGGCCCAGCAACTGGGTGTAGGCGGCCCTGAACCACGCTGTGCCGAAAGCTTGATAGCGACCGTTTCCCAGCCCCTCCATCGATAGCTTTGGTGCGGCTGCACCCCGGACGGAGGCGCGCGGCGTGCCTCGCCAGAGTGAACGCGAAATTGTCAGCGTAATTTCGTTGCGCGTCGGTTCCACGCATGGAACGACGCTACGGAAACTCACGTAGCGACATGGTGGGATCGAACCCGCAATGTCGCATGCGCTCTTGCTATACTTCCCGCGGCAAGACTGGATGAGAGGCTACCATGGCCCGAAAAAGCAAGGAAGCGTGTTGCGCATAAGGTGGCTCTGTTGCAAAAATCGTGAAGCTTGAGCATGCTTGGCGGAGATTGGACGGACGGAACGATGACGGATTTCAAGTGGCGCCATTTCCAGGGTGATGTGATCCTGTGGGCGGTGCGCTGGTATTGTCGCTATCCGATCAGCTATCGCGACCTTGAGGAAATGCTGGCGGAACGCGGCATTTCGGTCGACCATACGACGATCTATCGCTGGGTCCAGTGCTACGCCCCGGAGATGGAGAAGCGGCTGCGCTGGTTCTGGCGGCGTGGCTTTGATCCGAGCTGGCGCCTGGATGAAACCTACGTCAAGGTGCGGGGCAAGTGGACCTA
>NZ_VLKK01000032.1 GCF_007830065.1 Sphingobium wenxiniae | reverse complement strand
CAGGCGATGGATCACCCGCGCTGGATCGCGCGGATCGGCAATACAAGCCGCCAGGCGCTGGCAAATCCCCATCGCGCGCTCGGCCTGTGCAAGCAGTAGAACACCGCCATCCGAGGTAAGCCGGCCACCGTCGAACGCAGCTGTGATTTTCTTGCGGCCGACTGCTGGGAATCCAAATGAGCTTGCGATATCATCGTTCATGGCGGGTGTGGCCCGTGGCATTTTCTGCCCTGCGGCAGGTTCGGCTTAGACACCCAGTTCCTAATTCAGATCAGAGGCTTACGCCACTCCCGCCAACCCTTCAGGACACTTTTGGTGAATAAGGCGGGTTAATATGTGATGGAGCCCTTCCCTAAGTATGCCGTTCTTGCTCAGAAGGACTACTTTTATCTCTTGAGGCATTTTAGCTCCCTTCGTCTGGACTTGGGTTTCACGGCCGCGTGGTGCGGTCCATGATCGGTGCGACCCAAATTCTTTTCGAGCAGGAGTATAGCTCTTTAGGACAGGCAATGTGCGCGCGGCGCAGGCATTTGGCTATAGCAAATAAGTGGTAGAGAAGGCGGATTCAGCAATCCTTTCGATTTTCCTCCCAATCGAGGTTAATTCGAAATCCATCGTCATTCGATCTGGCGAATCAACATGAAGGTTTCGGCTGCGGAACGATGAATAGTGGCGCCCCGGAAACAGGATAAAGCCCTGATGACTTCCGGCGATCGTTCGTCCGGCGCCTGTTTCACTTGCGACCGATAGCAGTTGAATGCCTGAACCTTGGCTTCCAGGGTATCGCTGATATCGACATAGACGTTGGGAATGAAGGCAGGCGTGATGCCGGGCGCATACCAGTTCGTTTCGGAGAGTGTTTCATAGCTGTAGATCCGCAGCGGCCCCTTTCCCCCCCTGGGGCGGGCCGCGACCATGGCCGACAGGAATGTGAGCTGATGATCCAGATGCACGTCGCCAATGAAGGGCACGAACAGCGTGTCGGGCGCGACGTTCGACACCAGCGCACCGATCGCGGCGTTCATGTCGGCATGGACCACGCGGTCCAGCTCGGCGGCGGGAAGGTCGATGAAGTGCGTCTGTGCGACTTGGAGCACGGCATGGGCTTCGCGCGCTTCGCTGCGCCCCGTCGCGGCTGCGTCGGGTCCGAACCGGTCGGCTCCGGCCTTGGTGACGATGGCGACATGCACTTGCGCGCCCGCTTGCGCCAGCCGCATCATCGTGCCGCCGCATCCCAATACTTCATCGTCCGGATGCGGCGCGATCACCAGCGCGGACGCGATACAGTCGAGCATCGAAGTCATGCCTCATCCTCCCAGGCGTGCGTGCAGTTTCGGCAGGACTCCCCCGCCCCCTTCCCATTCGGTGACTTCGAGCGCGGCGCCGTCGCCGCAGCAGACGGTGAAGCGCCCTTCGGAGCGGCCGATCACCTGTCCCGGCAGGGCGAGATGGCGGCCGCCTTCGGGAGATAGCCGGGCCTGCCACAGGACAAGATCGTCATCCGAAGCGGGACTGCGAGTGCGGGCGCCCGGATAAGGACGACCCACCGCGCGGACCAGCCGCTCCACGTCGTCCGCGCAGGCCGACCAGTCGATCCGGCCGCTTTCGATCGTCCGCGCCGCCGCCCAGGTGGCGAAGCGTTCGTCCTGCGGTTCGCGCCGCGGCGTTCCAGCGGCGAGCGCCCGCAAGGCGTCGGCCAGCATGAGGTCCAGCAATTCCATGTGACGGCGATAAAGCGAGCCGGCCGTTTCATCGGGCGCGACATGCAGGAAGCGCTGTTCCAATATCGGGCCGCTGTCCACCCCGGCGTCGATCCAGAACAGTGTCCCGCCGGTGATCGGCTCATCCTTCAGGATCGTCCAGGGTATCACCGCCCTGCCCCGCATCCGGGGAAGGGGGGCGGGATGATAGCCGACAAGCCCCTTCCCCGCCGCCGCCATGAAGGGTTCGCGGCAGATCTGCGACCAGCCGATGACGAAGACGGCGTCCGGGGCGGCATCCCGAATCGCTGCGCAGACGTCTGGCGCGTTTACGTTCCGCGCATGGAGCAGGCCCGCGCCGGCCGCCTGGGCGGCGGGGCGCAGGTCGACATAGTCGGAATGACGGTGCGCCAGCTCGACGGGCAGGGTGACGACTAGCGGAAGGGACCAGCCCGGCGCGCGCGCCACGGCTTCGATCGCGACCCGGCTGCTTTCAACGCTGCCGACGATGACCGCCCGCATGGGCTTTCTCCAGCAGGCCGGAATCGATCCTCTCGCCCCGGATCATCATCAACGGCGTCTGGACCATGATCCACAGGTCGAGAGCCACGCTCCACTCGCGGACATAATGCAGGTCCAGGGCCAGCTTTTCCTCGATGGCGAGCAGCGTATTGCCGCTGACCTGGGCAAGGCCGGTGATGCCCGGCCGCACCGACGAGCGCAGCAGGCCCGCCGTGCCGAGGGCCGCTATCGTGTCCGGAAGCAGCGGCCGCGGGCCCACCAGCGCCATGTCGCCGCGCAGGATGTTCCAAAGCTCAGGCAGTTCATCCAGACGCGAGCGGCGAAGGAGGCGCCCCATGGCGGGCGTGCGGGCATGGTCCGGCAGCGCCTGCCCGGACGCATCGCACGCGTCATGCATCGTCCGGAACTTGACCAGATCGAACGGCCGCCCGCCAAGGCCCGCGCGCGCCTGCCGGAACAGCACCGGCCGTCCCAAGAAGAGGAGGACGAGCAGGCCGATCAGCGCCATCGGCAGCGCCATCGCCGCAAGCGCGGCAAAGGCCAAGACACAGGTGACGCCCCGCCCCATCAACCCGCGCTCCACGACATGGCGGGGGACGGTTCCGTAACCTCCGACTCCCCGCCGCCGATGTCCATCACGCGCAGGAGTTGCCGGTTGACCTTGTCCACGTCGAAGCGCTCTTCCGCATAGGCGCGCGACCGTGCGCCCATGGCGGCGGCAAGGGCGGGATCGTCGAGGAAATGTTCCATCGCTTCGCACAGCGCATCGACGTCGCGGGGCGGCACGAGGAAGCCGTTGACCCCCGGCATGACCGGCTCCCGGCAACCCGGCAGATCCGTGGTGACGAGCGGGCGTCCGACCGACATCGCCTCCAGCAATGTGCGCGGCAGTCCCTCGCGATAATAAGATGGCAGGACGAACACCGTCGATCCGGTCAGCAGCGGCCTGACGTCGCGCGTTTCCGGCACATAATCGATGATCCCCTGCCGGACCCAGAGGTCCAGCTCCGCCTCCGGCAGGCCGGTCGGGTTGTCCCTGTCCAGACGGCCCAGAAGCTGGAACCGCGCCTGGGGATAGCGCGCCTTGAGGCGGCGCGCGGCCTCGGCATATTCGAACACGCCCTTGTCGCGCATCAGGCGCGAGATCATCAGGAAGACGGGCGGCCCTTTCGGCAAAGACGCATGAGCGAAATGGGCGAGATCCACGCCCGAACCAGGCACCTCCATGACCGGCGCGGACATGTCGACGATGCCCTGCGCGATGAGTTCGTCGCGATCGTCGCCGTTGAAGACGAATATGGCGCGCGCCCTGGCGACCGCCAGCCGGTAAAGCCGCGCGACGACGGCCCGCAACAGCCGCCGGTGGTCCGCTGCCGG
The DNA here is from genome assembly GCF_007830065.1 of Sphingobium wenxiniae. GTDB lineage: Bacteria > Pseudomonadota > Alphaproteobacteria > Sphingomonadales > Sphingomonadaceae > Sphingobium > Sphingobium wenxiniae. The sequence goes on along the minus strand of NZ_VLKK01000032.1, from coordinate 15,407 downwards.
GCTGAACACATAGCCAAGGCCGCTCATCAGCGCATAGAAACGGACGCCCCGGAACAGGCGCGCGGCGATGCCGCCATAGATGATCGGCTTTTGCGTATAGGCGAGCACGACGTCCGGCCGCTCGCGGGCGATCAGCCGCACATAACGCAGCAGCAGCAGCAGGTCGGCCAGCGGATTGCTGCCGGTGCGCGCCATGGCGATCCGGCGATAGCTCGCGCCCAGCGCGGCGAGTTGAGCTTCGACCGCCATATCGCTGTCCGGCGCGCAAGTGACGACCTGATGCCCTTCGCGCACCATCGCTTCGATCAGCCGGCCGCGAAAGTTGACCAGCGAAAAGGCGAAGCTGGACAGGACAAGGATCTTCATTCGACCAGACTCGCATCGCTGGAGGACAGCACGGATTGCCAGTGCCGAAGCCAGTTCTGGAACATCAGCAGCGTCCAGAGCTGGAACGACCAGTTCCGATGACCGGACAGATGTTCCGCCCACATCCGGCCGATCGGCTCGGGTTCCAGCAAGCCCTGCGACCGGATGAGATCGGCGTCCAGCAGTTCGTCCGCCCAGTTGCGGAGCGGCCCGCGCAGCCATTGTTCGATCGGAACGGAAAAGCCGCGCTTGGGCCGGTCGGCCAGCGCGGGGGGCAGGTGTCGCTTGAACAGCGCATGGAGCGGCCATTTGCCCTTCCCTTCCCGCAACAGCGCCGCCGTGGGAAGGCGCCAGGCCAGTTCGATCAACCTGTGGTCCAGCAGCGGCGCGCGCGCCTCCAGCCCCACCGCCATGGTGGCACGGTCGACCTTCACCAATATGTCGTCGGGGAGATAGCGGGCGCTGTCGATCAGCATCATCTGGCGCAGGGGATCGTCCAGCACGCCCGCGAGCGGCGTCTGCGGCTCCGTCCCGCCGATCACCAGCGCTTGCGGATCGGGATGGACGCTGGTGAGCCTGTTATAGAGCGCCTCCACATTCTCGCTGCGGAACAGCGCCGCCAGCTTGTGCAGGCGGTCGCCCGACATGTCGCCGCGCAGGGCGCTGCCCGCGCCGACCGGCACATAGCGGAAGATCCTGTCCCATGTGGCGGGCGACAGCGCATCGATGCCCCCGGCGATCGACCCGCGCAGCCAGGGCGGGAGAAAGGCGATCCCGCGCCCCAGCTTGCCCGCGATCCGATAGCGCCCATAGCCGCCGAAGCTTTCATCGCCCCCGTCGCCCGAAAGGCACACCGTCACCGTCTCCCGCGCGAAACGGGCAATGTGGAACATGGGAATGGCGGACGGGTCGGCAAAAGGCTCGTCGTAGATCCGCGGCAGGTCCGGCACGGTATCGAGAAATCCGGCCGCGCTCATGCGGACCATGTGGTGACGCGACCCGATCGCCTTCGCCACCTGTTCGGCATGGGCGGATTCGTCATATTCCGGTTCCTCGAAACCGATGGTGAAGGTGCTGATCGGCTCGCGCGATTCCTGCTGCATCAGCGCGCTGGTCAGCGACGAATCGATGCCGCCCGACAGAAAGGCGCCCACCGGAACGTCCGCGACCATCCGTTCCCGCACGGCCCGCCGCAGCACTTCCTCCACGCGCCCCAGCATGGCCTCATCATCGCCCACGACGGGATCGTCCTGACCGGCCAGGGCGGTTTGCGCGATCGACCAATAGGGCCGGGGCTGCGCCGCTCCCTCCGCCGTCACCAGCAGGTGTGCGCCCGCCGGCAGTTTCGAAATGCCGCGCAGGATGGATTGCGGCGCGGGGACATATTGGTGCCGCAGATAGGCGGTCAGGGCGGCGCGGTCGATCTCCATGCCGCCCCGGCAAGCGGCCATGATCGCCTTCAATTCGGACGCGAAGAGGAAATCTCCGCCATTCCAGCCATAATAAAGCGGCTTCTTGCCGATCCTGTCGCGAAACAGGTGAAGTTCGCGCCTGTTCCGGTCCCACAGGGCGAAGGCGAACATGCCCGCGCAGGCGCGCACCGCCGGGACGACGCCATATTGCTCTATCGCGGCCAACAGCACCTCGGTGTCGCTGCCGCCGTGGAAGCGGTGGCAACGCGCGATCAGATCTTCCCGCAACGCCCGGTAGTTGTATATTTCGCCGTTGAAGCTGATGACATAGCGCCCGCTGGACGAAACCATCGGCTGACGCCCTTCGGGCGAAAGGTCGAGGATGGACAGACGCCGATGCGCCAAGGCGATTCCCGCTTCCGCGTCGATCCATTCGCCCGCCATGTCCGGGCCGCGATGGCGCAGGCTCTCGTTCATCCGGCAGACCGTGGCGCGCAGTGCTGCGGACGGCCGGTCGGCGATCAGGCCGCTTATCCCGCACATCGCGGCATCCCCGCTTTGTCCGGCAGAGAGGGGGACCGGCGAAGGACGGTGTCGTAGAGTTCGGCATAGCGGGCCGCGACAGCGGGCAGGGAAAATTCCTTTATGACGCGCTGGCGTCCCAGTTCGCCTTTCCGGCGGCGGCCCTGCGTCCCTATGTCGCTCAGCAGGACGATGGCCTTTGCGATCGCGGCCGGATCGCCCGGCGGAACGCAATAGCCGCCCTCGCCGATGATCGACCGGCTGTCGCCGACATCGGTGGCGACACAGGGAACGCCGCACGCCATCGCTTCCCCCAATATGTTGGGGAAACTTTCCCCCCAGGCGGAGGAAAGCGCCACGATGTCGCAACCCGGCAGCCAGTCGGCCACATCCGAGCGATCGCCCAGAAGGCTGAGGCGGTTGCGGGGCAACCAGTAATCGCAGGTGCTTTGCAGGTCCGGGGGAAGCGCATCGGTCCCCGCGCCGGCGAGCAGCAGATGCACGTCATGCCCCATCCGCCGCGCGCGGCCCACGGCTTCGATCGCGGTGGCATGATCCTTCATCGGATGCCGCCGCGCGATCACGGCGACAAGGGTTGGACCGGGTTCGATGCCGAACCGTTCCCGCATCCTGAAGCGGCAGTTTCCCGCAGGCCCGTCGGGTTTGAAATATCGCGGATCGAAGCCGTTGGGGATGACGATCGCGCCCTCCGGCGCGTAGCCGTGGGCCACATGCTGCCGCACGGACGCAGCGGAGTTGTAGATCGTCGCCCTCGGCCGCCGGGAAAGCAGCGCACCGGCCCGGATAACGAGACGGCTGGTTCGCTTTTCAGCGCGGATATCGTGAAGCGAATGCCGGATGTTCCAGAGCATCGGCACATTTCCGCGCGCCACCCTTGCCGCCCAGGCGGCGGCGATGTTGCCATGATACATCCACCCCTGAATCAGATCGGGTTCATAGCGCCTGACGACATGCGTCAGCCGCGCCATCGCTTCGGGCAGGCGGCGGATGGTGTTCAGGCCCAGGGTTTCGACGGCGACGCCGCGCGCAGCCATTTCCTGCCCCACCCGCCCGAGCGGAAGAAGCGACAGGATGACCGGATCGGGATAGGCGGAATGCGCTCCATGCTGGCCGGCGAGCTTGGCCAGCATGGCTTCGGCGCCGCCATAGTTCAGGGCGGTTATGACATGCAGCACCCTCACGTATATTCCGCCGCGCCGCCGGCGACGCCATCAACGGGAGCCATCAGGACCATATATGCTCACTCCGGTCGGAGAGATCGCCTCAAAAGCGGGAAAGAGGCGCGTTCGTAAGTCAGTGGCCCCAGATTAGTCATTACGCGCCCCATTCGGAGTGACGAAAAGGGTTGATAGCCTTTGGGCGCAGAGGAAGGCATGGAAGGCATGCTCCATGCGCTTCGATCCCGATGGGACGGATGCTCATCCCGCGCCCCGATCCGGGCTGAAACGACTCGCGCGCGCCGTCTCGGCTTTCACCGAAGCAGCGTTCCGCCCGGTCGAGACAGGCTCCGGCGCGAAAGGATAGGAGGGACTGCCCCCTTCGAAGCGCCTGCGGTCTTAAGGGATAGTCTCCCACCGGCCAGCTTATCAAGACGTGCCGTCCAATGGCACGCTGCGCCGCGACAATGGACGCATGGCGCGAAGCATCCGCGCAGCCAGTCCGTTCAACAGGAGGCGACATGAGCTACGTTCATCGGTCCGCGGGCCGAATCCGGCCGCGTTATCTCGCTGCCATTCTCCTCGACGCCAGCGTCGCCGCATTGTCCCTCTTCCTGGCGCTGGAGCTTCGGCTTCAGGCCACCCCGTCGCAGGCGACCGTCTCCGCTGCCTCCGGCAGCGCCCTCTGCACAGCCGTCATCACAGTCCTGGTTTTCCAGGGGCTGGGCATTTACCGCCATGCGTGGCGCTATATATCGGTGAAGGAGCTGCTGTTCCTGGCGCAGGCCACGACCCTTACGGTCGTGCTGTCGACCGGGGCGACATGGATGTTCTTTTCCGATCCGCCCTGGCTGCCCCGGTCTGTACCCATCATCCAGTGGTTCGTCCTGCTGGTGATGCTGGGCAGCCTGCGCGTGGTGCGGCGGGTCATGCGCGAATTGCTGCGTCCCGCCCAGGTATCGGGCGCGCATTCGTTGCAGAAGCCGTCGGAGCGCAATGGGGAGCGCGAGGACGTGCTGCTGCTGGGCGACCCGGATTGGGCCGAATCCATCCTGCGGACCTTGCAAGGCCCGCGCAACCGTCAGGTCCGCGCCGCCGGCATCCTTACGCATGACGACGATGGCGAGCGCAACCTCAGCATCCGCGGCGTCCCCATATTGGGCACAATGGACGAGCTGGAAAATATCGTCGGCGAACTGGCGCGCGGCAGGCATCGGCCCAGCTACATCATCGTCAACCAGCATGACGCCTGCCTGACGGGACCCCGCATGGCCAAGCTCGCCACCAGGGCGGCGCAGCTTGGCCTGGAGGTTGCGCGGGCGCAGGAGCCGGGCCGCCTCCAGCGGTCGGGAGACGGCAATCTGGACCTGCGTTTCGTCAATCTGACCGATCTGCTCGGCCGGCCCGAACTGCGGCTGGACGGAACCGTGGTCCGCAACGCCATCAAGGGACGGCGCATCCTGGTCACCGGCGCGGGCGGCACCATCGGCAGCGAACTCGTCCGGCAGATCGCCTCCTTCGAAGCGGCCGAAATCCTGCTGCTCGATCATGGCGAATATAATCTCTACGCCATAGACATGGAACTGCGCGAGCGGTTTCCCGACGTCAAGGGCACGCCGCTGCTCTGCTCCGTCCGCCAGCGTGACTCGCTCGTCAAGCTGTTCGTCCAGCACCGGCCGGACCTGGTTTTCCACGCCGCCGCGCTCAAGCATGTGCCGCTTGTGGAAAGCAACCTGTCGGCGGGCGTGCTCACCAACGTCATCGGCACGCGCAACGTGGCCGACGCCGTGCTGGCCAGCGGCGCGAAGGCGATGATCCAGGTATCCACCGACAAGGCGGTCAATCCGGTCGGCATGATGGGCGCGACCAAACGGCTGGGCGAACTTTATTGTCAGGCGCTGGACCTTGCCGCGCCATGCGATTCGGGGACATGCCGTTTCCTGACCGTCCGCTTCGGCAATGTGCTGGGGTCCAGCGGATCGCTGATCCCCCTGTTCTTGCGGCAGCTCAGCCGCCGCGGGCCGCTGACCGTCACCCATCCTGATATCGAACGCTATTTCATGACGGTGCATGAGGCGGTGCAGCTGATCCTCCACAGCACGGCGGCCACGCTGCGCGGCGGAATCAGCCGGGGGCGGGTCTTCGTGCTCGACATGGGCGATCCCATCAAGATCGTCGACATCGCCCGCCGCATGATCCGCGCCGCGGGCCTCGTACCCGACATCGACGTGAAGATCGACTTCGTCGGCCTTCGTCCAGGCGAAAAGCTGTTTGAGGAACTGTTCGACGAAAGCGAGGAACGGCTGCCGTCGACCCTACCTGGCATATTCGAGGCGGAGCCGGTTTCCATCCCGCTGCCCGAATTGCAGGCCGTCTTCCAGCGGCTGGAAAAGCTGGCGCATCAGGGCGACGCCGAATCGATCCGGCTCATCATGCACAGCGTCATCCATATGTATGGCGACGATGCCGAACCCGCGCGTGCGCCGATCAATAACGCCGCGCCGGTCGCCGCCGGATCGGCCGGCCTGCGGGCGGCGCGGCTGTGACCGGCTCCGCGACGCAGGTGGCGCCTTTGGCCCGGCGGATCGCCATGCCGCCCGACGACGACGAGCCGATACGGTCGCGCTGGCCGTTCCATGGAGAAGATGAAATCGCCGCGGTCGCGGAGATATTGCGATCCGGGCGGGTGAATGCGCTGGTGCATGGCGATCACCGGCAACGCTTCGAACAGCGCTTCGCCGATTACGTCGGGGCGCCTCATGCCATGGCGGTGGCGAACGGCACGCTTGCGCTCGAACTCGCCTTTCGGGCGCTGGGGATAGGGACCGGCGATGAAGTGATCGTCAGCCCGCGCAGCTATTTCGCTTCCGCCAGCGCCATCGTCGCCGTCGGCGCGAAGCCGGTGTTCGCGGATATCGATCCGATCAGCCAGAATATCGACCCGGACAGCATCGCGGACAGGGTGACGTCCCGGACCCGCGCCATACTGTGCGTCCATCTGGCCGGATGGCCGTGCGACATGGGACCCGTCCAGGCGTTATGCAATCGCCATGGGCTGAAACTGATCGAGGATTGCGCGCAGGCGCTGGGTGCGGCCTGGCATGGCCGGATGGCGGGTTCCTTCGGCGACGCCGCCGCCTTTTCCTTCTGCACCGACAAGATCATGTCCACCGGCGGCGAAGGGGGGATGCTGGTCCTGCGCGACCCGGCGGTCTGGGAACGCGCCTGGTCCTACAAGGATCACGGCAAGAGCCGCGCCGCGCTGGCGGCGGCGGCGGCAACGGCGGACGGCTGCTTCCGGTGGCTGCACGAGGGCTTCGGCAGCAATTACCGCCTCACCGAAATGCAGGCCGCGATCGGCGCGATACAGCTTGCGAAGCTGCCCGGGTGGCTGGCGGCCCGGCAAGGCAACGCCGCCATTCTCGACGAAGCGCTGGGCGACATCCCCGCGCTGCGGCTCGCCCGCCCGCCCGCACACATCCGCCACGCCTATTACAAATATTATTGCTTCCTGCGGCCCGATCCGTCCGACAACGGCGCGGCGCGCGATGCGTTCGTCCGCGATCTTCAGAAAAGGGGCGTGCCGTGCGGCACCGGCTCCTGTCCCGAAATTTATCGGGAACGGGCCTTTGCGGATAGCGACTCGCGTCCTGTCCGGCCGCTGCCGATGGCGCGGCTGGTCGGGAACAGCAGCATCATGCTGCCGGTCGACCCGTCGCTGAACGCGGCGGACATGCGGCGGATCGCGGACCGGATCAGATCATGCGCGATGCGCCGCGAGGGATGAGGCCGCCCCTGACCGGCGACCGCCCGCGCGAAGCCTTTCCCGAAGGGTTCGCGCCGCCGGACGCGGACGGGGGCATCCGTGACATGGGCAAGACCATGGTGACGCCCCTGCTGACGATCGCCGTGCTCTTCTCCTGCTTTCACCTGTGGCGCATAGGCAATGTGAACCTGACGCTCAGCGACGCGCTCTTCATGGGCGTGGTCCTGATCGAGCTGGGGCTGGGGCGGCTCAACGGAACGCCGTTCGGGACACTGACGCCGATCTGGCTGGGTAGCCTGGTGCTGATGCTGACCGGCCTGTTCATCGGCAGCTATGTCAACGGCGACCTTCTGCGCTGGATCATCGTCGCCGGGCAATATCTGTTCAGCTACATGCTGCTGCCCATGGTGCTGATCCGCGATATCGGCACGATACGCAGGCTGATCGTCACGCTCATCATCGGTATAGTGGCGATGGAAAGCATGGGCGTGCTGGTCTACTACACGATGGACGGGTTCACGCAGGCCAACGCCATATTCGGCCCGGATTTCATCACCGGCGGCAGGCGGCTGGGCGCGATGGTGGGGGACGCGAACTGGAACTCCGCCGTCATCGCCATGACCCTGCCCTTCGTGGTCTATGCGGGCAACCGGCGGCTGATCCCCGCCGCGGCGGCTCTGGCGGCTGCGACGATGCTGATGTGGGCGCTGATGCTCGCGGCGTCCTTCACCGGCTTTTGCGCCGCCCTGCTGGCCATGGGCATGATGGTCTTCGTCGGTCGCCTGCGCCCTTCGCCCCGGATACTGATCCTGGCGGGCCTATTGGCGGCGGGGCTTTATGCGTCGGGATACCAGATGCCCGAGATATTCGCGAAGCGCGTCGCGCCCGCCTTCCAGAACGGCGACCTGGAAGAGGCCGGCACCTATGACGACCGCGCCGAACTGATCGCCGAAGCGTGGGGCAATGCCGAAAATACCGTGATCATCGGCATGGGCGTGGACAAATTCCGCGAATTCAGCCCGTCGGGACAGCCCGTCCACAACATGTATATGCTCGAACTGGCCGAAGGCGGCGTCATGGCGCTGGCGGGATGGCTGGGCGTGGTCATCACCCTGACCCTGATCCCGCTGACCCGGCTGCGATCCCACCGGCTCGAAGCGTCGCTGGCGCTGGCGGTGATCGTTGTGTTCCAGGTGTTCACCATGGCGAGCCCGCATATGTATGCCCGGCTGTGGATGGTGCCGGTGCTGCTGTCGCTGGGCGTCGTCCTGAAAACGGACGCCTCCTCCTTTTGGGCAGGCCGTTCCCCCCGAAGCGTAATCCCTTCGCGCGCCACATGGAATAAAATCCATCGCACCCAAGTTGCGCGGAGGCGATGATGACAAAAGACAAGCGGCATCACTGGCTGGGGCTTTTCGCCTGCATGGCGATGGCAGCCTGTTCCCCCACTTCGGGCCTGACGGACCTGCCGCCCGCCCCGTCGAGCGAATATGCGCTGGGCGCGGGCGACGAATTGCGGATCAGCGTCTATGGGCTGGACGGGCTGGCGAACAATTATGTGATTACCGATGCGGGCGTGGTCTCCCTTCCCTTCATCGGCGACGTCGCAGCCAGCAACAAGACCGCCGACCAGATCAAGCAATCCATCGCCCAGGCGCTGGTCGCAAAGCAGATCGTGAACAACCCGATCGTCAATGTTCAGGTCAACCAATACCGCCCCTTCTTCATCATCGGGGAGGTCAAGAAGCCGGGCGAATATCCGTTCCGGCCGGGAACGTCCGTGCTGACGGCGATCGCCATGGCGGGCGGCTACACCTTCCGGGCCAATACGTCCAAATTCTCCATAACCCGGCGCAACGGCAACGGAAACATCACCGCCGCCGCCACGGAAAAGGCGTATGTACAGCCCGGCGATACGATCCGGGTCTATGAAAGCTGGTTCTAGACCGTGCGCCGGCCGACACAGTCGCCCCGAGGGGGATCGCATGTCCTGCTTTGCGGCATCGCCCTGTGGGGGTCGGTGCTGGCTCAAACCGCCCGCGCGCAGACGATCGAGGAGGACAGGCGGCAGAATCAGTCCGTGCTCGATCTGGAACGGCCGGGCTATGAGCCGCGCACGCTGAAGCTGGGCGACGTCATGCTTTTGCCCGAACTGGACGTCGGCGCGACCTACAACAGCAACATCTATGCCGCGCATGTGGACCGGCGGGACGATATCGTCACCAGCATCCAGCCGCGCGTGAGCATCCGGAAGGACGAAGGCCGGTTCCAATGGCTGGGCGAGCTGTCCGGCGACATCCGCCGCTACGCTTCGAACAGCCGCGAGAACAGCGAAAGCTATGGCGCCGCCGGGACGTTCAAGGCGCTGCTCAGCCAGGAGCTGACGATCAGCGGGACGGCGGGCTACCAACGGGCCGTCGAGAACCGGGCGGACCCCGAAGTGCGGCAGAATCCCACGCTGGGTCCGCCGCTGTTCGACATGTTGACGGGAAAACTCGAAATGAAGCTCACGGGCAGCAGGATCGGCTTTTCGCTCAAGGGCGAAGCGGAAAAATATGATTTCGTCTCGCGCATCAACGACGACCGCGCCTTCACCAGTTACCGGGGCACGGCAAGGCTGTCCTATCGGCTGTCGCCCATGCTGGATGGATATGCGCAGGTCTATGTCAACCAGCGCGATTTTCGCCTGCGGGCGCCGACAACGGGCGCGAGCCGCGACGGCCGCACGATCGGCGGCCTTATCGGCGTGCAGGTCAATCCGGGCGGAAAGCTGCGCGGCGAGATCGGGGCGGGCGTGTTCCGCTACAAACCGGAATCCTCGCTGTTCCGCAGCTTTTCCGGCTTCGCACTGGAAGGCGCGCTGATCTATTCGCTCCGGCCGCGCACCGCCCTGATCCTCGACGTCTTCAGCGGCGACGTCGCCACGGTGCGCAACGGCGCGAGCGGACGCATCGACCGCAGCGCGCGCCTGACGGTGCAGCAGGAAATCCGCCACAACCTGATCGCCAGCGCGGCCCTTCGCTACCGCCAGACCCGCTATCGCGGAATCGACAGCAGGCTGAACACGTTCAGCGGCGATCTGGACGTGGAATATCTTCTCAACCGCCATCTCGCGCTGGCCCTGACAGGGCAATATTCCAAGCGGACGGGCGGAAGCGCCCCGGACCGATTCGACCGGACCCGCATCGGCGTTGCCCTGCGGATGCGGTATTGAAAGGGCGATGATGGGTAAAGCCGTGCTGCTGACGCTGATCGCCGCAAGCGCGCTTCCCGTGGCGGCGCTTCTGTCGACCAGCGGCGTCGACCGCACCGACGATGCGCGCGGAGCGCCCGGCGGGCCCGAGGCGTTTCCGGGCGCGGAAGGCTATGGCGCGCTGTCGGCCGGCGGGCGCGGCGGCAAGATCATCGCCGTCACCACATTGGCGGACGGTGGCCCCGGATCGCTCCGGGAATGCATCGACCATCAAGGCCCGCGCGTCTGCATATTCCGCGTGGCGGGCGTCATCCGCTTCACGCAGCGGCCGCCGATCATCACGCATCCCTTCATCACCATCGCGGGCCAGACCGCGCCTGGCGGCGGCATCACGCTGGCGCATGGCGGCGGCCCATGGGGCGTCACGCCGCTGCTCATCAAGAACACGCATGACGTGGTGATTCGGGACATAAGGGTCAGGCCGGACCTGCGCGGCGACGTACGCGGCGGGAACGACGCCATCACCTTCGAGAACAGCCGCAACGTCATCATCGATCATGTGAGCGGCAGCTGGGCGCTGGACGAGAATATCAACGGCCAGGGCGACAATGACAATGTGACGATAAGCTGGTCGATCTTCGCGGAAGGGATACCCAAGCACGACAAATGCGCGCTACTGGGCAGCGACCCGACCAAGCCGCAGCGCATGAGCTTCATCTACAACGCCTGCGCCCATAATGGCGACCGCAACCCGGACATGAACTTCACGCCCGAATCCTGCATCGATATCGTCAACAACATCTTCTATGACGCCGGTTCTCAGTTCGCCGAACTGTGGGAAAGCTATGGCGGCACATGGGCGAATGTCGTGGGCAACGTCTTCCGCGCGGGGCCGAGCACGTCGCCGCAGGCCATCGGCATAGACCGTCAGCAGATCGGCAGCCGCGGCGCGGGACGCCTGTTCCTGAAGGACAATCTGTTCGAAGGGACGTTCACGCAACTGGCGCCGTCCCTCTCCGATATCACCGTTGACAGCCCGGTCTGCCCGCTCTCGATCAGGCCGATAACGCCGCAGGCCGCCTATGACGCCGTCCTGCGGCAGGCGGGCGCCTTTCCCCGCGATGAAGTCGATCGGCGCGTCGTCGCGGACATACGCAACCGCACCGGCCATATCCGCAAGCAGCCGGGGACCATCCCGCCGATCGCCCCCGCCCAGGCGGAGCCGGACGGCGACGGCGATGGAATGCCCGATGCGTGGGAACGCGCCCACGGCACCCGGCCTGATGTCAGCGATCCCTGGCAGGACGCGGACGGCGACGGCATCGCCAACCTCGACGAATATCTGGACGACGCCCATCGCCGGTTGGTTGCGGCGTCCGATTGAATCTTCTCTTCAGCGTCCGCCCCAGCGCGCCGCTATCGTCCGGTAGATTTCCTCGACCACGCCCGCCGCGCCCTGCCGCGTCAGGTGATTGTCGTCCCGATAGAAGATCGCGCCGCCGTCATGGCTGAGGCAGCGCTCGCCCCGGCACAGGGCCTGTTCGGGATAGACGCGCGCCAGATCGGGGTCTTCGCCCAGGGAATCGAGCAGGGCATAGGTCCGGCGGCTGCGATCATGGAACAGCGGAAGAGGAACGGATGCCTGCATCGGCAACTGCCACGCGCCGGGCGGCTGAGTGCGGGCGATTTCCAGCAGCTTGCGGGGGATGTTCCAGCCCATCTCCGGCACGGGATAGACCAGAACGACCTTCACGCCGTTGTCGATCAGCCGGCGAACCATGGCCGTCAGCGCCGCCTGCACGGCGGCATCGCCGACCGCTTTGTCATAGGGACCGGCGGCTCTGGAGATATGGGGCGGCTCGCCCGGTTCGACGCCGCCGCCGCCATTGTCGAACCGGCTTCTTTCCACCACTACGGGAAGGCGCATCATCAGCACGGCAATCGCGCGGGGCTGGGCGATCAGATAGCGCATCCTGGCGGCATTATAGCTGTCGGGACAGCCGGGTTGCATGGCGTCGACGCGGACGAGGCCGGGCAGCATCAGGCATCCGCCCCGGTTGAGTAGGGTGAGGCTGGCGAGATCCGCCGCGCCGGGCAATCGGTCGATCAGCGCGTTGCTGAGCGTGCGGGCATGGGAATCGCCCGCGATTATGAGATCATAGCCGTCGGGATTGACGCCCCGGAACCGACATGGTCCCTTCTCCACGACATAGTTGAGGCATCCCTTCCCGTTTTGGAAAATGGCGGCTTCCTCAATCCGTTCCGCCTTCGCTATGGCGTCGAGCGGCGGAGGGAAGCGTCCTGGCACGCCGTTGGCCGCGAAAAAGGCCGTTCCGGCGCCGCCAAGCAGGGCGGCTCCGCCCAGGGCGATCGACCAGATGGTCCGGCTGGACATCCGCCGCCGATTGCGCGTCGGCCGCTCGACCCACAGGAACGTGCCGATCGCCAACAGGACCGAAAGCGCGATCCAGCTCATCTTGACGGTCAGCGTCGGCGCATCGACGCGCATGAGGCGGCCGAAGGCGAACACCGGCTGATGCCACAGATACAACGAATAAGATATGAGGCCGACCGCCGCCATCGGCCGGGACGAAAGCCATCGGCCAACGGCATCGCCGCGTCCCGAATAGCGGATAAGAAGCACGGTTCCCAGCACCGGAACGGCCGTCGCAAAGCCGGGATGATGCCAACGAACCCCCATGAAGGGAACGGAACACAGGATCGCGCCCAGACCCAGGAACGGCATGAAGGAAAAAGTCTGCGCTGGTGGACCTTTACGCGTGCGTTCGCCGAGCGCGAGCAAGGCCCCCGCGCCCAGTTCCCACATGCGCGAGGGCAGGAGGAAGAAGGATGCGTCCGGCGACCGCGCGGTCATGAATTCCGCCAGCAGGAGCGATGCGACGCAGAGGCCGCAAAGCAGATGGGGCATCCATCGCGGGGCGTAGCGGTGCATCGCCAGCAGCAACGCGGGGAATAACAGATAGAACTGCTCCTCCAGCCCGAGGCTCCATGTATGGATCAGCGGATTGGTGAGGTTGTCGCTCGCGTCATAGCTGACCTCATGCCAGAACAGGATATTGGACGCGGACAGGACCGCGCTCGTCAGCGCCGCGCCGTAATTCTTCATGGCCTCGGGCAGCATGAACGCCCATGCGGCGGGCACCGTGATCAGCAGCACGGCATAAAGAGCAGGCAATATCCGGCGCGCGCGGCGTTCGTAGAAACGCAGCAGGCTGAACCGTCCCTCGCCCATCTCGCGCAGCAGGATCGAACCGATCAGATAGCCGCTGATGACGAGGAAGATGTCGACCCCGATGAAGCCGCCGGCGAAGGGATCGATACCGCCGATCCGGAACTGCGCGTGGTAGAGCAGGACGAGCACGACCGCGACCGCGCGCAGCCCGTCGATCTCCGGACGGTAATGCCCCTCGATCGCCCCGGCCGCGCCCGCCTTCCCGGCGGAGGATGACGAAATGCGTTCCCCGCCGTCAAGGCGCGGCAGCAATCCTTCGCGGGGGACGGCCGACACATCCTTGACGCTCATCGCGCGACGGCCCTTGCGGCAGGCGGCTCATGAAAACGGGCGGAACCTGCCAGCCCCTCCATCATCGCTTCCCATTGCCGGGCGACCACGTCCAGTCTGAACCGGCGCGCGGATATGGCGGCGTTTTCCCCAAGCGCGCGGCGCGTGGCGGCATCCTTCATCAGGTGATCGAGCGCTCTTGTCAGCGCGACGACATTGCCGTTGGCGACGAGCAGGCCGTCATGACCGTTCTGGATCATCTCGCGCGGCCCATAGGGACAGTCGAAGGCAAGGACCGGCAAGCCGCCCGCCATGGCCTCCCCCAGTACATTGGGAAAACCTTCATAGCGGGACGACAGCACGAAGGCGGATGCGCCCTCCGCCCATCCGCCCTGGATCGTGCTGACGCCGCGCAGATGGATGCGACCGGCCATGCCGAGCGTCCGCGCTCTTTCCTCCAGCGCTTCGCGTTCCGCGCCCTCCCCCCAGATGTCGAGCGACCAGCGGGGATTGTCCGGCGCCACCCTGGCGAAGGCGTCGATCAGCAGGTCGAACCCCTTCTGCGCCGTCAGGCGGCCGACCGCCACGCATTGCAGCGGTCCTTCGGCGCCATAGGAGGCCGGACGCCCGGGCGGCATTTCGATGGGATTGGGGATGACGCGCGTCCGGCTGCGGGCCGATGGCGGGACATGGTCGGCGACGCGCTTCGTCTGGACGACGATGGCGTCGGCGCGACGGATCAGGACTTTGAGCAGCAGGGTCCAGATCGGATGCGCCTGCTGCCGGGCCGGGTTGTTCCGCTCGCTCACCACGATCTTCAGCCGCGTGCCGATGGCCGCCGCCAGGGTCAGGATATTGATCTTGGTGAGGAAGCTCAGAACCACATCGGGCTGTTCCCGCAGCAGCAGCCCGCGCAGCCGGATGATGCGGCGCAGCAGGGCCGCAAAGCGCATCAGGCCGCCTTGCTCCGCCGCTCCATCGCCCAGCCGCAGAAGCCGGACGCGGGAATCGAGCGGGTGGTAGATTCTGTCGCGCGCGCAATCGAATGTGCAGATCGCGACGTCCCATCCCGCCTCCGCCCATCGGGTCGCCAGCAGACTGATGACGCGTTCCGCCCCGCCCGGTCCCAGCGCTTCGACGACAAAGCAGACCCGGCGGGGGCAAGCGGGCGGACGCCCCGGACGATCGGCAGATCCATGCATAAGGCGATGCTACATCGCCGGCCCGGCCCATGCCGCCGGTTCTTTAAGTCTGATACTTTAGCCCGCCTTATTCACCAAAAGTGTCCTGAAGGGTTGGCGGGAGTGGCGTAAGCCTCTGATCTGAATTAGGAACTGGGTGTCTAAGCCGAACCTGCCGCAGGGCAGAAAATGCCACGGGCCACACCCGCCATGAACGATGATATCGCAAGCTCATTTGGATTCCCAGCAGTCGGCCGCAAGAAAAT
>NZ_VLKK01000031.1 GCF_007830065.1 Sphingobium wenxiniae | reverse complement strand
ACGCCAGCGATGCCGGTCGTCCGCGCAATACAGCCAGCCGCAGCAAATGCCCAGAGCGGACCCGAAACCGAGCGTCGTGAATAAGAGAGGCTAGGCGCGTCGCATATCGGTTTTCGCACCATTTCCTACACGGCTCCGGCCCGAGCCGCGCGGTCGTCATCCAGGCAATAACGAAAGAGGCCCAGCATGCACGATATCACCAGGCGCGACTGGCTGGCGAGTACGATAGTGAGTCTCGCAGCGACAGCGTCCGGCACCTCGGCGGCGGTGCCCGGCGAACGCCAGACCGGCGGGACAGTACATATTTCGCCTGCGGTCGATGCCGCCTGGAAACTCTATTACGAAAAGGTCGAACGCACCCGGCAGGCGATCTATTCCAGCCGCTTCAGCGGCCGCCCCGACGTGCAGCGCGCCGCCAACGAATATTTCCTGTCGCTACAGGCGGTTGCTTACACCACCTTCATGGCACCGCGTTCCGCCTATCCCCTTTTTTACGTGCATAGCCGATACGAGCCGCAAATCTTCGGCTATGGTCTGTTAAATCCCGATTTCCGCTATCGGGGCGCGACGGTGGATGGCGCGCGGACCTATCGCATCTGGGGACGCAGGGGTACGACCCGATTTCTCGATTTCCAGGTGGACGTCGCGCCCGACGGCCGGAGCGGCCCGAAGAGCGAACCCAAAAACTACCGGCTCGACAATTTTCAGGCCGGGTCGGACGGCCGCTTCGAGATCATCGCCAGCGCCGATCCCCATCCCGGTAACTGGATCGCCCTGCCAGGCAGCGCCCCCCACGTCGCCATCAGCGTGCGCGAGGCACTGTATGATTGGGAGCATGAAACGCTCACCGAATTGCATATCGAGGTCCAGGACGACAAACCGCTGCCCGGCCCGCTGCTGAGTGAGCAGGAATTCCTGCAGCGACTGGAGGTCGTGGGCGATATGGTCGGCTACATCGCCGAAAATTGGGGCATGATGCTGGTCGACTTGACGCTCCGGATGGCGGAGGGGCAGCGCAACCGCTTCGGCTGGCAGAAGCTGCCGAGCAGTGCGGGAACCAATCCCAACGCCAATTATGCCAATTGCATCTACGATCTGGCGGACGATGAAGCGCTGCTGATCGAGTTCGATGCGCCGACCGGACTCTACTGGGGCATCCAGTTGGGCGACGTTTATCTGCGCTCGACCGACGCGATCTATCATCAGTCGAGCCTGAACGGCCACCAGGCGCTGCGGAGCGCAGACGGCAAGGTCCGCATCGTGCTGTCAAAGCAAGATCCGGGCGTTCCTAATTGGCTGGACTCCGTCGACAATCAACTGGGCATCATCCAGTTCCGGCAATATTTCACCGATGCCGTAGTTCCTCTTCCGAAAACCAGGGTGGTGGATAAGCGCAAGATTGTCGATTTTCTTCCGGCAGATACGCCTAGGATTTCTCCCGAGCAAAGAGGCAAATCACTTCGCAGCCGAAGGCTGGCTATGCTCCGGCATTATGGATATTGATGCTGGAATAGCGTTTCAGTGCCTGCGGCGGCGCTGGAACTCGGAAAAGACGTCACGGATCGCCGCCGTCGAAACCAGCAGCGAACTGACCATATAATGGGAATTCTCGAACAGTTCGGCCCGCCGGTGATGGCATGATATCGAGATGTGCTGGCTATAGAGCACTACCTGCACCGTCCGCCCCTAGTCGGGGCGCGCTTGACCGCATGTGACATTGTCCTTGCGGCAGGAAGGCCACCTGCCCGCATCATTCCTGCCGGGTCGCAAACCAGATCCTGTGTGTGGTATTTTCTCCGTCGATCAACACCGCCACCTGGACCTCGTCGACATCGAAACGGGCGTGTTCGAGGCGGGCCACGAAGTCGTCGTCGGCATATGCCGACCATATTGCGAGGATACCCTTGGGTCGCAAGGCAGCATGTGCCGCGCGCAATCCCCAGTTGCAATAGAGGCGTTCATTGGCAAGATGGATCAATCCGTCAGGCCCATTATCGACATCCAGCAGGATCGCGTCATATCCCACCGTCTCCTTGACGATGGCATCATGGACATCGCCCATTTCAAGCGACACCCTGGCGTCCGCAAGATAATCATGGAACAGGTGCGCCAGTGGTCCTTTCGCCCATTCCACGATTGCGGGGACGAGTTCCGATACCGTGATGGCTGCGGTCGCGGGGAGGGATTTCAGCACAGCGCCCAGCGTGAACCCCATGCCCAGTCCCCCGATGAGGACCCGGCTGTCATGATGTGGCAGCCGTTGGCATGCCAGGATGGCGAGCGCCTCTTCGGATTGTCGAACCTGGTTGCCCATCAGTTCATTGTCGCGAAAGCGTATCGAATAATCATCGCCCCGCCGCAACAGGCGCAGTGTTCCTCCATCGGGAAGATCGGCGGTATCGATCAGTTCAACCGGAATTGTCGCAACTTCAGCAGCTATGGCCAAAAAAAGCCCCTTCACTAGCTATATCCACTTTTTACTGGGTGGCATATTGTCCGGGCTGCGCCTTGAACGTGTCGCGCGCAAAATTGCGCACAGCTGCCGCCGACTTGAAAATTTCTTCCTGCAACTGAGATGTCACAAGCGGATAGCCTTGAGAATTATAATGGATTTCACGAACAGTGAGCCGAAAATTCCCTTCCTCATCCTTGGTGATCAAAAAGGGACGAATTGTTTCTCGGCTCATGGATGTTCCTCATATGGTTGAAAGGCCTACAAGGCACATGGCCTGCGGGCTTGTAATGGTCAGCCCAGCATTGCCGCGACAATTTGCTTCAATTCACCGATCGACAAGGTCGCGGCAGCGGGTGTGGCGGGCCGTTCCGTCGTCCTGCCGGAAGGCGGGCGAAAGGTCGGACGGCTGGGGATTTGGAGAATGATGTTCATATATACGTCCCCGCGCCCTGTGCCGTGTTCTGTTTACAGGCGGTATGTGCGTGCCTTCCCACAGCGCGAGCAGTTGCGGGACTTTTCCACGGACTGCCGCTGCTCGGTAGAAGTGCGCCACGCCTCTTCAAGATCAGGCCCGGTTCTTTCGCGCGAGATAGCGCGCGTCGCGCGCGGCCTTGCGTTCGGCGTCGGTCGGCGGCACCGGCTTTTGCCCTGCGGCGCTCGCAGCCGCCGTCTCAAGCGCCCGCGCGCGTTTGGCGGCCTTCTGTTCCTTGGCCGCGAGAATGGCGTTCTGGCGCTTTTCCCGCGCCGCCGCTTCCTTCGCGAGGCGCCGCTCGGCCCGTTCGGCCGCTGCGGTTTCGTCCACCGGCGGTTTATCACGCAGTTGCTCGAGAACCGTCGTCCGGGCGCGCGCCGCCGCAGCAATACGCTCCTGAAACTGTGGTTCCTTATATCTTTTCATGCAGAGAAATATCCTGTTGTTTTAAGCGCATGCCGAAAGGGGCCGGGCAGCTGGGCTGCCCGGCCAGCCCTTGTCAGACTGCCTGGAGGTTGATCGCCGACATCTTGCCACGCTGATCCTTTTCCAGATCATAGGTCACGCGCTGGTCCTTTTCGAGCGTGCGCAGACCAGCGCGCTCGATGGCGGAAATATGGACGAAGGCATCACCGCCGCCCGCTTCAGGGGCAATGAAGCCATAGCCTTTGTCGGCGTTGAAGAATTTAACTGTTCCGGTGATCATAGGATGTCTCCTTGTCGCAAGTCCACGGCACGCGCGACAATCCGCGCATCCCGGCTTTGAGAGGCAAATATGGGGACAAAGGAGAGCCGAAGCGGCCCGATATCCGTCAAAACGCGACGTTCAGCAAACCGCTATTAGCACAAGCCGCTTCAATTTCAAAATCGAGGCCGGCGCGATCGCGTTCTGCTATTATGCGCCCAATCCCATTGCCAAGGCATCGACCGCCATCGCTATCGGTTTCAAGATGCTGCTGCTGGCGCTCGAATGGGTTAATCCGCGCTAGCCATTGCTTAGGAGGTGGGGGTATCTAGAGCCAGGATCATATCTCCCCCCAGCGCGCGATAGAGGGTGACCAGGTTGCTTGCACGGATCTGACGTGTGAACACAAGAGTCCGTTGTGCTGAATATAACGACCGCTGGGCGTCCAGGCTGCTCAGGAATCCATCGACACCGCCGCGGTATCGGGCTTCGGCCAGTCGATAATTGTCGGCCGTCGCGCGCGCCTGGAGTTCGTTGGCGCGCAACTGTTCGTCGATTGTGCCGCGCCTTGCCAGCCCATCGGCCACATCGCGAAAGGCGGCCTGGATCGAGCCTTCATAGGTTGCGAGCGCGGCGTCGCGCTGTGCTTCGCTGAGCGCTACGCCAGCACGCCCGGCGCCTGCGCGGAAGATGGGGTAGGCGGCATTGCCGCTGCCAGACCAGTTGAATGCTCCACCTGAAAAAAGCGAGGAAAGCGCCGAGCTGGCGAAACCTAAAGCCCCGGTCAGGGAAATGGTGGGGAAGAGTGCCGCGCGCGCCGCGCCGATTTCGGCATTTGCCGCACGCAAGGCATATTCGGCCTGCACCACATCCGGACGGCGCAGCAGGATGCGTGAATCAAGTCCTGCGGGAAGTTCCGCGATCGTCTCTGCTGCTTCCTCGATGGATGCGGGCAGCAATGGAGGGTCGATCGGTGCGCCGACCAGCAGTTGAAGGGCGTTGACGTCCTGCGCCAGCGCCGTGCGCTGTTCTGCAAGATCGGCTTGTGCGGTCGCCAGCACCTGTTCGGCCTGGCGCAGGTCTGTGCGTGGCGCGATACCGCCCCGCAGCCTTGCGCGCGTAAGGTCCACGCTGCGTTCGGCGCTGGCGGTGGTATCTTGGGCAATCCTGAGCAGCGACGCATCGGCGGCATAGGTCAGCCATGCGTCGGCAATGTCGCCGACCAGCGTCAGTCGGGTTGCCCGCGCAGCCGCCTCGGTCGCGAAATAGCGATTCTGTTCGGCGCGAGTAAGCGAGGCGAGGCGGCCGAACAGATCCAGTTCGAATCCGCTTACGCCGACATCGGCAGAATAGCTGGCGCGGCCGCCCGAAGCGCGAGCGCCGGTGCCGCCAGTCCCGGCGTCATTATTGCCATTGTCCGTATAGCCGGCGCGTCCACCCAGATCGATCTGCGGCAACTGACTGGCGCGCTGAATCCGATATTGCGCCCGTGCCGCCGCGATGTTGGCGGCTGCGACGCGCAAGTCGCGATTATTGGCCAGCGCCTGTTCGATCAATCCCCGAAGCCGCGAATCCCGGAAAATATCGCGATAGGTGATGCCGGGCAGGGTAGCCTCGCTTTGCCGGAGATAGGCATCGCCAATGGGCCAGGAAGGCGGCACCGGCAGCGTCTGCTCCACCGCCTTTGGATCCATGGAACAGGCGGTCGTGGCGAGAAGGGCGGCCAGGATCAGAGCGTGCCTCATGCCTGAGCCTCCGGCTTGGGCGTGTGATGAAGATGTTTCAGCGCGTCTTGCGTCGTGCGGCGAACCATCACGTAGAATAGCGGGATGTAAAAGACCGCCAGCGCGGTCGCCGTCAACATTCCGCCGATCACCGCCGTCCCGATCGCTATACGGCTATTCGCGCCCGCGCCGGTGGAGATGGCGAGCGGCAGCACGCCAAAGATGAACGCGAGACTGGTCATGAGGATTGGCCGCAACCGGATGCGCGCGGCCTCGATTGCCGCCTCGATCACGCGCTTCCCCTGCTTTTCGGCCTGATCGGCGAACTCAATCATCAGAATCGCATTCTTCGCTGCCAGTCCCATGGTGGTCAGCAGGCCGATCTGGAGATACACGTCATTCTCAAGCCCGCGCAACGTCACCGCGGAGATGGCGCCGACCAGACCCAGCGGCACGATGAGCATGACCGCGATCGGGATGCTCCAGCTTTCGTAGAGGGCGGCAAGGCACAGGAACACAATCAGCAGCGACAGGCCGTAAAGCAGCGGCGCCTGACCGGACGACAGCCGTTCCTGATAGGACAGGCCCGCCCAGGCGACACTGGTGCCGGGATGCTGCGCCGCCAGTTCCTCCATGCGTTGCATCGCCGCCCCGGAACTGTGGCCCGGAGCGGCCTGACCCTGAAACTCGAACGAAGGTATGCCCTGGAAGCGTGACAAGGTGGTCGGCGCGGTCGACCATGAGGTCTTCGCAAAGGCCGAAAAGGGCGACATCTGCCCGTCGCCGCCGCGCACGAACCACTCGTCGATATTGAGCGGATTGGCCCGGAAGGGGGCGTCCCCCTGCACATAGACGCGCTTCACACGGCCGCGATCGACGAAGTCGTTGACGTAGCGCCCGCCATAAGCGGTGGAGAGCGTATTGTTCACGTCCGCAGGGGTCAGTCCCAGGGCCGTCACCTTCTCCTGATCGACATCCACCTTCAGCGTGGCGACGTCCGGAAGCTCGCTCAATCTGACCGAGGCAAGGATCGGATCCTTCGATGCCTGCGCCAACAACGCGTCGCGGGCGGCAAGGAATTGTGCGTTGGGCATCCCGCTGTTATTCTGCAGCTCCATGGTGAAACCGTTGGACTGGCCAAGGCCGCGGATCGCGGGGGGCACCAGCACGAAAACCTGTCCGTCGCGTATGCCCCTGAAAGCGGCGCTGGCACGCCCGACGATGGCATCGGCGCTGTTTTCCTTGCCCTTGCGCCGCGCCCAGTCGGTGAAGTTCAGGAAACCCTGACCCGTATTCTGGCCGCTGGCTCCTCCTCCTCCGCCGCCCGCGACGGTGAACAGCGTGCGCACATTGTCCTTCTCATTCTCAGCAAAATAGCGTTCGATCTGCTGCTGCACTTCAATCGTGCGGCCTTGCGTGGCGCCAGCGGGGAGGCGGATCTGGATGCTGCCCGCGCCCTGATCCTCGGTCGGCAGGAAGCCTGTGGGGAGCCGGACGAACATCAGCACCAGCAGGGCCGCGACGACCAGATAGAGAGCCACGAACAGCCATTTGCGGTCGACAACGATGCTCACCGAGTTTTCATAGCGTTCGATCATGCGATTGAAGCCGTGGTTGAACTTGTCTTTGGCATGGGTGAAAAAATGCCCGACCTGGGGAAAGCGTCGGCCAAGCCAGCTATCGTCAGGCGATGTCGCATCCTGTTTGCGCTTCAGCAGCGTCGACGTCAGCGCCGGACTGAGGATCAGGGCGACCAGAACCGAAAGCATCATGGCTGAAACCATCGTGACGGAGAACTGGCGATAGATGACGCCGGTCGACCCGCCAAAGAAGGCCATCGGCAGGAAAACGGCCGAGAGGACAAGGGCGATCGCGACCAGCGCGACCTGAATCTCCTTCATTGACTGGATCGTCGCTTCGCGGGGCGTCATCTCCGGGTTTTCTTCCAGAAGACGCTCGACATTTTCCACGACGACGATCGCATCGTCCACCAACAGGCCGATCGCCAACACCATGCCGAACAGCGTCAGCGTATTGATCGAAAAGCCCAGCAGATAGAGGATGCCCAGCGTTCCCAACAGCACCACCGGCACCGCGATCGCGGGAATCAGCGTAGCGCGCCAGCTCTGGAGGAAGACGAACATCACGACCACCACCAGCATGATCGCCTCGATCAGGGTTTTGACCACTTCCTCGACAGAAAGCTTGATGAAGTCGGTGGTGTCGTTCGCGTAGGCAAAGGCGAGGCCGGGCGGGAATGTCTTTGCAATGGCCTCAACCTCAGCCTTGACCAATTCCGCCGTCTTGAGCGCGTCGGCGCCGGGAGCGAGCGAGATTGCGATGCCGGCGCCAGGATGCTGGTTGATCCGGCTGACGGCATTGTAGTTTTCCGCGCCCAGCTCGACCCTGGCTACGTCGCGCACCCGGACGCTGCCGCCGTTGGTTTGCGTCTTCAGGATGATCGCGCCGAACTGGGCAGGCGTTTGCAGGCGCGACTGGGCCGTGATCGTCGCGTTCAGCATCTGCTCGCGCGGCTGGGGTTGGCCACCGACTTCGCCGGCGGCGACTTCGGTGTTCTGATTCTGGATCGCGGTGACGACGTCGCTGGGCATCAACGCATAAGAAGCGAGGCGATCAGGGTTGAGCCAGATACGCATCGCATAAGGGGAGCCAAAGACGTTGCTTTCGCCAACGCCCTCCACGCGACCCAGACGGTCCTGCATGTTCGACGCCATCCAGTCGGATACGTCCTGGTTGGTCATCTGGTCCGTCTGGTCAAAGACGCCGACCACCAGTAGCTGGTCCGGATTCGACTTGGTGACGCGCAAGCCTTGTTGCTGCACCTGGTTGGGCAGGCGGGTCAGCGCCTGCTGCACTTGATTTTGCACCTGAACCTGGGCGATGTCCGGATCGGTGCCCTTTTCGAACGTGGCGCTGATCGTCACCTGGCCGCGTGAACTGGACGAGGAGCTGAAGTAAAGCAGGCCGTCAATGCCTGTCAGTTGCTGCTCGATCACCTGCGTGACGCTGTTCTGGATCGTTTCCGCGGAAGCTCCGGGATAGCTGGCCCGCACATTCACCTGGGGTGGCGCGACATCGGGATACTGGGCAACGGGCAGGCCCATGATCGCACCGATCCCGCCCAGCATGACGATGATGGCCAATACCCATGCGAAGATGGGGCGGTCGATAAAGATGCGTGACATGGACCTAGTCGCCTTTGGCCGGGACGGCGTCCTTGCCGCGCTGGGGCGATGCGATGCGTTGCGGCGTGTTGGCGGGAACCGGGCGGATGGCCGCGCCGGGCCTCAGGACGCTGGCGCCGCCCTGTACGATCACCTTGTCGCCGGGGTTAAGCCCCTGCGTCACGATCCAGTTGCTCCCCTGGGCCCGCTGGGCCGTGACGTTGCGCTGCACTGCCTTGTTATCGGGGCCGACGAGAAACAGGCTGGCCTGTCCTTTGGCGTCGCGCAGCAATGCCTGTTGCGGCACCAGAAATGCGCGTGTGTCTATGGACTGTGCGAAGGCCGCCCGAACGAACATGCCAGGCAAGAGGGTTCCTCGCGGATTGGGGAAACGGGCGCGTAACGTGATGGTGCCGGTATTCTGGTCGACCATGACTTCGGAAAACTCGACCGTGCCGGATTCGGTATATTCCGAGCCGTCCTCCAGTTTCAGCCGGACCGTGGCGGTAGCGGGTTCGCTGCCGCCATCGCTCAAGGCGCGGCGCAGCGCCAGCAAGTCGGCGCTTGACTGCTGGATGTCGACGAAGATCGGATCAAGGCGCTGGATGACGGCCAGTGGATCGGCCTGGTTGGCGGTGACCAGCGCCCCTTCCGTAACCAGCGAACGCCCGATCCTGCCGGTAATCGGAGCAGGGACATCCGTGAATCGCAGGTTTATCCGCGCCGTCTGAAGCTGGGCATTGGTTTGGGCGACGCTCGCCTGCGCCTGTCGTGCCGCGCCCGCGGCATCGGTATAATCCAGCTTCGATACGGCATCGATCTCTGCAAGCGGCCGGAAACGATCGGCCCGTGCGCGCGTCGCCTCGGCATTGGCGCGTGCACTTTGAAGATTGGCCTGCGCCTCGTCCACGGCAGCGCGATAGAGGCTGGGGTCGATTTGATAGAGTGTCTGTCCCTGGCGGACGATCGCCCCCTCCTTAAAGAACCGCTTGCGCAGAATGCCAGAGACCTGGGGGCGAACCTGCGACATCTGATAGGGCGTGACGCGCCCGTTCAACTCCGTGGTTATCGGCACGCTGGTCGGCTTTAGCACGACAAAGCCCACCTGGGCAGGCTCGCCGGCCGCGCGGCCACTGCCTTGCTTGGCGTCCTTGCCGCTCCCCGAACAGGAAGCGACCAGAACGGCGGAAAGCAGTATGGAGAAGGCCGGTCTGCACCGGAAAATCGAGAAATCGGATGTCAAGGTTGTTCATGTCCAAGGAAGGGGCTGTCGTGCTGACGTCATTTCCAACGAATAATCGAGCAGCCGATTGGGGTCACTCCAAAAAATGTATCAGATGGTATCGCCGCGACGTTCTCTTCCCGTGGAAGTCCGGAAAGCTCATTACCGATTGAGTTCGTTCAGCTATCTCGGCGCCAGTTGGCTGTCGCCAGGAACTTGCGAGATCGCGCTTCCAACAGCGGGGGCCAGTTGGTCGACCAGGATGGAACTGGCTTCGTTCAAACCGATCAGCTCAACTATAATGCCATGGCGCCGCATCTTGGTGACGATGTCCTCCAGCGCTCCTACTGCGGTGATATCCCACAAATGGCTGTCCGTCAGGTCGATGCGCACGCATGAGGCCGTGTCCCGCAGATCAAACCGATCGGCGAAGATGTCCGCGCTGGCGAAGAAAATCTGGCCGGATACCCTGTACGCTCGCGTGTCCGTCGCTGCATCATAGTCAATGGCGACCTCCATCAGGCGCGTGACCTTGAAGGCGAAGAATACCCCGCTCAGAAGCACACCGACCGCGACGCCCATTGAGAGGTCATGCGTCGCGACCGTGACGACGACCGTCGCGAGCATGACGATACCGGACACCTTGGGATGCCTGGCAAGGTCGCGGATCGATCCCCAGGAGAAAGTGCTGATCGACACCATGATCATGATGGCGACGAGCGCCGCCACCGGCACTTGCGCGACCCAGGGGCGCAACGGCACCATGACGAGAAGCAGGAACAGCCCAGCAACCAGCGTCGACAGGCGCCCGCGCCCGCCATAGCGCACATTGCCGACCGTTTGGCCGATCATCCCGCACCCGGCGATGCCGCCGAACAGACCCGCCGCGATGTTCGCAAGGCCAAGGCCCGTACATTCGCGTGCCTTGGAACTGGTGGTTTCGGTGAGGTCATCCACGACGCTGGCGGTCATCATCGACTCAAGCAGGCCGACGGCCGCCATGGCCAGTGCGTAGGGCGTCACGATGCGCAGCGTCTGCCAATCGATCGGAACAGCGGGGAACGTGAAGGACGGCAGCGAGGACGGCAGGCGGCCGAGGTCGGCGACAATGTGGATCGGCATGGGAAAAGCGATGCTGATCGCGGTCAGGACGAGGATGCAGATGAGCGGGGAGGGGATGGCCGTCGTGATCCGGGGCGCCAGATAGATGATGGCGAGGCCTCCCGCGATCATGGCATATGTGTGCCAACTGACGTCCAGCATCTGCGGCACTTGCGCCGAGAAGATAAGAATGGCGAGCGCATTGACGAAGCCCGTCCGCACCGATCGCGAGATGAAGCGCATCAGCACGTCGAGCTTCATCAGGCCGAAGGCGATCTGGAACAGTCCGGCCAGTAGGGTGGCAGCGAGCAGATAGTGCAGGCCATGCGCGTGGACGAGCGCGGCCGCGACCAGCGCCACGCTGCCCGCCGCGCCGGAGATCATCGCGGGACGGCCGCCCGTGAAGGCGATCACAATGCCGATCATGAAGGAGGCGAACAGGCCGACTTCGGGGTCAATGCCCGCTACGAAGGAGAAGGCGATAACCTCCGGGATCAGGGCGAAAGTGCCGACCATACCGGCCAATATGTCGCGTCGGGCATTGTCCGCGCCATTGAACCATTCGGCGCGATAGCGCGAAAGAGCACTGCTGTTCATGATTTTAACCGACGAAAGTCGCAAGGATGGCGTGGTTTGGAACTGGCGGATATCGGCCTGCGACGAGCGTTGTCCGGCGGATCGGCGGCCGGAATAGCCACCCGGAATTTCACCGGGTCCTTGCGAATAGTCTTTCCCCTAGCGGGGTGTAACGCGAACGGCAATCCAGTGCGCTGAACCGCCGCCTTTTCGATGAGTTCCCTCGGTTGGGGTCGCATCAGTCTATTCATCGATCTGCCTACGCCTTGGGGAACTTTCCGTGAGGATTTGCGCGGTTCCCTCAATCGCGTGGTGGTCAGTCACAAGGCCGAGATCGATAGTCGGACCAAGACACTGTTCAAGAGATGTGCCCTCTGGCGCTGGCAGCGCGGGAGAGCGGTTGCGCGTGCGATTATTCACTAAAGCAGTCACGCCTCCTCAGAATTGCATTTTCACCTGGCCGCCGACGGCGACGGCGTCCTTGCGCGCAGCGTAGCTGAAGGCACCCGGCTCGACGATATATTGCACGTCGGGGCGCAGGATCAGCCAGGGCGTCAGCTGGAGGCCATAGCTCAGCTCGATCGCCGTTTCACCCTGCGGCAGCGCATCCATGCCGCTCATCGGATTGTTGATCTCCGCATAGGCTTCGCGCAGGCGCGGGTTGAGCACCGCATGCACCAGCCCCAGGCCGATCGTATCGGAATCACGGCCTGTGAAGGTGCCGGTCTGGATCAGGCCCGCCATATACCAGCGAGTGATCTGCGCGGCGACGCGCGGGTTGACGGTATAGGCGCCGATCACCGCGAGTCCGCGCTTGCCCGTGCCTTCGCGCAGGATGGTCTGGCTCATGAGGAAATAATAACCCATGCGCCCGCTGACGGTGCCGGTGCCGGTGCGGCTCGTGCGCGCTGCATCGGCGGTGTCGTAATAGAAGCCCAGCTTGTAACTGCCGGGCAGCGCATGATCGCCGGGGCGCTGGCCGGGGGTGTATTCGATCTCGATCGGCAGGATCACGCCACTGGTGTGGCCCGCGAAGGGCCGGAAGGCGTTCTTCTCCAACCCCAGCGCGGGGTTCACCTGATAGATGCCGGTGCGGACGAACAGATTGTCCCGCGCGCGGATGCGGAAGGCCGCGCCCCAGCGGGCGTTGGGATAATTATACCAGCTGCTGTCGCCAGACATGGAAAGCGGGTGCGCGCAGAAAGCGGCGTTCACGAAGTTGCAGCCGGCGGAAATGCCGCCCAGATCGTTGCCCATCGCGAAATAACCAATGCGCATGTTGACGGCGCCATGGCCGAAATCCTGCTCGTAGCTCAGTTCCGACAATTTGGTGAACTGGCCGCCATAGGCTTCCTGGATCGGCAGGCGGTTGCCCACGAAGTCGCTGGAAATCCCGTGGCCGCGCCGGTCGTTGATGGTGAGGTGGAACGTCCCGCCTCTCCACCCGGCTATCCGGTCCATGTCGAGGTCGACACTGGCGCGGATCTGCTGGGTGTAGGCTGTGCCCTTGAGCGCGGCTGGGTCAGCGCATAAGGCTCGCCCGGAATGTTGGCGGGCTTCACCGGCACGTCGACCACCTTGGTGAGCGGCTGACCGGTGCGGCGGTCGAGCACGTAGATCTGCCCCGCCTTTGTGCCGAACACCAAAGCGGGCACCGCCCGCCCGCCGGCGGCCGGGAAATCGATCAGCGTCGGCGCCATGGGCAAGTCGAAATCCCACAGGTCGTTGCGCACGGTCTGGTAATGCCACTTCTCGTTGCCGGTGGTGGCGTCGAGCGCCAGCATCGAGGCGCCATATCTGTGCTCCAGCGGCGTGCGCGGAACGCCGTAAATATCCACCGAGGGGCTGCCCATGGGGATGAACACCGTGTTCGACGCGGCGTCATAGGTCATGCCGGCCCATGAATTGGGGGTCGAGCGGGCATAGGTCTTGCCCTCCGCCGGGGCATTGCGGTCGGCCGGATTGCCCGGATCGAACGCCCAGCGCATCTTGCCGGTGATGACGTCGAAGCCGCGCAGCACGCCGCCCGGCATGTCGGTCTGCACATTGTCGGCGATCCGGCCGCCGACGACGACGGTGGTGCCCGCCATGGTGGGGGCGGAGGTGAGCTGATATTGCGGATCGGGCGCCGCGCCCAGCCCGGCCTTGAGATCGACGGCGCCATTGACGCCGAAGCCGGGGCAGAACCTTCCCGTGTCAGCATCGATAGCAATCAGGCGCGCGTCGATGGTATTCAGGAGCAGGCGGCGCCCGCATGGCGCGCCGGCGGGGAGAGGCACCGTCGTCACCGGGGTCGAACCGGGTGCCGCCGGCTGCGGCAAGGGCGCGTGAACGTCGAAATAGGCGAGGCCACGACAACGCTGCCACACCTGGCTTTTCGCGTTGATCATCGCCTTCCATTTCTCGCGGCCGGTATCGGCGTCGAGCGCGATCACATTATTGTGAGGCGTGCAGACATAGACGGTATCGCCGATCTGCAACGGCGTGGTCTGGTCTTCCGCCCCGTTGCCGTCGCTGACCGCGACATCGCCGGTACGGTAGGTCCAGGCGACCTTCAGCGCCTTCACATTGTCGCGGTTGATCTGGTCGAGCGCGGCGAAGCGGGTATTTGCCTGATCGTTGCCATAGGACGCCCAGTCCTTCTGCGCCTGCCCGGCGGCGACGGGGATCAGCGCTTCTGGCATGCCGGAAAAGGCGACCGGATCGTGCGGCCGGAACATGCCAACGAAACCGGCGATGCTGCCGACCGCCAGCACGGCGGCGACGCCGAGCGCGGGCCTCCAAAAAGGTGCAAGGCCGCGCGTCCGGCGCAGCAGCGGCCACGACAGCGCGACCACCGTCGCTCCCACGCCCATCGCCAGCAGGCGCGAGATGAGGGGCCAGAAACTCAGGCCGACTTCCCACAAGGCCCACAGGATGGTGGCGAGGAAGGTGACGCCGAACAGGATCGCGCCCGCCGGGCGGCGCGTGATGATCAGGCCGCCGGAAATGGTCAGGGGAATGCCTGCGAGCAGGAAATACCAGCTACCGCCGAGCGTCACGAGCCTGATGCCACCGATCGCGAAGAACAGACCGGCCAATGTTATGATCAGGCCGAGCAGGATCAGCCATCCCCTCGCCAATATGCCCGTATCGCTTGTGGTGCTTGTCACCGTTCTTGTCCTTTCAAGCCGTTCTACTCGATGTTTTCCCCGATCGTCCATTGGCGGTCGATCAATCAGGCAGTGTTGTTGGCGCTGCCGCCGCCGGTCACGTCATAGGTGGCGCCCGAAACCATGTAGGCGTCGTCACAAGTCCGATCCATCCCGCGCCGGCGAAAATGAGGTCGATGGCGAGCAGCATATTGAGGATGAACAGGCTCGAGATGGGCCACAAGCTGTGTTTACCTTCAGGAGACATTTGTCACGAAAGCCAGTAGGAGTTCCAATGACTATATTTATAGCTCGTCATGCTTGATAGGCACAAGATTTGATTTGTTCACGTCCATTCAAATGATCACTCGAACTAATCGGAGCGGATGGTCCCATTCGCCAAAGATAGGCGACATCAAGATCCATTGTCGCGCCTCGGCGGGTTTCATCTGCGTGAAAATGACGAGCCGCAAAACCTCAAGCAAAGGAGATCGCGAACCGACTCTATGTCGCATGGGCGCATAAGGGGCGCTCCCGACAGCATCGGTCGAGAGGGACTCTTTTTGCCGGCGCGATCAGGCCGTCGCTGTCGACGCTATCAAGCTGTCTCTGCAAGATGGATCAATCAACAATCTGGTGGAGCTGGAGGCGATCGCCTTGTCCTGCTCAACGGTGCGGGCCGTGGGACGGTATATCGGAAAAGAGGGCAGGGGGTGAACCGTCACCCCCTGTCCCCTTGTGCGTAAATTAGAAGGAGATCTTCACGTCGACACCATACATGCGCGGTTCGGCGTAGAAGACCGAATTGAAGCCGGCCGAAGACGCCGAGTTGGCAGCCCCCGCACGATACAGTTTGTTGAACAGGTTGCGGGCGAAGAAACCCACATCCACGCTGCTGCCGCCGATGTCCCGCCAATCGATACGGGTGTTGACCACAGCATAGGCTGCCTGGCTGAGCGTCTTGTCGTTTTTGAACGGACCGAAATAGACCCGGCTAGAGCGGAACACGTCGGCGTTGAAGACCAGCGATCCCAGGTCGTCCGGCAACCTGGCTTCATAGGTCACATTGGCACCTAGCGTCAGAGCCGGCGCATAGGGAAAGGCAGTATCCTTCGTGGTGGTGGGAAAGGCCGCGAATGTGGGCGTATTGAACAGCGGCGGAATACCTGTCGAGGTATATTTGGCGTCGTTGTACGAGGCGAAGCCGCCGATGGTCAGGCCCCCCATCGGTGAGATGGTGGCATCGATATCGAAACCCTGTACCGTTGCATTGCCTGCATTGACGATGATGGTGCCGGCCGACGGATCATTGCTCGAATTGCCGTCGCCGTCAAAGCCGTTCAGGCCATTGATGCCGCGCTGCGACCCCTTGTATCGGCCCCTGAAGACATCGAGGTTCAACGTGCCGCGCATGCCTGCCACCTGCCAATGGGTTTTGGCGCCCAGTTCGATGTCGGTCACGGTTTCCGGCGCATAGGACTGGAACGGCGCCAGGCTGTTCGGCGCTAACGGATTGAAGAGCGGGGCATTCACGCCGCCCGACCGATAGCCGCGACGCAATGTCGCATACAGGAAGATCGCGTCGGAAGCCTGATAGTTGAGGCCCACATTCCACGTCCAGGCCGCCGATTTATCTTCCGTTAGCGCGCCCTTGACGAAGGTCGGCGTGCCATTAACCGTCAGCGAGGTGCCGTTGACGCACTGTGCCAGCGTGGTTTGCGGCGTACTTTTGGGAACGAACGGGTTGTTGGCCGGATAGCCGCCCGCGCAGGCCTGTGTCTCATCCCAGGTGTGACGGACGCCAAGGTCAAGCTTTAGACCTTGCACCAGATCGCTGAAATCATAGGTCGCTTGGCCAAACAGCGCCTTGCTGGTCTGCGTCCGGTGCGCCATGATGACCGACGGAGAAGCGAGACTGTAGAATGTCGCCAGCGTCAGGCCCTGTGGGCCGTTCGGCTTGCTCTTGAGATAAAAGGCACCCAAGATAGTCGATAGTTTGTGGTCGAAGAAATCGCCCTGAATTTGAAACTCGTCGCTCGTCTGCTTGATGTTCTGGTTTTGGTCGGCAACGATCAGTTTCATCGTCGTGGCATCGGAATCGTTGGTGGTTGACGATTTCGCCAAGCGAAGGCCGAAGATATTCTTCAGCGTGATTGATCCCAGATTCACCGTGGTCGTATTGGACAGGCCGGTTACGAGTGCCTTTATCTGGTGAACTTCGTTGCTGTAGGTTTTGCGCGGACCGGCGGCCTGCTGACGGGCCAACGCCAGGTCGATATCGCAATCGGGCGATGTGCCGCAGTCATAGAAGGTATTGAGACCCGGATTTCTCTCCGGAATGGGGTCCGGGTAGACATAATTCAGAATGCCGCCATCACCGCTACGGTTCATCTTGAAATAATCGAAGACGGTGACATTGCGAATGAAGTCGGTCGGTTCGGCCAGCAACGAAATGCGGAAGGCGGTATCGTTGATGTCGTCGCGACGGAGTCCGCCTTGATTGACGACCTTGGTATAGCCGTCGCGTTTGATGCGCTGGCCAGCCACACGGAGCGCGAGCTTGCCGTCGATGATAGGCACGTTGATCGCGCCTTCGGCCTGACGACGGTCATAATTTCCATAGCCGCCCATCAGATAGCCTTCGAGGTTGTACGTCGGCTCCTTGGAATAGACCAGCAATGCGCCAGAGGTGGAATTGCGGCCGAACAATGTGCCTTGCGGACCTTTGAGAACCTGAAGCGAGGCCAAATCGTAGGTCGGAATGATGCTGGCGATATAGGGGAGGGGCACGTCTTGGAAATAGGTCAGCACCGGCTGTGCGGCATCGCCGATATTGGCGCGGCTCTGGCCACGAATCACGACCTGCGGATTGGTCGTGCCGCCCGAATTGCCGAAGGTCAGGCCAGGTGTGGACTGGGCCACCTGTGCGATGCTAGTGACGGACTTGTTGTTTAACGACTCCTGCGAAAAGGCGGACACCGAGATGGGAACGCGCGAAAGGCTTTCCTCACGACGACGCGCGGTCACGATGATTTCGCTGGAGGAGCCGATTTCTTCCGCCTGAGGCACTCTATTTGTGGCGGCATCGCTTGAGGCCTGGGCTAATGCCGGGCTTCCATACGCAATAGCGAGGCTCGAACCGAGCGCAAGCGCAGCTTTTATACGCATAAATCCTCTCCCTGATCCATAATTATCCGGCATCGATATGCCGGTTTTCATTAGCGTCGCGGGCCAGCACTGTAGTGCTTTTGCCCGGTAGCATACGGTCATTGCCCGATCGGTAGCTTGCCGCCGACCGAGAACCAGGAATAGCATACAAACTGACAGCTTTTGGGGCATCGTTTAATCAGTGTGCCAGGCCGATAGAACACATGCATGTTGTGAGGCTCTTTATCATTGACACATGTTCAGAAAGGTGGCCCGGAAAATGGCAGGGACTCGCGAAGCCTTAACATAAGAGGTCGTGAAAATATGTCATTTGGGGTCAGAAAGATGATCGGGATAGCGTCCGAGCGTGCCGATCATTAGCGCGCACAATAATCCCGCCGGGACTACGAATAGCAAGAAAGGCCGATAGGAATTGCTGGCGTCATATAACGCACCGGCGACGAATGGTCCCAGCCCCACGCCCGCCATCATAAGTCCGGCGATGATGCTGAACAGCTTGCCGAAATTCCTCAAGCCGAAATAACGAGTGCTTAAATAGATGACGGCGTCATATTCACCGCCGACGGAAAGGCCGAGCAGCACGACGGCGAGCAGCTTTATCGGCAGCGATGCCGTGAAGGACAGCAGCAGGATCGCGGCAATGACCGGCAGCAGCACGCTGATCACGCCCAATGGGGGGCCTGGCAACCGGTCGAGGAAATGCCCCATCAGCAGACGTCCAATGACCGATGTGATGCCGATCAGTCCCACCAGCTTGACGCTAAGATCCCGATCGACGCCACTCCATGTCAGCAACGGAACCAGGTGAACCACGAAGCCAACGATAATGGTGGTGATCAACGGCGCCGTTATGCAGAGCTGGTAAAATTGCCGTTTTCGCAAGGCTTCCTGTACCATCCACCCATTGATGGCCGGCTTGGTTTCGCCAACCGCTTGCACGCGGACATCCACAAAGGCGATCCATAGGATCGGAATGATGATCACGATGGAAATGCCTGCGAGCATCATATATGCGCCGCGCCAGCCCAGGGCGTTGATCAGAACATTGGTTAGGAAGGGATAGATGGCGGACGACAGGCCGGTGCCGCACAGCATCAGGGCTAGCGCCAATCCGCGGCTGACAACGAATTTTGCGGATACGGCCGCTGTCCAGACCGTCGGCATCAGCGCCAGGGATGCCACGCCCACAACTGTCCACAATATCCACCAACTGACGATGGAAGGACCGGCGAACGACAAACCGCCCATCGAGAGGCAGAAGATCAGCGAACCCGGTATTGCAACGGCCCGCGATCCCCAACGATCCACCATGAAGCCTATGACGGGGGATAGAAGGATGCCGACAATCGCGACAATGGAGAGCCCGCTGGTGACTTCCGCGCGCGTCCAGCCAAAGGCGGCCTGTAGAGGTTCGATGAAGACGCCGGTCGAATATATGTGAAGGCCGGCAAGGGAGCAGCCAAAGGCCGCCGCAATGACGACCGGCCAGCCATATTTCCATTCCTCAAGGGCGGTACGACCGCTCGCATTGGCCATTTGTTTTCTCCGGTGGGCTGTTGTGCGGGCTCTATCGTTCGCGCCGGCTTTGTCCCACCTGCGTGTGACGAAAACCAATGTCATCGCGTCTGTGATCAGGGCCGGCCCAGTGGCGGGCAACGATCGGTTGGACGATCCTGGCGTGCCGCTTCTGCCCCTTCGCTGGGGGTCGCGTCTCAGCCCCAGCGCGGCGATCAAGGCCGAGCCTCTCCATGACGCCTGGCCGATAGCTTTCGATCAGCACATCGGCCTTCGATCGCCTTGAGCGTGATGGTCCGGCGTGATGCGGTCTTGAGATTGGGCGTGATGGATGTCCGCCCGCGATCGATGACCGGGTTGGATTAGTCATCCTGCGCGGACCGGTCGATTCGCACGACATCGGCCCCCATGTCGGACAGCAGCATCGCGCAGAATTGTCCGGGCCCCATGCCGGCGAATTCGATCGCTCGTATCCCAGCCAGCGGACCTTCGCTGGCAGCCGACTTGCTCGATGCTCCGGGCATCGTCCCTCTCAATAGCCGTTGAGCTGGGCCACGCGATCCGCGTGAAAGCCGGCATCGCCGAACATCTCGTCGAGGACGCGGTCGCGCTTCATGTAAAGGCCCACATCATGCTCGTCGGTCATGCCCATGCCGCCATGCATCTGAACGCCCTCCTGCGCCGCGCGGCGCGACGCCGCGCCCGCCTTGCTCTTCGCCACGGCGATCATCAGCGGCGCGGCGGGATCGCCGGCGTCGAGGAGATGCTGTGCTTTCAGCACCGCCGCCCGCGCTATTTCGATCTCGACATAGACCATAGCGGCGCGGTGCTGCAGCGCCTGGAACTGTCCGATCAGGCGACCGAACTGGCTGCGCTGCTTGAGATAGGCAAGCGCGAGAGCTGCGGCGGCCGACGCCACGCCGACCAGTTCGGCTGCGGCGCCGATGCGAACGGCGTCGACCATGGCGGAAAGCGGCGCCCGGCCCTGGCCGGTTTCGCCGATCACCGCCGTCTCTTCCACCAGCGCATCGTCAAACCGCACCATCGCCGCGACGCTTCCGTCGATCAGGCGCTGGCTCTCGACGCGCACGCCTTCTCGGGGGAGCGAGAGCGCGAAAAGAGTGAGGCCGCTTTCGTCGTCCACCGCTCCGGAAGTGCGCGCGTTGACGATCAATAGCTCTGCTTCGCTGGCTCCGACGACGGATCGCTTGACGCCATTCAGCCGGAAACCGCCCTTCTCCGCTCTAGCGCTGAGCGCGACATGGCCTGGCCGATGCTTGAGGCCTTCATCGATTGCGAGAGCTGCGATCACGCCGCCGGCGAGGGCCGGGAGCCAGCGTGCCTGAAGCGCGTCGTCGGCGAAACCCAGCGCGGTCACCGCCCCGATCGCGCTTGCCAGGAAGGGCGAGGGGCTGAGGGTGCGGCCGATTTCCTCCATGACGATTCCCGCCTCGACATGGCCAAGACCGCCGCCGCCATGTGCCGATGACACAAGCAGACCGGGCAACTGCATCTCGACGAACTGGCGCCATTGTCCGGAGGAATAGGCGGTTTCCGGCCCTAGATCGCGCTGCGCCCGGATCGCGCCCGATCCCTGTTCGGCAAGGAGCGGGGCCACCATCTCCTTGATCATCGTCTGCTCGTCGGTGTGGAAAAGAGGCATGGCTCCGAAAATCCCTTAGATCAGGCGGCGGGTAGGTCGAGGATGCGCTTTGCGATCACGTTGAGCTGCACTTCGCTCGTGCCACCCTCGATCGAATAACCCTTGCTGCGCAGCCACTGGCGCGGATCGGCGGGACTACCGTTCGCGGCGGCATTCCTGACAAGGCCTTCCGATCCTGCGACGGCCATGATCAACTCGTAGCGGGCCTTGCCCAACTCGCTGCTGGCATATTTCATCATCGATGCCTGGGCGGGGTGCGCGCGGCCAGCCTTTGCCTCTTCGGCGAATTTTTCCGACATCGCCGCAAAGGCGAGTGCGTCCACATCGAACAGCGCGACGCGCGCCCGCAGGATGGGGTCGTGGATCGGTCCCCAGTGTTCGGCCAGAGCGGTGCCGAGCGCCTGATAATCCGATCCGCCGAGCAGTTCGCCGATCGTCTCGCGTTCGTGGAGAAGGATGTGCTTGGCCACATCCCAGCCGCGATTCAACTCGCCCAGAAGTTGGTCCTTGGGCACCTTCACATCGTCAAAGAAGGTTTCGCAGAAGGGTGACGCGCCGGAGATCAGCCGTATCGGACGCGTCGAAATACCGGGCGTGCGCATGTCCATCATCAGCACGCTGATGCCGCGATACCGATCGGCCGGATCGGTGCGGACGAGGCAGAAGATCCAGTCCGCCTTGTCGGCATAGCTGGTCCATATCTTTTGCCCGTTGACCAGCCAATGGTCGCCCCGATCCTCCGCCCGACATTGCAGGCTGACGAGATCGGAGCCTGCTCCGGGTTCCGAATAGCCCTGCGCCCAGCGGATACGGCCTTTTGCGATATCGGGCAGGAAGCGCTGCTTCTGCTCGGGCGTGCCATATTGTTGATTTCCACTGAGAGTTGACCCGGGAGGGGCATAAGTTTCCACTGAGAAGTGACCCATGTTTTGACTTCCCTCTGGCTGATTGGTCGGAG
>NZ_VLKK01000030.1 GCF_007830065.1 Sphingobium wenxiniae | reverse complement strand
CCACCTTGCGCCTGCGGCTGCTCAAGGTCGCTGCGCGCGTCGTAGAAAGTGCTAGCCGCATCCGCATTGCCTTCGCTTCCGCCTGTCCGGATGCCGACCTGTTCCGCGCCCTCGTTCTCCGGCTGAAGCCTGCGCCGACGTAGCCCATGCGGCAGCGCCGCAGAACTCCGAGCCCAGCCCTTCAACCCGAAAAGCCCATCAATCCGAATGCGGTGAAACAAACGCCAGCGATGCCGGTCGTCCGCGCAATACAGCCAGCCGCAGCAAATGCCCAGAGCGGACCCGAAACCGAGCGTCGTGAATAAGAGAGGCTAGTCCCAACAGGCGAGCGGTCGCGGACCGGCAAATCAATTGCAGATACAATTGTCCCCCAATCTGGGCACCTCCAAAAACCCCTCGTCAAACGGCGCATGATTTGATTCACTGCGGTTGACAGGAGGTGGCGATGCGTCAGTCAGGATTGTTCGGTTTATCGGATCATTTGAAGCGGCTGTCGGCGCATGGCGATCCGCTGGAAGAGCTGTCGCGGATCGTCGACTTTGAGGTATTTCGCTCGACGCTGGTCGCGGCTCTGGCCTACGGGGATGGATCAAAGGGCGGCCGTCCGCCGTATGATCCGGTGGCGATGCTCAAAGTGCTGATCCTGGCCGCGCAGAACAACGTCAGTGACGCGCGGATGGAGTATCTTATCCGGGATCGGCTGAGCTGGCTGCGCTTCCTGGGCTTCGATCTTGGCGTCGCGACGCCGGATGCCAACACGATCCGGCTGTTTCGGGAGAAGCTCACCGAGGCCGGCGCGTTGGACGAGCTGTTTGCCGATTTTGATCGCCAGCTCAAGCAACAGGGCTACCTCGCCATGGGCGGGCAGATCGTCGACGCGACGCTGGTGGCCGCGCCCAAGCAGCGCAACACGCAGGCCGAGAAGGATGCGATCAAGGACGGAAAGACAGCCGGGGAGATCTGGCCCGAGCCCGCCCGCTCGGCGCAGAAGGACACGGATGCGCGCTGGACGCTCAAGTTCGCCAAAGGCCGACCGGCGGCGAACGGAAGGCCGCAAATCGACATCGCGATTCCCAGCTTCGGCTACAAGAGCAGCATTGCGATCTGCCGCGCCTTCGGCTTCATCCGCAAGGGCAAGGTCACCGATGGCGCGCGCTTCGATGGCCGGATGCTCCGGGACGTCGTGACGGGCGACAATACCGCTTCGGATGTCTGGGCCGATACGGCTTACCGCAGCCAGGCCAACGAGAAGTGGCTCAAAGCGCAGGGGCGCGTCAGCCGGATCCATCGCAAGAAGCCCCGAGGCAAGCCGATGCCGGACCATGTCCGGCGAGCGAATGCCACGAAATCGAAGATCCGCGCCCGGGTCGAACATGTGTTCGCGCAGCAGAAGGCCAAGATGGGGCTGTTTATCCGCACTATCGGCATCAACCGCGCCGAGGCCAAAATCACGCTCGCCAATCTGGCCTACAACATGAACCGCCTGATCTTCCACGAACGACGGGCAGCCATGGGATAGCTGCGCCCGCAAATCAGGAAAACTTACGAAAAACAGCCGTAAGCGCGGACCAATGGCCAGCGTTCACTCTACCACCTCCGCCGTCCGCAGATAACCACTCAGATCACCGTGTTGATGGAGGTGCCCATCTTTTGATTGGTGGAGCGCGTGGTGCCGTCGGGAATGAAACGGAGCGCTAACGCTGTGCCGATCGGTGTGAGCACAATAACAATTATGCCCATGGAGTGTACGGCAAAGGACGCATCAATACCTTTTCCACCAGCGAAAGAGGCAGTCGTCATAGCAAGAACTAGGCCAGCCGTGGTTCCGGCTTGCCACCAACTGAAGACACGCGATCTCCCCTCATATTCATTGCTTAACCCGGCGGCGAGGCCAAGTTGGGAGAGAATGACCAACGAATAGCCGATATAAGTTATTATGAGCGCGACTGCCAAGTATGTCGCCGAGTAGCCCGGCTTCGGGAAGAACAGCATGCCCGCCCCGATCATCACGAGCGGCGTTCCGCCAGCCAACCAGGGCTTGAATCGACCCCAACGCGTCGCAGTACGGTCCATCATCAGACCAAGTACTTGATCGATGGCGATATCGAACAGTCGGACGAACATAAAGGTCGCCCCTATGACCGCGAGATCAAGCCCAACGACACGCGCATAATGTTCCGGAATAAACGTCGTGATCGGAAGGGTGAGTGTCGCCATGGGAACTGCGACACTAGGCCGTAAACTCATAAAATGCCTTGAAGGATAGCGGTTTGCGTGATTCAGGAGCCTTCAGTTTTGGAGGGTTTGATGGCACGACGGCGGTATGAACTGACAGATCGGGAATGGGCGATTATCGAGCCGTTGCTCCCCAACAAGCCTCGCGGCGTGGCCCGCGTGGATGACCGGCGGGTTCTCAACGGTATCATGTGGCGCTTTCGCTCTGGAGCGACGTGGGCCGAAGTTCCTGAGCGCTATGGGCCTCCGACGACCTGCTACAATCGGTTCGTGCGCTGGCGCAAAGCTGGGGTCTGGGACCGGCTTCTGGCAGCGGTTTCTGCCGGATGTAATGGCGAACTGGTGATGATCGATTCCACCTGCATGCGCGTCCACCAGCACGGTGCGACGGGCAAAAAGGGGGAAGCTGCGATCGTGGCATGGGACGTTCCCGGGGCGGCCTCACCAGCAAGCTCCACGCTCTTGTCGATGCTGACGGACGCCCTGTCAGCCTGAGACTGACAGGTGGGCAGGTCCACGACGCCTGTGAGGCTGAAGCGCTGATCGAGGCCATTCCAGAAGGCGCAACCCTGCTGGGCGACAAGGGATATGACAGCAACGCCATCCGCGAGGCCGCAGCGGCCAGGAACGTATGGGCCAACATTCCCAATCGATCCAACCGCAAACAGCGCTTTGCCTTCTCGCCCTGGCTCTACAAACAGCGAAACCTCGTCGAGCGCTTCTTCAATCGCATCAAACAGTTCCGCGGCATCGCAACCCGCTACGACAAAAACCCAGCCAACTTCCTCGCCGCCATCAAGCTCATCTGCGTTCGCCTCTGGTGCGCCGCATAATGAGTCTACGCGCTAGCCAGGGCGGCGAGGGTCAGTCGATCGCGACCGACAAGACCTTTCAAGCTTCGCTCCTTGCGAGACAGCGAGGAAACGACTCCATCGCTTCGCCTAGGCAGGCGCCGCTTTCCCCCTGTTCTAATCATTCCGAATGAACCTTTCGAGCCATCGAAGGCGCCGACTTCAAGCGACCGCGCGCAGGCGCGCGAAGGCCAAGCCAAAGGAAACGACAATGATCATCGCAATCCCCTAGAACGCCCCCGTCGACATTGGCCATCGCCGCACCTGCGCACTGAAGTCGCTGATGCGACACGTGTCCCCGCGCGCAGTTCGCGGAGGATGCACAGAACATCGCGTGATTGGCGGGCAATCCGCTCAGCGATGGCTATGCCCTGCCCCCTTTGGTCAGGGGTTCAGATGCTTACTGAGATTGCCGATCAGGTCGGTTAGGCTATAATCGCGAAACCGGAAGCGCCAGACTCCATCCACCCGCTCGAACTCGTCATGGTAGCGACCGCAGATGATGGGATGGAGAGCGCAGTCGCCCACTTGCTGAAGCACCGTATAATAGCTGCGGCAAGTACCGGTCCCCGCCGCCTCGTCAACCTCGATGATCGGATTGGTGATCACATGCTTGGTGCGCGGCGTACCGTCGTCATACAGGGTGACGCGGCCCTGCCAGAGCGCCAGCACCCCAGCGTGATCTAGCTCACCGTCGCGGGAAAGGACACGCGCATGAAGGAACAAGGCGGCTGCGCCCTCGAAATCGCCGGAATCGACATATTCGGCATAGCGGTACAGGAGGTTCGCGATTGCAACTTCGCTATTGGCCATGAGAATCTTCCTTTTTTAATCGTTGACGGCCGGTGCAGCGCGAGAAATTTACGGCACGCGGCAGTTGACTTGCGGGGTCATTTGGACAGCAAGAATTCCGTCAGTTCATCCGCCAGCATGTCGAGGCCCACGGTGATATCGGGCGTCCCTTCAAGAATGGAAAAGGTGTAGGAAACCTGCTCAATCTTGAACAACATCATATAGATGCTTGCGCGCTTCCTCTCGCGATCCAGTCCGCTCAAACCCTCCAGGCTGAATGCCTTGTGGCGCTCGCCCAAATGCCTGATCGCGGTCTCACGATGCTTGACCACAACATGCTGCCTTTCAGGCATGTGGACGAACGCGACCGGAAACAGGTGCATCGAGCGATGCCGCTCCTCCATGGAATCGCGGAAGTGCTGAAGCCATGCACGTACTCTCGGACGGTCGGGGGCTTCGGTTTGGGCCAGCTCGTCATAGATCGCCATCTGCGTCGCCATGTCCTGCATCAGCAGATCAAACAGTATCTCATTCTTGCCGGTGAAATGCAGGTAGATGGTGCCCCGGCTGACGCCTGCTTCCGAAGCGATCTCTTCGATGGATACTTCCTCGAAAGTCTTGGCGTAAAAGGTCTTCCGCGCCGCCTTGCGAATTATTTCAAGCGTCATTTCCTTTTGAATTTCACGCAGGCTCGGCTTTTTGGTGGTCGAAGAGGGCATCCATATTTTCCATACAGGCCGAGGTAAGCATCCAGCATAGGGCGGCAGCGTAACGATGTCACCCGGCACTTCTCTCGATCGGCGCGGCAGGGTCCCGCCTGGGCCGCCCGCCACCTCTGGCGGGGGCCTCCTTTGGAAGGGCGCAGACCGCACGCAAGCGGGGGGCGATGCGACGACGTACTCAAGCCTCACCGGCGATCTGCCACCAGCTGAACGCCGTCCCATTGTTCGGCCTCCTGTTCCATGTGCAAACGCGCTGCCGCGCCCGCAGGCACCAGCGCTTCGGAAATCTCAATCATCAGCCCGCCCGGCTCGCCGCTGTCAAAGTAGGCGAAGCGGGCATCGGCCGCGCGCGAACCACCTTCCTGAATCAGGGGAAGGCCTTTCGAGACCAGTTCGGCCTTCTTGGCGTCGAAGGTCGGATGGTCGGCATACCACGCCGCCACATGTTGCGCCCCTTCGCGCCCGCTGTCGAGGAACTCGCGCCAGACACTGGGGACGTCATTATGCTGCTGGATTAGTTCGACCTGCAGCGGGCCCGAATGGGCGAAGCACAGGGTGACGTCCGGGGCCGGGCTGGGCTTCCCGCGAAAGATGAAGTCGTCGACCGTGAAGCGCATGGTGAAGAAAGGGCCAACGCCCAGCCTG
Source organism: Sphingobium wenxiniae (assembly GCF_007830065.1). Taxonomy (GTDB): domain Bacteria; phylum Pseudomonadota; class Alphaproteobacteria; order Sphingomonadales; family Sphingomonadaceae; genus Sphingobium; species Sphingobium wenxiniae. The sequence continues at coordinate 17,122 of NZ_VLKK01000030.1, read as the reverse complement.
CCCCACTGGCGCATCGCTTCCTCGCAATCGTGCACGACCATGCCGAGTTGCCGTATTCCGCCAAACAGGATGCTCATCTCTTATCTCCCTTGAATGTCCGCATGGTCGGCCAAAATAAAGTCGGCGGCCCGCCACGCCACGGCCATGACCGGCCCGTTCGTATTTCCCGAAACCTGTGTCGGCATGATCGAGCAATCCGCCACCCGCAATCCATCGACTCCCCGTACCCGCAGGCGCGGGTCCAGGACGGAAGCGGCATCGGCGCCCATCCGGCAGGTGCCGACGGTATGGAGGCAGGTGCTATCCTCATGGCAGGCGGCGATGATCTCCTCATCCGTTTGCACTGCCGGGCCGGGAAAGGCTTCTTCCACCAGGAAGCGCTCGAGCTGCGGCTGGGCAAGCAATTTCCGAACATAACGGAACATGTCGATGATGACGCGGCGGTCATAGTCGGTGGTCAGGAAATTGGCCTGGATGGCTGGCGGGTCGCGCGGATCGGCAGAGCGAATGCGGATTTCGCCCCGGCTCTCGGTGCGGAGCGGATAGCCCATGAACATGAGGCCCGGCTGCTTCTCCACCTGGGAGCCGGCAATGCCGCGTACCGGCGATAGCGCCCAGAAGGTCAGCTGGGCATCGGGCCGGTTCAGCTCCGGCCGTGTCCGCACGAAGGCGTTGATGTCATAGGTCGCCGCCATCGGCCCGGTTCGGGTCAGGAAATAACGGGCGCCATTCCAATATTTGCGCCAGCCCCGCAGCTGCTTATTGAGGCTGTGCCCGCAGACGCGCATGGTCATGGTGATCATCTTGTGCTCGCGCGCATTGCGCCCGACCTCCGCCAGGTCGCGAACCACCGGAATGCCCAAGTCGTCCAGCAGCGCGGCGGGGCCGATGCCGGAATGCTGGAGCACAGCCGGGCTCTGCAAGGCACCTGCGGAAAGGATCACTTCCCGCTCGGCACCATAGCGCACTTCCTCGCCGGCCCGCAGGCAAGTGACGCCCATCGCCCGCCCATCCCTAAAATCGATCCGGCTGACCAGAGTGTCCGTAACTACGGTGACGTTCGGACGCTTCATCGCGGGCCGCAGAAACGCATCGGCCGCGCTGACGCGCCGTCCCTTTCGAATCGTGCGGGGGCTGTAGCCAATGCCTTCCTGATCGGGCCGGTTGAGATCGTCACGGACAGACAGGCCCATGGCCTCACCCGCCTTCAGCAATGCCTGGGTAAGCGGAGTTTTCTCCTTCTGCACCGAAATGTGGAGCGGGCCGCCCACCCCGCGTACGCCATCGTCGCCAAGCTCATGGTCCTCCATGGCGCGAAAGACGGGCAGCATCTGGTCCCATCCCCAGCCCTCGCAGCCAAGTTCCGCCCAGCCGTCATAATCCTCGGGCTGCCCCCGGAAGTACAGCATGCCATTGAGCGAGCTGGAGCCCCCGAGCATGCGTCCGCGCACCCAATAATGCTGCTTGCCCGTCGTTGGATCAGGTTCAAGGGCATAGAACCAGACCCGCTTTGCATTCTTAAGAGTAGCGAACAGACCCATAGGCATCGGGATGAAGGGGTGATTGTCGGGAGGCCCCGCCTCGATCACCAGAATCTGGAAGCGGCCGTCGCGGCTCAACCTGTCTGCCAGTACGCAACCGGCCGAACCCGCGCCGATGATGATAAAATCATAGCTTGCATCCTGCGCCGAACCGCCTCGCTCGTCCGCGGTATCCCGACCTTCTGCCATCGTCATCCTCTCACCCGCCAGCCACCGTTCCGTCACCGGCCATTCACAAATCGAACCATTGGTTCATTCACTTGACTATTGTACATTGAATTGTATTGTGTCAACCATTCGCCGGCATTGGGGGTTTGCGACACCGCATCCCGCACAGAACCGAGGCAAATGAGGAGGGGAAAAGGATGACAACCACAGTAAAGGCATTGTTGCTGACGAGCGCCTGCGTCATGGGACCCGCGTCTGCACTCGCACAGGCGCCCGCCCAGCCACAGATTGAAACGGCTGACATGGCGACCGCCAGTTCATCGGATATCATCGTCACCGCTCGCCGGCGCGCGGAACGGCTTCAGGACATTCCGGTCTCCGTTAGCGCCTATGACGATGAAACGCTCAAACGCGCCGGGGTCACGCAACTGGACAATCTGGCGCAAGTCTCCCCCGGCTTCACCGCTCAAGCCTCGCCGTTCGGCGGTGGCGCGATGACCGTCACCATCCGCTCCCAGCGGCAGTTCTTGCCGAACGTGGTCTATGATCCGTCGGTTCCGATCTATTTCGCCGACGTCGTGCAGGCACGCCTGCAGGGCACCGGACAAGCCTTGTTCGACCTGCAGTCGGTCCAGGTACTTAAAGGCCCACAAGGCACATTGTTCGGCCGCAACAGCACCGGCGGGTCCATCCTGCTGTCGCCGACCGCGCCTACCGATACCGTTGGCGGCTATGGCGACCTGACGATCGGCAATTATGACCAGCGCCGGCTCGAGGCAGCGCTCAATCTTCCCATCGCCGAAGGCGCCCTGCTGCGCGTCTCCGGCATCTATGACACCCATGACGGCTATATCGACAATCCCAACACCGGCCGCGACCTCGACGACCGCCACAGTTGGGCGCTTCGCGGCTTCCTGCGGCTGGAACCGGCTCCCGGCATCCGAAACGACTTGATCATCCAGGCAGCGAGGGATCGTGGTGAAGGGTCCCCCTACAAGCTCATCGCCGTGAATCCCGCGGGTCCGGCGGCCTTTGCCGCAGCCGAACTCACTGCGCTGGCGCAGCGAAGCTTTTATACCAGCTTTTCTAACTCTCCCCCAAACGGAACGCGGATCAATAGCCTGATGGTCGTCAACACCACGACCTTCGACTTGGGCGGGGCGACCTTGAAGAACATCTTCGGCTTCCGCAAGGTTAAGGCGGCGCTCTATTCCGATCTCGACGGATCGTCTTACTCGATCCTGGACATCAACGAGACGGTCCGGGCCAAGCAATACTCCAACGAACTGCTGCTCCAGGGAGCGCTATGGGACAACAATCTGGAATATACGCTAGGCCTCTTCGGTCTTCAGGACAAGGGCAAGGAAGGCCAACTCACCCAGGTTTTCGGAGCCGGTCCGAACAATGTGGTCAAGTCCTTAGATGCCATAAATTCCTCGCTGGCCGGCTATGCGCAGCTAACATACCATCTGCCCTGGCTGCCCGGCGTCTCCGCTACCGTTGGCATTCGCGAAACCAAGGACTGGCGTAAGCTCACCACTGAGCCGCGGTTTACATCGGGCAATTGCCAGAACCTGGGCGCCGACAACCTTCCGCTTCCCAACAACGCCTGCGCCGTGAAGATCAAGGCAACCTTCGATCAGCTCACTTGGACGCTTGCGCTCGACTGGAAGATCAATCGCGACCTTCTGGTATATGTCACCAACCGCAAGGGGTATCGGGCCGGCGGTTTCGTCGATAACGCCAATTCGCTGGCGACCTTCGTTCCGTTCCGCCCTGAAACGGTGATCGATACCGAGATCGGCCTGAAGGCGAGCTGGCAGGCCGGCGGCGTGCGCGGCCGGACTACAATCGCCGCCTATTACGACAAATATGACGATATCCAAAAATCAGTCACCGACCTGGTTCCCGACCCGGCCAATCCGGGCAACCAAGTCTTCGTCGGCACGATCATCAACGCCGCGTCAGCGACGATCAAGGGCTTCGAGATCGAGCAGAATTTCAATATCGCCGATGTGGTCGATCTGAACCTGGGTTACGCCTATTCGGACGCATCCTATGACGATTTCGTTCTGAACTCCGGCGCCGACTACACCAATGCGCCCTTTGCATCGGCACCGAAGCACGCGATCACCGGCAGCGTCCGTTTCCATGCCCCCGCTGAGGACAAGGGCGACTTCTATCTGCAGGTGGACGGGTTATACAAGTCGCGGACTGTCGTCGGAGATGTCACGTCCTTCAATCCGGTAAACCAGTCGATTTACCCGACCGCCATCATTCCCAGCTACGCCGTCTTCAACGCCCGTGTGGATTGGGAGAATATTCTCGGCAGATCGCTAAACGCTGGCATTTTCGTGCGCAACATCACCAACAAGAACTATTATGCGTCGGGCATCGACCCATATCCGACCCTGGGCATAACGACTCGCCTGCCGGGTGCGCCAAGGACCTATGGCGTCGAAGCACGGGTGTCTTTCTGATGTCGAGCAAGAATGGAGAGTTTCGTCATGATTGAACCTGCTTCCAACAGTGGCGGCCGCCGGCCGCCTTTCACTGGCTATTTCAAGCTGATCTACGTCTGTGCCGATCTTGAAAAAAGCGCGCCTGCCTTTTTCAATGCATTCGGCACGCACGAATTTGACACGCGTCGCGATGTGATTTTGAAAACGCCCGATGGCGGCGAGGCGGTGGTTGATATGAGCTCTGCCTGGATCGGCGCGCTCCAGGCCGATCTTGTCCAGGCCAAGTCAGACTCCAGCGGCTATTTCGCCGCCCAGAACGACCGTCCCAAGCTGCATTCCACCGGCCGCCTATTCGCCTCCACCGAAGACGCCGAAGCAATGGTCAGCCGAACTGGCGGTCTCGGCTATGCCGTGCGCCCCCTAGCGGACAATCCGGAAGGCCGCCTGTTCAGCATCGACTCGGCCATCCTTGGTCACAGCATCGAGGGCATCGTCCTGCCTGAGGCCGAACGCGAACGGCTCCAACGCCTGCCCGGCATCGGAACGCAGCAGTCTTTCGACAAGGGTCAGGCCCCATTCCCCGGCTTCTACCAGTTCACTTACATCACCAACGACTTCGACAAGGCGAAGGCGGTGCTGTGCGACCTGCACGGTATGAAATCCTTTATGGAATTCACGCCGCTGGAGGTCCCGCTCAAAGACAATCAGATCGGCCGGATGAACTGCGCATTGTCCTATGTCGGCGCGATGGAAATCGAGGTGATGAACCCCGTGGATGGCGCGGTTCAGATCTACACCGACATGATGCCCGAAAGCGATTTCGTCATCCGACATCACCACATCTCGCGCCTGTTCGCAGATTATGACTCCTTCGAAGGGCGTGGGCGTGAGTTTGCCGCCTGGAGCCATCCGCCGATCGCCGACAATTTCCCCGGAGAACGCGACGTTTCCCGCTTCTATTATGTCGATTGCCGCGAGGAAACCGGGCACTATTTGGAATCGGCGATCTTCGACGGGGACACCCGTGCCTGGATCGACACGATCCCGCGGATCTGACGGGCCAACGCGGTGCGCATCTTCCTTATCGGCGGCTCGGGTTATGTCGGTCGCCACCTGACGCGGCGGCTGGCGGCGGAGGGGCGCCAGGTGACGGCGCTTGCCCGCTCGGCCGGCGCGGCCGACATAATCGCACAGGCGGGCGGGCGGCCCCTGCTCGCTTCGCTGGACGATGCACCGGCGGTTGCGCAGGCAAGCGACCTTGCCGACGCCGTCATCTATGTGGCGCAGTTCCCAACAGTCGCCGAAGAGACATGCGCGGTCCGCGCCGGACTCGACCGCTGCGCCGGCAAGGACAAGATCTTCGTCATGACATCCGGCACGGGCGTTCTGTGCCGCGACCCTGGCGGCGGCTGGAGCGAGCCGGTCCATGCCGAAGACGATCCGTTCGATCCTCATCCCCTGCTGCGCGACCGCGTACTGCTGGAAGACGAGGTGCGCGCGCGCTCCGGCGAAATCGGCCGCGCGATGGTCATCCGACCACCCCAGGTTTACGGCCATGGCGGCAGCGTTGCCTTGCCCGGCATGATCGCCGAGGCGCGCCGGCGGGGCTTCGTCCCTTTTGTCGGACCCGGCCTCAGCATCTGGTCCAACGTCCATGTCGACGACTTATGCGATCTGTATATCCGCATGCTCGATGCGGGGAGCGGCGGATCACTGTATCATGCTGTTGGCGGCGAGCATTGCGAGCGCCATCTCGCCCTGGAGGTCGGGAATGCGATGGGCCTTCCGGCGCGCAGCATCGCCATTTCCGACATTGCCGGCCCCTATCGATCGCTGGCGGGATGCTCCAGCCGGTCTCGCGCTATCCGGTCGCGGGATGAGTTGGGCTGGCGGCCGCGATCGACGGACATGTTCACCGATCTGCTGTCGGGATCCTACTTCACCGCCTTGCAAGATGAAGGAATTCTATGACCACAGACGTTCATTGCCAATGATCGGCTTTTCGATGAGCGAAGTCACCATTGCGGAATGACTGGCCGCGCCGGCACGCAGGCCAGCCACTCCTCCTGTTCGGAAGCAAGTCCGCCACCGAGTTCCAGGCGCGCGAGCCGGGCATTCTCAAGATCCTGGTGCCGCCAGGCGAGATTCGCGCCGCGACGCAGCATAGACTGGATCATCGCATCGCTCATTGATCCCGCCGGGCTTATCCGCTGGATTGGCGGGCTTGTACAGCGGCGGGCTGCGGATATTGTCATAACCAACATTTCCGCAGAGGCGCATATTAGGGCCGGAAGACCGCGGACGTGCTTTGAGACTGGAGAGGAGCGACTTAATGACGCGCATCGTCCTTCAAAACGCCAATCTAGTCGATGGGAACAGTCCGCCGCGACGCGCCACCATCGTGCTGCGCGGAGACTGCATCGAAGCAGTGTGCGCCGAGCCGCCGATGGCTGCTCCGGATGACCAGCTGATCGACCTGGATGGCCGTACCGTGATGCCCGGCATGGTGCTTGGCCACTATCACGCGAGCTACAAGGATATCGGCGCAGTGCCCTCGCCGTTCGGACTTGAGGCGTCGCCTTCGCTGCAGGCGATGCGGGCGGCAAAGAATTTCCGGCTTGCGCTCGAATGCGGTTTCACCGCAGTGATCAGCGCAGGCGCGCCCCACGGCATCGACGCGGCGATGAAGGCGGCGATCGAAGAGGGAACAATGGTCGGGCCTCGGATCATGGCCTGCGGGCGCGATGTCGGCACCACTGGTCACGGCAATGATCTGAGCTTTCCCTCGTACATGCAGATCGGCGCGTCGGGCGCAGTGGCCCGGTGCGATGGACCGGAGGAATTCCGCAAGGCGGTGCGCCAGGAGATCAAGGACGGAGCGGAGATCATCAAAATCTTCGCCACCGGCGGTCATGGTACACATCCGCCCGCCGCGCAGTGGCAGTTATCTAGGGAAGAGTTGGCGGCCGCCATCGAGACCGCGAATGAGCGCGGTGCGAAGGCCCGCGCGCACATTGCCAACGTCGATGCCATGCTGTTTGCCATCGATCATGGCATCCACATCCTTGACCATGGCGATGGCTTTGACGACGCCTGTATCGAAAAGTGCCTCGAACATGGGACATTTCTGGCGCCAAGTCTGCATTTCCCCAAGGTCATGATGGCGATCGCCGCTGGCTCCGTCTATGCCGAGGGCATGCGGCCGGACTTCGAATGGATGGCGGCCATTCTTCCCAAAGCGAACGCCGCCGGCGTCAAGATCATCCTGGGCGACGATTATGGTGCGATGGGCTTTCCGCATGGTTCCTATGCCGACGAACTTGATCTCTACGTCAACGACATCGGCATTCCCGCCGTCGACGTCATCCGCTGGGCGACCAGATACGGTGCCGAGGCGATGGGCCTTGGCGACCGATGCGGCACGATCGCGCCCGGTAGGCTCGCCGACCTGCTCGTGGTTGATGGAGACCCGGTGGCGGACATCCGGATATTGCGGGACCGAGCTAAGTTGCTGGCGATATTCAAGGGCGGCGTCGGCTTCAAAAACGAACTTGCCAGTTTAGTCGTTAACGGCACTGCCTGATGGGGTGAGCGCCTCTCCCCCGACGGCATCATGTGCAAGACAGGTGAGTCGAGCACCTATGAGCAGGAGGCGTCGGTCGGAGAAGTTAGCGATGGGTTAGATATCGCGAAGTCGATTTTTCATGCACCCGGTGCAGATGCCGCTGTTTGTGGCGGACGGTCAATCCGTTCCTCATCTCGCGGAACCAAGCATGGGTGTTGGCATAAGCTACGACTTCAACGATGAGATCTTGTCGACGGTTCTGCTGATCGGCAAAACCAAAGAAAAGGTTCATGCCGGCATTTTCCAAGCCCCGGACCACCGATGAGATTTCGAGCAAGAGCCGGGTCGCGGCGGGCCTTCGCTGCAACAAGACGGGCGGCGCAAAGAAGACGATCTGGAACGTCAGCGAACGCTATGACTTCAGCGATGTCCTCTATGTCGAGGGCGTCGGCGGAACCTCCTTCCTGCTTCCCGACGCTTCGTCGCTTTACGGCATTGATCCTGGCGCGAGGGGCAGAGAAAACCCATCAGGAAATTCAGCCGGATCGCGAGAAAAACGATCAGGCAGCGTAATGTCGAGCGCATCCCGGCTGTTAATCCGACAGAAAGACTGCGCTGGAGCAAAGACGGCCGATTACGCCGATCCGGTACGTGCGAATCCTGCGCGGCGCCAAGATCATACTCTACACTTATCCATCCCGAGAAATAGAGCGGCTGCTGGATGGCCCGGAGATCATCGAAGGATGGCGAGACCCCGACCGCCACATTCTCTGATTGGCATCGCCGCCAAATCGCACTATGAGCGCTCTCGGGTAGCTGCCTCGGCACCTGCCCATGATCGCGCCGGTTCCCCGAGAGGGGATTAAAATGGGAAGGCGGTGCGGATGGTTGCTTCCATCCAAATCCGCAGCTGTCCCTGCAACTGTAAGCGGCGAGCGCGATGCACATCGCTTCCTCTTCGGAGGAAGCAGCCACTGGGCCGCACGCTAAGTCATGCGGGGCCTGGGAAGGCGTGCATCAAGCCCTGACCCGCAAGCCAGGAGACCTGCCGGCGTTCTGGTCGCTCTTGCCTGGATCCAGGGGATGATCAAGGCACGGTATACGTCCGTCTGAGCGACGAACCATGCGGCTGGGGCCGCATCGGGGCACGATAGCGGGCGACAAGCGCCCGTCCGTCGTCGTGTGCCGACCGTTCGTTCGTCCACCGGCATATGCCGGCAATCAGGCGAAGCCGGTACGCCCCCGTCCGAAATGTTGCTCAGGCGCAAGGGGGTATACACATGACCAGAACCATATTGCGCGCGCTGATGACCGGCGCCGTACTGCTGCCGACCATCGGCTTCGCACAGACTCCGCCGGCAAACGAACCCGAAAAGGTAACCGACACGATCGTCATTACCGCCAGCCGCGGCGAAGGGGGGATTTCCACCGGGACACTCGGCTCCTCCGCGACGGTGATCCAGCCCGTTGACCTGCAGAACCGTCAGACGGTCATCGTTTCCGATGTGCTGCGCGATGTACCCGGTATTTCGGTCAACCGGACCGGACCGGTCGGAGGACTGACCCAGGTGCGCATGCGCGGCGCCGAAGGCAATCACACCCTGATGCTGATCGACGGCATCGAGGCGGCCGATCCCTATTTCGGCGAATATGACTTCGCAACACTGACATCCGATCCCGGTGCGCGGGTCGAAATCCTGCGTGGCGAACAAAGTGCGCTTTACGGGTCGGACGCCATCGGCGGCGTCATCAACTACATCACCGCCAGCGGCCGCGAAATGTCGGGTTTTGCCGCCCGGCTGGAAGGCGGATCGTTCGGCACCATTGACGGCGCGGTGCGTGGCGCCGGCAATGCGATCGATGCTGGCGGCAGCTACACCAACAGCGCCTTCTATGCGCTGGCGGGCGCCAATTATGCGGCGCTGGATGACCGATCTTTCCGTGCAGATGAATAATTCCCATCGCCGCTATCTCGATGACAATGGCATGGAGACGAATGGCGACACCGGCCGCCGCCGCAAGGTTTCGCTCGTTTCGACGCTGAAGCTGGGCGACGACAATGTCGTGCACGCGATCACGGGCGCGGTCGATTACGAGCATGAGGAATATCGGGGCACAGCCTCTACCATCACGGGCAACAATCCGTTTAAGGACAACGACAACTGGGGTCTGGTCGGCCAGTATCAGCTGACGATCAACGACCGGATCGGCCTGGGCGGATCGGTCCGCCACGATTTCAACCAGCGCTTCCGCGACGCCACCACCTGGCATGCGCAGGCGAGCTATCGCTTCGATTTCGGCACGCGCCTGCACGCGGCCGGTGGTACCGGCGTTAAGGCACCGACCTTCTCCGAACTGTTCGGCTATGCGCCGGATAGCGGCTACATCGGTAATCCCGACCTCAAGCCTGAGAAATCGACCGGCTGGGAAGTCGGCGTCGAGCAATCATTCCTCGAAGGAGGCGGGCGCATCGACATCACCTATTTCAATGCCAAGCTGCGCGACAAGATCACCTATGCGTCCCTTTATCCGCTGCCAGGCTATACCTATGTGAACGCGGCCGGCTCGTCGCCGCACCAGGGCGTCGAGGTGTCCGCCAATTTCAATCTTCCGGCGGGCTTCAAGTTCGACGCCAGCTATACCTATCTCGACGCGAAGGATGACGCCGACACCCGCTTGATCCGCCGTCCGAAGAATATCGGCAGCGCCAACCTCGTCTAGGCGCGGGCAAGACCACGCTCATCCGCCACCTTCTCCAGAATGCGAAGGGCCGCAGGCTGGCGCTGATCGTCAACGAGTTCGGCGATGTCGGAGTCGATGGCGAGTTGCTGCGCGGCTGCAACGAGGAGGCCTGCCCGGAAGACGACATTGTAGAGCTGGCCAATGGCTGCATCTGCTGCACCGTCGCCGACGACTTTCTTCCGACCATGCAAAAGCTGCTCGACCGGCCCAGCCCGCCCGAACATATCATCATCGAAACATCGGGTCTTGCGCTGCCCAAACCGCTGGTGAAGGCTTTTCAATGGCCCGACATCCGAACCCGCGCGACCGTGGACGGCGTGCTGGCGCTCATCGATGCCGATGCGGTCGCCGCTGGCCGGTTCGCGACCGACGAAGCGGCACTGGCCCTTGCCCGCGCCGCCGACCCTTCACTCGACCATGACAGCCCGCTTGAGGAACTGTACGAAGATCAACTCGCTTGTGCCGACCTCGTCATTCTCAACAAGTCCGATCTGGTCGATGGCGACACGCTGAGCCGGATTGAGGGCGATATCTCCGCAGACATCCGTAGCAGCGTGAAGATCGTGCGCGCCGATCATGGCGCGGTCGATGCCAGAGCGAGCCGGTCACCAATCCGCGACTTTCCGATGCGGATGGCGCGACGCTCATCCTTGCCAATCCCAACAACCCCGATGGCCGCCTGCGAGGCCGGGAGGAACTGCACGATCTGATCGCGCGACGGGGCCGCAAGGGCTGGCTGATTGTCGACGAGGCCTTTGCAGACACCAACCCCGCGCTTTCCGTCGCCGACGAGGTCGCGGAAGGTCGGCGGCTGCTGATCTTCCGCTCTTTCGGAAAATATTTCGGGCTCGCCGGCGTCCGGCTTGGGTTCGTCGTCGGGCCGCCCTCCTTCCTCGCAGCTGTGCGGCAAAAGCTCGGGGCATGGCCCTTGTCGGCGGCAGCCATCGCGATCGGAACGGCCGCCTATCGCGACCGTGACTGGATATCAAGGATGCGATTGCGCCTCACGGCAGAGGCTGTATCCCTCGATACGGTGCTAAGCGAAGCCGGACTGCGTCCCATCGGCGCTTGCCCGCTCTTCCGCCTTGTCGAAACGGATAATGCGCAAGCGCTGTTCGAGACGCTCGCGGCCAGAGCGATCCTGACACGGCCTTTCATAGAGAACCCCCGATGGCTTCGGTTCGGTCTTCCGGCCGACGAAAATGCCTTCGTCCGACTGAAGGAGGCCCTTGTCCATGGCTGAACCCGTCGCCTTGACAGCGCTTGTGCTCGATACCGCCATCGGGTGGCCGACGGCTCTCTATGCGCGCTTTGGTCATCCCGTGGGCCTTTTCGCCCGGATCATCGACCGGTGCGAGCGCCGGTGGAATCGACCCGAACGCCCGGAGCGGGAGCGGCAGCTGCTGGGCATCACGACGCTTTGCCTTCTCATTGGCGTTGCGGGCGGGTTCGCGCTGCTTGTCCAGATCGTCATTCTGCACCTTTGCGGTCCGTCAGGCTGGCCGTTGCTTTCCCTGCTGGCCTTCCCCGCGCTCGCGCAGCGCAGCCTGTTCGACCATGTCCGCGCCGTTGCGAATACACTGGCGAAAGGCGATCTTGGTGAAGCACAACGCGCTGTCGGCATGATCGTTGGGCGCGATACCGAAACGCTGGACGAAAGCGGTGTCGCGCGCGCCGCGATCGAGAGTCTTGCTGAAAGCTTCTGCGACGGGATCGCCGCGCCGCTCTTATGGCTTCTGGTCCTGGGACTCCCCGGGATTTGGGCATATAAGGCGATCAATACGGCCGACAGCCTGATCGGCCATAGGGAGGAGCGTTGGCGCGCATTCGGCTGGGCGGCCGCGCGCGCCGATGATATCCTCAACCTGCTCCCCGCCCGCATCGGCGGTGCAGTGATCTGCGTGGCGGCTTGGGGTGGCTGGCGGACGATGATCCGCGACGCGCGCAAACATGCCTCGCCCAACGCCGGCTGGACCGAGGCCGCCATGGCTGGTGCGCTTGATCTTCGTCTGGCGGGACCGATCGCCTACGATGGCGCTAGCCACCACAAGCCGTGGATTGGCGATAGCCGCAATACCGCCGATGCGCGAGACATAGAACGGGCGCTCACCATTTATATCCGGGCCTGCCTGCTGCTCTGGATGATTGCGGGAGCGGCGGCATGGCTGCTCTGATGCTGTGCACAGGATGCGATGTCGGGAACGCGGCGCTGGTCGCTTCCTTCGACGACATAGCGTCCGGGTGCGAACGGCACGTCGGCATCATAGCCTTGATCGCGCTCGCGACCGCAATGCGGGGGAATCGATCGTGAAGGGCCGAAGCCTTTTCGTGCTGGGAGGCGCCCGGTCCGGGAAAAGCCGCTATGCCCAGAGTCGGACCGAGGAGACAGGTCTCACGCGGCTTTTTATCGCCACCGCGCAGGCGTTTGACGGGGAGATGGAGGATCGGATCGCGCACCATCGCCAGGAACGAGGCGGCGCCTGGAAAACCATCGAAGCGCCTATCCACTTGGCGCCTGCCATTCGGGAAAATGCAGCAGCCGATACCGTTCTGCTGATCGACTGCCTGACATTGTGGACGTCGAACCTGATGTTGGCGGGGTTTGATATCGCGGCGGCCACGGAGTTGCTGACCGATGCGATCGCGGATGCACATGGCCCAGTCATTCTGGTCTCGAACGAAGTTGGGTTGGGCATCGTGCCTGACAATACGCTCGCACGCCGATTCCGGGATGCGGCGGGCATCGTCAATCAGCGCGTCGCGGCAGCCGTGGATGAAGTGCAGTTCCTGGTGTCGGGCCTCCCAATAGCGGTGAAGCAGAAATCGAGAGGCTGACCTCCTCCTTCCTTGTCGGACAGCCCCGCGCAATGATATTGCACACCGGCCGAGTGAAAATTGATAAGGCCCGCGTTGCTTCGCGACCGCCTCGCCAAGCACGGTATCGCAGGGACCGGGGCTGTTCGCGGGACACTACATGACCAGATTCTTTGTGCGCATTCCCGCGTGCGTCATAATCGATGTCACTTGGACGGCCGTTCGATCGATCCGGAACGGCCAGCTTGCGCCAGCTTGCGCATAGGACAGGATGATGCGGCGACCATCGTTACGGCTGCGTCTCCTTCGGGCTCGACCTAACCGTGTGACGATTGATCTTTCTATGATCCCGCAGGCTCGTTATTGATCGGAATTATGTCCAACGCTGAACAAAGACCGGCGCGCATCCTGACCTGGCACTCGGGCGATAATAGATTCGAACTGGTCGTGCATACCGACAAATCCACTTTGCTGCTGTTCGACGGTCAGATCGTCGAGCTTGCGAACTCGGATTGGACCGCGCTGGCCGAAGCCGTCCGGATGGTCGTTCCAAGTGCGAGCGAAGGTGGGAAGGCCAAGGTCGCGAAAGCGAGGAAGCCGAAGCAGTCCGCCGCCAACCAGGGGAGCCGATGGACCCCGGAAGAGGACAAGAAGTTGCTGCACCTCTGGCAGGAGGATGGCGTCACCATCGAAGATCTGATGCAGTGCTTCGGGCGCAACGGCGGTGGGATCACGTCGCGATTGGTCCGGCTAGGCGCATCTCCTACTCGCGACGATATCCGGACCGAGAGCAAGCGGCGCGCAGAGTCGATTTCTTCAACGAGCTAGGGATCAGCCATCTGCGACCGAGATCAACGCCACAAGCTCTACAGGGGCAACTGCATCCAGGAAGTCGCCTGCTGGGTGCATTTCCGGCGCAAGATATTCGAGAACCACACAACAAGCCCGACGCCGTTGACGAGCAACCTGCTGGATCGGATCGCCGCTCTCTACCGGATCGAGAAGAGATACGCGGGCAGCCGCCTGACCAACGCCGCAAGCATCGGCAGGACAGAAGCAGGCGTCAGGTGAACGAGTTACGCTCGGTCATCGACGATGCGCTGCGCCGCCTGTCACCCAAGTCCAACATGGCCAAGGCGCTCAGCTATGGCCGCAAGCGGTGGGATGCGCTCACACGCTACATCGACGAGGGCGCCGCCGAGATCGACAACAACATCGCCGAGCGCGCGATCCGCCCCGTGGCAACGACCGATTCATACTACACCTCCTCTTCAAATGTCCGGAAACAGGGACTTTTGGTTTTCCATTTTGATGCGACACGGGCCTCTGTGACGCGGGAACTGGGTCACTTCGTCCTTTTCCAGGTCCGTGGCTCGGATTTGGTGCGGCGCATCGGGTACAACTTGCTCGGTAGGGAGCACGCCCTCCTTGATCAGTCGACGGACCCGATGGGCAGTAACCCCAAGCTTTTTGGCGGCTTCGGTCAGCGTGAGCCACTCTCCATTCTTTTCGGCGGATCGGTAGCCGTGGATTTTGTGGACAGTGCGCAGCGAGCCGACACGGCGCGCTGTCCAGGTCTTGCCTTGTCCGGTTTGCATTCCCATCCGGTTGAGAGTGGCGGCAATGTCTGCATCGGACCACCGGGTGGCCATGGAGCGGATGATGGCAAGGGCGGCTTCGGGCGTACTCTGGCCATGTTCGCCTGCTTTGGGTTTGCGAATGCGCAGCTGAGAATGTTGGCCACCTTTCCAGTGGATCGTCAAAATGACTTCACGTTGCTCTTCATCGACATCAGCGATGATATCGGTCACGAGCGTGCGGAGGAGCTGCTGACGACAACGCATGTCGACGTTAGGCGAGCGCCAAGCGGTCTCCAGGTCGGTGGCAATGCCAGCAAAATCGGGCGCCGGCGCGGCCAGATCGATTTGTCGCGCTTGGGCCAAACCCGCTTCATAGGCTTCAACACGCCTGAGCGCTGCTTCCCAGCTATTCTCAAGTTGGGCAGCGATCAGGCGGTTATCAGGGTCGCAGGCAGCATAGCGACGTTCAGCGAGAGATGCCTCGTATCGGGCTTGCTGCAAGTCCAGCTCCACCATGCGGTGCCGTTCTTCCAGATTATCCCGATGCGCCCGATCAGCTTCCATTGCGGCCTCGATCGCCATCGGCGTCACGGCTCTCAATATCTCTTTGCCTATGGCAGGGTCGATGCGAGATGCGCCAAAAGTCATGCATCGTGGCTTGGCCAGCATCTGGTTGATACGTTCGCAGCGGTAATAGGGATGACCCGGAGGCCGGCCCGAATAGACAACGCCCAACCGTCTTCCACATCGGCCGCAGGTGAGCAGGCCCGCGAGCAACGCGCGGCCACCACGACCCGACTTGATGCCGCCCTTCTGTCCGAACGCGTTGACGGCGATATGGCTCTGGTTCCTCTCAAACTCACTCCAATCGATATAGCCTTCGTGATGATCCTGGAGCAGCACTTCCCACGTTCCAAAGGGCTTGCTGTGGCCGTAACTTTTGCGTGCCCTGCCATCGACAATCTCGGTTCGCTTCTCGCTTTTACCATAGACATAGACCCCAGCGTAGAAGGGGTTCTTCAGGATCGAAATAACGCTTCGATAGCGAACCGGCACCCAGTCGAAGGACACCGTTTTGCGGCCGTCAGAAGGGCGGGGAAAATGGAAATTGTCAGCTGTCAGCGAAATCAGCACCTGGCGGGCGCTGCCAAGCTCGCGGAAACGCGAAAAGATGAGGCGGATCGCCTCCTGTACCCGGATATCGGGATCCAGCCCCAGGCCGTATTCGCGGTGCCAGATATAGCCGATCGGAACACTGAGGCGCAGTTCTCCCCGCCTTGCCTTGGCGCGCGCCGCGTCAAGCATGCGTGTTCGCAAAATGCCAAGCTCAAACTCGCTGATGCTGCCCTTCATGCCCAACAACAATCGATCGTTTGGTCGACAGGGATCGTATACCCCGTCGAGATCGATCACGCGCGCTTCAACCAGGCCACACAGCTCCAAAAGGTGGTGCCAGTCCCGGCCATTACGGGAAAGGCGCGATGCGTCCAAGCAAAGCACCGCGCCAACCTTGCCCGTGCACAGGCCGCTGACCAGTCGTTCGAAACCGGGGCGGTCGACAGTGCCGCTGGCGGTCCGACCAAGGTCATCGTCGATCACCTCGACATCGTGAAATCCCCAGCGTCGCGCAACATCGACAAGCTCATATTGTCGGCGCTGGCTCTCCAGGTTGTTCTGGACCTGACCCGGGGTCGACTGTCGGACATACACCACAGCTTTGCGCTTGAGCACCGTGACTGGAAGGAGATCATTGCCCGTCATCGCTGGCCTCCTTCGCCGCGACGCCGGCTGCGGCCATCAAGAGGGTCGCCAGCCTGGCAACAACGGCGCTTCGCTGCGCCTCGCTCAGGCCTCGCATCTGCGGCGTATCGAGCGGCATGCTCAGCTGCTGGGTCAGCATCGGTAGCGACGAGGGTCGTGGTAGTGCCTTCATGGCGCGCCTCCTGGATGGCCGTGAGTCCATCCGTCGAAGTCTGCCTGAAACCGCGATCGGTAAGCAGTCCATGAAGCTCTACAAGCCCAATCACCGCAACGCGCGGTTCGCCCATCTCCATGTCGGCGCACAACGCCCTGTCCAGCATCCACTCTGCGACCTGGATGATCTCACCCGGCCTGATCTCTACCCGGATGATCGCGCCATTGGCCCGGTCCTCGCGGCCTTCATGCCGAAAACGACCGCCGTAATATGGATGCCAGCGATAATGAAACTCTACCATCTGCCCGACATGGGCAGAATGACCCTGCGATGGC
>NZ_VLKK01000029.1 GCF_007830065.1 Sphingobium wenxiniae | reverse complement strand
GAGAACCGGAAAAGTGCCCGTCCAGCATACCAAAAAACGGCCTCACCCTTAGAACAAAGCAAGTTGCTCCGGATTTTTTCGCTGCCCCCGGCGGCGCTGACTCGAGAATCGGACGATGTTTTCATATTGTTTGTCCGTGAATGTGAGGATGTGAACCTCTCCCCGCTCGGGTAGATTCGCCTCGATCCGGCGCAAGTAGGTTTCGTAGTGTTCCTTGCCATTGCAGAATCGAGCATAGATTGAAAACTGGCTCATTTCAAAGCCTTCATCCAATAGGAACTCGCGGAATTTTGTCGCCTCGCGGGCATGTTCCTTGGTGTCCACCGGTAGGTCGAACATCACGAAAATCCACATAAGTCGGTATCCGCTCAAGATCATGGATCAGTGCGCCGCTGCTTGGCCAAAGCTGGCCCAGGACAATGCGTCAGGCGGTTCGAACAGCGTCAAGACCTGCTTCCTGTCCTCGAAACTACGGGCAAGGGATTGGGCCATGCGCTGGCTTGCTACGGAAACAGGCGATATGTTCCCGCCGATCCTCACATCATGCCCGATCAGACGCGCGAGGCGCAGCTTGGCTTCGGACGTAACCGAGTCCACACCCTCGTCCGCCATCCGCTGGACGAGATTATCCACCAACGGCCGGAACGGCTCGACAAGATCATCTGCGAGCGCGAAACCATTCAGCCGGTTATGGTGGTGCAGGCCGATCGTCGGGTGCAGGCCGGCGGCGACGATGGACCGGGCTACGCAGGATCGCATAATCGTATAGCCGTAATTGAGCAGCGCGTTAGCTCCATCGGCGTCCTGATCCCGACGAAAATCCGTCCCCATGAGGGCTGGCCAGTATCGCCGTGCCGCCTGGGCTTCCAGATTGCCGGCATCTCCCGAACGGACGCGCCTGGCCATCATTGCCAGAGCATTGCCCTCGGGCCTACCACGCGCGAACAGCAGAGACGCCTGCATCTCGATCTTGGCGACAACAATCTGCCGCCAAAGCTGTTTCATCAACGGACGGGGAGCATCCCATTGCGCGCGCATCTTGGCCGCTTGCGCATGATGGCCGTCGATTGGCGAAATCAGGGCAACGGGAGCGTGATTGGCGGCGCACAACACGATGATCGCGCCACGCCGTGCCAGTTCGACCGCCAGGCTGGTCGTCCAGGTGACGCCATGCGCGTGGACGATGACCGCGCATATGTCATCAAGTGCTATGCGTCCCTGCTCCTGGCCGTCGAGCTTGACGATCAGAAATCCGCGATAAGCGGACAAGTGCAAGCCATCGGTGGCAATATCGACAATTCGGTCCATAGAGCAGCCTTTCGCGCGGGAAGGCTGCCATACTATGGATAATGGATAGTTAACGTGGGCCTGGATCAAAGATACGGCCAAGTTCGTCGATACGAACCTGACGTGCTTTCATGTTCCTGAGCGCCGATGCCCCCGGCCCATAGAATTTGAATGGGTCATCTGTATTTTTATTACGCTCGGCCATATTTCCCGCTTCATTGTGCTCGATCAGGAAAATCTGGCCATTCTGTCCGTATTTTTGCACCCTCATGATCTGGCGAAGCGCACCATCACGTTCAATCGCGATCAGATCGTTTTGTCTGAGGCTCAGCACCTTCTTCGCTGCCGGGTGAGGGCGCTGTTCGATAAAACCCGGCTGGTGAAGATCAAATGTCGAGATGACCTGATGGACCCATCGGCCATCTGGCATCTGCCAGACATTGTAGCGTGCATTGGAATCGCCCAGATAGCCCTTGTAGGGTTTGCCAGCATGGTTCCTGATCGGAATGAGCGTGAGTCCCTCCCGAACCCTCACCCTGCGAATGCCCTTGAACTGCGCATGGGTGCGGGAAAAGTCGAGCAAGGCCTTCTCGAACTCCTTGCCGGAAAGATCGCGCGTTGCCTGCCATAATGAATCGCGCAGAGTGGTATCGGGAATGCGATCCGGATCGGCGATGTCCTTGGGCGTCAGGCTGGTAAGCGGAACACGGTGGACGACGACAGGCAAGCCCGTATCGCTGGTCAGGCCGGTGAAGCCATAAGCCGTGTCGTTGTGCAATTTGCCTGCGGTAATGTCCCGCCCCCGTTCGGGCTTGCCTTGGCGACCGTGATCCGCCTTGTGACTCACGGTCGCGGCCAGAATCTTCTCGCGCAGTTCGTCGCGGAAACGGCGGTCGTTCGGATGCTGCGCCCACGGCATAGGCAACTCTTCAAACAGCCGGTCGAGATTCTGCTTTTCGGCGCGCGCAGCCGCCTTCGCAATTTCCGCGATCAGGCCCGGCGTCATGATGCCGACCACGGCGGCGTCGATCGCATGATGACGATGATCGAGGCGGTTCTTGGGCGCATTGCTGTTCAAATTTTCCACCCAGTTATGATCGGGCAGGATGGAGTTCAGATCCCATAGACGCCGCAGCATCGCGGTCATCCCGCCATGGACGGCGAATACATGCCGCTCGCCCCGTTCGGGATAGAGGCAGGCCAGATATTTCGCGGCAATGCGGGTGAGATATTGGGTGTCGATCAGTTGCCGGGGCAGGAAGCTATCTTCCTCCGCCGCATAGCGGTCCCGTGCATCCGGACCGAAGCGCCATTGCTTCGAGCGGTGAAGGTGCGCAACCTGCTCCTGGATGATGGACCATCTGTCGGGATCATGGCCCCAACGCTCCCAAGGGGTCTGATCACCTTTCTGCCGATTGCAGCGAACATGACTGAGCACCTTATTGCCGATGCCGTCGTCGAAGCATTGGGAGTAGGGGATGATATGCTCTATCTCCACCTCGCCGTTCTGGATCATGCGTTGGCTGATCTGCTCGCCGCAGAAGGGACAGCGGCGATTCAGCGCGTCACCAGGGTTTAACTCTGTCCACAGTCGCAGGATCAGCCGGTTGCGCCCGGTGTCGCGGACGCCCATCGTGCCCAGCTTTGCGCCGCGGTCGCGCGCGGCATCGGTGTTCTCCTTGAGCTGCCGGTTGTAGGCGATCTTTTCTTTTTCGTTGAGTTTCAGTTCGCGTGCCAGTTCGACGAAAATATAATCGGGCTTTCCGTGAAGGCGGATGATCGCGTTCACCAGCTTGGTCAGCTGGTTCAGTCCGATATGAACGGTGGGGTTGGTGATCTTGCCGAACCGGCGTTCGTTCTCGTCGCCATATTCCGGCTTGCCCGGTGCAATCTCGCGGGCAAGAATTTCTCCATAGTAGGGGAGTTGATCGAAAACTTCACCTGTCCGGAAATCGCTGTGATGAAATCCGGCCCGTTTCGCGGCTTCGGCATAGGTGCAGACATCGGCCTTCAATTCTTTGAGCAGCGCCGTTGTAGCCGACAAGCCGAAGCGCCCATGCCCTTCGGGCAGTTTCGCGTTGGCGACAGCCAGCGCAGCTTCGTCGTCCAGCCGATATCCGATTTTCAGCCAGGTCAGCAGGGTTTCGCTATCCTCCTCTTCGAGCAACCGTTCGATGATCATCCATTGCTCCTCGGCGCTGAAATGGAACCAGCGCGTGCCGAACAGCTTTTTTCCGGAAAGCGCGGCGCGCACCTCGTCACCGTCCAGCGCCTTGCGGTTTTCGCTTTCCTTGTTGAAACGCTCGCCGTCCTTGAGCTTCAGCGTCTTGCCCAGCGTTTCGAAAGAGACTGACTTTTTGTCCTGCAACTTCAGGATCAGGGCATCGCGCTCGTCGCGTGTCAGCGGACGCCCGGCTTCGCCTGGAGCAACTACTTTGAGTTGGTTGACCTCCTCATACAGGCGGCGCTGCTGAAACAGCGGATGCGCCTTGGGCAGGCGCTTCTCGTCCGCCGGCACGCCATTGATTCCCGCGAAGGTGCAATGGCCGACGACCTGCGGTTTCAACTCGCGCTGGTATTCGATCACGCGGAAAATGTCGTTCCACGCCTGCTCTGTCAGCAATTCCGGGTGCCAGACTTTCTGCGCGTTCCAGATGGCGCGAAATTCGTCCAGCACATGGCGGCGGTCCGGATAGAAGTCATAGGCCTTGCTGTCGGCGCGCATTCTGACGCGCTTGCCTGCCTCGCCGTCAAATTCACTGTCGCGCTTGACCAGAAACTCGCCCAGGGTCCGCGCGCCCAGCCGTTGCATTTCCTCATCGAGCAGCTTGGTGGCCGTGGCGATCTTGCCGTCTTCGCCCGCCTTCGATGCGCGCTCCGCCTTGCGGTTGGACTTGAACCCGCGCCGCTGGTTGAGATGGAAGAGCGCCCGCCCGATCTGGTGAGGCTCCAGTTTCTCGTCGAGCGCGCGAACGCGCAAGGCATAGGGGTCTTGCGTTTCCAGCGCCTTGGCCTGTTTAGGATCGGCGGGCAGCAGCCCATGCTTGCGCAATTCCCGCAACATGGCGGAACGCCGCCCGATATAGCGGTCCCGCCGCCGCCGCGCGCCGCGCGCATCCCGCCGTTTGACCGCCAGCGGCGTGCCGGACCCGGAGACGGTGAGCTTCGACGGCTCCCGCCCGTCCGAAAAGATGCGCACGCCAATATCGCGGATGCTGTCGCCGTCATAGAGGCACCATCCTATGCTGTTGGTGCCGATGTCCAGGCCGAGTCTGGTTGCCATCACATACCCCCGTCCAAGGCGGTGCAGGGCTCAGCGCGCGCCCGTCCATGGGGCCATATTAACCTCTACCCAAGCAAAGGTCAAAAATAATCTGTAGTCATCACGCTTCCCGATTTTCTACCTCTTGACGGAGCCAGCCACCAAGCGCATTCCTTTCTGTAGTGTGAAGACACTGCCAGCGCCGTGTGGGGTTCAAACCACTCGCCGCTGGCTAGCTCTTGCCGGAGTTAATGCGTTGAGTAGCATCAGGGGGTGGCGTCCACAACCATCCCCGAACATCGCAGATCGAATCACAATTTCGAGGTTTTCGAAATCGGGAAGCGTGATGCGGTTGCAATCGGACCTTCGATTTCTGAATTGCTTGACGCCGACCGCGATTTCTGAAATGCTAAAACCATTCAGAAATCGCGGTCCGGTTGTTAACAAGCAACTTGATTGCACCAAATAAGGTGGGGGCTGCGGCCCCCATTTTTCTGCCTTGGCCGCCGAAAACCAGTACAAACTCCCGCCAGGCCATCCCTCAGGAATTGAACAAGATGGTGCCGCTGCGATGCGCGGCCTTCGCGAGTCACCAGAAACATCACTCTCGCAGTCCGCCCTGAAATGTCAGCTATTACCCAAAGAAATGCAAAAGCCGACAGGCAAGAAGCCCCCCAATTTTGTCAACCCAAAAATAAGCTCAATTCCAGAGCGATGAGGCGCCGCAGCCAGCCGGTCGCCAAACGGCACGACATCGGTGCCGTCGTAGAGCACCAGGCCACAGACATCATGCGGGGGTACGGAACGATGCTTACGCAGCGTCTAGGAAGCCATCGCCCGGCACAAAATGAGGGAAATTTATGCGTTTCAATGACACCGCCTAAACTTTAAGCCGCACCCTGCTACGCGATTGGATCTCATCCAGGCCGCCGATCAGCACATTATGTAATAACATTGTTGTAACATTCCGTTCGATCCACTATATTGCTTGCCTGATATGGAGTGATGACGATGCAAGCGGCGATCAGACGTATGGGAAATTCGGCGGGTATTCTCCTGCCCAAGCCGGTGCTGGCTCACCTGCAGGTTCAGGCAGGCGACATGCTCGACCTCGATCTTGAGAACGGCCGGGTCGTTTTGTCCGCCCTGAAACCGCATCCCCGTGCCGGATGGGCGGAGGCCGCGAAGGAACTGGCCGAAGCCGGGGACGATGGAACTGCATGGCCCTATTTCGCCAATACCGACGACGCGACGCTTGAATGGTGAAGACCAACAAGCGACCAACGCGGGGTGAAATCTGGCTTGTCGCGCTCGATCCCACGGTAGGCAGCGAAATTCAGAAAACGCGCCCTTGCGTGATCGTGTCTCCACCCGAGATCAACGATCATCTGCGCGTGTTTCTGGTAGCGCCGCTCACCAGCGGTAGCAGGCCCGCGCCGTTCAGGATCGCGACTCAGGTGGGTGGCAAGGACGGCTTGATGCTGCTCGAACAGATTCGAAGTGTCGATAGCAACCGCTTGGTGAAGAAGATCGGCCAGCTCGATCGCCTGACGCTGCAAGCCGCGCTGGGTGTGCTTCGCGCCCTGTTCGCCGACTGAAGACAGAGGTCTTTCCATGAGCCGCCGCCGCAGTACACGAAAATACACCCCCTATTGCGAGCTTTCGCCACGCCGCCGCCGGGATGCGTTCATCCGCCTGCGCGGCAGGGTACTGGCCGATACGCCGACCTTTGGAGGCCAGTTCACCAGCCATCAAATCCTTGATGAGCCGGGGCGGCCCGTGCTGTTCAATCAGTGGTTCGATTTCCTGTTCCTGGGCATGGACGGACGCACGATCTGGAACGCGGAAATCATCACCGCTCGAAGACATTTTTGGGACAAGGTGGAAACTCTTGCCTGGGATCGCGCCACGGCACTGATGAGCGAGGAGGAGCAGGCGGCTGAATTCAAGCTGGAATTCGAACCTGTCGGCCATCGCCGCCTGACAATGTATCGTCTCAAACCGCGTGAAAGACGAATTTACGAAGCTTTTGGCGGACTGACTTTCGAGGAATACAAGGAGCAGGTGGAGGCCGATATCATCCACGATGAACCGCCGCCGGTGCATGAAAGCTTCCGAACCGACCGGGAATACCGTTACGGGATCGGCCTCTACATCGTTGTGAATGCCGAAGAGATCGATCACGAGGTTGTCGAGACCGCAATCGCGCGGTTTCGAGATCAGGGCGAGACCGACTGGACAGCGCCTGGACCCATTCCACGCGAGCGGCTTCCTTATGAGACTGAAGATGCCACCCTAGCTGTGCTACGAGCGGAAAGCACCGAGAAGCGATAGCTATCCGGCAAGGGCATAGCCGAAGCCAGCTTTGAACCTTTGCCGAGATACCGTCACGCCGCACGCAGCCATCCCCAATCATCGCGCCGGATTTCCTCAAGGCGAACCCGGAAATTGCCATCTGACGCCTCGCACAAAGTTCTATAGGACGACACGAAGGCCGACCAATTCAGCTTATCGAAATCGCGTAGTTATGCCCTTTCGGGCTGCTCGTCGGGTGAGGATAGCGGTCGATCGATCCGCTTCCCCCGAAGCGGATCGTCGAATCTTCAGTTCGCCTTGCTCATATCCACCTTGTCGACCCATTCGGGATAGAAGGTCGGCTCGCGATTGGACCATCCGATCGCCGTCGCCGCCGCCTCGCTGATCGACTGGAGCAGCGCGCGCCGCTTGTCGGGATGCAGATGCGGCAGGCTCGCCGCCGCGCAGAAAGCGCCTGGCAGCCAGGGCCGCGCCCCTGCCCCCAGCAGCCGCTCATACAGGAAGCGATAGGCCGAAAAACTCCCCAGCCGGTCCTGCCCCAGGTCGAAAGCCGACACGATCACCAGCGGCGCCATGAACGGTTCCACCTGATCCAGGCCGCTGTCGTCAGGCACCCGCGCCTTGATCTCGTCCAGCCGGCCGTAAATGCGGGCCTGCGCGCGGATGGAGGCTTCCTCCACCATGTCGCGGGACCACAGCTTCATCGCATCGCGGCGGTGCAGCCCGATATCCAGGGATCGCCTGATGTAGCGTTGCGTCGCGCTGGTAAAGCTCGCGAACTCCCGCAATTCCGCCAATGTGACGGCGCCGTCCGCAGGTCTTGCACTCGTGCCCATGCTCTTGCCCTCCGACTTCAAGTCGTCATGCAGAACATGCGCGCTCTATGGTTACTGAAGGCTTAAGCGCCTGTTCCACCGACATTCACAAGGAATCAGATTTCTTTTTGCGGCGCAACATCATTTTTCAGGGATGAGACGGACGGAGGCATGGGGATCGCGCGCCCATGTCCGCAAGGGGGGTTATTCCGCCCGGCGTTCCAGCACCGCGCCGATCATGCTGCGCCACACCGCCACGTCTCCGGCCTTTGCCATCTGGGCATCGGGTTCGCGCAGCGTATGCAGGATGGCATAGGCGTCATCCACATGCCGATGCCACGTCGCGTCGACAGCCTCCGCCGCGTGCGGATCGTCCCCCTGACCGTTCAGGCTGAGGTGGCGTCCGGCAAGAACGCGGGCGATACGTTCAATCGCGGGCGTGGCGGAAGTGGGCATGAATGGCTCTCCTTCAAAGCGGCGGCCCGATGGTCCCTTTTCGCCTTGAAAGCCGCCGCCCGCTCATTGTTAGCATGTTTGCGGCCGGGGAGCTATCGGTCACGCTCCTCCTTGAAACCCGACGAAGGTTTGGGTTCCCCATCGTCGCCCGGCATGGTGACGGCCGGCGGGTCGGACGCGTCCATCGAATCCTTGAGGCCCTCCTCCAGCTTCTCTTCCGTCGAAACGGCATGGTCCTGCTTGTCGGTGGGCCGTTTGTCGCCCGCCTCCTCACGGCTGTGGGGTCGGATATCGGTCTTGTCGGACATGGCCTTCTCCTCATGGCGCATTCCCTGCATAAACGGGCGACCTGCCGGAGCGGTTCCGCCGATGCTTCGACCAACGGCCAGCCTGTTTCGACCAGCCACGCGGCCAAAGCGGGACATTTCCGCCGCTTCGGCGTAGAGAAGGATGCATGACATTTCTTCCCGAAGACGGCGAACGCGGCGTGCCGCCCGCCATGGCGCTGTATTCCATCCTCGGCTTCTGGTTCTTCTACGCCATTCTCGTGACGCTGCGCGCCGCCGTCATGGGATTCGCGGCACAGGATGAACTGGCCGTCCGCCGCATGGTGGTGACGGTGATCGGCGTCATCGCCACCTGGGTTCTCTATCTGGCGCTGCGCCGCTTCGACCATAAACCGCTCAGCGTCCGCATCGTCGCGGCCTTCTCGCTCGCGGCGCCCTTCGCGCTGGCGATGGCGGCGGCCAATTTCTACATCTTCAACGTCTACGACCCGGCGGGGATGCTGACGGATGCCGACCCGGAAAAATATGCAAGGCCCGGCTATGCGCTGATGTCGATCGCCGAAGACGCGATCAGCCGCTATTTCTTCCTCGCCGCCTGGGCAGGGCTTTACCTCGCCCTCTCCTATGCCAGCGAAGCGCATCGCGTCGAACGCCGCGCCGCCCGCCTCGAACGCGCCGCGCAACAGGCGGAGCTGCGATCGCTGCGGTATCAGGTGAATCCGCATTTCCTGTTCAACACGCTCAATTCGCTCTCGTCCCTCGTCATGAAGGACCGGCGCGACGAAGCCGAACTGATGATCCTTTCCCTCTCGAACTTCTATCGCACCAGCCTGACCGGCGATCCGCTGGAGGACGTGCCGCTGGAGGAGGAAGTGCATCTCCAGAAGCTTTATCTGGATATTGAGGGCGTCCGCTTCCCGGACCGCCTCAGCACGCGCATAGACATCCCCGAAAGCCTGCTCGACGCCTGCGTCCCCGGCCTCATCCTTCAGCCGCTGGTGGAAAATGCGATCAAATATGGCGTATCGCGCACCGCAGCGCCCGTGACGATCGCCATCGCCGCGCGGGAGGAAGGCGGCATGCTCCACATCACCGTCACGGACAATGGCGACAAGCCGCCCGCCGCGTCGGACGGCGGGAACGGCATCGGCCTCGCCAATGTGCGGGACCGGCTGGCGGCGCGTTTTGGCGATCAGGGCCGCATCGTCTATGGTCCGCGCCCAGAGGGCGGCTTCGCCGTCGAACTTGTCCTTCCGCTGATCCGACGAGGCTGCTGACACGCATGACAAGCATCCGCACGATGATCGTCGACGACGAGCCGCTGGCCGTCGAACGCCTCCAGATGCTCTGCGCCCGCGAGCCGCGCATCGCGCTCGCGGGCACCGCCAATGACGGCGAGGCGGCGCTGCGCATGATAGAGGGGCTGGAACCCGATCTGGTGATGCTGGACATCGCCATGCCCCTGCTCGACGGCATCGGCGTGGCGCGGGCGGTCGGCCGCATGGGGCTGCGGCCCGCGGTGATCTTCGTGACGGCTTTCGAAGGATTCGCGGTCGAGGCGTTCGACCTCGCCGCCGTCGATTATCTGCTGAAACCCGTGGCGCATGAACGGCTCGCCCGCGCCATCGACCGCGTCGAACTGGCGTTGCAAGGCCGGGCGCTGGCCAGCCCCCTGTCCCCCGCCGAGCGGGAACCGGAATGGGCGGAGGAATTCTGGGTGCCGCACCGTTCCGAACTGATCCGCATCGCCGCCGGACAGATCGACCGGATCGAGGCGGAACGCGACTATATGCGCCTGCATGTCGGGCCGCACAGCTATCTGCTGCACCAGACCATCAGCTCGCTGGAAGAACGGCTCGACCCGCAGCATTTCGTCCGGCTCCATCGGTCGCACATCGTCCGGCGGGATCATATCGCCCGCCTGCGCCACGACGGCAGCGGCGTCTGGTTCGCCTGCCTGGCCGGCGGTGGCGAAATCCGCATCGGCCGCACCTATCTCGCCAATGCGCGGACGATGACGGGACGCTAGCGCATCTTCAAGTCGGGCGGGATCAGCCGACGACTCGGAAAATGCGGAAAACAAAGACAATATAGAGCATGATCCGATTCAATCTCATCGGATCATCCTCTAAGACGCCGCACGTGAAAAGGCCCGGCATTCACCGGGCCCTTCTCCGCGGCGCGACGTGCACTCAGTTGACAAGGGCGGGACGCGCATCCTTGCCTGCCTCGGCATAGCGTTCCCTGCTTTCCGCCCGCGCGATGGCGGCGGCGACCGGCGCTTTCACATGGGTGAGCGCGGCGGCGCGGCAACGGCTGGCTTCGGCCAGATTGCTGCTGCTGCACACCCGGCTGGCCGCCCGGTCGATGCGGCTCTGCAATTCCTTCTGATCGGCCCTCTGCGACAGGTCCAGATCGTTGAAACGGACTTTGAAAGTACGGCCGTTGGATACGAAAGTTTCCGCGCCGGCGCTGCTCGCGATCAGCGATGCGGCGGCGAAAGCGGCGATGGAAAGGGTCTTCAAGGGGGCGAACATGGCAAAGTCTCCTCAACTGCTGGTTTTCCCGGATCGCCGCCCAAGGGGGTGAGTGACGGTGCCGGCATCAAAAACGGAGGCTGGGACCAAGGGGGAAGCCTCGCCGCCGTTGCCCCTCCCTTTTACGGCGACGTCGGGAGCGATGCCCGTCCCCTTCGATGGATGGCCCGCCTCATCGTCCAACGGCACATCCGTCGACAAAGCGCCCATGCGCACGGACAAAAGACATGACGAACGACATGTCCGCCCCGATAAGCGACATTTCCGTATGGGAAAGATGAGATCGAAACGATTCTGGCGGAAATTGCGAGATAACAGAGAAGCGGAACGCGGACGTCTCCCAAGACCACGAAAAACGCCCCCGGCGCAAGGGAAGGCCGGGGGCGTATCCGGGATGCTGTCGGGCACTCCTGGATTCATCGAAACTCTTGTCTGCAAGACGGCAGGCGGTCCCGGTTGCCGTCTCGTCAGATGTGGGAAACCCCACGATCAATGCCAATGATAGTCGAGAAGCACCAAACCACGCCGCGCCATTCGACAATCCGTCCCCAATACCCGTCCGGCGGCGTCCTGATCGACGAACCGCTCATGAACAGCCATCAACGACATCCGGCGGCAGGACTGATAATGCTACGCTTCCGTAACGTCAATCGCCTTTATGTCTCAATTCGGGAAAAAGGATAGTCGTGCTGACCTATTCACCAGCAGCCAACTGCGCCCGCAGCTTCGCCAAGACCTGACCCGGAACCCGTGACCGCTCCGGCGCAGCGCGGCCGTCCCTCAGCCTTTTTCGATCTTTTTCCGGGGGATTGACCACCCGCACCCTGACCGGCGCCACGCCGGCGGCCTGGACCCCCAATTGCGCCGCCGCACCCTTTGATAGGTCAATTATCCTGCCATTTCTGGCAAAAGGCCCGCGATCGTTTATCCGCACCAAAATCGTGCGCCCGCTCTCCAGCGACGTCACCTCGACATAGCTGGGCAGCGGCAGGGTCGTATGCGCGCCCGTCACAGCCTTGGGCCGGAAGCGCTCCCCATTGGCGGTTTGATTGCCCGATTCGCTGCCATACCAGCTCGCATAGCCCAGATAGTCATAGGTTGGATCGGCCGCGGGCACATAGGTCACGCCCCGCACGCTATAGGGCTTGCCGATCTTCACCGGCACGTCGCTCACCGGCCTGTATCGCACGCCCCCTCCGCAGGCCGCCAGCAGCACCGTCGCAGCCAGCACGCCGCCGCGCATCCCTTTCGCCATTCCACCGCTCATGGGGCCTGATCCTAATGCGGCGCGCGGCGCGATGGAACCCTGCGCCCTTTCCTTTCGTCGCGCCGATCCTATCTTGGGCGGCGAGATGCGAAACGCGCACTTGCCCAATTAGAACAAATATGGAACAAGCAGACCTCATGAGTCTCACGCATATTTCCGTGCGCGGCGCGCGCGAGCACAACCTCAAGGGCGTGGATGTCGACCTGCCCCGCGACGCGCTGGTGGTCATCACCGGCCTGTCGGGTTCGGGCAAGTCTTCCCTCGCCTTCGACACCATCTATGCCGAAGGGCAGCGCCGCTATGTGGAGTCGCTCTCCGCCTATGCCCGCCAGTTCCTGGAGATGATGCAAAAGCCCGATGTCGAGCATATCGAGGGGCTTTCCCCCGCGATCTCCATCGAGCAGAAGACGACCAGCCGCAACCCGCGCTCCACGGTCGCCACGGTCACGGAAATCTACGACTATATGCGCCTGCTCTGGGCGCGCGTCGGCATCCCATATTCGCCCGCCACCGGCCTCCCTATCGCCGCGCAGACCGTCAGCCAGATGGTCGACCGTGTGATGCAATTGCCCGAAGGCACCCGCTTCTACCTGCTCGCCCCCGTCGTGCGCGGCCGCAAGGGCGAATATCGCAAGGAACTGGCGGAGTGGCAGAAGGCAGGCTTCACCCGCGTCCGCATCGACGGCGAACTCTACCCGATTGAGGAAGCCCCCGCCCTCGACAAGAAATACAAGCATGACATCGAAGTCGTGGTCGACCGCCTCGCCGTTGCATCGGACATGTCGACGCGCCTCGCCGACAGCTTCGAAACCGCGCTGAAACTGGCGGACGGCCTTGCCTATGTGGACCTCGCGGACGGCACTGTCCCCGGGCGCGAGGACGAAGCGCAATCCTCCGGCAAGATGAAGAACAGCGGCATCCCCGCGAACCGCATCGTCTTCTCCGAAAAATTCGCCTGCCCCGTCAGCGGCTTCACCATTCCCGAAATCGAACCCCGCCTCTTCTCCTTCAACGCCCCGCAGGGCGCGTGTCCCGCCTGCGACGGCCTGGGCGAGCGGCAGGAGTTCGACCCCGAACTGGTCGTTCCCAACGAAGCGCTCTCCCTCAAAAAAGGCGCGGTCGTCCCCTGGGCGAAGTCCAATCCGCCCAGCCCCTATTATATGCAGGTGCTTGGCTCCTTGGCGAAGGAGTTCGGCTTCTCCCTCGAAACGCCGTGGCAAGACCTCCCCGGCGAGGCGAAGCTCATCATTCTCCACGGCACCGGCGGCAAGCCCGTCACCCTGCGCTTCGTCGACGGCAAGAAAAGCTACGAAGTCCGCAAGCCCTTCGAAGGCGTGATCGGCAATCTCAACCGCCGTCTGCTCCAGACCGAATCCGCCTGGATGCGCGAGGAACTGAGCAAATATCAGACCGCCATGCCCTGCGAGACATGCGACGGCGCGCGCCTCAAGCCCGAAGCTCTCGCGGTCAAGATCGCCGGTGAGGACATTTCCATGTCCACCCGCCGCAGCGTGGTCGACGCGCTCGCCTTCTTCTCCACCCTCCCCGACAAGCTCACCGACCAGCAGAACCAGATCGCCCGCGCCATCCTCAAGGAAATCGTCGAGCGTCTCGGCTTCCTCAACAATGTCGGCCTCGACTATCTGAACCTCGACCGCACCAGCGGCACCCTCTCAGGCGGCGAATCTCAGCGCATCCGCCTCGCCTCGCAGATCGGCAGCGGTTTGTCGGGCGTCCTCTACGTCCTCGACGAACCCTCCATCGGCCTCCACCAACGCGACAATGACCGCCTGCTCATCACCCTCAAACGCCTGCGTGACCTCGGCAACACCGTCATCGTCGTGGAGCATGATGAGGATGCGATCCGCGCCGCCGATTATATCGTCGACATGGGACCGGGCGCGGGCGTCCATGGCGGCCGGATCGTGGCGCAGGGCGACCTCAACCAACTCCTCGCCCATCGCGACAGCCTCACGGCCGATTACCTCAACGGCACCCGCCGCATCGAAGTGCCCGTCAAGCGCCGCAAGGGCACGGGCAAGAAGCTCACCGTCCACAATGCCCGCGCCAACAACCTGCGCGGCGTCACGGCGTCGATCCCGCTCGGCACCTTCACCTGCATCACCGGTGTTTCCGGCTCCGGCAAGTCCAGCTTCACCATCGACACCCTCTACGCCGCCTCCGCCCGCGCCCTCAACGGCGCGCGCATCGTCGCGGGCGCGCATGACAAGGTGACGGGCCTGGAACATTGCGACAAGGTGATCGACATCGATCAGTCGCCCATCGGCCGCACGCCGCGTTCCAACCCCGCGACCTATACAGGGGCTTTCACCAACATCCGCGACTGGTTCGCGGGCCTTCCCGAAGCACAGGCGCGCGGCTACAAGCCCGGCCGTTTCAGCTTCAACGTCAAGGGCGGCCGCTGCGAAGCCTGTCAGGGCGACGGCGTGCTCAAGATCGAAATGCACTTCCTCCCCGACGTCTATGTCACCTGCGATGTCTGCCACGGCGCGCGCTACAATCGCGAGACGCTAGAGGTGAAGTTCAAGGGCAAGTCCATCGCCGACGTGCTCGACATGACGGTCGAGGACGCCGTCGAATTTTTCAAGGCCGTGCCCCCGATCCGCGACAAGATGGCGATGCTGGCCGAAGTGGGGCTGGGCTATGTCAAGGTCGGCCAGCAGGCCACCACCCTGTCCGGCGGCGAAGCCCAGCGCGTCAAGCTGGCCAAGGAACTTTCCCGCCGCGCCACCGGCAACACGCTCTACATATTGGACGAACCCACCACCGGCCTACATTTCGAGGACGTCCGTAAACTGCTCGAAGTCCTCCACGCTCTTGTCGACCAAGGCAACAGCGTGGTCGTGATCGAACATAATCTCGACGTCATCAAGACCGCCGACTGGATCATCGACATGGGACCGGAAGGCGGCGTGAAGGGCGGCGAAGTCGTCGCCGAAGGCACGCCGGAAAAGGTCGCCAAGATGGCGACCGAAAGTGCCGCAGGGAAACCACGGAGCTTTACCGGGCGCTATCTTGCGCCATTGCTGGGGATGGAAGCCGTGGCGGCCGAGTAGGCAAGCAGGGCCGGACTTCGCCCCCGCCAGCAATATCAATCCCGTTCGTTATCCCGCGCAAGGTGTGATCTGCCTTTCTTTTCCCGCGCCGCATGAAGGCGATCCGCCGTTTCTCCTCCTCCGCTCGCCGCGCGGCCTTGCCCGATCCGGAACCGGAGAGGCGGCCGCCCGTTGTCCGGCTCGATCCCGTTCAACGCATCAAGGAGTTCCCCATGATCCGCACCCTCATCTTCGGCGCCATCGCCGGTTACGTCGGCAAGAAGCTGTATGACCAAGGCAAGCTGACCGAATTCAAGAACGACCTCACCGCTCGCTACAACCAGGCGAAAGCCGACATCGCAACCCAGCGCGCGGACGAGCCGACGTCGAGCACGGTCCCAGCGACCACTGCGGCGCCTGTCAGTCCTACCGTGTCCTGACGCTTTGCGGGCAACGCAACCTTCCTCGTTCCCAAGGGTTTGAAAAGGGCACATAAGGAGGAACATATATGCGCACCCCTGTTCTTGCCGTCGCCCTGATCGCCATGTTGCCGTTGGGCGCTTGCGCCTCGGACGGCTATGGCGGCCGCTACGGTTATGACCGGCCCGGCGGCTATGATCGCCCCCATCGCGGCGGCGACCGACGTGACGGCCCCCGCCACCGCCGCCAGCTCGGTGACAACGACGCGATCTACCGCGACCGCGACGGTCGCTATTATTGCAAGCGTGACGACGGCACGACCGGCACTATCGTCGGCGCCCTTGCTGGCGGTGTGCTGGGCAATGTGATCGCGCCGGGCGGCTCCAAGACGCTGGGCACCATCCTGGGCGGTGCAGGCGGCGCATTGGCGGGCCGCGCCATAGACCGCAACGACATCAGTTGCGAATAGGCTGAAAGGAAAAAGGAAAGGACAGCTTGCAGGTTCCGATCTTGCGCCCGATCTTGCGATGGTCGTTTGCAGTGAGGAGCGGACGCTCCAAAATCCGTCATCCCAGCGAAAGCAGGGATCTCATGCCTATGAAAAAGAGAGATGCCAGCTTTCGCTGGCATGACGGAGGAAAGCGGCGTCCTTCCACCCCGCCGTTCAGCGCAGATCTACAAGCTAGGCAGTCCCAAAAGGAAAAAGGCGCGGCCCACCGGACCGCGCCTTTTTCTTATCCATCGGAACCGGCTCAGAGCTTGCTGGTCAGTTCGGGGACGATCTTGAAGAGGTCGCCGACGAGGCCGAAGTCAGCGACCTGGAAGATGGGCGCATCCTCATCCTTGTTGATGGCGATGATAGTCTTGCTGTCCTTCATGCCGGCTAGATGCTGGATCGCGCCGGAGATGCCGACCGCAACATAGACTTCGGGGGCCACGATCTTGCCGGTCTGGCCGACCTGATAGTCGTTGGGTACATAGCCCGCATCCACCGCGGCCCGGCTTGCGCCCACCGCCGCGCCCAGCTTGTCC
Source organism: Sphingobium wenxiniae (assembly GCF_007830065.1). Taxonomy (GTDB): domain Bacteria; phylum Pseudomonadota; class Alphaproteobacteria; order Sphingomonadales; family Sphingomonadaceae; genus Sphingobium; species Sphingobium wenxiniae. The sequence continues at coordinate 8,316 of NZ_VLKK01000029.1, read as the reverse complement.
GCCAGCGGGAAGATCACTTCCTCGAACGTCGCGCCGTCCTTGAGCGCACGGCCGCCCGATACGATGATCTTGGCGCTGGTCAGTTCGGGACGCTCCGACTTGGCGATTTCCGCGCCCACGAAGCTGGAAAGGCCCTTGTCCCCGGTCGAGGACACCGCTTCCACGGTGCCGCTGCCGCTTGTCCGGTCCGCCTTCTCGAACGCCGTGCCGCGCACGGTGATGACCTTCTTGGCGTCCCTGGACTTGACCGTCGCGATGGCGTTGCCCGCATAGATCGGCCGCGTGAACGTATCCTCGCCTTCGACCGAGAGGATGTCGCTGATCTGCATCACGTCGAGCAGAGCCGCGACGCGCGGCGCGATGTTCTTGCCGTTGGAGGTCGCCGGCGCGACGAAGGCGTCGTGGCTGCCCATCAGTTCGACGACCAGCGGGGCGACATTCTCAGGCAAGGCATGGCCGAAGGCCGCGTCATCGGCGACATGGACCTTGCCCACGCCCGCGATCTTGGCGGCTTCGGCGGCGACGCCGTCCACGCCCTGCCCGGCGACCAGCAGATGCACCTCGCCCAGCTTGGCGGCGGCGGTGACGGCGGAAAGGGTTGCGTCCTTGACGGCGCCGCCTTCATGCTCAACCCATACAAGCGTCTTCATGCGGCAACTCCCAGAGCCTTCAGTTTCGTCACCAGTTCATCGACATCGGCAACCTTGATTCCCGCCGACCGCTTGGGCGGCTCGGCGACGGTGAGCGTCTCCAGACGCGGCGAGATGTCCACGCCATAATCCGCCGGCGTCTTGGTCGCGAGCGGCTTGGACTTCGCCTTCATGATGTTGGGGAGCGAGGCATAGCGCGGTTCATTGAGGCGCAGGTCGGTGGTGATGATCGCGGGAACGCTGAGCTTCACCGTCTCAAGCCCGCCATCGACCTCGCGGGTCACGCTGACCTTGTCGCCTTCGACCTCGACCTTGCTGGCGAAGGTGCCCTGCGGCAGGTTCAGCAGCGCGGCGAGCATCTGCCCGGTCTGGTTGCTGTCGTCGTCGATCGCCTGCTTGCCCAGGATGATCAGGCCAGCGCCTTCCTCTTCCTGCACCTTGGCCAGCAGCTTCGCCACGCCCAGCGGCTCCACATCGCCTTCCGCCTCGATCAGGATCGCCCGGTCTGCACCCATCGCCAGCGCCGTCCGCAACGTCTCCTGCGCCTTGGCGACGCCGATCGACACCGCGACCACCTCGGTCGCGACGCCCTTCTCCTTCAGGCGGATCGCTTCCTCGACCGCGATCTCGTCGAACGGGTTCATGCTCATCTTGACGTTCGCAAGATCGACACCCGTACCATCCGCCTTCACGCGCGGCTTCACATTATAGTCAATCACCCGCTTCACGGGCACAAGGATCTTCATCTTAACATCCTTCCATTGTCATGCCATGGCCCGGAAATGCGGACAAGGACGCGGACGATCCGTTTCCAGACCCCCCGCGCCCCACGGCGTTCGTTCAAGTGGCCGAGTGGATCAGGCTGCCTTCCTCACTTCCGCCACGATCTTCTTGGCCGCGTCGCCCAGATCGTCCGCGGGGACGATGGCCAGGCCCGACTGCGCCAATATGTCCTTGCCCTGCTGGACGTTCGTGCCTTCCAGGCGGACGACCAGCGGGACCGACAGGTTCACATCCTTGGCGGCCGCGACGATGCCTTCCGCGATGATGTCGCAGCGCATGATGCCGCCGAAGATGTTGACGAGAATGCCCTTCACCGCCGGGTCCTTCAGGATGATCTTGAAGGCCGCCGTCACCTTCTCCTTGGAAGCGCCGCCGCCGACGTCCAGGAAGTTGGCGGGGAATTCACCGTTCAGCTTGATGATGTCCATCGTCGCCATGGCCAGGCCCGCACCGTTCACCATGCAGCCGATGTTGCCGTCCAGCTTGATATAGGCGAGGTCATATTCCGAAGCTTCGACTTCGGCCGGGTCTTCCTCCGTCAGGTCGCGCAATTCCGCGATATCCTTGCGCCGGAACATCGCGTTGCTGTCGAAGCCGACCTTGGCGTCGAGCACCAGCAGATTGCCCTGCTCGGTCACGGCCAGCGGGTTGATCTCGATCTGCGAGGCGTCCGTGTCGAGGAACGCGGCATAGAGCGACGAGGCGACCTTTGCGGCCTGCTTCGCCTGATCGCCGGTCAGTTCCAGCGCGGCGGCGACGGCGCGGCCGTGATGCGGCATGAAGCCGGTGGCCGGATCGACGGCGAAGGTGTGGATCTTCTCAGGGGTCGAATGCGCGACTTCCTCGATATCCATGCCGCCTTCGGTGGACACGACAAACGCGACCCGCCCGGTGGCGCGATCCACCAGCAGGGCGAGATAGAATTCCTTCGCGATATCGGCGCCGTCAGTGACGTAGAGGCGGTTGACCTGCTTGCCCGCTTCGCCCGTCTGCACAGTGACGAGCGTGTTGCCCAGCATGTCGGTGGCGTGCGCCTTCACTTCTTCCAGCGTCTTGGCAAGACGGACGCCGCCCTTTGCATCGGGACCAAGCTCCTTGAACTTGCCCTTGCCGCGGCCGCCCGCGTGAATCTGCGACTTTACGACATAAAGCGGCCCAGGCAGCTTTCTGGCGGCCTCGACAGCCTCTTCAACGGTAAAGGCCGCATGGCCCGCAGCAATCGGCGCGCCATATTTCGCCAGCAGTTCCTTGGCCTGATATTCGTGGATGTTCATGTGTCCGGCCCGTCCTTTTCGCAGTAAACCTGTCGCGAGCGGCTAAAGCATAGGTGCCGGCGCCAAGCCAGATGATTTTGCAAAATCACTTTGCAAAATTGCAAAGCGAGAATCTCCTAAAGAGAGCAGGAAATCGCCGCCTTGCTGGTGACGACGAAAATATCGGAATCTTCCAAGGCCCGGATATTGTGGAGAAAGACGTCGAGCGTGATGTCTGCCATCTCCGCCCGGCGGAGCGAGGCAAGGGATTGAAGCTTGCGAAGTTGCGCCAGGGTCAGCTTGTCCACCATCCTGCCGGACATGCAGGCCGCCATGCGAGGCGGCAGCCCCGCTTCCATCAAACGGTTCCGCAGGCGCGACTCAGGCGAAGCGGTCGCACAGGACGAGAGCAGCGCGGGGACCGCAAGGGCGAAGGAAATGCGGGACAAGATCGAAAGGCTAGAGCACTTCATGCCGGAATTAATAGCGACATGGTGCCGAACGAAACCTAAGCAGGCCGGGAAGGTCAGTGGAGAAAACAGAATGGATCGGATTTTCGCAACCTTTTCACATCGTGTTGCACGCTGGTCGGGACAGCCGCTGGCCTTCATGCTCTCTATCACCATAGTCCTGCTTTGGGTTCTTACCGGCCCCCTTTTCCATTATTCCGATACGTGGCAACTGGTCATCAATACAGGCACCACCATCGTCACCTTTGTCATGGTCTTCCTGATACAAAATGCCCAGAATCGGGACGGCTCCGCGATACAGGCCAAACTCGACGAACTCATCCGCGCGATGGAAACGGCGCGCAACGACTTTATCGGAATAGAGCATCTGACCGAAGCGGAACTTGAACGGATAAAGATCATGCTGGAAAGGGAATGCGGGGGGGACGAAGCGCACCGCATCGCCTTTGAAAGATTGATTGCGCGGCGCTGACCGCCACCCTTAACGGGCAACCATCCTCAATGGGCGACGGGGCCGGTCCGGAAATTTTCCTCGCGATACGCAGCCACGCGTTCGCCATAGCTCCGCGCGAGATCTTCATAGGCCGCCCTTCCGGCCGCCGACCGACTCTTTTCCGCGCGGATCAGGGAAACCTGCTGACGATGCAGCAGATAGTTGACATCCACCTCCATGTTCATCGGCCTCTCCTCGGCATCATCGGTTATGCGCATTGGCCAAGCGGTTTATGCAACCGCCACGTCCTTTTACTCTTCTTGTTTCCGTCCAACAAATCCATCCGCCCCATCGGGGAGGCGGCCCGCCGCGCATGTCCATCCCGTCACTGGTCGCAATGGGCTGCGCATCCCCGAGCGCGCCTGCTAAGAAACTTACGCAATTTTGCAGGCATGATGCTGGAAACGCTTGGAAAATACATTCCTCCATGGCATCACCCCGTCCCATAAAAACAAGGGGGTCGACATTTTGGGGGAAGCGCTGGTCGCCATGCTGGCGATCGCTCATCGTGAAATCCTGCTATTTGCGGTGGCGGGGCTTCTGATGGGCGGTATCGACGATCTGCTCATAGACATCCTGTTCCTCTGCCGCCGCCTTTGGCGCAATCTCACCATCTATTTGCGCCACCCGCGCATGACGACAGCCACATTGCCTCGCTCTGCGGCGCCAGGCCCTATCGCCGTTTTCGTGCCGGCATGGGACGAGGGGCGGGTGATCGGGCCGATGATCGGAAACGCGCTCCGCCGCTGGCAGGATGCCGACTACAGGATTTTCGTGGGCGCCTATCCGAACGACCTGACGACGATCGATGTGGTGAGCAGCATCGCGGCCCGTGAACCGCGGGTGATGCTGGCGATCAATTCCCGGCCTGGCCCAACCACGAAAGCCGATTGCCTCAACCTCCTGTGGCGCGCGATGGAGGCTGAGGAGCGCAAAGGCGGCTTCAGGTTCAAGGCCGTGCTGCTCCATGATGCCGAAGATGTCGTCCATCGCGATGAAATCCGGCTGTTCGACTTCATGATGGATCGCTTTGACCTCGTTCAACTGCCGGTTCTGCCTCTGCCAGGCAAAGGCGGATGGCTGGCCCGCGCGGTCGCCAATCACAATGGCGAAACCCAGCAACGGCGGCGTTTCGGAACGATGGGCAGGGAAAACCGGCCCTATTCATATCAAAGACTTGCGGCCTAAGGGAAAACCGCCGCGATTCCTTTGGCCACGAAAAAGCCCCCGCTTCGCTGGCAGGCGATGCGAGGGCGGGATACCTTTCCATAGCGGCGGATAGGCAAACGGGAGATACCGCAAGCCGGGAGGCGGTGCAATGAGCGCCGCGCAGGAAATCACCCGTCATTATGGCGGTGACTGGCATGGCAGCTACGGCACCTTCCCCGCCCCCGGTCATAGCAAACAGGATCGCGGCGTTTCGGTGAAGGACGGCGCGAACGGCGATGTTGTGTTCAACAGCTTCAATGGTGCAGACTGGCGCGAGATCAAGGACGAATGCCGTCGCAACGGCCTGTTGCCCGAACGCCAGCGCGCCAATGATAATTGCAATGGTCCTCGCGAGACGGGGCATTACGAATATGTCGATGCTGATGGCGCAGTGCTCTATCGCACGGTCCGCATCGAACAGGTTGGCAAGCGCAAGCAGTTCCGGGCGCAACGTCCTGACGGGCGGGGCGGCTGGATCAACGGCATGAGCGAAGTGCAGCGCGTGCTTTACCGCTGGCCGGAGATTAAGGCGGCGATCGGCAAATCTGTCCTGACCGATATGCCCTTTCCAACTGTCTATCTGGTCGAGGGGGAGCGCAAAGCCGACAAGCTGGCGTCATGGGGCCTCACGGCAACGGCGGTGGCGTTCGGCTGCAAGGGCTGGCGTAAGGATTATGCCGAGGCGCTGGAGGGCTGCACCGTAATCATCCTGCCCGACAATGACGATGAGGGACGTGGCTTTGCCGATCGGGCGGGCAAGGACATAGAAGCGGCCGGTGGAACGGTTCGCATCATTAATCTTCCCGGCCTCCCTCCCAAGGGCGATATTATCGACTGGAGCGGCACGGCAGTCGATCTGCAAGCACTGGTGGACAATGCAATCAATACGCCAGCCAAGCTGCTCCCTCTGCTTGATCCCGCCGCATGGCATGGGCAGGAAACGCCTTCACGCGAATGGGCTTGGAACGATTATATTCCGCATCGGCAGGCAACCTATCTGACCGGCCCCGGCAGCGCGGGCAAATCCCTGCTCACCCAACAGCTTTGCACCGCGATAGCCATGGGATTGCCTTTCATGGGCGTGGAAACGCGGCGGGCTGTCGCCATCTACGTGACGTGCGAAGACGATGCCGATGAACTGCATCGCCGCCAAAAGGCGATCTGTGACGCCATGGGCGTTCCTCTATCTGCACTGTCGGGCAAGCTGCACCTTGTCAGCCTGGCAGGCGTTGCCGCCAATGAACTGGTGACGTTCACGCCAGAGGGCAAGATGATCGTGGGCGATGCCTACCGCGTCCTGCTCGACACCGCGAAGACGACCGGCGCGGGCTTTCTGGCACTCGACAACGTGGCGCACCTGTTCGCGGGCAATGAGAATATCCGCAATCAGGTGGCGGCCTTCGTGTCCCTGCTAAACGGCCTGGCGCTGGAAATCGACGGCAGCGTGCTTTTCCTTGGCCACCCGAACAAGGCGGGGCAGGACTTTTCCGGCTCGACCGCATGGGAAAATCAGGTGCGCTCACGCCTGTTCATGGAGGTGCCGAAAGATGATCTGGGCAATGCTCCCGATCCCGACGCGCGCGTGCTGCTGCGGGGCAAGGCGAACTATGCGCGCAATGGCGAACGGCTGACCTTCCGCTGGCACAAGTGGGCCTTCATTCTGGAAGATGAATTGCCGCAGGATCAGCGAGCAGAGATTGCTGAGACGATCCTGGCGAACGCGGAGAATGAGGCTTTCCTTGCGTGTCTGCGCGCTCGCATGGCTCAAGGGGATGGCCGCGAAGTAGGACCGTCATCTGGGCCGAACTATGCGCCGTCGCAATTCGAGGGGATGCCACAAGCCAAGGGCTTCGGAAGGGCGAAGCTCAAGCGGGCGATGGACCGGCTCTACCAGACAGGAAAGATCAAATCCGAGACGGTGATGGACCGCAAAGCCAAGCGGGAAAAGACCATCATCGTGGAGGCGGACGAGGCTTCGCACAACTCGCACAACGCCCCGCACAACGGCAGCACAACACAGGTGCACAACACCGCACAACGACCGCACAACATGGGGTCAGCACACACCTATATTATAAATAATATGGGCGCGGCCCAGGGGTCCGCCGCGCCCTCCCGCGAAGAAGAAGAAGGACCGGACCTGTCCCGCGTCGTCTTCGCGGCTGATGATGGCCTAGACACCGATGGCAACATCATCGGCTGGGATGATGACGGGAGGGCGCATTGATGACCGCCCCTGCCCGCACCGCTCGCCAGTTGGCCCGCGACCTGTCCCGGCTGTCCCCTGACTGGCGCGACCCGGAACGCTTCTTCCTCAACCGCAATGAGATCGAGCGCGCGTTGCAGCGGCTCGCCAAGGAACTGGATAATCATCATGGCTAACTGGCCCTACAACACCGCGCGTTGGCAGCGGCTGCGCCTCGCTCACCTCGCTATCGAGCCTGAGTGTCGCGGGTGCATGGAGAGGGGAGAACTCGCCCCCGCCAACACGGTGGACCATATCCATCCCATTAGCGAGGGCGGGCCTGCTTTTCCCGGCCATGATGGTCTAGCATCCTACTGCCCTGCCTGTCACTCCGCCAAGACTGCGAGGGGCACGGAGGCGGGCGCGGTGCGCTCGACCAGGCCGAGGAAGGGATGCAACCCGGACGGCACGCCGCTCGACCCCGACCACCCATGGCACGAAAAATCGCTCAGGGCTGACGGATCAGGACCGCCGTGGAACCTTCACAATCAGTTAGTTTCAAAAGGAAACCTATAATGGGTGCAAGGGGTCCGGGCGCTGGTCGCCTGAAAGCCGTCGCTGCGCGGGCCGTGTCGGCTGCTCACCCATGGGAACAGGAGGGGATGCCGGCTGCGGAGAAGGTGCTGGCCTTCCTGCGGACCCTGCCCATCGTGTCGGGCCTCAAGGCTGGCGAGAAGATGGAATTGCTGGCGTTTCAGGAGCAATTCGTGCGCGGGATATATGAACCCTGCGACGATCAGGGCAAGCGTCTGGTGCGTCTTGCTGCGCTGTCTGTGGCGCGTGGCAACGGCAAATCTGGTCTGCTGGCCGGTCTGTCGCTGGCTCACCTCATGGGGCCGATGCTGGAACCCTATGGCGAGTGCTATGCCGCCGCACTCGACCGCGAACAGGCTGCGGTCCTGTATCGCATGGTCTGCGCCTATATTTACGAAACCCCATGGATGGCTGCGCGTGTGAATATCCGCGACCAGTTCAAGGAAATCACCGACCACGAAAGCGGCTCGATCTGGCGGGCGCTGACTTCGGACGCGCGCAAGGCCCACGGCTTGGCCCCGTCCTTCTGGGTGGCGGACGAGGTGGCGCAATGGCGATCCCGTGAACTATGGGATAATCTGCGGACGGGCATGGCGAAGCGCAAACATGCCCTGGGCGTCACGATCAGCACGCAGGCGGCGGACGATCTGCATTTCTGGTCTGAGATGCTGGACGCGGA
>NZ_VLKK01000028.1 GCF_007830065.1 Sphingobium wenxiniae | reverse complement strand
CGCTTGACCCACCACCCGCATAGCGGGACATACCTTCCAACCGGGTCACTTCTCGATGAAAATCCCGGGTCAACTCTCAGTGGAAATCAACACCCCGAACCGATGGCACTCACAGCATTGAAGGTGAAAAACGCGAAGCCCGGTCGCCATGTCGATAGCCGGGGCTTTGCCTGATTGCACTTTGCGTTCGCTTGCATTACATCGTCATGCAGAAAGGAAATCGACATGGCCGCAAACGCTCTTGTGCAGACCCGGATCGACGGAGCGGTGAAGGAGGAAGCCGCGACCGTGCTGGCTGCTATGGGGCTGACCGTCTCCGATGCCGTGCGCCTGATGCTGACCCGCGTTGCCCGCGACAAGGCCTTGCCGTTTGAACCGCTGGTGCCCAATGCCGAGACGATCGAGGCCATGAAGGAAGCGCGCGAGGGAAAGGGCAAGCGGTTCGCCACGGTGGTCGACCTGATGGCCGACCTCAATGCGGACGATTGAACGCTTCGGGCGGTTCAAGCGCGACTACAAGCGGGAGAAGAAGGGGCAGCACGCCAAGACGCTGGACGCTGACCTGATCCCGATCATCGAGGCGCTGGCATCCGACGAGCCGCTTGAACCGCGCCACCGCGACCATGCGCTGACCGGCGACTGGCGCGACCATCGCGATTGCCACATAAAGCCCGACCTCGTGCTGATTTACCGCAAGCCCGATGACGACACCTTGCAGCTTGTGCGCTTGGGATCGCACGCGGAATTGGGTTGGTGACGCCCGCGCATGGCGAGCTTATACGTTTGTCGGGTATGTCAGCCAGAGGCACGATTACGGGTTAGGTGTGATCAGCGAGCATCCGATGCCAACAAGCTTTTGCAGAAGACATCAATCGCAGAGATGCATTCGGCAGGCGCTGCTTGAAACAAAAATGAGGGCCATAAATCACTTTCACCCTCAAATTCTGACAAATTTGCCGTTAGTTCACGACTGGTGAGCGAGAAATGAGCCGATCGCGTTGGGCTTGAAGAGCCGACCGCTCGCTCCACCGTCGTGACCCCTACGTTGATGACCGGCGGATGCTGGCCCGGTAGACGATGCTGCCGAGAGCGACGACGACGCCCATGATGGCAAAAGATTCCATGCTCGAATGGCTCAAAAGCCAGATCGTGAGAAGGAAACCCTATTTCCGTGATTTGCTCGATCACATGCTCAGGGTTGAGAGCGCCATCACCGGCATCCGCGACATCCTGATCTCGGTGTTCGAGGCGAGTCACCTGCTCGAACAGCAGCGCCAGGGTGCGATCACGCGTCAGCTTGCCGCCTGGGCCGCGATCCTCGCGGTGCCTACCGCGATTGCCGGAATCTACGGCATGAATTTCGAGAATATGCCCGAACTGAAGACGCAATGGGGATATTTCGTCATCCTCGGCGTCATCGCTGCGGTCTGCATTGGGCTCTACATCCGGTTCAAACGTAGCCACTGGCTTTGACGGCGCAGATCGGCTTTCCACATCGCGCCGGGCTGAGGCTGCCGGGGGCCGGCCGCCATAACTCAATGCTTTCGCAGAACCTCGGCGCGGTGCCGGTCCAACGCATCGAGCAAAGCCCTGCCGATCAAAGGCTTTGCGAGAACGTGATCGAAGCCCGCCTCGGCGGCCCGCCAGGCCAGCAGCGTGTCGTGAAAGCCTGAGATCATGATGGCGCGTCCCGACCATCCGATCTCGCGAAGGTGACGCAGCATCGCGAATCCGTCGATGTCGGGCATGCGATAGTCGAGGATGACGCAGTCTGCCTCCTTCGCGCGGGGGTCGGCCAACAGCGCGTGGCCGGTCGTATATCCCCACACGGCATAGCCGCGCGATCTCAGCAGCAGCTGGAGGCCACGCCGCACGCCGGGATCGTCGTCGGAGACGAGGATGGTGTATCTGCCATCATGCTGAGTGGAACGGACCGATGGCATTGCGAGAAGCGGACACCCGTGTGACGATTGCACCATCGATCGCATATCGCGCCTCGTCCCGTCGCTACGTAGAGGTCGCAGTCACTTCGGCTTGCGGCCCATGCCCGCGGCAAAGGCGATCCGCAGGGCTTCGGACAAATTGCGGACCTCGAGCTTGGCCATCAGGCTCGCGCGATGGACCTCGACCGTTCGCGATGAACAGCCCAGGTCATAGGCGATCGTCTTATTGGGCAGGCCGTTCGCCAGCCCTTCCAGCACTTCACGCTCCCGGGGCGTCAGTGCAGCGACCCGCACGCCGGCTTCAGAGGTTTCCAGAGTGCGAAAGTCGACATCGTCGAGACGCGCGAACGCGCGGCTGACGGCGCCGAGCAGGGCCGCTTTCTCGAAGGGCTTCTCGAGAAAGTCGACCGCGCCGCCTTTCATGGCCTGCACCGCAACCGACACGTCGCCATGGCCGGTCAGGACGATGACCGGCATGTTGACCCCGCGTGCTGCCATGGCGGCCTGAACCTCGAGACCGTCCATCTCGGGCATGCGCACGTCAAGGATGACGCAGCCGACGGCCGCCGACTTCGCCTCCTTGAGAAACTCCACGCCCGAGGCATAGGTCACGACGTCGTAGCCCGCGGTCTTGAGCGCAAAGCTCGCCGCCTTGCGGATGCTCTCCTCGTCGTCGACCAGATGGATGACGCGTCTATCCCCCATGTTCCTCCTCCGCCCGCGCATGGATCAAGGTAAAATGAAAGCGGGTGCCGCCGCGGTCGGGGCGCTCCATCCAGATACGGCCGCCATGCGCTTCGATGATGGTCCGGCAGATCGAGAGGCCGAGGCCCATGCCGTCGGCCTTTGTCGAGTTGAACGCCGTGAAGAGCTGCTCGCGGATTCCGTCCGCGATGCCGGGACCGGTATCCTCCACGGTCACCTCGATCAGCCCGTCAGGGCGCAACCTGGTCGCCACCTTGAGGTCGCGAACCGGACACTCCGCCATCGCCTCGATGGCATTGCGCATCAGGTTGACCAGCACCTGCTGGATCTGCACCCTGTCGACGAGGACCAGCGTCGCGGCGGGATCGACCGCAAAGAAGCTGCGGATGCCGCGCTCGCGTGCACCGACCAGCGCGAGCTGGCTCGCCTCGGCGATGACCTGCGGCAGCTCGTGGAGGCTCTTGTCGACCTCGCCGCGGGCGACGAAATCGCGCAGGCGCCGGACGATATGGCCGGCCCGCAGCGTTTCCTGTGCCGCATCATCCATCACCGACCGTAGCGACACGAAGGGTTCGTCGTCCCGCTCGTCGAGCATGTCGCGGATCGTCTCGAGATAGAGCGCGACCGCGGCAAGCGGCTGGTTGAGCTCATGCGCGAGCGTCGAGGCCATCGTGCCCATCGCGCTCAGCCGAGAGACATGGACCAGCTCTGCCTGCAGTTCCTTGAGCCTGAGCTCATCCTGCTCCTTGGCGGTGAGATCCCGGATAAAGCCGGTGAACAACCGCTGCCCGTCTTCACCGGCCTCGCCGACCGACAGCTGCATCGGGAAGGTTGAGCCGTCGCGGCGCTGGCCGACCACGACGCGACCGAGGCCGATGATCCGGCGCTCGCCGGTCTGCAGATAATGCGCGAGATATTCGTCGTGACGGTCGCGATCGGGCTGGGGCATAAGGCAGGAGACGTTGCGGCCGACGAGCTCGGCTTCGCTGTAGCCGAACAGGCGTTGTGCCGCTGCGCTGAACGACGTGATGGCGCCGGTCTCGTCGATGATGATCATCGCATCCGGCACCGTCGCCAGAATCGATTGCAGATGCTGCTCGCGGGTCTCGATCGATGCGCGGACCGCCGCCTCGTCGGTGACATCGCGGCTGATGCAGGCGAAGCCGCGATGTGTGTCGCCTTCGAACAGTGCGGTGATCGTCAGGCGCGCCAGATATTCCGCGCCGTTCTCGCAGACCCGCCACGCTTCGCGCTCCAGCGTGCCCTCGTGAAGGGCGGCCGCCAGGTCTGCGCCTGGACGCCCCGCCGCAATCTCGTCGGGCGGGTAGAACAGGTCGTGGGGCTGTCCCAGGACGCGATCGAGCGGCCAGCATTCGGCACGCTCGCCTTCTTCATTATAGCTCAGCACCATCCCGGAAGGATCGAGCAGCGTCAGGACGTGGCCGCCAGCCTGTCGCAGGAACAGCGGCGCAAGCCGCGCCACCTCCCTGGCAATCTCGTCGGGCCCGCGCCTCGTGTAGACCATCGGCCGGCTCACACGCCCGGCCGGGCGCACGTATCCGGGCGTAGCCGGACCGTGCCACTCAGCGCCGCGCGAGTATGGCCTTCATCTCGTCGATTTCCTGCCGCTGCGAGCGCTTGATCGATTCGCAAAGCCGGATGACTTCGGGATCGCTCAGCTTTGCTTCCTGGCACATCAGGATCGCGCCGGAGTGGTGTGGGATCATCGAGCGCAGAAAGGCCGTGTCGCCGATCGTGGTCTGCGTGCGGATGAACGCGAAGCTGCCCAAGAAGGCGACCAGCGACGCGGCGATCAGCGCGATGTTGGCGGCCTTCGACGGGAACATGTGCCGCATGGCGAGGATCATGAGCACCACCATCGGTGAGACCATCATCAGCGTCATGTAGAGCATGTTGAGGTTGTTGTAGAAGCTGTCGAGCCCGTCGATCATGACGAACATCACCAGATACATGATGACGCCGCTGATGACGGTCTGGAAGGCCAGGCTCCAATAGGCGCCCATCTTCCGTGTGCTCATGTGGGACGAATGATCCATGGCGTATCTCCTTCGTTCGGCGCAGGCCGACCTGGGTCTCAGTGTAACGCCCCGCTCTCCTGTTCGCCCCCGCCATCAGCCGTCCCGATGCTAGAACCAGAAGCGGATGCCGGCGACGAAGCTGGTGGCATGGACGTCCTCGCCGGCAAGCCTCGACAGCCGCGCCGTGTCGCCGGCTTTGCGCAGATAAGAGACGCCGATATAGGGTGCGAACTGGCGGCTGAACTCATAGCGCAGGCGCGCGCCGAGCTCTATGTTGACCAGCCCCGAACCGATGTCGTTCTCCGGAATATCCTGCGCGGCGAAATTGACCTCGGCGCGCGGCTGCAAGATCAGGCGCTGGGTAATGCGCTGGTCGTAATAGCCCTCGACCCGGCCCAGAACATCGCCCTTGGTCGAGAGGAACAGCGCGCCTTCGACTTCGAACATGCCGGGAGCCAGGCCCTCGACGCCGACCGTCGCGTAAGTGCGGTCGGGCCCGCGGCCGAAGTCCTGGCGGATACCGCCCTGAAGATTGAAATAGGGGTCGATGGCCCGGCTATAGAGCACCTGCACCTCCGCGCTGTCGATGCCGCGGCCGAACTCGCCTTCGCCCTCGCTCTTGAGCCAGAGCCGGTTGATATCGCCGCCGTAAAAGCCTTCGCCATCCCAGCGATAGCCATCGCGACCGCTATGCGCTTGATACTCGAACAGGTTGAGCAGCACCTGCCCGAAATTGTTGCCGCCGCTGTCCTTCATCATGATGTCGCGTGAGCGCGCCATCTCGGCGCCGGGAAAATCACGATCGGCGAAGTGGTCGCTGGGGGGAGGCGGCGGGGGCGCATTGCCGGCCGGAAGCGCCGTGCCGGTCATTTGCATGCCGGGCATGGCGGTCTGGCCATGCTGCGAATGGTCCATCCCGGGCATGTCCGGCATCGCGCCGTCCTGATGCTGGGAGTGGTCCATGCCCGGCATGTCCGGCATCGCGGGAGACGCGGGTTGCGGCTGACCGGCCGCATCTCCCTGCGGCGCAGGACTGGCCTGGTGCTGCGAATGGTCCATCGCCGAGGTGGCGTCTGGCGCTGGTGTCTGAGCGCGCGGCCTGGCGGCGGCCTTGTCCTTCTTCTTCTCCTGCGCCGGCGGCACCTCGCCCGGCGGCGCCATGCCGGGCATGCCGTGCATTGAATGATCCTGGGCAAAGGCGGGCGCGGCAGCGAAAAGGGCGATCGCGCTCACCAGCGGCGTGAGGATGCGGGTCATTACGCGTCTCCCTTCGGACGGACGCTCACGACCCGCATCATCCCGGCATGCATGTGGTAGAGGAGATGACAGTGGAAGGCCCAGTCGCCGACCGCGTCGGCGGTGAAGTCCCAGGTCACCTTGCCGCCGGGCTGGACGATTACCGTATGCTTGCGTGGCGCATGATCGCCATGCCCCGTCACCAGCTCGAAAAAATGCCCGTGAATATGGATCGGATGCCCCATCATCGTGTCGTTGATGAGATTGACGCGCACCCGCTCGCCTTCGATGAAGGGGATCGGCTCGTGATGGTCCGACATTTTTTCGCCGTCGAACGACCACATGAACCGCTCCATGTTGCCGGTGAGGTGAATGTCGATGCTGCGGCTCGGCGCGCGCACGTCCGGATTGCGATCGAGCGCCATCAGGTCCCTGTAGACAAGCACCTTGTGGCCGACGTCGGCGAGGCCCTGGCCGGGCTCGCCGGTGCGGTCGACGGGCATCGGCGAGATGGTCTGGACGCTCGGGTCGCGCTTCACCTGCGGCGCGTTCGAGAAGTCTCGCATCTTCATCGACCCCATCGCGTGCCCGCCATGGTCCATGCCCGCCATCTGGCCATCGGCGCCCATCGCGCCGTGGTCCATCCCGCTCATCGCGGAATGATCCATCCCCGAATGATCCATGCCTGCCATGGCGCTATTGTCCATGGTCGCCATCGCTGCCGCCGCGCCGGTCGCGAGGCGCGCGGACGCGTTCTTCTCGGCCGTCGGATCGACGCCCCGCATAGCGCCGCCCGACATGTCCATGCCTTCCATGCCCGGCATCGAGGACATGTCCATGCCCATGTCCTTCATGTCGGCGAGCGGCCGTTTGCGTAAGGGGGGAACCTCGCCGGCCATGCCGGCGCGCGGCGCGAGCGTGGCACGCGCCATGCCCGAGCGGTCGATCGCCTCGCCGACAAGGGTGTAGGCCTTGTCATCGCCTGGGCTGACAACGACGTCGTAGGTCTCGGCAACACCAACCTGGAACTCGTCGACGGTGACCGGCACCACATTCTGCCCGTCGGCCTGGACGATGGTCAGCGGCAGGCCGGGGATGCGGACGTTGAAGGTGGTCATCGCCGACGCATTGATGACCCGCAGCCGCACCCGTTCGCCCGGGGTGAAGAGCGCGGTCCAGTTGTCCATCGGACCATGGCCGTTGACGAGATAGGTGTAGGTGGATCCGGTCACATCGGAGATGTCGGCCGGGTCCATCCGCATCTGGCCCCAGTCGAGCCGGTCCTTGAGCGGCTGATCCTTGCCCGACAGGAGCCCGGCCAGGGTCTGGCGCTGGAAATTGAAATGGCCGGGGTTGACCTTGAGGCGCCGGAAGATCGCCTGCGGCGAGAGCGCGCTGTGATCGGCGAGCACGATGACATGCTCGCGGTCATAGGCGACCGGATCGGCACCGGCGGGATCGATGATGATCGGGCCGTAATGGCCTTCCTGTTCCTGCAGGCCTGAATGGCTGTGGTACCAGTAGGTGCCGCTTTGCACGACGGAGAACTGGTAGAGGTAGTTCGAGCCCGGCTTGATGCCCGGAAAAGACACGCCCGGCACACCGTCCATATTGGCCGGCAGGATCAGCCCGTGCCAGTGGATCGAGCTGTCCTCCTCCAGCTGATTGATGACGTTGAGCCGCACGCGCTGGCCCTCGCGCAGCCGGATCAGCGGGGCGGGGACCGTGCCGTTGAGGCCGATTGCCCGGAACTTGCGCCCGTCGATGGTCATCGACTGCCGGGCGATGGTGAGCGTAATGTCTTCGCCCGACACGGTCGGCAGCGTCGGTCGCATCCCCGGCGAGATCGTCTGCGCCCAGGCCGGCAGCCAGGCTGACAATGCTGCGCCGCCGCCGGCGAGGGCCGCGCCGCGGAGGAACTGGCGGCGGTCGAGAGCAGAAATCATTCGGTTGTCTCAGCTTTAAGAAAGAGGGCGTACCTATTGGGAATACGCAGCATGGCCTCATCCCCCTCAAACTTTCTTTAATATTTCCGAAAGGCGTGCCCTAGCTCGATAGAGGCGCGTTTCGACCGCCTTCTGGCTGATCCCGAGAATTTCGGCGGTTTCAGCTTCCGATTTCTCGTCGATCGTACGCAAAATAAGCGTGTCCTTGAGGGAAGACGGCAGGGCAGCAATCGCTTTCATTGCTTGCGCGAGCTGCTGTTCGGCCCCGATCGCCTGATCGGGCAGCGGTGCGTCGTCGGCGACGCCGTCCGCCTCGCCGAGCGGTAGGGCTAGGGCAAAGAAATTTCGAACCGCTCGCCGACGCCGCCAGTCATGGCATTTGTTGATGACAATCCGGGACATCCAGACCTGGAAGGGTCGGGTTACGTCATAGCGGTTGAGTGCGGCAAAGGCCGCGACGAAGCTCGCCTGGGTGACATCCAATGCCTCATCCATAGATCCGACATGGCTGCGCACGAGCCGGTGAACCCAACCTTGATGCCGGCGGACCAGCTCGCCATAGGCCGCTTGCCGGCCTCCAAGCGCCAGAGCCGCGAGCTCCCCGTCCGAGCAGTCGGGGAGGCACGCGGTCATTCGGATTTGGCCGTCAGCGCTTTCACCACGGCGTCGTCGAATTTGTCCGTCTGATCCGGGCGCAGCACGGCCCGCATCGCGAAGATATGCTCAAGTGTTTCTTTCTGCAGCGCGCCCATGGCCTGGTGCGAGCGATCCACCGCAGTTGCGACTTGCGGGCCATAGCCATGCTCCGCTTCGATCGCTTCCGCGAGACGCGCATTGTCGGCGCGCAATTCGGCCTCCAGCGCTTGACGCCGGATCGCGTAGTTCTTCTCGATTGTCTCGAGTCGGCTGTGTTGCGCTGAATTCAGCTTCAGATCGCGATGGAGCAGCTCGTGCAGCTCATTTTCGACCGGGCGCACTGGAACCACATAGACGCGGCCAATGACAACGCCAGCGATCGCCGCGGCGAAGGTCACCAGGACGAGGAGCAGGAGCCGGCGGCGGTCGCGCATCACTGCGAGCTCAGCAGCGTCGAGGGCGCAAGCGCGAGCCGAGCATCGAAGGGCGATAGCGGTTTGGCATCAGCAGACCGTGTCGAAACTGCCGAGCCGGCAATTCCGATGAACAGCGCGGTTGCGGCCGCGATGCCGAACGTCATAGCGCCAAGGCTTGGTATGGCCCGGATGCGCGCTATTTCCGCCATGACCCGGCTTTCCAGGCCGCCGAGCCTGGGATCGAGAGGCGCATCGCGCAACCGCGAGAGCAGGTGGTCAAGTTCATCCATGGTGCTTCTCCGTCTTCATCCATCAATACGCACGATGGTCCAGGAACCCTTGCTGTAGATTGAAAAGAATAATTGCGAGGGGTGGGGGCTCGGGCTGCGTATTGTCTCATGGGATCTACAGGAGAATGTTCCAATGCGTTTCTTTTCGCCTCTCGCAGTTATCGCCGCCGTCGGCCTGAGTGTTTCTGCTCCGGCCTACGCGCATCCCAAGCTTGTGTCCTCGACGCCCGCCGCGAACGCCAGCGTCTCGGCGCCGTCGCGTATAACGCTCACCTTCAGTGAAGGTCTGATGCCGAAGCTGTCGGGCGCCGAGATCGTGATGACCGGCATGCCCGGCATGCCCAACCACCGCATGGCGGTAACCGGCTTCAAGACGTCCGTCGAAGGCGACAAGACGCTCGTGCTGACGCTCGCCAAGCCGCTCATGGCGGGCAGCTATCAGGTCGCCTGGCACGTCGTCTCGACCGACACGCACCGCATCCAGGGCAATCTCGCCTTTACCGTCAAGTGACGCCATGAACGACGTGGCACTCGTCGCCGTCCGCTGGGCGCTCTACGTCGATCTCGGCCTGTTGTTCGGCCTGCCGCTGTTCGCGCTCTATGCGCCCGGCGGCGGCCGGATGGTACAGCGGCATCTGCCGATGGTAGCAATGGTGGCCGGTCTCGCCTGTCTCGCCCTCCTGCTGTCGGCGCTGGGGTTCGCGTTGCAGGCAGCGGCCATGACCGGGCTGCCGCTCACCCAGCCTGATCTTTCCATGGTCGCAGAGCTGTTCAACGGCACGTCCATGGGAACGGCGCTGAAGGCGCGCCTCGTCGCGCTCCTCGTTCTTCTGCTCTCCATCCCCTTCTATCGCCGGCAATCCCGTCCTGCCTTCATCGCCTCCACTCTGGCAGGCGCGGTCGCACTCGCGACCCTCGCCTGGAGCGGGCATGGCGCGGCCGGCGAAGGCGAGGCGGGCTGGCTGCAACTGGGGGCCGATCTCATCCATCTGCTCGCCGCGGGCGCCTGGGTCGGCGCGCTTGCCGCATTCCTTGCGCTGGTTCTTACCAGGCTCGCAACCGATGATCTCGCCACTGAAGACATGGACCGGGTCATGCTCGCCGAGGAAGCGCTGCGGGGCTTCTCCTTCGTCGGCACGATCATCGTCGCCCTGCTGATCCTGACCGGGACGGTGAACGGCTGGTTCCTGGTCGGCCCGGGCAACATCGCGTCTCTCGGGCAGTCGACCTACGGCCTGCTGCTCATCGCCAAGCTGCTGCTCTTCGCCGGCATGCTGGGCCTGGCCGCGCTCAACCGTTATCGCCTGACCCCGGCACTTGCGCAGGCGATCGAGGAAGAGGACGCGCCACGGGCGCAGGCGCTGCTGCGCGCGAGCCTCGTCGTCGAAGGCGGTCTTGCGATCGTCATTCTCGGGCTGGTCGCCTGGCTGGGGACACTGTCGCCACCCATGTCGATGTAGTTTATCGTTTCGAACGCCTCGCGTTGGGAGAAGCCAATGCAATCGTACACCCCGCCGCGCGGGACTGGATCGACGAAAGACTATGATCGCGCGATCCGCCTGTGGGCGCGGGAGAAGCGGTGGCGTGCCGCCATGCTTGCTATGCTGCGCCCGGATTGGCGCCTGGTAATCGCCGATTATGGCCGCCAGCACGGGTCTCATGCGGCTCGCCTTCCGCCTGACCGTGCAGCGGCTCGATGGCATCGACGATACCCAGCCCAATGCCGACGGCGTGCTCCCCGGCCTGATGGCGGCCAAGCGAACGGGCCCGCCGATTTGGCCACTTAGGCGATTACGTATTGACTCTGACACGGTGTCAGACCCTAGATCGTCAGGCGTCGAAAGGAGCGAGGCGATGAACGAGACACATGGAGCGGCGCATGGCGGCGGTTGCTGCGGCGGCCACGGCACCGCTAAAGCGGCGACCGGCGTCAAGGACCCGGTCTGCGGCATGACCGTCGACCCGGCGACCACGGCGCATCACGCCGAGCATAGCGGTGAAAGCTATCATTTCTGCAGCGCGGGCTGCCGGACCAAATTCATCGCCGATCCCGAGCGCTATCTCGGCCCGCCGACGCCGCCGGTCGCGGCGCCCGAAGGCACGATCTGGACCTGCCCGATGCATCCCGAGATCCGCCAGGACCATCCCGGGTCCTGTCCGATCTGCGGCATGGCGCTCGAACCCGCGACCGTGACCGCCGACAGCGGCCCCAGCCACGAGCTAGTCGATTTCACGCGGCGCTTCTGGGTCGGCCTCGTGCTGGCTCTCCCGGTGCTGATCCTCGAGATGGGCGCGCATGTCTTTCCCGCGATCCATCGCCTCGTGCCGATGTCTATCTCGGTATGGATCCAGTTCGTGCTGGCGACACCCGTCGTGCTGTGGGCGGGCTGGCCGTTCTTCGAGCGTGGCTGGGCCTCGCTCAAGACCCGCAACTTCAACATGTTCACCCTGATCGCGATGGGGACCGGGGTCGCCTGGATCTACAGCGTCATCGCGACGCTCGCGCCTCAGCTGTTCCCGCCGGCCTTCCGCGGCGAGGACGGCATGGTTGCCGTCTATTTCGAGGCGGCCGCGGTGATCACCGTCCTCGTGCTGCTCGGCCAGATGCTCGAACTGCGCGCGCGGGAACGCACCTCGGGCGCGATCAAGGCGCTGCTCAACCTTGCACCAAAGACCGCGCGCCGGATCGGTTCTGATGGGAACGAAGAGGAAATCAGCCTTGATCTGGTTGCGGTGGGCGACCGCCTGCGGGTGCGGCCGGGCGAGAAGGTGCCGGTCGACGGCGTAGTCGAGGACGGCCGCTCCTCGCTCGACGAGTCGATGGTCACCGGCGAATCCATGCCCGTCACCAAGGCAAAGGCCGACACAGTGATCGGCGGCACGCTCAACCAGACCGGTGCGCTGGTGATCGTCGCCGACAAGGTCGGCCGCGATACCATGCTCGCACGCATCGTCCAGATGGTCGCTGAGGCGCAGCGCTCGCGCGCGCCGATCCAGCGCATGGCCGATCAGGTGTCGGGCTGGTTTGTGCCCGTGGTCATCGCGGTCGCGGCCGTCGCGTTCATCGCCTGGGGCATCTGGGGTCCCGAGCCGCGCTTCGCCTATGGGCTGGTGGCGGCGGTCGCCGTGCTGATCATCGCCTGTCCCTGCGCACTGGGGCTGGCAACGCCGATGTCGATCATGGTCGGGGTCGGCCGCGGCGCCGGGCTCGGTGTCCTCATCAAAAATGCCGAAGCACTCGAGCATATGGAGAAGGTCGACACTCTCGTCGTCGACAAGACAGGCACGCTGACCGAAGGCCGGCCTGCCGTCACCCAGGTCGTGCCGGCGCCCGGCTTCGACGAAGCCGAGCTGCTGCGTCTTGCCGCCTCGGTCGAGCGGGCGTCCGAGCATCCGCTCGCGTTGGCAATCGTCGAGGCCGCGAAGGATCGCGGCATCGTCACGAGCGACGTCATCGACTTCGACTCGCCGACCGGGCGCGGCGCGCTCGGCACGGTCGAAGGGCGGCGCATCGTCCTCGGCAATGCGCAGTTCCTTGCCGACGAAGGGGTTGCGACCGATGCGCTCGCCAGCCAGGCCGACGCGCTGCGCCGGGATGGCGCCACCGCGATCTTCATCGGGGTCGACGGCACAGTCGGCGGCGCCTTCGCGATCGCCGATCCGGTGAAGGCCACGACACCAGAAGCGCTCGCCGCGCTCAAGGCGGAGGGCATTCGCGTGGTCATGCTGACCGGCGACAACCGCACGACCGCGGAAGCGGTCGCCCGACGCCTGGGCATCGACGAGGTCGAAGCCGAGGTGCTGCCCGATCAGAAGAGCGCCGTGGTCGCCAGGTTCAAGCGCGAGGGGCGGGTCGTCGCCATGGCCGGCGACGGTGTCAACGACGCCCCCGCGTTGGCCGCCGCCGACGTCGGCATCGCCATGGGTTCCGGCACCGACGTCGCGATCGAGAGCGCTGGCGTCACGCTGCTCAAGGGCGACCTGACTGGCATCGTCCGGGCGCGGCGGCTCAGCCAAGCGACCATGTCGAACATCCGCCAGAATCTCGTCTTCGCCTTCATCTACAATGTCGCGGGCGTGCCCGTAGCGGCGGGTGCGCTCTATCCGCTGTTCGGTATTCTGCTCTCGCCCATTATCGCGGCGGCGGCGATGGCGCTCTCTTCGGTGAGCGTGGTCACCAACGCGCTGCGCCTCAACCGGAAAGCACTGTGAACATCGGCGAGACGTCACGGCAGAGCGGCGTCTCTGAGCGGATGATCCGCCATTATGAAAAGATCGGCCTCATCCCGGCGCCGGCGCGTCGGGGTGCTGGCTATCGTGACTATGGCGAGCGCGACCTCCATCGCCTCCGGTTTATCGCCAATGCCCGCGATCTCGGCTTCCCGATCGAGGAGATCCGCACGTTGCTCAGCCTTTGGGCCAATACCGGCCGTGCCAGCGCGGAGGTGAAGCGGCTTGCCCTTGCCCGCGCCGATGAGTTTCAGCGCAAAGCCGAGGCGTTGACGGCGCTGCGCGACACGCTAATCGACCTGGCTGAGCGCTGCCAAGGCGACGAGCGGCCGGATTGTCCGATCATCGCCGAACTGGCCGCGGCCCGATCCGCATAGCATCCGGCATCGCACGGCCGAGAATTTTAGGGGTGCCCGTTTTCGGTCGATTCGTGCAGGTCGACGGCGAAAGCGATCCGCAACAGGTCGGGCAGGCTTTGCGCGTTGAGTTTGATCATCAGACTGGCCCGATGCAGCTCGACCGTGCGCGACGTGACGCCGAGTTCATCTGCGATAAGGCTATTTGGATAGCCTCGCGAAATTCCTCTCAGAACGGCCCGTTCGCGCTGCGTCAGTCTCGCGGCTTTCGAAAGAGCGTCGGCCTGTTCGGAGGCACGACGGGCTATACTCTCAAGCCAGCTGAAGCCGCGGTCGATCGCGCCGAGCAATGCGGCCTTCTCGACCGGTTTGGCGAGAAAGTCGGCAGCGCCCGCCTTCATCGCCTGTACGGCGAGCGTAGGATCGCCATTGCCCGTCAGCACCACGACGGGCATGTCGATACCGCGTCGCGTCAGCTCCGCCTGAACCTGCAGGCCGTCCATGTCGGGCATGTGCATGTCGAGAACCACGCAGCCTTTCTCGGCGTCCTCTGCGCTCAACAGAAACTCCGGCCCCGAAGCGTAGGCTTCTACGGCAAACCCTGCGGTCCGCAACGTGAAACTTAGTGCTTTTCGTATTGTCTCTTCGTCATCGACGATATGCACGACGCGCTTGTTCCCCATAGCCCCCGAGATCGATCAATACGCAGTGCCGCGAGGGCAGCGCTTCAAGGGATACTTCTCTGCACGTTGGACTATGGTCCCAGGTCAAGAGTAAAAATTTGGCGAGGCAAAACGGCGAAGGACAGCGAAACTGTGAGGGTTCGGCTACTCCGCTCACACCAATGCCGCGGTCGCTGCGGCTCATTGCCGGGTCTCTGCTCCGGACGATGCATGCGAGTTGCCCGCGCCGCCCTCGGCGCGATCGAGCCATCGCTACGCTTCCATCACATCGTCGACCGGCAGCGGGTTACTGGCGCCCGGCGGGCGAGGGGGGCGGGTTGGCCCTTGACGGCTGCGCGATCGGACGCCCAGGATAGCAGGGTGGCGCGCTTTACTTCGGGCTCAAGCTTCAGGTGCCCAGCAACGTCGAGGGGATCGATGAACGAGCGTGTGTGCGACACGACATATCCTCCTTCCCTGCCGCGATTTTCTCCGAAAGGGAGATCTCAGGAGATTGGTTCGGACTCGTTTAGGGTCAATGGATGAGGACGCGCACAGCGTTTGCCGGGCGTTCATTTCCGTCTTAGAACTGACGCGCAGCACGCCATTCAATCCGGTGGCGAACGGCCTCCGCGATCGCTGGCATGACGTCTATATCATTCGACGCATGTGCAACCGCGTTCGTGCTGACGATCCTTTCGACAAGCCCACCCAGAACCTGCGCTGCATCGCCGGCAAAAAGCGGATGCACGACCACGCAATCCGGTCGCGCGAACCCCATGCCGACCAGTTGGCGCGCCGCCTCGGTGAGGGTCCGACCGGATGAGGCGATATCGTCGACCAGCACCGGCTGGCGATCGAGAAACGCTGGGGCATTCGGAATCGAGATGGTGACGTGACGGTCGCCGGATCGGATTTTCTCGCACACGAGAAACGGAGCATCGGCATCGGCCGCCACCTGCGAGACCCACTGTTCGCTTTCCAGGTCCGGACCGATGATCAGCGGGCGAGCGACATTGCGCTTGATCCACGAGGCCAAAAACGGCGCGGCATGAACAACCTGGGTTGGGATGCGGTAGATTTCCGACAATTCATGGTAGCGATGGAGATGCGGATCGACCGTCACCAGCCAGTCGAGATGGCGAGACAGGATCGCAGCAAAGGTTCGCGACGTCACCGCCTCGCCGGCATGGAAGCGTATGTCCTGGCGCATGTAAGCGAGGTAAGGGGCGACGAGCCCGATCCTGCGAGCGCCAAGATCGCGCGCGGTGTCGGCTGCGAACAGCAGCGGCAACAGCTTGGCGTCCGGATGATCGAGACTGGACAGCAGGATGACCTCGCGGTCGCTGACGTCGTTTCCGACCCTGAGATAGGTTTCCCCGTCAGGAAACTGACGATGCTCGATCGTGCCGACCTCTGCATCGAGCGCGGCGGATAGCGGCTGTGCCAGGGCCTCGCTGCCAGACAGCGCGAACAGCACGGGACGGTTCATAGCGCTTCAATCCCGAAGATCGGCCCGTCGCTCACCGCATAGGCCGCCGCATAGTCGAGCTCGCCCGGGCTCTCGGCATGAATGCTACACAAGGGAGCCCCGGCATCCACCATCTGGTTCAGCCGACACTGCAGCGCGACGCCGGCGGCCTTGGCCATCGGCGCGCCGGCAAGCTTCGCGACCGTCGCGAGCTTGCGATTGTCGATACTCACCAGGCGGCCGCTATAGGGAGCGATCATATCCTGTTGGAACCGGGCGACCGGTGGAGCCCGCATGCCGCCCTGCGCTTCGCAGATACGTTGGAACTTGGCCCAGGCCCGGCCGCTTTCGAGGCACGCCCGCGCACGCGCATAACCTTCGCGGGCCGGGGCTGCGTCCGCGAGCTCAAGCAGTCCTCCCGCCAGCTCGCAGGCCCGGTGGGCGAGATCCTCGGCGCCCGGCTGCCCCTGGAGCACGGCAAGGATATCCTGCGCCTCGAGCGCCGGACCGATGCCCCGTCCGATCGGCTCGGCGCCGGGGCCGCGCATCACGCGCGTGCGAAGCCCGAAGGCTTGGGCGACAGAGCTCAGCGCCCGCTCGAGCGTGTCGGCGGCATCGGCGCCGCGTACCTTGGCGGTCGGCCCGACCGGGATGTCGATGACCAGATGGGTCGCACCGGCCGCGATTTTCTTGGACAGCACCGAGGCGACCATCTGCCCGACGGCATCGATATCGAGCACCCGTTCCACGCCGATGATCACATCGTCGGCAGGGCTGAGGTTGACGGCGCCGCCCCAGGCGATGCAGCCGCCTTCGCGCTCGACCACCTTGCGGATTGCGGAAACGTCGAGGTCGACAGGTGCCAGCACCTCCATCGTGTCCGCCGTGCCGGCCGGTGAGGTGATCGCCCGCGACGATGTCTTGGGCATGATCAGGCCCTCCGCGGCCATGATCGAGACGATGATCGGCGTGGTGCGATTGCCCGGCAAGCCACCGACGCTATGCTTGTCGACGATGACCGTTCCGGGCCACTGCAATCGCTCGCCGACATCGACCATCGCCCTGGTCAGGCTGATCGTTTCGTCCGTATCGAGCGGGACCGCTGAGCAGGCCGTGACGAACGCCGAGAGATGGACATCGCTATAGCGTCGCTCGGCGATGTCGGTGATGATCGCTGAAAAAGCCCCGTCACTGAGACGATTGCCATAGATGCGCCGACGCACTTCGGCGAGCGAGGCGAGAGGCTGGGCGTGCGCGATCTCGACCGGATCGCCATCGCTGACGCCGAGCCGCTGCCATGCGGATTCGGAGAGGCCGATCTCGCCGGGCGCTGGAGTCTCCGCGGAGCTGTGCAGCAGCGAGACGACGATTTCCCGCCCGCCGGCGCGCAGCGCGACCTGCGCGCGGGACGCAAGACCTTCCGAGCGGCAGACGGGACAGTCGTGGCGCATGACCGCGATCAGATCGCTTCCGGCAGCCGACAGGCCGATGCGGCGTGCCCGCAGCGTCGTCGCGACAGGCTCTGCTTCGGCGTCCTCGATGATCCCGGGCTTCACGCGAGCATGCCCCAGCTACCCAGCGCCGGTACGCTGCATGCCCAACCCAGTTCCTCCGAGACACGCTTCGCCAGGACCTGGGCGCCGGTCGGCTCGCCATGGGTGACATAGACGTGGCGCGGGGCCTCGTGCAGCGACCCGAGCCAGCGCATGAGTTCGTCGCTGTCGGCATGCGCCGAGAGCATCGTCAGGTTGGCGACCTCGGCTTCGACCGGGATATACTCGCCGTGGATCTTGATCGTCCGGGCGCCGCCGATCATGGCGGCGCCGCGGGTGCCCGCCGCCTGGAAGCCCGAGAAGAGGATGAGGTTCTTCCCATCCGGCGCGAAGCGCTTGAGATGGTGGAGCACGCGGCCGCCCGTTGCCATTCCACTGGCCGAGATGATGACCTTGGGGGTGGGGTTGGCGGTGAGTTCCTTGGATTCCTCCACTTCGCGCACATAGTGCGCGACGCTGCACGCCGCTTCGCACTCGGCGCGAGCCAGGCGATGCTCGTCCATGAAATCGCACATCAGCCCGCTCGCGTTGATCGCCATCGGGCTGTCGAGGAAGATCGGGATGTCGCGGAGGCGTCCCTGCGCGCGCAGACGCGAGAAATGATAGAGAAGCGACTGAACCCGTCCCACGGCGAAGGCCGGGATCACCACCGTCCCGCCTCTCTCGACGCATCGCTCGACATGATCTCCAAGCGTCTTTGTCGGATCGACCTGCTCGTGGCGCCGATCGCCATAGGTCGATTCCACCAGGACATAGTCGGCGCGCGCGGGCGGCTCGGGATCCTTCATCACCGCATCGCCGTAACGGCCGATATCGCCTGAGAAGAGGATTGTCCGCCCCTTCCAGTCGATCTCGATCGACGCCGCGCCGAGGATGTGGCCGGCGCGATGGTAGCGCACCCTGATGCCGTCCGTGACTGCATGCCACGCTCCGAACTCGATCGGGCGGAAGAGCTGCAATGCCAGACGCGCGTCGGCCTGGGTGTAGAGGGGCAGCGCCGGCTGGTGCCTGGAGAAGCCGTGCTGGTTGGCGAACTCCGCATCCTTTTCCTGCAGATGGCCGCTGTCGGGAAGAAGGAGCTCGCACAGGGCCGCGGTCGCCCGCGTGGCAAGGACGGTCCCGTCCCAGCCCAGGCGCGCCATGCGCGGTAGTGCGCCCGAGTGATCGAGATGGGCGTGGGTCAGCAGCACCTGGCCGACATCCGCGACTTCGGGTGGGATCGATGCCCAATTAAGGCGGCGCAGATCCCTGGGTCCCTGAAACAGGCCGGAATCGACCACGATCTGAGTTTCACCATCGTCCACCAGATAACGCGACCCTGTGACCGTTCCCGATGCGCCGAGAAAGGCAACGCCGAGACCATCGGCCGGGCGCTTGGCCAGATCGATCCTTGCTTCACGCTCGAAGATGGTCACGCGGGAATGGTGCCGTTTCTTTCTCTTTTGCATGGACGCGGGCCTGCCTCTCACGATTATGTTCGTGAGCGCAGCATTGGTTCGCGGACGCCGCACGCCTATACGCAAAATCCGCAGCACGACTGCTGCTCCCCGACAGCTGCGTCGCCCGAACGCCGATGGCCGATCCCATCGATCGCCTTACCCATGCCTGCGCGATGCCCGGGGGACTTCGGTCTCTACTTATACCTTGCTCCTTGGACTCGAGCCTATGCTGCCCGGACGTTGACCAGAAGAGGACGGCATATGGGCGAACATGACCATCGCATGCGCAAGCGCGGCAAGATCGTTCTGATCGGCTTCCTGCTCGTCGCTAGCTTCTTCCTCCTCACCGAGCATACCGCGCACTTCCTGGGTGTGCTGCCCTATCTCATCCTGCTCGCCTGCCCGCTCATGCACCTGTTCATGCACCGCGGCCATGGTGGGCATCAGCATGGCCATGAGCCCGGTCAGGCACCCGCCGGCTTACCGGCCAATCCCAACGGCCGCATCGAAGGAGAGTCGCGATGACGCACGCCGACTATGGCTATGGTCTGTGGGGGCTCGCGCTGGTTAACGCCGCCGTTTTCATCCTCTTTGCGTTCAGCTTCTTCAAGCCGGCAACTAAACGAGACTGGCGCAGTTTGGGGGCGTTCAGCGCTTTCATCATAGCGCTCTTCGCGGAAATGTATGGCTTCCCGCTCACGATCTTCGTGCTTTCGGGGTGGCTCCAGTCGTATTTCCCCGCTGTCGACTGGTGGAGCCACGATGCTGGACATCTCCTGGAGATGATGTTCGGCTGGCGAGTTAATCCCCATTACGGTCCATTCCACATCGCCAGCTTTGTGCTGATCGGCGTGGGTTACTGGCTGATCTCGGTTGCATGGACGGCCCTTCACTTGAGTCAGCGCAAACACCAATTGGCCCTTACTGGGATTTATGCCCGGATCCGGCACCCGCAATATGTCGGCTTCATTCTCGTCATGCTCGGCTTTTTGCTACAATGGCCGACCCTTTTGACCCTTGCTATGTTTCCGGTGCTCGTCGTGATGTATATTCGGCTGGCTCGGCATGAGGAAAAGGAGGCGCTAGCCAACTTCGGCGAGGTTTACCGCGATTATATGGCTCGCGTGCCCGGCTTCATTCCGAATCTGACAATCCATTCGCGTCGAAGAAGGCCATGGCGATCCTTGACGGGAATGGCTGATGTAATTGCCGGCAAGGTCAATGCTGACGTTCTGACTGGCCTTATTATTCGGACATCGTTACCCGACCTCACAGCACACTACTGCAGCAATCCCGGTTCGACTGCGCAATCATCTTGGGAGGGCAAGTTCGCCTTGCACGGGCAGATTCGGTGTGGAGCTGATGCCCGGCACTAGACGCAGAGCATCGCCGATCAAGGTATAGACGGCGTGGCGCTGGCCGCCACGGTTCCGATGGTCGACGCGATAGCCCTGATAATGTCGGCGGAGCAGGCCTGCATTCACCAGTTCGGAAACGGCGCGACTGAGATTACTCTTGCCGGCTGTGCGAATGCGTGCCCGCATTTCCTCCGCGATCACGCCGCGCCTTTTCTCCGGATCGCCGGGGAGCAGTCCGTTTCTAGCGAGGTCGCTCTCGACCCGCTCGGCCAGCGTAATGCTGCGCGGACCACGCTGGGCCATCGGGGTCAATGCGTCGCATAGCCAATCGCGCAGGGAAACGAGCCCATCGTTCCGCCTGACCCAGGGACCGGCGCTTCCATCTGGCCCCGCCACCTGGGCGATCAGGTTGAGCAGCATGAAGGCATAACGGGGCCGGCTCGATACGGTCGCCAGCGTCTCGAGCACGGCCGCGACATCACAGCCAATGGAGGGTTCAAGAGGCTTGCCTGCATGAAACATAACATGATGGAATCAAGCACAAAGCAGGATCAATGTGAATCCCAAATCGGCGGCCACAGACGGGTTGTCAGCTATGACACTTTGCCGGCGGATAAAGTGTCATAGGCGATCCATTCTAATCGTAGATTGTTGCGAATCGTTCTCAACTCATCCTGATAATCATGGCGCTCGCCGCTTAGGTGTGGACGAGCCGTCTCCTCGCGAACGAGCTTCCGTCGCCTATGGCGAACAGGATAAAAGACTGCGGCCGCCTTGATGATCTCACGCGCTTTGCGACGGACTGTCAGCGTGCTGAAACCCTTGGCGATCTGCATGGCACGATCGATGCCGCCGTGCGCGATCTTGGCTTCCGCTGGTTCACGCTGCTTCACAATATCGACCTTCGGCGCGGCGACGAGCAAAGCCTGTTCCTCACAACCTATCCGTCGGCCTGGCTCGAGGAAGTGCTCGAAGAGCGCCATTATCTCGAAGATCCCATCCATGCGGCCTGCGCACGTACGCCCTCTGGACTGGCCTGGGACCGTGTCGGCGACGTGCTGGAGCTCACGCCGCGCCAGCGAGGCATCCTTGACCGCGCCCGGGATCATGACCTTGCATCGGGCTACAGTTTGCCGATCCGGACCCCGGGCGAGCCCGAGGCGATCTTCACTGCGGCCCGATCACGCGACGAGCCGCTGAGTGCAGAAGAGGTTCTGACCGCCCGTCTGCTCGGCTCGGTCGCTTATGATCGGGCGCGCGAGCTGCTTGGCGAAAGGGCAGGGCCATTGGCCTGCGTCCCTCTCAGTCCTCGCCAGGTCGAATGCATCGCGCTCGTCGCGCAAGGCAAAAGCGACTGGGAGATCGGCCAGATCCTCGGCCTCAGCCGCGATACCGTGCACGAATATGTTGAATCGGCCCGCAGGCGTTATGGCGTGCGACGACGCACGCAGCTGGTGCTGCGCGCGGTTCGCGATGGTCATCTCAACATGGAAGCGCTGCTCTGATCTCGCCGGCCATATGATGATCGGGCTTGGGCAAGTTCAGGATTTCTGCGCTGTCGCTGGCGCGATCAAGGACGCTACGGCCTTGTCTGACCTGATGGCCGAAATCACGAAGGCCATGGGCTTTCGGCACTATGCCCTGGTCCATCATGTCGACCTGAAGCCTGCGGTTCGCTCGGTCCACATCGTCGACTATCCGCAAGACTGGGTGGAGCGCTTCCAGGCGAGACGCCTCTATGCGAGCGACCCGATCCACCGCGCCAGCCATCGCACCAATGTGGGCTTTGCCTGGTCGGCGGTTCAGTCGATCATCTCTCTGACGGCCGCCGATCGCTCGATCCTGGCAGAAGCCTACGAGGCCGGGCTGGGCGACGGCTTCACCGTTCCGGCCCATATTCCTGGCGAGCTCAATGGATCCTGTTCCTTCGCGATGGCGGCGGGCGAGATGCTCGACCATCGGCAGCTGCCGTTCGTGCAGCTCGTCGGCAGCTTCGCGTTCGAAGCGGCACGCAAGATTTCCCGGATCCACGCGCCGCAATCCGAATGCCCGAGCCTGACCGAAAGGCAGGCCGAATGCGTGGCGCTGGTCGCGCGGGGCAAGACCGATTGGGAGATCAGCCAGATCCTCGGCATCGGCCAGGAAACGGTGATCCAGCATGTGAAGGATGCGCGCGACCGCTATGGCGTCACCAAGCGCACCCTCCTCGCCATTCGCGCCTTGTTCGAAGGGCAAATCAGCTTTGCCGATGTGTTCGGCCGATGATCTCCCCAGAACTGGGGATAACGCAAAAAAGCCGCCTCTGATCGACTGACAGGCCTCACCAAAAGGAGGCTGTCATGCACATCGGGACCGGCTTTTCGCAAGCCATGGAACACCGCCTGTTTCGCTCCATGTTCGAGGAGCGCAAGCGGGTCTTCGTCGATCTTCTTCGCTGGGACGTTCCGGTCATCGCCGGTCGCTACGAGATCGATCAGTTCGACAATGATCGCGCCGTCTACATCGTTGTTACCGGGGACGACGGGGAACACCGGGCCTCCGCACGGCTTCTGCCGACCACGCACGAGCATATTCTCGGCACGATCTTCCCGGATCTTTGCGAGGAAGCGCCGCCGCGCGGCAGTGCTATCCTGGAAATCACCCGCTTTTGCCTTGCGCGAAAATTGCGCGCCCGGGAGCGTCTCGAGCTGCGCAATCAGCTGGTCACCGCGCTCGTCGAATATGCCCTCGCCAACCAGATCCACAGCTTCACCGGGGTCGCCGAGTGGCCGTGGTTCCAGCAGATCCTGGGTTTCGGCTGGACTTGCCGACCATTGGGTCTTCCCACGTCCGAGCAAGGGCGAAGTCTCGTCGCCTTGCAAATCGATGTGGACGACCGAACGCGCGAGCAGCTGCGCGCGAGCGGCATTTTCCGCCCTGTCGGCCTTGCCGATCTTCCCGCCGCAGCATGAGGAGGGCGATCATGGCCACGATCGCACGGCGCGGCGTCTCCGCCGCGACCAAAGCCGACGAAAATCTGCGGCAGCACGGCTTCTGCATCCTGCGGGATGTCGAGTCTCGGTCACGCATCGAGGAGATCAATCGATCCCTCCATCCGCGTTTTGCCGCCACGCCTTTCTGCCAGGGCGGATTCTACGGCCCTCGGACAAAACGCTTCGGTGGCCTGCTGAAGCGCGCGCCGACGGTTGAAAGTCTTGTCCAAAACCCTGCCGTCATGCGCCTCGTCCACGCTATCCTCGAGCCCTGGTGCGACACGGTCCAGCTCAACCTCACGCAAGCGCTCGAGCTGCACCCGGGGGCGCCAGCGCAATTTCCGCACCGGGATCAGGACATGTGGCGCGGTCCGACCGGCGAGCTCGAATATCTCGTCAACGTCATGTGGCCGATTTCGCCGTTCAAGGCCGAAAATGGGGCGACGCTGGTCTGGCCGGGGAGCCACAATGGCGGGCAGGGCGACGACGGCGCGGAGCCGGTCGCCATCGAAGCGGATCCGGGATCGGCGATCATATTCCTGGGATCGACCCTCCATGGCGCCGGCGCGAATCGTTCAAACGCGGTGCGCCGAGGCATCATCGTCAGCTACTGCCTCGGCTGGCTGAAGCCCTATGAGAACCAGTGGCTGACCTATCCGCCCGAGGTGGCCAGCGCATTCTATCCCGAGCTTGCCGCGCTGGTCGGCTACCAGCAGCACCGCCCCAATCTCGGCAATTATGACGGGCAGTGCCCGTCCATCCTGCTCGGCGGCGATCCGCCAGACCATCTCGCCGCAATCGATGCTCTCCGGCCCGACCAGGAAGGCGCTCTGTCCGAATTCCTGCGGCAGCAAACCGATCAACTCCCCCCCCGGCTAGGGGGATTGCCGAAATCGAGCGCGGTCGGAACAAAAGAGAGGTGAAATCCAACGGATAGCTGACGGCATTTCCCGACGCGGGAGCTGTCTCTCGCGGGGGAAGACCCGATGCAACGTGCAATATTCGGCATGGCGATGCTCGCCCTCGCCACAGCCCTTCCAAGCGCACCGGCAGCGGCGAATGACCTGGGCTGCCAGGTTCTCCTGTGTCTTTCCAATCCCGGTGGCGCGACCCAATACGCGCAATGCGTGTCGCCGATGACCAAGCTATGGCAACGCTTGGCCACCGGCGGCGCCTTTCCCGGCTGTAGCGGCGGCGTCGCCCGCACGAAGGTCTATGATCGCGATTCCACAACTCGCCGCCGGGTGGTCATCACGTTCAACGACGGCCGCAGCCAGACCTTCTCGCTGGCCGGCATCGAGCGTTTGGACGGCGGCCGCCGATGATCCTCGATGTCGCCACCCTTCTTTCGCTTGCAGGAGCTTGCGCACCGACGGTGGCGCCTGAGACGCTCATTTCGATCGTCCACACGGAGAGCCGGTTCAACAGTCTCGCAATCGGGGTCAATAGTCCCGGCGTGCGCGCGCCAAAGCCCGCGACCAAGGCGCAGGCAATCGCTGCGGCGCGCAGCCTGATTGGTCGAGGCTACAACATCGATCTCGGCCTGGGACAGATTAACAGCGCCAATCTCGGCTGGCTGGGGCTTTCGGTCGAAAATGCGTTCGAACCCTGCTCCAATCTGGCCGCCGCCGCGCGTGTCCTCGCGACCAACTACCAGGCGGTCGCGCGCCTTGCCCCGAGCCGGGATCATGCGATCGCGACCGCCCTGTCGATGTACAATACCGGCGACCGGCAGCGCGGCTTTCGCAATGGCTATGTCGCCAGGGTCTATGCCAGCGCGTCGGCCGTCATTCCGCTGATCCGTGGCACGGCGCCGGTGGCTGCCGCACCAGCGATTCCTCAATCTCTGCCCACCTTCGCTCCGCCACCCGACACCCCTGTTTCGCCACCGGCCGCAGCTGGGTGGAATACAGCGGCGAGGGCGAGCCAGGCCTCGCTCATGGTGTTCGGCGACGGGGCCGCATCTCAGAAAGGACAGCATCCATGACAGCAATCACCGCCCACCCGGGCGGACGGCCCCAATGGGCGCGACTTCTGCTGCGCGTCATCGGCGTGATGGCATTGGCGCTGCTTGTCTCGATGCTGCTGAGCGATCCTGCACACGCGCAAGGTGCCGACGGCATCACGTCCATGGCGGAGAACATCAAGACCTGGCTCACCGGGACCTTCGCCAAGACCATCGCGGTGATCGCGGTCGTGATCGTTGGGTTCATGTTTTTCACCGGGCGCGCCAGCCTCGGCCTTCTGGTGACGGTCATCGTTGGCATCTTCATCGTCTTCAGTGCGCAGTGGATCGTCGACACCATCACAGGTGGTGCGTGAAGGAGAGCGCCGCCCTGGACGAGCGGCTGCGCGAGGAGACGCTGTTCCTGGCGGTCACGCGGCCGACGATGTGGCTCGGCGTGCCGCTCGAAGCCTCGTTGCCGATCGCGCTTGCCGCCTGTCTCACTTTGATCGTCAGCGGCAACCCGCTCTATGCCGGCGCCATCGGAGGCGCCTGTCTTGCCGTGGCGCGGCTCATCGTGCGGCACGATGCCAATGCCTTCCGGCTGCTGTGGCTGTGGACCATGACCAAGGCGCGCAGCCGGAACCGCGCCTGGTGGGGCGGCAGTTCCTATTCGCCGCTCCCGGTTGCCGGGCTGAAACGCAAGGGCTTTGCGCGTGGCTAGCGCGGCTGCCCAGCTTCCGCCGCGCAAGACGCCGTGGCGCATATTGCGGCAAGAGGCCGAGCCGGGTCGCTATCTGCCCTACGTGCGCCACGTGACATCGGAGGTGATCGCGCTCGATAGCGGCGACCTCATGATGATGTTCCGCCTTGAAGGGCTTGCGTTCGAGACCGCGGATCCGATCCACCTCAATGACTGGCACGAGAAGCTCAACGGCACCTGGCGCAACATTGCCGACGATCGGCTCGCGCTCTGGACGCACATCGTTCGCCGCCCGGTCGATGACTATCCCGAAGGCCAATTCCGCTCGGACTTCGCGGCCGATCTGGACGAAAAATATCGCGCGCGGGTGACTGCCAAGCGCATGTTCGTCAACGAGCATTATCTGACGCTGATCATGCGGCCGGCGGTCGGCTCGGCCGATCGGACCGGGCTTCTCCTCAAGCGCATCGCCAAGGCCAGGGCGGCCGATGAGGAAGTCGACCCCGACGAGTTGGCCCGCTTCGAGGAGAAGGCGCGCGATATCGAAAAGCTGCTTCGGCGGTGCAGCCCCGCGCGGCTCGCTCTTTATGAGCAGAATGGCCTCCTATTCTCCAGGCCGCTCGAAGTGCTCGAGCAAGTCATGATGGGCGCAAAGGCCAAGGTCCCGCTGGTCCGAGGCCATCTTGGATCAGCCCTCTACGGCGAGCGGGTGATCTTCGGACGCGAGACGGTCGAGATCCGCGCCCATGATGCGAGCCGCTGGTTGGGCATTTTCGGCATCCGGGAATATCCCGCGCTCACCCGTCCCGGTCAGATGAACGCTCTGCTCGGCCAGGATTTCGCGTTCGTCGTCTCGCAGTCCTTCACCTTCATGGGGAAGGCGCGCGCAGCCGAAAGGCTGCGCCGGCGACAGAACCAGATGGCTTCGACCGAGGACGCGGCAGCAAGCCAGGCGCTCGACCTCGAAGACGCCGCCGACGATCTTCAAAGCAATCGGTTCGTCCTTGGCGAACATCATTTCTCGCTTGGGGTGTTTGCCGAAAGCCAGAGGCGACTCGCCGATAATCTGTCGGCCGCGCGGGCGGCGCTCGCGGACGCTGGTTTGGTATCAGCGAGGGAAGGGCCGGCGCTCGAAGCAGCCTTCTGGGCTCAGCTTCCCGGTAACTTCGCGTGGCGGGCGCGGCCGGCGGCAATCACATCGCGGAATTTCGCCGCATTGGCACCTTTTCATACCTACCCCGCAGGCCGGCCGAGCGGAAATCATTTGTTGATTTCCACTGAGAGTTGACCCGGGAGGGGCATAAGTTTCCACTGAGAAGTGACCCATGTTTTGACTTCCCTCTGGCTGATTGGTCGGAGG
>NZ_VLKK01000027.1 GCF_007830065.1 Sphingobium wenxiniae | reverse complement strand
TGCCCGCTGGGATGAACTCATGCCGTGGAAC
The DNA here is from genome assembly GCF_007830065.1 of Sphingobium wenxiniae. Classification (GTDB taxonomy): domain Bacteria; phylum Pseudomonadota; class Alphaproteobacteria; order Sphingomonadales; family Sphingomonadaceae; genus Sphingobium; species Sphingobium wenxiniae. Next base: position 27,649 of record NZ_VLKK01000027.1, on the reverse strand, counting down.
TGGCAGCCAGATAATCAGGTAATCGCCGAAGCCGCCTGAACCGCGGTCCTCAGGCCACGCTTACCGCGTTTTGGAGGCGGCATGCAAATCTACGGCTTTCGGGAGAAGGCGCGCGATCCGGGTTACTCGCTCGCGAGCGGCGGTACGAGCGCCTACCTGTTCCGCGAGATGGGCCGCGCCACGCTCGTCGGCAATATCAGCTACAGCCATCTTGAAACCGATACACGGCTTTTCCTCTATCCACGCCGTCGCATCGAAGATCGTTACGCCGCCAGCCTCGCCGCCACGCTGCGCACTCTTCGCGTAGGCCCCCTCGCGCCGTTGGTCCGCGTCAAGTGGGAGCGTAACCGCTCTTCTATCGAGGTCTATGACTATAAACGTTTTTCTGCCGAACTTGGTGTGAGTTCGGCTTTTTGAGCGCGGGGAAAAGATTATGAAACAAAGTTTGGCCGGGGCAATGGCATTGATACCGCTACTGTCAGCGTGCGGCGGAGGCGGTGGAGTGAACGGCACGCCCACGCCCCCGCTTCCATCCGTGACTTACAGAACGCTTGACGAGCTTTCCGGCAATCAGACGTTCAAGACCGCGGGTGTGAGCTTGCCGGCGACCACTGGTAATGGCGGCGCGGCAAAGACATATAAATTCGGGTCTGGCATCGCGCTCGCTTATGATGCTGCCGCGGATTCCTATACCTTGACCTCCCCTGAAGGCTATTCGGTGACGATGACGCAGGCGGAACTCGATCCGTCGTCGTCGCAGGATTCGAGCACTTATTTCAAAAGGGCCGATCCGACTGAAGATCGTGTTCTCTTGGCGAGAAGGCAAGTGAATGGGGTCAGGCTGAATTATACCATGTTTGGCTCCTGGACTCACATTGCCGATACCAGTGACCCCGGCGGCACGCAGAGGACCGATCTTGCTTTCGGGGGCGTGCCGACGCAAGCGAGCGATGTACCGAAGTCGGGGACGGCTAATTACGACACCTTTGTCGGCGGAACCATCATCAGCAATAACAGGCCCTATATGCTGAATGATCAAGCCAGCAGCGCAAGTTATTCGTCCGCCACCTTTTCGATAAATTTCGAGACGGGCGCTGTGGACACTGCTTTGAACCTGAAGGGGTCGCCCCCCGGCGGCGGGGCTTTTACGGATTTCGGAAAATTCACCGGCTCTGGCACGCTCGATTCGGGAGGCCCCGGTTTCTCCGGTGCGCTTGCTGGAGCCGATACCAGCGGCGCCTTCGCCGGTGCGCTGTTCGGGCCGCAGGGCAAAGAAATGGGTTACGCTTGGTATCTGCTCGGTTCCACCTTCGAAGGCCGCGGCATCGTTGTCGGTGCGAAGAAATAGCAGTGCGCGGGGGAGGGGGCGGCGGTGTCCCCTCCTGCGCTTTTCACCGACCGTGAGGAACGTGCCGTAGAGCGTGGCTTGGTCGTCAGTCCATTCATGACCCGCCGAAGGTGCGCCGCAGATTGATCCCGAAGTAGCGGCCGCTGCGTAATATGCGTTCTTCCCGGTAGTTGAGGGCGCTGCTTCCACGCAGGCCGGTGTAGATCTGGCGGCTGCGGACGGCGGGGCTGTCCGTCAGATTCTTGCCGAACACACGGATCGTCCAGCGCGCGTCGGGCTTATATTCGACAAAGGCGTCGACCCGGTCGGAGAGACGATCGCGCTGCACCTCGCCGATCTTGAATTCTGTCTCCACGGTCTGGAAGGCATAGTTGACCCCCCAGCGCAGGTGCAGGCGGGGCAGATCATGCGTGAACGAAGCCGTCGCCTCGACCGGCACATCGTCGGAGATGCGGCGTTTCACCCCGGTCTGCGGATCGGTCACGCGGCTGCGGCGGAACAGCCCTGAGCCTTTGATCGTCACGCCTGAGAGCCCGAAGCCGTCCAGCGGCAGATTGGCGTCGATCTGGAATTCGCTGCGGCTGCCATTGCCGATATTGCCCACGGAGTCGAACATGCCTTCGGGCGACACGAAAGCGATGCGGTCCGCCACATCACGCACCCATTCATGCCGTCCGGTGAGCACGATCGAGCCAGCGCCGACATGATGCTCCCAGGCCAGTTCCGCGCGCCACAGGCTGTCGGGTTCGAGATCGCGATTGCCCGCGGTGACGGTGCCGCTCGTCAGCGACGCCTCGCTCACGAAGTCCGCGAAGTCGAGCTGGCCGACTTCCCGCTCGATCAGCAGGCGGAGCTGATCGCGCCGGGAGGCCGCCCAGGTCGCGAGCAGGCGCGGCTTGATGTAGGAGAGCGACTTGACGAGGCTGCTGTCCCCGCTCTGCTTCAGGCGGGAGGCTTCGAAGCGCAGGCCGGTTTCGACATTCAGCGCAGACGAAAGATGCCAGGTGCCGGCGGCGAACAGCTCGGCGCGCTTCTCCTCGACACGCATGTCGGCGGCGGGAAGCGGCACCGCCACGTCATTCTCGGTCAGCGCGACATGGCTGTCGAGCGTGTTGATCGTGCCTTCGGCCCCCATTTCGATGGAGAGCAGCGCCCCCTTGCGCCGGAATACGCCGCGCAGGATCGTCTCGGCGGCATCGGACGCCTCGTTGCTGATCTCGCTGTCGGCGGCGTCAAGCGAGGTGTCCGTGGCGCGGATGCGCGTATCGCGGCGGATCGCCAGCAGCTCGATCCGGCTGCTGGCGGCGATGGGCCGGTCCCAGCGCAGCTCGCCCTCGGTGGCGCGCATGTGCTTGCGCTCTGTCCCCAGGATGAGGCGATCGGCGGGAAAGTAGATGGCATGTTCGATGTCGGCGAACATGCGGCTGTCCTTGAACAGCCCGCTGGCCCGGAACGACCCGCCGGCGAGCGGTTGGCTATAGGCGCCGGAGAGTTCCTTGTAGCTGGTGCCTTCCGCCTGCCTGTAGTCGGTGAGGCGCAGCGGCGAGCCATCGGGCGCGTAGCGGTTGCGCGAGCCGAAGCCATGTTCATCGTCGATCACCCGGTAGAGCGCCCCTTGCAGGTCCAGCGTCCTGTCGCCCGACCGGAGGTTGAGTTCGCCCGCGATGCGCGGCGCGTCATAGCCGTGGCGGAAGTTCGCATATTCACCTTCCAGCCGGCCGGACAGTCGGCTTCCTTTCTTGCGCACGACGTTGGCGAGCAGTGCATAGCCTTGCATATCATATCCCGCCGCGCTGCTGCGGATCAGCTCGATATGGTCGACCGACCGCGCCGGGATGCGCTTGAGCAGATCTTCCAGCGTATCCTCCTTGCTGGCGGGACGCCGGCCGTCGATCAGGACATTGCCGCCCGATCCGGAATAGCCGCGCAACTCGGCATTGCCTTCCTGAAGGCGGAAGCCCGGCACGAGCTGGATCATGTCATAGGCCGATGAAGGCTGCGACCGGGCGAAGAAATCGGCATCGTAGCTGTTCGCGGACTCGGACGAGGCCGATTGCGCCACGGCGGGCACGGCCGCCGTCGCGAGAGCGCTTGCAAGGACGAAAGCCGAAACATGTGTACGCGCGGACAAGGCACACCCCCTTTGGACGATGTCATTGGGGGCGATGCTATGGGGGACAGGCTGACGGCTGACTCACGGTCGCCGTCAGTGTCGCGTCAGCCAGCGCGGGAAATGTGATGTGCGGGTGATCCTCGCACTATCCAGTCCGCTGCATCCTGGGGCCGAGACGGCGTGATAGGACAATGAAATCCTAATGACGAAAGCATCATGAACCACGAGAATTTGCCTCGTATCGATATGACGCCCATGACGGGCGATAGGCCTCCTGCCTTGCGCCGCTGGACGAGGTGGAGCGGGTGTTGATTTAGGCACGTAAATGCTTTCGATCCGCTGGCGTGCGCGCTAGTAATGTCCTGACCGCGTGACTGGCGCAAAAGGATGGAGAACCATCGGGGAGCGCGGGTGCAGATGCCGCGCGCCTGGGCGACTCACTCATGTTGAAGGAGCGCGCCCTTTGCTTACGACCATCCAGATCGCCGGATTGCAGACCTACGGCTATCATGGGCTGTTCGCGGAAGAACGCAGCCTTGGGCAGAAGTTCGTTTTCGATATCGAAGCGGAATTGCAGCCGGTCGAAACGCATCGAGACGACAGGCTGGATTCCTCTGTTCGCTATGACGCTGTCGCCGATACCGTCGTGCAGCTCGCCGGCGCGGCGCAATACCAGACCTTGGAGGCATTGGCGGAAGCGGTCGCGCTTGCCCTGCTCGGACAGTTCGCGGCGATCGACACGGTATCGGTTGCGGTGTCGAAGTTCAGCCCCCCGGTCGCTCACACACTCAGCAAGGCCGGAATCGCGATGCGCCTCACCCGTGCGGAGCTGACCATGCGCGCCCTTGCTGACCAGCATGTCGAGGAGAACCCGTGCCATGTCCAAGACCGTTGACGCCATCCGGCATATCCATTTCGAGGATCTCGGCATCTTTGAAGCGGTGCTGACCGCCGCCGGCTACGAAATCCACTACTACGATCTTGGCGTGCATGACATAGCCGCGCTCGATCCGATGCGCGCGGACCTGCTTGTGGTCTTGGGCGGCCCGGTCGGTGTCTATGAGACGCAGAGCTATCCCTTCCTGGTGGCAGAGCGGCAGATACTCGCGGCGAGGCTAGCCGCGCACCGCCCGACATTAGGCCTCTGTCTCGGTGCGCAGCAAATCGCTGCGGCCTTGGGCGCGGGCGTCGCCCCGAGCGGAATCAAGGAAATCGGCTTTTCGGAGCTGACCTTGACTGAGGCCGGACGAGTTGGACCACTCCGGCATCTGGAAGGCGTCCCCGTGCTTCATTGGCATGGAGACGCCTTCCAAATCCCCGAAGGAGCGGTGAATCTCGCTACGACGCCCCTTTGCGCGACGCAGGGCTTCGCCATTGGCCGCAATATCCTTGGCCTCCAGTTCCACCCGGAGGTGGACGCCGGCGCCGGCATAGAACGCTGGCTGATCGGCCATGCCTCCGAGATTGCGGCGGCTGGCATTGATCCTTGCGCCCTGCGCACCGACGCCGCGCATTTTGGGCCGGCGCTGCGCGACGCCGCGTGCCGGATGCTGGCCGACTGGTTGCGGGAGCTGGCGCCATGACGGTGCATATCGCCGGCAATCTCGCTCAGGTGAACGCGGATATCCGCAACCGCGCGATGAACGACGCGCGCCAGGGGGATGCCCTTCGGCATCTTTCGATGGGCATGCCGGCAGGGCTCGATAAACGACCACCTCCGAGGTGCAAGCCGGCCGGCCGATCATGGTGGTGGCTTGCGGCCCGGCAGCTTTGCGTCAGAATAGGGCTGAAGGGGCCATGCCGATGCGCTATCCCAGATGGAGTTCATATGCCCCAGCCGATTCCGGTGAGACTTTTACCCTATGATGTGAACTGGGCATTACGCGCGGCCGTCGAGGCGGCGCGGCTTCAGCAGCACGTCTCCTCGATCGTCGAGGTTCACCATATCGGGTCAACATCGATCCCCGGAATCGCCGCCAAGCCTGTGCTCGACCTGATGCCGGTTGTTGCCTCCCTTGATGCCCTGGATGCGGAACGGCCGGCCGTCGAGGCGCTCGGCTATGAGTGGCATGGTGCATATGGCATGGAAGGGCGGCGTTTCTGCACGCTGGACGACCCGGCCACGTCAGAGCGGTCAATCCATCTCCACTGCTTCATCGAAGGCGCGGCTGTCCGCCGTCACCTCGCTTTCCGGGATTTTCTGCGCGATTCGTCGGAAACAGCGCGGGCGTATGAACGAGAGAAGTGCCGCTGCGCACGGTTGCATGCCGAGGACAGCCACGCTTACTCGGACTGCAAGGCTGCCTGGATCAAGCGCGTCGAGACGGAGGCATTGAACCGCCACCCTTGAGGCGGACCAACGACCGGAATGGAGATCGCGCCGCGGGCGCCCACGGCAAAATATGGGGCGCGAACCGTCCGGCGGCGTCGAGCCCTCGCCAATATAAACGGAACGATAGTGTCAACTTGCGCTTGCAGGATAGGACGCGCGCTCTGAGGAATGTCACAGCAACGGAGAAGGATTCGCGTTCGGATGATTCAGGAAACATCAGTCTTACCGGCGGCGCCGACAAAGCCGCCACAATCGGTCCGGCTGATCTTCGGGGCGCTGATGCTGGTGATGTTGCTGGCGTCGCTCGACCAGACGATCGTGTCGACGGCGCTGCCGACCATAGTGGGCGAATTCGGCGGGCTCGCGCACCTTTCGTGGATCGTCACAGCCTATATGCTGGCGACCACCATCGTGACGCCGCTCTACGGCAAGCTGGGCGACCTGTTCGGGCGGAAGATCGTGCTGCAAGGCGCGATCCTGCTGTTTTTGGTCGGGTCGGCGCTGTGCGGACTCAGCCGCTCGATGGGCGCGCTGATCGCGTTCCGCGCGATCCAGGGGCTGGGCGGCGGCGGCCTGATGGTAACGACCATGGCGGCGATCGGCGATATCATCCCGCCGCGCGACCGGGGACGCTATCAGGGGTTCTTCGGCGGCGTGTTCGGGCTGTCGACCGTACTCGGGCCGCTGATCGGCGGCTTCTTCGTCGAGCATCTGAGCTGGCGCTGGATTTTCTACATCAACCTTCCGCTGGGTCTGGCGGCGCTGGGCGTGATCGCGGTTGCCTTCACTTCGCCCGCCGAACGGCGGCGACCCGCCATCGATGTCGCAGGGGCCGCCCTGATGGCGATCCTGCTGACCGCGCTCGTCCTGTTCACCAGCCTTGGCGGCCATACCTATCCCTGGAATTCACCCACGATCCTGGGGCTTGCCGCAATCGCGCTGGCGGCCTTGGCAGGCTTTATCATGGTGGAGCGCCGCGCCGCCGAGCCGATCCTGCCGCTGCCGCTCTTTGCCAATCCGACCTTTCTGGTCGCCTGTTCGGTCGGGTTCATCGTCGGCCTGGCGATGTTCGGGTCCGTCACCTACATGCCGATCTATCTCCAGGTGGTGAAGGGGGTGAGCCCGTCCACCGCCGGACTCCAGTTGACGCCGATGATGGGCGGCGTGCTCGTCACCTCGATCGCCAGCGGGCAGATCATCAGCCGTATCGGGCGCTATCGGCTGTTCCCGATCATCGGCACGGCGGTGATGACGGTCGGCCTCGGCCTGCTTTCCACGCTCGGCATCGCGAGCAGCATCTGGGCGGCGCCCGCCTATATGCTGGTGCTCGGCCTTGGGCTCGGCATGGTCATGCAGGTGCTGGTGCTCGCCGTCCAGAACGCGGTCGATTATCGCAATCTCGGCGTCGCCACCTCGGGCACCACCTTGTTTCGTTCGACGGGCGGCTCTGTTGGCGTATCGCTGTTCGGCGCGATCTTCGCGGCCAATCTCGCGAGCGAACTCATGAGCCACATGCCGGCGGGCGCTGCGCTGCCGACGGCAAGTGACGCCGAGGCGATCGCGGCATTGCCGCCGGGCATTCGCCATGTCTACCTTGAGGCCTTCACGGCCGCATTGCATCCGGTATTCCTCTCGGCGGCGGTGATCGCGGCGTTCGCCTTCGTGCTGACCTGGTTCCTGAAGGAGGTTCCGTTGCAGGGCGGCGAGCGATCGGAGACGGTCGGCGAGAGCTTTGCGATGCCGCACGACGCGACCTCGCTGGAGGAACTGGAGCTGATCCTTGCGCGCTTGCGCCTGTCCGATCGCGGGGAAACATATCGCCGCATCGCCGAACGGAGCGGGGTGTCGCTTGAACCGGATGAACTATGGCTGCTGGCGAGGGTCTGCCGGGATCGGGCCTTGCCGGCTAGCGTCCCCGCAGGCTCCTTGGGGCCGATCGCCGACCGCCTGGCGGATATTGGTCTGTTGACACGGGAAGCTGACGGTTCGCTCGCGGCCACCGAAGCCGGCCGTGGCATTTTCGAGCAGTTGGTCGCGGGGTATCGCGCACGTCTCGCGCAAATGCTCGAACGCTGGGCACCAGAAGAGCATGAGGAGGTCCGGACGATGCTCAACGGCTTTGCCCGCGAACTGGTGGCCGAACCGCCTGCTTCAACCCCGCGGATATCCTGACGTTTGCGACCGGCGCCATCGGCGCCACGGGAACGCCAGCCACGCAATGGGAGGTGAAGGCTGGGAATTTCTAAACGGCTTACCGCACGATTCCTATCCCGATCCTTAGCCGCGTGATCTTCCGATTATAATCGAGCAGATTCTCGCCATATCCGGCGAAGCCCTGCCCGAAGATGTAGAGGTTGAGGTTGGAATCGATGATGCGGTCGAGCGGATAGGAGAGTTCGGCGTCGATCGCGCCTTTTCCGGACGAGAAGTTGAAACGGCTGTTGGTCGAGAGGCGCAATCCGTCGTCGCGCCCGATCTCGGCGAAGAGGGATGTGTTGCCGCGATAGCGCTTGATGTCGGGATTGTCGGCGAGACTGCCCACGTAGAAGGAAAGCCGAGGACCGAGCGAAAGCGTGTATTTGCCGACCGGCACGGTGGCGACCGGCTGGATATACATCGCATTGAGGCTGCGGGACGCCAGGCCGTCGCGGCCGTTCGATTCATGCCGGATGCCGGCCTGGCCGCCCAGCGCGATCTGCTTTCCGACCGGCGCGGCGGGCAGGAGGTAGAAGACCTCCGGCATATAGTCGATATTGCGGAAGGGCGAGGAGTGCGCGCCCAGATCCCAGAACAGCCGCTGGGTGTAGGCGAAGTGGATACCGTTGATAAGGGGATTGTCGCCGCCGACCGCGCCGGGATCGCCGAAGAGCTGATATTTGAAGCTGATCTGGATGCGGCCGTCGCTGTTCGTGCCGGGACCATAGACAGCGTAGATCGGGGCGTAGCTGGAGAGATTGCCGAGAAAGGCATTGCCGCGATCCGGCTTGGCGGACGGCGGCTCGCTCGTTTCCGCAACGGATGCCGGGTCGGCAGATGCCTGCTGCCCGGTGTCCGGCGCCGCTGCCATGGCTGTCCCCGCCTCGGGAAGCGCGAAGGCGTAACCCGACGCGCTGCCGGTCATGAGCGACAGAGTCAGGGAAGGTCCATGCCGGCTTTCCGCCGGAAGGCGCAACAGATACTGGGCCTGGATGAATCCCCCCGGCGCGATCGTCTGTCCCGGCGATGGGTGCGAACGTTCCAGCGTCACCGGCATCCGCTGATCGTTGGTTGTCAACTCGGCCGGGATCCGGTCGGGCAGGCTGCTTGCCTTCGGTTCCGGACCGGGATTGAGAACCGTGACTTCAACACGCATATTGCCCGGTTCTTCTGCCGGGGCGATGTTGCTGACAAGCATGCGCGGCGCGGTCTGCGCCATCGCCTGGGCGGCGGCGATGGCAAGCGGCATCATGGCGATCGTCGCGGCAAACCTCATGACCCTGTTATGCGGGAAGAAATCCCGCACTAAAAGCCAGAAGTTATTCGCAATCGTCATTTTCAGAAGCTGTAGGAAATGCCGGCAAAACCGACAGGTTGCCACCATAGGTGATGCTGCCGCCGGCCTTGAACCCCGGCGTGCCGATGACATTGGAGGTGCTCAAGCCGCGTCGTTAGCTCCGCGCCTCCCGATGCGAGACGAGATTTCTATAAGGTTGGTCAAGGTTGGCGCGTCGTCCGATTTTCGCCATGCGAGGCCGGTTTCGAGATCTGGCGTTCCGTTGGCGATATGGACATAGCGAACGCCGGTTCGGATGAGATGCTGCAACGATGCGGGCACGAGCGCCATGCCCAGGCCGGCAGAGACGAGGCTGATGATGGTTTGCATCTGGATCGCCTCCTGCCGGATGAACGGCTGATAGCCCCGGGACCTGTAGAAGCCCATCACAAGTTCATGAAAATCGGGGGAGACGCGGGCGGGAAAGATGATGAGAGGCTGCGCCATCCAGTCATCGGAGCGGAGCATTCCATCGATCAGGGTCAATCGCCCTTCGTCGATCCATGGTTCGGGCACGGCGGCAACGAGTGGCTCCGTCACCAGCGGACGATATGCCAACGCGGCTGGCAAGGCAGACGGTGCGGAAATCAGGATGCCCGCATTGATCCGTCCTTCAAGCAACGCCTCAATCTGGATATCGCTTGTCGCCTCGATCAGTTCGAGTTCCACGTCGGCGAAGGACGCCGAATATCTTTCCACGAGCCTTGGGAGCACATTATAGTCGGCGGTGCTGACGAACGCGAGCGACAGCCGCCCTGTCGTGCCGGCGCGAAGGCGCTGGGCGATGTCGGAGAGGGCGGCGATACTCTGGACCGCGGGCCGGACATGTTCCAGCCACGCGCGGCCAAAGGGGGTCAGGGTGACGCTGCGTTTCGAGCGAACGAAAAGGTCCGCGCTGAGATCCCGTTCAAGCGCCATGATAGACTGGCTGAGTGGTGGCTGTGTCATGCCCAAACGCTCAGCCGCGCGGCCGAAATGGAGTGTGTCGGCGACAGTCAGGAAATGGCGGAGGCGGCGCAGATCGATCATTCGATAAATATCTCCTGCGACCTTATATCGCTTCAATCATATATTTCTCAACCTTGCGCGAATGTGTAAGGTGAAGAAAACCAGATTCAAGGACCGCGACATGCCCCATTATCGTTCACGTACCAGCACCCACGGCCGCAACATGGCAGGCGCGCGCGGCCTCTGGCGTGCGACGGGCATGACGGACGAGGATTTCGGCAAGCCGATCATCGCGATCGCCAACAGCTTCACGCAGTTCGTGCCTGGCCACGTCCATCTCAAGGATCTCGGCCAGCTGGTCGCTCGCGAGATCGAGGCGGCGGGCGGCGTCGCCAAGGAATTCAACACCATCGCAGTCGATGACGGCATCGCCATGGGCCATGACGGTATGCTCTATTCGCTGCCGAGCCGCGATCTCATCGCGGACAGCGTGGAATATATGGTCAATGCGCACTGCGCCGACGCGCTCGTCTGCATCTCCAATTGCGACAAGATCACGCCCGGTATGCTGATGGCCGCGATGCGGCTCAACATTCCCGCGATCTTCGTTTCGGGCGGGCCGATGGAGGCCGGCAAGGCGGATATTCGCGGGGCCACGGTCGCGCTCGATCTGGTCGATGCCATGGTCGTCGCGGCGGACGAGAAATATACCGATGAAGAGGTGAAGATCATTGAGCGTTCGGCCTGTCCGACCTGTGGTTCATGTTCGGGCATGTTCACCGCCAACAGCATGAATTGCCTGACCGAGGCGCTGGGCCTTTCCCTGCCGGGCAACGGCTCGGTTCTCGCCACCCATGCCGACCGCGAGAGGCTGTTCCGCGAGGCCGGCCATACCATCGTGGATCTCGCCAGGCGCTGGTACGAGCAGGACGACGCCTCCGCCTTGCCGCGCAATATCGCCAGCTTCGCCGCGTTCGAAAATGCCATGAGCCTCGACATCGCGATGGGCGGCTCGACCAACACCGTGCTCCACCTGCTCGCCGCGGCGCATGAGGGCGAGGTGCCGTTCACCATGGCCGATATCGACCGGCTGTCGCGCCGCGTTCCGTGCCTGTGCAAGGTCGCGCCCGCCAAGCAGGACGTGCATATGGAGGATGTCCATCGCGCGGGCGGGATCATGGCGATCCTCGGCCAGCTCGACAGGGCTGGTCTGATCGACACCAGCTTGCCGACCGTCCATGCCGGGACGATCGGCGAGGCGCTCGACCGCTGGGACATCAGCCGCACCCAGAGCGAGAGCGTGCGCGAATTCTACAAGGCCGCGCCGGGCGGCGTGCGCACCACCGTCGCGTTCAGCCAGAGCAATCGCTGGAAGGAACTCGATCTCGATCGCGAGGCGGGCGTGATCCGCAGCGCCGAGAACCCCTTTTCCAGGGATGGCGGCCTGGCTGTCCTCTTCGGCAATCTGGCTCCCGAAGGCTGCATCGTGAAGACGGCGGGCGTGGACGATAACATCCTGACATTCCACGGCACCGCACGCGTCTATGAAAGCCAGGACGCCGCCGTTGCGGGTATCCTGGGCAATGAGGTCAAGACAGGCGACGTCGTGGTCATCCGCTATGAGGGGCCGAAGGGCGGGCCGGGTATGCAGGAAATGCTCTATCCAACGAGCTATCTGAAATCGAAGGGCCTCGGCAAAGCCTGCGCGCTGATCACCGACGGGCGCTTCTCCGGCGGCACCTCCGGCCTGTCGATCGGCCATGTTTCCCCAGAAGCGGCCGAAGGCGGCCTGATCGCCCTGGTCAATAGCGGCGACCCGATCACGATCGACATTCCCAACCGCGTCATCAAACTCGATGTCGATGACGCGGAGATTGCAGAGCGACGCGAGGAGATGATCGGACGCGGCGAGAAGGCGTGGAAGCCTTTCGGCCGCAAGCGTGCCGTGTCGCCAGCGCTGCGCGCCTATGCCGCGCTCACCACCAATGCCGCCCGTGGCGCGGTGCGAGATGTGAGCCAAGCCGAGAGAAAGTGACCGCGAGCATCGCACATTGAAGTTTGCAAAACCGGACGTGGTCTATCACGTCCATTTCAGGACTGTGCTCCGTCTTGTTGCTTGTCGCTGGCAACCGACAAGACGCATGGCATGATCTTGGGCGATGATAGACATTGCCTGCACTCGTGACGCTGGTTGGTGGCGCTTCCTCCAGGAAGCAGCATGTCGTCATCACTTACGACCGTCGCCGCCGTGTCGGGGCGAATGGCCTGGTCGAGAAGCGTTATCCGCCACGGCGGCCCTGCAAAGGGAAATCCAATGACGTTTTCGGTTCTCGCCGCGATCCTCATCTATGCCGTTGCGGTTCCCCTGCCGGGACCAAATTGCATCGCGATGTTCGACCGAGCATGAAGATAGGCGCTGACCGATTCCCCGCGATAGCGCGTACCATGATATCCCTGAAAGTGCCGCACGCGCCCTATCGATGGCGCGTCATCCACCGCAGAAAGGCGCTCTTGCGGGGGGCTGCCGGGGACCGTTCAACAAGCCAGGCCAGGCGCACTTCAAGACCGCCCAGCTCGGAGCGTCCGAGCGCGATCGTACCATCGGTCGCCTGCATGAGATCGCGAAGGGCTTGCCGACATAATCGTCCGCGCCCGCCTGGATGCCTTCAACCTTCTCGGTCCAGTCGCTCCTGGCACTGAGGATCAGGACGGGGAAGGATCGCCCTTCGGACCTCCATCGTTTGAGGACGCTGAGGCCGTCGAGCTTGGGCAAGCCAAGGTCGAGTACCGCCAACGCATAATCCTCGACATCGCCGCGATACCAGGCATCTTCGCCGTCAATCGAGAGATCGACGGCAAAACCCGCTTCCCGGAGTGCTTGCGCGAGGTCCGGCCCGACAACCGGGTCATCTTCGACCACGAGCACCCGCATCAATCATCCTCTACGCGGAGGATGGTCCCGGTGCGGGCGTCCAGCTTCACTTCCTGGACGTTGCCGTTCCGGGTCAGTATCTTGACCTCGTAGATCAACCGGTCGCGTTTGGACTCCAGTTCGGTCTTGACGACGTCGCCGGGCACGCGGGCCTGCGCCAGCGCCATGATGCGCGGTAGCGGCAGAAGCTCGCCACGCTGGACTGCCGCGCGGATGGCGGCAAGTTCGCGCGCCTTCTCCTGATGGTCGCCGGCTTGCGCCCCGGCCGAGATGCCCAGGCCGGCGACGGTCGCAAGCAAGGGAAGCAAAAGCCCGGCGCGAAGCGCCAAGCGGTGGAGAGGATTGGTTCGATGCTGTGTCATATCGCAAATCATAACACGTCTCGCTGACGCTTCGCTGATGCTTGAGTGCACCCAGATCCCAAGCCAATCGCGCGCCCAGCTTCCAGCATCCTATTTGGGGGCGCGGCGAGCAATCGAAACCGATTTTGGGTAGGAACGGGCTTGCAGATGCCGACGCGAGCCGACCGAGCGGACGAGCTGCCAGGGGAGATCAAACCCCTGTCCTCTTGGGACGGGACTCCCTATTGTCGCCGGCCGGCTTCTGCGGCGGAATCCACAGCAAGATGTTCTACACCTCTGTCGTCCAAGCGCTCGATACTTTCCCCGTCACGCATAGGCCAGACCGTCGAAGCTGTCCGCCCGTGCCATGTCCCATGTCTCGCGGTAGAAACCGTCTGCCGCCCGATCACCGAGCAGCGCGCCCGGTTCGAGAAAAGTGTGAAGTTGTGCGAATTGCCGGATTTCGGTGGCGCTCACACGACGCACCAGATGCCGTGGGCGCAACGCGGAGGGGTGGCTCACGCCTGCCGCCGCAAGCATCTCGGCCAGCGCGATCAGCGTGTTGGTATGGAAGCTGCGGACGCGTTCGGCTTTGTCGGGAATGACGATCGCGCGCTGGCGCAACCGGTCCTGGGTAGCGATGCCGGATGGACAGCGATTGGTGTTGCAGGAAAGCGACTGCACGCAGCCGAGCGCGAACATGAAGCCGCGCGCCGCGTTCACCCAATCCGCGCCGATCGCCAGCACGCTGGCGATGTCGAACGCGCTGACGATCCGGCCGGCCGCGCCGATCCTGATCCGGTCGCGAATACCGGCGCCGGTCAGGACATTGTGGACGAGCAGCAGCCCTTCGCGCATCGGCACGCCCAGATGATTGCTGAATTCGACGGGAGCGGCACCGGTTCCGCCCTCGGCGCCATCGACGACGATGAAGTCCGGATAGATGCCGCTTTCCAGCATCGCCTTGACCATCCCCATGAACTCCCAGGGATGACCGATGCACAGCTTCAACCCGACCGGTTTGCCGCCGGACAGGTCCCGGAGCCGGGCGACGAACGCCATCAGTTCCAGCGGCGTTGAAAAGGCGCTGTGGCTTGATGGAGACACGCAGTCGCGGCCGACCGCGATGCCGCGCGTCGCGGCGATCTCAGATGTCACCTTGGCGGCGGGCAGGATGCCGCCGTGACCGGGCTTGGCTCCCTGGCTGAGCTTGATCTCGACCATCTTGACCTGATCGCTCGCTGCTTGTGCGGCGAAGCGATCGGGATCGAACCGGCCTTCCTGGTCGCGGCAGCCGAAATAGCCGCTGGCGACCTGCCAGACGATATCTCCCCCTTCTTCGCGGTGATAGGGGCTGATGCTACCCTCGCCAGTGTCATGATAGAAGCCTCCCAGCCGCGCCCCCCGGTTAAGGGCGCGTATCGCGTTCGCCGAAAGCGAACCGAAGCTCATGGCCGAGATGTTGAAGATCGACGCGGAATAGGGCTTCGCGCACTGATCGCCGCCGATGGTGATGCGGAACGTGCCGGGATCGGCGGCAGGCACGGGACGGGTCGAATGGCTGATGAACTCATATCCATCGCGATAGACGTCGAGTAGCGTCCCGAAGGCCTGATCGCCAGGTTCGCCCTTGGCGCGGCGATAGACGAGCGAGCGCTGCGACCGGGAGAAGGGCGTGGCATCCTCGTCGGCCTCGAACAGATATTGGCGCAATTCCGGGCGGATCAGTTCGACGAGCCAGCGGACATGGCCGATGATGGGATAATTGCGCTGGATCGAGTGCCTTGGCTGGAGCAGGTCGCGAACGCCCAGCAGAACCAGCAGACCGGCTAGCGATGCGGGTATCCACAGCCAATGGATGCGGATGGTGAGGGGGATGAGGACTACCGCCGCCAGCGCGCAGAGGGCTAGGGTGGTAAATCTGCTGATATGCAATCTCATGGCGTCTGTCCTGTCATCCGGATTCACTCGCCTTGCGGACCGAGGGGTGTTTCCCACCCGCCGCCAAGAGCGAGGAAAAGGCGAACCCGGTCCGTGGCGATAGTGGCGTCGGAGCCGGCGAGGGCGGACTCCGCGCTGGCGAGGCTGCGCTCGGTATCGAGCAATTCGAGACCGGAAGCGAGTCCGCCGCGCCTCATCCGCGCCTGTATCCCGGCAGCCTTCCGGCTCTCTTCCCGTGCAACCTTGAGCTTTGCATTTTCTTCGAGATCGCGGGCATAGGCGCCAAGCGCGGTTTCGGCCTCGCGAAGCGCCAACAGCACGCTGCCGTCGAAGCTGGCGAGCGCGGCCCGCGCCGCAGCATCGGATTGCGCGATGCGCGCGCGCGCGACGCGGCGATTAGGGAAGCTCCAGGAGATCAATGGCCCGAGATTGAAGCGGAAGGCAGAACTGTCGACCAGCCCGCCCACGCTTCGCGAGGTCGTGCCGAGCGATCCGCCAAGGCTGACGCTGGGATAAAGGTCGGCGGTCGCGACGCCGATCCGGGCGGTCGCGGCGGCGAGAGTGCGCTCCGCTTCTCGAATGTCGGGACGCCGGCGGATAAGCGCGGCGCCGTCGCCGATCGGCAGCGGCCGGGTGATTGTCGGAATGGCCGCGCAGTGCGCCAGTTCGGGCGGGTAATTCTCGGGCGCGCGGCCGAGCAGCACCGCAAGGCTGTAGAGCGCCGCCCTGCGGCTGCTTTCGAGCGGAGGAAGTGCCGCTTCGAGCTGCGCCAGAAGCGCGCGCGATCGGGTTGCGTCGAGCGGGCCATAGACGCCACGGTGGACGCCGCGCCCGGTCAACGCCAGGCTCTGGCGCTGGAGATCGACCGAGCGCCGCGCGACGGCGATCCGGGCGCCGGTGGCGCAGGCGTCGCCATAGGCGCCGACCACATTCGCGGCCACGGTCATACGCGCGAGGTCATAGGCGGCCGCCTGCGCCCCGGCATCGGCTTCCACTGCCTCGATCGTTCGGCGAATGCGGCCGACGACATCGAGTTCGTAGGAAATGCCGATCCCGGCATCGAGCGTCGCATGCGTCCCGGCCGGCGAACCGATGCCGAGGTTGGACGCCTCGCCAACCGAGATGCCGCCATCGGCCGAGGTCTGGACGCCGGCGCTTGCCCGCACCTCATTCACGACCGCACGGGCGCGCTCGAGGTTGGCGGCGGCAACGCGCAGGTCGGTATTGGCCTTGAGGGCTTCCTCCACCAACGTATCGAGCGCCGGATCGGCATAGAGCTGCCACCAGCGCGACGGCAAAGGCTCTGCGGCGTAGGCGGGCGCATTGCCCTCGACAAAGGCCGGCGCGTGTTCGGCGATGCCGGCGGGGGGCGGGGGCGCACGGTAGTCCGGTCCAACGGTCGCACAGCCGGTCAGCAGCAGCGCAGCGCCCATCGCCCCCGATAATCTTGTTCCAGACCGGACCACGCTCAACTCGCCCTGCGGACGGTGAGCGCGTCCTCCGCGCCGTCCAGCGTCACGGTGACTGTGCGGCCGGCAATCAGGTCGATCCCCGAAGGCACCTTGTCAATCGCGATGCGGACGGGAACGCGCTGGGCAAGCCGTACCCAGCTGAAGGTCGGGTTGACGTTGGCGAGCAGGGTTCCCGCCGCCGTGGTTCGCTCGCGGTCGTCGATCCCGGCGGAGCGTCCCTCGACATGACCCGACAGGGGCTGATCCTCGCCCATCACCCGAATGGTGGCATGGGCGCCAGGGCGGACATGGGAGAGCTTGGTCTCCTCGAAATAGCCCGCGACATAATAGCTGTCGGAATCGACCAGCGCCATCACCGCCTGACCGGCGGTCGCATAGGCGCCGGGGCGTAGCGAGAAATTGGTGACGATGCCGTTCACCGGCGCGCGCACGGCGGATCGCTCCAGATTGATGCGGGCAAGGTCGCGGTCGGCGATCGCCTGCGCATAACGTGCCCGCGCCTCCTCGGCCTGCGAACGGCGGTCGTCGCGTTGCTGGCCCGAGACGATATCGGCAAGGCCCTGATACCGCCGGTTCTCCCGCTCGGCGGCGCTGAGCGTGGCCTGCGCGGTCGCCACCGCCGCCTCGGCCTGTGCCAGCGCGTTGCGCAGGCGGACATGATCGATCGTGAAGAGCAGGTCGCCTTTATGCACGGCCTGGTTATCGCGGACATGCACCTCCTCGACGCGGCCGGAGACATCGGCGGCGAGTGGCACGACATCGGCGCGGATCTTCCCGTCGCGGGTCTGCGGCGCATAGGTGTAATAGCTGTAGAGGTGCCACAGCACGAGCATGGCGATCAGCGCGACCAGCAGGGTCAGCAGCGGCTTGAGCAGGCGGAGCAGGGTGTCGCGGTCGAATGTCATGGCAATGTTTTTAGCTGCGCGTGACCAGGCGCAGCACGATGAAGGCGGCGCCGGTCAGGATGAGAAAAAGGGCGGTGTCGAATAGCGGTCGCTGCCAGACTACCCGATAAAAACCGGCCGCTTCGAGGAGCCGTGAAAGCAGCAGGCGGACAGCGAATCCCACTATCATGCAGAGCAGAAGCGGTGAGATGAAGATGCCTGCGATATCGATCTCGCCGATCATGAGGCGGGTATCCAGGCGGGTGCATGTCCGAACAGCGCAATGCGCAAGCCAGCCAGCGAATGCATCGCGCGGTCGGTCGGGACGTCTGATCCTTCCCGTCTGGCGGACCAGAGATAGTCAAGCGCCCGGTCGATAAGCGAAAGCAGATCGGGTGATGGTTGCGGCTTGTCGAACTCGCGGCGAAATCGATCGAGCAACTGTTCGGTCGCCTGCCGCGTATCAGGATCGAGCGCTTTCGCCAGGATACGAAGGTCGGCGACAGTGACGCCCACCCGCAGGCGTGCAATCAACCGCGCGCTTCGCTCGACCTGCCCGGTCGCGGCGAGCCGCGCCGTCATCACCGAGATGCGGTCGAGGGCGCGCTGGATATAGATCTCGCGAAGCCGCCGGGTTGCGGATCGGCTGAGCTGCGCGATCTCCCATGCTTCCATGCGCAGGAATCGCTGGACCTGGTGGCCCGCGCCCCAGGTACGGAACAGGCCCGCTCCCAGAAACGCGACAAAGATGCCGAGCAGGCTGGCAAAGGAGGCTTCGAGGAATGCCCCGAAATCCATCGGTGCGTAGGCGCCCTGAAGGTTGATGTTGCTGAGGCCGAAGGCGAGCACGAGGGTAGCCATCGGGTTGACCGCCGCCCAGGTGCCGATGGGCAGCATGAACAGGCCCATCGCCATCGCGAAGGTCGGGAAATCACTCGCAAGCGGAAGCAGCGCATAGCAGAGGATGGCGGCCAGCGTCAGGGCGAGGGCGGCAAAGCGGCCGAACATGGCGATCGCCTCCCCCGGCTCGTCTCCGCCGCCGAAGAAACTGAGCGCCACGGTGCCGATCAGCACGGCGTTCGGCCCCTGATGCCAGCCGGTCGCCAGCCAGAGGCCGCAGAGCAGGACATAGGCAACGCCGATGCCCGCCGCCATGCGCAAAGCATGACCAAAATCGGGAGGCAGCGGCGCGGCGGCCGTGCCGCGAACCGAGCGGGCCAGATCCCGGTCGAGCCTGGCCTCGCCCATCAGCGCAGAGTCGATCCGCTTCACCTCGTTCCACAGCGTCAGCACCTCGACCAGCATCGCCGCCAGCGCATCGTGGACGAGCTGATGCCACGGCCGCTCCTGGCCGGTGCCGATTGGGAGATGGCGCACGCGGTCGGCCAGTCCACCCTCAGGCGGAGCGCCCGCGGCGAGACAGGCGCGGGCCTCGGCGAGGCACGGGATGAGCGCTTCGCGCTCCTCCGCGCCAAGACCGGTGATCCGATCGGCGATCGCGGAGAGGAGCGGCACCATTCTCAGGAGCCGCTGCTGAATGGCGAGCGTCTGGCGCAGTTCGCCACGCGCGATCGTCGGATCATAGCGCAGCAGCGCCGTCATCTGTGAAAGCGCGCTGATGTCCGCCAGTATTTTCAACCGATCGTGCTCCTCCTTCGCGTCACGCTCATGGCCGTCAAAGACGTCGTTAGCCCAGCGCTCCATTCCCGGAAGCCAGCGCTGCAGGCCGGAGCGAAGCGTGCCGGCAAGCGAGCGCGGGGCGATGACGCTGTCGACCAGAGTGGTGACGACGATGCCGAGCCCGATCTCGCTGACGCGGGCGACAACGGTGTCGAAAGCCGCTTCGGGATGGTCGACGCCCGCGACCGCGACGAGCATCAGCGTGATGGCGAAAAGCTGGAAGCCGTAGCTGCGCGGGGTGCGATCGAGGAAGGAAGCGCCAAAAGCAGCGGTGGCCACCAATCCCGCCACGACGATCAACAGCAAGGGCGTGCTAGCGAACAGGGCGACCATCACAAGGGTGGTCAGGCCCGCGCAGAGGGTGCCGGTGAAGCGATAGACCGCCTTCGACCGGATCGCGCCCGTGGTCGGGTTCATGCAGACGCAGCAGGTCACCAGCGCCCAATAGGGTTGAGGCAGGCCGATCCGGACGGCCACGGCGAAGGCAATCATCGCCGCGATGAACAGCTTGACCGAGAAGAGCAACTGATGGGCCGTGACCTTCACCGGCTTGCACGCTCCTGCTTCAGGAACGCGCCGATCCTCTCTTCAAACAGGCGAAGGACGCGCGTGGCGGTCTCAATGTCTTCGGGCGGCAGGTCTCCGAGCAACGCTTCCCGCAGCCGGGTGATCGCTGCTTCCATCCTGCCGGCAAGTTCGCGTCCTTTGGGAAGAACATGGACCGTCTTGACCCGGCGATCTTCAGATGAATCCCGCCGTTCGAGTAGCCCGGCAGCTTCCGCCTGATCCAGGATACGAACCATTCCCCCCGGGTTTACGCCGACTTCTTCAGCCAGGGTCGTTTGCCTGATCCCCGCGTTGCCAGAGCGTGACGTCAGAATGACCGCGGTCGCGAGCGAACTGGGTAGCCCCAGATCCGCAAGAACCAATGTTGCCGCCTGCACCCACACGCGGCGGATGGGTTGTAATGCGTTGGTGAGATCGAGGAGAGCCGTCGCCTGGGAATCGGTGTGCTGAGCCAGCATGTTCTCCCTCTAGCGTGAACTCCCATTCCATTCAATAGGCAACTATTGCTTTGGCAACATAATATCCTTTATCCTCTTTGAGGGGACACCGGCAGGACATGGGACTCGGGACCGAGACGAGAGCGATGAGACGATCGGCAACAGACCGCACGCGCCTCTCGCTCTTGCGCGCCAGCATATCTCTTCTACCGTATCGGATAGGTCGTTACACGTTCGGCTCGCTCGCGTCTTCGCCTCTCCGGTGCGGACTTGGCGACATCGGCCGGGATTGTCTTGTGTAGATCGGCGAACTTCACGAGCGCGACGCTCTCCAGAAATCCCTTGCCGTTGCTGCCTGGAGTCACGCCCTGCCACCGGATCTGGAGCCAGCCGCGCGACAAGCCGGCAGTCTCGATCCAGTTGGCCACACCGGGGTCCTTCGCCGAGACGACATAGGTATAACGGCCGTCCCCGTCCGGCACAGACTGCGCCTTGTTGCGGCTGATGAGGAATTTGGACGGATCGGGCGTCACCATCCACGGATCGGCGATCTGGAAACCCGTATATGCGGCACGGTCATTGCGGACGACGACCACCAATGCCTCATCCGCGGCAATCTGGAACCGGCCGCTTGCGGAATAACCCCATCCTCCATCACGCCGATAGGGACCTGCAAGTGTGTTGTAATCCGGCGTGCCGAGGAAGCTGTTCTTGAAGTCCTGCCAAAATGTCACATAATCGGGAAGCTTGGCCGCTGTGCTCTTCACGAGGTCCGACAGGGTTGGCGCGGCCCGGTCCGGCGCGCTGACATTCCGAATGACAAGCCGCGTGGGTTCCTGCCGCCAATCCGACAGGCTATCGCGATAATGGAGCAGCAGCGGCCCCGGCACCGTCTGGATATGGTTCGCCCGTCCATTGGAAGGATCGGGATCGATTAAAATGGTGAAACTTCCATCGGGCTCCGTGCGGATGGTGTCGTCCGTAATCATGACGACCTGATTGCCCATATCCCCGAACGTCTTTGACTGCTTGGAAAGATCCCCTTCGATCGATTTGCGGCTCAGTTCTATGCTGAATTGACCGGCGCGCGGATTACCGAAATGGCCATGCAATGCATAGCGGCTTTCGCCGTCGATCAGGCTTGATCGATAGATATTGTCCGGATTGGAAATTGGCAGGGCAGAGACGGGAAAGGGCTGGCCCGACCAGCTGTGCGGGCGATTGTCGGTGACGGTGACGACACGTGGCCGTTGCGTGTCGCTGAATGCCGCATTGAATGCCAGATAGGTCGTCCATTGATCGAGCACTCGCCTAGCCTGATCCTTGCCTGTGGATCCTTGGGCATCTGCATCGGCAAGCAGCCGCTCCAATATTTGCGCCTTGGCCTGCTTGATCTGCGGCGCCGCCAATATCTGCAGCGCCAACTGTTCGCTTGCGATCTGATCCGGCGTGGCGAGCGTAGCTCGCGCTAAGACCGGGAGTCCCGTTGCCGGCTTTGCGATCGATATGGCGCCGGGACCGCACATAACCAGCGCGAGGGCGGTCAGGCCGCCCCGCCTTTGGAGACTGAAGGACATCGGCTTCTCCTCTTTTTTCGATCTGATGCTTGTCAAAAAGTGGATCGCAGCGTCACGCCCACCGTTCGGGGATCGCCGGGGCGCCCCTGCAGCACAGCCGAATTGAAGCTGCCAGGCTGGAAATTCTCGTAATAATGTTCGTCGAACAGATTGCGGGCCCAGACCGACAAGTCCCACACGCGATTGTCCGCTCGAATGCCCAGACGTGCGTTTACGATGCTATATGCGCGGATGATCGAATAGATGGAATCATTGTTGCTGTTGAAGAAGGATGATCGATAGCTGTAGTCGACGCCCGCATAAGCCGCAGTCTCGCCGAGCCCGAGGACCACCGGTATGCTGACGTCCGCTCCCGCGGACAGCGACCATTTCGACGTGCCGGGCAACCGCTTGCCCGACAGATCGCACACCGCCTGCAGGCTTCGATATTCGATCGGACAGGGCGAATTGGGATAAGACAGGATCTTCGCGTCATTGTAGATACCTGAACCATAGAAGGTCAGGCCTTCCGCCGGCTGTGCACGCAGATCGAACTCGACGCCTCTCGCTCTCACCTTGCCGACATTGGAGATGTAGGTGAATGTATTGGTGAGGACGGTCGTTTGATAATCCTTGCTCTCGGTCCAGAAGGCGGCGAGATTCAGCGTGACCTTTCGGTCAAGGAACTGGGATTTGATGCCTGCTTCGTAAT
This sequence comes from Sphingobium wenxiniae, assembly GCF_007830065.1. GTDB lineage: Bacteria > Pseudomonadota > Alphaproteobacteria > Sphingomonadales > Sphingomonadaceae > Sphingobium > Sphingobium wenxiniae. The sequence goes on along the minus strand of NZ_VLKK01000027.1, from coordinate 4,854 downwards.
TGGTCACTTTCTCGGGATTGAGGACCGGCGAGACTTGGAGTGCGCCGGTCGCTTCCACCGTCGGCAGCGCCGCCAGATTGAGGCCGCCTGATTTCGATCCGCGCGAATAGGTGGCATAGGCGAGCACATCGTTGCTTACCTGATAGGACAGCGTCGCAAGGCCGGACAGGCTGTTGTCGGTTTCCCGCGCATCATAGCTGAGCGGGCGACCCAGGCTGTTGCGGGACGCGAGCGCCGCGGCGGCAATGTCGAGCGGAAGGGTCGATAGATCGGCCCCGCCGGACACGGTCTGAGCAAAATCGCCGGACTTTTTCTCGTGGGTGTAGCGCAGGCCCGCGGTCAGACTGAGGGCCGGCGAAATATGCCAGTTGACCTGACCGAAACCGGCATAGCTATCGGTCGTGGACGCGGAATCGTTAAAGGTCGTGAAGCCGTCGATGGCGGCGACATTCGCGACCGAATTTGACCCCAGGACCCAGTTCGGGGCGGCGGAACCATATTGCGTTATGTTGCTACCGACGATGCGCTGATGGAAATAATAAAGACCCGCGACATAGTCGATCGTGCGGGTTCCGTTGGAGGCGATCCGTAATTCCTGGCTGAACTGCTTCTGCCGGTTGCTGGTTTGGGCGATCGACAGGATCGGCAGGCCGATGCTGTCGCCATCATTCACCGGATCCCAATGCCAGTAGCGAAACGCCGTGACGGAGGTCAGCGTCGCACTGCCCAGATCTAGGTCGGCCTTGCCCGACGCGCCGCCTTGCGACATCCGGAAATGCGAGTTGACGTCGGTATCCGTCCGCAACGCGAAAGGATCGACCGGCGGGCTGATATAGCCCGCGCGCGTCGCGCGGTCGTAATAATTATTGGGAATGGGCGTGCCATCGATTCGGGCGGGCGCGACACCGGCAAAGACCGTGGCGCAGCAATTTTCCTTTTGCCAGCTATAGTCGCCGCCGATGAGCAGCTTGAAATTGCTGCTGGGCGTGAAGAGAAGCTGCCCCCGGCCGGATGCGCGGTTAAGGTCGTTCGTATCCTCGTTCAACCGGCTATTGTAGAACTGGCCGTCTCGCTTCGTATAACTACCCGAAACACGATAGGCGAGCACGCCGTCGACCAGCGGACCGGCGATCGAGGCTCGAATCCGGCGATATTGATCGTCGCCCAGGCTGGCCTCCGCATTGCCCTCCGTATCGAAAGACGGGCCACGGGTGGTGATGCTGATCGCCCCGGCCGTCGTGTTCTTGCCGAACAGCGTGCCCTGCGGGCCGCGTAGCACTTCCACGCGATCGATATCGAACAGGTCGAACATCGCTTGGCCAGGTCGGCCATAATAGACATCATCAATATAGACACCGACGCCGTTTTCCAGGCCATCGTTGGACGTGCCGACGCTGGTGCCCAGACCACGGATGTTGATGTTCGTATTTCGGGGATTGCTCCCCAATATCTGCAAGCTTGGGACCAACTGCTTGATCTGATCGAGACCGCGGGCGCCTGTTTGCTCCAACGCCTTTCCGCCCACGATGCTGATGGCGATCGGCACATTCTGGATGTTCTCCGCACGCCTGCGCGCCGTCACCAATATCTCCGCCCGGTCCTCCGCGCTTGTATCCGTCGAATCCTGCTGCGCCATCACCGGAGCAGCGATTGATGCCAACGTGCTGGCGGCGAGCAAGGCGAGGACGGATTTGCGCCTGCCGGGCTCCCCTGCAATTCGGGCTGTGACAGTGCGCGCGATGATAGATGGCATGGAACCCCCGATACATATTCGATGAATAGCCGCCGGCTATCCCGTGATCGGGTCTGTAGGCATGGCTCTCTCTAAGCGGGAGCTTGTCCGAAGCCATATACAATTAATTTGGTAGACAATAGATTTATTATGTCGACTGATTTGGTAGACAACTATCAGAGATCGCCTGAAGGCCTATTCCGGGACTTAACAGGAAACAGGGGAAAACGATGCTGTTTGGAAAGACGCGCTTTGTTGCGGGATTGGCGATGGCCGTGGCCCTGAACACACAGGCGGCGGCCGCGCCTCCCGTGTTCAAGTCAGCGGAAAAGCCCAATATTCTTGTAATCGTCACCGATGACATGGCCTATTCCGACATCGGCGCTTTCGGCGGCGAAATCGATACGCCCAATTTGGATGCGCTAGCGAAAGGGGGCGCACGATTCACTAATTTCCAAGTATCCCCCACCTGTTCCCCCACGCGGTCGATGATCCTCACCGGGAACGACAATCATCATGCGGGCGTCGGCAATATGGCTGAACTGCTAACTCCGGAGCAGCGTGGGCAACCGGGTTATGAAGGGCGGTTGAACGATCGCGTGGCTACGATTGCAGAGCGCCTGCGCGATGGTGGCTATCATACTATTCTATCGGGCAAGTGGCACTTGGGTCAAGGGGCGGGGCAATGGCCCGCGGATCGCGGTTTCGACCGGTCCTATGTTCTGCTGCCCGGCGGCGACAATCATTTCGGTGCGACCACCGTGTTCCACAAGGGCGCTAAATACGCCGAGGATCATCAGTTGATCCAGCGCCCACTGGGTGCCTATTCGACGGACTATTTCACCGACAATTTGTTGAAGTTGCTGGATGAGAATAAAGACGCCGCGAAGCCTTTTTTCGCCTATCTGGCCTATACCGCGCCGCACTGGCCGCTACAGGCGCCCAAGGAGGTGATCGCCAAATATAAGGGTAAATATGACGCCGGTTATGAAGCGCTGCGCGAACAGCGCATCGCGCGGCAAAAGGCGCTCGGGCTGCTGGGCGATGTGCCTGCCCACCCCATTGTGGGTGCCAAGCACTGGGCCGATCTGACCCCGGACGAGCGCGCGCTGGAATCGCGCAAGATGGAAATCTATGCGGCGATGATCGACAGGATCGACGTCAATATCGGCCGTGTCGTCGATTGGCTGAAAGCCAATGGCAAATATGACAATACCATCGTCATCTTCCTTTCGGACAATGGAGCGGCCGGCAGTGCCTATGACCGAGTAGGAACATTCGACAAGGACTTCGGGAAGTTAATCGCTGACAATTTCGATAACAGCCTGGATAATCTGGGTCAGGCCAATTCAATGGTCTGGTACGGACCGGGCTGGGGACAAGCCGGCACCGCGCCGCTGTTCCTGTTCAAGATCTTCTCTGGCCAAGGCGGCCTGCGCGCGCCGCTCATCGTCAATGGCCCGGGCGTGAAGCCCGGTCTCGTCAACGGCAGCCTGACGCATGTGACCGATATTGCGGCGACCGCGCTCGATCTTGCCGGTTTGCCTACAGACGGCAAGGGTTTGGGTCCGACTGGACGTCTGCCGGTGGAAGGTCTGTCCTGGAAGCCCTTGCTTGAAGGCAAGGTCAAGGTAGTGCGCGGACCGAATGTGGCTGTAGGCGGCGAACTCTTCGGCGGCCGCAACCTGACCAAGGGCGACTACAAGGCGCTGTGGCTCAATGACATGGCGACCAATATCGATCCTTCCCTGCCTGCGGGCCGCTGGTTGCTGTTCAACATCCGCAAGGATCCTGGCGAAACCACGGACTTGGCTGCTAGCGAGCCCGCCAAACTCGCCGAACTGGTAAAGGATTGGGACGCCTATGCGAAGGCCAAGGGGGTGATCGTGCCAAAGGCTGGGGCGCCCGTAGGGCAGATCGACCCCACCCATCGCAATGCCACCGGCGGTCTCGAAAAATGAGCAGGCTGACGCTTCCCCTCCTGTTTCTGGCGCTCTTCGGCTCAATCGGTGCAGCGGTGGCGCGCAAGGACGATGCCGCGCCTCCACAATGCAGTGTCGATGATACTATGGCCTACGTTCCGGCTGGCGTGGTGTTGCTGGGTGAGGACGGGCCGGGCCGGGAAGGAAGACGGGTCGATGTCCCCGCTTTCTGGATAGACAGGCATGAAGTGACGAACCGGCAGTTCGCTGTGTTCGTGGCGGCGACCGGCTATCGAACCCAGGCCGAGCGGGAGGGTGGTTCCGCCATATTCGTGGCGCCTGGCTCCGTCTCCAGCGCCGACCCCGCGCAATGGTGGCGCTATGCCAAGGGGCTTTCCTGGCGGCATCCCGATGGGCCGGAGAGCGGCCTGTCCGGCAAGGCCAACTATCCGGTCGTCCACGTGACCTATGACGATGCGCTCGCCTACGCTGGATGGGCGGGGCGGATGCTGCCCGATGCCATCCACTGGGAACGCGCGGCGCGATCCGACCAGACAACGACGCGCGCACCGACCCAATGGGCCTATAGCTCGCACGGGCAGCCGATAGCAAATAGCTGGCAGGGCGTCTTCCCGATCACCGACACAGGGGGCGACGGGTTCAAGGGCATCGCTCCGGTTGGCTGTTTTCCGGCCAATGCCTTCGGTATTCACGATATGATCGGTAATGTCTGGGAATGGACGACCAGCGATGCGTCCAGCGGTGGATCGGGTAGCCGGCTGCTCAAGGGCGGCTCCTATCTTTGTGCCCGCAATTACTGCTCCAATTTCCGTGCCGCCGCCTTTCAGGCACAGGAGCATGATCTAGCCCGCCTTATTCACCAAAAGTGTCCTGAAGGGTTGGCGGGAGTGGCGTAAGCCTCTGATCTGAATTAGGAACTGGGTGTCTAAGCCGAACCTGCCGCAGGGCAGAAAATGCCACGGGCCACACCCGCCATGAACGATGATATCGCAAGCTCATTTGGATTCCCAGCAGTCGGCCGCAAGAAAATCACAGCTGCGTTCGACGGTGGCCGGCTTACCTCGGATGGCGGTGTTCTACTGCTTGCACAGGCCGAGCGCGCGATGGGGATTTGCCAGCGCCTGGCGGCTTGTATTGCCGATCCGCGCGATCCAGCGCGGGTGATCCATCGCCTGGATG
>NZ_VLKK01000026.1 GCF_007830065.1 Sphingobium wenxiniae | reverse complement strand
TCCGCATACGGGTCCAGCTTGCTCGGCCGCTCGGGAACCTTGAACTGCGGCTCTACCGTGTCCGCCCGCAGGTACTTGCGGATCGTGTTGCGCGACAAACCAGTGCGCCGCTCGATCTCCCGGATCGGAACCTGCTGCCGGAAATGCCAGCGCCGGATTACACTCAATAACGCCATGTCGATCACTCCTGAATCCTCCGACCAATCAGCCAGAGGGAAGTCAAAACATGGGTCACTTCTCAGTGGAAACTTATGCCCCTCCCGGGTCAACTCTCAGTGGAAATCAACACCTTACCTCCAAATCGCCACCAGCTTCCACTCCGGCGTGAACCACCACGTATGCGTGCGGTTTCAAGAGGTTATCCGAATCCTCGGTGCCCACTACGGCCGCCTCGATCACTTCGGGATGACTGGCCAGGACCTCCTCGACCTCGATCGGCGACACATAGATGCCGCCAACTTTCAACATGTCGTCAGCGCGACCGGCGTAGGTCAGCCAGCCATCGCCATCGATCGAGTATTTGTCTCCGCTATTCGTCCACTCGCCCTGGAAAGTAACCTGGGATTTTTCGCGATTGCGCCAGTATCCGATGGCCGCAGTCGGCCCATTGATCTGAAGGGTTCCGATTTCGCCGGGTGCCGCTTCTCCGCCGCTTTCAGTTACAACCCGGACACGGTAGCCATCAACGACTTTTCCGGTGCATCCGAAACGCACCTCGCCCGGACGTTGGGAAATAAAGATGTGCAACATTTCGGTCGAACCCAGCCCATCGAGAACGTCTGCATCGAACCGTTCTCGAAAGACCCGGCCCACATGCGCAGGCAACGCCTCGCCTGCCGATGTCGCGATACGCAAGGACGGCGCCTGCTCTGCCGTAGGACACGATGGATGAGCGAACCAGCCAGCGAAGAATGTCGGCACGCCGCATAGCACAGAAATGTCGTTTTCAACGATTACTTCGCTGATCGCCTCTGGTGTCGCACGACCGTTGAAAAGCACGACGGTTGCTCCCACCGCGTAAGGGAACGTCAACGAGTTGCCCAACCCATAGGCGAAGAACTGCTTGGCGATCGACAAGACCTTGTCGTTTTCACGAAGCCCCAGCGTTCCCATGGCATAGAGATTGGCAGTCAACCGCATTGAACTTTGCGCATGCATTGCGCCCTTGGGTCTACCGGTCGATCCAGAGGTATAGAGCCAGAACGCAACGTCATCGCGATGCGTGTCCGCAGGTTCGGTCATCGGATTAGCGCCTTCGATCAGCGCCTCAAGGTCGGCCCAAGGTCCACCATCACTGCTGATAAAACGGACATAGGGTTGATTAGCGGCGATATCCGTCCATTTATCCGCCAGGTCGCCTGAGACGAACACAGCCACCGCTCCGCTATTACAGAGGATCCAGCCGAAATCGTCAGGTGTCAGCAGGGTATTGAGCGGAACCGGAATAACACCTGCGCGGATCGCCCCCAGGAAAACGGTAGGAAAATCCCGTGTGTCCGTCAGGCAGAGCAGCACACGCTGATCGCGCGTCACGCCGAGGCGCGCAAAGACATCGGTCATACGCGTTACGCGATCGTAAAGATCGCGATAGGTCACCATACCGCGATAGTCGATGATCGCCGCCTTTTCCGGACGAGACTCCACGTTGGGCATGAGCAGGTCTTCCGCCGCATTGAAGACGTCAGGAAGGTCATCAATCGTTCGGCCCAGTTCAGTATTCATCGGGTTCCTCTCCCCAATAGAAAGGGCGGCCGGTTTACCGGTCCGCCCTCTTCGTCAGGCTGCCCGCACGTAATCGAACTCGAACGGCATGTTATTGATTCCGCGATCGGGCGGACTGGTCCAGTTCGCGCACTTGCCCGGCTCGGTCACACCGACCATAAGCGATTTCACATAGCCGCGATCCGCCTCGCTGGGCAGCACGGACTGAACCGCGTCCCGCGACGTCGACTTGCCATCGGTATTGAAGTTCATACCGGTCCAGACTCCGACACTCCGGTTAAAGCGTTCCGACGGCAGCTTGAGCTGAAATTCGAATCCTGCCTTCTTGATCAGGCGGTTCCAACGGGTTACGCCGATGTCGCAGTCGCGAATATAGGCATTACGCGTAATGTAGTTCATCGCATTCCGTGTGGCGACTTCCTCGACACCGTCCGGAGTTTCGATTTTTTCGATCGTGGTCGAGCAATCGTGGTCTTCGTAGGTGCCCTCGTCGGGACGCCCCTTAAGCCCATTGGCGAAATACGTTGCCGCGTTGGAGCTGATTTCCGCGCCGAAGAGATCGAGGGCGGAAGAGAACCAGAAATTGATGTAGCGCTGGATCAGCGGCAGGTCGATCACGCCCGACTTGCGAAGCGTTTCCGGATCATCAGTGCCAAGCTTCTGCATCTCGTCGAGCGTACGCTTGATTACTCGGGTCACGCCGGTTTCTCCCACAAACATATGGTGCGCTTCCTCTGTCAACATGAAGCTGCAAGTCCGGGCCAAGGGATCAAACCCGCTCTCGGCCAGTGACTTGAGCTGATATTTGCCGTCACGGTCCGTGAAATAGGCGAACATGTAGAACGACAGCCAGTCGTCGATAGGCTCGTTAAACGTGCCCAGGATGCGGGGGTTGTCGATATCGCCAGAGTGACGAAAGAGCATTTCCTCTGCCTCTTCGCGCCCATCGCGACCAAAGTAAGCGTGAAGCAGATAGACCATAGCCCACAGATGGCGCCCCTCCTCCACGTTCACCTGAAACAGGTTGCGCATATCGTAAAGTGAAGGGGCCGTGAGTGCCAAAAGGCGCTGCTGCTCAACGGATGCCGGTTCAGTATCGCCTTGCGTGACGATCAGACGCCGCAACGTCGAACGGTATTCCCCTGGAACCTGTTGCCAAGCCGGCTTGCCCGCATGCTCGCCGAAACCAATTGTCCGGTCCGGCTGCTTGTCGGCGAGGAAGATGCCCCAGCGGTAATCGGGCATCTTCACGTGACCGAAAGTGGCCCAACCTTTTGCATCGACCGAAGTCGCCGTACGCAGATAAACTTCGTGACCTTGATAGGTCGTCGGGCCGAGATCTTTCCACCAGTCGAGGAAGGCAGGCTGCCAGTGCTCCAAAGCACGCTGCAGCGCCCGGTCATTAGACAGATCTACGTTATTCGGTATCTTGGCTTGATAGTCGATAGACATTTTGCTTCTCCCGCGGCTCCGGCCACTTCAGAGTGTCGTGAATAATTCGGCTGATTTCGGCGGCCCCGCATGACCAGCAGGCCATCGCCGACAGGGACTTTTCAGACTCGTTTCTGATCAAATTCCGCCCGAGTGCCCGAACCAAAGAGCTTCAATGCTCCCCCCTCTCCGACCGCATTGGGGCGTATGAAAATCCAATTCTGCCACGCTGAAAGGCGCCCGAAGACCTTGGACCAGGTGGTTTCTGGCCCAGCAAAACGCAGGCTGGCCTCCATGCCGGTCAACGCATCCGGCGAAAGGCCGCAGCGCTCATCGATGGCAAGACGAACTTCGTCGTCCCAATCGATATCGTCCGGCGCGAAGGTCACCAAGCCTAGGTCATGCGCCTCACCTGAGGGGATCGCAGTTTCGACAAGGTCTTCCAGTTCGCCGACACGCTCCGGCATTCCAAGGAAGCGCGACTGCAAGCGCGTGAGGCCATTACACATCGGGTAAAGCCCGAAATTCGCCTTGCTCAACTGCATGATCGGGCTGCGCGACACGTCTTCCAGCAGTTCGAGCATGTAGGACCGGTCCGCGGCAAAGGCGAACTCCGCCAAAGTGCCTGCAAAGGCCGACCCCGGCTCTATCACGGCAAACATCGATCGGGATGAAACATCAAGACGGGAAAGCGTACGGCGCAGCAGCCCGATCACCTCATTGACGAACCAATGGTCTCTCGCCCCGATCATGGCGTTGTCATAGGCTACGACATTTTCGCCATTACCCTCGGCCTTCAAAATCCAGAGGCCCATTTCCGGATTATTTGTGCGCAAAAGCAAAATGGCATCATCGAGTTCTCGAGCCATCTTGAATGGCCAGAAGTCGATGCCTTGGTCGCACATGGTGTCTCCGCCCGCAGGCGGCAGATCGGTCGGCGCACAAACGGTCAACGTAACGACGCCCCGGTCCCGATCGAAAATCACATCGACAGTATCGTAGTGATAGCCCGAGTCATCGATGGTGCGATTGAGCGGAGTAAGCTTTACGCCCTTTGCCGAAACCGGTCGAGCGCTCTTGTTGACCAGCGCCTCAGCCTTCTCCTTGACCGCCTCGTCCCAACGACCGCGCGGGGCGATATCGTCGACAAGACCCCAGTCCTTAGCGCGACGGCCTCGGACACCCTCTTCCGAGGTGCAGAACACATCGGCGAGGTCTTTGCGCACCTTGCGCTTGTCCACGACGCGTGTGAGACCGCCGGTGCCCGGAAGCACAGCCAGCAGCGGAACCTCGGGTAGCGAGACCGCCGAGGATCGGTCATCGATCAACAGGATATCGTCACAGGCAAGCGCGACTTCATAGCCACCACCTGCACAAGTGCCGTTGACTGCGGCAAGAAACTTGAGGCTTCCGTTTTCGCTAGAATCCTCAAACCCGTTACGTGTCTCGTTGGTGAATTTACAAAAATTCACCTTCCATGCGTGGCTTGATGTACCTAGCATGTAGATATTGGCACCCGAACAAAAAATCCGATCTTGTCCGCTGGTCAGGACGACGCAAGCCACCTCGGGATTTTCGAAGCGCAAACGTTGCACGATATCGTGCAATTCCATGTCGACTCCAAGGTCATAACTGTTCAGCTTCAGCTTGTAGCCCTCGACAAGGCCACCTTCGGGATCGACATTCATGGCAACCGTCGCAACGCGGCCGTCAATGCTGACTTCCCAGTGACGATAGCTCTCGCCACGTTGATCGTAAGTGAAAATTGTCGGCGCTACCCGTGCAAGTTCTGCAGCCTTGGATGCCATGCGAATCGCTCCTCTGTCCCGAATGCGAGGAGCAATATAAAACAATGATCCAGATCGAACAAGCATTATATTGCATATTTGGTCTGGGGTTAGGCGATCAGCTGCGTTGCCAGCTCTTCCAAAATGCCAAGAGTCGAAGTGAGGTCCTGAGCGGAGGTGTCGACCTGTGCGTCTGCTTGGCCATATGCCACTTCACGCGCTAACAATATGGCCTTGAGATCATTCATCGCCGCGCGGCTTTCGGACATCGGACGCAAATCACCCTGAGCGATAACGCGTTCCATGTGGTCATCCGGATTCGCCTTTAGCCAGACCGTCCACGCAGACTGCCTTAGCTGATCGTACAATTTACCATCCGCCACGATCGCTCCCGGTGCCGCGATCACGGCCATCGAATTGTTGCTGCAAATGCTGGCCAAGACCTCGGATTCATAGCGGTGCAACGCCCTCGCTCCATTCATCTCCAACAGCACCGCTATAGTGCCACCACACCGCCTCTCCACTTCCTTGGAAACTTCAAAAAACGGCGCATTCAAGCGTTTCGCAAGTGCAGAACCAAGCGAGGTCTTACCCGCACCACGCATACCTATAAGCGCGATCCGGCGGCCCTTCCCCTCCGTGTCACCGGGCTGATTGCCCAGCCTCACCAATAACTCACGAATGCGATCCGGCGGCATTCGGCGGAGTAGTGCCGCCACTTGCGCGACAAGCGGATCACGCTCGCCACCCAACGGCAACAGGTCGGCTATTGCGATGCCCAGCGCATCGGCAACCGATAACAGCATCTCGACAGACGGATTGCCTGTCCCCGCCTCCAGGTGTGCAAGGTAACGTTCCGATGCGCCCGACGCCGTAGCCAACTGCTTTCTTGTAAGGCCGACACGTGCCCGCGCCGCGCGAATGCGCTCCGCGATGTCCACGCTTCCGAGTAAGTCTTCGGGTCCGGCTTTCGAATTGCTTGCTTGCATATGTGCTTTATATTGCATACTTGGGTGAGGTACGAATCATAATTCCGAACGGAGAGGGCGTTGTCGAGCGAAAACAACCGCGTGGGCATTTTTGTCGCCACCATGACCGGTCTAGCCGACATGTGCGGCGAGGAAATCGAGGACGCACTTACATGTGCGGGCCTGGATTGTGAACGCCAATTGATGGACGGTCTCGATACTTCGGCGTTTGAAGAATTCGGCTTGATCGTGATAGTCACCTCCACTTACGGCCACGGCGAAATCCCGGACAATGGACAGGCACTGTTTGCAAGCGCGCAAACCGGTGCCGACTTAGCCGACAAGAAGTATGCGATCTTTTCGCTAGGCGACAGAACCTATGCGGATACGTTCTGCGCAGCAGGGGATCGGTTCGACGCCGTAATGGCCGCATGTGGGGCAACACGCCTCGTGGAAATCGAGCGGCACGACGCATCCAGTGGCACCCTGGCTGAAGACGTAGCCGGGGAATGGGCTACTGGCTGGGCCGATCAGTTTGCCTAGGAGAGAAATAATGGAAATCCAGGAAGCCGAAACCGAAATGTGCGCTGCACATGCTGCGATCGGTGGCTTTATTGTCCGCTGCTCGCTGCTCGATTTCCGCGTCAGTCAGTTCATGGCCCGCTGGTTCTGCGCGCACGAAAAGCAGAAGTTTCTTTCCTACACGTTAAAAGCAATGCCCCTTGCGCAGAAGCGGCAGGTCATCGAAGAGCGGCTGTCGAACTGGCATCAGGAGCCTGAATCCCTTCGCGCCGCCATGGATGAGATCGCTGTCGTCCTCGAACGCCGAGACCTGGTGGTAAGCGGTGTCCTGTCGCGGCGATCGTCTGGTGCTCTTTGCATCAAGAGCTTTTCCGGGGCGCGGTTCATTTCCGAGGAAGGTGCCATCGACATCCTAGATGTCTCAGAACTCGACGCATGGTCCGAAAGAGCCACTGAGCTCTCATCGGAACGTTTGATCGCTCTTGGGCGGGGTCTGCGAGACGTCCCGAAATAATAGACCTGACTGGTCTATCGCGCGTGACCGACATATGAACGTTCGCTTTGCGATGTATTAAGCGGTAGATCAGTCCTGCCGAGCGCATGGATTGCGCTCGATGTCATGAGGATCCGCAATTCCTGTCTTTTTATGGCCCGTTAGCTCCGCAACAGCGGGTCGAAACCACTTCCCGAAAATGACGTAAGGTTAAACTTGTCGGCACGGTCCGCGAAGTAGGCGAACATGAAAAAGGAGCGGCAGTCCTGCCTTTCCTCGTCAAAGGCACCTAACTGCCTAATTCGTGAGTTAATAAATGATAGCAGCATCTTGCCGCTCTGCGGTTGAGCCTTCGATGGATTTCTCCCAGTTTTGACAAGGCGGCAGAAACGGTCCAGTGGTGGGACAGGACTTGGAAGCCCTTGGCGGTATCGGCTAAGACATGATGCAACCATGGGAAGCGGTGGTGGATCGTGGCCTATCTCCTTCCACCAGTCAAAGTATGCTAACTGTCATTTTCCAAACGAGCGCTCGAGCTTACGGTCCGAAGAAAAGTTGACATTGTTGCTAAATAGCTCGTCACAATCGATTTCGATGAAGCATTCGTCACAAATCTACGCATCGTCCTCGACCAAAATTTTGGTATTTAACATGGTGATATTCCCCCATAAGTAATTATGTGCTATCTGGCATGCATGACAATCGCTATTATGCATGTTGATGGTGATTTTTGATAAAGATCAAACAATCCAGCCTGTGCATCTTAAAACAAAATTCGGGAGAGGTCAGTTCGACATGCTAAAACAGGTACTTGTCGGAGGCTCAGGACTACGAAGCTCCGAAATCGCGCTGGGGACGATGACATTCGGCGATGAACGTAATTGGGGCTGCTCCGAGCAAACTGCGCAAAATATCCTGGCTCGCTTTGTCGATGCCGGCGGTACCACAATCGATTGTGCGCCGAACTATGCCGACGGGAGGGGCGAGGAAATTGTCGGTCGATTTGCCAAGGACCGGCGTAACGAACTGATCATCGCGACCAAATATACCGCAGCATCCTCAACACACCCTCTTGCTGGCGGGAATAGCCGTCGCTCCATGATCCAATCCGTCGAGGCGAGCCTGAAACGGTTAGGAACCGATCGAATCGACCTGTTTTGGATGCACTTTTGGGATTTCACGACTCCGCTCGACGAAATACTGCGTGCCGCCGACGACCTCGTGTCAGCCGGCAAGCTTCTCTACTTCGGGCTCTCGGACACGCCGGCGTGGCTGGCAGCCAGGGCAGTCACGATCGCCGAACAGCAAAGACGTACCCCTGTTGTTGCTATACAACTCGAATACAATGCCGCGTCACGCGGGGTGGAGCGAGACCTTCTGCCAATGGCAGATACAATGGATCTTGGCTGTTTCTGTTGGGGTCCAATGGCAGCGGGCGTGCTTTCAGGCGGCGACAATCCTCAACGCCAGAATCTCGAGAAGCTCTCCCCGGCACTCGCTTGCGCGAGAGAGAGGTTGCTGGCGATCACGGCGGAAACGGGGTATTCTCCGCAACACCTTGCGTTACGCTGGCTGATGCAATCCAGCTATGGCCGCATCCCGATCGTCGGCGTGCGAACCCCGGAACAGATGGATGAAACGCTTCGGGTCTGCGCCACGCCCATCCCCGAGGAAGCATCAGCCAAGGTCGAAGGGATTGCCAAGTCCGGCAACCTCTTTCCCACACCGTTGATCCGTTCGAGTTACTTGCGCAAATTCGCGCTGGGCTCCCAGGAAATGCTCATCGATCCGGTGAGGCCACGATGTTGACGGTTTAAGAGCCCGATCCGAAAGTTGTTGAGCGATACCAGTATGTTGTGATTCACGCCGTCCTTGCGACGAGATGGAGTGAAACATGACATGGACCGGTATCGCCCAGCGCGAGCATAGCCGGGAGGGTTTGCGTTATCCAAGTGATATGACGAACCGGGAGTGGGCTTTGGCGGCCCCGTTCATTCCGCCTGCCAGGACGGGCGGCCGACGTCGAACGACCGATATGCGCGTGGCGACTGCTGCCCAAATGCTTCCCACCGGCCTCGACCGTGCGGCGCTATTTCTACGCGTGGCGCGATGCCGGATTATTCGATACGATCAACACGCTGCTGGTAATGAACCTGCGCGAGATGAGGGCATAGCGTGGATGGTACGCCAGACAACGCCAAGACCGAACAATACCAGAACGGTGGTGTGAGGACGGTCAACGCCGGAGGTCGATCAGCCCCAGTTCGTCCCACATCCACGTAAAATCATAGGTGGCCATCGGATCGCCCACCCAAAAGCACCGGATGGACCTGTTCATCCGCACCATCGGCATAGAGCGGGCCAGAACCAAGATCGGCCTCGTCAACATCGCCTTCAACTTCAAACGTTTCCTCTACTGGGAAACCCGGCCGAGCACGGCTTGATCGGCGCAACCCACGCGCTGATACCAGCGCAACGCCCTCTCGGTGGAACCGGAAAGCGCCGAGCCAAAGGTAAATCTCCCGCGTAGTCTGCACCCGCCTACGCGCTTCATGACCATCATGACTGCAAAGCCGGGTAAATCAGGGTGTCCAAAAGAAAACCGATTTATGCCGTGGCGGGATGGCGGAGGGCGTAGCCCGGAGGCGTCCCGCCACGGCATAAGCCCGCATCAAACCCTGGTCCCCTATTGCACGCCGATCCCGGTCCCCGGTTGCGCCGATTGACACAACAAGGCAATCGTACTTCAAGCGACCTCTATTGTTGCCATAGGACAAAATCAGAACGGGTACTGAATGGGAGTGTCCTTGATAGTGACCCATTGCCACTGAGAGAATTCATCCCAATTTGCTGGCCCTCCAATGCTGGTGCCATTGCCCGAATTTCCTCGACCACCAAATGGATTAACAACCTCATCGACCACTGTTTGATCATTGATGTGCAAAAGACCCGTATTCAACCGTTCGCCGATCGCAAGTGCTCGCGAGGTTGAGTTTGAAATGATCGCAGCTGACAATCCGTATTCTGTTGCGTTGGCGAGATCGATCGCCTCCTCGTCTGTTCTAAACTTAGTCAACGAGGCAACAGGAGCAAAAAATTCTTCCTCAAAGGCTCTCATCCCTGGCTTAACGCCTGTTAATACTGCCGGTGTAAAAAATGCCCCTGTATTCTTACCACCAGTAACAAGCATCGCGCCTTCAGCCACTGCAGCATCAACTAACGCACGCGCCTTTGTCGCTTGCGGCTCACCAATCAACGGGCCGATAGCGCACTCCGAAGCCGAAGGATCGCCCAAGGGTAAACCACCAGCCTTGGCCACGATTCGTTCCAAAAGTTGATCGTGTATCGATTCATGCACGAGTATCCGGCCACTCGCCATGCAAATTTGTCCTTGATGAAGGAATGCGCTCCATGCCGCATTGCTCGCTGCAATATCGAGGTCAGCATCATCAAGAATGATCAGTGAATTCTTCCCTCCGAGTTCGAGCGAAAGCTTCTTGAGATGGCCCCCCGCAAGTGCACCAATCTTCCTCCCGACTGCCGTCGAACCTGTGAACTGAATCATAGCCACCTTTGGGTGGGTACAGAGTGCTTCGCCGGCGTCTGCCTGTCCTGGTACGACATGAAAAACCCCCTCCGGCAGACCAGCAGCAACCAAAAGCTGTTGCAGAAGCAGGCCACCGCTAACCGAGGTACGTGGATCCGGCTTTAGGACAACAGTATTGCCAATTGCTAGCGCCGGAGCAATTGCGCGCATGAGGGCATCGCGTGGATGGTACGCCAGACAACGCTAAACCCGAACAATACCAGAACGGCGATGTGAGGGCGGTCAACGGCGGAAGTCAATCAGCCCCAGCTCTTGCCACATCCACGTAAAATCATAGGTGGCCATTGGCTCGCCAGTCCCGGATTTTGCCGCACCATTCTCTATATATTTTAGCCAGTCGGCAACTTTCGCCCGGCCTGCCTTTGTACGGGCCAAAGCCCGCGGTGTCTTGTTGCCGAGGGCGGGCACCGCTTCATCAAGCGTTTTGGTATATTCGCGTGTCAGCATCTCATGAACGATGCGCTCCCTTTCGTCCGACGGGATATCGAGCGGCTCTTCCTGCGGAGCGCGGGCGGCGTCATCGGCCATGAACTGGGCCATAGTCCGAATTTCGGTCATAGGTGTGCTCACGCAATCACCGAGCCATTCGCGCATATGCGTGATCGCTTGCTCCGCGCGGGCGGCGCTATTGACCTCAACGATCAGTTTGCGACCCACCAGTTCGACATTGGCAAAAACAGGTGTGCCGTCCTCCATGGTTGTCACAAAAGCCTGCCCGCCTTTGGTCGTTCGTGGTTTCCTGTTCTTCGTCACTGGCGCCAGCCAGTTCCAGAACGTATCGCTCGCAGGTTCCAGCCATTGCGCCGCGTTCAGCCTGCGAACCACGCTCTTGCCGATCACGCCCTTCGCCAGGGGGAACACGATACGGTGGAACACAAGATCATCGCCATCGGCATTGACCATTTCCGGCACGCTGCCGGACATGGCCTTGCCCAGACAATCAAGCAGCCAGATATTGGTGAAAATCGGACCTGACGCTTTTAGGAGGCCTTCCCTTTCGGGAGGGGACAGTCGGTCAGTACCTGGCCCATCGTCTTCAAGTTGGGAAAAGGCCTCGATCACTCGCCCGGCGCCGTCCGGGCTGAACGGTAATAAGGCGCCGGAAATCCCATGGCGGCCATTCACCTCGATGACCCGTGCGGCGATCTTGTCCCAGTTAACAAGGGTCTGCGTTGCGCTATGTTCGCGCACCGTGACCGGCGCAATATCGCGCAGAAGATCCCGCAAGGTCATCGACTGCCCGGGGACGACCTCGCTAACCTCATAGAGCGACATCACCGTATCGCGCAGTGCGCGCATGTAAGCCTTGTTCGGCGCTTTCTCGTTCCAGCCCCGGCGCTTGAGATACTCATCGACGAGATTGAGGCCTTCAGGCTCGAGTTCCTGTGTGAGCAAGTCTTCGAAAGCACAGCCCCACAGCTGCGCCTCCCAATGATCGCCGATGATGTCGAATATATCATCAGGCTCAAGATCCATCGCATCGCAGGCCGGGCCAAGATGCGCGACGAGCATCTCGTCCATCATCTCGTCCCAGGGCGCACGGCCCAAGTACTTCATCAATCCGGAAAGATCGTGAGCGGATTTCGGTCTGGACATTCAGGCAGGCCTTTCCACGCCAAGGCGGCGCATTTCGCGATAGATAGTCGATCGGCCGATGCCGAGTTGCCGCGCCGCTTCGGTCGGCGAGATACGGGCTTCAACCAGTTTGATCGCGGCATCCACCTTGGACATGTCGAGCGGCTGACGGCCAGGCTGCTTGCCCTTGGCGCGTGCGGCAGCGATGCCGTCCCTGGTCCGCTCGGAAATCAGCCGTCGCTCGAAATGGGCAATGGCCCCGAACACATGGAAGATGAGTTCGCCGGCGGCCGACGATGTGTCGATCTTTTCCTCAAGACTCAGAAGAGCGATGCCCTGGCCGCGTAGCGTCTCGACCGTGGCGAGCAATTCGGCCAACGAGCGCCCGAGCCGATCGAGGCGGACCACCGCTAGGGTATCACCCTTACGCGCATAGGCGATCAGTTCGGCCAGACCGGGCCGCTCCATGCTCTTGCCCGACATGACGTCGGTAAACACCTTGATGGCGCCGGCCTTCTCCAGTCGCATGGTTTGGCCCGAAACATCCTGATCGCCGGTGCTGACGCGGGCATAGCCCAGAATATCGCCCATGCCGTGCGTCTCCCCAACGGTCGTTCTGTGGACGCTATGGAGGACAGCCGCTTCGCCCCATCGACATCCGTCCACATACTATGTCTCTTTACTCATGGTTGTCCATAGGCGCAGATGACCTTTTGTGGACGGGAACCGGCATGACGAAGCGCAAGCATCAACTCCTGACCGAGCGCGAGCGCGATCAGATCCTCGCCATCCCGACCGATCGCGACCGCCTGGCACGGCTCTACACCTTCGAACCTTCGGATATCGAGATCATCGGCGCGCGACGGGAGCGACGGAACCAGTTGGGCGTGGCGCTGCAACTCGCGCTCCTGCGGCACCCGGGTATCACGCTTGCGCAGTTGATACAGGACAGGGGAGCAATACCCCATGATCTCGCCGCTTTCGTCGCGGAGCAACTTGGTCTGCACGTAACCGACCTGGCCAACTATGCGGCGCGGGATCAGACAATGACGGATCATGCCCGTGAGTTGGCGGTGCGCTTGGGCCTTCGGGGGGCGACCCGTGCGGATATTCCCTTCATGATCGAAGCGGCCGCGAAAGCGGCATGGGCGACCGACAAGGGGATGACGATTGCGATGGGCGTGGTCACCGCCCTGCGCGAGGCCCGGATTTTGCTGCCGTCCATCTCCACCATCGAACGCACCAGCAGCGCGGGACGCGCGCGTGCGCGCAAGCAAGCTGCCTATGCTCTGATCGCCGATCTCAGCACCGAACAGGTCAACGCCCTCGATCAGCTCTTCGACGACGCCGGCGGCACGAGCCAACTCGCTTTGCTCAAGACCATTCCCATTGCGGCTAAGCCCGATCACATCCGCCAGATCCTCGACCGCCTGCGGCAAGTGCGGAAGATCGGCATTTCTCCGGACGTGGCTGGCCGCATCCATGCGGACCGCTTTCGGCAATATGTCAGGGAAGGCCGCGCTTCTCCTGCCTATATGATTGAGCGGTATATCCCCTCCCGCCGACGCGCCACACTTGTCGCTTTCCTGCTCGATCTTGAAGAACGACTGACCGACAACGCCCTGGAAATGGCGGACAAGCTGATCGGCAGCATCTTCACCCGCGCGAAAAACGCTCAGGCACGCAGCTATGCCACCACGTCGAAGAACGTGGCGCGGCTGATGCTGATCTTTGGCAGGACGATCGACGCGCTGACCGATGCGGTCGATACCGGCGAAGACCCGATGGAGGTCCTGGACGCCTCGGTAGGATGGCACACCCTCCTGAAGGCCAGACCGGAAGTGGCGACGATCGCGGAAACCGCCAATCTTGATCCGCTGACGATCGCGGCCGACCGCTATGCGACGTTGCGCAAGTTCGCCCCTGATCTGCTTGAAGCGCTGCAGTTCAGGGCCGGAAAGGGCAGCGCGAAAACGATCGCCGCCATTGAGATACTGCGCGACGTCAACAGGTCGGGCAAGCGCGATGTGCCTACCGACGCTCCGATGCCCTTCCGCAAGGAATGGCGGAAAATCGTCGTGGGCGACGACGGCAAGATCAATCGACGGCTCTGGGAGATCGCGACGATCGCGCATCTGCGCAACAAGCTCCGCTCCGGGGATGTCTGGGTGGAGCGATCGGCGGGATACCGCCGGTTCGACAGCTACCTGCTCAGCGAAGCAAAGGCGAAACCGGTCGTATCGGCTCTTGGCCTGCCCCCTACAGCCAGCGAATGGCTCGAACAGCGGGGGCGCGAACTGGACTGGCGGCTGAAGAAATTCGCCCAGCGCCTGAAGCGCGACGCTTTGGAGGGTGTGCGATACCGCGACGACCGCCTCCAGATATCCCCCGTTCGCACGATCGCAACGCCCGACGCCGAAGCGCTGGCCGACCGGCTCGATGCGATGATGCCACGCATCCGTATCACCGAACTGCTACATGAGGTGGCGCAGGAAACTGGCTTTCTTTCGGCGTTCACCAACCTGCGCACCGGCGAGCCATGTCCCAATGAAAATGCGCTGCTCGCCACCATCCTCGCCGACGCCACCAATCTCGGCCTGTCGCGCATGGCCGCCGCGAGCCAGGGAGTCACGCGCGATCAACTCCTGTGGACCCATGACGCCTATATCCGCGACGAGAGCTACCGCGCGGCGCTCGCCGTTCTCATCAACGCGCACCACCGCCTGCCATTCTCGCGGGTATGGGGCGACGGCACAACGTCCAGTTCCGATGGTCAGTTCTTCAGGGGCGCGAAGCGCGGCGCATCGGGCGGCGACATCAACGCCCGCTATGGCGTCGATCATGGCTTCAGCTTCTACACCCATGTTTCCGATCAGCGCGGGCCCTACCACGTCAATGTGATCTCGGCCGCCACGCATGAAGCGCCCTATGTCCTCGACGGCCTCACCAGCCATGGCACCGATCTCAGGATCGTCGAGCATTACACCGACACCGGCGGGGCGACCGACCATGTCTTCGCCCTGTGCGCGATGCTGGGATTTCGCTTCTGCCCGCGCCTGCGCGACTTTCCGGACAGGCGGCTTGCGCCGATCGCGCCGGTTTCGGCCTATCCGTCCATCGCCCCGTTGTTGGGCAAGCGTATCCGCACCGACATCATCAATGAACAATGGGACGACGTGCTGCGCCTCGTGGGGTCGATCAAGGCTGGCCACGTCGCGCCGTCGGTCATGCTGCGAAAGCTCGCCGCCTACGAACGGCAGAACCAGCTCGACGTCGCACTACAGGAGATCGGCAAGATCGAACGGACCCTGTTCATGCTGGACTGGCTTGAAAATCCCGATCTGCGCCGGCGATGCCATGCCGGCCTTAACAACAGCGAGCAGCGCCATGCCCTGACGCAAGCGATCTACACCTTCCGCCAGGGCCGCATCATCGACCGCAGCCATGAAGCTCAACAATATCGGGCATCAGGCCTCAACCTAGTCATCGCGGCGATCGTCTATTGGAACACGATCTACATGGCCGACGCCGCCCAGCATCTGCGATCGGCAGCGGCCCCGGTCCCCGATGATCTGCTTGTCCATACGTCGCCGGTTGGCTGGGAGCATATTGCCTTTTCCGGCGATTTCCTCTGGGATCGAGCCGCCGCTTCCGCTGGCCGCAAGGCCCTCAATCTTCCGCCGGACAGCCGCGCCGCCTAAGCGTTCCTCGGTTGTTCTCCCTTAGCGTTGTTTAGCGTACCTTCCACGCTATGCCCTCAAATGGATCCGGTCCGCGAACTCTCTACAGGTCACCGCCGTGCTGCCTGAGAACGCGAGAGGGAAGCCCCTTGAGATCTGGGTGCAGGATGAAGCCCGGGTGGGGCAACAGGGCACGCTCACCCGGCACTGGACCAAGAAGGGCACGCAACCGCAGGCGCCGTGAGACTGTCGCTAGAGCTGGGCCTACATCATCTTCGGCGCGGTGTGCCCGCCAACCTGACGCTGCTCTACCTGCCTCCCAACAGCCCCGAGCTCAGTTCGGCCGAGGGCATTTGGGTATATCTGCGCCAGAACTGGCTCGCGAACTCGGTCCTCGGCAGCTACGACGCAATCGTCGAGGCGTACTGCATGGCCTGGAACCGCTTCCTCGACCAACCAGACGTCGTCCGATCTGTCACCTCAAGGGCGCGGATGACGATCAATGCCTAAAGCCGCTGATATGACGCCATACCGCCGCCCCGAAAGCCTGCCTCTTGCGAATGAATGGGAAAGGCCATGAGCCAGTCAAAGATCGTTGGTGTACCGGAACATCGCTGAGCCGAGCCCGGTGATGTGGGTCCGAACAACATCTCCCGGCGATATCGGCTTCATGGGGCCCAAGGCACCCGTCAGCACGATATCCCCGGCACGCAGAGTTTCGCCGAAGCTCGACAGGGTGCGTACGAGCCATGCTGCCGCGGCGAGCGGATGGCCCAGGCAATTGGCGCCCACTCCGGTCGATACTTCGTGGCCGTTGACCTCCAGCACCATCGCGCACGTCGCCAAATCGAAGTCTCCGAGGCGAATCGGCTCGGACCCGACAACGAAGAAACCTGAGGAGGCATTGTCCGCTACGGTGTCGAAGAAGCTGATCTTCCAATCTGCTATGCGGCTGTCGACGATCTCGATCGCGGGAAGTGCATAAGCGGTGGCGGCAAGAACGTCATCGAGGGTGGCCTCCGGATTATCGAGGTCGCGCGCCATGACGAGAGCCACCTCGGCCTCGGCACGCGGCTGGAGCACTTGGGAAGCAAGCAACTCGCCTCCGTCCTCGATCGCCATGTCGGCAAACAGGACGCCGAAATCGGGCTGATCCACGCCGAGTTGGCGTTGGACCGCCTCCGACGTCAGGCCGATCTTGCGGCCGATGATCCGACGCCCCTGCTCCACCCAGATGCGTGTGTTCGTCGACTGTACTGCATAGGCGCTGTCGACGTCCGTCAAGCCAGTTCGAGCTGACAGCGGCGGAATCGGGCCAGATCGATAGGCACGACGCAACTCGCCCGCCAGATCCTGGTACAGTTCGTCCATATTTTCATTCTTGGTCACGAAAAGGATTCCTGCTGCACCGCGAGATGGTCGGCAAGATCGGTCCCCCCGGCTGGCTGCGTCAAGCCGCGGATGCCGATCCCGCCATCATAGTTCAACAATGCCCCGGTTGCCGGGACGATATCCCCACGGCTCGCAAAGAAGACATAAGCGCCGGTATATTCGGCGGCCGTGGGAACGCGCCCGATGGGCAGCGAAGGCCCCGCCATCCCAGCAAGGTCGAGGCTCGCGATGGATTTCTCCGCAAGGCCAAGGGTGGCCGGGCCTCGCAGATCCGTGCCGATCGCGCCTGGTGCCACGCCATTAACTCGCACATGGGGCGCAAGCTCATACGCAAGCTGACGAACGAGACCGACCACCGCATGCTTGGTGGCGGTGTAGAGCGGACCTCCGCCGGCAGGATAGAATCCGGAATTGGATATTGTCATCACGATGCTGCCGCGGGTTTTGACAAGTGCCGGGAGAGCAGCCTTCGCAGATAGGATGTAGCCTTTGACATTGACCTGGAACATCTCATCGAAGGCGGCATCAATGCTTTGCGGCGGCAGGTCAACAAGAGGAACCGCATAATCCCAGATGCCGGCGTTCGCAATCAGACAATCCAAGCGTCCGAAATGGGCCACGCACATCCGCACCGCATTTTCTTGATCGGCCAGTACGCGCACGTCGCCTGTCACGCCCAGGATCCGCGAACCATGCTCGTCTGCCAATGCCGCCAAGCGGTCGGCCGAGCGATCGAGCACGACCACCTTGGCACCCTCGGCAACGAAGCGGTCCACGATCGCCTTGCCCAGACCCGAAGCACCGCCCGTGATGAGCACCACTTCCCCTTCAAGCCGCAGCATGCGTCATCCCCCCCTGGCTGCCATGCGCACCAGATCGCGCAGGCTGGTGTTCGGATCGGCAAGTGCCGTAGCGTCAATCCGCAGTTCCGCCTCAACGAGGCGGCGTGCAAAAGCGAAGCTGCCGGGCGCGGCGATGGCCACGCAGCCAACGACCCGCCCCTCCTGAAGCCGGAATGAGATCGCGCCTCGGCCGTCGGCATCATTGCGCAGGATTATCTCACCGGGGCTGGTGAATTGGCCGGCGGCCTGGATATGCCGTCCGGCGATCTCCGTCCATGCGAGCGGCAGTTGCGGCGTCGGGCGTGCAAAGCCGAGCATGGAGCGCGCTGCAACGGCCGCCTGCTCCTGCGTATTGAGATAGGTTTCCAACGATCGGGCCACCCCATTGCGGACGGGCCATGCGGCAGCATCCCCCGCCGCGAATATCCGCGGGGACGAGGTGGCGCCGGTCGCATCGACGATGATGCCATTTTGGCAGGGAAGCCCCGCCCGCCGGGCGAGTCCGACCTCCGGCTCCGCACCGATGCTGACGAGAACGATATCGGCGGGAAGGATCAGGCCATTGCTCAACTCGACGGCTTCGACCCGGTTGGGGCCGATCAAGCGGGACACGGCTGCGTCGGTTATCGTCGCCACCCCGACATCGTTGAGCCAGGTGCGGCATTGCCGACCAATCGACGGGCCGAGAGCGCGCGCCAAAAGTTCGTCCGAGGCTTCGACTATCGTGACGCTCAAGCCGAGCTTACGCGCCGTCGTCGCCACCTCACAGCCGATCAGGCCGCCGCCCACCACCACCATGGTCTCCGCCGAGCGCATTGCCGCGGCGAGTGAACGGCTGTCCGCCAGGTTGCGCAGGTAATGGACGCCATCCATCGACGGGCCGATTGGGAGCGTCCGCGCCTGCGCGCCCGTCGCGATCAGAATGCGGTCCGCCTGGAAGGCTGGACCGCGCTGGAAAGCGATCCAGCCTTCCGCCGCATCAATATCGACGACGGGGTTGGAGGGCAGCAGCTCGACCCCGGCCTCCTCGATCCAGCCGCTTTCAACCAATGGGAGGGGATGCTCCAGCTCGCCTGCCAGGACTGCTTTGGACAGAGACGGCCGGTCATAGGGCGCAACGCCTTCGTCGCCGATCAGCAGGATGCGCCCGTCATACCCCTCTGCCCGCAGCGTTTGTGCCGCACGCGTGCCGCCGAGCCCGGCGCCGATGATCGCGATCGCCCCGATCATGCCGCGACGGCGCCAGCCGAAAGGTCTACTAGAACATTGTTCCCCTCGATGCGCACCGGATAGAGCTTAAGCGGTTGTGTCGCCGGGGGGGCACAGACTTTGCCCGTCCTCAGGCAAAACTTCGCCATGTGGAGCGTGCATTCGACCATATCACCGTCGACATAGCCTTCAGCAAGCGACCAGTCGCCATGCGTGCATTTGTCCTGCACCGCCAGGAAGGTCCCGTCGACGTTGAAAAGTGCTACCGGCTCCTCATGCTCGATACGAAGCCCTTCCCCAACAGCAATGTCGGAAGTCATGCAGATGTGAGTAAATGCCATCGCTAGCTCAAATGAAGAAGCTGATGTTGTTTGCGAGGAGGGTTGCCTGATCGATCAGGAACGTCCTCGCCGCAATCTGGAAGCCCAGGGCATTGTCCGCACGGCGCAAGATGTCCCGTCTTTCCCCAGAGATGATATCGACCTGTCGCTCCAGACGACCCCGATAGACCAGAACTGCCGCGCTTACGACGAACGACATGTCGTCCGAACCCGGCTCGATCAGGACGTTGCTGACCAGATGCCGTGTCCGTGATGGCGGATCCTCCGACCAACTCGAGCTGGAGCGGAGCTTTCGTACACGCGCCTTCATCGTCTGCTTGTCGTCATCGAAATAGGCGCTCTCATGATCGTTCGAATATTCAAGCGACTGCTCCCGCCGCGAACGGTTCGTGCGCAGAGGCATGAAATAGCGAATGTCATCGGCAAGAAGATCAATCCACTCTTCGAAGCGGCGGTTGTCCAGAAGAGCCGCCTCGCGATAGAGGAACTGCTCGACTTCGTGCTGCAACTCGACGCCCACCCTTCCCGCGTCGACGCGCGTCTGCTTATTCGGCTGCATGTGCCACCTGCTTCGGGCTGAGGGTCGACCAGGTCGGCTCCGTCATCATGCGCAGCCAATGAGCGTAGAAGCCGCGCGCTGCATTCTCGGAAAAGACATAGCCGACACGCCCCGGAAAGCGGGGATCGCCCGCAAGGCTTTGGCCAAGTCCCATCTGCACGTTGAAGCGCGTCTTGCGCGCCTGATGTCCGCGAAGAACGCGCTGGATCTCGATCCAATTCTCGCCGTCATCTTGTTCAAAGATGCCAGCCGCCGAAAATGCGCGGAGGCAGCCGACGCGAATTTTCTCCTTCACGTCCTCGGGAGCGGCAGCATCGACGATCGTGAACGCCCATACCTCGATCTCGTTCGGACCGCGCGGGTGCCACACACGTACCGTATTGACACCAGGCAGGAACGACAGTGTCGGAAAGACCGTCATGTGCGAGCCGCTCATCTCACGCGCACGCAGAGGTCCCAGCCGCCGCTCGGCATCGGGCGCGGAATCGACACACCAGTAATGCGCGGCTTCGGGGCCGACGGTGCTGGCCATGATCTTTGGGCCGCCTGGGCCAAGAAAGAAACCGGCGCCGTGACCGCCCCATTCGGCGCGAAACTGCACCCCTTCCAGCCCGACTTTCACCTCGCTGGGCGGAACATCCTCGGGCGTCATCGCCAGCATGCCGGAAAGGTGGGAAACGGGGACGTGATACATGTCGCTGCAGAACTGCTCCGCAGCGAACTTCCAATTGCAGGGAATGACCCACTTATGGACACCGCCGATCATCTCGGTGCCACCTTCGGTACGATCGAGCATCGTATCCATGTAGAAGGTTGCCTCGCCTAGACAGTCCGTCAGACTCGGCGCATCCGCATCCCAATTGCCGAAGATGAGCCCCTTGTAGCTTTCCACCCGCGGCACGGCAGCGGGGGACCATTTACACTTGTCGATCGTACCATAGGCCTCCTGCTCCAACGGAACGTTGACCAGCTTTCCGGCGATGTCGTAGGCCCAGCCGTGATAGCTGCAGGTGAAGGATCGGGCATTTCCCCCGTCTGTACGGCAGATGCGCATGCCGCGGTGGCGGCATTGATTGAGAAAGGCTTTGACGCTGCCGTCCCGTTGTCGGGCGACGATCACCGGGTCCTCGCCCATATATGTGGTGAAATAATCACCCGCCTTCTTCAATTGGGATTCATGGGCGAGAAACAGCCAGGAACGACCGAATACCCGCTCCATCTCAAGATCATAAAGTTCTTGATCAGTGTAGATACGGGAGTCGACGGTGCCGTCGCCTTCGTCGATCAGCGCTCTGATATCCGCTTCGTGCCAGCTCTTCGGCTTTAGCGCGGCATCCTCCACGGCTTCAGTCTTTTGTCGGAACATTGATTACCCCACTCGTTGGCCAAGGGACGACGCCACTTGTTAAGCACGGAGCGTGCCAAACACGATCAGCAATGGCTTTGTGCATTGCGGGATGGCTTTGTGCATTGCGGGAGTGCCGCTCTCCCACTTAGATGAGGCGACGATTTTTGCAGCGCAACATTTATGCTAACCGCGGGAGGGAAAATATATTCACGTTTTGAAGAAACAGATTCATGAAATCATGACTTGGAAGCGAGCCTTTTCCTCACGCGATAATCCAGTTGTGGCCTCGTGAGACCGAGAAGCCCTGCCGCTCTCGATATATTTCCGTTGCTCCTTTCGACCGCTGCCTTGAGCAGCCTATCCTCAACGTCCGAGAGTGCTATCTTCCGGTCGAGAAGGTCCGCCAGAAGTGCATCGAGATCACGGGGCGCCGGTGGCTCGCCAGCCTCCGCTGGAGCGCTGGCCATCTTGTGAAACGACGACCTTTCGGGGCCGGCCAAATCCGGCCCGATGCCGTCATTGATCGTGAAGAGATGCGCGACATCGATCGGGCTGCCTTCGTCCGCGAGGATCAACCCGCGCTCGATCACATTCTCAAACTCTCTGATGTTGCCGGGCCAGGCATAATCGTAGATTGCTTGCAGTGCGGCGGGCGTAATGCCTACGATCTTCCGGTCGTGTCGGGCACAGAATTTGGCAAGGCAATGCTCCAGAAGAACGGGAATATCGTCCCGCCGCTCGCGCAAGGGCGGCACCATGATCGGAAATACGTTTATCCTGTAGAACAGGTCTTCGCGGAAACGTCCTTCCTTGATCGCAATCTGCAGGTTCTCGTTGGTTGCCGCGACCATCCGCACGTCGACTTTGTGCGTCGTGGTGCTCCCCAGACGTTCGATTTCGCCTGTCTGCAGGACGCGCAGGAGCTTGCCTTGCGCCGTCAGCGATAGGAGCCCGATCTCATCTAGGAAGAGCGTGCCCTTGTCGGCGACCTGGAAGCGACCTGGCCGAGTCTTGGTCGCGCCAGTAAAGGCGCCTTGCTCCACCCCGAACAATTCGGCCTCGAGAAGCTGCTCTGGTATGGCGGCGCAGTTCACCTCGACGAATGGCTCATGCGCTCGTCGGCTGGCACCATGCACCTCACGTGCGAGCAGGCTCTTGCCTACCCCGCTTTCGCCCAAGAGGAGCACGGTGGCGTCGGTTGGGGCAACGCGGTTGATCTTATGCATTGTCGTGATGAACGCCACAGAAGCGCCCACCGCGGCGGTCGACGAAGCCGGCACACCGAGCGTAGGTCGGGCGCGCGATGCCGCCTTGGCGCGGTCCGAAGCGCTCCCACGACTGCTGTTCGTCGAAATTGGGTGCGCGAGAAGATATCGAAGGTCCTGCTCGGGATCGTCCCAATGTTCGGCCGGCCGGGCAATACTACGGCATTGCGCATGCCCCATGGCTCGGCACTCGACCTCCCGAACCAAAATGCGTTTCCCCATGAACGCACTGGCGTAGCCTGAGGCATATCCGATCTCCATCCAGCAGGCCGGAAGGATACCAGTCCCATAGGCGTCGATGTGGATGTCGGCCTCGGGTGAATTGGTCCAGATGAATTCGCCCCAATGATGGCCGCTGGCTTGATCCATCTCGAAACGGACCGTCTCTATCGGTCCGAAACCTTCGAGCGCGAACACCTGCGGCCCGACCATGAAGGCCTGGGTTGGCTGGTCATCGGGACGCAACTCGCGCGCCATCGCCGCGTCCTTGGACCCCGCGAGATATCCCATGCGCGTGATAAGGCCGCGCGCGACGTCCATGCCGAGCGAAGCCACCAGTTCCTGGCGCAGCGCTCCGAACACATCCGAGTGCAGCAGAAGCATCCGGCGCCCGGCCAGCCAGATCGAACCATCCGAACTGTCGAAGTGCAGCTCACCCAGAATGTCACGGACCGGTGACCCGCCGCCTTTAAGGCTAATGAGATGGGGGGGCGCAGGCTGCTCGCTTCCCTGCGGCTCCCCTGTCTTGCCCGGGGCCAGGCCTTCCAGGCTGCCGCGATGGGGAGAGCGAAGCATGTGCCGCCTATTCCGCCGCAACGCCCATGACAGACCCGGCTTCACGCCGCTCGATCACCAATGCATGAAAGCTACGCAGATGATCCATCATCTCGAGTGATGCGGCTCGTGCATCACCACTGCGGATCGCCTCCGCAATCCGCACATGCCGTTTTGCGCAATGAACCATCTCGTCGCCGTCAGGTAGGAGCTCCTGATCCACGACCGTATGGATCAGGATGGTGCAGCGGGCGATCTGCTCGTCCATCGCGACATTGCCGACTGCGGCGGCGATCGCTGCATGAAATTCGCGATCCTGGACATGGAAGGCATCGCAGTTTCCTGCCTCCGCGGCGGCCAGGGAGGCTCGGGCGGCGGTGAGGATCCGGTCCTTCTGGGCGTTGTTTGCCCGTTCCGCGGCACAGACGGCAATATGGATCTCGAGCGCTTCGCGGATCTCCATTGTGGCCCGAAGTGCCTCGGCCGACAACAGGACGACTCGATACCCCCGCTTGCCGCTCGGTTCGACGAGGCCTTGCTGGCGCAGCCGCAGCAGAGCCTCGCGGACGGGAGTCTTGGAGACATTCAGCTTTTCGGCCAGGGCTTGTTCCGTGATCTGTGTGCCAGGTGCCAGGTTATGTTCGACGATCGCATCAAAGATCCGATGATACACGACATCCCCGATCGCCGGCGCACTTTGAACCGAATCCATCGACACTCCCATCCTTAATTGATCCAGACCGCTGCACGCGGCCGCACAAGATCCCTCTCCTGTCAGCTCAGGTCAATTCACTTGACGGCCTGCTGTATCATATCTCATATCTCGTATCCCAAGCACAATATGTAACAATGGAAGGATATGCGGTGACCGGTGTGGAATTGCCGAGGAACTCCGTCAGAACCGGAGACTACAACACCAATTTCATCGAGGCGGGGAAGGGCGAGCCGCTCATCCTGATCCACGGTGGAGGCGCGGGTGCCGACGCGCGCGGCAACTGGAAGGGATCGCTGCCACTGTTCGCCGAGTCGGGCTTTCGGGTAATCGCCTATGATATGGTCGGCTTCGGCGATTCGGATGCGCCCGATCCGGCGAATTTTACCTATGATCAGGACGCGCGGATCACGCAGCTCATCGCCTTTCTCGACGCGCTCGGCCTCGAGCGGGCGAACATCGTCGGGAACTCAATGGGCGGCGCGACTGCGCTCGGTGTGGCGATGCGCCGTCCCGAGCGGCTCAAGAAGCTGGTGCTGATGGGCAGCGCCGGCCTCAGCCACCAGACGACAGGGGCGTTGTCGGCCATTCTAAACTACGACTTCACCGTGCCGGGCATGCAGCGCGTGATCGAGGCCTTGACCCATTCGGATTATTCGCCGCCTCCCGAGTTCGTCGCCTATCGTCACGCCCTTTCGGTTCGGCCGAACGTGCAGGCAGCCTACAAGGCGATCATGGGAACCATCAAAGCGGCCGGCGGCCTCTTCTATCCGGAGGAAGATGTGGCCCGCGTCAAGGTTGAGACTTTGGTCGTCAACGGCAAGGACGATAAGGTCGTGCCGATGAGCGAGGGATACCGCTTCCTTGAACTGCTGGAAAATTCGACGGGCTGCTTCCTACCCCGCTGCGGCCATTGGGCGATGATCGAGCATCCTCAGCTCTTCGCCGAGATAACGTCGTTCTTCCTTAAACGCTCCTGATCTCGAGGCGAACGGCAGCCAAGCAAGCTGCCTATATCCAGATAGCCGGGGCGACGCCGTCGTCCCGGCAACATGATCCTCGCACGGCCTCCGTTGAGGCGCACAGCACGCTTGAATGCTTTCCGTTATTGGGTGCCGGGTTGTGGGGCTTCCGGTATTAGAGCGGCTACCACTCAGGTGGCACCACTTCGAGACCTTATAGGCACTCCACTGAGGCTGCAGCCGGCATTCCAGCAGCTTGAAGTCGTAGAGTTTACGAGGAGAGAGAACGGACATGCCGCGAGACACTGTCGTGATCAGTGCCGACGAGTTTGAGAACCTCAAACGCCGCCTTCCTGCGGCGACCTCTGCAGGGCTGTTCGAGACATATCGGATCAGCGAAAGCACCTGGCGAAAGCTGCGCCAGGGCAAGCCCGTGGCACGCGACACCCTCAGCCGGATCTTTGATCGGTATGAGCAGCTGTCGGACTGCAGGTAACCCCGTCTCTCGCCGAGATCGCGGCGGTTCGACCCGAGTGGAAACCGGTTTAGCCGATCGGCTCGGGGTTCATGCTTCTATCCGTGATCGGCGCGGACGTCGTCACATGGCGGTCGGAAGATCAGGGCAGCCGATCTCGAAAACGACGTTGATCGCCAAAGCGGTTGGCGACTTGACCCTGACCAGCCTCCCCTTGCCGGTCTCCCTGAGGGACCACTACGTAGCTGACGATCGGCACCGCTAAAGTCGGAGCAGCTCCGCCATTACCGCTGGCAGCTTCGACGCCTGGTCCGCCGTCGCTGCCCTCCAAGCGACATGAGCGTCCGGCCGCACGAGCACCGCGCCGTTGTCGCTTACCTCCCTGACGGCGCGCCACTGGAGCAATGGGTCGCGGAGCATGCCATGGCTCGTGCCGATCTCGTGCACCGTGATCTGCACGCCGGTGCGCTCCCTCGCCTGCTCGGCCGCCGCACGCCAAGGTGCCCCACCCCCGGGGCCAGTGAGCAGAACGAAGCGGCCATGGCCCACGACGTCGAGGGTGGATACGGTGCGCCGTCCAAGCTCGATCCACGCGTGCGGCAGGCGCGCGCCCGGCCATGTGGTCGCCTGGTAGCAGATATCGCTTGGCCCCGGAGGTATCGGCTCGGGCGTACCGTCATCAACCCTGGCGCCCACACGATATCGATAGCCAAGTTCGACCCCAATTGCATTGAAGCCGAAGTCCTGAAGCTTTACCGCCTCATCCAACGCCGCCCGACGCGCCCTCGCCTCTTCAGTATCGTCGCTGAGGGTTAAAACCCGCTCCCAACGATCCTCTGTGCTTTGGCCCGGAACGATCCCGATCGCCGCAGGAATGGCGCCCATCTCAAACAGGGTGCGATTGGCACGCTCCACGATCTGGCGGCCGATCGGTGCTCGCTCGGCACTATAAGTATCGAGGAGCGAGGAGCCGGCCTTGCCGTCCAGCACGAACTTGAGCTTCCATGCGAGGTTGAAGGCATCGGCGATGGACGTATTCTGGCCGAGGCCGTTGGTCGGAGGGTGCCGATGCACCGCGTCCCCCATGCAGAGCACCCGTCCCTGCCTGTATTCAGGGGCATAGAGACGGTTCACGCTCCATACCGATGCATCGATGATCTCGAACGGCGTCGTGCGATCGCCGATCGCTGCCCGAACCCGCGTTTCCAGCACGCTGCGGTCTTTGGGGTCGAAGGGACGGGCCGGATCTATCACCCAGCTTACGATCCACTCGTTCCATGGCTTCACGCAGATAAAGCTGCCGCCTTCCTCCGGCGCCGTGGTGAAATCGACGCGCCAGTACAGAACGCCGGGGCGGTGCTCGACATAGCGGCTGAGATCGGCCCGGATCCAGGTGAAGCAGATTTGGCCTAGTCCGCCCTCGCCCTCCAGCGCAAGGCCAGCCTGCTCCATCACCCGGCTGCGCGCGCCGTCGGCGCCAATCAAGTAATCGCACCGTATGGTATAGCTGCGCCCCGATGCACGATGCGTGACGTGTGCGGTGACGCCATCCTCATCCTGCTCGAAGCGCATGAACTCATGCCCAAACCGGATATCGCCGACGCCGGCGGCCTCGATCGCTTCCACCAGCATCGGCTCCAGCTCGTGCTGCGGGAGGTTGCAGATCAGCGAGGGACTAGCCTTGCGATAGGCGGACAGCTGCTCCTCCCCGCCGCCCCATGCCGGCGTGCGGACCACTTCCTCGCCAGCCATGCTCATGAACCACACGTTGTTCGCCATGAGTTCATTGGGGATCGCGTGCGCCAAGATGCGATCCTCCAAACCCAGAGCCCGCATGATCTCGAGGGTGCGCTGATTGACGATATGGGCGCGTGGCGTATGTGCCGTCGTCGGGTACCGATTCAGAACGATATGAGGCACGCCCATGCGCGAGAGCGCCAACGCGGTCGTCAGGCCCGCAGGGCCGCTGCCCACGATGAGGACGGGCGTATAGATATCTTCTTTCACGCGATTGCTAGGCACAACAGAATCCGCAGTTATCTGGTCAGGAACGGAGAGAGGCTGGAATAGATCAGGTCTCGATAGGTGAATGGTGACCCCAAACGCTAGTCGTATCGTATCTCACCACATTCCAATTGTGATCGATCTCTCGCGCACCCCAGCCATACTCGACTGCCGCACCGGAGGGCGTGAAGGCGTAGAACGAAACCATATGATCGTTGCTGTGCCGACCGATGCTCGCGCGTATCCGCGTGCCAGCCTTCAACGCCCGATCATATGCAAGGCCCATGTCGTCGATCGAGGCAACTTGGATCATGAAGTGGTCGAGCTTCCGTGGACTTGCCATCCCTGCCAAGGCGATCGTGTGATGCCTTGGATTGCAATTCATGAACAACAGCTCGACGATTCCACCCGGCGTCGTCATGTCTATGACGTCCGTTAGCCTTAGGCCGAGCGCACGTTCATAGAAATCAAGCGACTTAGCCACATCCGGGACAAGGAGCACGACATGTCCCAGGCCTTGCTCGGCGGTCATGAAACCGCTGACGCCTGCAGGCGAGCAGAACGGCTGTTCGAACACCTCGGTCGCCCCGTAGAACAGCTCGATCCGCAGCCCGATCGGATCTTCGAAATGAAACAGGTCCAGGACCCCGCGCTGGCGCCGGAGCTCCATACTGCCCGGGTTTGTCGTCACCCCACAGGCCTCGATCCGCTTCCGCATCGCATCGAGCTCCTCGCGGCCGGCGACTTCGAAGCCGATATAGGTGAGATCGTTGCTGTCTCCCTTGTCGACGGCGATTCGCCAAGCGCGTGAGTCGAGCCGAAATCTGATTGTTCCGGCATCATCAGACGGGACCTTCATCAGGCCCAGGACGTCGGTTGCGAAGCTCTGCCAGGCGTCGAGGTCCTCAGCTTCTAGGCCGATGTAGGAAAGAGCTCGTATACACATAGTTTATTGCCCTACAATTCTGACGTGCGCATTTCAGAAGTTCATCTCAGCGCGCACACCAAATGTCCGTGGCGCTCCAATATTCGCACCAACAACCCCCGGTGCAAACGGATTCTGGCTCTGTTGCAAAAATCGTGAAGCTTGAGCATGCTTGGCGGAGATTGGACGGATGGAGCGATGACGGATTTCAAGTGGCGCCATTTCCAGGGTGATGTGATCCTGTGGGCGGTGCGCTGGTATTGTCGCTATCCGATCAGCTATCGCGACCTTGAGGAAATGCTGGCGGAACGCGGCATTTCGGTCGACCATACGACGATCTATCGCTGGGTCCAGTGCTACGCCCCGGAGATGGAGAAGCGGCTGCGCTGGTTCTGGCGGCGTGGCTTTGATCCGAGCTGGCGCCTGGATGAAACCTACGTCAAGGTGCGGGGCAAGTGGACCTACCTGTACCGGGCAGTCGACAAGCGGGGC
>NZ_VLKK01000025.1 GCF_007830065.1 Sphingobium wenxiniae | reverse complement strand
ATCGAGCGGAGGCCGATCCTTCGGCGGCGCGCTTTTGGGTTGGCCTGGATGTCGGCTACAAGAATACGGCGGTCTGCGTTCTCGATTGTGACGGCGCGATTGTTCACCAGGTCTCGATGAAGAGCAGCGCCACCGAGATCGGACGTTATCTGCGCAAGAACTTCAAATCGCATGTGACGCTGATCGGCATTGAGAGCGGCGGGCTGACGCCGCATCTGACGACCAAGCTGCGTGCGCAGGGCTTCCAGGTTGTAGTGCTCGATGCGCGCCAGGTGCATCGCGTGTTGTCGGTCAAGCGGAACAAGACCGACACGAACGACGCACGCGGCATCGCCGAGATCACGCGGACGGGCCGGGAATATCTGACCGAGGTCTATGTCAAATCGAACCTGTGCTTCGAGATCAGGGCCTATCTCACCATGCGCGACCGCCTCGTAAAACAGCGACGCGAGACCGAGGCGATGATCCGCGGCCTGGTGCGGGTCTACGGCGGACGGATCGAGGGTGGGACCGAAACCGCGGCGAGCTATCGCAGCCGCGCCATCGACCAGATGTGCCTCATCGCCGACACTGAAGGCGTCGATCTGCGACCACGGGTCCTGCCGCTGCTCGATCTGTGCGAAGGCTTCTACGTCGAGGCCAACCGCATCGAGCGCGAGCTGGAACTGCTGGCCGCGTCGAACCCGGTCTGCAGGCGGTTCATGGAGATCCCCGGCGTCGGCACGATCACCGCCGTATCGTTCTACAGCGCGATCGAGGACCCGACGCGCTTCCGGCATGTCGACGATGTGGCCGCCTATCTGGGCCTGACCCCGCGCGTCTACCAGTCGGGCGAGAGCCTGACGCATGGCGGCATCAGCAAGATGGGCAACCAGCTCACCCGCACGCATCTGGTCGGCGCCGCGACCGTCATGCTGTCGAACACCCGGTCGTTCAGCACGCTCAAGGACTGGGGCCTCAAGCTCAGCAAGCGGATCGGCTTCAACAAGGCGAAGGTCGCGCTGGCACGGAAGCTGGCGATCATCATGTTCAGTCTGTGGCGTGACGGCACCCACTTCATGGCCAAGGCGGCCGACGTGCCGGCGCACCGGGCGCTGATGCAGAGCCGGCTGCCGGCCTGAGCGCGCAGGTTCACACCAGGTTCGCTCGCACAATGGCGGCGAAACAGTCCTCCCGGGAGGCGGAGGGATCGGAGACTTCGGGTCTAAAGGTGAGGTGGTGACAACCTCGTGACGCTTGTTGAAGCTCCACCCTTTGCTAGTGAATGCCCATACTGCGGCAGGCGATCGGCCCAACGGCCACGACAAACGCCCGACCGCGAAGAGACTGTTGCACTCCGGGATGGATGATGTGGACTTGCAATGATCGACGGAGAAGAAGATCATGACGTAGCAATATAAAGTCTGGATACCCTCTACCGTGGGGGCAGCAGCTAGAGACTTTGGGCCGGGTGGCCTTGGACATAGCATCCGCCACCCGGTCGATAAGCTCGACCGGCTCGATCATCAGGAAGTTTTCTAAGCCTCCACCCACGTCTCCGCAGGCCCTCGCACCGTAGCGCGAAAAGTTTAACAAAAGCAATCAAACTATGACTATGCGCGTTCCGGCAGCGCTGCCGGAGGTCCGAACAGCCTCCTTTCGATTAAACATCGGCACGACCGGCCGCACTTTGCCGTTCAGATTGGATTCCACCCGCTCCGCAATGCCTGACGCATCCGCAGTTCCTTTTCCGCGGTATTTCCCGCGTCCATCGCATTCATCGTCAGGCCCAATTCTATCTATGCTCACCCCATGCCCGGCCGTCGAAGCGCTGGATGGGGTGGTGGCGCGCCATGGCCGAGCCGACCGGCCCATTGAGCGACTGCGCCCGTTGCAGCTTGCGGTTGAACAGATCGATCAGTTCGCGGTCGTGCCTGCCCTCATCCCGCAGCACGAAATCCTCCAGCATCTGCTCGCTTTCCTGCCAGCTTGCGGGGCGCCTGCCGAGCAACGCCTCGACATCGTCGAAGGTCGCCTCCTCCATGGCGCGGCCGACCTGGTCCCAGCGCTGGAGGTGACGCGCGAGGCGGAAAAGGATGCGGATCTGATGCTGGGCGAAGCTGTTGCCCGCATCGATGCGAGTCAGGCTGCCCACCATATGCTCGAAGGGGGCGGCAACCTGCGTCGCCACAGGCTCGGGCATCTCCACTTGCGGAAGGTCGACGTCGAGATATTCCGCGATGGCCTCCAGCGCGAAACGATTGGTCTCGTTCACCCATTGCAGGTTGGTCATATAATCCGACTCCGGGGTCGGATCGGCCAGCGCCGTGTGGAAGGACAGCGCATTCGACAAAGTGAAGAACAGATGGTGCCACTTGATCGCGTCAAGGTCGATCGGCGTGCCCGCAAATTCCTCGTAAATGGCGTAGAGTTCGCTGATGTCGCCATAATGCAGCACGGTATCGCGCATACGGAAGGCGGCAAGGTCCATCATCGGATCGCCGACATGGCCCAGCTCGACATCGATCATCGCGACCAGCCTGCCGTCCTTCTGGTGGAACTGGCCCGAATCCCAGGTCACGACAGCCTCACGATCATGGGCCTTCAAGGGATTGCGACGCCACCAGGCCAGCACCCATTCGAGGAACGGGTCGGGCCGCTTCTTGGTGCCGCGATAGATGACCTGCTCGAACCGTTCGGCGCCCACGACATGGGATTGCGACGAATCCGCGGCATGGACCACGCCCGCATCCTTGAACGGCTGCACCGGAACCCTGTGCAGGTCGGCCAGCAGCTTCATATACTCGGTCATCACGGCCCGGCGCTGGTCCTCGGTCGCGCCGTCAAAGCCGGGAATGCCGTCCACCCAATCCATGACATAGCAACGCGGATCGTCGATCCAGCCATAGACGCGGGGGACGTTGATCCCATGCTCGTGCATCAGCTTCTGGACGAGCATCTCATGCTCCAGCGGAAAGACGCAGGGCACGTCGGTACGATCACCCCGCACGCAGAGCCGGAGCGTCCTGCCGTCCTTCTCCACATCCGCGAAATAGATGGGCCGCCAGCGCGACTGGCGTTCCATCGACAGCACCTTGCCGCCGACATTCGCCTCGATCCATGCCGTCACGTTGGGAATGCCGGCATCCGACAGCAGATTTTCGGGAACGGCCAGACTCGCCATCACACTCTCCATTTCATTTATGCAGGTTCAACAATCTGCTCTCAAATTGCGGCACGAAGGCCGTAAAACACAAACAAAAAGGTCTTCCGCGCGGGGGCAGAATAGGCGGCAGACCCGTCACTTGCTAACCGACCCGCCCCTCGGTCAGTTGCCGAAGCGAGAGCGCATAGCACGTCGATCTCACCCGAACGATCAGTTCGCCTGAACCGCGAAACCGTAACTGGAACGTGCGCGCCGCAAAATTGCTCAACCTATGATTTTCTTCGTCCTGAATTCTGCGATTTCCGTCGCGCTGAATCCCAGTTCCAGCATGATTTCGTCGCTATGCTGGCCAATATCAGGACAAGCACGGCTTATTTCGATCGGAATGTCGCCCATATCCCAGAAGATGCCGGGCTGCTCGACAATCCCGTAAGTCGGCTGCTCCACGGCGCTGACGAGACCTGATCTCCGTGACAGCGGATCGTCGAAGAAACGGTTCATGGCATTATCACAGAATACCGCATCGCACGGCACGCCCGCAGCCTCAAACGCGGCCAGCAGATCGGCGGCCGGCCATGCTTCCGCCGCTTTGACGAATCCGGCATCATCCGTGCCCAGTATCGTCCGCATGGCTTCGCGTTCGGCTTCTCTGTGGGCGGCAACCGCGACCCATTCGCCGCCTTTTGTTTCGAATATGCGATGATATGGCGAAAAGCCGGTCTGATCGCTTGTCAGATGATGGGTTTCCGTCAGCGTTCCATCCGCTTTAAGCAGCAATTCCCCCTGGATCAACGTGATGATCCCAAGCATGGAACTGTGCAGCACCCGGCCGGCCAGGCCCGCCCGCTTCATATAGAGGAGCGCCATCGCGGCCACAAAACAACTGTGGGCGGTCAGCATGTCCATAGGGCCCGGACGCAGCGTTATCGGGCGATTGCCTTTGCCCGCGCTTTCGAACTCCAGTCCCGCAAGCGCGGAAAAAATAGTGTCATAACCGGGCCAGTTGGCGCGATTGCCTCGTTGCCCGTAAGCGCTGACATAAGCGAAGCCGACATCGGGATTGAGCCGCCGCAGATTTTCCTCACCAAGGCCAAGCTTGTCTGCACCCTTGAAGCGCATATTGTGGTGGACGACCTCAGCCCAGGCGATAAGCCTTTCGAGAATCGGCTGCGCCTCCGGCTTCGTCAAATCCACCGCAAGCGACCGCTTGGACCGGCCCGCGGCCTGGAAGAAATGATGCATATGGCGCAGGCGGTCGCCCGACAGCGGCTCAACCTTGATGACGTCAGCACCCAGATCACCCATCAGAGACGGACCCAGCGGGCCGGCGAGGAACATCCCGAAGTCGACCACGCATGCGCCATCGAGCGGATGGCCCGGTTCGGCGCCGGGGGCCTGTCCGATCGATTCGGACCGCGGCGTCCAGTCGCGCTCGCCGCCCTCCCCTAGCCGCGGCGCCGGCCTTCCCTGCGGCAATGGGACATCCGCATGATAGGGCGTGTTGGGTTGCCAGGCCCGACCGAAATGAGGATCGTCCACCTCAATCACATAGCCGTTTGCCCTGGCATCGTCATGCCTCAGAACTTCGCCAAGCGGCGCGGCGGGTTCGCAGGCGACATCATGTTCGCGGAGCTGTGCCAGCCAGGTGTCGACCGTTTCCCGCGCGAAAGCCTGCTCGAGTCCTTCGGGCGTGCCGATGTCGATTCCGTCTGACAGGGCATTCCATATGCCCGGCAACATGCAGTAATCGAAGCGCTGCGTCGGGTCGAGTATCTGAAGCCAGCCGTCCTTGCAGAGATGGAGCTGGAACCGAGGAGCGCGCGGGCTTCCGTCATAGATTTTCGGGTTGGGCATCGGCCCTTTGGAATTGCGCACCCATACCATGGGAAGCGCCGACAGCAGGCCTTGCAGGATCGAGGTATGCGCGGCCCCGCCCCTGCCCGTTTGCAGGCGCATGACAAGCCGGGTCAATATTCCCCCGGCGGCAAGATGCGCCGCCGACCAGTGACCGGCAGGATAGCGCCAGACGACAGGGCCGCCACGATATCCGTCATTCTCATACATGGCGCCGAGCCGCGCCGACACGAGCATTTCATCGTCCGACCGCTCGGCATCGGGATGATTGCGCGGCGACCCCGTTATCCCGCATATGACAAGGCGCGGAAACCCCTTGGCGAGCGTCTCATCGTCAAGTCCAAGCGCCCGCGCCCGCATGGGGGTGAACTGGTGCAGCAGAACGTCTGCCCCGGCGAGCCGTTCCAGGAGCGCTTCCAGCCCCGCCCGGTTGTCGAGTTGCAGTTCCAGGCTGCGCTTGCCCCGATTCCAGTTGGCGAAGCGTGCAGAACCGCGCGCGGGATCGCCGCCCGGCCGCTCTATCTTGAGGACATCCGTTCCCAATTCACCCAGCAGAAGGCCGCACACCTGCACGGCCATCCCTTCACCGATTTCGACGATCCGCAGATCACTGAGCATGGAATGCCCCTTATACCTTGCGGAAGTTGGGCAGGATCCAACCTTCATTGATCGGCGTCCATTCAACCGAAACCTTCATCCCGATCTCCACGTCATCGGCATCGCAGCCGGTCACGTTGGAGATGAGGCGGGCACCCGGCGCGCCGTCGAGGTCGACGACCACCGGAACATAGACATAGGGCTCGCCAGTGACCGGATTTCGGTTGCAGATCGCAAAACTGAACACCGTTCCGGTGCCGGGAAGCGTGGGCCATGCCTTCCTGAAGCTCGAACATTCCGGGCAGACGGGCGTCGGCGGCATCCGGAAATGTCCGCAGTCGGCGCACTGACATGCGGTCAGGCGTTGTTCCCTGGCCGCTTCCCAGAAGGGTTCGGTATCGGCACTGGCGGTGATGTGGAGTTGGTCGCCCGGCAGCAGCTTGGCCGGGCCGTATTTGATCGCTTCACTCATCAGGCGCTCCTCAGGATCAGGCTGGATACGGGCAGCGAGGCAGGACCGCCGGTAGCAAGGGCGAACTCGCAGTCCTTGACCTGGCTGATCGCGTTGCCGCGCACCTGCTCGACGGCTTCGACCACGTGCGTCATGCCGATGATATAGGCTTCGTTGAGATTGCCGCCGTGGGTGTTGACCGGGGTTCCGCCGTTCACGCCCTTGCCGGTGGCGGCGTCGTAGCGCAGCTTGCCGGAGAGCACATAGTCATTGCCCTCGCCCCGCTCGCAAAAACCGTAATCCTCAAGCTGCATCAGGACCATCGGCGTGAAATGGTCATAGAGCAGCGCGACGTCGATGTCCTTGGCAGTCAGGCCCGACTGATCCCACACGCGGTTCGCGGTGAATTCGTGACCGGAACTCGCGAAATAGGGGTCTGGCATCCCGTACCAGGTGAAGGCGCGGCCCCATTCGCGCCGACCGCCATGGGCGGCCGCGTGGACATAGGCGGGCTTCTGACGGCAATCCTTCGCCCGGTCGCTGGTCGTCGTGATCACCGCGACCGCGCCGTCCGTTTCAAGGCAGAAGTCGAGCCGGCGCAGCGGATCGGCCAGCATCGGCGACGCGTCATATTCCTCCTTGGTCAGCGCCTTCTTGCGAACCGCCTTGGGACGGTTCCAGGTGTTGGCGCGGGTCGCCATGGCAACCTCTCCAAAAGCATCCTGCGTCGTGCCGTAAAGGTGCATGTGGCGCCGGGCGAGAACGCTCATCAGATGGCCCGGACCGACAAGGCCGCTCGGTTGCAGGAAGCTGTTTTCCGGGTCGGTGCTCATCTTGCCGAACACCGTGCCGAGCCGAGCACCGGGGAGCTGCTGCAAGGTCATCAGCGAGACGCAATAGGTGCAGTCCTCGTTCATCAGGCCGGCCGTGGCGAGGCCGATGGAACCGACGGACCCTCCGCCCCCCGACGTGAGCGTCGCCGAATAGGAAATATGCGGCATACCCAGCATTTCCATGAAGGTGCCGCTATCCAGCTTGCCCGTATATCCGGCACCAGCGCCCGAATAATAAGCAAAGCCGTCTATCTGCTTGATGGAAATCCCCGCATCCTCGCACGCCTTCAATATGGCCTCGCAAGCCATGTCGTAGACGGTACGCGGGTAGCTCTGGCCACGCACATAATAGTCCGTGGCGCCTATGCCCACGATTGCGGTTTTATCCTGATTTGCCCAGGCCATCGCCTTTCCTTCTCATCTTAAGTTTCCAATTGATTGATGGGACCGAACTGCGACGCATCCGCCCCACCGATCCATTCGCCGATGACGGCGAGCCGACGACGCATCATGAACCGGGCAAGCTCGCTGTCGCGCTTGAGCACGGCCTGCCCGATGGCATCGAAATGCTCCCGCGCCACGGCCTGCTGTTCCTCATTGGCGTAGAGGTAGATGCCCTGCTCGTCCCTGCCGAAGGAATAGGACATCGCAACGATCACCTCGATCACCGGGTTGCCGCTCATCACGGCCAAATGGCCGACAAATCGGGTGTCGAAATCGATGAGCGCACGCGGCGCGATGCACTCCCTCGCTTCAACGAGCATCGCCTTCAATTGCGTGCGCAGGCCCGCGTCATCGCATTGGGCAGCGAAGCCCGCAGCCTCTTCCGATATAGCTCCGGTTACGGCGAGTTCGCGAAGAGTCACGCCGCGCAGACGCAAGTAACGGTTGATCGCGCGGATGGAGTCGTTGACGTTCGGCCGCGCTGCATAGAAACCGCCGCGAATGCCGCGGCGCACGCTGATCATGCGTTCGCTTTCGGCAATTTTCGCGGCCTGCTTCAAAGTCGGACGACTGACGCCCAATTTGGCGATCAGGTCATCCTCGGCGCCCAGATAGGCGCCCTCCTCACGTTGAAGACTAAGCGCAGAAAGCTCCCGCACGACACGCGCCACGAGCGTTCCGCCTCTTGCCTGTGCCGCCATCCCGCTCCCTATCAGCTATATCTTATACCGATATTTATGATCATATCGGCATCAATATTGTATAAACTGCCTATAACATATATTCAATAGACAACAAAACTGAGTCTGAGGAGAGTCGATTTGAAACCCTATATCTTCAGCGCCGACAGCCATGTGCTAGAACCGAAGGGCCTGTTCGCCGATGGCCTGCCCTCAAATCTCAAGCGCCATGCCATCGTCACCAAGAAGGAAGACGGGTTCCTCATCACGGGCACCGAAGAGAAGGTTATCTACAAGTTGCGCCTGGGCCCGCAGCGCGAGAATCCGATGGGCGACGTCGATCGTCAGGGCCTGCACGATCTTGAAGGCCGCCTCGCCGACATGGAGCTTGAAGGGATCGACGCGGAGGTCTGCTTCCCCACTCTTGGCCTTTGGCTCTATTGTCTCGACAGTCCGGAAGCGGAAGCAGCTTCCGCGCGCCTGTACAACGACTGGAACAGCCAGTTCCTGTCCGCGCACCCCAAGCGTTTCGTGCGCTGCGGCATGTTGCCCGTGCTCGACTTTTCAAGCACGCTGGCCGAAATCGATTATCTCGCCAGCAAGGGTTATCGCGCGGCAATGCTCCCTGCGGTGACGCCCCCCAGCCTGCCCAAATATAATGACGAGCGATGGGATCCGATCTTCGCCAAGGGCGCGGAAAAGGGCATGGTGTTCGTCATGCATACCGGCACGGGACAGGAAAGCGTCGTGGTGGAACGCGGCCCCGGCGCGGCCATCATCAACTATACGCTCCAGTCGATGGAAGCGCAAAATTCGGTCATGTACCTTGTCTCGGGCGGGGTTCTCGACCGCAATCCCGGTGCGAAGGTCGCCTTTATCGAGAGCGGCGCAAGCTGGCTCGTGGCGCTGGCCGAGCGGCTTGACGAGGTTGAGGAAGCCCATGGCAAAATGGTGCGCCCGAAGCTATCGCGCAAGCCCAGCCAGATTATCGACGATCAGGTCTGGGCGAGCTTCCAGCACGACCGCGCCTGCATCCTCGCAGCGGCTGCCGGTCTGCCTGGCGCCAAGAACGTGATGTGGGCATCGGACTATCCCCATGCGGAGGGCACGTTCCCGATCAGCCGCAGGATCGTGGACGATCTGTTCGACGGTTTTACGGTCGGCGAGGAGGTTCGCCGCAATGTCCTGGGCCTGAACGCCGCGCGGCTCTTCGGGGTCGAGCCTGCTGTTCACACGCGTGAAGCCCTCGCCGCCTGAGCCGGGTGCCGTCAGCCATGGCTTCGTCGGACGCGAGAGGAATGAGGTGACAACCGTTCTCGGAGGCCTGATATCGACATGCCCGGCCGTTCGGCCGAAGTCA
Source organism: Sphingobium wenxiniae (assembly GCF_007830065.1). Lineage (GTDB taxonomy): Bacteria > Pseudomonadota > Alphaproteobacteria > Sphingomonadales > Sphingomonadaceae > Sphingobium > Sphingobium wenxiniae. The sequence goes on along the minus strand of NZ_VLKK01000025.1, from coordinate 20,409 downwards.
TTACGCCACCGGCAGGCCCATCCTTCAGTATCGCATCACCCAGCCGCCATCGACATTGATAGTCTGTCCTGTCATCCAGCGGCCGGCGTCGGACACGAGCAGAAGGAGCGCGCCGCAGAGCGCGTCCGGGGTATCGCGGCCCTGTATGGGACAGCGGGCGATGATCCCCTGTACCCAGGGCGTATCGTCCGGCGTCATGGAAAGGCCCGCATCCGTCATGGTCATGCCGGGGCCGATGGCGTTGACCCGAATGTTCTGACCGCCAAGCTCGGTCGCCAGCGACGTGGTAACGCCAGCCAGCGCGATCTTCGTCACCCCATACAGGCTCTGGGCCGGGAAGGCGCCCGCCGAGACTTGATTGACGATCGCGCCGCCGCCACGCGCCGCCATGCTCGGCACAACCGCCTGGGCGCAGTTCATCGCGCCCCAGACATTGACTGCAATGAACATGTCGAATTGCGCCTTGTCGGTATTCATCATCCCGCTTTCGCCCATCTCGACCATGAGCGCCGCATTATTAACGAGGATGTCGATGCCGCCGAAGGCATCCGCCGCCGCCGAAGCCATCGCCCTGGCCGATGCCGTATCGGTGATGTCGACCCGCACCGCCAGCGCCTTGCCGCCGGCGGCCGTGATCTCGTCAGCGACTTTCTGTGCGCCTTCTCCGTTGATGTCAGCGACCACGACGCTGGCATTGGCATTGGCGAGAGCCACGGCATAGGCGCGGCCGATGGAATTGCCGCGCCCGCCGGCGCCAGTGACGATCGCCACCTTGCCGGTCAGGTCGAAGCTCTGGTTGGTGAAATCAGGCATGGTCTCTTCTCCCTCTCCCGCGCCCTTACCGGGCAGAGCTTTTGATGGTCACGGTCTTGTAGTGCAGGAATTCGTCGATGCCCGTACGGCCGCCTTCCTTGCCGAAACCGGAAATGCCGACACCGCCGAAGGGGGTGTGCGCGTTGATCTGCGATCCGCCATTCACATAGACGCCGCCCGCGAAGAGGCGCTCGGACATGCTCAGCACGCGTTCGACGTTGCTCGACTGGATATAGGCGGCAAGGCCATATTCGCTGTTGTTGGCGATCGCGACCGCTTCGTCCTCGTCATAGAACTTCGTCACGATGAGCGCGGGACCGAATATTTCGACCTGGCTGATCTCATGATCGGGATCGGCATCGACGATCAAGGTCGGCTCGATGAAGTTGAGGCCCGCCAGCTCTCCGCCGCAGCGGTGTCCGCCGAACAGGAAGTTGGCGGCGCCGTCCTTCCGGGCGCGCTCGAACATTCCCTCGATGCGTTCAGCGGCCGCCGTGTTCATTACCGGACCGACGATAGTGCTCGGGTCCGCCGGATCGCCGACCTTGAGCGTTCCCATCAGAACCTTCACCTTCTCCAGGAAGGCTTCGTAAATGTCGACATGCACCAGCGCACGGGTCGGCAACGCGCAGCCTTGACCGGCGCCGAAGAAGAAGACGCCAAACACCGACAGCGCGGCCGCGGCATCGAGATCACAGTCGGGAAACACAATATTGGCCGATTTGCCGCCCAGTTCCATGACGGTCGGCTTGATCTGCTCGGCGCAGGAATGCAGGATCTTACGCGCGGTGATCGGCCCGCCGGTGAAGCTGATCTTGCGGATCTTCCTGTGGCGGATCATCGCCTCGCCCGCTTCCCCGGTGCCATGGAAGCTCGACAGAACGCCATCGGGAATGCCTGCCTCCTTGCAGAGCCGGGCGAACAGTTCGGGCACATGCGCGTTGAGTTCTGCGGGCTTGCAGATCACGCAATTCCCGGCGGCCAGCGCCGGGACCACCTTCATGGCCAAGGAAATCAGCGGGCCGTTCCAGGTGATGATGATGCCGACGATGCCGATCGGTTGCGGCATGGTGTAGGAAAACTCGCCGCGCGTATCCATCGTGCCGATGAGATCGCCGCCCAGCTTATCGCACCAGCCCGCATAATAGCGCGTCCATTGCAGGGCAAAATCGACCGTGATGTTGCCGGCGACCCTGGTATGTCCATTGTCGAGCTGCGCGGCCAGGACGAAGTCCTCCCGATGCGCTTCGATGAGATCGGCAAGGCGGTTAAGGATGTCGCGGCGTGCCTCGGGCGACGTGCGGCGCCAGCTTTCCTGCACGGCGAGCGCCTTTTCAACCGCTTCGTCGACCTCGGCGGCGCCCGCCAGCGGCACCTGCGCCTGAACCTGCTGCGAATAGGGATTGAGATGGTCGTGCGTGCCGCCTGTGCCGGTTTCGCGCGGCTCGCCACCTATGTGGAGGTGGATTTTCGTGCGCGGGGACGGCGGGGCTTCAGCGTCGATGGTTGCCATTGGTCACATCTCCGGACATGCTTGAAACAGCGGCAAAATGCCGCGCGGAGAGAGGGTTGCCCATGCGGCGCGACGGAGTTGTACTTCGCCGTGCCATGGCATTATGCCCGACTCGGATGGTCGGGCAGTGGTCAGGCTCCTCTCTTGCCCCGATGTAAACAGTTGTTTATTTTGAGTGTCAATGGCCGATATCGAACCTCGCCCGATCAAGGATGCCCAACGGACGCGACAGGCGATCCTGGAAGCCGCGCAAGACGCTTTCTCCGTGCGCGGCTATCGCGATACCGGCGTGCGGGACATCACCGCGCGGGCAGGGGTCAGCATGGCGCTGGTCAACCGCTATTTCGGCTGCAAGGAAAAACTGTTCGAAGAAGCGCTTTCCGACATGCTCGATGCGACGCGGATCATCGACATCCCACGGGACCGATTCGGCGAAGTCATATTGGAACTGCTGCTCAAGGGCGTCGGCCCCCGCTACATCCCCCTGCCCATGATCATGATGGCCAGTGGCGATTCCGGCGCGCGCGCGATCACGGAACGCCTGCTGCGCCAGCAAGTCCACGAACCCCTTGCCCGTTGGTTCGGGCCGCAGGAAGGAAGCGTGCGCGCGACACGGTTCATGATCGTATCGGCCGGGCTAACCGTCTATTGCCGTCTCTATCCGCTCAATACGCTGGTGCCTGAACCCGATCCGGCCATCCGCGCCTGGCTGGTCAGGGAATTTCAGGCGCTGGCGGATTGAATCCCATCGAGGAAAAGGACCGCAGCGGGAACCCATCTCGAAAAGCGCAAGCACCGGTCAGAGCGTCTGCTGCTCAAGCAAGCTGCCTGGCTCCTGTCCCAAAAGGCGGGCCAGATCCCGGCGTTGGCCCATGACATCCGCAAGCGAATACCGGTCCAGCACGGCGAGGAAGGCAAGAATGGCTTCCTTGAGCAATCCGGTGATCCCGCAGGCGGGCGCGATCAGGCAGCTCGCGCAATCGACCAGGTTGAAGCCTTCCTCGGTGTGACGGACGAGCACGCCTATATTGATGTCTTCCGGAGGCTTGCCGAGGCGGATGCCGCCCCTCCGGCCGCGCACGCTTTCGATATATCCCGACCTTGCAAGGTCGTTGACCACCTTCATCAGGTGATTTTGCGAAATGCGGTACGTCCGGGCCACTTCCGCGATCGAGCACAGGCGATCGGGCCGCGCGGCGAGGTAGAGCAGCACACGTATCGCATAGTCGGTAAATAGCGTCAGTCTCATGCCCGTTCCCGATAGCCGCAGTCGGCTCATCGAATAATATGCATTTTTATTGCATCTTTCAAATGACGGATTTAGATGCATTTTAGATACAGGTTTGGAGCATGAGTCGTGGACAGCCTCCCAAGCATAGAGGAAGCGGATCTCGCCCGTCTGGTGGACGCCTTTTACGCTCGCGTCCGGATGGACGTCGAACTCGGTCCGATTTTCAACGACGCCATTCAGGACTGGCCTGAACATCTGGAGAAGCTAGCCGCTTTCTGGTCGTCGGTCATGCTGTCCAGTGGACGTTATAAGGGGCAGCCTCTCCCCGCGCATCTCAAGCACCAGGGCCGGATCACTCCCGCCCTATTCGACCGCTGGCTCAACCTCTGGAAACAGACCACCGAGGAATTGATGGAGCCGGATGCCGCGCTGGCTCTCCAGGCCAAGGCGGCCCGCATCGCCGAGAGCCTGCAACTGGCCCTGTTTTTTCGATTGGACCGACCGGCGGAGACACAAACCGTCCGGACGGCAAACCAGCCCGAAACGCCCGCCCGTCCATACCGCTCCACGCCCCTGTTCGATCAGGACACGCTGCCCGCGGCCCTGCGCGCCCGCCATGACACCAAGGCCGGTGTGTGGGGCATGATCCGGGTGATCGAAGGCAAGCTCAGGCTCACTTATCTCGACCCGCCTTCGGAAGTCACGCTGACCCCGGACAGGCCCGGACTGATCCTGCCGCAACAACCGCATTTCGTAACGCCCGTCGGCGCCATGAAAATGCAGGTGGATTTCTACGACCAGCCCCCCTGCGGCTGACGAACGGAAACGCGACCCCACTTCCATTGCTTCAATAACAGGAGATTTTTGATGCCGGAACCTCTCAGCAGCCAGACTATCGCGCTCGTCAAAGCGACCGTTCCCGCGCTGGAAGCGCATGGTCTGGACATCGTGCATGAGATGTATTCGCGGATGTTCCAGAACCCGGATATCCGCGACCTGTTCAACCAGTCGCATCATGGCGACGCCGGTTCACAGCCCCGCGCGCTGACCGGCGCGATCCTGGCCTATGCGAACAACATCGACAATCTGGGCGCGCTTGCACCTGCCGTGGAGCGGATCGCGCAAAAGCATGTGGGTCTTCAGATATTGCCCGAGCACTATCCCCATGTCGCCCAAGCCTTGCTGGGCGCGATCAAGGCGGTGCTGGGCGATGCCGCCACCGATGAGATCCTCGCAGCCTGGGGCGAAGCTTATTGGTTCCTTGCCAATATCCTTATAGCGCGCGAAAACCGCATCTATACCGAACAGGAGGAGACGGCCGGCGGCTGGAACGGATGGCGGGATTTCCGGATCGAGGAAATCGCCCGCGAAAGCAGCGTCATCAGCTCCTTCGTCCTGCGGCCGGTCGACGGCAATCCGGTGATGGCGCACCGGCCGGGACAATATCTGACCTTCTGGTTCGACATTCCGGGGCATCCTCCGGTCAAGCGCAACTACTCCATCTCTTCCGCGCCCAATGGCGCAACCTACCGGATTTCGGTCAAGTGCGAACCGCATGGGTTGGCGTCAGGCTGGCTTCATCGCGAAGCCAGGACAGGCACCGTCCTGAAAGTCGCCGCGCCCGCAGGCGAGTTCTTCCTCGGCAGCCATGTCGAACGCCCGGTGGTCCTGCTTTCGGGCGGCGTGGGCCTGACGCCGATGGTGGCCATGCTCGAAGCACTGGTGGAAAGCGGCGCCGACGTGCCGGTTCATTATGTTCACGGCACCCATAACCGGGACACGCATGCGATGCGCGGCCATGTCCGCGCGCTCGCGGCCAAGGGCAAGGCCGTCCGGGTGACAGACTTCCATCAGGCGCCGCTTCCGGGCGAAGTCGTTGGGCGGGACTATCATATGGCGGGCATCATCACCGACGACTGGCTGACCGCCAATACGCCCGTCGCCGCCGCCGACTATTATATCTGCGGTCCGCGTCCGTTCCTGCGCCATGCGGTATCGGCCCTGTCGCTGGCAGGCGTTCCCTCCGACCGCATTCATTACGAGTTCTTCGGACCGGCCGACGAATTGCTGGCCGCCTGACGCGAATCGCGGGCGTGGCCTTCGTCACGCCCGCGGTTCCTCCCCTCCGCACCCTGGATATATTCGGCAAGAACCCGCGCCCCGCGCGCCATATAACAGCGTCACGTCTCCGTTTCTCAGCAGTTGACGCAGCATGTCGGTGCATCGGGCGTTGCTGGCGAGTTCATGCCGGTATCGGTCGCGAAATTCGTCAAATCTCCCCGGATCATGACCGAACCATTTCCGCAAGGCGGAAGAAGGCGCGATCTCCTTCAACCACAGATCGAGCGCCGCCGCTTCCTTGCTGATGCCACGCGGCCAGATACGATCGACCAGAACCCGCTGCCCATCCGTCGGCGATGGCGGATCATAGATTCTCTTCAGTTGTATCTTTCCCATTCCTCTCGCCTGATTCCATGCCATGCCGCCATCCGCAGCTAAGCAAGTTGAACAAGGTGGCCGACAAGGCAAAGCAAAACGACTATTATATGTATGTGTCAGCGGACTTATTGCCCTGAACAGCGCTTCCCGCCATCAAGCAGCGTATCGGCGCGCGCGACATTGGCCCGATGGCTTTCCAGCATGGCGTGCAGGTCCGCATGGAGGCTGTCGTCGCGAATGCGCGGCGTCAGCGTTTCCAGCTTCCGCACGACCCATGCCTGCCCGCGATTGAGGAAGGCAAGGCGGTCCCAAGGCTCCGGCACCGCCATCGCCTTGGCATGGAAAGCGCCGGTGCGACGGGAGGGGGCGGCGCCCAGGCGCTTGAGATGCCGCGACAACATGGCGCACCAGCGCGCCTCATCCTTCCGCAAATCGCGCATCAGCTCCGCATAGTCCGGCTCTGCCCGATATTTGCCCCCCGCCAGGGCGACCCGCGCGCCCGCCCGTTCCGCCTCCAGCAATTCGTTGAGCGCTGAGACGATCTCCTCCGGACGGGCATAGCCCATATAGGCGTCGCCGGCCCCGTCGGCATAGCATGGCGGCGAGGCAGGTTCCTCCGTCACGCCGCGATTGCCGCCGCCGCGCGCAGCCCGCTGCGAATCCTGTCCATCACGCCCGCGTCAGCCTTGGTGGAATGGACCACATAGGCGGAATAGGAAAATTCCGGGCTGTCCGGCACCGCCGCCAGCCGCCCTTCCTCCAGATGGGATCGGATGAACCCCTTGCGGAAATAGCCGCTGCCGCCCGCCGCCAGGATATAGTCCAGCGCGAGCGGGCCATAGCTGATCGAAACCACCGCATTGGGCTGGTCGGGAAAGGCCGCCTGATAGCTCGCCGCGAACTCCTCGCCCCAGTCGATCTGAACATGGTCTTCGGGTCCAAGCGCGCGGCCGGTGGGGGTGGTCCTGACGAGCACCAGTTTTTCCTCGAACAACAGTTCGGCGATCACGCCGGGGCGGCTGGGTGCGGCGTAGAGCACGGCCACGTCCAGCGATCCGTCCTGCACCTGCTCCATCAGGCGCTCGGAAGGCGCGATCTGCGTCGCGACCGCGATTTCCGGGCATTCGCGCCGCATCCACAGCAGCCAGTGCCGCAGCAGGGGACTCCAGAGGCTCAGCTCCGCGCCGACCGTCACAACCGTCTCGCGCCCCGGCGGCAGGGCCACCGCGCGGCGCGCCCGATCCCAGACCTGCACCAGGGTCGTCGCGAAACGCAGGAACTGCTCGCCCGCCGGCGTGAGTTTCGCGCCTGCCTTGTTCCGGATGAACACGGGGCGGTCGAGCTGGTCCTCCAACACGCGGATGCGCGCGCTTACCGCCGTCTGCGTCAGGTTGAGACTGGCCGCCGCGCCCACGAAGCTGCCGGTCTTCACGACTTCGAGGAACGTGCGGGCGACGGCAATGTCCATCAAGCAAATTCTTTCATTTCAAACCATAATCGCATTCGTTTTCTTATTACATGATAGCCGGAGGAAATCCATGAGTCCATGGAGGCGGCACTGGATCGGATCGCGGCAGGGTCCGCTCACCATGGGAGGCTTCGGTGCACCTTGCGGCCGTCCTCGCGAGGATGGATAACGACCGTGGCGGTTTGTCCGGGGATCATCCGGACATGAGCGGGAATCCTGTCGATCGCGATCCGCACCGGAATGCGTTGGGCCAGCCGCACCCATGTGAAGGACGGGTTCACATTGGCGAGTTGCCCGTCTCCTCCCGCCCGCTCCCGATCCTCGACACCGCCCGCGATGCTCTGGACATGACCTTCGATCTCGTCCGCTACACCCATCAGGTAGATGCTGGCCGGATCGCCCACCTTGATGGCGGGCAATTTCGTCTCCTCGAAATAGCCCTCCACCCGCATGGAACGGTTATAGACCAGCGCTAGCGCAGCCTTTCCCGCCGCCAGATAGACGCCCGGCTGCAACGAGAAGTTTGAGATCGTCCCGTCCACCGGCGCGCGGACGAGTGTGCGTTCCAGATTGAACCGGGCAAGATCGCGGGCGGCGACCGCCTGCCCCAGGCTCGCCCGCAATCCTTCCGCCCGCGCCCGCCCCTGCTCGATCACCTCGGCTGCGATCACATCGGGCATGGCGCGATTGCGGCGGTCCTCCCGCATGGCCTGCGCCAGCGCGGCCTGCTGGCTCGCGATGGCCGCCTCCGCCTGCTCCAGCGCCAGCCGGTAGCGGGGACGGTCGATGACGAACAGCACGTCACCCTTCTTTACCGGCCGATTGTCGGAGACACGCACTTCGGTGACAAGGCCGCTCACATCCGCCGCCACCGGGACCATGTCGGCGCGCACCTTGCCATCGCGCGTCACGGGTTCGATCTGATAGCGCAGCCACAGCGCATAGATGCCCGCCAGAATGACCAGGATGACGAGAAGCGTCGCGATCGAACGCAGAAGATCGTGCCGTTGGAACATGGTCAGGAGAGCAGTCATCCATGAAGGAAAAGATCGGCGAACACGCTCAGCCCCCACCACAGCAGGACGAAGAGAGCGAGTTCCAGCAGGCTTGGGTGCCACAGCAGGCGATAGACCGGCAGCCGCTGGATCGGCACGCGCAAGAGATAGACGAGCACCGCCGCCAGCACCGCCCACAGCAGCGCGGCGGGCATGTAGACGCCCAGCAGATGCACTTCCTCGATCATGCGCGCACCTCCATTGCCGGAGCGTCCGCCGCGGGGAACAGATTGCACCGCATTCCCACCAGCGCGCGCAACGCTCGTCGGCGCGCCTCATCCGGCGGCAGCGTGAGCAGTGCGTCCAGGGCCCCGTCGATGGACTGCAACAGGGCGGCGGGCGGCGGATCGACCCGCCCGCGCCGCCACCGGCCGGAATAGCAAGCGGAGAGACCGGACAGCACCGCGCCCAGCCGATGCCGCGCGTCGTGCGGAACATGCGGCAGCGCCCGCCGGATCGGAATGATGTTGCGCCCTATGCGAAGGTCCGCCAGCCCGTCGGCCGCGTGCAGCGCATCGCCCGACGGCGCGACCGCCATGCGCCCCGCGACCTGACCCAGCCGGTCCATCGCCTGCGCGGTCCAGCGGTCGGGCAGGAAAGGCCGCCTTATATCGGCAAGCTGCGCCAGTTCCGCCCAGTTGGCGCGCAATATCCGCCGCGCCGTCCGCAGCACATTGGCGGAGCGGAACATCTTGGTCACGGCCAGCGTGGCGACGATCCCGCCCAGTTGCGCCAGCCCCGTATTGATGAACAGCGCGAAATCGCCCTGAAACCGCGCCAGAAAGCCCATGGCGACGATGAAACACGAAAACATCGGCAAGGCTTGCGGCGAGCGCGCCGGGTCCGCCTGAACATACCCCATCCACAGCAGCGCGGGCGCGAGCGTGACGATGAGCATCTCATAACCATCGACGCGCGGCAGGATGACGAAGAGATAGAGCGCCGCGACCGGGAATGTCTTGAGCGTCGCCAGCAGATACCGCCCGATCACTGGCGCGGGATCGTCCTGCGCGGCGAAGGAGCATGTAATGAGCGCCGCGAAGGCCGCCGTCGCCGACCCATTGGGCCAGGCGAGCAGAATCCAGACCGCGCAATAAAGCGCGATGGCGGTCGCCGTCGCCAGTCCGGCAAGCGCCGCCATGCCATGATCGCGCGCCAGCACGAAGGGCTGGGCCGCGCGCGCTTCCAGCCGGGGGCGGCCCGGTGAACCGATCCGCCCGGCCAGCCTGCGGCTCGCGGCGAGCGCCGCCAGACACTCCGCTATCCTGACGCAAGCGCTGGCGGTGAGGAGCGCGGTCCAGTCTCCCCTCTCCTCCGCCGCCGCCGCCCTTTCGCAGCGACGGATCAGCGGCGCGGATTGATGCACGGTGCTTTCCGGATCGGACAGCCAGTCCGACACGTCATCGATCAGGCGCGCAAGCTCCGGCGGCAGTTTCCCCTGCGCGCGCAGCAGGTCCAGCCTGTTCGCGGCGGCGGAGGCCAGAGGCAATATGCGCGCAAGCTGCTGCTGCAACGCCGTCACCCGCCTTTTCGTCGTGGGCGCCCAGCGTTGATCGAAGGGCAGATGGACGGCGATCATCCCCAGTTCGGTGATGTCGGCGGCCAGCATCCGCCGATGCTCATTTTCCAGCCGCGTGTGGCGGCCGCCGATCGCCTCTGCCGCCCAGCGCCGGGCATGATCCAGAAAGGATTGCGCCCGCGCGCGGATGACCGGCGTGGCGCTCCATGGCTGCAACAGCGCGTGGACAGCCGTGACGCACAATATGGCGACCGTCATTTCCTGCACGCGCGCGATGGTCGTGTCGAAGATATTCGCGGGATCGTCGAGATAGGGAAAGCTGATGACCGCCGAACTGAACGCCGCCATCTGGAACAGAAAGGCGCGCGGCGTGCGATCCAGCACCGCCAGATAGATGCAGAATCCCGTCCATGACGCGAGACACAGGACCAGCAGTTCAGGCGAATTCTGGAGGTTGGGCACCAGCAGGATCGTCACCGCCGCGCCCGTCGCGATCCCGCCCAGCCGATAGAGCGTCTTGGGCCGGAATGCGCCCGCCATGGGCTGGGCCGTGACATAGACGGTGAGCAACGCCCACCAGGGCCGGGGCAGGCTGGCGCTGAAGGCGATGGCCAGGGTGATGGCGGCAGCGATGAAGCTGCTCAGGGAAAAGAGCAGCCTTTGGGAATCGATGGTCAGGGAAGGCAACGGCAAACCGATGCCGCGAACTGTCGGAGACTTCATCTTGGCAACCGTGACAAACGACTATCGGGATTGTCACGATCGCCGTGATCGTGGGCTTTTCTTCCCTTGGATTCGGTTGCGCTCAATAGGCGGGATGAGCGGCGGAATCGTAGATCAAAATATTGATGGATAAGCGCAAGATTCTTGCATTGAAGAGGAAGGGAGTCGGAGGAGAGAGAAACTTACCCGTTATTTTCACGGTATAGCCCCGCTCTCACGCAAATCGGCGAGGAAGGTGCGCCTGAGTCCGTCGATCAATCATTCGCCGCGCGTAACAGGCGCTTCATCCGGCGATCCATGGCTTGCGCTTTGCCTGCCCGGGGTTCGCCCAATATAGCCGCGATCCAAACGGCTAATGTTAACCGTTTGGAAACAGATGTACGGCGAATAGCGTTTTCATGTCGATGCGGGCAATCATAGACAAGTTCCAGACACCGGAAAATCAACGTGGCACGGTGCGCGTGCGCATATATCTGGCAGTGCCCGGATCGGTTGAGAGGGGCGAGGGCGCTCCCGTGCTCATCCACAATCTGTCGACGTCCGGGATGCTCATCGAAACGCAATCGGACCTGGCGATAGGCCAAAAGATCAGCGTGACGTTGCCGGAAGCGGCGGAAGCGTCAGCCACCGTGGTCTGGCGAAGCGAAACGTTGAGGGGGTGCCGCTTCGATCGTCCCCTGTCCCGGGCGGCACTGAGCGCGGCGCGCCTGCTCACCCCCCTTCCCCGCGATTTCGATCCGATTGCCGATCTGGACGGAGTTGTCCAACCTGAATTGCTGCCTGAACGTCTACGCCGCCTCAGGCGGGATCAGGGGCTGAGCCAGGCGGAGCTCTCTGCGAAAACGGGTTTGAGCAAGCCCAGCATCTGGGCCTGGGAAACGGGCAAGACCATGCCCCGGCGCCGCAGTCTGCTGACGCTTGCCGATGCCTTTGGCGTTTCCCGGCAGGCATTGCTGGATTGCGCAGCCATGTCCGATCCCGAGGGGCAGCTTGCCTTTGGAAAGGCGATCGAGCCGGCCGGCCATGGCCATCCGGCCTTCCCTTCTGCGTCCATTCAAAACGCGGTGGACAGCAGCAGAAGGGAAATAGCTGCCGTCGCCGGGGTGGAAACGGCAAGGGTAAGGATCATAATCGAGTTTTGAGCCGGCAAGACCTCCGGTCCCAGGGCTAGTCGAGCACGTGGACGGCCTGTGCGGGCGATCCGGCCAGCAACGTGGTGTCGGATTCCATCCGGCGTTGAACACCGGCATGGCGCAAGCCTGCGGGAACGCAAGACACCCGGAACCCATTCGGCAAGTCGCCGCAGCAGCTTCCAAACGCCTGTGCACCGACCGCATCGACATCTTCTACGTGGCGGGCGCCATCAAGCAGTCGCCGCAGCCATCCACAGTTTCGTTTTGGCCAGGAAGGCGGGCGTTGCCGTCTCCGACATTCTGGCCAGCCAGATTTGCGCGCCCGCCATGTCGCCGGCGTCGATCAACATACGCGCATGATTGAACTGGCCGCGAAAGTCCCCGCCTTCCGCTGCCATTGCATAGTGGCGGGCGGCCTGCCGCATATCGCGCCCGACTACCCAGCCGTCCTCGTAGAAGCTGCCGATCATGTTCATCGACTTGGCATGACCGAGCGCGGCCGCCTGCTCGAACAGGCGCAGCGCTTCCGGCCTGTCTTCGCTGACGCCTTCGCCGAGGGTATAAAGCGTCGCCAGATTGTACATGGCCCAGTCCAGGCCGCGCTCCGCCGCCGCCCCATACCATTGGGCGGCCAGGCTCTTGTCCACGGCGGCGCCCCAGCCATGCTCGCAGCAACGCCCCACCATGTTCATGGCCATGATGTTGCCGCCCCTGGCCGCGATGCCGAACCACTTCAACGCCTCGACCGGATTGCGTTCCACGCCTTTGCCGTCGAGATAGACCTGCCCGACAAGCAACTGCGCCTCCGCATGGCCGGCTTCGGCGGCCTCCAGCAGCAGGGCAGCAACCTCGTCCAGCGGTCCGGCAAGCGCGGCGGCGCGATCCGCATCGTCCATTTCGATCAGTTTCGGCCGGGACCGCATGCAATTTACTCCCATGAAATGGCCCACCCCTTGCGGAGTGGGCCATCCTTGCCTCCGAGGAGAGCAGGCAAGCTCAATATTTGATATTCAATGTGGCGATGGCAGTGCGGCCCGCTGCCTGATTGGCGTAGTGCGCCGCATAGGCCTTGTCATAATAACGCTTGTTGAAGACGTTGTTGACGTTGACCTGAAGGCTGACCGCATCGTTGAAGCTATAGGACGCATTCGCATCGAACCGCCAGTAGCTCGGCACCATGCGCGCCAGCGACTTGGTGATGACCACCGCGTTGTTCTGGATGATGCGGGTGTCGGAATAGCCGCCATAGACCTTGCTCATGTAGATCGCGCCGCCGCCGACGGTGAAGGCGGGCGTGATCTTGTAGTTGGTGAAGGCCGTCAGGCTGTGCTTGGGCGTGTTGGGGAACTGCCTGCCGGCGCTGGCGGCGGGCGCGTAGAGCGTGACGGTCTTGTCCGCGTTGGTCGTGGCGGTATAGCCCGCGTCCACGATCTTGGAGTCCATATAGGTGTAGCCGCCGAACACGTTCCATTCCGGCGTGATGTTGCCGTTGAAGCCGAATTCGATGCCCTTGATCCGCCGTTCGCCGACGAACACCACCGTGCCGGCATCGCCGGTCGCGCGGGCATTTTTCGTTTCGGTATGGAACGCCGCCAGCGTCAGCGCCAGGCTATCGCCGAACAGATTGGCCTTGGCGCCGATTTCATAGGACTTCGTCTTTTCCACCTTCAGCGCGTCGGTCAGTTCCTGCGGCGTGATGGGGGTGCTGCTGCTGGTGGTCAGGCCGTTGGCTTCGCTGCCATTGGCCAGGAACGAGCCGGGAGGCGTTGCGGAGGTCGAGGTCGACGCATAGATGCTGCTGTTTTCCGTCGGCTTGAAGACGATGCCCGCCTGATAGGTCCACAGGTCATCCTTGCGGGTGATAGTGGACCGGCTGCTGGTCATGTCGTCGGTGGCGATGCCGGGGCTTACACTGGTTTCATAGCGATCGAAGCGTCCGCCCAGGTTGATGAGAAGCTGATCGCTGATGGTGATCGTATCGAACAGCGATGCCGCCTTGGTCGTGGTCTTGGACAAGGTCCAGGTCTTGCGCAGCGAACGCTGGATCGGCGACAGCACCGAGGACACGTCCCCGCCATAATAGCTGACCCAGGGATCGTTGGCATTGGGCGAATCGACGGTCGTGCAATTGTAGCGGTCAAGCATCGCGGTAGTGCAGCGCGGGTTGAAATTGGAACCCGTCGCAATCGGCACGCCGCTCGCGCTGGTCGCCGCCGGGTTGGTCGGCGTCTGGTAGGTCGACCTGTTGGGATCGGACACATAGGAACCGTTCCCGACCTTTTCCTCGCTGAACTCGATGCTGGCCGCGAAGCTGTTCTTGATCCCGCCGACAGAGAATTCGCCGAACAGGTCGGTCTGGTTCAGCAGGCCCTTGGTCTCGCTATAGCGGCTGTTCACGCGCCGCCACACATAGCCGCCCGCCGTCGCCGGACTGGCCGCGTTGGTGCCGTAGACATTGCCCTGCTGATCGTCCGGCTGGGTCCAGACATAACCTTGCGTGCTGCGGCCATAGCGGGAGGTGTTGCGCAGCGTCACGCCGCCGAAGTCATGTTCGGCGCGGATGGTGAAATTGTCCACATTGGTCTTGCGGAAGTCGCGGGACTTGAGGCCGTAATAAGCGCCGCGCGGCACGCTGACATCCCGCCCCCCGATCGTCGTGAAATCGCGCGCCGGGCCGGTTTCAGTGACGCCAGCGGGCGCGTTTCCGTTGGTATAGAGATAGGGAATGCCCGAATCCGGCAATTCGTTGGTGTGCAGGTGATAATAGCCCAGGGTCAGGCTGGTCGGGCCGTCCATGCCGATCTTGAGCGAGGGCGCGATGCCCCAGCGCTTCGACCAGATCGCATCGCGGCCCGCCACGTCCTGGTCATGCCACATCGCGTTCAGGCGAATCCCGGCAAGGTCGCTGAGCGGCTGGTTGATGTCGATGGTGGCCCGCTTGTAATCGGCGTTGCCGACGCTGGCGCTCGCCGCGATGAAGCGGTCGACCCTGGGAGCCTTCGACACGAGGTTCAGCGAGCCGCCCGCGCCGCCACGGCCGCCGGTCGTGCTGTCGGAGCCTTTCACCACCTCGATCTGCTCGATCGCGAATATTTCGCGGCTCTGCGCGCCAATGTCGCGCACGCCGTCGAGATAGGTGCTCGCCTGGCTGTCGAAGCCGCGGATGAAGGGACGGTCGCCCAGCGGATTGCCGCCTTCGCCCGCACCCAGCGTGATGCCGGGCACCGTGCGCAGCGCTTCGGTCAGCGAGACCGATGCCGTGTCCTTGATGACGGAGGCCGGGATGACGGTGATGGACCGGGGCGTGTCGACCAGCGGCGCGGTGTATTTGGGCGAGTCGGGCTTGTCGACCTTATAGCCCTGCTCATCGATCGCGGTATCGGTGACGACCACCCCGCCCAGCTTGCGCCCCTGGCCGTCATCGGACGCGGCCTGATCGGCGGACTGGGCGATGGCGGGCGCGGCAGAAGCGAATAACCCGACGCAGCTCAAGGCGAGAAAGCTGCTGGCAGTGGACGCGCGATTGCGCGATTCATTCAGATTCACGATGTTTGCCCCTTTTTTCGGCGTGATGATGGGCCGGTTGCTTCCCGGCCCCGTTGAAATATTTTATACGAAAGTCTGGCGGTGGGCCGCGAAGCCGCGATCCGAAACGGGCGCCGCGCGATACCAGCCATATCGCACGCGCTGGAGGTAGCCGTCCTTGCATAGCCGGCTGACATATTGACGGGACACCCCGATGGCCGCGAACTCTTCCGTGCTGGCCACTTCGCGCGTCCGGGCGAGCGACAAGGCCCGCGCCCTAACCGCTTCACCCTTTGCGAACCGATGGCCCGCAAACGTCCCGCCGCCGATCCGCTGACGCGAACTGCCCGCCGACGCAGCGAGCGGCAGCCAGATGCCGGCTTCGCGGAGGACTGTCGCGCAGCGCAGGAGCGCATCGGATTCCATGCTGTCCACGCGCGCCAAGGCGCGGCCCTCCTGTCGCTGGGCGGCGGCGATATGGGTCAAAATCTCGATCTCCGCATCGCCGACGAAGGGCGATTCCGAGGCGAAGATCACCGCGCCGCGCTGCCGCGCGATATCGGCCAGATTGGAAAAAGCGTCTTTCGCATCGGGACTGTCGCGCAGCTCGAAAGCGCAATTGCCGCGCAGGCACGCGATCACCTGCCGCTCATGCACATTCCGCCGCGCGAGGATGCGTCCGAATTTCATGACCAGCCCGCATCCACAAGCGCGGCCAGACCGCGCTCATGGCGTATATAGCGATCAGGCCCATGCAGGATATCCGCCATTTTTGCCTCTTAATGCGAAAGCTAATAATAATGACTCGCAGTTGAAGCGTGTTTACTGATACGCGGCGCAAGGTCCATAAAATCGGACAACATTGGGAAATAGTATAGAAACACCAATGTTACACGGGGGTTCGTTTGCAGCATGGAGGACGGAAATGAACGGTCGGATGCGATGCGGATATTGCTGCTGGAAGATGACAGGGAGACGCGCGACTATCTGATGCGCGGCCTGAAGGAATTGGGGCATCAGGTCGTGGCCGAGAGCGAGGGCAAGGCCGCGCTCTCCCGGACGCTGGCCGAAGCGTTCGATATTCTCGTCCTCGACAGGATGGTGCCCGGTCTCGATGGCCTGACCGTGTTGAAGCTGGCACGCGAAGCGGGATGCCGGTCCCCCGCCATCATCCTGTCCGCCATGGCGGGAATCGAGGATCGCGTGGCGGGACTGGAAGGCGGCGCCGACGACTATCTGATCAAGCCGTTCGCCTTTGCCGAACTGGCCGCGCGCCTGGGCGCGCTCGCGCGGCGGCCGCCGTCGGGCGACCGGACCGACGCACAGACCGTGCTGCGCGTCGGCGATATCGAAATGGATCTCGTGCGGCGCACCGTGAAGCGCGACGGGCGCTCCATCGAGTTGCAACCGCGCGAGTTCAGCCTGCTGGAATATCTGCTGCGCAATGCCGACCGGCTCGTCACGCGCACCATGCTGCTCGACCGGGTGTGGAATTTCGGTTTCGACCCCAAGACCAACATCGTCGAAACGCATATGAGCCGGTTACGCACCAAGCTGAACGAGGGCGGCGCCGAAAATGTCATCCGAACCATTCGCGGATCGGGGTACATGATCGCCGGCCGCGCTCGACCGCAGCCATGATCATCCCCCGCACCATCAAGGGCCTGTCGATCCTGACCGCCAGCATATCGGGATTGGTCATCCTGGCGCTGGGCGCCGCCGCGATCTTCATTTCCCATCGCGAGATCGAGGCGCAGATCGACCATCGCATCGAACTGGAGATGGACGCACTGCTTGAATATCATGCTGCCAACGGTCCGGCGGCGCTGGCGCGACTGGTGCACGTGCGGGATGGCGGGACGACGAACGGAACCGGCTATCTTGACGGGACCGGCGGCAACGGGCGCATGATGCTTTATGCCTTGTCCGACGCGAGCGGAAACCGGATCGCCGGATCGCTGATCCCCACACTTCCGCCAAGCGGCTGGACCGAGTTTCTCCCTATCCGCCGCCCCGATGGCTCGACCGGAAAGGCACAGGCGCTAAGTCGAAGATTGCCGGACGGCGGGCAGATCGTCGTTGCCGGGGATCGCGATGCGCTCAGCCGTGCGGACGACCGCATCTTGCTGGCGGTGCTGGCCGGGCTGGGCGTGATCCTGCTGACCGGAACCATCAGCACCATCGCCTTCGGGCGGCTGATCCGTCGCCGGCTGGTACTGATCAGCGGAACCGCGCAGGGCATCATCGAAGGCGATTATACCCGCCGCATTCCCGTTGACGGATCGGGCAGCGAGTTCGACCGCATCTCCGTCATTCTCAACGCGATGCTAAGCCGCATCGAAACATTGATGATGTCGCTGCGCCAGGTCTCCAGCGACATCGCGCACGACATGCGCACGCCCCTCGGCCGGATCAGGCAGGACATGGAAGCCTTGATGCGCAGGGCGCCGGATAAGGTAACCGCCGACACGCTCGAACAGACCATCGCCGACATGGATGCGCTGCTCGATCTTTTCACGGGCCTGCTCGGCATCTCGGAGGTGCAGGGTCTTGCCGTGCGGAAACGCTTCGTTCTCCAGCCTCTCGCGGAGATCGTCGCCGACATCGTCGATGCTTACCGTCCGGCCTTCGACGCCGAAGGCCGGACCATCACCGCTGTGCTGGAGGAGGTTACAGTTTGCGGCGACGCCCAATTGCTCAAGCGGGCGGTGGCGAATCTGCTGGAAAATATCCTTGTCCATGCGGGCGATGGGGCCAGCGCCACCATTACGCTCGCTGTCGAACAGGGCGTGGCGGTTCTGACCGTAACGGACGATGGCATGGGTATTCCCGCGGGCGGCAAGGAGAGGATTTTCGAGCGTCTCGTCCGGCTGGACCCGACCCGCTCGAAACCGGGCCACGGCCTGGGCCTTAGCATGGTGCGCGCTATCGTGCATGCCCACAAGGGAACGATTGAAGTCGTCCCGTCAAGGTCGGGACTGAGCTTGATGATCCGGCTGCTTGACGCAGGAATGGCATAGCCTTGCGCATCACACCGGATCGTCAATTCGGGCAGCAATCAGTCGCTTTATGCGAATCTCCTACCCGATGAGTTCGCATCGACAACGGGAAATCCGCACCAGCGGTTCCAAAGCCTCATTGGCCAGAAGCGCCGCAGAGGGCGTGATTAAACCACGCCCTTGATTCTCTCTTTTGTTCGAGAATGGCGCACCCGAGATGACGAAGATGAGAACTGGGTGATCGTCGTCTAACCATCGTAAAACCGGCGATACTGGGAGATTTGCGTCCTAACATAAGACGCTGCGCAATCATTTTCGTGGCTAGCTGACCTTCTCCCTGGTCCGAATGTCATTCAGCACAGATCACCGTGTCCACCAAAGCACTCGCATAATCGCGCTATCCGCGCCGCACTCGTCAACGTCGCGGGGCCAACCCGGTCCAAACCGTATCCGGCTCGCCAGAGGCACGACCCTTCGATCGAGCGTTGGCCATTTTACCAGCATTTGGCCGCTCCTCTCGATCATCCGCATATGCGCTCAGCAGATCAACGCTTAGCCGTTGATTCGACAATTCTCGAAATATGGATTGACTTGGATAGCACTCCAGCTATTTCGACCTTTCTCGAAAGGTGGTTCCATGGACGATCTCAACACACAGGTCTGGGCGGTGGATGCCCTAAGCGCGCTGGCACATGAAACGCGGCTGTCGGTTTTCCGCACGCTGGTGAAGGCTGGCCCGGAAGGCATGATCGCCGGCGCGATTGCCGAGCATCAGGGCGTGCCGCCCTCGACCATGTCGCATCATCTGGCCACGCTGGAGCGCGCTGGCCTCGTTCAGTCCGAACGTGAAAGCCGCCTCATTCACTACCGCGCCGATTATGCCGGCATGCGCCGTCTGCTGGCCTTCCTGATGCAGGACTGCTGCCAGGGAGCGCCGGAAATGTGCGGCGACCTGCTTGGCGATCTCACCTGCAACACCGCTCAACCCTTGAACGCCTGAGGTTCCTCATGTCCGACAAGATCTACAATGTCCTCTTCCTCTGCACCGGCAACAGCGCGCGCTCGATTCTGGGCGAAGCGGTGATGAATAAGCTCGGCGAAGGCCGCTTCAGGGCATACAGCGCCGGGAGTCAGCCCAAGGGCGAGGTCCATCCGATGGCGCTCTCGGTGCTGAACGGGATGGGTTACGACACCACCGGTATGTACTCGAAAAGCTGGAACGAGTTTTCCAAGCCCGGTTCGCCCGAGTTCGATTTCATCTTCACCGTCTGTGACAGTGCCGCGGGTGAGACCTGCCCAGTTTGGATCGGCCATCCAATGACCGCCCACTGGGGCATCGAAGACCCGGCGGCAGTAGAGGGTGAAGAGCAGCGCAACGCCTTCCTGCAGGCTCTGCGCTATCTCACCAATCGTATCTCGCTGTTCCTGACACTGCCAATCACGAGCATCGACGAGATGGCGATGAAGCAGAAACTCAAGGAAATCGGCAAAGGCGAAGGTGCCAGCAGCGGAGCGAGCACGTGACGGACATTGTGATCTACCATAACCCGGAGTGCGGCACGTCGCGCAACGCGCTGGCCATGATCCGCAACGCGGGGATCGATCCGCATGTCGTCGAATATCTCAAGACGCCGCCGTCGCGCGCTATGCTGTTGATTTCCACTGAGAGTTGACCCGGGAGGGGCATAAGTTTCCACTGAGAAGTGACCCATGTTTTGACTTCCCTCTGGCTGATTGGTCGGAGGATTCAGGAGTGATCGACATGGCGTTATTGAGTGTAATCCGGCGCTGGCATTTCCGGCAGCAGGTTCCGATCCGGGAGATCGAGCGGCGCACTGGTTTGTCGCGCAACACGATCCGCAAGTACCTGCGGGCGGACACGGTAGAGCCGCAGTTCAAGGTTCCCGAGCGGCCGAGCAAGCTGGACCCGTATGCGGAGAAGCTGTCAGGCTGGCTGCGGATCGAGGCTGGCAAGTCGCGCAAGCAGCGGC
>NZ_VLKK01000024.1 GCF_007830065.1 Sphingobium wenxiniae | reverse complement strand
CTCCGACCAATCAGCCAGAGGGAAGTCAAAACATGGGTCACTTCTCAGTGGAAACTTATGCCCCTCCCGGGTCAACTCTCAGTGGAAATCAACACTCAATGAGGATCGGCATGTGGACCTCCATATGAGGCCTTCATTTCTCGCGGTCTTTGCATTCTGCTTCTCCCAGGCGATCGGCGCTCTCTGGGAGATATTCGAGTTCAGGATGGACCAGGCTTTCGGGTTGACCATGCAGAAGCCCATGCTCGGCGACCCGTCTGGCCTCACCGACACAATGTGGGATCTCATCGTCAACGCCATCGGCGCGCTCGCGATCAGCGTGGCTGGCTGGCGCTATCTCAGTCGCGCCCGATCCTCCTACCTGGACAACTGGGCAAGACGCTTCATCGCTCGCAATCCCCAGTTCTTCGGTGATTGAATTGCGATCACCATCCTGCGGACGGCGGACGGGGATCGCCTGAAGCAGCCCGACTGAAGGCAAAACCCGCGAAGACCTCCGATGGCGCCCTGACCAACGGACCCTCCTGTGCAACCCACGCATAGGACCCTTACGTAATGACCCTCACCTCCTGCCCGGCGATGGTTGCCCCGAAAACGAGGCGATCAAGGCGGCAGCTCGCCTGGCGCCATGCCCAAGCTGGAGGAAAGCCATGCCCAAGCCATTGATCCTGTGGTTCGAGGAAATCGCCATCGCCGACGTGCCGGCCGTTGGCGGCAAGAATGCGTCTCTGGGCGAAATGACGGCGGCTCTTTCTCAAAAGGGCGTCAAGGTGCCATCGGGTTTCGCTACAACCGCTGAGGCTTATCGCGCATTTGTTCATGACAACCAGCTTGCGCCGCGGATCACCCAACATCTTGCCGCTTTCCATTCGGGGAAATGCACGCTGCAGGAAACCGGACAAGCCATTCGTCGCCTGTTCCTGGAGGGCGCAATCCCTTCCTATGTCGCGCAAGATATCCTGGCCGCCTACGCGGAACTCGGTCGCAGGGTGGGAATTGACCGGCCTGCCGTCGCCGTGCGCAGCAGCGCCACGGCCGAGGACCTTCCCGATGCGAGTTTCGCGGGTCAACAGGAAACCTTCCTGAACGTGAAAGGGCAGTTTGCACTTCAGGATGCCTGCCGGCGCTGTTTCGCCTCGCTGTTCACGGACCGGGCGATCGCTTACCGTGAAGCGAAAGGCTTCGATCATCTCGAAGTCGCCCTTTCGATCGGCATCCAGCAGATGGTGCGTTCGGATTTGTCCGGTTCGGGCGTCATGTTCTCGATCGACACCGAAACCGGATTCCCCAACGCCATCGTCATCAGTGCCGCCTGGGGCCTTGGTGAAACCGTGGTTCAGGGGACCGTCAATCCGGACAGATATGTCGTTTTCAAGCCGCTTCTCGCGCAGCCGGAAAACGAGCCGATCATCGACAAGGAGCTCGGCGGCAAAGCCTTCCGCATGGTTTATGGCGAGGGCGGAAGCCACCGCACGCGCATCGTCGAGACGACCGTGCAGGAACGCCGGTCCTTCGTGCTCGACAATGCCGATATCCTCCAGCTCGCCCGCTGGGCTGTCGCGATCGAGGACCATTATCAACGCCCGATGGATATGGAGTGGGCGAAAGATGGCGAGACAGGCGAACTCTACATCGTCCAGGCCCGGCCCGAGACGGTCCAGGCACAATCCAGCGCCACCACCTTCCGGCATTACCGCCTCAAATCGAAAGGCGCCGCGATCACGACCGGCGCCGCCATCGGCACCGCCATCGCCGCCGGCAAGGCCTGCGTGATCCGCACCGCCGCCGACATCGAACAGTTCCGCGACGGATCGATCCTCGTAACCGAGACGACCGATCCCGACTGGGTTCCCATTATGAAGCGGGCCGCGGGCATCGTGACCAACCACGGCGGCACCACCAGTCATGCCGCCATCGTCAGCCGCGAACTTGGCGTGCCCGCGATCGTCGGTACAGGCAACGCCACCGAGGTCATCGCCGAAAACCAGGATATCACGATCAGTTGCGCCGACGGCGACGTCGGCACGATCTACGACGGCATCCTCGATTTCTCGGTGGCCGACGTCGATATCGGCGCCCTGCCGGCCACCAGGACCGACATGATGGTCAATATCGCGAACCCGGCAGCCGCGTTCCAGTGGTGGAGGCTGCCCGCAAAGGGCGTCGGCCTTGCCCGTATGGAATTCATCATCAACGCCCACATCAAAGTCCATCCCATGGCGCTCGTCCATCCCGAGCGGACGAGCCCGGAAGTCCAGCGCCAGATCCGGGACCTCACACGCGGATACGCGCATCCGTCCGACTATTTCGTCGATGTCCTCGCTCGCGGCATCGCCAAGCTCGCAAGTCCCTATCACCCGCACCCCGCCATCGTTCGCCTCAGCGACTTCAAGACCAACGAGTACGCCCACCTTGTAGGCGGTGACGTTTTCGAACCCGAGGAAGAGAATCCGATGCTCGGATTCCGGGGCGCTTCGCGCTATTATGACGAACGCTATCGCGAAGGGTTTGCGCTCGAGTGCCGCGCCCTCAAACGGGTGCGCGAAACCATGGGCTTCCGCAACGTCATCGTGATGGTCCCGTTCTGCCGCACCCCGGCCGAAGCCGATCGCGTACTCGAAGCCATGGCCGAGAACGGCCTGCGCCGCGGCGAGAACGGCCTCCAAATCTATATGATGTGCGAGATTCCCTCGAACGTCATCCTGGCCGAGCAGTTCGCCACGCGCTTCGACGGCTTTTCAATCGGGTCAAACGACCTCACCCAGCTGGTGCTTGGCGTCGATCGCGATTCGGGCTTTCTGGCCAGCTTGTTCGACGAGCGCAACGAGGCCGTTACGCTGATGATCGCCGAGGCCATTCGAAAGGCTCACGCGGCCGGCATCAAGATCGGCATTTGCGGCCAGGCACCGAGCAATCATCCCGACTTCGCTGCTTTCCTCGTTGCTGAGGGTATCGACTCCATATCGCTGAACCCGGACAGCTTCGTACGGACAGTACAAGCCGTCTCGGCAGCTGAGGGTCTCTCGACGAGCTGATCTCCGACTTGCCTGACCGGCGTGTGTGTCGCGGCATTTGCCGCCACGCCGGTTCGGTTCCTCCACCCCCAGCCATCCCTATTCGTAAAAGCCCTAATGTCATCCCCCGA
This sequence comes from Sphingobium wenxiniae, assembly GCF_007830065.1. Classification (GTDB taxonomy): domain Bacteria; phylum Pseudomonadota; class Alphaproteobacteria; order Sphingomonadales; family Sphingomonadaceae; genus Sphingobium; species Sphingobium wenxiniae. Next base: position 32,819 of record NZ_VLKK01000024.1, on the reverse strand, counting down.
CTGGCCCCGATAGCGTGCCCCACACTGGCTCGAATCGGCAGGGAGCAAGAGCTGGTCCACGCAGCGCACCAAAAGGGTCCGCCGCACTCAAAGCCGCCGATCGCCGGGGGACGAACGGCAACTGGAGGTCGTGTCCCATGTCTGCTGTCGCTGCATTTTCTCTCCCCTCCCGCCCCCACCCTCCCGCTTGCGACCCAGGCATCGTTGCCTGTATCGACTGCGCGGATCGCAATGCCTGGGTCTATCCGCACGCCGCTGCGCTCGCGGACGCACTCGATTTCCCGGTAACACTCCTTCAGGTTCTCGACGCCGAGGCGTCTCCTGACGTGCGCCCCGATCCTATAGAGTGGAATCTTCGGCGCCGGGAAGCATTGCGCGCGCTGGATCGATGCGCCAACGCTGCTCGAACGCCAACGCCCCATACCACGATCGAACTCGCCGAAGGACAAACGGCAGAGGAGATCTGTCGCTTCATCGGCGAACGCAGCGATGACCTGATCGTGCTGGGAAGGCGCGGAAGGAAGGAGTTGGGCAAGACCGGAATAGGCGGCACCGCTCAGAAAATCCTGGCCCACGCGCCCAGCCCCATTCTGCTCGTCCCCGTCGAGGCTCAAGCGCCGGACCAGAGCTACCAGCGAATTCTCGTACCACTTGACGGTTCCCGCTGGGCGGAGAGCGTGCTGCCGTTGGCCGCACGCATTGCGCGCGCCGCCAACGCAGAGATCCTCCTCGCCCATGTCGTCCCTGCCCCCGAAATGATCGAGGCACGGCCGCTGGAAATGGAAGACAAGGAGCTTCGCCAAAGTCTCATCGAGCGCAACGAACAGGCCGCGTGCAGCTATCTTCAGCGGGTTAAATCCAACCTGACAGCGACCGGCCTTCGCGTTCGCATCCTGTCCACCCGCGCAGACGATGTCCGCGAGGCGCTCAACGAGTTGATCCAAAAGGAAGCCGTGGATCTCGCCGTGATGTCAGCCCGTGGCCATAGCCGCGAGCATGTGGCGGACGTTCCCTATGGCACGGTCGCCTCCTACCTGATGACGCACTGCAGCGTACCGATGCTCGTTCTGCCGACCACAGTTCGCCCGGCGCAGACATCCCTCCCAACTGTGCACGAAAGGCTCCGGTTGCCGGTCGGCGGCCTGGGCTGATCATGGCCGATCTCGAGGAACGCGATCCCATCAGCGGGGCCGCCGCGGACACTGCGGCCCGCCACCAGCTCACGGGCCTGATCAGCCGCTCGGCCCCCCTCATGGCCTGGAACCGCCTTGATGCGATGAAAGGGTGGTTGACCAGGGCGCGGCTCGCTGCGGGCAAGGCCGAACCACAGGCCAGTTCGGCGGCCGAGTGGCTGCTAGACAATGATTATCAGATCCAGCGAGCCATCCTCCAGATCCGTGAGGATCTTCCGCAGGAATTCTACGCGAAACTGCCAGGCCTCGGCGAAGGCGGCCTCGCGCGCCCGCGCATCCATCAACTGGCCCACTCGCTCCTGCAGGCTTCCCACCTTCAGGTATCGCTGAACACGGCGGTCCATTATGTCGACCGCTATCAGGAGCAGATGCCGCTCAGCATCGCTGAAATCTGGGCCTTCCCGACGATGCTCCGCATCGTCTGCCTGGAGCTTCTGGTCACCGCGTTCAGTCGCCTGTTCCCCGATGTTGAGCCACCGTTCCAGATCGTCGAGACCCCGGACGCCTGCGCAGCGGCATTCGACGATACAGAATATGTAGCGCGCGCAATCGCCAACCTGGCGGTTATCGCGACCATCCAGTGGAATGACTTTTTCGATCGAACGAGCCGGGTCGAGGCGATCCTCAGGCGCGATCCGGCCGGGGTCTATCCGCGCATGGATTTCGACACCCGCGACCGATACCGTCACGCCGTAGAGCAACTTGCGTCGCAGTCACAGTTGGCGGAATGGGAGGTTGCGGAGCGAGCCCTGCGTCAGTGCCATAGCAGCGAGAACTCGCCCTCGGGTCATGTCGGCTATTGGTTGATCGACGAAGGGCGGGCCTTCTTTTCAGATGCCATCGATCCGCGCCCCTGGACTTTGGGTTCGATGCTGCGCCGCATACGCCGTTACCCTGGCGTCCTTTACGCGTGCGCTTTACTCTTGGCAGGACTCACCGCCTTCGCCGTGCCAGCCGCCTATCTCGCGTCAACAGAGGCCTCGATCGGCTCCTGGCTGCTCGGCATCGCCCTGACGCTCCTCCCTGCGTCGATCCTGAGCATCACGTTCGTGAACTGGCTCGTGACCCAGATCGTCCCTCCACGGGTCCTCCCCAAGCTCGAATTCAAGAAAGGAATCCCCAAGGACTGCGCCACTGCCATCGCCATGCCTGTCCTCGTTGCGAACGCCTCCGACATCCCTTCCCTCCTGCAACGGCTTGAGGCGCATCGACTGGCAAATTCCGATACAGCTCTCCAGTTCGTCCTGCTCAGCGACTTCGCGGACGCAGATGCTGAGGACATGCCGACCGATGACGACATTACGCAGGCGCTGGTCTCGGGTGTGGACGAGCTCAACAAGCGCTACCCGGGCGCCCGGGGCGACGGTCCGTTTCACCTGCTCCACCGGCCTCGCCTCTACAATGAGACACAGGGATCCTGGATGGGCTGGGAACGCAAACGCGGCAAACTTGAACAATTCAATGCGTACATCCTCCATGGGATTTCCACGCCTTTCAGCGTGATCGCCGGTCGGATCGACGCCCTGCGCAAATGTCGCTTCGTCGTGACCGCCGATGCCGACACCCGTCTCCCGCACGGGGTCGTTCGCCGATTGGTCGGCACGCTCGCGCATCCGCTCAACAAAGCCCGTTTCGATCCCGCTTCAGGTCGCGTGGAACGCGGCTACACGATCATCCAGCCTCGCGTTGAGCTGGCGCCGGACACGACCGGTCAGTCGCTCTTCTCCCGCTTTTATGGCGGAGACACGGCGATCGACATCTATTCGCGCGCCGTATCGGACGTCTACCAGGACCTCCTTGGCTCCGGTGTCTTCGTCGGAAAGGGCATCTATGAGGTCGCCACTTTCGAGCGCAGTCTCGATGGCCGCGCCCCTGAGAACACTTTGCTCAGTCATGATCTGTTCGAGGGCCTGCATGGCCGCGCAGCGCTGGCGAGCGATATCATCGTCTACGAGAGCTTCCCGACCGGCTACCTCGATTTCGCGTGGCGATGGCACCGCTGGGTGCGCGGCGACTGGCAAATCCTGCCGTGGCTGTTTCCCTTCGTACCCGGCCGCGACGGACGCTGGCTCCGCAACCGGCTCGGCTGGCTCGACCGCCTCAAGATATTCGACAATCTGCGCCGCAGTCTGATCCCCTTCAGCATCGTCGCGCTTCTGCTGGGCGGCTGGTTCCTGCTCCATGGGCAGCCCTGGGTATGGACGCTCCTCGCACTTGCTGCGCCCGCCGCCTATCTCTTCACCGATCTCGTCACCGGCGTCGCCCGGGGCCGTCGGCGCGGTGTCATGCAACGCGTTCTTCGGCAACAAGCAGATCAGCTCGGCCGATGGGCGCTGGCGATCACGTTCCTCGTCAGCGACTCATTTATCGCGCTCCACGCGATCTTCGTCACCCTCTGGCGGCTGCGATCGGGGCGAAAGAGGCTCGAATGGACCTCGGCTGCACATATGGCGGGCCGCATCGCCGCCCGGCATCCCCGGCTCGCCGCCTGGCGTGATATGGCCGCGTCTCCAGTGCTCGCAGTGCTTGTTGCTGGCGCCATTGTCATGATCGCCCCTGCCGCCTTGCCGGCCGCCGCACCTGTGCTGCTGCTCTGGTTTGTTGCGCCAGAAGTTGCGATTTCGATCAGCCGCATTCTCCCCCGGCGCACGGAAACCATCTCCGAAGCGGACAGGAAGTTCCTCCGGCTTGTGGCGCGCCGCACCTGGCTCTTTTTCGAAACTTTCGTGCGGCCGGAGGACAACTGGCTCCCTCCCGACAATTATCAGGAACCGCCGAACGAAGAGACCGCGCACCGTACCTCCCCAACCAACATCGGCATGATGCTGATCTCATCCCTGACCGCCTGGCGGTTCGGACATATCGGCCTCAATGAACTCGAGATGCGCCTGCGCAACGCACTCGACACGATCGATCGCCTCGAACGCTATCGAGGCCATATTCTCAACTGGTACGAGACCAGAACGCTGGCCGCTCTCGAGCCCCGGTACGTCTCAACCGTCGATAGCGGCAATCTGGCGGTTAGCCTGATCACCGTCACGCAAGCTCTGCGCGATGCGCGTAACGCACCACCGGTTGGCCTCGATCTGTGGCATGGGCTCGAAGACACCATCGGCCTGCTCGCCGGGGCGCTGGATGCACTCGATTCGGAGGCGGCTCAAGGAATCCGCACCACTCTCGCTACCATGCGTCAAACCGCCGAGCACGCCTGGGACAATGAACCCGAATGGATCTGGGCGATCGAAGATCTGATCACGATCGACATGGAAAGGCTGCGAGAACAGGCCGGCTTGCTTGCCGAGAGCGTTGCCGAGAACAATATCGCCGCCCTTCGGGACGTTCAGACCTGGCTTGAGCGGCTGGAGCATCATCTGCTGGGCATGCGGCGTGATCTTCGTATCTTTGCCCCCTGGACCGAGCGACTTGCATCTCCGCTGGCAGGCTGCGCCGAAATCGCGGCCAGCATCGCTAATCTGATGACCTACGGCGTGACATCGCCGGTTGGCGCCGGGGAGGCGCAAGCCCTCGACGCCCTCGACGCCTTCTCACGAGATGCGGCTCCTGATGCCGTCCGGGAATGGATACAGGATCTCCGCGCTTCGATCGCGGAGGGCCGCCTGGCCGCGCAGGATCTTTCCGATCGCCTGGAGAGCCTCGCCCACCGCGCGACCACACTCGCCCACGAGATGGATTTTGCGCTGCTCTTCGATCCCGCCACCCGGCTCTTCCACATCGGCTACAATCTCAGCGCCGATCGTATCGATCCCCATCACTATGACCTCCTGGCCAGCGAGGCCCGACTTGCCAGCTATTTCTCGATCGCCAAGGGCGACATAGCGCCGGAGCATTGGTTCCACCTGGGCCGCCCGATCACCAGGAAGGATACCGGACTGGCATTGGTGTCCTGGAACGGTTCGATGTTCGAATACCTCATGCCGAATATCTTCCTGCACAGCGATCCGACCACTCTTCTCGGCATGAGCGATCGCACATCGATCGACATCCAGATCGCGTTCGGTCGATCGCAGGCGATCCCCTGGGGAATTTCCGAGTCGTCATTTGCCTCGATGAGCCAGGACCGTGTCTATCGATACCACGCCTTCGGTGTCCCGGAACTCGGGCTGCAGCGTGGCCTGGGCCGTGATCTCGTCGTCGCCCCTTATGCAACCGTCCTTGCTCTGACGACACGCCCCGCAGTCGCCGTACGAAATCTCAAGGTGCTTGAGGAGCTGGGCGTCATCGGCCGCTACGGCTTCTATGAGGCCATCGACTTCACGCCCGAGCGCGTGCCGACCGGAAAGCGGTTCGCCCTCGTGCGCTCCTACATGGCGCACCACCATGGCATGAGCCTCGGAGCCCTTGGCAATGTCCTGTTCGAGAACCTGCATGTCCGCTGGTTCCACACAGACCCTCATGTGCGAACCGTCGATCTCCTCCTCAACGAGCGCATTCCGTGGGAGCTGCCTCCCGAAATTGGACGGGTCGAGTTCCGGGAACCGCAAGCCACGCCCGAGAGCGCAATTCCGGGGCTCTACAGCTGGACGCCAAACCGCCGTTACGGCAATCCTGCCTGGCAGGTCCTCGGGAATGGTCGCCTCTCAACCCGAATCCGCACGGACGGCGCCGGAAGCATCGGCTGGAACCAGAATGCGCTCACCAGGGTTGCCCCCGGCGATCCGGAGGCGGGCCATTGGCTCTATCTGCGAGACATCGACGACGGCGATGTCTGGACGGCGACGGGAGGCCCATTTCCTCAACCGGAAGAGCCGCCACAGGTGGTTTTCCACGCCCATCAGGTCGAATTCCATCGGCGTGCACATGGCCTCTCGGCCACAACGACGATCACCATCGCCAATGGTGATGACCTCGAGATCCGGCGCCTCAGCCTCGTCAATGAAGAAGACCGTCCTCGCATCATCGAAATCACCAGCTACGCCGAGATCGTGCTGGCGCCGGCCCAAGACGCGGCGCGCCATCCTGCTTTCAGCAAATTATTCGTCGGCGCGGAAGCACTGCCGGGTGGTGACGGGCTGCTGTTCACCCGGCGCCCCCGAAATCCCGCCGAGAAACCTCCCGTCATGCTCCATCGGGTGATCGGCGATGACGATGGCTTCACGCGCCTTGGCGTGGAGGCCGATCGCAGGGCTTTCCTCGGCCGCTACGGCAGCGCCAGCCGACTGGCCGGGATGGAAGGAGAAGCGCTCAGCGGAACGCTGGGATGGACGCTCGATCCGGTTTGTGCAGTCAGGCTCAGGATCGAACTTCCGCCGCATGGCCGGCGCGAACTCGCCTTTGTGACAATCGCCGCCGCGTCCCGCCAGTCCGCGCTCGATATCGCCGAACGCTACACAACCCTCGCTTCACTCGAGTGGGCCGTCAGCGATGCCGTGACCGCAACAGCGCGCGACATGCACGCCCTCGGCCTGGCGCCAGCGTTGGTACCGCAAGCACAGGAACTCTTCTCCTTCCTCATCTCTGCCCGCACCAACCTTCCGCGATCTGCGTCACACGGATTCCGCCGTGGCGATCTTTGGGCACTTGGCATTTCGGGTGACCACCCCGTGCTGCTGCTGCGCGCCGGAACCGCGGAACAAACCGGTCTTCTGCGTTTCGTCATCTCGGTGCAGGCGCTCTGGCGGCAACGGGGAATAAGCGTGGATCTCGTGATCACCCACGAAGGAACGTCAGGCTATATCGAGCCTGTTCGCGAGCAGCTTCTGGAGGTGCTCAGAGACCAGAACGCCCAGGATCGCCTCGGGACGAACGGTGGTATCCATGTGATCGGTATCGGGCCCAGCGATGGCGAACGCGCGGCGCTCCTCGATCGGGTTTCGCGGGTGATCCTCGACGAGGGCGGCGGACCACTCGGCGATCAACTCACCCGCCAGGAGCAGCCATGCCACCAGGGGCCGTCGTTCACCCCCGTAGATGGCACGGCAGCGACACATTCCTCCTCTCCGCTGCCGAGGCCGTCCGATCTGCAATTCGACAATGGCTGGGGTGGTTTTGCTCCCGATAGCGGAGACTATGTCATCTGTCTGGAGCCCGGCGCCACCACTCCGGCGCCCTGGTCGAACGTCCTCGCCAACGACGCCTTCGGTACGATCGTGACCGAAGGCGGGCTGGGGTTCACCTGGGCGACCAACAGCGGTGAGAACAGGCTCACGCCCTGGTTCAACGATCCCATCCGCGACCCCCAGTGCGAACGACTTTACCTGCGCGACGAAGAAAATGTCCGCCTGTGGACCCCCACGCCTTTGCCGGCAGGCAGGCATTCGGCATGTCAAGTTCAGCACGGCCCGGGCCAAACCACATGGCGGAAGAGCAGCGAGGGACTTGAACAGGAGCTCTCGGTCTTCGTTCCCACCACTGCGTCCGTTAAACTGGTCCACCTGCGCTTGCGCAACCTCACGCCAGGCCCTCGCCGCCTCACGGCGACCTATTATGCGGAATGGCTGCTCGGCGCAGTCCACGGCGAACAGGCACCTCTGCGCACATGCGATTACGATCCGTCCTGCCACGCAATTCTAGCGAGGAATCCCTGGACCGAGGAATTCGGTGATCGGGTAGCCTTCCTGGCTAGCACGCTTCCGGTCCACAGCTTCACGACCTCTCGCCAGGATTTCGAGGGCGGCCAATCCGATCCCGCACGCCCGGGAGCACTTTTGAGCTGGGATCTCGGAAACAGGCCGGCTGCCGCCGCCGACGATTGCTGCGCGGCCCTTCAGGTCCATCTCGACATTCCGGCCGATGAAACCGCGGATGTCTGCTTCGTTCTCGGACAAGGCGAGAATTGGGATCACGCTCGTGAACTCGTGCACTACTGGCAGGATCCAGCGAACATCGAAGCTGCCGCCAGCGCCTGTGCCGCCGCCTGGGACGAAAGGCTAAGCCGCGTCCAGGTCACGACACCCGACCCTGCCTTTGACCTCATGGTCAACCGCTGGCTCCCCCACCAGTCAATCAGCGCCCGCGTGCGCGCCCGCGCCGGCTTCTACCAGGCAAGCGGAGCATTCGGATTCCGCGATCAACTCCAGGATGTCCTCGCGCAGGTGCACGTCGATCCAGCAGCAACGCGGCGCCATATCCTCGCCGCGGCCGCCCATCAGTTCGAGGAAGGTGATGTCCTCCACTGGTGGCATCCGCCCTTTGATCGGGGCGTAAGGACCCGGTGCTCGGACGATCTCGTCTGGCTCCCTTATGCCGTGGCACATTATGTGGAGGCCACAGGCGATACGGGGATTCTTGCAGAGCGGATTTCCTATCTGCAAGCGCCGCCGCTCGCGGCCGATGAAGGCGACCGCTATGCGCGTTTTGACGTCAGCACATACACCGGGTCCCTTTTCAACCACTGCGAACGGGCGCTTTCGCATGCCTATCGTCTCGGACCTCATGGGCTTCCCTTGATCGGTGCCGGCGACTGGAATGACGGCATGGACCGCGTGGGTAGCCGGGGACACGGTGAAAGCGTGTGGCTTGCCTGGTTTATCATCGCGACCATCCGAAATTTCACGCGGCACTGCCTCGACGAAAATCAAACCGGGTTTCGTGATCGCTGGAACGGGCGCGCCGACTCTCTCGCGGCCGCCGTCGAACGATCCGCATGGGACGGCGAATGGTATCTGCGCGCATTCGACGATGACGGCCGGGCCTGGGGTACATCCCAAGAGCAGGAGTGCCGCATCGATTCGATCGCGCAGTCCTGGTCCATACTTTCGGGCGCCGGTGATCCTGAGCGGACGGAGAAGGCTATCGCATCAGCGAGAAAACACCTCGTCCGGGATGATGACAACATTATCCGGCTCCTTGACCCCGCCTTCGACCGAACACCGCGCGAACCGGGCTACATCAAGGCCTATCCGCCCGGCATTCGTGAAAATGGCGGCCAATACACCCATGCCGCAGCCTGGCTCGCCATCGCCGTTGCGCGCACGCGCGATGGCGACAGCGCTATGTCTCTGTTCGACCGAATCAATCCGATCCGGCACACATCAACCCGAGAGTCTGCGGAACATTACCGGACCGAACCCTATGTGGTTGCTGCCGACATTGCGGGTGTGGCCCCTCATCTGGGTCGCGGGGGATGGACCTGGTACACCGGTGCGGCCGCCTGGACGTGGCGCCTGGCCGTCGAGGAAATCCTTGGCGTACGGCTCATCCAGAATGAATTGCAGATCCGCCCGAGCTTGCCGCGAGATTGGGATCGAGCGGAGATGACCTTCCGTCGCGGGGCCGCAACTATTGCCGTGACGCTGCAGGTTGATCACGATCTCGATCAGGAAGCGCGGATATTCGTCGATGGCGCGGATTGGCATGCGCCCGGAGTTCCGTTCCCTGAAGACGGGGCAACGCGCAACGTCCTCGTGCGGCTTGCTCGACCCGCGTGACGTCAGGCACACATCGCCTCCCTCACACGCCATCCGGTAATCTACCAATTCCGGCTTGGTGCTTGAAATGCTTTCCACGCTCCCCGACCATATAGTGTTTGCCCTTATAGCTATGAGCCGGCACCAGCTTTGGTCGACGATCTTCCATCTGCTTTGTTTCATCCCCTGCCCACGCATTGTTCCATGAATGAGATGTAGAATGACAATAGGCTCAGCCTCGCACCTCACGCGCCGTTCCTTGCTGGCAACCGCAACGATGAGCGCGTTTGGTTTGGCAATTCCGCCGGCATTCGCCCAGGCAAGGCTTGATGAAGGCTCGATCGCAGCAACCGCCCAGAACCTGCAACCGGGACAATTTCTCTGGGCGCCCGAAGCCGCTCCGGAAGGCCCCGTCATCATCGTCGTCAGCCTCAGCAAGCAGCGCGCCTATGTTTACCGCAACGGTGTCCTGATCGGGATTTCGACCATATCGTCAGGTACTGCCGGCCATGAGACGCCGACGGGGATTTTCACGATCCTGCAGAAGAAGGTCGATCACAAATCAAACCTCTACGATGATGCGCCTATGCCGTACATGCAAAGGCTCACCTGGAGCGGCATCGCCATGCATGCCGGCAATCTCCCAGGCTATCCTGCATCGCATGGCTGCATACGGCTGCCCCTGGCCTTCGCTGAGCACCTCTACGGAGTCACCCAGCTCGGATTGACGGTGATCATTACCCAATCAGCGGATATTCCGCGTTTTGCTCCGGCCCCGGATGTACTGGAAGGCAAAGGAAGTTCGTCCTCATCATTCGAGAGCGCGTTCTCCACGACCTGGCAACCGGAAAAAGCGCCCACCGGCCCGGTCTCCATCATTCTCAGCGCTTCCGACGAGCGGGCCGTGGTCTTGCGCAATGGGATCGAGATCGGCTCCACGCCCATCGCGATCCGCGGACGGATCTCGGGGCTGCAGGCCTTCACGCTTTCCTCCATCGACCAACACGGAACACATTGGATGTATCTGCCCTTGCTCGGGAGCGCCCGGGCGGGCGAAGTATCCCGACAGGAGCGTGAGCGGCTGACACTGCCCGAGGAGTTCCGCCAGAATCTTTTGACGATCCTCAAGCCGGGAAGCACGCTTATTGTGACAGCGGATAGCTTGCAGAGTGGAAGCACGGGCGCGCCGGTCACCGTGATCACGGGTGAGGATCCAGAATAATGCTCGTCATGGAGGCATATCCGGCACGAAGCGGACTGCGCAATATTGCCACTCGGCAGTTGAAAAGCTGAATGATGCGCCGCCCCACAGTTCTCGAAATCGAATGCGTGTTTCTGGCAGCGGCATCGACCCTACCCCTCTTGTGGAGCGGCTATCAGGCTTTGTCCTCGTTCATCATGTCTCGATGACAAGCCGTTCAATGCTGTAGCGGACAAGCAGGCGCTGGCGCAGTTGCGGATCGTGAAGGGCTGTGGAGCGACCGCTGTTCGATTGGATCGCGCCGCGTGACGTTCATCCGCCGATTGGGACCGCGACCTGAAGCGGGCGACGAGATTGAGCATCGAGCGTCCCCAGCGCGGAAGGCCCGCATCACAGGAACGCTCACGATCGCCAATCGGAACAGGTAGTACGCAATTCTTCAACGATCGGCGCTCAGCGCCAAAAGCGCTTCACGTCGATCAGATCCTCATGGGCCTCGGCGGCCGCCTCCAGCAGCGCTTTGCGCTTACCGCCGGCCAGCAGCCGGGCGGCATCGGGATCATCGGCAAGGCCAAGTTGTTCCAATAGCTGCGGCGCGGTCGCAAGATCGTTGAGCGCGCCGAGCTTGTCCTGGAGGCCTTCCAGCGCCGCGACGAACTTCTTGTGCCGCCGCCGCTCGCGCTTGCGGTCGAACAGGCTTGTGAAGAATTCCGAGGCATAGCGCAGCTTCTTGGCATCCTTGCGAACCTCGTGGCGGGCCTCGTCCTCGATATGGGCGAGATCGCGCCCGTCCCTCTTCACCTTGCGTCGAAACCGGTCGAGCGCGGAGATCGCGAAGTCGCGCGCCGGCTGATCGGGGGCCGTCATGGTGTCGGGCGCGCCCTGCCAGTCGCCGCTTGCGGCCCATTCCGCCAGGTCGAGCATCAACGCCCGCACGCGCGCCGACGCCAGTACCTCTCCGACGGCGTCATAGGCCGCCTCGCGCGACGCCGCGATACGGTCACGCAACGCGCCAGGTTTGGCGCGTTCGAGCAACACGTCGAGATTGCGGGCATTGGCCAGTTCCGAGGCAAGCCAGCGCAGTTCATCGCGCAGTGGCGTATGAGCATCTCCGCCGATCACCGGCTTGAAGATCGAGAAGGCGGAGCGCAGACGCCGCAGCGCCACCCGCACCTGGTGCAGCGCGCCCGCGTCCCGGCCAGCGAGCAGCAACGCCTCATTCAACCGAAACTGCCGCACGCAGCTCTGGGCGATATGCCGGAACGCATCAGCCGCCGTCATCCCGGCGGCGAGCTTCACCAGCTCAGCCTTGACCATCGTCGGGGCTGGGCCGGTGAGCCGATAGCCCCGCTCGGCCTTGCTTTGCACGCCGAGACGGGCGGGCGCGACCGCGTCGATGCGGCGGGCGAACGCGAAGAGCGCGCCGGGGTCGCCCTGCTTCAGTTCCAACTCGATCTCGCAGATCGGAGAGGTTCTCTCGCCGGCCACTACCTCGCCGCTATCCAGCACCAGTTCGATCGTCGCGCCGCCTTCGCTGATGATCCATGTGCGCCGCTCGATCCGCACCTCGAACACCGGGGTAATGGCATCCGCCGCATCGCCGAGCACCGCCCGGATTGGTGTCGTGTCGTCGAGAACCGGCGTATCGTTGCTGACGGGGCGTTCCCATTCAGAGCGCACGAACAGCCCGGCGGCGCTGGCACCGTCCGCCTTGATCGTCTGGAGGCGCTTGCTGCCTGAACGGCGGATGCGAAGCGAAAGCCCGGTCTTCGACAGCTGGTGGTCGAGCGTATCGAAATAGACTGACCGCTGCTCGGCGATGCCGGGATCTCCCGGCAGCACGGTGGCGGCTTCGAGCGCATCCGCCGCCTCCGGCGTCAGGTCGAGCTTCAATTCTATTTCATCCGCCATGCATATCCTCTTGCAACGGCTCGCGCTTCACACGGTCGATATCGTATCATCACGGCAAACTCATAGCGCATGACGGTGAACATCCGGCTTCGAAGATGGGGGTTCCATCTTGGACGACGGCGACCCCGGCCGATAATAGCTGGGCCGTTTCAGAACCGCTTGATAGACAAGACGCCGATAGAGCATCGCTTCTTGTATGCGGGGCGGTAGACCGATTTCGGCTACCACCGCCTTTCCGGTCCCTTTGCGAAATTCAAGAGGCCCGAGCCGCCACCGTCCACTGCGGCGGAACAGTGGGTGTCGGAATTGGTCGCGGTGTGGCCGGAAGCGGCCGCGCCCTTCCAGCCCCGCAAATGAGCAACGTGCCAGGTCTTCTCGCAAGGGTTCTGAAGGTCAGTGCGAGATAAATATCGGCAGCTGCGGCGCTTCGAGAACGGATCGCGTCACGCCCCCCAGCACGAACTCACGCGCCCGTGAGTGCCCGAACGCACCCATGACCAGCAGTTCGCGGCCGTCGCGTTCGCAATAGGCCTGGAGCGTTGTCGCCGCATCGCGCTCTTCCAGTTCGACTGCCACCACCTCGGCCGCAATGCCGTGGAGCTTCAGATTGCGGACCGCCTCCGCCGGGTCCGCAGCCTTCGACAGATCCTTCTCACCCGTGATCTGCACGATCGCCACCGAACTTGCCTGCCGCAACAGCGGCATCGCGTCGGACAGGGCCCGCGCCGCGACGCTGCTCCCATCCCAGGCGACGGCGATCCTGTCGAACTTGAACTCGGGCACGGTCACCTCGGGCAGTAGAAGAACCGGACGACCGCTTTCGAAGACTAGACCCTCGGCTACCGAGATCGTCTCCGCATGCCCATAGACCGGGACGACGGTGAGATCATGGGTCCTCGCCCGCACGGCAAGCTGCCAATGGGTCACCGTACCCGGGCAGTTTATGACGAATGTCTCGCCGAGTTGATCGGCGGGTACCCTGGCCTTGAAGGTTTCCATGAGCGCGTCCGCATTGACCGCGCTCTTCTTGTTCTCGCCGGCGATCATGCCATCGATGTTCAGAAGCTTGTTCGCCAGCCAGTTCGAGACGCGAGGAATGTGAACCTGGCAAACTCCAAGGGACACCCTGGCGCCAAGGCGAGCGGCAAGCTCCCTGACCCTGTCGATCGACCACTCCGGGGTCGGCTCGGGATGCGTGTTGGCCTGCAGCAGAATATCTCGCACGGTCATCGTTTTCCTCCAGCTTCCCCGTTCCTGTGGCACACGACCAGCGACCAACCGATCCGTAAAGTTCCGGAGCCTGACGCCCATCACATATCTGCCGGGCGATTGGATCGCCCCTGGGGCCAGTATTCCGCATATGGGACAGATGCCTGAAGCAAGGTCAGGCCAATTGGTCCTCGCCCGTTTACCCGCAGCTTCCAGTGCGCCACTGGAGCAAATGGGAACGACAGCGCCTGCAATCGGTGCTCCCGAAGCCTCGCAGGGGAATTCGAAATTCTCCGGTAGCAACCAGAGCTTTGACGATATCACATTCGGTCCCGCCCTCGATCAGGATCGCCTGCAGCGTCGCGGCCGAACGGGTCAGATGGACGATGTGCCATCGGATCACCTCGCCTTTCCGAAAGTGGCGACCCGCCCTCGCTCTCATGCCGCCCGGGCCATAGGCGCTCCCGGCATAAACATATGCGCCCGGGCGCAAATTGATACGGTTCATTCGACCCACAAAAGATCACGGGTTCGGCAAGCTCAAGCATCAAGGCATAGGCCCCGCCTGTAGATGGCGCCGACAAAATTGTGGACGGATTAACCAAGACGGATCCTGGAAAATACGATTTTACTGTTCCTGCAAGCACCGTATCCACCTCGGTTATACCGCACCTTGACAAGACCACTCCCCGATTACCCGGCAAAGCTTGGCACTCAGCGCGCCGCTACGTATAGTTCCCAGTTCCGCCTGTGCCTTACCGCCGATATCGGGGGAATATTCACTGCCAGCAGGCCCTTCCAGCCAGGATCTCACCGTGACGTTATTTTCCGCTCTCCGACCACTTGCCTTTTGCAGCCTGTTGCTGGCCACGCCATCCATCGCAGCCGAGCAACCGCCGGCGACCGACGCGGCCACGGCCGAGATCCCGGACGGCTTCGTCCTCGCGGCTGACGAAACAACTCTTGTTCACGCCGCAAGCGGCCTCCGCTTTCCGGCCGAGTTCGCTGGCTTCACCCGGCTGCGCGAGCGTGCCTTCGACCCTGGCGGCGAATATATCGCGGTGGGTTATGATCGTCCGCTCGGTACGGGTAGCGACCGCATCGTTGTGCGCATCGCCGTGGTCCACATCGAGGATATGTCCGCGCATGATCATTATGAGATCATGCGGCAGTCTACGATGTCCCATTTCTCGGCCCCGACGCTGCTCTCGCAGGGCCCCACGAAGATCCCCAACCAACGCCGCCTCGACGCATATCGCGGCACCTTTACCGGGATGCGGGACAACCAGCCCTGGCATTTCAGCCTGACGACCGTCAACTATGGCTACTGGAGCGGCCGGATGACCGCCGCTTATCCCGAAAGCCAGGCCGCCGAAGCACAAAAGCAACTCGGCACGCTGCTTGCCGCAATCCGCTTGCAGCAGCCCAAACCTCCGAAGCGCTAGGCACTCCCCGAGCGGGATAGACAATTGGGCACCATGCGCGCATCGGATGAACAAGCGGCGGCAGGCTGGTGGCGACCGGCATCCGGTGCATTACGTAGCGCGTCCGTTGTCCTCGTTCGGTAGTGAAATGAGGCTGCGGCGCTTTGCCGGCCAGGGAGAAATGACATGAGCGCACTTGATGACCTGAAGACGGATCTCGCCAAGCTCAGGGACGAAGCCAAGGTTCAGGTCCACCTCGGGACCATGGAAACAAAGCAAGAGTGGGAAGAAATCGAAGCCAAGTGGAACCGCTTCGTCGCGGAGGCTGGTCTTCACAAGAGCGGCGAAGGCATCAAGGCAGCGCTGCAAAGCCTCGGCAATGAACTTCGCGCCGCATACCAGCGCCTGAAGCAGGCCATCTGAGCGGCCTACCCGCTGCAATTTCGCGCCCTTAGCCCGACCCTCGGTGGACGGCGTACGCATGTAAAGGAACGACCGAATGAGCGACCTCGCCGCCGTCAAGACCCGGCTTGAAGAACAACTCGCCGAACTTCGCGGCAGGCAGGCTCGGGTCGAGACCGACCTCGCGGAACCGCTGAACGCCGATTTCTCCGAACAGGCGGTGGAAATGGAAGACGATGCCGCGCTCGAGGGTCAGGCCGCCCTCATCGACCGCCAGATCGCATCCGTGAGCCGCGCTCTCGAAAGGATCGAGAGGGGCACCTACGGTGAATGCGTCCGTTGCGGCGCCGCCATCGCAACCGCGCGCCTCGCGGTCCGACCCGAGGCGGCGCTTTGCATCGAGTGCGCCCGTAGCGAGCAGTGACAACCGTCCCTCGCATCCTGTGAACAGAATGGCGGCCCCTCACGACCCAGGTGGTCGCCGAACTATAGTGCTGCACTTCATGAGTCACGAACCAGGCTCTAGGCTCAAGTCTTCTGAGCGAGATGGGCAGCCAAAGTGATCGAAAAGAATCCTTCACCGCCGGATTCTCGCCGACGACCATTCTTCCTGTCGATGGACGACGGCGTTCCTCCCCTCCCCGGAGTGAACAATTTCTCCCCCGCAAACGACCTCGCTGCGCTACTCGAATACCTGATTGGCGCCTCCGGCCGGCACATCATTCCGGCGCCCGCCGCTGCTCCAGACCATCCGTCCATAACAGACGCGTTCGACGCGCTGCTTGTGGCCGCCCAGGATTTCGAAGTGGTCCCCGGTATGAGCCTGGCTGACCATCTGTGGACCCACGCCGCGCCCCTTCACTCTGGCGAGGTCGCGTCAACGCTGATCCGCGGCGGACCTGCCGGGCACGCTATCCCAGGCTTTCTGCTCCTCTACGCGGTCGATGCCCGGTCGCCCCTGCTCTATTTGCCGCAAAGACAGCCTCTCCGCGTCCGGGATGGCATCGAAATAGCCCATGAAGCAGCCGGCGGCCCCTTTCTGGCCCTCATCCGGTGCGCGGCCACCGCTGATGGCCGAGCACAGGCCGTCAAAGCCTGCGCGATGCCAATCTACCATGCCCGCCGTTTCGTTCCCGTCTCCACAAGCCTCGACCGTGACGTGCTCCGTGCGCTCGAGCATCTCCAGGTGGCACTTGACGCCCACGGCGCCGAATGCGCAATCCGGCGCGAATTACCGTTTTCTGGCACAGTGCCGACACAGATCACGCTGAGCCTCTCCTTGCCGGACCGTACGATCCGCGAAATTCGCCTGGGGGTCACCGCCGATGAACGGCCCGACCAGTCCGCCGCCAATCCTCGCCAATCGATTTTCTGGTGACGTCGGCGAACTGGGCGGATGGCACCTTTATCCGCTGGCTCGGAAAAACCCTGCTGTAATCTCCAAGCCGCGCCGACACTGACCGGTTATCGAGCGTCCAACCTGTCCGGTTCCTTACGGCATGGGCACTGGCCGGTATCTATAGGTCGGTGAGATGTCCGCTTTCAAGCACACCTTTCCTCGCGTTCAATGATCATTTTGGGATGGCAAACGGACCGTCTGCCCACGAGGAATTTGCGCGCAAGCGCAATTCCCTGCTGCTTAATGTGGCACGGCACCCAGCTCGACGCCGGTCTTGTCGTGCATCGCGAAGCGATCCACCAGGTCCGCGCTAGCCTTGTTGTAGCCGATCACCTCTACATACGAGCCGTCGCGTCGCAGGCGCGCGATGATTTTGTCCAACGCCCCCACGCCGGAAATGTCCCAAAAGTGCGCCGCCGATACGTCGATGATGACGGGTCGCCCCGCTTCTGCGTCAAAGGCACTGGTGAAGCGGTCCACCGAGGCAAAGAAAATCTCGCCGCTAACGCGGTAGAGCACCGCGCCGCCGTCCTCGACCATCGAACGTTCGACCGCGAACATACGGCGGACCTTGCCGGCAAAGAAGATGCCCGAGAGCAATACGCCCGTAAGCACCCCAAGCGAAAGATCGTGCGTCGCCACCACCACCACAACTGTGGCGACCATTACCACCGACGAGGCCGGCGGATGGCGGCGAAGGTTTGGGATCGAATTCCAGCTGAACGTGCCGATCGAGACCATAATCATCACGGCAACCAGCGCTGGCATGGGAATCCTGCCGACCCACGGGCCGAGCACCGCAAGCAGGAACAGCAGGAACGCTCCCGCCACGAACGTTGAAAGGCGCCTGCGCCCGCCTGAAGTGACATTGATCACGGACTGCCCAATCATCGCGCAGCCGCCCATGCCGCCCAACAACGCCGCGACAATATTGGCGCTGCCCTGGCCGGCGCATTCCCGGCGCTTGTCGCTGCCGGTATCGGTCATGTCGTCGACGATCTGTGCAGTGAGCAGTGACTCCAGAAGGCCGACTGCGGCCATTGTAATGGAATAAGGAAAGATGATCTGCAGTGTTTCCAGGGTCAGCGGCACTTGCGGAAAGGCAAAGCTCGGCAACCCCTCGGGCAGATTGCCCATGTCGCCCACGGTATGGACGGAAAGGCCAAGACCGATGCTGATTGCGCTCAGCACAAGAATGGCGACGAGCGGGGATGGCACGGCAGTCGTCAACCGTGGAAACAGGTAGATGATCGCCAGGCCGCCCGCGACCATGGCGTAGGTTTCCCAGCCCACGCCGATAAGCTGCGGCAACTGCGCGAGGAAGATGAGGATGGCCAGTGCGTTGACGAAGCCGGTGATGACGGAGCGCGACACGAACTGCATCAGCAGGTCCAGTCGAAGCAGGCCGGCGACGATCTGGATAAGGCCCATGAGGATCGTCGCCGCGAAGAGGTATTCGACACCATGCTCGCGCACGAGCGGTCCCACAAGCACAGCAACAGCCGCCGTCGCGGCCGAGATCATGCCAGGTCGCCCGCCCGTGAAAGCGATCACCATGGCGATAGCGACCGATGCGTAAAGTCCGACCCGAGGGTCGACGCCGGCGATAATCGAGAAGCCTATCGCCTCGGGAATGAGCGCAAGCGCAACGACAATCCCGGCGAGGATGTCAGCGCGCGCCGCTCTCACACCGCCGAACCATTCCTGGCGGTAACGGGAAACATGTTCGGTCATCGAAAAAGGGAATCCGCAACAAGGTACACGGCGCGGGAACGCGCGGGGGAGATGAACGTGCGTGATGTTGCCCGGCGGATCGGCGGCCAGGATAGCCACCCGGGATTCCACCGGGTCCTTGCGAATGGCTGCCCCTTAGACGCACTGACCCGGATTTCGCAAGCATTCGCGGCGAAAACCGCTGTCGGGCGGCATGACGGAACGGGTTTCGACCACAATTGGGTCGCTTCCGGTTAGCCTGCTTTCAGGCGGAAATCGTGGATAGCCGACCTGCGCAATCATTCCTCGGACCGGATTTGTTCTCGCTTGGCGTTGTTTATCGTACTCTCCACGCCCTACCCACTCACGGTCCTTCAGCCAAATCAGGCTCGAAATATTGTAATCTTCGTGCTACATAATGCACAAATCTGAAGTGCGAAGGTAGCAAATGCCGACACCACATAATCCACCCGCCGCTGTGCGGCGCGCGCTGCGCAAGCTTGGTAAGGACATCCGCGACGCCCGCCGGCGTCGGCGGCTGCCCATGGCGATCGTGGCGGAGCGTGCGTTCACCTCGCGCTCCACCCTCCAAAAGATCGAGGCAGGGGATACCAACGTGGGCATCGGTATCTATGCTGGCGTCCTTCAAGCGCTCGGCTTGCTGGAAGGTCTGAGCCAGGTCGCCGACATCGGTAACGACGCTGTCGGTCAGGCGTTGGCCAGCGCAGAGCTGCCCAAGCACGTTCACCTCAAGCGGGCGCCGGAAGCCTCTCGCGATGGCTGACTTTGAGGTCCATATTGACCGAGACGGCCGGACGCGCCCGATCGGGCTGGCACGAAGCAATCGCGTTCGAGGTACGGAGACCATCCTCTTCGAGTATGACGGCGCATGGCTCGACGATCCTGATCGTTTCTCACTGGAACCTGCCCTCGCCCTGACACGCGGCAGCTTCGCCCCTCCCGCCGGACTGGTCACCTTTGGTTCTATCGGCGACTCAGCGCCCGATACATGGGGTCGCCGTCTGATGCAGCGGGCCGAGCGTCGCCTTGCCGAGCGCGAAGGCCGCGCGGTGCGCACCCTTGCGGAAAGCGATTATCTGCTTGGCGTCGCCGACGAAACCCGTCTGGGCGCACTGCGATTCCGATGGGCAGGCGAAGACGCATTCCAGGCACCAATCCGCGCCGGTGTTCCCGCTCTGATCGAGCTAGGACGGCTGCTTCAGATCACCGAGCGGATTCTCCGGGACGAGGAAACCGACGAGGACCTTCAACTCATCTTCGCCCCCGGCTCCTCCCTCGGTGGCGCGCGGCCGAAAGCCTCGGTCATTGATCAGCACGGACATCTTTCCATCGCGAAGTTTCCCAAGGAGACCGACGAATACAGCATGGAGACCTGGGAGGAGATTGCCTTGCGACTTGCCGGCCAGGCCGGCATCGTCACCCCGCACCACGAATTGATCGAGGTGGCGGGAAAGGCGGTGATGCTCTCGCGGCGCTTCGACCGTTCAGGGGCGATCCGTATTCCATTTCTATCGGCAATGGCGATGATGGGCGCCAAGGATGGAGAGAGAGGCAGTTACCCGGAGATCGTCGATGCCCTCGCGCAACATGGCGCACAAGGGAAGACGGACGCTCACGCCCTCTATCGGCGCGTCGCCTTCAACGTGCTCATTTCCAATGTCGACGATCATCTGCGCAACCATGGCTTCCTCTGGCGTGGCAAGGCAGGTTGGTCGCTCTCTCCCGCCTATGACCTCAATCCAGTCCCGGCCGATCTCAAGGCGCGGGTGCTGACGACGAACATCGATCTCGACGAAGGTACCTGTTCGCTCGACCTCCTGGAGGCCGCATCGGCGTTTTTTGCACTCACGCTGCCGCAAGCACGCGCCATCATCAAAGAAGTCGCGGTTGTCACCGCAACGTGGCGCGATACCGCCAAGGCCGTCGGCGCCCGCTCGGCCGAAATCACGCGCATGGCCAGCGCCTTCGAACACAGTGACCTCACCCGGGCGCTGACGCTGTGAGGGGTGCGTGTGAAAGGATCCATGCCTCACGCGAGGTGAGCCGGTGTTCGTCAGGCCGCTCCGACAAGGAGCATCACCGGATTGGACCCTGGGCCGGGTCAGGGCGGCTTCTTCCAAGAACGAGCGCGCTCAGTTGTGAACAAGCAGGCGTTGTGGTAGACATTTCAATGTCATGGTCACCTTCGTAAAATTCGACGTTGAAACGTACAATCGCACAAAGGCTGCGGGCACGCCGAATTGTACGCACATCGAAGAAGAGTTTCCCGACATCGAGATGATCACTGACAGCGAGGGCAATCCCACGCTGGGCGGCAGAATTGGCTATGCTTTGGCCTATGCGCTGATGGCGGGCTTCATCGGATACTTCGTCCTGTTCATTTGAACGGTGTCATTCGCGTAGTTTGGGATCGTGGAAGAAGCCGTGGTCCCGGCCGCGGTTCACCTCGCCCTGCACATCGGCCGCGCCCTGGACGCGCTGCCCTCGCATGGTCTGCGCGGCCGCGCGCGTGCCTTCAAGCTCCGCCTTACCGGCTTCGATGATATCCGCCGCGCCCGATTGTCGCTCACTTCCCGGTCCCACGGGCAGGCCGCCAACACCTTGCGGCCGATACGCCGCCCGCACATCGGCCGCACTGTCCACAGAGGGACGGTGGACGTCGACCAACTCAGGAGCATGGAGTTGGCCTTCGATCTCGGAGCGGATCGAGGTTTGCTTGTCATGCATCCAGCGCGTGATCATCTCCTGGCGCACGGCGCGCTGCTGATCCGTCAGATCGGTAGCCCAGAGTTCCGGCGCATCAAGCCCAGGGTTCGCGACCTGCTGATGCCGATACCATTGCGCGAGATCCTGACTTAGATTCTCGCTCAACTGCATGCCGTGTGTCTCGGCATAGCTCGCGTCACGCGAGAGCTGTTGCGACAGTTCATCAAGCCGTCGCGCGGTTTCCGAATAGGATTTGGCCAGCGCCAACGAATCCTCGGTGCTCGTCGAAGAGGAGTTCGTCGTCGACGCGCGAGCGAAGACACCGCTGCGGGCATAGGTGCCGTCCGACATCGAAGCCCCGGTTCCGCTTGCATGTTCGTCGCGGACCCCACTGGACGAGGTATTCCCGCTGTCGCTGCTCCGGGAATCATCGGTTGTCCAGTTCATGGTGTCCATCTGGCTACCTGACTTGGAAACACTACCACTAATACCGGGTAGCCCCTTTCCACCACCGCCACCTTTACCCCGACCACCAACGCCGGCTCCGATGGTCCCGCTCACCTGATCGGAAATCTGCGCCTGACGGTCGTGGCGTCCCGACACCCGCTCGCTCTGCGAAATCATGGAACGCTCCTCGAGGCCCTGTGTGCTACTACCCGTACGCCGATCGAACTGCTCGACCGAGCTATTCGCCTGACTCCCGCTACTCGAATCCCACCCACGGGTGTGCTCGGCCGAGGTTCCCCACGCGCTACGATTGGCGTGGGTCGCCGTCAGGATCTCGTTGGCCGCATTCTCATAGGCTTGCGCCTGCCGGTGCGCTTCACTCGCCATCTCACGCCATTCGGCGACCGATCCAGAGGTCATCGTCGGCGTGAAGCCGAGGCGCGAGATCGCCGCGGATGTATCGTAGACCTCCTGCCCATTGCCGAAGCCCGTCACCATCGCGCCATTGTCCTGGCGCCATCCAAAGCTCGCGCCTCCGCCCATATAGGTCGGTGCTGTCGACCACTGATCGGCCTGCCGCATATTCGATGTCGCGTTCGCCCAACTCACATTGCCATAGGCGTAGTTTCCGGTGGTCTGCTCGAGCGCGGCTGCTTCCGCGGCGTTCTGCGCCGGCGCCAGCATCGACATAGAATGGCCGGCGATCGACATCGCGCCGCGCGCCAGCCCCGCGGCAAGAAAGGGCACGCTCATGAGCATGAACCCCGCGATGGTCGCGGTTTCGCCGTTCACCGCGCCGATCCCTGCATAGCTCGCAAGCGACACCCCGCCCCCGGCAACCCCGGTCGCCGCCGATGTCGCCCGCGTCATGCAGATCATATGCAGGATGACGTAAAGCGGGCCCCAGGCTGCGAGGTAGAAAAACCCCATCGTGTAACCCTTGAGCGAACTCAGGCCCGTCTGCGGCATGAGAAACAGGGGAAAGATCACCGGAAACATCGCGAAGAAGACGACCGTCAGGACAATGTTCAGGATCGGTACCCAGGCCATCGCCTGCTGGGCGATCGAGTTATAGGTGTTGCGCGCTTGAATGTCGGCACGGGTCTGCGCGAACGTGTCGATCGCGGCCGCGCCGGCGCCACCGGACATACCATTGCGGGCCTGCATGAACGCGTTGATCGCTGTATTCTGGCGCATCACCTCCGCATAGCTGCCACTTGCGCCGGTGAAGGCCGCACTGACGATGGGTACGTCATGCTTCAACTTGTCCGCCGCCAGCGCATTGCTCAGCTTGGGATAGGCCTCCTTCCCCCAGAGAGGTGTGTTGGCCTCGATCATCGGCCCCCATTGAGCATCGAGCGCCTGGTAGGCCTGCCGGCAGGTGACGATGAAGCTATGGACTGTTCCGTCGCCCTGACGCTCGAGCCACTGCTGCGACCGAGCCTGCGACCCTGGCCCTACCGCGGCCCAGAGGTCGGTCGCCTTCGCCAGCGTGGTGAGCGATTTCTGATAGAGCATCACATCGCCGAACAGGCAGTTCTTGAAGTGGTTTTCGAGATTGGTCGAGAACTCGGCATCGCGGATGATGAAATTGCGCGTCGCATCGAACAGCCGCGCGCCATAGACCATGCCGTTGGTCGAATAATTCAGCTCGTTTGGCATGACGAACACCGTTTCCGCCGTCCGGGTCAACCAATCGCCGACCTGGGTAGTAAAGCTGGCGAGGATGCCTAATCCCATGGGCACGTTGTCGACCGTCGCCGGCACGAGGCTCGGGTTGATGCGATCAGTGACCTTGATGTCGACGGTCGGCACCATCAGGCACAGGTAGATCGCGGTCGCCTGCAGAAACCAGTTCAGCCACGCCTTGTAGTTGAGCGTGAAGGCCACCACGAGCAACGAGTAAATGAGCCCCATCACCATGACGACGCGGATCAGAGAGCGATAGCCTCCGCCGCCCGACCAGGCCGCGACCGCGTTGAAGATGTTTACGAGATACTCGCCGCCACCGACCGTGAAAACCTCAAGCATGGCCTGCCCCCGCGCCTAGTTCAGACCCTGTGCGTTGAGACCGCGCGAGAAATTGAGCGCAGCCGCCATCCCCGGCGTCATCGAATTCTGAAGCGTCGATTCCAGCATGATGCTGCGATTTATGATCTGCATGGTGACCTGCAATTTGTTGTTCAGCCGCACGTCACGCTGGCTGAACCTGGCCCGTGTCGACGCGATCTGCTGCTTCCACTGCGTCGC
Organism: Sphingobium wenxiniae; assembly: GCF_007830065.1. Classification (GTDB taxonomy): domain Bacteria; phylum Pseudomonadota; class Alphaproteobacteria; order Sphingomonadales; family Sphingomonadaceae; genus Sphingobium; species Sphingobium wenxiniae. The sequence goes on along the minus strand of NZ_VLKK01000024.1, from coordinate 8,577 downwards.
GGTTTCCTGGTCGAAGGTCTGGTAATGAACCTTCGCCTGCTCGACCCGGTCGAGCATATTATCGAGCATGGCCGAAAGCAGATCGACCGCCACGATCTCCGACAATGTCTCTATCTCGCCTTCGGTCAGCGCATAATGGGCATAGGCCTGAACGCTCAGGATCTTGTAGATCGGCACCGTCGCGAGATTGAGGAGCTGCTTTTCGGCCGCATCGAGCGGCGTGTCGGAGCGAATCTTGTCGCTCATCGACCGGATCATCGTGCCGATCCGCGGACGAAGTGCCGAGGAAGCCGGCACCGAGAGCGTCTGCTCACCCACATCGTAGCAGTTCTCGTCGTTACATCTGAGGATCCTGACGGGAGGGGCATCCGCCGTGCCATCGAGCAGCGCGGTTACCACCGCTTCCTCGGCGGGCCCGAACATGACCACCTTGCCGCCGACACTCGGATCGGTCGACGGCGTTGTCACGACCGTTCCGACCAGGGTCATGACATATTCCGAGAAATTCTTGTCGAATGCTCCGAATTTCGCCGATTTCCTGAGGGCCTCCCATGTGTAGTTGTGCGGCTCCCCGATAAGCTGATCCTTCATCGACGCATCGGTGTTCCCGGCAATCGTCGAATCCCGCCGATTGCCGTTGTTGCAGCCCTGCCGCGCGGCGGCCCAGTCCGAAAAGACACCCTGGCTGTTGCCCACCGCTTCGCAGATCGTCGCGCGCGTCGTCTCCATCTGCGGCCAGATCCCGCCGACCAGCGCCTGCGCCGTCTCGCAGCTCGAGATATTCATCTGGTTGAGCAGCTGTGCCTTCTGGGAGAATTCATCCATCACCTTGCCGATCTCGGGCGATACAGAATCAATCGCGAGCTTGAACGCGAAGCCGAGCGCGTTGTTCGCGGTCGCCTTCAGCATGGCAATGATCTCGGAGGCGTTGATGAACGAAAAGCTTCCGCTGAACAGATCGATGCCCCCGCACCCGGCGCGGGCGCTGGGAAGCTGCAGGTTGAAAGGCTGCACGCTCTTTTGCGGAAAACGCGTCCAGACATTGCCCAGCGAATAATAGCCAGCCGACTGCCCCTGGAATGCCGATGGTCCCGTGACGTTGGCAGCGCCCCCGGCGTCCGAGAAGAAACTGTTCATCTCGGAGGCGACATCGGCGTGTGCAGTGCCGGTGACAGCGAGATTGGCGACCGCGACCATGCCAGCCCAACTGGCAGTGCTGCGAATGACGCGGCGAATAATGCCGCTGCCGCGATCCTGTCCCATCAGAAGTCGCTCCCCACTCTGGTGTTGGTCAGCGCGAAGATTCGGTCCATGATCTCGTCGGCGCTCAGAATCCCGTAGCCTACGGGGATGGTGCGCTTGGTGGCCGTGTCGAACAGCACCAGCGCCGGTGTTTCATTGCCCGGGATTCCCATTCGCGCTCGCTGACCGGCGTCCACCACATAGTTCGGGAAATCCCGGCTCGGACCGCCATCCATCGAGACAGCCATGACCGCCATCCGATGGCTGTCCGCAACGGAGCGCAGGATCGGTGAGAACAGGTCGCAGGCGCCGCAGCTCTGAGCGTAGAAGTAGAAAAGGCCGTAGCGCTGGCTGAGGCTGGCCAACACGGCATCGCGATCCGCACGCCGGTTGTCGAGCCAGGCGCGCTTGCCGACCGTCGAAACCGGCCGCTGCAGCGTATAATCGAGGTCGGGGTTCTGCCAGAGCGCCCGCTGCCAGGTATCCGAGAAGGTCGACGCACGGTCGAGCTGTTCGCGCTGGAAGCGAACATAGGCGATGACGTTTTCCTCGCTCGGATCGAGGATTGCTTTCGCCTTCAGTTCGTCAAGCTGGCGCGTGATCGCGGCCATGCGCTCGACCGAACTTTGTTGCGGACCGGCGGACACCTGCCTTTCCTGCTCGGCAGGCATGGGCTTGCTGCAATAGAACCATTGCCCCAGCCGGCGCTCGGCACAGTAGAAGTCGTCGCTGGCATCAGTCCTTTCGACACCGTCCGTTGTCGCGCCCCGCGATTGCGCCAGAACCGGTACCGCGACACCGGCAAGCGAAAGCGCCAGCAATGGCGCAACCACAATGCGAAACATGGACGAACTTCCTTTCCGGAGATTCCTTTCGCGGCTCGGAGGACAGGCGCGGAAGGAAGAAGTGATTGGGATGGCGCGTGTGGTGCCGCGCGTGGAGGTCAGCAGCGCGCCTCGAGGCGCGCCGGGATGATCCGGCGCTTGAAGCCGATGTCGGCCTGCGCACCGGGCAGGCCTGCTATTTGCCGTGCAGGTCATAATAGCCTTGAATTTTCTGCTGGATCTGGGTCATCGTCTCGACCTCGTCCGGGAGCCGTGCGGCATCCACGAACTCGGCATAGACCTCGGTGAAATCCATCACCGAGAGATCAAGGCGCGCAAACTCGTCGATGGTGAAGCCTAGGCACTGCTCGCGCTTCGGCGCGCCCCAAGGCCTGCCGAGCTGGACCCTTCCCTGCTCCTGAAGGATACGGCTGAGTTTACTCTCGAAGCAGCAATAGGCCGTGCGCCGGGTCTTGCAGATGCCAAGAAAGCTCGACGAACAATAGGTCCCGACCTTGTGACAGAAGCCCATGCGGTCCTTGATATCGAGCCTCATCTCGCTCTGGGAGCAAGCGAAGAGCGTCAGGAACGGGGTTGCCAGCGCCGCGACCGCAGTCGGACCACCGGCCAGTGCCGCCGCCCCGGCGCCGACGGTCAATAGGCCGGACACCTTGCCGGCGCAGCAGTTGATAAGCCCGAACACCGGCTTGTGGCAGGTTTCGCGCGTGCCCTGGAAAACGGTGAAGTTGTTCTCGTCGAATTCCTTGCCGGCCTGATCGATCGCATGCAGCGCGACCAGCGCGTCCTTGAACTCGGTCGATGCCTCGCGGACGATCGGTTCGCAGTCACCGTTGATACAGTAGACATCATCGCCGCAGATATATTGCGGCGCGTCGCTCACCGCGCCGCCAGGGGTCGGACAACGGTAAATCCGCTCTTCAACCTGGCACGCGCCGTTCAGCTCCTCATCCAGGCATTCGGTCCGCAGGAAGCTGCAACTCGCATTCGTCTCGAGTGCGGTGCAATCATTTCCGCTCGAGAACGCGTGGCACATGTAATCGCGTTTCCACGCCCAGCATGCCTCGGTGATCGGCACTCCGTCTATGATGCGGGTCTCGGGACCCTCAACGCAGACTTCTGCGCCTCCATCGGGCAGGCACATCCCGTCGCCGGCGAGGTCGCCGCAGCTATCAACCCGTCTGGTGACGATCTGATTGGTGCTGCCCGTCGCATGCCATGAGGCACCGGTAACCGGGCTGACTTGCATGGCGATTGGCAGGTCGGCTGAACATTCATACTCAGTCGCATAATAATCGTCGCAATATTTGTTATCGGGCCACGGCCAGCCATAATCGCGATGGGCGGCGCACGCCTGCTTGACCACGCCGGTCGGCTTGCAGACACCGGATGCGGCATGAGGGACCATGGCTGCACGGCGCGCGAACGGCGTCCCGTACGCATTATCGGGCACGACATAATATTTGTATGACGTAATCGTCGTGACATCCCGGACCATTCGGATGAAACACGAACGTGGTCGCTCCTCAACTTTGGTGCCCGCATTGCAGGTCGCCTCATAATATCCCGCACCACCCGTTGCGGGCGGCAAGGGCGTACAGCTACCCGAGGCGCCACTCATCTCCTCCCCCTCCAAAAAGGCTGCCGGGTCCTTCTCGACCGCCGTGGCGCGTGCCGTCGTTTCGAGGATCTCGGCATTGCTGAAGGTCGGGCGCGTACGATCGGCGTCCGTGGCGATGCGGTACTGCTCGTTCGAGGACTTCGTCGCGGCGGCCTCAGCCTCCATCCTCTCGGGGTTATCGAAGTAGGCGCCCTGTGGAAGCGACGTCCCGTCATATCCCGGCACCGCCTCCGCCCGGGCGCTATCCGCGGGAACCAGCGTCGAATCCTGCCGCTTTTCGTTGCCGAGCGCCCTCCCCTCCTGGCGCGCTTTCTCGACGGTCATCTGGGCAACCGCCGGCGAACTGGCCATCAGGACCACAAGCAATACCGCAACGGACGCCCATATCCTCACGGCGTGGTTTTCCGGAGATTGGCGAGACCCACCGCCGCAACGCCCGCACCGGGGCCATTCCCGTCCGCGAATGACGTCAGCGCATATTCGACCGTCACATTGCCGATCATCCGATCGTAGGGTGGAAGCTGGGTCCGGCAGGAAAAGCCGGCGCAAAGATCGAAATCCGACGAGACGGCGATGTACGTCGGCACCCCCTGGACGTCGAAGGCCCGGAACAGCCTCGGATCGATGCCGATATTGGCAAAATCGTCCTGTCGTTCGACGATCTTGCCAAGCGCTTGCGAGAACGCCTTCATCGAATTGTTCGGGAAGCCGCGAAACACCACGACGCCCCCTGCCCTCGCCGTGTCCTGGATGAGCTGCCGAAGCGCCTTTGGCGGCATCGACAGGCTGGCAAAGGCAATCAGCTGCGGGGCCTCGCCGCCACTCGCCGCGGCGTTCGTCGCCGCGCCCTGAACGATCTCGTCAAAGTCGATCGGGCCGGCCGGGCCGGTTGGCAGATCGGTAGAGGCCACACGCTGCATGTTCTCCATGCCGCCCTCGCGCACCGTGACTGCCTCGTCCCGGAACGCATCGCCGCGGTCCTTGATCTGGTCGACGAAGGCCTGTGCGTCTGCCTGCAGATCCGCCGACTTTTTCTTGATCGCCTGCACGTCGATCCCGTCGACGGTTTGAGCAAGAAGGGCCGTCATACTGGCCGCGGCGACAAGGCCGAATGCACCCAAGGTGAGAAGTCGCATCGCCCCCTCCTTCACAACACGCAGCAGTTGCGTTTGCGCCAGACGAGATAGCCCATGTCCTCGCCACCCGCGGGGTAGGCGCGGCCAGCATCCGGCGGCATGGTCGAGGCCCCGATCGCCGAACAGGCGAAACGCCCGTTCACGGTCGGGATCGGATTGGTCATCTGGAACCGGTATTGCTGCTTGCGCATCACCGGCATCAGATATTTCTTGCAGAGGCCGGCCGAGCCCATCGTGCCCCAGGCGAGCGCCTGCCGGTGCATCTTGTAGGCGAAGCGGGACAGCGCGAGGCGCGAGGACTGCACATGGCCGATCGAGGCTGGGATGTTCCCGTTCAAAGGATACATCCCGCCCTGGCAGCCGGCGCACCAGAACAGCTGGTCGAGCGGCAGGTTCACCGTTCCGGCGATGCAGTCTCCGGCACAGGCGGCTTTGGCCAGCGGGTTGGCGAAGATGATCGCTTCGGGATTGATCAACGCCGCGAGGGAGTCATCCTGCCAGAGGGGATCGACCTCGGTCATATATTGGGCGTTCTGGGAGACAAGGTAGGCCGTAGTGACCTTGCCCGGGGCGAGCCTGCCCTCGGCAATCGACACGGCCAGCGCACTGGCGGGGGCGACCATGGCTTCGGTCAGCTCGATTTCGGACGCGCCCTTGTTTCGATGCGCAAAACCTTGCCGGTGAGTTCTGGACCCCGGTATTCGGCGATCATCTGCACCTGAAGCGTACCGACATAGACCGGTCGCAAGGCGCGCTGCCGCATCTCATAGCCTTCGGCGACCGCATTCGAGTACATGGCCTGCACGAGCTCGATAGCGGCATCGCGCGTCCCGAGCTTTTCCGCCGGACCGTTCTCAGCGGCTCGTTCGTTCGCGATCGCCGGATTGGAGACGAAGACTTGCGCGGCCTGGTCGCCACCGATCCGGCACACGAACTTGTAGACATAGCCGCGCTTGCTCGTGGCGAAAAATGAGAGGGCGCTCCGGACAAATCCGTCAGGAACGGATAGATAGATATCGCCGCGAACAGGCTCGTTGACGACCGAGAAGTCATCGATCGGGTTGCCGGTCGAGATCTTCGAGACCGACGCGAACTCATCCTCGACAAGGCTGATGCGCGTGAGGTCCTTGGCCGATGCCTGGCAGTCGACCTGGGCACTGTCCGACGCCATGATCGTCTGGTCCGCCCTCGCCGGTTCTGCGACGAGAAGCACGGCGATCGCCAGCAGTCCTGCGCCCATGCACCGGCTCAAATGGCAATGGACGCGCGAGAGGAAGGCCGTGCCGGCAGCGGCACTGCCGAAGACATAGACCGACATCATTTTTCCTTCCCCTGCTCGGCCACCACCATGCCGAAGCCGATCAGCTTCAGGGACAGGCCGGAATATTCCCAGTCGTACCGGAAGGTCCGGCGTTCGTTCGAAATGACCTTGTTGCCGACGATGGTGTGCAGACTGCCCGTCACCTCCGAGCGAAGGTTCTTCGTGTCGAGGTCCATTTTCTCGATGGTATAGAATTGGGAGATCGAAGACCCCCGCTGTTCGTTGACGATCTTGAGCAGATCGGCCTTGATCTTGCCCTGGGCGGACGGCGCCGTGATATCGAGCACCGAATTCATCCAGTATTCGAGATTCTGCGGACTGCGATTGAGGGTGAGCACCACGGTATCGCGGGTGATCATCTCGAGATATTCCCGGCTGACCCCGGCCGAGCTCACCGTGACGGGCGAGCGCAAAATGGGTTGCAGCACGACTTCCCGGTCCCGCGATACGGTGAAGATGAACAGCAATAGGGTCAGCGCGCCGAGCCCGGCGGCGACGATCGCCAGGATGTTCCGCTGTCGCAGGATGCGCTGGCTGTGCGAATGACTGTAGGAAAGTTCCATATCACCCCGCCATCAATCGAAGGTACGAGGGTGGCGTGGCTCTCAGACCGGTGAACCCGGCCGGAAGATACCAATAGGCCAGATGGAGAAGCCACGATGTCGCCCGGCCTGCCTTAGCTTTTCTGAGACCCCACCAGCCTGCACCCGAAAGTGCCATGCCGATGAGAATGTGCTGAGACAGGATCCCCCACGCGAAGGGTATGACCATCGCCAGGAACTCATCCAGGGTCCACAGCCCGATCAGCTCGGGATCATCCAGATGAGTCGGGATAACGTACTTGTCCGCGGCCATTGCACCACCCTCTCCTTGGATCGGTCGAAGCTGCTACTTCGTCCGACCGCAGGAACGCTCAGATCGTCGCCGTCACAGTGGACGTGACGATCGGAATTCCGGTCCCCGCACCGACCCCGACCCCGACCGGGATAGCGATCTGCCCCATGGAAAAGCGACCCGACGCCAGGGCGACGATGCCGCCGGCAAGGCTGAGCACGGTGATGATCTTGCCGCCCGAACCCTCGAGGAAGTCGGTGAACTTGGTGAGCGCGGTATCGAACGTGGTATCGGCGCCGGCGAATGCTGGCCCCGCGAACCAGAGACCAGCGAACAGGAGGAGGGCGATGGCGACGATCGCCCGCTCCGTGCGCCCGCTCTTTTTCAGAACTGACTGCATGTTGGGTTTCCTTCACATGGAGACGCGACGGATCCGCGCCCAAGTGAAAGGGTGGTCAGATGCCTTGCGTGGTCGCAACGGGCGGCCCGAGGAGGCCCCCTCGATTCGGCCATCATTTTGCGATTCTCGGCTTTTTAAGCATGGCCACGGGGCACGATGCTCCGACATCCGGGGCGGGCCGCCCGTCAAAACGGGGCAAGATGCCCGTGATTGCGGGGCGGCTTGCCCCACATTTGCGGGCACGCGGCAATCGCGGTAGATTCGGCGGCCAGATTATCGGAAATTAACCATTCTCGGTTCATAATCGCTGCCGTAAGCCAGACGCGTAGATCGGGCTTCTTATGGATCGCAACTTCAGGACGTGGGCACTATGGGCGCCGCAGACTCACGAGACATCACCCTCAATATCTCCGAACCCCTGTTCCGGCTGACAACCGAAGGCATCCGCCTGCATTCAAATGAAACCCTGCATCATCAGACGCTTTCGAATCTGATCGACCATAGAAGTTCCCGTACCGAAAAGATCGGAAGCCACGATACCCGCACTCTCAAGGAACATCTTACTTCAATTCCATCGGACGGGACCATTCGAATTCGTCTCAATATTTCCAGAACGAGCGCAACAAGCCTTGATGAAGTGAAGGATTTACTGAGCCGCCAGCTCGACTCCAAACTGACTGTGGCGGATGCCTTATCATTCCTTTTGTTCGATTATGTGGTCGAACAGAAGGCCGCGCAGGTCATGGGCAAGCTGGATCTCAGCGGCCCAGACCCATTCGGACGTAACGGATTCGCCAACGGTCATTCCAGTTAAACGGCTTGGTCCACAGTGTGTTAGCCAACCAATTACCCGCCCACATGGCTTAACCCGCCTTATTCACCAAAAGTGTCCTGAAGGGTTGGCGGGAGTGGCGTAAGCCTCTGATCTGAATTAGGAACTGGGTGTCTAAGCCGAACCTGCCGCAGGGCAGAAAATGCCACGGGCCACACCCGCCATGAACGATGATATCGCAAGCTCATTTGGATTCCCAGCAGTCGGCCGCAAGAAAATCACAGCTGCGTTCGACGGTGGCCGGCTTACCTCGGATGGCGGTGTTCTACTGCTTGCACAGGCCGAGCGCGCGATGGGGATTTGCCAGCGCCTGGCGGCTTGTATTGCCGATCCGCGCGATCCAGCGCGG
>NZ_VLKK01000023.1 GCF_007830065.1 Sphingobium wenxiniae | reverse complement strand
GCCAGCCTCGATCCGCAGCCAGCCTGACAGCTTCTCCGCATACGGGTCCAGCTTGCTCGGCCGCTCGGGAACCTTGAACTGCGGCTCTACCGTGTCCGCCCGCAGGTACTTGCGGATCGTGTTGCGCGACAAACCAGTGCGCCGCTCGATCTCCCGGATCGGAACCTGCTGCCGGAAATGCCAGCGCCGGATTACACTCAATAACGCCATGTCGATCACTCCTGAATCCTCCGACCAATCAGCCAGAGGGAAGTCAAAACATGGGTCACTTCTCAGTGGAAACTTATGCCCCTCCCGGGTCAACTCTCAGTGGAAATCAACAGCCGGGCCACTATTTTGCCGACAATGCCAACACGCTGAGCGTCGATCCCTACGCGCTGCTGAACCTCAAGACCGGGTTCGATGCGGGCAAGCACTGGTCGGTCTATGTCGAGGGCCGCAATCTGACCGACAAGCGTTACATCGCGACCGTCGCGATCGCAGGCGTCGCGAACGCCAATTCGGAGATCTTCAACCCAGGCACCGGCCGCGCCGTGTTCGGCGGCGTTCGCTTCACATGGTGACGTCGACCGACACACGATCGCCAACACAGGCAGGCACCGCCTATCGCACGATCTGGCGCTGGCATTTCTACGCCGGGCTGTTCGTGCTGCCCTTCATCCTGATCCTCTCGATCACTGGCGCGATCTATCTGTTCAAACCGCAGATCGAGCGCTGGGAGGAGCGTGCATGGCTGAACCTCGGGACTGAGGGGGCGGTATCGCCCGACGCGCAACTGGCGGCAGTGCTCGCGGCGAACCCCGGTGCCCGGTTCGACAATTACCGGCTTCCCCGAGAGACGGGTGATGCGGCGATGGTCCAGCTCGGCACCGCGCAGGGCGACAAGCGTCAGGTCTTCGTCTCCCCGCAGGGCAAGGTACTGGGGAGCTTCGATCCCGACACGCGCATCGCCGACACGGTAGCGCGCATTCACGGCACGCTTCTGCTCGGCACATGGGGCGACTGGCTGGTCGAACTGGCGGCGAGCTGGACGATCGTGATGATCCTGACCGGCCTCTATCTCTGGTGGCCCCGTCCATTCCGGGCCGCCGGCACGTTCTGGCCACGTCTGTCGCTCAAGGGCCGACCGCTCCTGAAGGACATCCACCACGTCACGGGCTTCTGGATCGCAGGGCTGGTGCTGATCATGCTTGCGAGCGGCCTGCCGTGGGCGGGTGCCTGGGGCAGCGCGTTCAAATGGGCGCGGACCGAGCTGGGGCTGGTCAGTGGGCCGCAGGACTGGAAGATCGGCGCCGATGGCGGCCATGCAGGCCATCATGGGGCCATGCCTATGGCTATGCGGCCTGCCTCGAACGAACCGAGCCTGTCGCTCGCCACGTTCGTTGCCAAGGCGCGCGGCGAAGACATGGCGTTTCCGGTCATCGTGTTGCCACCGCATGCGCCGCAACGCTTCGGTCCGCCCACCGGCGAGGTCTGGACAGTCAAATCCGAGGCGCAGAATCGCTGGCTCGGCCGGCAAGTGACCTATGAACCCATGACGGGCGCCGAGACGGGGCGCCGCGGCTTTGCCGACCAGCATGTCATCGACCGCATCGTCAACACCGGGGTTGCCTGGCACGAAGGCCAGTTGTTCGGCTGGGTCAATCAACTGATCGGCGTCGTTACCGCACTCGCGCTGGTCACCATCAGCATCCTCGGCGTCGTGATGTGGCTCAAGCGCCGGCCGCAAGGTGCGTTGGGTGCGCCGACTGCGATCACCGGCCGGGTGAAGCCCGCGCTCATCGTCACCTTCGTTCTCCTGGCGCTGCTGCTGCCGCTGTTCGGCGCTTCAGCGACGATCATCCTGGCGGTCGACTGGCTCGTCCGCCGCTCCACGCCTTCCCCGACATCCTGACCCCCGAAGGAGATAGACCGATGCGTTTTTCAACCTCTTTGATCCTGGCCAGCACGGTTCTGATGACGCACGCGACGGCTTTCGCCCAGCAGGCCACACGTTCACGCGTCGGAACACCGGGCCCGCCGCGATGCCGGCGGCCGCGAGCCAAGCGGCGATCGCCCGAACGGTGCGCGGGCTGAGATAGGCGGTTGCCCCCTCACCCTCCTGGTCACCCTTACTGGGGTCACTACACGAAAGTGACATTTAGGTACGCTAGAGGCCTACGAAGATGGAACGTCAGGCTTTTGCTTTTGCTGCCACTCCTTCGAGTGCCCTGTATAGGGCGGTTTTACCGACCTTGAGACGGGTAGCCGCTTCGCGGACCGTCAACCTTGCCGCGATATGGTCCCGCGCCTTTTTGAGCTTGTCGGGCGTAATGACCGGACGCCGTCCACACATCGGATGCCGAGTAAATTTCGCTATAGCGATACCAAGCCAACTACACTGTCTGGCACGCGCCGGTCACTTCACTTCCCCTGTCCCGACCGGGTTTCGGTGTAACCGTACGCGCGTAAAAATCCTTCCACCGCAGCGGCAACGGCCAGCTTCGGATCGATTTGAGGCTTCGTACCGTAGAGGAGCGGTTCGATGACGCCGGCTTCCAGCATCCCCTTGAGATGACCTGCGGCGATGCCTGGATCGAAGGCGCGGATAGCGCCCTTTTCGCACAATCGCGCGAGATACGCTTTCATCCCTTCCCACCCGCGCTTTGGCCCGCTCTCATAAAGCCGCGCGCCAACCGCGACATGCGCGCCCTCCGCTACCGCTGCCCGTATGACGGCGAGCGTTTCAGGGGTCGCCATAAATTCAAGATACGCCTCGCCAAATCGCTGGAGCACGAGATCCACTCGGGGTTCGGACGGATCGAGCAGATCCATCACCACCTGCCCCTGTTCTGCTACCGCCTCGAGCATGGCGGCGACGAACAACTCCTCCTTGGATTTGAAATAGCCATACAACGTCGCCTTCGACCCGCCGACCCGCTCCGAGATGGCTGACATGCTGGTCCGTTCATAGCCCAACTCACGGAACACCGCATTCGCCGCTTCGATGATGGCGTTGCGCCGGTCGTCTGTCCGTACCCTCATAATCAGCATCTCTCCTTTCCTGAACCCAATGGTACAGTTTTGCCTTGTCGATGCAAGCTTACGTCTATAACGAGACCGTTCAGTTTATTATAGGTTGGTGACGTTGTGGGAAAACTGTTTCATCCAAGCCAAGCCGGGCCAATGGCTGTGGCCGCGCTCCTGCTGAGTGGATGCGCGGCGCTTCCGGCAAAAAACGACCTGCGGCCGATCGCGCAGCCCGGGCAATTCGCCAGTAGCACAAGCCTTGCCGCGCCCGTTGCCGCCTGGCCGTCCGATCGATGGTGGACGGACTTTGGCGATCCGCAACTCGACGCCCTGATCGAAGAAGGTCTGGCGGGCGCTACCGGTCTTCGCGTCGCTCAGGCACGCTTCGCCCGGGCCGAGGCCCTGGTCCGTCAGACGCGGAGCCGGCTGCTGCCCTCGCTCGCCGCCGATGCACAAGGCGGCGTTACGAAGCAGAGCTATAATTATCTCATCCCTGGCGACTTCTCGCCCCGGGGTTGGCCCGACTATGGACAGGGCGCGCTCCGCCTCGATTGGGAACTGGACTTTTGGGGTCGCAATCGCGCGGCGCTCGCCGCAGCCCGATCGGAGGCCGAAGCCGCGGGAGCGGAAGCCGCCGCCGCCAGACTGGCGGTCTCGGCCGGCATCGCCAGCGCCTATGCCGATCTGACCGGATTGTATGCCGAGCATGACGCGGTGGTCGACGCGGTCAAGGTGCGTAGCCGCACCCTGGAACTGATGCAGGGGCGCAAGGCCCAGGGGATGGAAAATGACGGCGCGGTCGAGCGCGCCCGCTCCGCGCTGGCGACGGCACAGGGCGAACGTGCCGCGCTTGAAGAAAGCCTGTCGCTCACGCGCAACCGCATCGCGGTGTTGCTCGGGGCCGGCCCAGACCGGGGGCTATCGATCGCCCGTCCGTCCGTGTTGTCCGACACCGCCTTCGGTCTTCCCGCGAACCTGCCCGCCGAACTGATCGGGCGGCGGCCCGACATCATCGCCGCGCGCCTGCGCGCCGAAGGATCGGGAAGTCGGATCAGGGAGGCACGTGCGGCCTTCTATCCGAACATTAACCTTGCCGGCCTGATCGGCCTCCAGGCGCTCGGTATCGATAACGTGTTCAAATCAGGCTCCACCTTTGGAACGGCCGGGCCCGCGATCAGCCTGCCAATTTTCGATGGCGGTCGACTCCGCGGCCAATATCGGGCAGCCGAGGCTGATTACCAGAACGCGGTAGCGCAATATGACGGGGCGCTCACCCAGGCGCTGGGCGAGGTCGCCGACGCGACCGCCAGCCAGCGGGCGCTGGGCGAGCGGCTTGGTCGCGCGCAGGAAGCCGAACGCGCCGCCACGGCTGCCTGGACAGTGGCCAACAACCGCTATCGCGGCGGCCTGGCCACCTATCTCGACGTCCTCGTCGCCGAAGACGGCCTTATCGCCACCCGCCGCGCCGTCGCCTCGCTCCAAACCCGCGCCTTTGCCCTCGACGTCGCTCTCGTCCGCGCGCTCGGCGGCGGCTTTCGTTCCTGAAGGATAACAGTCCCGTGTCCAAGACAACCCATATCATCGAACATGACGTCCACACCATCATCGAGGAAGAAAGCCCCGGTGAGGTGCGCGCGCGCAAAGGCAAGCGTACGCGGCTGTTCATCGCGCTGACGGCGACTGTCGCGGTGCTTGGGAGCGGCTACTATGCCTATGATGTCCTGATCGCCTCGCAGCATGTCGAGACCGACAATGCCTATGTCGGGGCCAATGTCGCGCAGGTGACGCCGCTGGTCGGAGGCCCGGTGCGCGAAGTGCTGGTCGATGACACCCAACCCGTGAGGCGCGGCGAGATCCTTGTCCGGCTCGATGATACAGATGCGAAAATCGCTCTCGCCCGCGCCGAAGCCGAGTTGGCGTCGGCGGTCCGCCGGGTGCGCGGACTGGTTGCGACCGACAGCGTCTTGGGAGCACAGATCGCCGCGCGCGTCGCCGACCAGACCAGCGTCGAGGCTCAACTCACCGCCGCCCGTGGTGATCTCGACAAGGCGCGCATTGATCTTCAGCGGCGCGAGGCATTGGCAGCCTCGGGCTCCGTATCGGGCGATGAACTCACGGTAGCGCGCAATGCCCAACACACCGCCCTCGCCAGGGTAAAGGCGGCCGAAGCGGCCCGGGCACAGGCGCTGGCCAACCGCACGGCCGCCATCGGCAGCCGTGATGCCAACAAGGCGCTGATCGACAATTCGACGATCGACGCCAACCCGGAGGTCCTAGTGGCTCGGGCCGCTCGCGATCAGGCGCATGTCGATCTTGAGCGCATGATCCTGCGCGCCCCGATCGACGGGGTCATCTCCCGGCGGCAGGTCCAGATCGGCCAGCGCGTGCAGCCGGGCCAGGCCCTGATGGTGGTTGTCCCAATCCAGGGTGCCTATGTCGATGCCAACTTCAAGGAAGTTCAGCTTGCGAAGGTTCGGCCCGGACAACCGGTCCGGCTGACATCGGACCTCTATGGCGGCAAGGTCGAATATCATGGTCGCGTGGTTGGCTTTTCGGGCGGCACGGGCGCCGCTTTCGCGGTTGTGCCAGCACAGAACGCAACCGGCAACTGGATCAAGGTGGTGCAGCGTCTTCCGGTTCGTATCAAACTGGATCCCAAACAACTCGGCGAACATCCCCTGCGCGTTGGCCTGTCGATGAGCGCCGACATCGACATCTCGAACTGATCGCCAGGAGCCTCACCTGATGGCAACCGCTTTTTCCGCCCGCGCAACGGCTCTGCCCGCAGGGCCGCTCACCGGCACGACGCTCATCCTCGCCGCGATTGCGATCGGGCTCGGCAATTTCCTGGTCGTGCTTGACACGACGATCGCCAATGTCTCGATTCCGACCATCGCGGGCGCGCTCGGCGTGTCATCGTCGCAGGGGACCTGGGTCATCACCTCCTATGCGGTGGCCGAGGCGATCACCGTCCCGCTCACGGGCTGGCTCGCCAAGCGGTTTGGGGCGCAGCGCGTGTTCATCACCTGCTATCTGGCGTTCGCCCTGATTTCTCTGATGTGCGGTCTTGCCGGGTCGCTGGGCACGCTGATTGGCGGGCGCGTCCTGCTCGGTCTGTTCGGCGGCCCGATCATGCCGCTCTCGCAGATGCTGCTGTTGCGCATTTTTCCCCCGGAAAAGGCGACATTGGCAACGGTGATCTGGGCGATGACGACGCTTGTCGGCCCCGTGGCCGGCCCTATACTTGGCGGGATCATCTGCGACGGTGTGGGCTGGGAGTGGATCTTCTTCATCAAGGTGCCGGTTGCAGCGGCCGGCGGCCTTGCCGTCCTCTACTTCCTGCGCGGCCAACCTGATCCCACCGCCCCTGCCATGATCGACAAGGTCGGGCTCGCACTCCTGATTCTTTGGGTCGGCGCTCTCCAGATCATGCTGGACGAGGGCCGCAACCATGACTGGTTCGCTGCTGCCGAAATCCGCTGGCTGGCAGCGATCGCCGCGATCGGCTTTGTCGCTTTCCTGATCTGGGAGCTGACCGACAAGAACCCTATTGTCGATCTACGGATTTTCCGCCATCGCGGCTTCGTCGCGGCGTCTGTCACCTATTCGGTGGCGTTCGGGGCCTTCTTCGCAGCCATCGTCCTGCTGCCGCTCTGGCTCCAGCAGAATATGGGCTACACCGCGACCTGGGCCGGCTACGCGACCGGGATGATGGGCATATTTGCCGTCCTCTCGGCGCCAGCTATCGGTAAGCTGACAGAGAAAATCGATCCCAGGTTGATCGTATCGCTCGGCATCGTGGGCCTCGGGGCGACTGTGGCCTGGCGGATGACTTTCAACTCGGACGTCACTTTCCTGCAGATGGCCTGGCCAACACTCCTGATGGGTCCGTTCATGGTCATGTTCTTTGTGCCTGTCACCGGTCTTGCGATGGCGAGTGTGGACCCAGACGAGCAGGCGACTGCCGCCGGCCTCACGAATTTCATGCGGACATTAGGCGGCGCATTCGCTACCTCGATCGTGCAGACCGGCTGGGCCAACGCCGCGCGGGAAAACCAGACCGAACTGGCCGGCGCCATGCATCAGGGGCAGGCGACGCTTGAGGGCATGATCGCCGACGGCATGTCATATCAATCCGCGACCGCGGCTCTGACCAGCCTCGTCGAGGGTCAAAGCGTGATGCTGGCGACGCTGAACATGTTCGCCGCTATCACGATCTGCTTCGCGTTCGCCGCCACGCTCATCTGGCTGGCGCCCAAGCCAAAGGGTCCGATCGATACCAGCGGAGCCCATTAGACTGTGCGTTATGATCCAACGCCGCCTTATTCCCATATTCCCGGACTTATGTTTGGCGGGACAGCCGTCACGCTGGGTGCTGATCAAGCGTCTGTGGCGGCCCCCGTCAGCCTGCCAGCCGGCGCCCCCACTCGGCGTCCCCAAGCCCCCTCGCCGAGGTCGGTTGGCAGGTACCCTCGACCAGACGACGAGGTGGAAGCGGCCGATCGGCCGCTGGCCGATGTCACTGGACCTCCCATCCTCACGCCGCTCGAACTGCAGGCTCTACTGGTGGGATTGTCCGATGGCCGGCAACGGCAACGTATCAAGCAGCCTGAGGCAAGAGGTCCGCTGCGCACGCTTTTGCGGCAAATGTTCGGAGCGACGGGTGTTCCACCGCTGGCCAATCCGAAACTCGAAGCCCTGCGCGCGTTTGCGATGCGGCACGCGGGAGGGGGCGCCTGTTTCCAAAGGGAAACTGATGGCCATCGTCTGGCGCCAGAGCTTGTCGCGGCGGCGCGGCAATATCTAGATCAGTGCGATCGCACGGCGGCAGGGGACTGGTGACTGGATTGCGACAGGATGGACGATGAACAGAAGCCAACAGAAACCATGGTGAGCAGCGTAAGGGTTCATTCAGTTCCCGACCACTTAGGCTGCTCCAATATCGATCATCTCTTCCTGCGTCTCTTTTTATTCGGCGTTGGCGCCTCCTGGTAGATTGGAGTCTCCTGGTTCCTCATCCACCACTGGGCCAATCGGGAACAGGAGCAGTGTCGAGGTTGCGGACGCGCAGAGCCGCCCTTGCGCGTCGAGCAGCCGCGCTTCTGAGAAGGCGACCCGCCGCCCAAGCGAGACCAACTTTCCTTCAGCCCGCACCGGGCCGCTTTTATCAGTCAAGGCACGATGATAGGCGACCTTCAGTTCGAGCGTCGTATAGCCCTGCCCTGCTGGAAGGCTGGAGTGCACGGCGCAACCACAAGCGCTGTCGAGCAGGGTCGCGGCATAACCGCCATGCACCGAGCCGATCGGATTGAAGACCTTGCGAGACGGCGAACCCTCGAAAACGACGCGTCAGCGCTCTAACCCGACGAGAGCGAACTCAAGCATTTCGCCGATCGGCGGATGGATATCAGCCTTCATGAGCGCGGCCAACTGGTCGTGGCCGTCAAGGCCCTCCTTGTTGTCGAGGATGTTCATGCCGCGCGGCCTTTCTGCGCCGAAGCGCGCTGGCCGGGAGTCGTCCTTTCGTCAATCCAGGCGCGCGTCGCGGTCAGCAATTCTTCCGACAGCACGGGGTCGTCGATAGACCGGGCGAGGATGAGCGCGCCGACCATCGCCGACCACCTGCCGATGGCTGCCCTGCGGCGCTCAGTGGCATCGCCCTCTGCCATGGTGCCCGCAAGACTTTCGATCTGGGTCGCAACGACCTGCATCATCGACGCGCGCGCTGCCGGCGACTGCTGCCGCATGAGACCGGCCAGGGAAGCCATCGGGCAGCCTCGTTCGGGATGGTCGCGATGGGGCACGGACAGATAGGTGTCGATCCACGAACCGATATCGTCAGGATCAGACTGACTACCGGCAACATGGCCGATTGCGTGGGCGATCAGATCGTCCTTCGATTTGAAATGCCCATAGAAGCCGCCATGGGTCAACCCCGCGGCCTTCATCACCTCCGAGACGCTGACCGCATCGAAACCTTTCTCGCGGAACAGGCGTCCCGCCTCGGTCAGGATGCGGATGCGGTTCTGGGCCATCTGTTCCCGGCTTACTTTCATTTTCGTCTCCGCATGCCATTGACATTATCATGATAGCCATCATATCAACATCATTGATGACGACTATCATGAATATAGTTTCAATGCCATGAAAGGGCAATGCCATGACCGCCAAACCATCCGTTCTCATCACCGGCGCATCTACCGGCATCGGCGCGGGCTACGCCGATCGCTTCGCGCGGCGCGGCCATGATCTGGTGCTGGTCGCGCGCAACGCAGCGCGCATGGAGGCGCTGGCCGAGCGTCTGCGGAGTGAGACCGGCGTTACGGTCGACATCATGACGGCGGACCTCGCCGATCCCACCGAGCGCGCCGTGGTGGAGACTCGGCTGCGCGACGATGCGCAGATCGAAATCCTCATCAACAACGCCGGGACGACCCTGGCGGGAACCTTCCTCGATCAGTCGACGGACGATGTCGAGCGGCTGGTGACGCTCAACACGACGGCTCTGGTGCGGCTTGCCCACGCCATTGCCCCGCGCCTCGCGCAATCGGGCAAGGGAGCGATCGTCAACATCGGTTCGGTGGTCGGCCTCGCGCCGGAATTCGGGATGGCCGTCTATGGCGCCACCAAAGCGTTCGCCCTTTATTTGTCGCAAGCCCTCAACCTGCAGCTCGGCCCGCAGGGCGTCTATGTGCAGGCGGTACTGCCCGCCACGACCCGCACCGAAATCTGGGACCATGCCGGCGTTGATGTGGACACCTTGAGTGGTGTGATGGAAGTGAACGACCTGGTTGACGCCGCGCTCGCGGGTTTCGATCGCCGGGAGGCGGTCACTATCCCGCCGCTGCATGAAGTCGGAAAATGGGATGCCTATGACGCGGCGCGTCAGGCGATGCTTCCCGGCATTTCGCAGTCGCAGCCCGCCGCTCGCTACATCGCGGACGCCTGAAGGGCAGCGAAAGCCAAGCAGACGCAATCCTATCATCACAACGAAAGATCGAGACAATGACCCAGACGGACCTGTTCAATTCCTACGACCTCGGCGGCCTCACGCTGACGAACCGCATCGTCATGGCGCCGCTGACGCGCAACCGCGCCGGAGTTGGCCTCGTGCCCAGCGCGTTTGCGGCGGACTATTATGCCCAGCGCGCGAGCGCCGGGCTCCTCATTACCGAGGCGACTCAGGTCTCTCAGCAGGCCCAGGGCTATCAGGACACACCCGGCCTCTACACGCCCGAGCAGATCGCGGGCTGGCGCACAGTGACCGACGCGGTGCATGCCAGGGGCGGCCGCATCTTCGTCCAGCTCTGGCATGTCGGCCGCGTCAGCCATATCGATTTTCATGACGGCGAAGCGCCGGTTGCGCCATCGGCGATCCGTGCAGAAACGAAGGTTTTTGTGAACAACGGCTTTGTTGAGGCGTCGCAGCCGCGCGCGCTCGAACTGGACGAACTCCCCGGCATCGTCGAGGATTTCCGCAAGGCCGCTGCCAACGCGATCGAGGCCGGGTTCGACGGGGTCGAAGTGCATGGGGCGAACGGCTATCTGCTCGACCAGTTCCTGCGGGAAGCCAGCAACGTCCGCTCCGACGCCTATGGCGGTTCGATTGAAAACCGCGCCCGCCTGCTGATCGAAGTAACCGCCGCTGTGGCGGATGAAATCGGCGCGCAGCGCACGGGTGTCCGTCTCTCGCCCGTGTCACCCGCAAATGGCACGGTGCCGTCGAGCGACGAGCAGCCGCAGTTCAACCATGTGGTGGAAGCACTCGACGCGCTCGGTATCGCCTATATCCACGTCGTCGAGGGGGCAACCGGCGGGCCGCGCGATGTGGCGCCGTTCGATTTCGATGCGCTGCGCAAGGCGTTCCGCAACACGTATATCGCCAACAACGGCTATACCCTTGAACTGGCCAAATCCCGCCTCGGCGAGGGCAAGGCGGACCTGATCGCTTTCGGCCACGACTTCATCGCCAATCCCGATCTGGTCGAACGGCTGAGAAGCGGCGCGCCGCTCGCCCAGATGAACCCGGCCACGATCTATGGCGGCGGCGCGCAGGGCTATACCGATTATCCTGTCGCCGTCATCACCGCTGACGCCTGATCCGGAGTAGCAGAACCATGAAGGCCTTCATCCTCGACCGCTACGGCAAGCAACAGGCGCTGCGTCCCGGCGACATGCCGGAACCGACGCCCGGCCCCGACGACGTAGTGGTCGAGGTGGAGGCTGCGGGGCTGAACCTGCTCGACTCCAAGATCCGGGACGGCGCGTTCAAGCCGATCCTGCCCTACAAGACGCCGCTTGTCCTCGGCCATGATCTGGCTGGCACCGTCGTCAGGGTCGGTGCTGATGTGCGGCGCTTCAAGCCGGGCGACGCGGTGTATGCGCGTCCGCGCGACGGGCAGATCGGCACTTTTGCCGAACGGATCGCCGTCAAGGAGGGCGATCTGGCGCTCAAGCCCGCCAGTCTGTCGATGGTGGAAGCCACATCGATTCCGCTGGTGGGGTTGACGGCCTGGCAAGTGCTGATCGAGCGGGCACAGATCAAGCCGGGGCAGAAGGTGCTGATCCATGCCGGATCGGGCGGTGTCGGCACCTTCGCCATCCAGCTCGCCAAACATCTTGGCGCAACCGTTGCGACGACGGCCAGCGCCGCCAACGCCCCGATGCTGAAGGACTTGGGGGCCGATATCGTCATCGATTATCGCAGCCAGAAGTTCGAGGAGGAACTGTCGGGCTACGACGTCGTCCTAAACAGCCTCGACGCCGCAACGCTGGAAAAATCGCTCAAGGTCCTGAAGCCCGGCGGCAAGCTGATCTCCATTTCCGGCCCGCCCGATCCTGCCTTCGCGCGCGCGCAAGGGCTGAACGCGGTGCTTCGGCTCGTGCTGCGCCTGATGAGCGCGGGCATCCGCCGCAAGGCGAAGCGCGCGGGTGTCGATTATTCCTTCCTCTTCATGCGCGCCGATGGTGAGCAACTTGGCGGGATCACGAAGCTGATCGAGAACGGCATTATCCGTCCGGTCGTGGATCGTACATTCCCGTTCGAGAAACTGAACGACGCCTTTGCCTACATCGACACTGGGCGCGCCAAGGGGAAGGTCGTCGTCACCCTGAAATGACGCGATATCCACAAACAAGGATTCCAACATGGCCACCCACTTCCGCAGCGCCGACTGGAAGACAGTCCCCACCCGCCACGTCGAGGCTACCGGCACGCGCTTCGCCTATCGCCGCATTGGGCCTGATACCGGCGTGCCGGTCGTGCTGCTCAACCATTGGGGCGCGAACCTCGATAATTTCGACCCCTGGATCGTCGAGGGTCTGGCAGCCGACCGCCCGGTCTATGCGCTCGACTATCGCGGTATCGGCACGTCCGGCGGTATAGCACCGCTCAGCATCGCCGAAATGGCGGACGACATGATCGCCGCGATCCGGGCGCTAGGGCTGACATCGATCGACCTGATCGGCTTTTCGCTCGGCGGCTTCGTCGCGCAGCAGATCCTGTTCGACGCGCCCGATCTCGTCCGCCGCGCCATCCTCGCTGGCACGGGTCCTGCGGGCGGAATCGGCATTGATCGGGTTGGGGCGGTCTCGTGGCCTCTCATCGTCAAAGGGCTGCTGACTTTCCGCGATCCCAAGACCTATCTCTTCTTCACCTCCAGCGCCAGCAGCAGGCGTGCGGCCCGGGCGTTTCTCGTGCGGCTCAAGGAGCGGACCCGCGATCGCGACAAGGCGGTCTCGCCCGGCGCGTTCCTGCGCCAGCTCAAAGCCATAAAGGCATGGGGCCAGCAGGCGCAACAGCCGCTGGACACCATCCGAACGCCCGTGCTCGTAGCGAATGGCGACCATGACATCATGGTGCCGAGCGACAACTCGACCGACATGGCGCACCGTATCCCGGGCGCCGAACTCGTCCTTTACCCCGACGCCGGGCATGGCGGCATCTTCCAGTATCACGACGCCTTCCTGACGAAGGCCAAGGCCTTCCTGGCCGCCTGACACGCCAGCCCGCACCGATTAGGATATACGCTATGGACTATACAACGTTCGGCCGTACCGGCCTTCAGCTTTCCAGACTGGCGCTGGGCACCGGCAATTTCGGCACCGGCTGGGGCTATGGCGCCGATCCTGAAACCGCCACCGCCATTCTGGACGCCTATGCCGAGGCAGGCGGGAATTTCATCGACTCGGCCGATGTCTACCAGTTCGGCCAGTCCGAAGAGATTCTCGGCACGGCGCTGCAAGGACGGCGCGAGGATTTCGTGCTCGCCACCAAATTCACCAATGGTGCTGCGCCGGATGCCAACCGGCTGGTGACGGGCAACAGCCGCAAGGCCATGGTCGCCTCGGTCGAGGCGAGCCTGAAACGGCTGAAGACCGATCGGATCGACCTCTACTGGGTGCATCATCCCGATGGCCTGACGCCGATCGAAGAGATCGTGCGCGGTCTCGACGATCTCGCCCGCGCCGGCAAGATCCTCTACGCTGGCCTCTCCAACTTCCCGGCCTGGCGGCTCGCGCGCGCGGCGACCCTCACCGAACTCACGCGCGCGGTGCCGATCGCCGCTGCACAGTTCGAGCATAGCCTCGTCCATCGCGCGCCCGAAGACGACTTGTTCCCGGCCTGCGAAGCGTTGGGGATCGGCGTTGTCACCTGGTCGCCGCTCGGCGGTGGCGTGCTGACTGGCAAATATCGCAAGGGTGAAACCGGGCGCGCCGAAGGGCTCGGCGGCCGCGTCTTCCAAGCGGAGAACACTGCGCTCCGGACGAGCACCGTCGATGCCGTGCTAGAGGTGGCAGAAGAAATTGGCTCGAGTGCCGATCGCGTCGCCATCGCCTGGGCTGCAACGCACGGCGCGGTGCCAATCATCGGACCGCGCTCGCTCGCCCAACTCGACAGCAATCTGGGCGCAGCGACTCTACGCCTCTCGGCAGAGCAGATCGCCCGCCTCGATGCGGCCAGTGCGCCGGTGGCTACGCCACCCCGCGCAACTATTAGGACCGTTGCCTGATGCAATGGAGCACCCCATGTCGCAGAACGCATCTTCACATGAGATTTGAAATCGAGCCCGCCCGACATCGTCCTTGCCCATCAGGTCCGCACTGCGTTCGATGTCCATAACCGAACGCTGAAAGGCGTGCCGCTGACGTGCCCCCCTGCTTTTCCTCCACGCATGATTAGAGTCCGGCCTGATGGAAGGACGGACGATGAAGCGATTGAGGTTCACGGAAGAGCAGACCATTGGCGTGCTGAAGGAGGCGGAGGCCGGTGCCAAGACGGGCGAGCTGGCCCGGCGCCACGGCGTATCCGAAGCGACGATCTACAACTGGAAGGCCAAGTACGGCGGCCTGGAAGTCTCGGAGGCGAAGCGTCTGCGAGCGCTCGAGGATGAGAACGCCAAGCTGAAGCGGCTGCTGGCCGAGACGATGCTCGACAACGCCGGCCTGAAGGATCTTCTCGCAAAAAATTGGTGACGCCCGCTGCGAAGCGAGAGGCGGTCGCTCGTCTCCAGGCGGTCCTGGGGATGAGCGAGCGGCGGGCGTGTCGTGTTATCGGCGCTGATCGGAAGAGCATGCGCTACCGATCGCAGCGGGATGATGATGCCGATCTTCGGTCGAAGCTGCGCGAGCTTGCGCAGCAGCGCCGGCGGTTCGGCTATCGAAGGCTGCACATCCTGCTGCGGCGGGAAGGCGTGGTGATCAACCGCAAGAAGACGCAGCGGCTCTATAGCGAGGAGAAGCTGGCGGTCCGACGCCGGCGGAACCGGCGCCGTGCCATTGGTGCACGGGCTCCGGCACCTGTGCTGGCGCTCCCCAACCAGCGGTGGAGCCTGGACTTCGTCCATGATCAGATGGCGTCGGGGCGCCGGTTCCGGGTGCTCAACATCGTCGATGATGTGACCCGCGAGTGCCTGCGAGCGGTGCCGGACACGTCAATATCGGGGCGCAGGGTCGTGCGCGAGCTAACCGACCTCATCGCCGAGCGCGGCAAGCCAGGGATGATCGTCAGCGACAACGGCACCGAACTGACCTCGAACGCGGTCCTCGCCTGGTGCGGGGAGATGGGGCTGGAGTGGCATTACATCGCCCCGGGCAAGCCGATGCAGAATGGGGTTCTCGTGACGGCGGTGCAAAAAGTGCCGCTAAGCAAGCTATTGAAACATAGCGATAAAAGCCGCGAGAAAATTGTAACCCATTGATATCATTGACCGGTGAGGTTTCTCGACCTTCAGCCGGCGGTGTGTAGGGTCTTTCCTGGGAGGGCCGAGTCGTGGATGCGCCGTTTCGACAATATCTTGGTTGCGAACGGTTTCCGGAGAATTTAACCGAACCCGAAGTCGCGCATTTCTTCTCGCTTTCCGAGGACGATCGGCGAACCGTCCGCCGCCGCCGGCGACCGTTAAACCGGTTGGGCGTGGCGCTGCAGGTTGGTTTTCTGCGCCTCACGGGAGCACCACTCAATTCCGTGGAGATGATTTCGCCGCAAGTGCTGGCTCATCTCGGTGCCGAGCTTGGGATTGCACCGCCCCGGCTTGCCTCAATCCGCGCGCTTTACCGCCGCCACCGCACGCTGTTCGAGCATCAGGACGCGGCGAAACAGGCACTGGGTTTGCGCGACCTCACCGAGCACGGGGAACGCGCGTTGAATGGCTTTCTGCGGCGCGAGGCCGGCGACAAATTCCTCGTGGACGAGTTGGAACAAGCCGCGCGCGCATGGCTCCGTGATCACCACTATGTCCAGTTGCCAACGCGACGGCTGAGGAGTTCTGCATCAGGCGCCCGGCGCCATTACGATGGCGGTCTGTTGGCCGGCGCGGTAGCCGCAGTGGGGATAGAACAGACGAAGGTCTGGCCGCTTGAGCTGTCGGAGACGATGCCAAATGGCAAGACGCGGTTGGAATGGCTTCGAGACAGTCCCGCGTCCCGTAAAACCAAAGGCCTCGCCGACCATATCGCGAAGATCGATTTTCTGAAGAAACTTGGGGCCGACAGGCTCCATCTTGGCTTGGCAGCCGGAATGCTGAACGCCCAGGCGAGATCAATGCTCTACCGCAAGCCTGCGACGCTCAAGCGGATGCGTGGTGAGCGCAAGACCATTGAAATAGCCTGCTTTCTGCGCTTGCAACTGCTGCGTCTCACGGATGGCGGTCTGGGGATGATCGACTACCGGATCGCCGATCTCTGGCGTCAGGCCCGAACCCGCGCCGAGGCGGCGGTCGAGGACGAACTGCGCCGACATCAAGCGTTGGTCTTGCAATTGGCAAGCCTTGTCGACGATGAGAATACCTCCGCTTCCGTCGCGCGCGACCAGATGCGCACCATGTTGGCGCCGTTCCTGCCGGCCAGCGCACACGGTCCATCCACGAAGGTTGGCCGGGTCCGGCGGGAACTGGCGACAGCAGGCAGAGGCGCGAGTGAGTTGTTGGGCGCGGCTTCGTCGATCAGCTTGGACCTGCCGTCGACGCACCCGCTTTCGCAGGCATTGACGACACTGGACCGGGTGGCGGGTTCGGAAATGGGACGATTGCCGGAAGGCACCGCCAATCCATTCGGTCGGACGTGGGCGTTCCTCATCGATCAACCGGACCGCGAGGCCGCCTTTGGCGGCTATAGGGCGGCGACGCTCATGCTGCTCAAACGCTCGCTGCGCAATGGGCAGGCCAGCGTCGACCACAGCCTGGAACACCGTGCTCCTGAGGACCGCCTGATCCCAAAGGCGCAATGGCAAAAGGAACGAGCACGGTTCGTGCGAAACCTCGCCGTGTCAGCCAAGCCGGAAGCGAACATCCGCTGGATCAAGGATGAACTCACGACGGCCCTGAAAGCCATCGATGCGGCGGTGTCGAGAGGCGATATCCGGATTGAAAACGACCGATTGGTCGTTCCAAAACTCAAGGCGGCTCCCGAAGACGAAAGGCTCAAGGCCATTCGCCGCGAACTGTTCGCCGGTGTCGGAAAGATCCAGTTGCCGGATCTGCTGATCGCCATCGATGCCGCCACGCGCTTTTCCTGGGCGCTGTTGGGCAGGTCACCCGCAAGCGAGCATGAACTCATAATCCTCTACGCGGCCCTGATCGCCTTGGGCTCAGATCTGACCGCCGCCGACATGGCGCGCATGACGCTCAATATTGAAGCCGACGCAGTCGGCGAGATGATGCGCCGCATCGAGGCGAATGGTCGATTGCCGGCGGCCAACCGCTTGGTGCTTGATCATTTCAGGACGCTTCCGGTCACCAGGCTGTGGGGAGGCGGAATTCAGGCATCGGCCGACATGATGAGCCTTGATGCAACCCGCCATCTCTGGACAGCCCGCCATGATCCGCGACGGCGCACGCCGGCTGTCGGAACCTACACCCATGTGCTCGACCAATGGGTGATCCTGCATGACCAGGCCGTCGTCCTGAACCGACGGCAAGCCGGGGCCGCTATCGAAGGGGCTCTTCGCCACGAAGCCGTCGATCTCCACCGTGTCGCGGTGGATACGCATGGCCACACACATTTCGGTATGGCGCTGGCCAATCTGGTGGGGTTTGATCTCGCGCCGAGGCTGGCCGGCATGAACAAGCGCAAGCTCTATCTCCCGCGTGGCCTCGATGTACCTGCCAGCCTGCGGCCAATTGTGAGCGAGACCGTCTCAACCAGCGCCATCACTCGGGGATGGGACCCGCTCCTCCGAATTGCGGCATCGACCAAGAGTGGTTGGTGTTCCGCGACCTACGTTTTGGACCGCTTTGGCAGCGCCGCGCGGGGCGATGAGGCGTTTCAGGCAGGGGATGCCTTCGGCAGGCTGTTACTGACCCGCTTCCTGGGCGCTTATCTCGGCGATCCGGCGTTCCGTGGGATGAATGACGCTTTGCTCAGCCAAGGCGAGTCGGTCCACACCCTGCAGCGCGCGATCTATTCCGGGCCGATCGGCGCACGGCATGGCCGCACGCCCGAACAAATGGCCGCGATATCATCAGGCCTGACACTGCTTACCAACGTTATCATGACGTGGAACGCGACCCGGATCGGTGAGGTTCGAGCGCGAATGCCGGACACCTTTCCGGATCATCACATCATGCACATCGCCCCCAATGCGCACGAGCATATCAACACCAAAGGCGTCATCACCATTGACGTCTCGCCACACCGGGATCGGCTCCTGGGCGGGAAACCGCCAGCGGCCGGGATCAGGAGCGTAACATGAAAAACCTCCAGAATGAGGGATATCAATCACTTACCGCGAGCGACGCGCTATTATATCAGCAATTTCAATGGGTTGCTTAGCGACACTTTTTGCACTGCCGTCACGAGAACCCCGCTTCCTGCTCCGCTTCCGAGAAGTTCTCGGTCCGCGGATCCACCATGCCGCCAGGGTCATCGACCATATCGGGCATGAGCTTCATTTTCTTGAGCTCCTTGCGCACATGGTCGATCGCCCGATTGCGGAGCGTCGACTTGAACCACTTGCGCAAGCCCTCGCCATCGGCTGCCGTCGGCGACAGTAACGCCTTGAGCATCGCGTCGTGCACAGCCTCGACGAGGTCTCGGCCTCCGTCCGGGAAGGTCTTCGCCGAGATCTCGCCGCGCAGGATCGACAGCATGCGGTCGGAGATGAAGACGATCAACTCACGGACGAAATTCTGTTCGATGCCCTCGCGGCGGTAGTTGGTGCGTATCGCACTGACGATGACGCCTTCGGGGAAACGGGCCAGCTGACCCTCCTGGACAATCCGTCGCCATGTGCGGTGGTCGTCCGGCAGCGGAGGCTCATCGTCCGCGTCACTCATGAGAATCTCCTCCAAATCTGGACTTCAAAAGGAGAGGCGAATTCTAGCGCGGAAAATCCGGAAAAAAGCTCATGCGCGCGCGCGGCGGAGATTGGATGGCCACGACGTCGAGCGGCCTCCCGCCGTATCACAACCCGTCGACGCCTGACGGCGGCCGCTGCGTCGGTTGTGTCGGCCTCCGGCATCAAGCCACCCGCCGGATCACGACAGTGTACACTCGGAATGCAACTCGGCGCCGACAACGGACTTCGCGATCTGGACGAGGTGCGGGTGGTGTGTGAAGAACAGCACCTGGGTGCTTCGGGCCACCTCGGCCAAGACCCTTAAGCCAGCCTCGGCCCGTCGGTCGTCGAAGTTCACGAAGAGGTCGTCGGCGAGGAACGGCAGTCCGACGCCCGCCGCGACGGACTGCTCGAGGGCGGCGAGCCTTAGCGCGAGGAACAACTGGTCGGTAGTCCCCTCGCTCATCGCATCGACGTCGACCATGGTCCGCATATCATCGCGCATGCCCCGGAGCCGAGGGCTAGGTCCGTCGGTGTCGACCTTCAGCGTGGCGTAGCGGCCCGTCGTCAGCGTTGAGAACAGTTCGCCCGCGCGCAGAAGCAGCGGGTCCTGATGGCGTTCGCGATACTTCTCGATCGCCCACTTCAGCGTGACCGCCTGCGCCCGCTTCAGGATGTAGTCCTCCGCCAAGACCTCCAGCTCGGAGCGGGCCTGCTCGGCATCGGCAGCCGCATTGACGGCGGCGGTCCCGTCCGTGTCTATCGCCGCGAACGTTGCGCGGGCGTCGCCGTGGGCGGTTGCCGCCTCGTCCACCGCAGCGTTGAGCTCCTCGAGCCGGAATCCCAGCGACGTCAGTTGCGACGCCACCTGATCCGGGTCCGTCGCATCGACCGCGGCAACCAGTGCGTCGAGCCCGAGACCGTCCCCGGCCTCGATGATCGCGAGCTCGGTCGCGGAGACATCCTCGACCAACGCACGCCTAGCACGCGACCTCTCGATCGCCGTACCAAGCGCCGTCCTGTCCGCCGAGCCGGTCTCGACAAGGAGCGGCGCAAGAGCCTCGTCAGTCGCCTTGAGCTTGGCGTGCGCCTCCTGGAGCTCGCCATGGCGCCGCCGATCCTCCTCGTCGAGCGATTCATGCAGCGTCGCCGCGGTTCGCGCTGCCGCAAGTCGATCTCGCATCGACCGTATTCGCTCGGTCACCTCGCCCGCGGTAACGCCAAGCGTTTCGGCAAGCCGTCCGACCGCGGCCGCGTGATCCCGTGTGTCGCGTGCGATGCCGTCAATGCGCCGGCGCAGGAGCGCGTCCGACGCCGCCGCCTCGCGCAGCTCGTCCAAAAGGTCGAGGATAGCGTCGCAGGCCGGGACGTCGAAATCCAGGCGCGCCTCGGCAAGTGCCGCACTCCAAGCGGCAGCGTTAATCGTCGCTGCATCTTCCGCCGCGCGGGCCCTGCGGTCCAGCGCGGTCTTCTCGACGCCGACCTGATCCAACTCCGCCTGCGCCAGCAGGCGCTTGCGCGAGACATCCTCAAAGGCGGCGCGACGCGCATCCGCCCTTGCGAGCACGGGCGCGAGCGGGCCCAAAGCATCCGCGATCCCAAGCGCCGCAGCAAGCGCCGCCCGAGCAGCGCCGCGCCTGGCTTCTGACCGCTCGACCTCCGATACTAAAGCGCGCAGCTCAATCTGGGCCGCCTCCGCCACATCGCGATCAGCCTGCCAGGAATGAAACCTCCCCGGCTCCAACTCCGGCAGTCCGGCATCGCTGAGCCGACGTCGCCACCCGGCAAGAACCCGCTCGTGGTGGTCACGGGCCGACTTTGCGCGAGCACTGGCCTGATCGCCCGCGAGGTCGTGCGAGGCACGCGACTGCTCCAGCATGGACAGCCTGCCCGACGCGTCCGCGGTCGCATAGCGCGCGTCGGCGCGCCCGTCTGCCGCTGCGACGCCGGTCTCAAAACCCGCGACTGCATCGACCGCTGCCGGAAGGTGCGCGCCATCCACCAAATAGTCGCGCAACGGCCGCCAAAAACGGTCGCGCTCAGCCCGTATCTCCACGATGTCCTCGGCCGACACCGCGGTTCCGGTCGCTAGTTGCGAGATCTCGAGCGCTGCGGCAGACGACTGGTCCGACGCACGCTGCGCGGCCTCCTCCTCGCGACGGACGTCGGCCAGCAGGGCAGCCAGGGCGTCTCGTGCCTCCTGGATCTCGGTGGCATCCACCTTGGGAAGGCGAGCGAGCGCGTCCGCACCACCCGCCCACGGTGCCAGTCGGGCCAGCGCGTCCGAGGCGCGGCGTCCTGCGCCGTCCAGCCTCCCACG
Source organism: Sphingobium wenxiniae (assembly GCF_007830065.1). Lineage (GTDB taxonomy): Bacteria > Pseudomonadota > Alphaproteobacteria > Sphingomonadales > Sphingomonadaceae > Sphingobium > Sphingobium wenxiniae. The sequence goes on along the minus strand of NZ_VLKK01000023.1, from coordinate 18,935 downwards.
CGCGGCGTCGCAGCGGCTATCGACGTCGGTGCCAAGTGCCCGCGCCTCGTCGACAGCAGACGTTAAGGCATCAGCTGAATCGCCAACAACGTTGACAGAAAGCGAGGCTTCCGCGCGACCCCGCCGCTCCTCGATGCGCCGACGTTCGTCCTCAATCTGGCGCTCCGCCAGACGTTGCTCGCCGTCCACACGGGCGAGATCCCGCAACCGCGCCGCGAGTTCGCGCGGCGGCGCCGCATCGGCATTCGGACCGGCCTCGGCGCGGAGCCGGCGAACGGTCGCTGTCGCGTCGGCGTGTTCGGTCTCCAGGCTGACAAGGTCGCGCTTCGCCTTAACCTCGGCGCCCGCCTCAGCGACAAGGCGATCGACCTCATCCGCTTCCCCGAGTACCTGCGCGTCAATCAAAACGGCCGCACGTCGGTCGGCGATGTCGGCCCGCAGGCTCTCGGCGGCCGCAATTGCGCGGACGGCCTCCTCGGCCTCCCGCACCAATCCTTCCGCGGCTGTCTCGCGCTGACGGCCGAGATCGACGACGCCTTCGTATCCGGCGAGCAACGCCGCCTGCTCCTCGCGATGCCGGACGAGCGGCGCGAGGCGCCTGACGCGTTCGGCGGACCTGGACTCGGTCTGGACGGCATCGCGGTCGCGGCGCGCCGCTTCCAGCGCCTCGCGCGTCCGCTCGGTGGCGATCCTCGCGTCCGACCAGGCCTTCGGCTTCAACGCATCATCCCGCACGACCTTCGTGGACTCGGCAAGTTGGCGCTGGGCCTGCGTGAAAGTCCGGCTGCCACGGACGGTCGGGCCCCAGATCGCGTCGGCCTCGGTCTCCAGGCGTCGCAGCTCGTCGGAGACGCCGGTCAGGCCCGACCCCGCCGCGAATAGGGTCCGGCCGACGTCGTTCTTCGCCTCGACCATCGCCTGCCCGCCCACGCGGAGCGCCGCCTGATCCAAGCTGAAGGAGAGGCCGAACGTGTCGCGGGTGTGGCCACGCAGCATCGCGGCAAGCGGCGCATCGTCGATCGCGGCGTCGTCGGCACCGAGCAACGTGCCGCTCGTCCCCTTTTTGCGACGGCAGGCGAGCGTCGTGTCACGATCCTCGAGCACTGCGCCGACGCGGAGCAGGGAATAGTCGAACAGAAAGTTATAGGGCGAACGGACGGGAAAACCGAAGAGAAGGTCGGAGACAGCGGCCAGCGACGTTGTTTTCCCCGCCTCGTTCTCGCCATAGATAACATGGAGGTCCGGACTGCCCGAGCGAAAGTCGAGGTCGCAATCCTCGAAGCGGCCGTAGCGCTCGAGCGAGAGGCGAGAGAAGCGCATGCTTAGCCCTCCCTTATTAAACGCGACCGCAACGCGGTCGACGCGGTGCCGAGGACGCCCGCCCAGTCGCCCTGCGCCGCTGATTGCCGTAGCTCGCCATCCTCGGGCTCACCGAGCGACGTGCTCGCCGCTAGCATAAAGCGCTCCAGGTCACGGCCGAGGATACCGGCGAGCTCGGGATCGGTCGCTGCCTCGTGAATCATCGCGTTGAGGTCTTCGTCGACCGTCCAGGTCGTCCGCGCCGGCTCGGTTACTTCCACGCGGACCTTTTCGACGAAGAGGTAAGGGGAGATCGAGGAGGCGATGGCGCGCACGTCGTCGCGCAGCGTCGCGGCGCCGTTCCGCACCGCGCCGGCGTCTGGTGTCTCGCCGGTCAGCGTTACGCGCGCGATCAGCGGCCGACCGGAGGCGTTTGAGCCGTGGAGCCCGACAAGCGCGGAGCGCAGGAGATCACTGACCTCGTCCATTCGGGTATTGGTGCAGTCCACGTCGAGATGCGCCCATCGGAATACGTCGAATTCGACCCGCTCTACGGACGTGACTTCTCCGTCGGCGACATCGACTAGGACCGCGCCCTTGGCACCCGTCTCCCTGATCGTCCGGCCCTGTACGTTCCCGGGAAACACGACGTGTGGCTCAGTGCTGACAACTTCAAACTCGTGCACGTGACCGAGCGCCCAGTAGTCGTAGCCACGGGATCGAAGGTCATCGACGCTGCAGGGCGCATAGTCGGCGTGACCCTGACGGCCGGCCAGCGCGGTATGGAGCATGCCGATGTTGAAAGTGTGCGCCTCCGCCGGCGGATAGGCGAGAACGAGGTTGTCCGTGACCGCTGGGGTCGAAAAGCTCTGGCCGTGGACCGCGACGGAAATTTCGGGCAGGCGGTGGGTCTCGGGACGCCGCGAATTGAACAGCCGCACGTTCGGCGGCCAAGGGACGGTGCGTGAGAAGACCGAGGCGGCGTCATGGTTACCAGCGAGGAGAAACGCCGGGATGCGCGCTTGGTCCAGGCGGCCCATCGCTTTCGCGAAGTAGAGGCCGGTTCCCATGTCGCGCCAGTCGCCGTCGAACAGGTCGCCCGCGATAACCACGAAGTCTACCGCCTCATCGACCGCACACTGCACCAAGTTGTCGAAGGCCGCGCGCGTGGCGGAGCGGATCTCGTCGACGGGCAAGCCCTCGTATCTCGATAGGCCATGTAGCGGGCTGTCGAGATGGATGTCGGCAGCATGCAGAAACCTAAAGCTCGTCAACTAATCCCCCTTAGCAGAATCGGTGTCTTGTGTTGTGCCGCGCGATCGAGGCCGCGAGTAGTTGCTCTTCGATGTCTATTACCGACAATTGCACGGCGATGTGCCAAGGCGCGACATATTTCTGTACGAAATTAAAGAAGAGATGGCTGGGTCGCGGCCGGCGGCGGCTCGCCGTTGCGCCAGCGATCGTCCGTGCGGGCAACCGCCATCGTGACCGGGTTGATCCGTGTTCGAAACAAATTGCGGTCTCGCTGCCGGAACGTCCGTTATTCCGATTTGCGCTCCTGAAAGGAGCCATTCCGGATTGTCCGCAACCCCCGTCATTCATCGCTCGATTTTCAGCGATAAAAATGAATGACAGCGCAGCGGTCTATATGGCGTCAGTATGGACCTGGCCCCCGATCAACGAACCACGAGCGGCCAAGCTCAAAATCCGCATCGGGTGACACCAGCGGCCCATCCGGTGCCTCGCAAACATAGGGCGACATCAGATCCCTGCGGCGAACCCTTGACCGGCTAAGCCATGCGGCCGTGCGGCCACGCGCCTTGAGGATGGCCAGCAACCAATCCATCGCTTCTGCCATTTCACCGACGCCGCGCCCGGCCATGCAATAGTAGATTGCCCGCTGAAAATCGTCGCAAGCCGTGCTCAGGATCGTCGCAAGTCGCGCGCGTCCGCCGTCCGCGCCTTCGTGGACCAGAGACACTGCCTCGCGCAGTTCGCGTACAGATAGCCAGGCATCGTCGATACCAACCCCGATGCACAGCGCGGCGATCGCGCGCCTGACTGGCGGGACACCCGCGTCACACGACACATCGCGCAGCACGATGTCGAGATCGAACCCGCCCAGAACGTCATCCAACTGCATCGCAATTCCTTTCGAGTTCGGAACGTAGCGTGAACGCTCTGACCCCGTCAATTGGGGAAGGGAGGGGAGGGGGGATGAACCGGTGAACAAATGAAGGAGCCTGCCCATGACCACCATCGCCCCATCGCCCGACTGCCAAGAGACCACCAGGACCGCCGAGGTGGCCCGGCTCAACGACGCCGCCCGGTCCGGCGCGCTGGCAAATTCCCGGACGGTGCTCACCCGTGCGCTCGCCGACCTGCTGGCGGGAGGTTCGGACGATCCCGCGATCCGTCAGGTCAGGCTGTTCCAGGGCCAGTGCGCCATGCGGCGTTTGATCAACGAGACCCCGATCGACCCCGGCAACGATCCACACGGAGAGCGGGACTTCGGGGTGGTGACCTACCTCGACCGCAAGATCTTCTGGAAGGTCGATGTCTACGAGAACGACGGAACCTATTCATGGGGCTCCGAGACGCCGTGGGACGCCAAGACGAGCTTCCGTGTCGTCACCATCATGCTCGCGACCGACTACTGAGCCATGTCGCGCTATTCATTGCGGCCGCTCGGCGCACACACCGACCTGTTCGAGATCGCGCTGGGCTGGGATCCGGGCCTCGGCACTTACTTCGTAACGGTGTTCGGCACGCCCGACAGAAACTGCGAGCCCGATATTCGTCTGTGGCGCGGGACTAGCCCGCGCGAGATCGGCGCGCCGTGCGAGATCATCGCCATAGCTGCGGCCTATGCCGAGATTCCGGATGGCCTCGCTCGCCAACTCGAGATCGATCGTCTCGCCTGTCCCCACAATCCGGACCGACCGGCAAGCAAGCTGCTCGAAGAACTCCTCGGGCGCTCCCGTTCAGCCCCTGGCTGAACCGCACGCCGCCCACTGGCGCTGTCCGCCCCCGGGCACCGATCTCGTCTGCCCGGTTCCATCCAACAAGGGATCACCACCCATGTCCAACTGCTACACGCACTCCTGCTTTGTCTTGCACATCACTGACGCCGAATGCGGCCTTCTGCGCGAGGCCATCGCCCTTGCGCAATTCATCGAAGATCAACCCGACGCTGAAGCCATCATCCAACACTGGCTCGGCCTGTCTGAGGCGTTCCGAACGATCTTCCCGCCTACCGGCGAGGAAGTGGTATCGGGGTTCCTCGCCATCTTCCCCGACTGCGACTTCCCGACCTTTGGCACCGACTTTGCCTTCGAGGAGCAGGACGACGGAACTGTCCGGGTGTTCGCTACCGCCGACCAGTTCGAGCCTGACGCGGTTGCCGTCCTGCTGCACCGCACGATCACGCAGTCGCTCCCGGTAGCGGCGACCTGGTCCTACGACAGCGACCGCCACTTACCCGATGCCTTCGGTGGCGGCGGGTTTATGATCGATGCCGCCGGCATCCACTGGATCGAGACCAACAAGGTCCACGACACCCTCCACTTCGCCCCCAAACTCGTCATCGCCATGCGCGATCCCGAAGAGGGCCTGCTGTTCTGGAACAGTAAAGACGGGTTCGGCACGCTCGATACCGCCGACGTGTTCACCGAGCGTCAGGCGCGCAGCACCGATCTGCCAATTGCGGACGACCAGCCCGAATGGCTCGCGCTGCCTGCATGTTTGCTCGTCTGAGACCGCGCTGGCGAATGTCCCCGATGGAGGGCTCCAGAGAAGGACTGCGGGCAGGGCCCGCAGCTCGGCCTGACGGCCGGGAGGGAAGGGGGGGTGGGAATGAGTGATCGGACAAGGGGTTCGGTCGCATTCAATCCACCTAGGAGAACGTCCATGAACATCGGTGAAATCAAGAAGAACGCCAGCGGCCAGCTGATCGGCACTGTCGAAACGCTCACGATGACGCGCACCATCGGCCTGCGGCCGGTCAGCTCGAGCAACGCCCGCGCGCCCAAGTACGAAATCGTCGCGCTCAACGATCAGCGCCGCTGGGTAGCCGTTGGCGCACTGTTCGAACTCGCCTCGAACTCGACCGGCGAGATCTTCTACCAGGGCAAGATCGACGATCCGTCGATGTCGCAGCCGCTCTACATCGCCGCCTTCCCGCGCGAGGACGGCACGATGGCCATCGCCTGGCAGCGCCCGCGTCGCCGCAACAGCCAGCTCGGTTCGAGCGAATACGGCGATGGCGACATGCTTACCGGCGGCGAGGCAGCCGATGCCGGTGAGGCCAGTGACGGGCATAACGGCGATGGCCTCGGTGACAGCACCGCTACGCCGCCGGGCAAGCGCGGCCGCGCCAACGTCAAGGACGGCGCAGACAACGAAGGTGCGCTGCCTCCGCTCGTCGACGCCTGAGTCCATCCAGCACCTCCGACCGAACGGGGACCCAATCGCGGGTCCCCGTTCCCACGCAAAGGCCGCAGGCTCGCCCCGCTTGTGGCCTGAGGCGGAACGCCGACCGTCCCCCCGCCCGGCGTTCCGCCTCTTCTTTTGCATGGGCGGCAACGGAGACACTTCATGTTCACAAATAGCGAACGCTTCGCCTTCGACACGCGGCGGCACCATGCCTTTGCGACTACCGGCAATGCCTATGACGCGTCGCAATGCGACGAGAGCATCAAAACTGGCGATACCCTGATCGTGCTGCCCGAGCGGGTGATTGCCGTCGCCATGACCTGGCCCTTCGCGGTGACCGCAGAAGCAGGAAAGCTTCACAGCGTAGCGCCGCCCCGCAAAGGCGAGACGCTGGCCGATATCGCCCGGTCACTTCATGTGACGACTGCCGACTTCGAGCACGCGGCCGAGCTGGCGCGCTGCCTCGGGTTTCCGCTCGACCCCAACCTTGTGCCGCTGCTGCCAGCCTGAACGCGCCACACCTTTGCTCGCGCAAGAGGCTGGTGAGGGGAGAGGGGTGATCGCGGTCGGACCAACCGGCTGCGAAAGGACACGGGCCATGGGCGACAGAGCCCCCGTTCACATCACTATCGGCGGCGCGCTGCGCCGCGACCTCCTCAGCGGCCTCGCTGCCTGCGCCGAGGAATATGACTTGCGCGCCGAATGGGACGGCGAGCCGTTCGACCCGGCGGCGGTAATCGAGGGCGCGCCGCTCGAGCTCTACGGCACCGAACTGAACGGCGGGCAGATCCCGGAGGTCGATGCCTTCTGCATCGAGCACGGGTTGATCTTTCGCCGCTGGTCGGGCGGCTGTCCCGGGGCGTATCTCCCCGAGATTGTCGTGTTCGACGGTACGGGACCCATGCGCGACTACACGGCGAGCGAAGACGAATATGTCCTCTTCCCGCCGTCCTGGATCAAGGGGTTCACTCGCCTGCGCGAGCTCAAGCGTGCGATGGCGAAGGCCGAGATCACCGTCCCGCCATTCGTTCTTGTCTGACGTGTCGCACCGCCCCAGGAGGCATTTTGCCATGAAATACGTCGTCGCTTTCTACGCGGTCGACCGCGCTTACGGCGGGCCGGAAGAGGGCTCATGGTGGTACGACACCGGCGAACTTGTCCGCCTCCACCGGGTCTGCCTTACCGAAGCTGCTGCATCGCGGCTCGCGGTGCGCGCCAACCGGTTGCTCGACCTGGTCCAGCGCGGCCAGCGCCGCCTTGATTCCGTGCTCTACGCCGGCGGCCGCTACCGCGCCTGCGTGTTCGAACACGCGGTTCCGCCCCGCTTCCCGCAAGCCCCACCCCGTTACGAATGAGGCTCCCATGACCGATCCCGAATTTGCAGCGTCGCCGTCTGATGAACGCGCCCGCACGCTCGCGCAGTTCCCGCTCTCGAGGGTGACAGAGGTCTTCCATGACGAAATGCTGGGCGTTCTTCCCCCGATCCACATTCGCGGCGCGGCCGGCTTCTTCGTCTCCGAAGCGGTAGCCGAGGACATCCACGCCCAGTTCGTCCACCGTGATGGCCGTTTCTATGGCGGCTATGTCGCGCTCCGCGATCCGGAGACCTGGATTACCTCGGCGCGTATCGCCGCCTACGATGTCGATAACCCTAACGCGGTGGAACTCGCCTGGTATCCCGATGGGGCAGGGGAGGCTGCTGCGTGACCCGCCACAGGCTCTTCGAACTCGGGGCAGGGCCAGCGAACGAGCCCTGCGCCCAGCTCGGCCAAACGCCCGATTTCGAGCGCGTCAACAGGCACGAGCTGCGCGCCTTTCAGGCCGCAGTGATCGCGGTAAACGGCCCGCCGCCTGCGCCCCTGGAATTCGCGGCGATCGCCAACGCTCATGATTTCGGGACCTACTGGACGCTGTGGATCGTCTCGCAGGTGGCGGTACTGCCGCCCGGCGCCCGGCGCTGGCTCGACGGGCTAGACGTGCCGTCAAGCTGGATCAGCGCGGGGTTCCCGCCGCCAGTCACTTACGCGGGTTCGTCGCTCCTATGTGTCCGCCCCTTTCCCGACGTTATCGCCGGCGCGCTCCGGATCTCGCGGCCGCGCGAGGACGGCAGCTTCTTCCCGCCCGCAAACGCGGTCCTCCACCGCAATCTTGAAGCTACCTACGGCCCCATGCTGGCCGCACGCGGGGCGGGCGTTACCCCGGCGATGCCGACGGGAGGGTAGGGGGAACGCGGCGGGCAGGCGAACAAGGAGACCTGCCATGCCCCGCTTTTACACTGGGATCGGTGCACGCCGCACCCCGCCCGAAGTGCTCGCACTGATGACGCGCGCTGCCTTCGCCCTTCTGAAGCGCGGCTACGTCCTGCGCTCCGGCCATGCGATCGGCGCCGACAGCGCGTTCGAGCGCGGGGCGGGGGAGGGCAAACAGATCTTCCTGCCCGCGCCGGGCTGGCGCGGTTCGGCGAGCCCGTTCCACCCGCAGGCCTTGCCGCCAGAGCTGTGGCAGCGTGCGCGAGCTCTTGCTGCCGCAGCGCACCCCGCTTTCGCCGGACTCGATCTCTTCGTCCAGGCCTTGCACACCCGGAACGTGTTCCAGGTCCTGGGGCCTGAGCTCGATGCGCCCGCCGACTTCGTCCTGTGCTGGACCGCCGATGGCGAAGCCTCGGGCGGGACCGGCCAGGCAATCCGCATCGCCGCTGCCCACGGCGTTCCCGTCTACAATTTCCAGCGCCCGCGCGAGCGTGCGCACGTCGAACGCCACCTCTCAATCTAAGCAATGCTCTGCCGTTCTGGGTCCCGACGCACTTGCGCCGGTCGAGGGCTGCTGACCGCTTCCCGCGAAGGAACTCCCATGTCCGCAATCCACCTCGCCCTCGATATTCCCTGCACGCGGGACGAAGCTGCCCGGCTCTTCGCCGTGCTCATCTTCCTGGCGGAGCTTGAAACCGACCCGGATGCCAAACCGGGGCCGGAACTGGACGCGACCTTCGGCGCAAACGCGCGCGAGGCGCTGCTCGGGATCATCGGCCACCCCGTGCCGCTCGGGATCGACTGCCGCTATGATCCCGTGACCAACCTGCTGTCGGTCACTGATGTCGAGGGCAGGCCCAACCTTTCCGCCGTGCCGGTGCTTCTCCTCTGGCTTTACCCCGACAAGCTGCCGCTCGCCTACGCGGTCCACACCGCGGAGCACCCCGAACACAAGGTCTGGACGCTGATCGGGCTGAATCGCATCGAGATTACCGAGGACGCGGCCTCGGTCGAGACGCGCCTCGCGGCGCTGCGCTCCGAACCCGGTGCCGTGCGCCGGATCGCTCTTCTGCCGACCAGGCCCCTGCTGAACGGCGACTGACGCCTTGGTGCGTGCCCGCTCACGCTGCGGCGCGTTCCGGCGGGGTGTCGCTGGTTCGGCGCCGGGATCCACGCGGCGGCAGCGGCTCGCCTTCCTTCCACACCATGTGGATGACGCCCTCGCAGGCGAGCAGCGCCTCGAGCGGTTCGCTGGCCTTAGTATCGCCATCATGGATATGGATCGCGGTTGCATCCTCGCCGGTGTCCTTGAGCACCAGGCTGGCGATCGGTGCGCTGGCATCGAGATTAACCCGCATGCCCTTCACGAACCGGCGCTTCTCGGCGACAGCCTTGGCGATGAGGTACTGCTCGTCGCTGCTCTCGTATGGTAGCCATTCGCCGGTCACCGGCATCAGCGCCACCTCGATCAGGTCGAAGGTCCCTTGGCTGCGCCGCGCGAACGAGCCGGCAACGACGAGGTGGCCCTGGTTCCCTTGCGCCTGCCACAGCGCCAGTTCGCCCGCGAACCGCTTGTGGAAGCGGCGCGCCATGTCCGGGTCCATGACGAACGGCATGTCGCCGACGTGGCGCAGCACGATCCGCTCCGCGCCGTGCGCCGGGGCGATCTCCTTGATCTCGCCCACCACCACCATCAACTCGTCACGCGAACGGTAGACGCGATCGAGCGCCGCCCGGCGGCGCGCGCGCAGGTCCTCCTTGTCCTCGAGCCGGAACGTCTCGGGTACGAACAGGACATGGGGCAGGGCTTCCTGCTTGGCCTTGCAGCTGGCCGCAGCTTCGAGCAGCGCGCGGCGCACCACGAACCAGCTGCGTTTGCCCGCCATCTTGGGATGCCAGTGCGTCAGTTCGGCCCGGTCCCACAGGACATGGAGCAGCCCCCGCATCGACAGCTTCTGGCCTGTGGACTTGACCGTCGGCTTGTCGTTGGTGAGTGCCGCTGGCGCGAGCCGCGCCGCGCCGCGCGACAGCGGGAAGGCGAGCTTGAGCGTCGTTTCGCCGGAAGCCTCGTCGTCGATCACGGCATTTCCCCGGACCTGGGCCATGCCGGTCAGGAAGTCCGGGGCCTCGTAATGGTCGCAGGCCGTCGCATGACGTGCGCCCGAACCTGGCCAGCGCGCCAGCACGTAGCGATCATGGCGGTGGCTGATATAGAGCGGCAGCTCTTCGTGCCTGCGGCATTCGCAGAGCACCCGCTCCTTGCGCGCATAGGCCGCGCCGAGCGCAGCCTGCAGGTCATCCTGGCCGCCGGTGACGACCTTCCCGAGCACACGGTATCGCTGGATCATTGGGGATCTCCAATTTCTCGCGATCGACGCTGCCCGTTCGACCTCTCGCGCATTCTCCTTTGGTTTGTCTGACGCGGCCCGCATGGCGCGCGCTGGGCCAAGTCTATCCTTGCCCGTGGCCCCCGGCAAGGCCGGCGGCGTATAGCGCAGCTTGCGGTCAGATAAGCTGGATCAGTCCGTTTCGCCCGCCTCGTGCGCGAGGCTTTCGGCAATTCCCTCGGCAAGCCCGAGGCACAGTGCGGCTTCTTCGCGGCTCAGCACGATTTCGCTCGCCGCCTGGTCGGCAAGCTTGCCTGCGAGCAGCGTCGCCATGGCCTCAGCAACCATGCGCGCGCTCGGCATCTGGATCTCCTGATCCATTCGCGATTCTCCCTTGCCAGTCGCATGGAAACACTGCCCCTGCGGGCGGTTCCAGGACGGCCCCCCCATAGCCTTTCTAGAGCCGCTGGTCGAGCATTGCCGCAATCCACTGACGCGGTGGGCCCGCCATGCGGGCGACAATCGCACATCGGTATTGGGCTAAAGGTGGATGGGGTGTTGGGAGGCAAAGGGCAGGGGAGAGGGCGGGGGCACCCCTACGCCCGCGCCCCGCGCGGGGCTTGGGGCGACCCGCTCTACTCGCTAGGGCGCGCGGTCGGCGCTCTCGCGCCGCCGCCCGCCCAACCTCGCCGGCGAGAATGCCGGCCCTTCGGGTGACGATCGGGGCCAGTCGGGAAGAGGGGAGGGCTTGGTTCGACAGTGCGGCCGCGCTAGGGATTGCCGATGCCCATCGTTCTCGCCGCTGCCGCCCTATGTCTTTCGCCAAGCGTTCATGATGGCGACACCATCCGCTGCGGCCGCGAGCGGGTCCGCATCGCCAATATCGATGCACCTGAACTGCCGGACAGTCCCAAGTGTCAGGACCGTCGCCGGTCCTACGCCTGGTGCGACTTCACTGCCGGGGAAGCATCGCGCGCCGCGCTCGTGCGGTTCGTCTCGCGTGGGCGGGTCATGATCACGCGGCTTGGCACCGACGCCTATGGGCGGACGCTTGCCACCATCTCGGTGAACGGCGTGGACGCCGGCGACTACCTGATCACGCAGGGCCTCGCCAAACCCTGGCGCTGACGCGCCCATTCGCACGCGGTGGCACCCTGAAATTTCCGGATCAGCCCGCTCTTCGTGCAGGTGCTGACGCACAAGGCCGTTGCGGTAAGCGCAGAGAAATCGAGGTTTCTCGCGCGATCTCGTTCTGACTTGCCCGGACATGCGCAGGCGGGAGTACCGCTGCGAGGGGAGGGTGCGCATGGACACCAGCGTGGTGCCGGGGTGCCCTGACGGGATGCAACCAAGGCAGACGGGTAGGAACGCCTGGGAACCTGCGGCCTGAACTGACGAAACCGCCCTTCGTTTGCCGATGAACCCTGCAGCGCCAGTCTCTGGCCGCAACCCAAAAGCAGCGGACCGTGAAGCCCTGCGGGCTTGCCGCACCACTCCTCGCTTTTGAGTTCCCCTCACGCAAGCGTTCGGTGCGGGCCCGTGCCTTTGGCCCTGCCTGTGGTGTTCATCGGCGGGCGGTTCCGCCGAATTCAAGCCACGGAGAAACCCCATGAAGAACCTCGTCATCCTGATCGGTCGCATCGCTAGCCAACCCGAAACCCGTCACGCCGGTGAAACCGCGATTACCTCCTTCACTCTTGTCACCGACCGCCCCAAGCTGGTCGATGGCAAGACGGTCAAGAACGAGGCCGGCTACACCGAGACCCTCGCTGAGTTCCACCGCGTCACCGCTTTCAACGGCCTCGGCACTTCGGTCGCCAAGCACAAGAAGAAGGGCGACATGGTCGAGGTCCAGGGCCGCCTCCACTACTCGAAGTGGACGGACCGCGAGGGCGTCGAACGCTACGCGGTCGAGATCGTCGCCGAGGAAGTCCTCTTCCTCTGACCGGAGCCCGGGAGGCGGCAGCGCCGCCTCCCAACGGGGGGTGAGGCCAATCCCTGCCGGATCGTTGCACCCCCGATTTCTCACAAAGACAGGAATTCCCCATGACGATCACTGCCGAAACGCCGGTGTGGGATACGCCGAGCGGCATGGGCGGCACCTTCAACCGCTACCATCCCTGGCGCGAATGGGACGGCTACACGTTCCGTGTCGCCCGCACCGAACTCGCTCATCCGCGCCGGTTTGCCGATCCGACCCCGCGCTACCGGCCGCCGGGGTGAAGGTGGATGCCGCGTTGCACAAAATTCAACTGCCGGACCTTATTTCGCACTTGCAGCATTTAAGGCGTCACCCCATATCAGGAGTGCCTTTCAGGCATCCTCTCCCAAAACTTTCCAAGGGGCCGCCGCAAGCTGGCCCCATTTTTTTGCGCATGTCGATCTGGAGCGCAAGCCAACGGCACTGGCATTTGGCGACCGCGGCCCATAGGGTCCGCCATCGCCAATTGGAGAAAGACCGCACGCAATGGCCGATGAAATGCTCCTGGATCACGTCGCTGATATTGTTTCGGCCCACGTCAGCAACAATTCGGTCGCGGCGGGTGATTTGCCGGGCCTGATCCAGTCGGTCTACGCATCGCTGGCTTCGCTTGGTCAGGTGCCCGAGCCGACCGAGCAAGTGCGCATACCCGCTGTCTCGGTCCGCGCATCGGTCAAACCCGATGCGGTGACCTGCCTCGATTGCGGCGCGAAGTTCAAGATGCTCAAGCGCCACCTCAGCACCGATCATGGCATGACGCCGGCCGATTACCGCGCGCGCTGGAACCTGCTTGCAGACTATCCGATGGTCGCGCCCGACTATGCCGCCAAGCGCAAGGAACTCGCCGTCCGGATCGGACTTGGTCGCAAGCCCGGACAAAGTCCGAAGTCAGAGGCTAAGCCGGTCGCGGCCGCCAAACCGCGCAATAAGCTCGGGGTCGCCTTCGGCTAAGCCTGATGCGCCGATGGACCGACGTCGGATATCAGCTTCATTCCCTGGCTCCTTTTCTGTCGACTTATCGATGCATGTCTTGCCGTCTGTGACACTCTGCCCCGAGGGCAAAGTGTCATCATCGACATCAGCCTTTGCAGGAGCGCGGGTGATACCCGCCCGTATTGAATGCTCTGCCGATCGAATTGGCTGACGATGCAGGTCCCGAATGTTCCGATGCGGTGCCAGGCAAAGTGTCACGGGCGACAAACGACATGGCCTGAACGAAAGGGGATTCACAGGATTCACCTTTTGTGCTCAATACTGATCCATGGAGCAACAGACACCGATCACTGGCGTTGGCGGCATTTACGCGGTGCTGGCCGAGGTTTCGAGCCGGCCGCGCTACGCTTTCCTGGTTCTCCAACTCGTATCCGAAGCCGCCGACGGGCGAGGGCAGTCCGGTCCCTTCGTTGCCCGAGATGGAAAGCCCGCACTCCTGCGCGATTGGCTCTGCACCCAGCTGCTTCCTTTGAGCGAACAGCAGGGCCGCCGCGCGGCGCTGCGCGCCCGCGTTGCAGCCTCGCTCAGGCATGAACTCTCCGGCGATGAGGCCCGCGATGCCGCTCAGATTGACCAGGCAGTCGAGGAGCAGGTCCTGGCCGTGGGCCGCGCCAATGTCAGCCGCGCGATCTCGGATCTGGCGCGTGCGGGTCTGGTCACACGGCACTACGCTGGCTACGCCACCAACCACCGCAATCGCGGCGGCGGGCGCCATGCGGTCTACGTGGTGAACCCGGCGGTCCTGAAACTGCTGCGTCGGCCTGCGCTAATGATCGGCGCGGTTCGAGCGTCCGGTACGGGTCAGGGCGAACTGTTCGCAGCCTGACGTCCAGCTTGACAATTTTCGGAGAACGCCGCATATAATGACCTAAATATTGGCATATGGTGAGGCAAATGGCGAGCGCGGCATTTTTGAGCGAAGTCTCCGGCGACAAGGGCGTCTCAGTCGACAGGCTGTCGGCGGCGCTTCATATCACCAAGTCTGAACTGGCGCTCGCCGCGGGACTGTCACGCGATGCCGTCTCGAAGGCCGCCCGCAGCAACAGCATCGCCACCCAGTCGCGGCTGCGTGAAATGAGCGAAATCATCAACCGGGTCATTCCCTGGGCGGGTAGTGAACTTGCCGCCTATGCCTGGTACCGATCGCAGCCGCTGCCGTCCTTCGGCGATGCCACGGCGGAAGAGCTTGTCCGTCAGGGACAGGGCGAGAAGGTTCGCACCTATCTTGGCCGGATTGCCGCCGGCGGCTTTGCCTGATCTTTGGGCCTGATCTTTGAGCCAGATTTCGAAATCGGCTCTGCCGTTCACCCGGTTCGACGGCCTGGTCTATCGGGCGCATCATCCGGCGTGGGCTTATGATCCGGAATCGGGCGAAGGCGCGAAGCTTCACGGCGGCCGCTTCAACCGCGTCGGCACGGCGTGCTTCTATGCGGCGCTCAGCCTCGAAACCGCCTGGCTCGAGGCTCAGCAAGGGTTCGCCTTCAAGGCGCAGCCCCTGACGATCTGCAGCTACCGCGCCGATCTTTTGGAAATTCTCGACCTGACCAGCCCTGACGTGCGGGATGCAGCGCAGGTCACCTTGGCGCAGCTCAGCTGCGCCTGGGAGCGTCTTGCCGGAGACCGCAAGTCCGTTCCGACCTGGGAACTGGCCGATCGGCTCATTGCCGCCGGCTGCGCCGGCGTGATCGTGCCAAGCTTCGCTTCACGAGCTACGGTCGATGACCGCAATCTGGTGCTGTGGTCCTGGAGCCGCGAGGCCCCGCATCGTCTTGAAGTGATCGACGACGAGCAGCGATTGCCGCGCGACCAGTCATCGTGGCCTGACAATGCGTGATTCATCTAAACCATTGATTTAACATAAGATATATTATCAATCTTTTATCGTGTAAGCGCCGGATAGAAATGACACCCTCGGGCGTCCTCAGCAGAGCTTGGTGGCATGGTCCTCCTGGCAGTTCGGGAGGACGCGCTTATGACGGTGGTGGCGATGAGCCATGGCGAGCTTTCGCGTTTTGATACATTGATGCGCGTGGAGCGCGGCGCGCTTCGGGTCGAGGACGCGGCAACGCTGCTGGGATTGAAGCGCCGGCAGATTTTCCGGTTGCTTGAGCGTCTGCACGCGGAAGGCGCTTCAGGCCTGGTGTCGCGCAAGCGTGGCCGGCCCAGCAACCGGCGTCACAGCGATGCCTTTCGCGAGCAGATCCTATCGCTGGTCCGCGCGCATTATGCGGATTTCGGACCGACCCTGGCCCGAGAATATCTGTCGGAGCGTCACGCCATTTCGGTCGGCTGTGAGACGCTGCGGCAGATGATGATCGAGGCGGGTATCTGGCAGGATCGCGCCGCTCGTCGTTCGCGCCCCTATCAGCCCCGCCATCGGCGGGAGTGCCGTGGCGAGTTGATTCAGATCGACGGTTCGGATCATGAATGGTTCGAGGATCGCGGTCCGCGCTGCACGCTGCTCGTCTACATTGACGACGCGACCAGCGAGCTGATGCATCTCAAGATGGTCGAGAGCGAGAGCACCTTTTCCTACATGGAAGCGACGCGCGAATATATCGAGCGGCACGGTAAGCCGGTGGCCTTCTATTCCGACAAGCACACGGTCTTCCGCAACCCCAGGGCCACGGCGAAGGGCGATGGCATGACGCACTTCGGGCGCGCGCTGGACGCGCTGAACATCGAGATTATCTGCGCCAACTCGCCACAGGCCAAAGGTCGGGTAGAACGTGCGAACGGCACATTGCAGGATCGGCTCGTCAAGGCGATGCGACTGGAGGGAATCTCCTCAATCCGAGAAGCCAATGCCTTTTTGAGCAGCTACCAGACGACACATAATGCGCGCTTCGCCCGCCCGGCAGCGAACAGTCATGATCTGCACCGGCCTCTGGCACCGCGGGATGATTTGGGCGCCGTCATGGTCTGGCGCGAACAGCGGACGGTCACGTCGGCGCTGACACTGCATTATAACAAGGTGCTGTTCATTCTCGAACCGAATGACATCAGTAGGGCGCTGGCCGGCAAGCGGGTCGATGTCTGCGAATATCCAGATGGCAAGGTCGAGATCCGCCATGAGGGGCGCGTGCTTCCCTATCGACTGTTCGACAAAATGCCTCGGATCAATCAACCGGCGATTGTCGACAACAAGCATCTCGACGCAGCGTTGGTCTTGGCGAAGGAGATCCAGGCGATTGCGCCACATCATCGGCAGCGCAATAACAATGCCCCTGCCCGCCGTGACCAGCCCACGCATCTGTTCCCCGAGCCGGAGGCACCGGTAAAGGTCGATCGCCGTCGCGTGGGCGGCCCAAAACTCAAGCGCGGTCCACGGCTCAGCCGGGCCGAGCTGCAGGCGCGCGGCACGCTGGAGTTTGTGAAGGCCCGCTGAGACTGTTTGATCGGCTTTGACCGAGCCCGCTGCCTGCGCAGCGGGTCCGTGCCCTTCCCCTCTATGTCGCGCTCTCAGCAGGGTCTGCGCTGCGCTATCCCGAGGGCTCCACGCAGCCCCTGCTATCCTCAAAGGGTGTCATCTCTATCGGGGACAGAAAGTGCCTTCTCTATCCGGCAGGAACATATCGTTTTATATCAATTGGTTGTATATCTGACACTTTCACAACTTGCTCTTGAGCGCCAACCGCTCAGCACGGTCGAGCACAATCGCCGGCAGCCCGCCAAGGTATGACATATCCGCTAACCCCGGCACCTCGATCCCATCGACGATGGCGCCGTGGATGCCCGCGGCCATCGCCGCTGCGCGCCGGCGCAGGAACGGAAGAGCCAGGCCCGCATCTTCAGCGAAGCGGGCAAAGCTCTCGGCATCCACATCCTCGAGGATCGGCGCGCGCCCAAACCGCATGGCGAGCTTTGCCGAGAGTTCCGGCCACATATGGGTCGCCACGAGATCATAGAGCGGCGCCAACACCACCTGGCCATTATCCCGGCGCAAGAGACTGTAATTCTTGGCATGGGCGTCGGCGTTGCCGATGATCAGATTGAAGATGGCTGCGTCGGCGAGCTTCAGCACCTCGCGTGCGGGTCTCGTGGTGGCCTGGCGTACCAGCGCAAAGCCATCGCGGAACGTCGGCCCACCCTCGCTCGCATATTTCCGATTTGACGGCACGCCGAGTGCCTGCGCAAAATCTTCCTGGTGCAACCGGATTGTGCCGTTATCCCGGCCAAAGCGATCGTAACGGGTCACGAGCAAATAGGGTTTGCCGGCGACGGCCCGCCATTCCGCCATGGCTGCGTCGAGACCCACCGCCCGCGCCAGCGCCAGACAGAAGGCCTCATTGGCTGCCAGGCCGGGAAAGCGGTCAGGCTCTGGTTTGATGAGATGGGTCGATGGCTCGCCGATGCGGGGGATAGCGATGGCACGATCGATCAGAACGACGGGCAACTTACCCTGGGCGCCGGCCAGGCTGAGCCGGGCGCCCCCTTCCCCGGCCAGCATCGGCACACGAGGCAAACGAACAAGCAAGGCCGCAAGCTCAGCCTCATCCAGCGGATGGGCGGGCTCACCTGCGGGTGCAGCGGGCGGCGTCTCCCCTTCCGGGAGAAATGCAAGTGCGCCGGCGACCTCCCCGCCAAGCGCCGCCAACAGACGAAACGGATTGTCAGGCGATACGCCGAGCACCCGCGCGATGGCGGTTCGCTGCCCTTCCTCGGGTAACAGTCCCCCAAAAACAGCCTTGCATAGCGCGTCGCCGAACGACTCCGCCTGCTTCGGTAGAGCGTGCGAGAGCGGTTTTGCTATCTGATCCGCCAGCCATTCGGAAGCATAGGTGAAATGCATCGCACCGCCGCGATCGAGCGCAAGCTCCCCGGCAATGCGCTGATCCGACCAGATGACAAGGCGATCGACGATATCGGGGGTCATGCCGGCCGGCCTACAAGCACGACCCCGTCCGGCCGCCGGATCTGCAGCTCACATCCCAGCGCGGCGAGGACTGTGATGACCTTGCCGATCTGCGCAGTCGCCTTGCCCCGCTCGAGATCGACGACGAAGCGCAGTCCAACTCCGCTAGCGGCTGCCAGCTCATCCTGGCGAAGTCCAAGCTCCTTGCGCTCATTCCGGACGATCTGCCCGATCGTTGTTGCGTCCAGCACGACCCCTCACTTTCCCGGTCGGGAAATATTAAGTCCTGGATGCAATTTCAACCCACAATTTACCCGATCGGGATATTATTGATCCGATCCCAGCAAGAAAGCTAATAAATTTCCTGCTCGGGATATCGCCGCGCACGCGCCGCAATCGAACCGGCCCATATCCTGAAGTTGAGACAAGCTGATGCAAGTCTGTTGATTTCCACTGAGAGTTGACCCGGGATTTTCATCGAGAAGTGACCCGGTTGGAAGGTATGTCCCGCTATGCGGGTGGTGGGTCAAGCGGGTTATTTTTCCTTTCGTGATTTGGGGTCCGCGGCGCTGGCCCTGAACCGAAAGCTGTCATTGCCGGTCTCGAGGATGTGACAGTGGTGGGTGAGCCGGTCCAGCAGAGCCGTTGTCATCTTGGCATCACCGAACACGCCAGCCCATTCGCTGAAGCTGAGGTTGGTGGTGATGACGACGCTGGTGCGCTCGTAAAGCTTGCTCAGCAGGTGGAACAGCAGCGCGCCGCCTGACGGGCTGAACGGCAAGTATCCGAGCTCGTCG
>NZ_VLKK01000022.1 GCF_007830065.1 Sphingobium wenxiniae | reverse complement strand
CATCGAGAACTTCAACAAGCATGGTCGTGGCAGAAAGCCCGCTCGCGAGCGCATTGAGGCGATGCTGGAGCGGGATTACCAGATGCAAAAGACCGGGAACTGCGATTACACGCTGACCGTCGCCTATGATCAGGGTGCCGATGGCGTCAGCCTCGATGATGAGATCGCATCTCTCCAGACAGAGATGTTCAACATCGCAGAGAGCTACAGGTGCTCGATCGAGACCGATGTTTACGAGATTGGAGGACAAGAGCGAGCCTGGTAGATCGCCATGTTCAATCTTTGTTCTTCAACATGGCCAAAATCGCAGCTTCGGGCCGACTGGGCCCAGATGAGCGACGCGCCGCCCATGCGGGCGCGCGCATTGCTCGCAGCGCCCGCCAGCGCGATCAAACCGGATCAGCGCCGACAACTCGCGCCAGTCGATCGGATAGAGCCAGAAATGTTCGGGTGCGATCGGCATTGTGCGCGCGATTCTGGATTGTTCGCGGTGAGAACGAAAGGGGAAAATCAATGGACCGGCCCGAGAGGGCCGGGCGTTGTTTGTTAAGTCCCCCCGTCAGTGTCTTCCTATCGTGAGGGCCGCAGCGGGCCGCATCAAGGATCAGCGGTTCCCCCAATTTTCTACGAAAATCGGCACCCCCGCAGCCCGGTAAACCGGCCGCTTCGCGGTCCCTGACACAGCCCGCCGCGACCCTCCCATGGCTTTTGCCAATCACGGCAAGCACAGGAGCTTTCTATGTCCACGCATCGCATCTTCGCCCAGCTCGCCTTTGAGCGCGCGCTTGGAAACGCAGCGATCGACGCCCTGCAATCGGCGATCGACGACAAGAAGCAGCACGATACCGCTACCCAATGGCCGAACAATCCCGGCTTCATGGAGCTAAGCGGATACGACATCGAGCAGGCATCGGCCGAGCTTGGCGCAGTGATCGAGGATCGGTTGCGCGATGTGTTGGATGGTCCCGGCCTCGCCAACATCGAGCGCGGCGAACGCTTCCACAATCCCGACCTCGTAGCGATGGTCATGGATGCGAAGGCGAAGCGCCAGCAGCCCGGCTAAGGCCGGGCGGGGCGGGCATAGGCCCGCCCCTTTCGCCCGTTGTCACCGCCAGGGCAAAACAACGACCGTGGAAAGGCGCACGCGGGGGCATCGAACCCCCGCGTGCGCCAGTGTGCCGGCGTCGCCGGCAGATCGGCGACGCCGATCGGGCAGCTCCACCGTTGGGTGGTAATCTTCTCTCTGGGGTCAATACATAGAACGGACCCAGATATACGCTAACGCGGGACCTGACGGGAAACCCCAAGATTCAGGTTTCCGTGCGGTCGAACAAAACGACAGGGTTTGTCGCACGCCCAGCGATTGCGTTGGAGCCACGCCGTACAGTCTGAGCGAAACCTGTCGGGAATCATGTGATTGACGACACAATGCGACCTAAGAGCTGCTGGCAGCAGTCGACCAGAGGCAGTCATTGACGAGCCTGAGACTGAGTGTCTGCTTTAGCTAGAAACCGCTATGTCGCGTTCGGGATCAACTCAATCGACCCTGACGAATTGTGATCTCGCGTTGCGGCAACCGGACGGCAGGATCGGTGCTCCAAATGGTAAGCGCTCTTCGCAAGATGGCTACATCACACGCCTGAGAAGCACAAAGATGATCCAAAATCCACAAGACGCCATGAACTTCTACGTCTCGGGCTTGTGCGACAGAACGCAACTCGGCGTCGCCGGTGAGCAAGACAGCATTTTTATAGCCCACGGCGCTCACGAGGCAGAAGCAATCATTCGCAGAAAGACGCGGAAAGGCGCGCCTTACCGCGAAGGCCTCACCAACCATGTCGGGCGGGAGGTCGAATATTTCAAAGCCTGCCGCTTCGAGCGTCGCCCAATCCTGACCGGAAAAGCTCAGCATTTCCTCTTCGCGGATCGGCAGAGGCACGATCCATCGGAACGGCAGTGCGCCGAGGACGTGCAGCAATTCACCCTTCTTGAGGTCAATCAGCGCACTCGCGTCGTTGATGATGATGCAGCTCACGCGGCAATCGGTCCTCGCAGTCCGTGTTCGACAGTTTGCAGCGAGGTGCCCAACAATTTCGCGGCACGGATGCTGGAAATCATGCCTTCCGCAAGCGCCCTGTAAACAAGACTCTCATAGCGCGCGGGCCGCTCCATTTCGGCGAGATCGCCGTTCCTAGGCAGTTCGTCTGGTTCGGCCCAGCGCCAGCCCCGCGCATAGGTCCTGAACGCGTATTCGACGGTCCCCTGGTCGAGAATACCAGTCTGCTGGAGACGCATCAGCAGCATTGCGGCCGAGACGCCATACATATGCTTTAGGCGCACAATCTCTTGGTAGGCGACCTGTGCTCGCCGCTCGCCGACTTCGCGCTTCAAATGCGCCTCGGGAACGAGAAAGGCTCCCGCAAAGCGGTCCATGGCCTTTTCGAGAGTGAGGCCAATATCTCCCACCGCCGGAATGAGGCGGTGAGCCAGCTCGTGCGCCAAGGTGAAACGGCGGCGCTCCAGATTGATATCGGTAGAGACCACGATAGCCGCGACCGGCGGCCGACCGTCGTTGCGCTCGACCCAGCAGGTCATGCCCGACACCTTGGCGGAGAGAGGAGCCTCGATCACACGCACACCCCGATCTTCGAGGAGCTGGGTGACGCTCGGAATGGCATCCTCGCCCAAGGCCCACTTCTCTCTGACCTTCGCAGCCAGGACGTCGATATGCTCGGGCGCATCGATCCGGGCACCGCCGACGCCTGCAAGCACCGGACCGTCGGCTTCGATCCCGACGATCTCTTCAATTGCGAGATAGTTTTCCAGGCGCTCGATCACGGTGGCCTCGACGCGCGCACGATCGGCCGCAGAGGTGCCCGCGCCCTTGCGAAACTCGACGCCCGACAACGCCGCGACCTGTGCCCCCATGAGAAAATCCATGGGCACAGACAGCGCTCGCGAGAGCCCGAGCAGCACCCGCGAACTCGGCATCATCGCGTCATTCTCGTATTTGCTGAGCGCCTGCGCCGAGACCGGCGGGTCCATTTGCGCCGCGAGATCGCGCAGCGACAGGCCAGCCTTCGCGCGCGCCAATTTTAGACGTCCTCCCAGCATGTTGCTGACCTTTCAGAATGTTGGTGAGATGGTTGACGTTCCGCCATTGTTCTTGTATGTTGTAAACCCAGGAGCGACAGAAGGTCAAGTTAAACTTTAATGGGGGAGTGCAATGTCTAAGAAGAATCAACACGTTGTGCCACATTCAGGCGGTTGGGCCGTCAAGGGCGAAGGTAACGCCAAAGCCTCCTCTGTCCACTCAACCCAGAGTGCCGCAGAATCAGCCGCGCGGGAATCCGCGATCCGCACCGGGTTGGAAGTGTTCATCCATGGCCGGGATGGGCGCATCCGCGAACGCAACACTTACGGCCGAGACCCCTTCCCTCCCAAAGGATAGACAATGGCCACTGCCCCCTCCTCCCATCCCGACACTTCGACCCTTGACGAGATTCTCTTGGATCTCGCCGCGCTCATTGAACTTAGCCCTTATGACCGGCGGATCGCAGAAAGCCGCTATCGCCGTCTCAAGGAGCACATCGAGCGCCCCTCAAGCACTCTCCGACCCTACCTGATCGACGGTGAGAGCCTGATCTATGCTCAGGGTTCGGTCGCCACCAGCACCACGGTCCTGAGCGGCGACAAGGAAGATCGCTTCGACATCGACGCCATCGTTGAGGTCGATGTGCCCCCCGATTGGTCCGACAATCGTGCCCTCGACGAGCTTTTCGTGACGTTGCAGGGTTTTCCGGGCGTAGAGAAGATCACCCGCTGCACCCGGTGCGTCCAGATGCAGTTCGCCTTCATGCACATGGATGTCACGATCATGGATCGGCGGGCGCGCATCGCCGGGGACAGGCCGGGCCACATCTTTCACTCGCCGGACACCGGCCCGTCCTACCGTGTCGATGCCAACCCTTGGGGTTTCACTGACTGGTTTAGGAGCCAGGTCGGCGTTGGCGATGCCGCCTTCGCCGATAAGATGCGCGCTGCCCGAAACGCTGCAAGCATTCGCAGGCTCAAGTTTATCGACGACCGCGAGCGCCAAATTCTTGCCGACGCCGAGCAGGTACCCCTGCCCCCGGCGATCCCGACGAGGATCGACGCGCAGGAAGTCGTCGCCCTCAAGCTGCTCAAGCGCTATCTCAATCTGCGCTACACCAATTCGGCGCTCAAGCGCCCGCCCTCAGTTTGGATCACCAAGCTGACCGCCGATATCGGTTACGATCCCCGAGGCTTGTCGCACCAGCTCTTCACCCTCGCTGGCGGCATTTCCGCCAACCTTCGGATGCATCTGGCCAACGGCACTGTGCCGAACGAATTGAACCCGCGCTACAAGCCTGATCGGATCAACGACCGCTGGCCGCATCCCCTGCTCGCTGGCCGCACGGACATGGAGTGCCTGGCCGATCATCTCGACGCATTGAAGGCGGCCTTGAACAAGATGCTCTTCGCCACCCAGGAGGATATTCTCAAGGAAATCGACCGGATGTTCGGCGAGACCTTCGGCGCAGCCGAACGCGAAATCCTCAAGAAGCGGTATGACCGGCGCGAGCGCAGCTCAGGGATTCTCATCAAGCCAGGCTCCGGCGGCATCTTTGCCCCCGCACTGGTCAAGGCGCAGCCCGAACTGCGCCCCGTGCCTCAGCATCGCTTCCACCCCGCGCGGTGGCCGCTGCGAGGCTCGGATGACCAATGACGTTGTGCGGTCCACCCATGCACAGCTGAGGGCCATGCGCGCCACATGGGCCGACTTTTCGGCTACGAAGCGTGGAGATGGGCTGGTGATCTGGTATGGCCCGATCAGGCCACGTGGCATGGTCTACGGGCTGCGTGTGTTCTGGTGGCCGGGCAGGATCGACCGTCCCTATGTTATGGTCGCACACCCCGAAATCCGCCCGCGCGATGGGCTGACCTACGCTGACATTCCGCACCTGATGTTCAATGCAGAAGACCCCGTGCTGTCGGGCCTGTGCCTGTTTGATCCGGCGGGCAAGGAATGGACCCCCGCCGACCTAATCGCTGATACAACTATCCCTTGGGCCGCCGAATGGCTGCACTATTACGAGCTCTGGCATGTAACCGGCGAGTGGCTGGCCCCCGGCGTTGGACCGGAGGCGGTTGCCCCTCTCTCGCAAGGCGAAGCGCGAGCAATCGAAGAGGCGGCAGTCCATGTTCACTGATCGCAGAGCCAACACGCGGAAAACCAAGCGCGAACGCCAGCCTTGGCCCGCAGGGCGTCCCTTTAAGATTCTCGCGCTCGACGGTGGCGGTATAAAGGGGCTCTACACCGCGCATCTGCTGCACCAATGCGAGCAGAACCTCGCCAACGGCAAGCCGCTTGCCGCCTATTTCGACATGATCGCTGGCACCTCGACGGGCGGTATTATTGCGCTGGGTCTCGGGCTCAGGCGCACGACCGAAGAGATCGTCAGCTTCTACGAAACCGACGGGCGGCGGATTTTTCCGCCCTACCCCGCCACAAAGGTTGGCAAAGCCTGGCGCTTCGTCTCTTCGTTCTTCCGGCCCATCCTTAACCACGAAGAGCTTGAGGCAGCCCTTAAGCGCCGCTTTGCCGATGACACGCTTGGACAGGCAGGCCCTCGTATCGTCGTCCCTGCCTTCATGATGCCCAGAACCGAGATCGCGGTGTTCAAGACCGACCATCACCCGGACTTTCGCAACGATCACGAGACCCCGGCATGGAAGGTGGCTCGCGCGACATCCGCCGCGCCCACCTATCTTAAGGGCCATGAGCACGCCGAAAGCGGACGGATTTTCATCGATGGGGGTGTCTGGGCCAACAACCCGGTCATGGTCGCGGTTGTTGATGCATTGACGTGCTACGAAATCACGCTGGACCAGATTGAGGTGCTGAGCATTGGCACGGGCAATCCCCCTTTCGAGCTGTCACGCAAGAGCGTCTTTGCCGGGTTATTGGCCTGGAGGGAGGTCATCATGGCCGCCATGTTCCTCACGACCGACAATGCGACGTCGCAGGCCATGCTCCTGCTCGGCCCGGACAATTTGCTCCGGATAGAGCCTTCGGATGAAACTGCCACAATCAAGCTAGATGATTTTGATCGCGCTCAGGCCGAGCTCCCGCCCTTGGCATCGGCGCACTTCGCCAGTTACGGCCCTGCTCTCGCAAGATTTTTCGAGCAGCCTGCCGCTCCCCGTGAGAAGTTTTACGCGTGATTTGCACGATCCACAAACTTGACAGGTGCAAAGACTTCCTTGGTGCTCTTGTCTTCAGGCCGCCGATCTCATTTAGCTTCAAGCTGACATTCGCCGGCGCATAATGCCGACGTTTTGAAAACCCGCCCATTCGCCTTATCGCGAGGAAACGGCGGCCTTTCTCGAAAGCTGCCAGTCGCTCCACGCGAAATAATGCGCGGCTTTGTGAACTACCGCAGACAGGTATTTTCCGAGCCGAGCTGTAAACCTCTATGGCGGAGAACACCTGTCTATTTTAAATTTTCTGTGAGCGACCTATTTTGTGAGGTTCTTGCCTCCCGCTTACGTCAAAAATCCCTAGCAACATTCCTCACTAAGTGCAGTCATGCTTCCGTTAGCCGTCCCTGCTGCGGATCGTATCGATACTGTAAAATTGACCGGTCCCGGATCCTTTGCACAGCATCGTCGATCACGTTCAACGGGACGAGGAACCACTCCCGCGGTTTGACCATGTGGCCGAACCGATCGGGAATCGTAAGGTTGATCTGCGCGCTCGAAAACACCTTGTGCAGAAGGTTTTCCAGCTTCTGGCAGTTCACGCCGTAAACCTTGTAGGTCGCAGCCACTTCGACGCCCGCCAGCAGGTAGGTTGAACTCTTCTCGGCACCAGCAATCCGGGTCTCGACTGCGCCGCTCGTTACGCCGATCTTGTGCATTACCTGGCGATGTTCGGCGACGACTGGGTGATCCGACTTGCTGCGCAGGACATAGATCGTCCCGGTCTCAGTTTCTCCGTCTTCTGCCGTGTCCGCGAACAGCGGGCCCGGTGACGGGTCAGTAATCCTACGGCCCGCGTCATCTGCGTTGAGCTGGCGTTGTAAGGACCGCATCAGCAGCCCGCTTTCAGTACCGTTATCGAAAATCACCCGTAAACGCGCATCGGTCCGACCCTGGTCGTTGGTGAAGATCTCGTCCATCTCGGCAACGTAACAAATTTGCCCAAAGACGATGAAATATGCGCCGGGACGGATTTCGGCCTTCAGTTCGAAGGGGCGGGTTACGCGGGTGCCGTTAGCCAGCTCCTCCTTCACTTGTTTGAACAACGGCTCAAACTTTTCGAAGTCGCCGCACTTGTCGCGCCGGGCGATTTCCTCAGCTGCGCGCTTTTCCTCAGCCGAGCGGACATGACGGAGCTTGGTGATGTCATCGCCTTCACCCAACCCGGCCAACTCAGCCATCAGGTCATCAGGGTCAAGCTCTTCCACTTCCGCGCCAGCGGCTTCTACCCGATCGAGCAGACCGTGGCTGTCAAACGACGCCAGCAGGGCGCGGCATTCTTCCATCTCGCGCAGACGGTCCAACCGCACGGCGTAAAGCCGCTCAAAAATATCCCGATCCTCGCCATGCAGGGGCAGACGTCCATGCTCCTCATAGAAGCGTTCGATGTCTTCGAACCCTGCAATGATCCGCTCTTCACGCGGAGTATAGCTGGCCTGCTTCTTCTTTGCAGGCGCAAAGTCCGCCAGTTCGCCTGCCAGTTCATCAAGATCGAGGTCATGCATAGCGACCTTCCTCCTTGTAGCGCATGAAGGCCGCAGCCCCTTCGGCCAGTCGCTGCTCCCAGGTATCGGGAGAGGTGATTGAAGGCAGGCGTCCCCGCTCTTTCTTGAAGCGCACCGCGCGCCCGGCAAGATCCTTGGCATCCTCGGGCGTGATCTTGGTTCTTTTGGCAGAAATCGCGGCCTGCACCTGCTTTAGTGTGTTTTCGTCCATGGCCTTAGCCAGCACGGTATAGGCGGCCTGCCATGGGTTGATGCTGTCGATCAGGTCGATATCCAACTCGCGCACATCCATGGCAAATTGGCGCACGCCTTCCAGCAACGACGTATTCCCGCGCAATTCGCCATCATCATCGCTGACCGACCCCATTGCCATCCCCTTGGCTTTCTGGGTGAGGTTCAGCGCGGCGATCGCATGTTGGCGCACCGCCTCCTGATCCTCGGCGGAAAGATCCGGATAGCGATCGCGGACAATCTTGCCCATCGCCACCTGCGTCAGTTCCTGCGGCGGGGTTTCTTCGTCAAACAGACCTCGCTCGGCAACAGTCTTATTCTGGACGAAGGCAGCGATCACCTCGTTCAAATCTTCCTGCACGATCCGGCTCGCTTCAGGGCTTTTGGGCTTCACCAGACCGTTAATCTCGAAATGCATCTGGCCATCGCCTTCGCGCACGCCGACATTGGTCTTGCCTTCCTGATAACCGTCCGGACCATAATCGAAGTCCGGCAGCGGCCCGGTGCTCTTGGGAGTGAAGGTAAAGCGCGGCGCCAGCACCTGCTCCATCAGCAGGCTGGCCGCGATCGCCTTCAGCGTATCGTTGATTGCGTCAGCTACCGCGGCTTCCGAAGCATCGGGCTCCGCGATCAAATTGGTAAAGGTGGCAACCTCCTTGCCCGGCGCATCACGTGTGGCGCGGCCAATGATCTGGATGATCTCGGTCAGACTGGAGCGATAGCCAACCGTCAGCGCATGTTCGCACCAAATCCAGTCGAACCCTTCCTTGGCCATGCCCAACGCAATGATGATATCGACATGGTCGCGGTTGTTCTTGTGCGCCGGGTCTTTCAACGCCGCCAGCACACGGGCGCGGCGGGCGGGATCGCTGTCATCCACAAGGTCTGCTATTTTCAGCACCCGGCCATCGGGCTGGGCAATCAGTTCAAAACCCGTCACCGGATCAGCCCCGGTCCACTTGCCGAGATAGTGGAGAATTTCGTTGACCTCGCTCACCTTGTCCTTGGTGCTTTCGCGCGCATTGACCGACGGGATATGGACGATCGTCTTGCGGGCGGGATCAAGGCAATGCTCAATCGCCCCAAGATAACGGCCCGTATAAAAATAATAGCCGATGTTGAGCGCTTTGAGGTGATCATAGCCGTTAAGCTGCTCATAATAGGTGTAGCTGACGGGCTCGAACTTATCCTCATCCTCCGGCGTCAGCACCGGGGCGGCATCACCGCGAAAATAGCTGCCGGTCATCGCCACGATATGGACTTTATCGCGCGCCATGAAGGCAGCGAGTTGGCTGCCAAGGCGGTTGTCCGGGCTTGCGGAAACGTGGTGGAATTCATCCACCGCGATCAGCCGATCGTCAAAGGCTTCCACGCCCAGCGCATCCACCGCAAAGCGGAAGGTGGCATGGGTGCAGACCAACACCCTGTCATCGCTCGCCAGAAACTGACCCACGGCCTTGACCTTGGACGGGTCCACCCGCTCCTCATCCGCACCGGGCGCGTTGCACAAATTCCATTGTGGTTTGACGATCCAGTCAGCCCAGAATCCGTATTGGCTAAGCGGTTCATCAGCGAAACTACCGCCGATCGACTTTTCAGGCACGACGATGATCGCCTGTTTCAGCCCTTGGTTATGCAGCTTGTCGAGCGCGATAAACATCAGTGCGCGGGACTTGCCCGATGCCGGGGGCGATTTGATCAGCAGATATTGCTCGCCGCGCTTGTTATAGGCGCGCTCCTGCATGGGCCGCATGCCCAGCGCATTGGCCTTAGCCGAAACGCCAGTACGCGCGGTCTGAAAGCTGACAGCGGGAAGGGGCTTAGAGATAGTCATGCGGCTTTCCTCTTGCCCTTTTTCGGGCCACCTTTGCCCACCATTTTTGTGTAGAGATCGAAAAGTTTTTCCAGTCGTTCGGTATCGTTCTGGAACCGGCGGCCGATGTATATGCGTTCCAGCACCTCGTCGTTGCGTTCGTGCGCGGCCCGCAGGTCTTCGGGCATTTTTTGGGGGTCGTAGAGGTCGGCGATTGTCAACGGAAAATGCGCCTCGCGGGCTAGGAGGATACCCTCTGCGCAACGGGTGAGGTCCGCCTTGTTCTGTTCGGTCAGCGTAGGTACCGGGAAGGTGTTCCAGCCCATCTTGTTCGAATAGCTGAAACGAGTTTCAAGCTTTCCGCAAACCGTGCTGATCCAAACAAGATGTAGCCGTGAAGAAATGATTGATAAATTAAACAGATCTCCATCATATATCGCGTAAGCAAGGTTGCTCACGGTGGCGGTATTATCGTAAAGACCAATTGGAAGGTACGGCCTATTTTCAGAGCTTCGAATTGGAATTATCATCACAGAGCTTTTTGGAGATTTCATTTCGCAAAATTGGTGGGGACGATTAGACATAGCATTAGTTGCTGGACGAGAGCTCGCATTTCGCCACACTCGCACATTTTCTATTCTTTCTCTGACTGTCGGAATATTCATTGCGTATGAACGGTTGGTGTCTTCGACCCAAATGCAATACCTCTCGGAGCCGTTCACCACCTCGCTCGACCCGATGATCTTCCTGATTATCTTCTCGCGCCCTTCCGAGTTTATATTTAAATCCTCCAACTCCTGCGTATCAAGAATGAGAAATCCACCTTCATAAGGCTGGTTACCTAGTACCATCTGCCCCAAACCATGAATGGGAATGGAGGATTTTTCGACGATAATGTTACGAGAAGGAACCAAATAGGCGTTGATGTTGTCGACGACCTTACAGACTGAAGAGCCATCTTGTTCAATATATAAGCGCCGTTCTTCAGGGCTGACGCCGATCCCCACGATGATTACTGTCACCCCAGCATTGTGAGAGGCGAGATTTGCCCATTTGAATGAGGTGTGCGCGAATGAGATTCGACTGCCGAGGGAGCTGATTAGTGGCCATAAAACAGGAACTTGATTGCCCTGGCAAATGGAATTCGTGCTAACAAAGGCAGCCGATCCGAACGTGTGTCGGAGGTACTCTGCACTTCTAACAAACCAACCCGAGACGTAATCTAGCACCTTGAAGGAACCGTCATAGCATTCAAAAATACTCTCTAATTCACTTTTCTGATCAGTCGTCTGACCCTTAGTGCCCTTATACGGAGGGTTTCCGCAAATATACGTCTCTCCGCCCTCGTTCTCGAAATCGATCTCCGCCTGATCCAACGGTGTCTCGAACAAGTCTTTGGCCTGCACCCTCACGCCCGTGCCGGTCGGCGGGCAGATGCCCAGCCAGTCCAACCGCAGAGCATTACCGCAGGTGATCCAGTTCTGACTGTCGAGCGGCAGGAACTCGGCCAGCGCCTCTTGTTGGCCACGATACAGCACGTCGCATTGATATTCGGCGATGATCAGCGCCAATCGGGCGATCTCGGCGGGAAAATCGCGCAGCTCGATACCGCGGAAGTTGGTGAGCGGAATGTCGCTGCGCCGGTCGGGCTCGCCGCGCCGCCGGTTTATTTCCGCCTCTATACTGCGCATTTCCTTATAGGCGATGACCAGGAAATTGCCCGACCCGCAGGCCGGATCAAACACCCGGATCTTCGCCATGCGATGGCGCAGGTTCAGCAGCTTGCGGCCATTGTCTCCAGCCTCTTCCAGCTTCTCCCGCAAATCATCCAGGAACAGCGGGTTCAGCACCTTCAGGATGTTGGGCACGGAGGTGTAGTGCATGCCCAGCGCGCCGCGCTCTTCATCGTCGGCCACGGCCTGAATCATCGAGCCGAAGATGTCTGGGTTGATCTTCTTCCAGTTCAGGCTGCTGATATGCAGCAGGTAGGACCGGGCAATCTTGCTGAAACGCGGGCACTCGGTGCTACCCGAAAACAGCTGCCCGTTCACATAGGGAAATTTTCGAGCATAGGGCTTGATACCCGCAACCTCGCGATTTTCAGGCTTGGTGTCCATCGCCCGAAATATCTCGGCCATGACAAGATGCGTGTCCGATGAATCCCGCGCGCTCATCTGCTCGATTGTCTTGCTAAACAGGCCGCCGCTTAGAAAGATATCCGTATCTTCGGCAAAGAAACAAAAGATCAGTCGCGCCATGAAGTGGTTCATGTCTACGGATCGACTGGCCCAATCGGGGTTGTCTTTCAGCAGCTCGACATACAGTTTGTTGAGCCGCCCGGTCGCCTTGATATCGAACGAGCTTTCGCGGATTTGCTCAACCGTGGTGATGCCCGCCAGCGGCAGGAAGAAACCGAAATGATCGGGAAACTCGGCATAGGCACAGGCCACCGTGCCCCCGCCGTTCATATCCTCGGCCTGAAATACCTCACCATCGGTAACAAGGATGAACTTGGCCTTTTGCGATGCCGTCTTGGGGCTTTCGCGCAGGGCTTTCAGTGTTTCATCCACCCCGCCGATGTCGCAGGCAGCGATATGAATATTCCCCCGCTGGAGAATAGCCCCCGGCACATCGGTCTGGTTAGTATTCCCCGCCCGCAGCCGCTGGATCGCGGTGTCCTTGCTCCCGAATGCGCGCAGAAACTGGAATGGGAACTCGGCCCGGTCAAACGGTTCCAGCGCGAGGTTGGATACAGCTTCTTCGATCTCTACAGGATTCATTTGGCGCTCCCGGCGGTACGGTCGAGAGCATGCAACCGCTCAAATTCTTCAAACGCCATGACGACCAGCACAGGCCGATCGTACTTGGTAATGGCAACCGGCGCAGACCGCGCCTGATCAACCATCTCACCGAATTTGTTCTTTGCCTCAGCCGCCGTAAAAGTGCGCATAGAATTCTCCCGCCTTGCACCGAGACTTAGCTAATTTAGCCATTAATGCAATGTGGGAATTATTGTGCGAAAGTACATTTTACTTACTCTAAGCGCTAACAGGATCGCGGTCCCGCGACGCAGGAATGTCCGGTGTAAATTGAAGCTGTCGTTCGCGAGAGCGGCGCCGAATGACAGGAAAGTCCCAAACCACGCCATTTCCAATAGATGTACGACAAACAGGTGTTTTCCGACACCTGAGCAGGGCTGTCGGCGCTTAGCGTATATCTGGGGCCGTTCTATGTACTGACCCCTCTCTGTGTAATGTGGTATTATGGCATGGGTGCGCGCCGACCCTCAAGGATGGGCGGTTCCCCCAATTTACTGCGTAAATCGGCTCCCCCACCCCCCGCTATCGCGGCCGCTACGCGGTCCTTGACCGCCGACGCCGGAGCCCATGCCGTTTGTTCACCTCACACCAACGAGAAGGAGAACCAGATGCAAATCAAATTGTTTAGAGCGTTGAAGGCGGCTAATGTGTCAGAAGACGCGGCAGCCGAGGTTGTGGAGGCTATCGAGGAGTATATCGCGGTGAAGGTTCAGGAAGCAAACAAGGCGCTGGAAAGCAAACTCACGGCACAGACGTGGGTTATCGGTGCAGTAGGCTTCGTCCTCGCGATAATCGGCCTCGCACCGGCCTTCATTAAAATGTTCACTCACTAGGAGAAAGGGAGGCTTCGGCCTCCCTTTTTTTGATCGCTTGCTTTGGACCGGCGCAATCATCTTGCCGCCCAAGGGCAACAGCTTGCGCCAAATGGCACGCGATCAACGCGCCTTTGTCCCCGGCGCTTTCGACCAAGCATATCGCGCGATCGACGAGAGCCAGGGCGGCGGCAATGCGTTCCGCTTGCCCGCCGCCTTTATCGTTTCGCGCCATCAAATGCCGAAACGGATCAGCAGCGGCACGCCGACAATGAAAGCGAGAATAGCTTGCGACCCCAGCGCCGGAACCCAATAGTCGCGCATGGTCCCGCGAAGGTTCTCAATATTGTACCGCCCGAGCATGTATCCGAGCGTCGGGATGAGCCAAAGCAGCGTCAGCCCTTTGGGAGCGCCGACAAGCCCAAGAATGACCGTGACGCCGATTAGAACGAAGATCAGCTTTTCGGTGAAGTCCTGATGCGCGTGCATCGTGTCGATTTCCGCGTTTATTTGCTGCCAGCTCTTTTCCATCGCGCGTTCTCCTTCCGCACGGATCGTCATAGCATTGCAGACGTTCAGGTGCGAGCATTGCCGCGTGTCCGAAACCGATCGGTTTCGGA
Organism: Sphingobium wenxiniae; assembly: GCF_007830065.1. Lineage (GTDB taxonomy): Bacteria > Pseudomonadota > Alphaproteobacteria > Sphingomonadales > Sphingomonadaceae > Sphingobium > Sphingobium wenxiniae. The sequence continues at coordinate 31,665 of NZ_VLKK01000022.1, read as the reverse complement.
CGCGACAACCCGGCAATCCCAAAATCGCGGATTTGCTCTTTTCCCGTTTGTCCGAAATCCCCGTCCGAAAGTGGCCGTCCGAAAACCCCCGTCGAGGTGTCCGGAACTAATTTTTTTACTTGAGACTTTCGGACAAACGGCAGAGTGTCCGAAAGTATCACGGTTTTTCGGAGTTTCGGACATGCTGATAGGTTACGCGCGGGTTTCCACCTATGAGCAGAATGCCCGCCTACAGATTGAGGCGCTAGAGCAGGCCGGATGCACGAAGGTCTTTACCGACGAAGGGGTGAGCGGTTCGGCCGTCATCAAGCCCCAGCTCGCCGAGGCGCTGGCCTACGCCCGAGCGGATGAAGATACGCTAGTCGTGTGGAAGCTGGACCGGCTCAGCCGATCCACCCGCGATCTGATCGACACCGTACAGGGGATGAAGGAACGCGGGATCGGCCTGCGTTCGATCAAGGAATCCGTGATCGACACCACCAGCGCAGCCGGGAACCTCATTTTTCAGATATTCGGCGCTTTCGCGGAGTTCGAGCGAGGCACGAACCACGAAAGGACAATGGCCGGGATCGCAGCCGCCCAGCGTGCCGGAACGCGGTTTGGCCGTCCCCAGAGCATCAAGGACGCGCAGTGGATCGAGGCCAAGAAGCATCTAACCGGCTCCACAAAATCGAGCGTAGCGGCAGTTGCGACGATGCTAGGCGTCAGCCGACAGGCGATCTATCGACGTATGGAGCGCGACCGAGCCGAACAGTCGGACGCCGAAAGGCAAGCGGACCCTTCCCCCGCAGCAAGTCAAGCAGACGCAAGCGCGACGTAAAGTTGATTTGTATATTTGCGCCGCAAATACGACACGATGTATTATCTATCAAGATTGGTTCAATTTCTTGCTCCTTTCCGGTCGCTTATTGATGGCATCTAGGCTTTGTATCGGCTAGTACGAGCAAGTAAAAAAGCGGCCAACATTGTCGGCCTACGGTTTCCACTTCGCGGAGCCTCCGTTTTTTTACTTGCACGCGCCGACACTTCGCCTTGTTAATGTCCATCAGCAACACGGAATAAAGGAGCTGGAAATGCGTAATCTTGCGAAGTTTGAAATCATCGGTCGGATTGGTAAGATCGACACCCATAGCAACGTCACTCACATCAAGGTCGCGGCTAACTATCCGCGAAAAGACGAAGCTACGGGGGAATGGTCCGACGAGACCTATTGGAACCGCGTGACAGTGTTCGGAGAACGGACCCGCAAATACATCGCCGACAAGGCCCAGGTCGGCGACTTGATCCGCGTCGAAGGCCGGATGCGCGACAGCTCTTATGAGAAGGGCGGTGAGACTGTCTACACCGTCGATCGGCTTGTCGATCACTTCGGTATCCTCGCGACGAAGGCAGAAGCCGCCTAGCAGCGGCGGGGCGGGCCTACCGGCCCGCCCCCTTCCCCCCTCGCCGAGGTTCCCGCTTCAACGGCCCCCGAAACCGCCTTCCGCAAGCAAGCGTGCAAGGCGGCTATAGCTGCGTGGATGGAGTCCATCACGGACAGGCGGGGTTTCAGCAACATCAACAAGGTAATCGCCATAGGATCGAGCCAGATCGGCAACGACATAGGCAACCGAACGATTGTAGGGAGCAATCCAAACAACACGTTTTGCTGAAATAGATCGGCGAATTGCTATGAGATTTTCAGTCAAGTGTGGGTTTGTTGGATCGTTCGAGCCAGCAGATATTGTAGCTGAATAGTAGGATTGTGGCGGAACCGATCGACGGATTGCAGCAGAACCGATTCCTTGTGTCGCAACGACTTCACAGCGACTTTGCCAAGCAGCTTTCAGGGCGGCAGCAGCACCTTGAGCTAGGCTATCACCGAGGATCAGACATTCGAGCATAGCTTTTGTCTCGCGAGGATAACGACCGTTTTTCGGGCCAGCGGCCCCATTGCCAGCTTCCGAGCTATCATTTTTAGCAACAACAATATAGTATGTCAGTGACCGATTGACCATTGCCGATAATACCGATAATGCCTGTAATGCAAGTGGTGCAGATAATTCAGGTGTTGCGGGTAGTGCCGATATGACTGGAATTACGGTTAGTTCCGATGAAGGCAGAAGGTCAAAGGGGGGAAGTCTCCCCCTGAGTTCGAGCCGCTGCGCGTCTCGCCCTACCCCCTCTGCGGGGGAATCCCCCGCAACGCCCCCGAGGCTACGCCTCCTGATGTCACCGGCAAGCCGGTGTATTTCGTTAGCCTGGTCAAAGGGGCCTTGCCCCCCCGGCAGCACAAGGGAAGCGCCGCGAGCGGCGCCGATCGCGGGGGTATCCCCACCCTTCCCTCGCTTCGCTCAGTGCAGCGTGGGTGATCCCCCTCCCCCGCGATCGCCCTTGTGCGGCCACCCCCCACTCTCGGCGAGGGCCAAGGTTTGCAGCAGCAGCCGCAAACCGGCCTCTAGTTGGGAAGATCAGACCATGACCACCACCACCCCCGCAATCGTGATCGGCACCCGGATTTCTTGCGTTCTCCATTGGGCAGGGCGCGGAACCGTGTTCGCGATCGAGGGCGAGCAGTGCCCCCAGTCCGTCCGCATCGCGGGCGGCGTCATGCACTCAGGCGGCAACGCATCCTTTAGCGTCGTGTTCGATAACGGCAGCATTTCCAAGGCCGTGCCGGAATGTATCATTCGGGGCGTGCAGTGGCGCGTGCTGGACGAGACCGCGAGCGCCGAGGACATCGCCGAGGCGCTTGCGCGTGCCGCGTGCGCTAAGGCGACAGCAGCCGTTGCGGCAGACAATGCCAAGGCCCGCTTTGCGGAGGCTATCGCCCAGCTTCGCGCCGATCCGGCCTATGGCGCGCTTGAGCAAGCGACCGACCAATATGGCGGCAAGGTCGCGGCGAAGAACATTCGCACCCAGCTCCGCGCCGCGTTCAAGGGCGTTAAATTCAGCGTTCGCAATCGCCACGGTTCGATTGATATTAGCTGGACAGACGGCCCAACCGTCGCGAAGGTCGAGGAAATTACCCGCAAGTATCAGTCCGGCAGCTTTGACGGCATGAACGACTGTTACGAATACAGCGCGAGCGCATGGAACGAGGTTTTCGGCGGCTCTAAGTATGTATTCACGCAACGCGACTTTTCGGCCGAGCTAATCACCCGCGCGATTGCCGCCGTGTTCGAGAAGTATTCCGGCAATCTGGACGAAACCCCGATGCCGACCGCCGAGGACTATTTGAACGGCCGACTTTATGCGGCCCGCATCCCCGGCATTGGTGGCGCTCCGTTCGATCAGATGGACGTTGCCGTGCGCGCCCAAGCCTCCGAAATGGAGGCTTGAGCCATGGCCGCAAGAAAACCCGCCATCGTCGCAGGCCCCGGCCCGATCGCGGCCACCCGCGCCGCGATCAAGTCACTACCGGGCATGACGGCCGATTGCCGGGATGGCGAATGGCGCGTGACGATCAACCTTTATCGGCTTTCAGAGCGGTTCCCCGACCGCAAGACGCAATGGTGCGAGGCCAAGCAAGAGGCGATGGCGTACTATACCGAGGACGCAGACGACGCGATCGGCACGGCCCGCGCGATGTCGGCACATTGGGAGTCTGGCAAGTGATCGGTCGCGCCCTGGACGCGGCCGAGCTTCGCGAGGATTGGCTTTCGCAACTGGCGAAAGCCTTTGAACCTGTCCTCGCCGAGCGGGCGGGGCTTTCCTTCCCATCCTACCGCGTCACATGCGGATTCCCGAGCAAGGGCGGCGAGCTTGGCAAGAAGAAGCGCGTTCGCGGCCAATGTTGGAGCGCCGAGGCGAGCGACGATCAGCACGCCGAGATTTTTATCTCGCCGGTCGAAGACGACCCGGCGACCGTCGCCGCGATCCTCGCGCATGAAATGATCCATGCGGCTATCCCCGAGGCGGGCCACAAGCGCCCGTTTCAGATCGCAGCGGCGACGATCGGCCACAAGGCCCCCTTCACCACCAGCGAGCCGACGCCCGAGTTCATGGAATGGGCCGCGCCGATCATCGCCCAGCTTGCCCCCTACCCTCACCGCCGCCTCAATGCGCTCGCGCCCGTAGGGCAGAAGAAGAAGCAGACGGCACGGATGCTGAAATGCGCTTGCGCGCATTGCGGCTATACCGTCCGCACCGCCCGCAAGTGGATCGAGGAAGTGGGCGCACCCATCTGCCCGGTCGATGACCATGGCAGAATGGCCCACGATCCGCTTGACGCGGACGAGGCCGAGGACGGCGAGCAAGACGCATGACCGCAAGCCACAGCCCCAGCACCGCCGCCACCAAAGCGTTTAAACGCTTTGGTGGCGGGCCGCGTTCAGAGGCTAAGCGGATTACCCCTATTCTCTGTATTACCGATAATATTTGCAATATCGCTATTACCGCGCTTGCGCGTATGTTACCGATTAGCGGTATTACCGAGAATGCAGCGAAGGCGCTTTCGCTCGCGGTAATACGCTTAACACTTCTACGAAAGGGACGCGCACAATGCCGGTAATCACCCTGCTATCGCCGAAGGGGGGAGTCGGGAAAACGACCGCCGCCCTATTGCTGGCGATCGAGCTTGCCGAGGGCGGCGGTTCAGTCGTCATCGTGGATGCCGACCCCAATTTCCCGCTCGCCAAATGGGCCGGATTGCCGGGCAAGCCCGACAATATCGAAGTGGTTCAGGAAGTGGACGAAGACGCGATTATCGACACGATCGACGCGGCGCAGAAGCGCGCCAAATTCGTGATCGTTGATCTTGAGGGCAGGGCGTCGGCGCGCGTGACCAATGCGCTTTTGATGACGCACCTAGCTCTTGTTCCAATGCAAGGTTCAGTGCTGGACAGCGACCAAGCCGCGCGCGCTTTTCAGAGCATCCGGCGCGCATCCACAGCCGCCCGCAGAGACATTGCTTTTGCAGGCGTCTTCACCCGAACCCCGGCCAGCGCGGCGATCCGTTCGCGCGTCGCGCAGCAGATCGCAGAAGGCGTAAGAGGGGCGGGCATCGCTACGCTTGCCACGCCGATCGCAGAGCGCACCGTCTATCGCAGTCTATTCGCCGAAGGAGGCACGCTAAGCGGCTTGGAGGGCGCTCAGGCGAAGGCAATCGAGAGCGCGCGGGCGAACGCCGCAGCGTTCGCCCATGACGTGCTAGAGGCGCTTACAGCGGCGAGGGCAGGGGCATGACCGACAAACCGAAGAAGCCCGCGCCAAAGCTGGCAGGCGTCACCAGTTTTGGCGGCGACGATAGCAACTACATCGCCCCCCCGCCCCGCGAGGTTCGCGAGCAGGCAAGAGCCGACAACGAGGCGCACGGTTTCGTTTCAGACAAGCCGCGCCAGCTCGCCCAGGTCGAACAGCCCGCGCCGACCGAGAAGGCAGCGCCGAAGAAGCGTTCGCGTCAGCCGTCGCAGTATCCCGACCACTACAATCTTCGCTTGCGGGATGGGGATCGAGAACGGTTCGACGACTACGCCTATCGGCATCGCATCCCGAAGGGCGAAGTCTTTCGGCTCATGCTTGACCTCATAGAGGCGCAGGAAGCCCAACAGGCAGCAGAAGGGACCACAGGCAAGTGACCAGCACCGCGAAGCGCAGCCGCGCGCTCAGGACCGTTCTAATCGGCTTTATTCCGGTTGCAGCAGCCGCCACAGTAGCGGCTACGCTTCCGGGGCCAATCGTCATCCACAATCCGTCCCCGAGCCTGCCAATCGGATACTATGCCCGAACCGGAGCGCGACCCACGACAGGCCGGATCATCGCTTTTCAAATCCCGCCAATGGGTCGCCCTTACGCCGCCGAGCACATGCCGCCTTTGATCCGCGCCGGGATCATCAAGCAGATCGCAGCAGGGCAGGGGGACCGCGTTTGCACAACCGGCCCTGACGGTTTGGCGATCAACGGGAGGGCCGTCGCGCCGATCGTGCAAGCCGATCGTTTCGGCCGACAGCTCCCGCACTGGCGAGCTTGCCGAACTCTCAGGGCGGGCGAGTATTTCGTTTTCTCCGATCGCATCCCGAACAGCTACGATAGCCGCTATTACGGGCCGGTTCGATCGACCGACATCATCGGCACATTCCGCCCAATTTGGACAGATGGAGAGCGCGCCCCGCTCGCCAAAAACCGAGAGGAAAAGAACTGAAATGGACCCGCTAACTATCGCCGCCATTTGCACCCTCGTTCTGAAAAATGAAGCCGCGACAACCGCAGTCCCACCCGGCACGAACTGCGCCCAGATCGAGCGGGACCAAAGGGCCAACGCGGCAAAAGCAAACGTGCGCGTTGACGATGAGAGCGACCGAGAAGCGATTGGCCGCGTCGCCTATGCCGAGGCCGCAAATCAGGGCGACCGAGGGATTGCAGCCGTCGTTTATACGATCATCAACCGAGTAGGGAGCGGGCGCTTCGGAAACAGCGTCAACGCCGTTTTGAACGCGCCTAAGCAGTTCGAGCCGGTCTCACGCTATGGCGGCGACTGGCGGCGATTGCCCCCAGCTCCACCGGCAGCGCGAGCGCGTGTTGACGCAATTGTAGGGCTGGCATTACGCGGCGAACTTGCAGACGAGACAGGAGGGGCGCTCTACTTCCAAAATCCCCGGATCGTCGCAGCCAGAGAGCGCGCCGGTTTGGTATCACGCGGGCTTACGAACTTTGGGGGACAGACGCCTAGCGCAGTGATAGGCGATCATAGCTTCTACACCGGCCCGCGATACGCCAACGTGAGGACGAGAGGCCCAGGTGGCGCAATCGTCACGGCCGGAAATGACCAGAGCGATTTTATCGACGGGGGTGGTGCGATTTTTGTTGGAGGGCAGGCCGAGGCGTTCGATCCGGCAAGCACGATCCGAGAGGGACAGGACGAGCCAGCGGACGCCAGAGCGATCGACCTAACGCGACAGATCGAGCCAGCGTTGAAGGGCAGGGCATCCGAAAGACCGGACGACGCAGCATCGGAACTGGCCTCGCTTCGCGCCCCGATCCTCGCAGAGCAGAGGGCAGATAACGCGCCGGATGACGCAGGGGGAATGTTTGTTCTCCGCAGCGGTAAGACGAGCAGCGCCCCTCAGTAGGACAAAGAAGATGCAGCGAGTGGAGAGGGCAGAGGCGCGATCATTGGTCTCGATTGAGAAGATGCCGCACGTCGGAAAAATCCGGATCAAGGTCAGCCACAGATCGCGGGATTTTGGCGGCAAGGGCTTCCAGAGAAGCGAAATCGGGAAGGTCCGAGGACAAGGGCGCGCCAGCCTCAGAAGCGACAATCTCAGGGACCGGGACGTTGAGAAGGTGGCGCAGATCGTCCCGGTCCTGATCGCGGAAAACGCGGTCGTCGAGGATCGCAACGATGCGATCGGCGAAGGCGCGATCGGAGGGGTTTTCGCGAAGTTCAGCAAGGATCGCGCCGCCGATGATGATGCGGGCGCGAGTAGCCCGGCGACGCATACCCTTGCGCGCCAAAGCCTCAGCCCGTTCCTGTCGAGCTTGAGCAACCGCCTTCGCCTTTTCGATGTCGGCGATGTTTTCCAGATCAAGCGCCATGCAAGCCCTTCGCAGATTCGACGGCTCCCTTTCTATCAAAGGAACCCGTCAAGGTCGATAAGTCTTGTAAGCTCCATGCGAATGGCGCACTTACACATTGCTTCGCAACGGTGCGGTCCCGCCGCAGGCGCGGCGAGACATCAACCGCCGTGGGGCGATTGAGCCAAGGGGCAAGCCCCTTAGCGATCCCAGCGCCAGCGGGCGCGAAGTAGGAAGCAGACGAGAAGGCAACCGGCGTGGCGCAATATCGGTTTTCAGCACAGGTCATCAAACGGTCGGACGGTCGCAGCGCAGTCGCCGCCGCCGCCTACCGTGCTGGCGAGCGTCTGAGCGACGAGCGGCTAGAAATGCCGTTCGACTACCGCGCTAGGGGCGGTGTGGAGCATACCGAAATAATGCTCCCAGAAGGCGCGCCAGAGGCGTTCGCAGACCGCAGCGCACTATGGAACGCCGTCGAGGCCGCAGAGGGCCGCAGCGACGCCCGCGTGGCGCGAGAGGTGCAAGTCTCGCTCCCACATGAGCTATCGGCCGAACAGCGCCAGGAGCTTGTGCGCGAGTTCGTTCAAAGCGCCTTCGTCGATAAGGGCATGATCGCAGACGTTGCCATTCACACACCCGATCCGCACGGCGACCAGCGGAACCATCACGCCCACATAATGCTCACCACCCGAACGGTGGACGAGGCGGGCTTTGGGAATAAGGAACGCGCTTGGGACAAGCGCGAGCAGCTCGCCGAGTGGCGCGAGCAATGGGCCGAGGTTCAGAACCGGCACCTAGCGAAGGCGCTTGGACCCGACGCGCCCAAGGTCAGCCACAAGAGCCTTGAGGATCAGGGGCTAGAGCGCGAGGCCACAATTCACCTTGGCCCGACCGCCAGCGCGATCGAGCGCAACGGCGAACGCAGCGAGCGCGGCGAGATAAACCGCGCCGTGAAGGCATCGAACGCGGAGCGGGCCGAGCTTGCCAAATCCATCACGTCGATGGACGACAAACTCGCGAAAATGCTGCCCCAGCGTGAGACCGGAATCGACGGCATCAAGAAGGAACTGGCAGACTATGACTCCAGCCTTCGCCGTCAGATTGCGGGCTGGAAAGCAGAGCAGAAAGCAATACCGGTCCCGCCGCTCGTCAAGCCTTCGGACGTTCGCCGCGAGGTCATATCCGACGCTCGCGCTCGCCTGAGAGACGCGCAGCGCGACCTTGAACGGACCAAGGCACGGACAAAGGCGACCGCCGCAAAGCGCACGACACTCGCGAGTTTCCTTCGCAATCCGCAGCGCGCGATTTGGGCGAAGATCGTCGAGGTTCATGCGATGGATCGAGCAAGACGGGAGCTTGCCAGAGCAAGGGCCGGTGTGAAGGTTCGAGAGGATTGGCTACGCAGCGAGCAGGGACGGTCGCACATTCTTGGGCGTGTCGATCAGGCTACCAAAGCCGCCCAGCCAGCCAAGCAGCAAAATCGTAACCTTGACCGTAAAATTCGACGAATAGAGAAGCGGCTTGTCACGGTTGAGCGCGTTCGAGAGCGCGTCGAGATCGCGGAGCAGCTTGGCCTTAAATCCGTCAGCCGTCCCATCAATGCGCGCGACGCCACGCAGGTTTTGCGCCGTGTCGATGCCGCTACCCAGAACACGCTTTCGCGCGTTTCGGCCCAGCAAATACAGCAGGCGCGGGCCAAGGTTCAGAGCATTAAACTCGGGCGCGGCTTCACCCGTTAGAGAGGACCACCAATGGACATCGCCAAGCACAGGAAGAAGCTACTGGCGGGCGCGGGTGCCGCAATGCTTTTGGGCCTTTCGGTTTCAACCCAGCACCTTGCCGCGACGTTCAACTATCCGCGAGAGTTCGGGCCGGGATGGTACGACGCCGGGCCTCGCCGCTTCTATGCGCCGTGGAAAATCCTTTCGTGGGAAGTGTCGTTCGGCAAATATTATCGCCAAGCCTTCGGCCTTTCCGAGGCCCTTGGCTTCGCGATTGCGATGCTACCTATCGCCGGAATTATCGGCCTTTCGCGCAGACAGAAGCCCAAAATCCAGCAGTTCGGATTGGACGCATGGGGGACGCTTCAAGACGCAAAGAGGGCCGAGTTGATCGACCCGAAGCAGGAGGCGCGCGGGCGCGTTCTCGGCATGTACGAGGGCTATCGCCTCACCTATCGCGGCGTCGAGCATAGCTTAGTCGTCGGCGCTTCCCGATCGGGCAAAGGCGTGGGCCACGTCATCCCATCGGCCCTCAGTTGGGAGGGCAGCTTGTTCGCCTACGATCGTAAGGGCGAGATATGGCATATCACGGCGGACCATCGAAAGCGGTTCAGTCACGTTCTCTATTTCGCTCCAACCGATCGGAACACCGCGCGATGGAACCCGCTTTTCGAGGTTCGGAAGGGCGAGCGCGAGATTGCCGACATTCAGAATGTCGTGGGTGTGCTTGTCGATCCGCTAGGGTCAAAGGCAGGCGATCTTAGCTTCTGGGATTTGTCGGCGAGCCAGTTTTTCGTCGGGGTGATCCTGCACGTTCTCTACACCGCCGAGGACAAGAACAAGAACCTTGCCTATGTCCGTCGCCTGCTGATCGACATCGAGCCGACGATTACGGCGATGCTGCACACGAAGCACTATTTTGAGTATCCGAAGACGGAGGACGGGCGCGAGCTTCAAGGCCCGCCAGCGCCGACCAACCATCCCGAAATCAATCTTGGCGCGACCGCGCTTATGAGCATGGACGTTAAGGTGCGATCGAGCGTGCTAGGCACCGCCCAATCAGCCTTGACCCTCTTTGCTGACCCGCTTGTCGCATACGCAACGAGCGCGTCTGACTTCATGATCGGCGACCTCGTTTGCTCGAAAAATCCGGTCAGTTTCTATCTTATCACGCCCCAGGCGCACGCCGACCGGCTCGCATTTTTGGTGCGGGTGTTCCTGCGTCAGTCGATCAACAGCCTCATGGAAGACATCGACTACGACAGCCGGGGCCGCGTGAAAAACCACCGCCTGCTATTGATGCTGGACGAGTTTCCAAAGCTAGGCGGCTTGCCATTCATTGAGAACGCCCTTGGTGAAATGGCGGGCTATGGCATCACTTGCCAGCTCTTTTGCCAGAGCTTCAATGACGTGTTCGGCAAATATGGTGTTCACACGTCGATTTTCGACAACATGCACATCACGGTCTCATTCTCGACCAGTGAGCCGAAATCTATCAAAAGCATCATCGAGCGCGCGGGCAAACATTTGGAATACCGCGAGAGCTTTAGCGACCCGCGCAGCCTCTTTCACAAGGGCAACCGCAGCACGTCCCTTGGCGAGCAGGAGCGTTATATTCTCGGCGAGCAGCACGTTCGAGGGCTGGCAACCACCAAAGAGTTCGTGTTCGTCAACAACGCCAAGCCCTTCATCGCCGATAAGATCAAGCACTACGAAGACCCCTATTTTAAGACGATCGCGGTCGATTTTCACGGCAAGAAGCGGGCCACGTTCAAGCAGTCGCAAGCGACTATGGACCGGCCTACGGCAACGGTCGCGAACGATTGGCTAGGCGTTCGATCGGCTTTGCCATTCGACGAAACGACGCCGATGGCATCCATTCCCGTCGATCAAGCTGCGCTCAGCGAAGCCCAGCGGAACGCTACGGCGAGGGAGGCCGAGGCCACCACAACCGAGAGTGACAAGTCGAAGCGCCCCGCCGCTTCCGACTATGGCAGCGCCAGCACGACCGCAGCCGCTTCCGTGCCATCAGAGCTTTCTATCGACGACATCACGTTGAGCGCGATGCAGGACGAGGACGATTGGGCATGACGCGCAGCATTGTGATTTGCGAAAAGCCGAGCCAAGCCGAGAATATCAGATCGGCGATCGGCACCAGCCACGGCGACGTTCTGCCAGCACAGGGGCATCTTTTCACCCTTGCCGACCCTGAGACCTACAACGCCGATTGGAAGCTATGGCAGGGCTTCCACCTATTGCTCCCCGATCAGTTCAAGAAGGTGCCGACGATCGGCGAGACGGCCGAGCGGACCCAGCAGCAGGAGCGCAAGCGCAAGGCGATTGCGACCGCTTTGAAAGGCGCGGATCGCGTCATCATTGCGACCGATTGCGACCGTGAGGGCCAAGTGATCGGGACGGAGATTGTCGAGGCCCTTGGCTTCCGGGGCGAAGTCATGCGCGCAATGTTCACCAGCGAAGACGCCGGCAGCTTGAAAGAGGCGTTCGCGGCGCTTCGCCCCAATAACGACTATCGACGGCTCTATGAGGCAGGACTTGCCCGCGAGCGCGCCGATCAGGTCTATAATCTCTCACTCACCCGCGCCGCGACGATCGCGCTTATCCCGCCCGGCGTGAAGGCCATCCTTGGAATCGGCCGCGTTCGCACGCCGACCCTCGGAATCGTCTGCATCCGCGAAATCGCAATCCAGCGATTCAAGCCAGCGACCAGCTACGGGATCGCGGCCACTGTGCAGGCAGGCGGGCGGGAGGTCGTTCTAACGCACCACCCCGACAAGCCGCCCGTCACCGATCGCGCCCAGGGCGAGGCCGCAGTCGCCGCCGCGATCGGGCAGAGCGGGGCGCTTGTCGTCGCGACGAACCGCAAGAAGAAGGCCGGGCCGAAGCCGCCCGATCTATCGACGTTGCAGGAGGTTGCGGGCCGTTGGGGCTGGACCGCATCGAAGGTCATGGAGGTGGCGCAGGCGCTATATGACCAGCACAAGATAACGACCTACCCCCGCGCCGAGACCCGGTTCCTGCCCGAGGCATTGATACCGGCCGCGCAGGACATCACCGCCGCGCTTGGCGAGTTTGGCCCGTGGAAGGACGCCGCGCCCGCCCTCGCAACGATCCGCACGGGAAAGCAGGGCGTCTTTTCCGACGCCGGGTTAGGCGGCGAGAGCCATCACGCCATAATCCCGAACCCCAAGACGCTCGATACCCTTCCGACGGTCTATGACGCGCTCAGCGCCGACGAGCGGCGCCTGTTCGACGTGATCGCTCGCCTGTTCCTGCAATCGGTCTCAGCCGATTATGAGTATTCCGAGACGAGTATGTCGCTCGCGATCGGCGAAGCCACCTATGCGACCAAGGGGACGGTTCCGATCGTCCCGGGTTGGCGTGCGCTTCGCGACACAACCGGGGAAGGGGACCGAGCAAAGGACGAGGGCGACGAGCTTCCCGCGATCGAGGACGGCAGCGCCGCCACGATCAGAACGGCCCAGCTCGCCGAGAAGACCACCCGCGCGCCCGAGCGGTTCAACGAAGGCACGCTTATCAAGGCGATGAAAAACGCCGCGCAGTTCATCACCGACCCGGCGCTGAAGGAGCGCCTGAAGGACGCCAAAGGCATCGGCACACAGGCGACCCGCGACACCGTGATAAGCGGTTTGAAGGATCAGGGCTTGTTGATGGTCAAGGCCGGGAAGCTCTATCCCACACAGGCAGGCATGGCCGTTTTCGCTTTGCTGCATAAGGTCGCGCCCGCGTTGGTCGATCCGGGAACGACCGCGGTTTGGGAAAGTCGCATAGACGAGATCCTTTCAGGCGGGATCAGCGTCGATACGTTCGTGCAGGAAGTCGCGGCGCAGACGCGCAGCTTGATCGAGATTCTACGAAAGGCCGAGCCGACAACCGCGTTCGGCACCGCAGCACCGACCGCACCCATGATGAAAGCGGCCGAGACCATCAGCCGCAAGAAGGGCGTTCCGCTCCCATCCAGCTACCGCACCGATTTTGCCGCCTGCAAGGCGTTCCTAGACGCGCACGGCACGCCCCGAACCGAAGGATAATATCAGCATGGCTCAGCAAAACGTCATCGGCTTGGATCGCAAAGCCGCAGCCCTTCGACAGTCACTAGGCCCCGTCATCGCAAGCGCGCTGGCCGAGCGCCTGGTGGTCGAGGTCATGGTCAACCCAGACGGCAAAATCTGGGTCGATCGGATCGGCACCGGCAGAGAATACAGCGGCCACGATATGACATCGGCCGACGCCGAGCGCATCTTGCGATTGCTCGCCGACCACGCGGGCGTTGTCGTGACGCGGGATAGTCCCCGCGTCAGCGCCACATTGCCGGAAACTGGCGAGCGGTTTCAGGGCGAGTTCCCGCCGATCGCGCGCAACGCTTGCTTCGCGATACGCAAGCGGCCCGAGGTAGTGTTCACGCTGGAAAACTACGTCGAGGGCGGAATCATGTCCGACGCGCAGGCCAGCGCGCTTCGCAAAGCGGCCGAGGATCACGAAAACATGCTGATTGTCGGCGGCACAGGATCGGGCAAGACGACGCTGGCGAACGCCATCCTCGCCTTACCGCCATTTTCGGAAGACCGCGTTTTCCTGATCGAGGACACGGCCGAGCTTCAATGCTCCGCAGCGGATAAGGTGGAGCTGCTGACAAAAACGAGCTTCCCGCCCGTCACCATGACCGATCTAGTCCGCGACAGTCTGCGATTGCGTCCAGATCGGATCATTATCGGCGAGGTGCGCGACGGATCGGCACTCGATTTGTTGAAAGCATGGAACACCGGCCATCCGGGGGGGCTTGCGACCATCCACGCCAATAGCGCCATGGAGGGGCTTACTCGCCTTGAAGACCTGATCGGCGAGGTAACGCAGCGCATCCCCTACCGGGCAATCACGCAGGCAATTAACGTCATCGTTTACATCAAGCGGACCAAGGCAGGACGCCGCGTGGAGAGCGTAGCGCGCCTGATCGGTCGCGAAAATGACACATACCTCATCGAAGACATCACGCATTGATGCTTCAAAAACGGGAACCGCTACAGCGGTAAACGGTTCCTTGCGCGGGATATTGTGACAGAGCCTTACTAGACGATTGCCAATCAGAGAACGATTCGCAACAAAACGGCTAGACGAGGATTCCCTACTGCACTACTGTGTGTGTCTGTGACATATTTTGTATGTCACACCAACGACGCACAGTAGGAGCAGCCCAAATGCGACGGACCCGACAACTCCCCCAAATCTACAGGCGTACCCGCGACGCCGCTATCTTCCTCGCCATCATGACGATGGCATCCCCGGCCTTCGCGGGCGGCTCAGGTATGCCGTGGGAAGACCCATTGCAGCAGATCGCCGACAGCATCACCGGCCCCGTCGCTAAGATCGCGGGCATCATCGCCGTGGCCCTGGCGGGCTTGGGCTTCGCCTTCGCAGAGGGCGGCGGCTTCATGAAGAAGATACTCGGTATCGTCTTCGGCCTCGCCATCGCGTTCAGCGCATCGACCTTCTTCATTACCTTCTTCGGTTTCTCCGGGGGCGCAGGGTTTTAAGTGGCCGATAGGAGCCACGAAATCGAGGGCTTCGAGGTGCCGTTCCACAACAGCCTCGCCGAGCCGATTTTGCTCGGCGGGGTGCCTCGCATGTTCATGGTCATCAACTTCGTCTTCACGGCAGAACTTGCCTTGGGGATGGGTGTGCCGTGGCTTGGCCTGCCAGCGGGCTTCATAGTCCATACGATCGGCTACGCCCTCACGAAACGCGATCCGTACTTCTTCGGAACGCTCAACAGGCACCTTCGCCAAAAGCCATATTGGGACGCCTAAATGCTAAACATCGCTGAGTATCGGCCGAAAGCCACCCGCCTAATGGATCATCTGCCATGGGCGGCTTTCGTCGCGCCCGGCGTCATGCTGAACAAAGACGGCAGTTTCCAGAAGTCACTCACCTTTCGCGGCCCAGACCTCGCCAGCTCCACCCAATCGGGGCTGGCGTCGGCGCGGGCGCAGCTCAACAATGCGCTGCGCCGTCTGGGTTCGCGGTGGTGCGTCCACATCGAGGCGCTACGCGCTCCGTCGCAGACGTACCCCGACAGCGCCTATCCCGATCCGGTCTCGCAGCTTGTCGACGAAGAACGCCGCGCAGCGTTCGAGGCCGAGGAAGCACATTTCGAGAGCCGTTATTTCCTCACCTTCACCTATCTGCCCCCAGAGGAAAGCGTAGGGCGAGCGTCGGCGCTGCTGATCGAGAACGCGCCAGTCGGGCAGGGCGCAGATGCAATGTATCGCATTGCACTTCGCGATTTTCAGGCAATCGTCAGGCAAGTGGGCGACATTCTCGCGGGGTTCATGCCGGAAATTCGCGAACTAAACGACGACGAGACGCTGACCTATCTGCACGCCTGCATTTCGACAAAGCGGCATCCAGTAAAGCGGCCCGATGTTCCGTTCTATCTCGACGCGATGATTACGGACGACGACTTTCAGGCAGGGCTTTTCCCGAAATTGGGAAATCACTTCATCCGCACAATTTCGGTGCGATCCTATCCAACATCGACGCGGCCGGGGATGCTCGACCTTTTGAACTCGCTTGGCGTCTCGTATCGCTGGGTTTGCCGCTATCTCCCGCTCGACAAGGAGGACGCGCGCAAAGAGGTCGAAACCACCCGCAAGCGTTGGTTCGCCAAGCGCAAGGGCATCGGCGCGATGATAAAGGAGGCCATCACCAAAGAGCCGTCGATGCTGGAAGACAGCGACGCCATGGCGAAGGCGATGGACGCCGAGGCCGCTATGCTTGTTGTCGGCGGAGATAGCGCGGGCGTCGGCTACTACACCCCGACGATCACGCTTACCGATCCCGATCCGGACAGGCTCGCGGCAAAGGTCCGCGAGGTAGAATCCGCCGTCAATCGCGCCGGGTTCGTGGCGAAGGTCGAAGACGTGAACGGGGTTGAAGCATGGCTTGGGAGCATCCCCGGTCATGCCTATGCGGACTTGCGCCGCCCCCTCGTTACCAGCCTCAATCTTTGCGATATGCTGCCGATCAGCGCGAATTGGTCAGGCCCAACGATCAACTCGCATTTGTCCGACGTCGCCGCCGAACGCGGCGAGCCGTCGCCGGTCCCGCCGCTGATGCACACGCGCACGGACGGCACTACGCCGTTCCGCTTCGACCTTCACCAAGGCGACGTAGGGCATACGATGGTCATCGGCCCGACCGGCGCGGGCAAGTCGGTTTTGCTCAACACGATCGCGACGCAATTCCTTCGCTACAACGACGCCCAGGTGTTTATCTTCGACAAGGGCGCGTCGTCGCGCGCCGCCACGCTGCTAACGGGTGGATCGTTCTACTATCTTGGCGGCGAGAACAGCGAGCTTGCATTTCAGCCCCTTGCCGACCTTGAGACCAAGGAGGATCAGGCATGGGCGGTGGAGTGGTTGCAGGACATCGTTGCGGCCGAGGGCGTGCCGATCACGCCGCGCGTGAAGGACGAAATCTGGACCGCGTTGCAGAACATCGCCAGCGGCCCGATCGAGCAGCGGACGCTAACCGTCCTTACTGGCCTCATTCAGGATCAGACCGTCAAGGACGCGCTGACCCCGTACACGCTGGACGGCCCGCACGGCTATTTGCTCGATTCCGAGCGCGACACGCTTTCGACCGGATCGAACTGGCAGGCTTTCGAGATGGAAGCTCTAATGGAGAACAAGAGCGCCGTTGAGCCAGTGCTGACCTACCTGTTTCATGTGCTGGAAAAGCGCCGGTTCAATGAAGGACGCCCGACGCTTCTCATTCTGGACGAGGCGTGGCTATTCCTCAATTCGGGCAGCTTTTCAAAGCGCATCGAGCAATGGCTTCGCACGCTCCGCAAAAAGAACGTCTCCGTCGTCTTCGCGACCCAGAACCTAACCGACGTTCTGAAATCTTCGATTTCATCGGCACTGATCGAAAGTTGCCCGACGCGGGTTTTTCTTCCCAATCCCGACGCGCGCAGCCCACAGATCGAAGAAGTCTATGAGCGGTTCGGCCTTAACTTGCAGCAGATCGACCTAATCGCAAAGGGCGTGAAGAAGCGGGAATATTACTATCAGAGCATGGCAGGCAACCGCATGTTCGAGCTTGGCCTTGGACCCGTCGCGCTGGCGACAGTCGCGTCTAGCTCGCCCGACGATCACAAGTTGATGAACCGCATCCTCGCCGAGGGCCAGTCTTTCAAGACCGCCTTTTTTGAAGCGAAGGGCTTGCCCGGCATTGCCGAGTTCATCCGACAAGAAGACGGCCAGTGACGCGCGATCAGCTATTCGCAGAGTTGACCGCGACGCGACGCCGCCAACGGCTCGCCTTGTTGGTAGCTCTCAGCCCCTTTTATCTAGCCTTTGCCCTTGGCTGGATTTTCCGAAACCCGACAGCGTTGTTCGTGGGCGCAGTCGGCTTCCTTGCCGTGGCGGTTCTCTATTGGCGCTTCGCGCCATCGCATCGCGTGGCACCCCGCATCGACCACGATAACAAGCAGGAGACGGAACAATGACCAAGCGGCTTTACGTCAGCGCGCTCGCGCTGGCAGCGATGACGACAGCCACGCTCGCGCCGATCGCGCCCGCGCACGCCCAGATGGCAGTGGTGGACGTGAAGGCAATCGCTCAGCAGCTCAAGAGCGTGCAGCAGGGCTTGCAGCAGATCGAGCAGCTAAAGTCGCAAGTATCGAACCAGCAAAATATGCTCGCCAAGTTGGGAAGCAACATTTCACCCGAACTCGGTTCGATCGTCAGCGACGCAACCAGCATCATGAAATCGGCGAACGGCATTGGCTACAGCGCCAAAAGTCTGACGAGCAACCTCGACACGATCTACCCGAAAGACCTTATGGGTTCATCGTGGCAGCAAGTCCTGAATAGTCAGGCGGATTGGGAACAGCGCAGCCGCGATACACGGCGCGAAGCGATGGAAGCGCAGAACGCTATCGCCAACAGCCAGGACCGCACCCAAAATGCGGTCAATAGCGCCGTATCGGCTTCGCAGAACGCCCAAGGGCAGACAGCGGCGTTGCAGGCGACCAATCAGTTGCTCGCCGCTCTCTCCACCCAGCTTACCGGCCTGCAAACTCTGTTGATGACGCAAATGCGCGCAACACAGACGGCCGAGGCCCAGAACGCCGCCCTCGCCGCCGCAGGGCGCGCCGGGACCAAGCGCGGGCTTGGAACCCAGACCCGCAGCGCGAGCGCGCCCACATGGTAAGCGTAGCGCGCTTCATCGTCCCGATCGCGGCGCTCGCCGCGATCGGAGGATGCACGCAGGCCCCCCGCAGCATCGAGTATTTCCGCGCCCATCCCGAGGAAGCGCAGAAGGTCGCGGAACAGTGCCGCGCCGGAACCGTGACAGGCGAGGAATGCGCCGCAGCGCAGGAGGTCGCGGGCAAGGCCGCTCGGCGAAACCAACTCCAACGGGAATTGGGAAATTCAAAGCGCAATGCCGACAAGGGCATGAGCTTCTAAAGAAAGAGCAACGACCATGGCGGCGGCTGATTTCAACATCATCGACAAGTTTTTGTCGGCATACACGAGCGCTATCTCTAGCGGTTTCGGGCTAATCCAAGGCGATGTAACGTCTGTTTTCAGCATCCTTATCGTGATCGTAATTGGCATCACCGCCGTATTCTGGGCCATTGACGAGAATAGCCAAGTCCTACCTCAGCTATTCAGAAAGATACTCTTAGTCGGGTTCTTTGTGTGGGTCGTGAACGATTGGCAGGGCCTAACCTCCACGATCATCAAGGGCTTTGTTGAGCTAGGATTGAAGGCCGGTGCCAGCGGCATGAACGCCAATACGTTCATGAATCAGCCCGGCGATCTCGTTTTCATGGGATGGGAACACGTCAAACGGTTCATCGAGATAATCGACGAGAAGACCGGGCCAGTTGCCTTTTTCGAGAACTTTGCCGCCATCGTTATTCTTGCCGTCGCCGCGATCGGCACGATGCTCGCCTTCTTCATTCTCGCCGTTCAGCTCTTTGTGACGATCGTTGAATTTCGATTGGTTACACTCGCCGCTTTCGTGCTGATCCCGTTCGGCATCCTCAAGCAGACCAGCTTTCTTTCGGAGCGCGCCTTTGGTTACGTCGTCTCCGCTGGCCTCAAGCTCCTGACCATTGCTGTCATCGTGTCGATCGGCAGCAAGGTATTTGAGACCATTCCGCTTGCCGACCCCGGAGGCGATGTCATCGCCCAAGCCCTCGCAATTTGCTTCGCCTCAATAATCCTCATGATGTTGTCGCTAACCGTTCCCTCGCTCGCGTCGGCGCTGGTGACAGGCGGGCCGCAGCTTGGAGCGGGCGCAGCCCTTGCAGGCACCGCAGGCGTCGCGGCAGGCGTCGGAGCCGCTTATCTCGGAGGGCGTGGGGCTGTGGCGCTCGCACAAAAAGCAGCATCCGCAGCCGGTGGCGGCGGAAGCGGTGGCGGTGGCGGTGGCGGCGGTTCAGCGGCCGACCTTGGCGGCGGTGCCGGGCCGGGTGGTGCAGGGATGCAGCCCGCAACGCCGCAGGGCGGCGGATCGAGCAGCGGCGGCGGCGGCGGCGGCGGCGGTGGCGGAATGTCCGCAGCCCCGGCCCCAAGCGCGCGCGGATCAGGATCGAGCAGCGGCGGCGGTTCCCGCCCCAGCAGCGGCACAAGCGGCTTGACGGGCGACGGATCGGCAGCACGCCAAGCTCTCGCCAATCGCGCCCCAGGCGCCGCCGCATCGGCCGCACAGGGCGGTACAACGCCCGGAGGACCGTCAGGAGGCGGCACAGCGGCCAACGATGCGGGCGGCGCGGCAGAGGCACCCAGCGCCCCGCCCGCTCCCAGCACCGCGCCAGCGGCAGACGAGACCGTGCGACGCGCCAGTGAGAGACGCCGCCAACGGGCGACACGACAAGCCCAGACAGCCATGGCCGCGACCAGCGCCCAAGGCGGCTCTGGCATGACGGCTCCAATCAACATCGACGACGAGGGGTAAAACCATGCGAAATCTATTTAAGCGCAAGACCCCCACTTATGGCGGTTCTGCACCACAGAATACACCATACGCGCAGGCCGCGCAGGAGTGGGACAACCGAATTGGCAGCGCGCGCGTGCAGGCCAAGAATTGGCGGCTGATGGCGTTCGGATCGCTTGGCCTATCGGCCATCACGACAATTGCTTTCATCGTCTCAGCCAGCACCACGCATATCGCCACCTACGTCGTGCCGGTGAACGAGTTTGGGAAGCCGGGGAAGATCGTTTCGGCCGATTCCAGCTACCAGCCAACGACCGCCGAAATCGGCTATTTCCTTGGCGATTGGGTGCAGCTCGTTCGCGGTAAAAGCACCGATGGCGTTATCATCCGCGACAACTGGAAGAACGCCTATCACTTCATCACCGCGCAGGCCGAGCAGACCCTAAACGGCTACGCCAAGGCGAACGACCCGTTCGCCAACCTTGGACAGGAAGCCCGCACCGTCGAGGTGCAGACCGTCCTTCCGCGCACCAAAGATACCTACCAGATCACTTGGCGCGAGACGACCTATCAGGGCGGCGCGCCCATGCCGCCCGAACGCTGGACCGGCCTTTTCACCGTCCGGATCAAGCCGCCTAAGACCGAGCAGGAGCTACGGGTGAACCCGCTCGGAATCTACATCACATCATTCCAATGGGGCCGGGAGCTTTAATCATGCAGCACGTATTCAACCGCAATTCGCCGGTTCTTCGCACAGCCTTTCTCGCGACCGCAGCGTTCATCACGACGAGCGCGACCAGCGCGGCCACGAACGCGCAGAGCGCGCCGCCTGCCAGCCAGAGAGCCGAAACACAGATGGTCCCGGCTCAAGCGGTTCTACCGCCCCCGCCGCCCGCGATCGTCGCTCAGGCCGAAGCCCCGCCGCCCCAGCGGCTTGTTGCAATCAACCGGCCGCAGCCGACCATGACGGCCCACTTGAGCCGACCGAGGCCGACCGGCCGACGCTATGCGCGATCGGCTCCACAGTCGGGCGCGCTTGGCGCAATCAGCGACGCGAACGAGCTATCGCGGCAGGCCCCGGCACCGTCCGGCTTCATCAATTCCGCGATGTTCTACGACTACATGCCCGGCGCGATCTACGAGGTTCATACGTCGCCGCGCTTCATAACCACGATCGCGCTTCGCCCCGGCGAACAACTGATTTCCAAGGCAGCGGGTGACACCGTGCGCTGGGTTATGGGCGAGACCCATCAAGGCAGCGGATCGAACTCGCAGACCCTTGTTTTCGTCAAGCCGATCAAGGGCGATCTTCGCACCAACATCGTGCTTACGACCAGCGAGCGCACCTATATGGTCGAGGCGGTCAGCCACAACGGCGACGCCTATACGAGCATCGTTTCGTGGAATTATCCGCGCGACCAGCTCGCCGACATATCGACCGCCGTAGGCGCAGCGACCGAGCAGGCCAACAACACGATCGCAGACGTGGCAGTTGATAACATCAACTTCGATTATAGGATCAAGAGCGTTGGCAAGGCGCGCGAAAAGCCCGCTTGGATACCCGATCGCGTGTTCGACGACGGGAGCAAAACCTACATCCAGTTCGCGCCGAACCTTGGCACGACAGAGGCCCCGCCGCTGTTCGTGATCGGCGACAAGAATCAGGCCGAGCTTGTGAATTATCGCGTGCAGGGCCGCTATTACGTCGTCGATCGGCTTATCACCGTCGCCGAACTTCGCCTTGGCGAGAAGAAGCAGCAAATCGTGCGGATCACGCGCAACACCCGGAGGCGCTAGATCATGGCTGGCGACATCAGCACCAACGATCCCGTTTTCTCGCCAGAGGAAAAGGAGTCCACGCGATCCATACTCGCTACGCAGCGCCCCGGCGTGACGAGATACAAGCGGCAGATCATCCAAGGCATCCTTGCGCTAGGTGTCGGCATCTTCGTAATCGGTCTGATTTTTGCGTTCGTCATCGGGGGCGGGAAAGGCGCGAACAAGAAGGACGACGAGGACAAAGCAATCCAACTCGCCAGCCCTGACCTTGAGAAACTACCGCAGAACTATAGCGACCCGCTAACGCGGCCCGATCTAACCGGGCCGGGAACGTCCGCGCTCCCGGCCCCCGGCACCGATCCGAACGCGACAACCGGACAGCCAGGCCAACAGCGGCAGCAACCGCAGCAGCGGCAGCTATCCCCGGCCGAGCAACGCGCGCAGGCGGCGCGCGAACTCGCGATCCGTCAGGAAATGGCGGCGCGATCCGGTTCGATCATGTTCGCCGACAATCAGCGCAACGCCGGATCGGGAACCGGCAACGACGACGATCGCGGCGCGTCAACCGGCGCAGGCGCCGGCGACGGTCAACAACAACCAACGCGCCCGCCAGAAGAAAACGAACCCGGCCGTCAGAACCTACAGGGCCGCAAGGAAGACTTTATTCAGACCGCCCGTATCGACGGCGATTATCTGAAAGCCCGCCTTGCAGCGCCGGTTTCGCGCTACGAGGTAAAGGCCGGAACGATTATCCCGGCCGCGCTTGTAACCGCGCTCAATTCCGACTTACCGGGCGAGGTAATCGCCACCGTTACCGAAAACGTCTATGACCATGTGACCGGCCGATATGTTCTCATTCCGCAGGGAACACGGCTTTTCGGCCGCTACGACAGTCGCGTGGCCTACAAGCAAAGTCGCGCCTTGGTCGTGTGGAATCGGATCATCTATCCGAACGGCAATTCCATCAATATCGGGGGCATGACGGGATCGGATGCGACCGGCGCAGCCGGGCTTTCCGATCGCGTGAACAGTCACTTTGGGAGCCTTATCAAAGGCATTACCCTTTCGACCGCGATTGCGATTGGCGGCGCAGCCGCAGACAACGCCGGAACCCGCGACAACCAGCTTGTCACCGCTGGCGGCGGGGCGCTCAGCCAAGAGGCTTCGCGCACCGGCCAGCAGATCGTTAGCCGCGAGCTAGACCGACAGCCGACAATCACGGTTCGCCCCGGTTTCCGGCTGCGAGTGATTGTCAATAAGGACATGATTCTCACTCCTTATTGACCCCGACATATGCACGGAAAAGTCGGAGTCGATTGTCCCCTCCGGTCGAGGCATAAAGGCCCCGACCGGAAGGAGATTAAGGAATGGTCAAGAACCTCATGAGATTGGGTCTCAGCGTGCCGGTGGGCCTACATGAAGACATGCGAAAGCTGTCCTTCAAACGAACCGCCGCGACAAATAATGTCGTCACTCTCACGGACGTTTACGCCGAAGGAGTGACAAAATTGGTGGCACGGATCGAGGCTGGCGAACGCTTCGTTTATCCGGTGCAGCCGCGCGGAAGCGTAAAGAAAATCTCGCTCCGCATGCCCGAAGAAATCGCAGATTTGATTGCAAAACATGCGACTGAATCAAGCCAATCAGCGATTGTCGTCAAAGGCGCGCAATGCCTCTTGCAGGAGGATGAATGACCGGGAAGCCGGTTCAATTGAGCGTCACACTCCCGATTGGGATGCACGATCGCGTGCGCGACGAGGCCCGCCAGATGCGGGCCAGGACGAACGAACGAGTTACGATAGGGGACATATACAAAGCCGCGATCGGCGCGCTCGCAGCACGCCTTGAACGCGGGGAGACAATCACTTTCGCAGCGCACCCAAGGCGCGGCGTCAGTCGCCATTCAATCCGGGTGGACGCGGCCAGCGCCGCACACACCACCCGATGCCTATCCATCACCACGCAATCGTCCTTCGTGGCGACCGCAATCCGACACCACTTACCAAAGGAAAATGACCATGGCTAAAGCCCCCTCGCTCAGCGTTCCCAAGATCGGCGCGCCCGGCTCGCCCAAGCAACTTCGCCTTTCGCTCGAACCCGCGCTCGCGGCCGAGCTGGACCGCTATGTCGAGGCATACGCAATCGAGTACGGCGAGCGCGTGGACCTTGAAACGCTAGTTCCCCATATCCTCGCCAGCTTCATTGCCGCCGATCGCGGCTTCAAAAAGTTCAAGTCCGAGCAGGCGCGCACCGCAACGGCGGCGGAATAATACATACCAGTATTTGCCAACGGTAAGGCTTTGGCATACCGTCGCTTTTATGGAGCCGAATCACCCCTTCCAGCTAGAGTCGCTTTCGCCCGCTGATCGCGCCGCACGCGCGGCCGAGCAGCGGCGTGAAATGCGCGAGAGGAACGCGAAGACGCGCGCCGCAGCTAGAGCGGCGGGGGAGAAGCAAGTCACCGTCAGCCTTCATAAAGAGCTGATCGACGAAATCGACGCGCTCGCCGAGCGCGCAGGACTCCGCAACAGGTCGCAGGCAGTCGCGCGAATTTTGAGCGCGCTACAGGCACACCCGGAAATCAAACAGGAGCTTGGGCTGTGACCACATAAACGAATGCCCGGCGCTAAGGCCGGGCATCCTGAAACTGCTATGTCCGATGCCGCCAAGCATCGAAAGGGCCGTTGAACAGCCACCGACATAGCCGCTTCTGAGCGATGTTTCAAGATGCGCGTTTTGCGCCACGCTATAGTTTTGTCCCGGTCCCAGCCCCTTACCAAGGGGACGGAAGATGGCAGTTACTTCGATTGCGAACGCGAGCTTTATGGTTCTGGAAAGAGCCGTGCAGCAGCGTGCCAGGGCGCGCTCAGGCGCGCCCAATCCGACGCGCGCAAAGGTGCATCCGAACAGCCGCGTTGCAGGCTCATTCGAGGACGATTTTTTCTACAGCTACGCCAAGGGCGAGACCGATCGGATTGTTAAAAACGCCGACGAATTGCTCGAACAGAAGAACGCTGTGCGTCGTCTCGCGCGCGCCGAGGGCCGCGAGCTTACCGAGGCCGAGCGGCTAGTTACTCTGATAACCCCCGCCGCCGTTCGCGTCCTAAAGAAGCTGGCAACGCTGGCCCGCACCTGTGCGGGCAAGGTGTTCCCAACATGGAAGTGGATCGAGGAAAAAACCGGCCTCGCCCGCGCCACGGTCGGGCGCGCCCTCGCGATCCTCGCGACCATGGGTATCTTGGACAAGCAGCGTCGATGCGTCCCGATCGAGCCGACAGCCGAACGGCCGAAGGCCAAATACGAGCAGACATCGAACGTCTATCGGATGCGCTTTCCGAACCGCCTTGTTCAGTTCCTTCCCATGCGGATGCGACCCGTCCCGCTCCCCGAGGACGTGGTGCAGCGCGAGGCCGATCGCGTGGAGGACATCGCGGCTATGCGCCTATGGCGCTCGCCAAGGCAGGCAGTAACCGAGGACATCGAGGACGCCGGCTTGCGCCGCGTGCTTCTTAGCCTCGCCGCCGCCATGGAGAAGAAAGAGTCTCAAAAAAATGGTCAACCGCTCCTAGATTCATATTCTCTCTATGCAGATGGAGTTGGCCTAGTCGGCCAACGCTTTGACGCCTGACGGCGATAAAGCCGAAACGTCGCATTGCCCCTCAGACACCACCACAAGCCGCTAAGGCAGGAGTGTCGGCTACGCCGCCACAATGCTCCCCGAGTGGAGCAGGCGGCTTCGTGGGCGCTCAAACGGCCACGTTGGCGGCTCCCGATCGTCGCAATCAGGGATCAGCTCGACCACAGCGCCCCCGACATCGAGGGAAACCCGCTTTTTCGAGGCGTCGCAGCCCCTATCGACGGTTCCTTTCGTCGCCCAGCTCGACCCGCGCGCGCCGATCGCCAGCGCGGAGCATCGACACCGACAGAACCCGCCCGCCCCGGCCGGGGTCAAGCAGGACGTTCGCCGCATCCGTTGTGGAGATCCGCTACGCGGATGCCACAGCGGCAAGGATGCCCGCCAGGGCGGGCGCGTTGTCGGTTTAGTCGGGAAGATTGGGCACCGGCCCCCTCTCCCCAGCAAGGACTATCAGGCCGACCGTGGCTC
Source organism: Sphingobium wenxiniae (assembly GCF_007830065.1). Lineage (GTDB taxonomy): Bacteria > Pseudomonadota > Alphaproteobacteria > Sphingomonadales > Sphingomonadaceae > Sphingobium > Sphingobium wenxiniae. Next base: position 5,580 of record NZ_VLKK01000022.1, on the reverse strand, counting down.
AGTCGCTACGCTCCCTGCGCCCGCACCACTCGGCCAGATAGACCTTGCCCCCCTCACCCCCCGCTGTTCGCCACGAGGCAGGGTTGCAGCCGGAAGCTGCACCCAGCGACCAATGGAAGGGAAAAGGCCATGAACACCAGCACCCCCGATGCACTTGGCGACAAGATCATAGAGGCGGGCCTTGCGCCCAACGGCTTCATTCTGGACCTCAACAGCGGCTTGAGCGTGCCGCGTGGGTTCGAGCTTCCCGCGCCGTGGAACCTTCCCTCGCGCTTGTTCCGGTTCCCGATCGAGGTTTGCAAGCCGCGTGGCGATCGGCCGCGCACGATCGGCCTTCGCCATCCCGGCCTTGCCGCGCATCCTTTCGTGCAGAGCGTCGAGACCGCGTTAGGCGTGGCGCTGGACCCATACGGCGCGCCCAACGAGTACGGTTACAGCACTTGCGAGCAGGGCCTTTGGCATCATGCGGTGGACCTCATCACCGCAGGCGAATGGCGCGCCTTGCTGGAAACGTCCGACTTCACCACCCCCGGCAACATCTTTAACGCCGTAGGGTTCGGCCTCCGCTATTCGGGCAACAACGAGACCGGCAAGCGCGACGGCTATCTGACCATCGCCGAGGCCCGCGAAATCATGGACGAGCTAGGCGCGTTCGAGCCGTCCGATCGCGCGGCGACGATCCGCGAGCTTTCCAAGCCCGTTTCATGCAACCCGGAGGGCAAGAAGGGCGGCGAGCATTGGCCCATCAACGGGAAGACCAGCAGCCCCGAGGACGATGCGTGGAGCTTCATTTTTGGGATCGAGGACGGTTGGTTTGAATACGACCGATCGGGACACCTGAATTGGTCGCAGAAGGGCCGCGACCGCTACGCCGCAGGCGATGCCGCAACCTATGTCGAGACGAGCGGCCAAGCCGCTTTCGCGTTCTAAGCCATGCGGTTCGAGCGCACCCCTCGCCGCGAAGGCTACATCGTCACCCCTCGCAAGGTCGCAGCATTTGAGCGCAAGAAGGTGGCGCAGCGCGCCGCCTTGCCGCTTTTCGCAGAGGCGACCGCCGCAACCCAGATCGGCGCAGACGAGGAAATGCAGCGCCGTATCGCGAACACCGAGCGGCACCGGCAGGACCGCCGCAACCAGATAGCGAAGGGATGGCGCGACGTGCGCGCTCGCTTCTATGCCCTGCCCGCGCATGTTCGCGCGCCGATCGCGGCCAAGTGGGCGCGCTGGACCGGCCCAGCCAACAGCAGCATGTTGCTTTACATCATCCAGACGATCGCGGCCGACCTCACCGCCGAGCCGGGCGACTTTCCCCAGATCAGCGCCGAGCAGCGCCACGCCGAGACAAAGCGTTTAAACGACTTGGCCTTGCTGGCGAACCCATGGGCGCGATGCGACCGCGTTCTATCGCCGGGCGTGATGCTTTGGCTTTCGCCATTTTTCGAGCCGACCGAGGACGTTCCCGCACCGCGCATGTATCTCGACACGAATCTGGGTTTGCATGGCCGGTTGCACGATGCCGTCGCGCAATATGCCGACTTCGGACACAACACCGACCCGACCGGCGAGCATCGCACCGGCTCTTTCCAGATCGACGCGACCGCCTTCCGCTTCGCGATCAGCTACCAGCGACCGAAAACGGCCGAGCCGTCGCGCGTCCCATGGTCAACTGACCTCACCCGCCGCGTGCTTTGGATCGGTCTCGCCGACGAACAGGAGCTTTGAGCATGGCCCGCAACGCCATTCGCACCCCGCGCTATATCCCGACGCCGAAGATCATCGGCGAGCAGTCCGACCTATTCGGAGGCCCGACGATCACGCACGAAGCGGCGCGCGCGCCGCTTCGCAAGGGCTGGCAGCAGCAGCTAAGGGCGTGGGCGTGCAGCGATACCCTTGCGGATAGGGACGACTGACCATGACGCGCCCCGTTCATCTTGTCGCGTGTGTCGCCGAGAAGCGCCCGAGGGCGACGCGCGCGCGCGACCTCTATCAATCCGATTGGTTTCGCAAAGCCCGAGCCTACGTCGATACGCAGGGAGGCCGATGGTTCATTCTCTCAGCCCTTCACGGCGCTTTGTCGCCGGGGCGCATCATCGAGCCGTACAACGTCAGCCTCGCCACCATGACCGCAGCCGACCGGCGCGCATGGGGCGAGCGCGTTGCCGCCCAGCTCGCCGAGCAGATCGGGCCGCGAACGCCGGTCGTTTTTTTGGCGGGCCGACTGTATCGCGATCCACTCGCCGATTGGGCCGGATCGCGTGCGAGCGTTCCTATGCGCGGTTTGGGAATCGGCCAGCAAAAGGCTTGGCTGGCGACGCAGACTCGCGACGCACGCGACCGCGCCGCCCAGCTCGACCTATTCGATGATTGGTTATGAGCGCAAATTTTGACCCCTCACCACCTGGCGCTTTCCGACCGGCGATCCGAGACCAAAATCTATCGCAAAGTATGTGCGTGACATACCGCACCGGCTATAGTCGCAGCCAAGGAGCGCCCCGCATGGCAACTATATCGAAAGCAGAGACGGACGAGGTAAAGGCGCGGCACCAGCTTAGCGCCATCATCGGCCGCACTGTGAAACTCAGGAAAGCCGGGAACGAATATGTCGGGCTTTGCCCGTATCATTCCGAGAAGTCGCCCAGCTTCCGCGTGAACGACAGCAAGGGCTTGTTCCACTGTTTCGGATGCGGCGCGAGCGGCGACATATTCAAATATCTTATGGACATTGAAGGCTTGTCGTTCCGCGAGGCGTTCGCCGCGCTCGCTGATGCGGCCAATCTCCCCACGGTCGATCCCAAACAGCGCCAGCAGCAGGCGCGCGCAGAGACCGCCGATCGCGCCGCAGCGATCCTATCGGCGCAAGCGCAATGGCACGACGCCCGCACGATCCGAGGCACACCGGCCGAGCTATATCTACGATCGCGCGGGATCATGGGCGACATGCCGCCCACGATCCGCTTTGCCCGCGTACCGGCGTGGAAGAACCCGAAGACCGGCGCAGACGGTCCCGCCCTGCCCGCCCTCATTGCCGCCTGCCAGAACCGTGCCGGGAAGATCGTCGGCGTGCAGCGTATCTTTCTCACCAAGGAAGGCACCAAGGCGAGCATGGCGAATCCCAAGCTCAGCCTTGGACAGGTTCGCGGCTGCGCGTTGCGGCTAGGCCCGATCGCGCCGCACATCATCCTATGCGAGGGACCGGAGGACGGTTTGACCCTTCGCCAGAAGCACCCGCGCGCGAGCGTTTGGGTTTCGCTTGGCACAGGCGCGATGCCGCATATCGAGCTTCCCGATGTGATCCGGCGCGTGACGATCGCGGGCGACAACAACGCACCTGGGCGGCTCGCCGCCGAGACGGCATCGGCCGCGTTCATCGAGCAGGGCCGCGAAGTGCAGGCGATCTATCCGCCGCGCAAATTTGCCGATTGGAACGACGAGCTTATGGGCGTGCTGGCATGAGCTTAGGCCGCATATTCAGCAACCGGCTACGTCGAAACCCCGGAGGCCGCTTTGCAACCGCCGTCATTGTCGTGGCGGCGATCGGCGCGCCGATCGCGTCTCACGTTTACCCGGCCGCGATCGGGCGCATTGCGCCCCTTGCCGATTTCTTCAATCCCGGCGCAGCCGATCCAGCGTTGCCGGATCGAGCAGCGCCGACCAGTCGCGCCGCGTGCAAGCGCCAGTATTACAAAGGCGACGCCCCGGCCTACGTCCATAGAGGGCTGGACCGCCGCACGACGACGGTTTGCTACACCGCTTTTGCGATCGGCTATTCAGGGATCACCCGCACTCCCCTTTGGAGCGCCGAGCGGCTTACGGCCGAGGCCGTTGCCAGCGGCAAGGGCTTCAATCGTGACGGGATGGAGTTTCACCCCGACGCGCATATCCCCGGCCGCGATCGGTCATTGTTGAGCGACTACCGCCGATCGGGATGGAGTCGCGGTCACATGGCACCATCGGCCGATATGCCGACGCGCGCCGCTCGACAGGAGAGCTTTTCGCTCGCCAATATCGTTCCGCAGGACGAGGACATGAACAGCGAGCTTTGGAACGACACCGAGCAGGCGGTTCGCCGCCTCGCGACCAAGCACGGCACAATCTACGTTGTGACCGGCCCGGTTTTCGCGCGCGGCAAGCTGGACAGCTTGAACGATCGCGTTGCGATCCCGAGCGCGATTTACAAGGCCGTCCTTATCCCCGGCCAAGGCGCAGCCGTTTTCTACGCGGCCAACAAGTCAGAGCGCAGCATGGCGATCGTCAGTGTCGCCCAGCTCGCCAGCCTTACCGGCATCGACCCGTTTCCCGAGGCAAGCGCCGCCACCAAGGCGCGCGCGATAGAGCTTTTTCCGGCGCAGTCCGGCAGGCGAAACCGCCGCTTTCAGGCGTGGTAACGACAGCAGAGGAAAGATCATGCCGAGCCTTCACCGCCTCGCCGACGACGGCGACCCGCAGCACTATCCGCTAAAGCGGATTGTGATCGAGCTACAGGCACCGGCAAGCGCCAGCCTTACGGACATGCTTGCGGACCTGGACGACATTGCGACCCAGCTCCGCAGCGGCGAGACCGCTTTCGCGGCCGAGGCATTGTTCGGCTACCGCGTGCGCGTCGAGCAGGCCGAGGCCGATATGTTCACCGGCTGCACCGCGCGCGATTCTATCCCACCCACCGAGATCTAGTTCCTAGATGCGGTTAGGCGTCGATCGCGGGCCTCACCCGTTCGGCCCGCGCACGACATCGGCCGTAGGACGCCCGCCGCAGCCGCTACAGCGCAGCCGGGCAATCAGCTTGTAAAGCTGCGTATCGGGCGGGATCGCGCGCGCCGCCGCAAACTCGCCGACCGAAACCTTGATGCTACGCCCGCACGCGCACCAGATGCGAAGCGTGCAGCTCCGTCGATACCAAATAGGATCAATCGGCTTGGGCCGGTTGTAATTCGCCGCCATGACGCGCCGCTACGCCACCGGAAAGCCGCGCTCGAGAACGGCGAGCATGTCGCCGATCGCGCGACGCCGGTAGGCATTGAGCCATCGTCGGCGCCGATGCTCCGCCGCGTCATGGATCATATGGCACCGCTGACACAGGGCCGCGAGGTTCCGCGGTACATTGTCAGTCGGATCATGGTTGAGGTGCGCGCACGCGAGATAGACGCGCGTGATCCGCACGAACGCCCCGACGTTGTTCCCAGGCGCGCGCACGCGCCGCCCGCTCCCGTCGCGCCACTGGCGGCGCTCAGCGTCCCACCATCGCCCATCGCCCAGATGGCCCAGTCGGCCCGAAGCTGCGATTTTGGTCATCTTGGAGAACACGTCGGGAACGGGCTGGTTGTTGTTGACGATCGCCCATGCGAGGAACGACGTTCCGCTCCGATAAGGGAGCGGCGTTATGAGCCTTGGCGTTTCGAGTGGGGATCTGATCGGCTCCTGGAGCCTGAGTTTTTCGGACATCGCGTTCGTGACCGGCAAAGCGGAGACGGCACGACTGGGATTGGCGGTTCAGCTTAGATTTTTCGCCGGGCATGGCTTCTTTGTGCCGGATCATGCGTCGATACCCTCCGACGGTGTCTTGTATCTGGCGGAGCAACTTGG
>NZ_VLKK01000021.1:47555-50473 GCF_007830065.1 Sphingobium wenxiniae | reverse complement strand
GCTTCCGCCTGTCCGGATGCCGACCTGTTCCGCGCCCTCGTTCTCCGGCTGAAGCCTGCGCCGACGTAGCCCATGCGGCAGCGCCGCAGAACTCCGAGCCCAGCCCTTCAACCCGAAAAGCCCATCAATCCGAATGCGGTGAAACAAACGCCAGCGATGCCGGTCGTCCGCGCAATACAGCCAGCCGCAGCAAATGCCCAGAGCGGACCCGAAACCGAGCGTCGTGAATAAGAGAGGCTAAATGATGCCCTTACCGAAGTTGCGATGGGCTCGCAATAAGCCAAGGCGAATGGCGGCTTAAATTGCCAAACGGATACAAAGCTGCCTGACAGGTATCGTTTAGGGTTTCGGACTCCGTGAGGCGTCGTAAAGTCGGCGATGCCCGAACCGCGGGCCTCGCGAGGTGGTCTATGGGGATTTCGGTTTTGGGCGGGTCGAGGCGCTGGTGAGGGTTGCCGAGATGCGGACGGTCCGATTTTGGCGTGTCTGCGTCCGCTTTGGGGCGGATGCTGTCCTTCACCATTCCGCCGGATGGATGTCGATCAAATGGATCAAATGTCAGTGAGATCCTCAGGGTACATCCCACCGCGCTGGCAGAAGAGAGCCCATGTTTCCTTCCCCTGTGCGGTTACGATCATGCGAACCGGTAAATCGACTGCGAGCGCGATAAGGCCGAGGCGGACAAGCGGGCCAATGCTCCTATCGCTGATCACCCTGTCAGGGCTGTACCCTCCTGCCACGAGTGTCCATCCGGGCGTTCCGCGTTCGGTAATAGCCGGAGCGAGATGGCCGTCACGTGGGAGATCGGTATCGCGGCCCAGGGTGTATAGGCAGATACTCCAGAAGGCATCTCGCGGTCGCGGTGGGATCAACGCCCATTCCAGCGGGCCGGCATCATCCTGTTCGGGCGCTTGAAAGGCTGCGGCCGGGTCGTCTCGGACTCCATCGCGGTACGCGCGCTCTAGCGCCTGCGCGATGGCGCCAGCAGTGTCGACGGCGATCCCGTACTTCCGATTGTAGCGATCCTTGGCGACAATGCCTCGGGCGATTTCGCGAAACCGTGCCTTGCGCCGGGGATCGGGACGCAGCCGTCCAGACGCCCCGGTCATGTCGTCACCGTGACATCAGGACTCACGTTACACCGTGCGCGAGCCACGATCCCGGCGACCGTGTTCTTGCTGAGTCCCAGGTCGCGAGCGATCCAGCGATAGCTCCGCCCCTCGGCGATATGCGCCAACACTTTGGGCGCGAGGCGGTCCGACTTGGGTCGCTCCCCCAGTTGCCGGCCGAGTTTGCGGCCACGTGCCCGCGCTGCAGCAAGGCCAGAGCGGACCCGCTCGCTCAGCATGTCGCGCTCGAACTGGGCTATACCTGCGAGCATCGTCGCCATCATCCGCCCATGCGGCGTATCGACCTCGAACGTCATGCCGCTCATCGCGACCACCGACACGCGCCAGCCTGACAGCCGGTTGAGCGTATCGAGCAGGTCTTGGGTCGAACGTCCCCAGCGGCTGAGTTCGGTGACGAGAATTGCATCGATGTGGCGCGTCTGGGCCAGCTTCATCACTTCGGCACGTGCCGAGCGATTGGCCTTCATCCCCGAGGCGGTTTCGCGGAAGACCTCGACCACTTCATAGCCGCCACGCTCAGCAAAGCCGGCCAGGTCGCGGAGCTGCCGTTCGCACGACTGGTCGGCTGTCGAAACCCTGGCGTAGATGGCGGCGCGCTGTCCCAATTGAACCCTTCTGGAATTAGGCCTCGAAAAGCCTTGATTTGCGTGGGGTCAGTGTTGTCCAAAACAGACTTCTGTTCAATGGGGACAAGCCGTGCATGCCGAGACGCCATATCCTCAGCGCCCGACAGCGTTCGGCCCTACTCGACCTACCGACTGACGAAGCGGCGCTGCTGCGCCATTATATTCTGGCAGACGATGACCTGATTCATATCGACCGGCGTCGCCGACCGGAGAACCGCATCGGGTTCGCCCTGCAGTTGTGCGCGCTGCGATATCCAGGCCGGACCCTTGCTCCCGGCGAACTGATCCCCCACACCGTATCTGCCTTTCTAGGCGCCCAGCTTGGCATCGCTGGCGAGACGCTCGCGGCCTATGCCGTTCGACGCCAAACCCGCCACCAGCACATGGAGGCGCTGCGCCGTATCTACGGATACAGAATGTTCCCCGGACGGGGACCGTATGCCAGGGCTTTCCGCGACTGGCTTCTCGCCGAAGCCGAGCAGGCACGCTCAAACGACGACCTTGCCCGGCGCTTCATTGCCCGCTGCCGTGAAACCATGACCATCCTGCCGGCGATCACGACAATCGAGCGTTTGTGCGCGGACGCGCTCGTCGCCGCCGAACGTCGGATCGAGGAGCGGATCGCGGCCCGTCTGGATCCCGTCGCCTGTGATGGGCTCGACAGACTGACTACCGAGATGCTGCCGGGGGCGATCAGCCGCTTCATCTGGCTGCGCCGGATTGAGCCGGGCAACAACTCCGCCGCGGCGAACCGGCTGCTCGACCGGCTCGAGTTCCTGCGCGCGATGAACCTCAATGATGGTTTACTTGCCGGTGTTCCACCGCATCGCGTCGCCCGGCTACGCCGGCAGGGCGAGCGCTACTTCGCCGATGGCCTGCGCGACCTCGGCGCCGATCGGCGCCGCGCTATCATGGCGGTCTGTGTCATTGAATGGGCCACTGCGATGGCGGATGCGGTGATTGAAACACATGACCGGATCGTTGGCCGCACCTGGCGCGACGCGAAGCAACTGCATGACGCGCGGGTCGTAGAAACCAGAGGCGCTACCACTGCGACTTTGAACGGCTTCACTGCACTCGGTCAATCATTGCTCGAAGCGCATGGCGACGGCGCGTCGCTGGAAGATGCGGTCGCGCGCGGGGCGGGATGGGAACGGCTCAC
>NZ_VLKK01000021.1:0-46960 GCF_007830065.1 Sphingobium wenxiniae | reverse complement strand
ATGTTGATCAGGGGTATCACCGCTTCCGTCGGTATGCCCCGCGCATGCTGCGATGCCTCGACCTCAAAGCTGCGGCGGTTGCACGGCCTTTGCTGGACGCGGCTACCGTCATCGCTACCAAGGGCGCAGTTCCGGCGGCCGACGATTTCTTGCGCGCGCATTCCAAATGGCGGCGACAGTTGCGGGCGAAGGGCGATGATGATGCCCGCCTCCGGGAAGTCGCGGTCATGTTCCACTTGCGCGACGCGCTGCGCTCGGGCGACATATGGCTCGATCGCTCGCATCGGTATGGTGACCTGCGCCACGTGTTCGTGCCGATGGCGGTCGCGCATGCCGCGAAGCTAGCGGTCCCGTCCGACCCGTATGTCTGGCTGGCTGACCGCAAGGTGCGTCTCGCCGATGGCCTTGCCCGGCTCGGTCGCGCCGCGCGCAGCGGTACAATTCCGAAAGGCAGCATCGAGGACGGCACGCTGCGCATTGATCGGCTCACCGCTGACGCGCCGGATGGGATCGAGGATCTGGTGCTTGATTTGTATCGCCGGCTGCCGCCCGTCCGCATCACCGATCTGCTGCTCGAAGTCGATGCCGCGCTGGGTTTCACCGATGCCTTCACGCATCTGCGCACCGGCGTGCCGTGCGGAGACCGGATCGGCCTGCTCAACGTCCTGCTCGCCGAGGGCCTGAATTTGGGCCTGCGTAAGATGGCAGAGGCTTCCAACACTCACGACTATTGGCGACTCTCTCGTCTCGCTCGCTGGCATGTCGAAAGCGAGGCGATCGACCAGGCGCTGGCCAACGTGGTCGCGGCGCAAGGGGCGCTGCCGATGGCCCAGGTCTGGGGTATGGGCAGATCCGCATCGGCCGATGGCCAGTTCTTCCCCGCCGCACGGCAGGGCGAGGCGATGAATACGATCAACGCCCGCTACGGCAACGATCCCGGCATCAAGGCCTATACCCACGTCAACGACCGCTTCGCGCCGTTTGCATCGCGGACCATTCCAGCCACGGTCAGCGAAGCACCTTATCTACTCGACGGGCTGACGATGAATGAGGCAGGGCGACGGATCGAAGAGCAGTACGCCGACACTGGCGGGTTCACCGATCATCTGTTCGGGATCAGCGCGATGCTCGGCTACCGCCTTGTACTGCGCATCCGCGACCTCCCATCCAAACGACTGTACGTGTTCGACCCTGCCGCGACGCCGAGCGAATTGCGCCCGCTGGTGGGCGGCAAGGCGCGTGAGGCGCTGATCGTTTCCAACTGGCCCGATCTGTTCCGCTGCGCCGCCACTATGAGCGCGGGACAGGTCGCGCCGAGCAGCATTCTGCGCAAGCTCGCCTCCTATCCGCGCCAGAACGATCTTGCCTCCGCGCTGCGCGAGGTGGGCCGGATCGAGCGGACGCTGTTCATCATCGAATGGATACTCGACGCAGGCATGCAGCGCCGTGCACAGGTCGGTCTCAACAAGGGCGAGGCACATCATGCGCTGAAAAATGCGCTGCGCATCGGCCGTCAGGGCGAAATCCGCGACCGCACGACGGAGGGGCAGCATTACCGGATCGCCGGCCTCAACCTGCTGACCGCCATCATCGTCTACTGGAACACCCTGCATCTTGGTCATGCCGTTGAGGCCCGACGCCGCGAAGGGCTCGATACCCCCGACCATCTTCTCGCCCATATCTCGCCGCTCGGATGGGCACACATCCTTCTCACTGGCGAATATCTTTGGCCCAAGGACGTCAGCGCTTAGGGTGTCATTCCGCCCTCAGCCGGAACCGACCCCTAGAAGACGGCGCGGCAGCGAGCGACCTTTTCGCCAAGGAGCGCGGCAATGGGACGGAGCGCGGCATATTCCCCCAGGTCGGGGAAGCTGGAAAACTCGCGCGCCGATCGCGTCTTTCCGACGCCCGGCCGGCCATGACACACGCCGATATAGCGGTAGTGCGCGCAGGCTTCGGCAAACTCGACGAACCGGGCATGTTCGCGGGTCGCCAGGAACGGCTGCTCGACCAGGAACTCAATCGTCAGCGGCGTAGAGCCGGAGCCCTCGGTAGGTGGTGGGCCGGGAAGCCGTATCCTCTTGGTCGCCATCGAAGGTCTCCGTGGGGGCAGGCACCTGCTTGTCGCGCTCCTTCGCGCCGCGCCGGGCGCGCTGGATCGCGCGCAACGACGGGTGCCCAGCGTGCTCGGAGCTGAGCGCACGGCAGACGAACCGGCCCTGGTGGTAGACGTGGATCTCGGTCAGGTCGCGGGGGTCATAGACCGCCTCGACCTGCTCGCCGACGAAGGCCGCGAGCGTGGGTTCGACATAGCGCCTGCCCATCAGACGGATGCCGTCGCGCAGCACTTTACGGGGCTTGGGCACGTGCACGAGCAGCATGTCGAGCTGTTCAAGGCTGTCGGGCATTGCGGGCAGGAACCCGCCCTTCTGCCAGCGCGTGATCGGCGGTTCGCCGGTGCTGCCATGCGGGCGACGATGATAGACGCCGCACACGAACGCCTCGAAGCGGGCGCGCAGCTCGTCGAGCGTGAGCACTGGCGCCGACAGCGGCTTGCCCGCGATCAGGTGGCCGGGCAGGTCGGGCAGGAACATGTCGTTGATGGTGCGGAACAGCCGCTCGATCTTGCCGCGCCCGCGAGGACGCCCCGGCAGCGAATGGATGAGGCGGATTTTGAGGGCGATGCACGCCTGCTCGATATGCTCGGAGATGAAATCCGAGCCGTTGTCGACGTAAAGCTGTTCGGGAATGCCGCTGACGATCCATTCGGGATTGGGCTTGCGCCAGATCGCCTGCCGCAAGGCGAGCGCCGTGTTGAGGGCACTGGGGGCATCGAGGCTGAGGAAGTAACCGGCGATGGCTCGGCTGTGATCGTCAACGATGACGGTCAGCCAAGGACGCACCGGGGTTCCGGCATCATCGAGCACGAGAATGTCGAGAACGGTATGATCGGCCTGCCACATCTCGTTCGAGGTCGCGGCTTCGCGCCGATGCACTAGCTCGTGCTGGTCGCGGTAGACGGCCGGATCGGAGGCTGCGGCGATCTGGCTTGCCGGTATCGCCCTGACGACACGCGCGACGGCCGCATAGCTGGGGGTTCGGTGTCCATGCGCGATGGCGAGTTCCTGCACCTTTCGGTGAATGGCGGCGACCGGGGGTCGCGGGCGCTTGGTGGCGAGAGTGCGGGTCAGTTCGACCAGATGTTCCGGCAGGTGCAGCCTGCCCCGATCGTTGCGCGGCAGACGCGCGAGACCGGCAAGTCCTTCGGCACGGTAGCGCCCGAGCCAGCGCTGCAACGTCCGCTCGCTCAGCGTGCCGGTGCGGGCGAGGTCCGCGAGCGGGATGCCATCGGCGAGGTGCGGTTCAAGGACGCGGTAGCGCTCGATCGCCAGCGGCGGGACAAGCGCCGGATGCGTCACCGCCGACGGTCCGTGTCGCAGGTAAGGAAAACGGAGATTTGCCTGCCCATCGCCATGCGAGTCCGCTCGCGTTGCCAAACCGGCCTGTTCGACGTAAATCTACCCGGTAAAGAAAACTAGGGCAACATAGACCTGCCGATGACGACTTTCTTCCCAAACCGCGCCCGATCGGGGCGCCACCGGCCCTACGCATGAAAATCGGTTACGCCCGCGTATCGACCGCCGAGCAGAACCTGGACCTCCAGCGTGATGCGCTGAAGGCTGCCGGCTGCGAGAAGGTCATCACCGACAAGGCCTCCGGGGCGACTGCCGCTCGCCCTGGATTGGAAAAGGTGAAGGAGCTGCTTCGCGCCGGCGACACACTGGTGGTCTGGCGCCTCGACAGGCTCGGCCGCTCGCTCCGTGATCTGATCGGATGGATGACCTACCTCGACGAGGAAAAGGTCGGGCTGCTGAGCCTGCACGAGGCGATCGACACGACCACCACGTCGGGCAAGCTTACCTTCCACCTGTTCGGGGCATTGGCGGAGTTCGAGCGCAACCTGATCCGCGAGCGGACCCAGGCCGGTCTCACCGCAGCCCGCGCTCGCGGCAAGAAGGGTGGCCGGCCGGCCGCACTCGGCAAGGACAAGCGCGACCTGCCCGTCAGGCTCTACCACGAGAACACGATGCCGATCGCCAAGATTTGCTCGATGCTCGGCATCTCCAAGCCAAAACTCTACGCCTATGTGCGATCGGCCGAGACCAAGCCGGTAGCCGCGTAGCGACGCTCGCCGACAAATAGCGCGATCAGAATGCCGCCACTTAGCGCGAGCGTTTACACCGTTCGCGGTCCCGATCGGCCCAGCGTCCCCCGGAACCGTTCGTTATCGGGAAGGCATCTAAGCGGTCTGCACCATCCTTCATCTAAAGTTCTCCAAGCGCTTCTGAGGATTTTCGGGCGCACCAAAAGCACTTGCTCCTCCAGTGGCTGGAGCATGTAACCGCAATTTGCTCTCCTGCGGACGGGGGGCTGGAGGTGGCTTTTTGACGGCCCGTGTTGAAGCAATCGGTATGTCTCGACGCTCATTAGTGGCGCGGCTGGTGGCCTGTGGAACCGGCTTGGTGCTCGGTTCTCCAACGCTCGCGCGACAGACTTCCCGGTCTGCGGGCTCGTGGAACTTCGGTGCGGCTCACCTCGAATGGGAGCCGCTGGAAGTCGGCACGGGTGATACCCTCCTTGTTTCGGCACAAGTGCGCGGAGTGCCGGTGCGGGCGGTGCTCGACAGTGGCAGCGGCGCGTCGATCATGAGCACGGCGCTCGCGGCGAAGCTCGGCTTGAACGATGGTGAGCGGCGCATGATTAGCGGGCTGAGCGCCAAGGCCCCGGTGCTGCTGGTCCGCGACATCGACGTACAGCTCGCCCGCGAAACCCGTCGCTTACCCTTTGCCGTCGTTGGTGATCTGAGTTCAGTGTCGGCGGCCTTCGGACGACCGATCGATATCCTCCTCGGTGCCGATATGTTCACGGGTAGCTGCATCGCGCTCGATTTCGCGAAAAGGCGTATGGCGGTCGTCAAGTCAGGCACGTTTCTCGCCGGTCCCGACTGGCGCGCTGTCGCGCTCGGGCGCGGTGCCAAGCAGGAGCTGTTCATTCGAGCTTCCGTCTCGGGTTTGCCTCCCGTGCCCTTGATGATCGATCTTGGCAGCTCGGCCGCGCTGATGCTCTCGTCGGCCTATGCCCGCGATCAAGGGCTGTTGAACGGGAAGCTCGTCTCGACCGCGGCGATCGGCGGCGTCGATGGTGTGCGTATCAACGATGCTTTCACGATCCAGAACATCAACATCGAAGGGCTTGGCGTCTCGAACGTCCCCACACTCGGGATGAGAGCTTGGCTCTCCACCAGCACGGTTGGCAATGTCGGCCTACCGCTGATCGCTCAATTCGACGTGGTGTTCGACGTGACCGCCGGATTCGTGTGGCTCCGGCCACTCGGTCCTCGTCGTCGCCTGCCGATGCTGAAGGACCGTAGCGGCCTTGGCCTCGCAGCCTCACCAACGGCGCTCACCGTTGTTCATGTGGCGGCGAACAGTCCCGCGGAAAAGGCTGGCTGGGCGGTCGGCGACCGGATCGTGGCGGTGAACGGCCATTCGATCGATGCGAACTATACGCGTGGGGAGCTCTGGCAAGTGCGCTCCCGGCCTGCTGGCACCCTCGTAAAGCTGACGATGGCCTCGGGTGATGTGCGCGAGCTCAGGCTGGCCGATTATTATTGATCGGCTTGAGGGTGGCCTTTGCCGATCGCCTTCATGATCCGACAATCGGCCATGCGCGCCTTGGTGCAGCTCTGGCTGAGCATTGCCAACTCATCCCGCAACACCGCGAGTTGCGCCAGTCTCTCCTCCACATCCTTGAGGTGCTGAGCAGCGATAGCTGAGGCGGCACCACAATCCTGGTCCGGGTTCTGCGCCAGCCCCATCAACGAACGGATCTCGTCGACGGAGAAGCCAAGCCGGCGACCGTTGCGGATGAAGTGCAAACGCTCAATGTCACTGGCATCGTAGGTTCTGCGACCCGACGCCGTGCGAGGGGCGGATCGGAGCAACCCGATCGACTCATAAAAGCGGATCGTCGTCACCTTCGTCGAGGTCTCGCTGGCGAGCTGCCCAATCATCACCGGCTTCATCATGCCATCCTTGCTTATGCGAACGTGTCGCACATTTCGCTTGCTTCTACAGCGACTGGAGGTGGTAAGGAAGGCCGCATGAATGCTTCTACCGAAAGCTGCGGGTGCCACGGGGAGCCCGCGCGCGCGCAAACCGATCCGGCCTATCGCCGTGCGCTGCTGACCGTCGTGGTGCTCAACCTCGGCTTCGGAGTCGCCGAGCTGTTCGGCGGGTTCATCGCCGATAGCCAAGCGCTGAAAGCGGATTCCCTCGATTTTCTCGGGGACGGGTCGATCAGCCTTATCGGTCTTCTCGCGCTTGCCTGGTCCGCACGGGCGAGGGCAAAGGTCGCGCTGACGCAGGGGTTGTTTCTCGGTGCGCTTGGCGTGGGCGTAATCGGTTTCGCGATTTGGCGCGCCCTGAACGCAACCGCGCCCGATGCCGAACTGATGGGCACAATCGGCGTTGTCGCGCTCGCGATCAATGTCGTGTCCGCCTTGGTGCTTGCGCGTTTCCGGGAAGGGGACGCCAATGTTCGCGCGATCTGGCTGTTCAGCCGCAACGACGCGCTCGCCAACGTGGCGGTGATCGCCGCGGCCGGTCTGGTGGCGTGGACAGGAAGCGCCTGGCCGGACCTCGCCGTCGCCGGCCTCATCGCCCTCCTGTTCCTCCACTCCGCTTATGAAATCGTCACTGGCGCTCGGCGCGAATTGGGAGAGCGGTAGTGCGTCTGCTCGCGTTGATCCGGGCAATGCTCTCGTTGCGGCTGCTCTCCGCGCTCGCGGCGCTGCTGATCCCTGCTGCGGCAATCGCCGAACCCGGCGACGTGCAAACCGCATGGCGGCTGCTCGACTATATGGCCGTCGATTATGGCGGCGCGGTCGCCAACGGTCGGATCAAGAGCACGTCGGAATATGCCGAGATGACGGAGTTCGCCGCGTCGGTCTCGACACGGCTTCAGGGCCTGCCGGCGAAGCCGGAGCGTCAAGCCCTCATCCAGCGGGCTGCCAACCTCCAGGCGGTGATCGCGGAAAAGGGACCGACTGAACAGGTGGCAACATTGGCGCACGGGCTCGCGGCCGATCTGTTGCGCGCCTACCCGGTGCCGCTCGCGCCCGATAAGGCTCCGAACCTCGTCTCCAGCGATGCACTGTTCCGACAATCCTGCGCGTCCTGCCACGGGATGACGGGCAACGGCCGTGGCCCTGACGCCGCCAAGCTCGCTACGCCCCCGATTGCTTTCACCGATGCCGAGCGCGCGCGCCAGCGCAGCGTGTTCGCGCTCTATCAGGTGGTGACGCAAGGCATCGACGGGACCGCGATGCAGAGCTTCGCCGATCTGCCCAACGATCAGCGCTGGGCGTTAGCATTCCGAGCCGGGAGCTTCGCCTTCACGGATGCGCAGGCGCGCGAAGGCGAGCGGCTTTGGAAATCCGACCCGACCCTTCGCCGGCGCATTCCGGACCTGAAAACCCTGGTCGCGCTCACCCCGGCCGCGCTCGGCGCGGCGATCGGCGACGCCAAGGCTGACCCAGTGCTCGCGTTCCTGCGTCGTCATCCCGAACAGGTGATACAACAGGCTCCCGGCTCGCTCGCGGTCGCCCGCGCCAAACTCGCCGAAAGCGTGGCGGCTGCGCGGCGCGGCGATGCGCGCATGGCGAAAGAGCTGGCGCTGTCGGCCTATCTCGATGGGTTCGAGCCGATCGAGCCAACACTCACCGCGCGCGACGCGACGCTGATGGGTCGAATCGAGGGCGCGATGGGGGAGTTCCGCGCCTCGATCGACCGGGGCGCGTCGCCCGATGATCTCGCGGAGAAGGTCGCAGTACTGGGCGGCCTTTTCGACGATGCGGAAGCGGCGCTCGCGCCTGATGCCGCCACCGAAGCGTCCACGTTCCTGGGCGCGTTCACGATCCTGCTGCGTGAAGGGCTCGAAGCCCTGCTCATCGTTGTCGCCATGATCGCGTTCCTGCGTAAAGCCGAGCGCGGCGAGGCGCTGCGGTACGTGCATGGCGGCTGGGTCAGCGCGATCATCGCGGGCGGGATCACCTGGGCGGTCGCCACCTATGCGATCGGGATCAGCGGTGCGAGCCGGGAGCTGACGGAAGGGTTTGGCTCGCTGTTCGCCGCGGTCGTGCTGCTCTCGGTCGGGATTTGGATGCACGGCAAGGCGCAGGCCGATCAGTGGCAGCGCTATATTCGCGAGAAGATGTCGCGGGCGCTCTCGGGCGGGTCGGGCTGGTTCCTGTTCGGGCTGGCGTTCGTCGTAGTTTATCGCGAGGTCTTCGAGACGATCCTGTTCTATGCCGCGCTTTCGGCGCAAGGTGACAACGGGATGCTTCTCGCGGGGGCCGGGTCGGCGATTGGACTGCTCAGCCTGATCGCTTGGGCCATGCTTCGCTACAGTCGCAAGCTGCCGATCGCGCAGTTCTTCCGCTATAGCTCCTGGCTCATGGCGGTCCTGACCGTCGTGCTGGCGGGTAAAGGCGTCGCCGCGCTCCAGGAAGCCGGCCTTATCAACATCGCACCGCTCGCGGACGTGCCACGGCTGTCGATGCTCGGCGTGTTTCCCACTTGGCAATCGGTGCTGGCGCAACTCCTGATGGCGGTCGCCATTGCGGTCGGGTTCGCCTGGAACGGGCGCGACCGATCCCGCTCGGGTTCCGGCTCAGTGACCCTTGGTTCGAATTAGTGCAATGACATGAAAACCCTTCCGTGATAGAGGCAAGCTAGTGCGAGCCTTTTTGCCTTTCCTGACATGCCTGATGCTGGTCCTGACCAGCTTCTCCGGCATGGCCCATGCCGCCGATCTGGCGGGGGGAAGCATCGCGGGCGTTGAGTTCACGGTCCATACCGCCGGTGACATCGATCAGGTGCCATCGGACTCGGACAAGAATGTCCCGCATCATCACAATTATTGTCACGGACACGACGTCGGCGCGCCTGCGCGCACGACGATGGAATATACCCCCGTCCTCACAGTGCCCAAGCCGACAATCTCCGCCTCTGCGTCGCTCGACGGCCGCACCGGCATGGTCCATTTGAGGCCCCCCCAAGCCTGACGTCCGATTTGGGCGTGCGTTGGCGCGCCCCTGTCGATCATCGTCAGGAGTCCTATTTTCATGAATCGTATCCTCGCGGCCATGCTGGCCGCAGCGTCTTGCGCCACGATGGCGCAGGCGCAGGTCGGACCGTCCGCGCCTGTTGCGCAGGATGCGCCGGTCTACACGCTTGACCAAGCGGTCAGTGCAGCGGGCGGTTCGGCCCCTGCTGCGGAAGCGGCGACAGCTGGAATCGACGCGGCCCGTGCAGGTCGCACAGTCGCCGGCTTGCGGCCCAATCCGGTGGTTCAAGGCCAAGTCGAGAATGTCATCGGCTCCGGGCCGTATCGGGGGGTCCGCAGCGCGGAAACCACGGTCGGCTTTGCGATCCCGATCGAGCTAGGCGGCAAGCGCGGCGCCCGCGTCGCGGTCGCCAATGCGCAATTGTCCCGGGCCGAGATCCAGGCCGCGATCATCGCGGCGGATGTCCGGCTTCAGGTAACGCAGCTCTATGTCGAAGCGGTCGCGGCCGATCGCCGGGTAATGACAGCCCGCGATCAGGCCCGGATCGCCAGCGATGCGCTGCGGGCCGCGAGCGTTCGCGTGCAGGCAGGGCGGGCATCGCCACTCGAGCAACAGCGCGCGGATGTCGCGCGTATCAATGCCGACGCCAATGTGGAGCGGCAGCTTCGCTTGGCCGAGGCGGCCCGCGCCAATCTGGCGCGTCGGATCGGACGGCCGATCGACGGCCTGCTCGATGACACGCTGCTCGATCGCCTTCCCGATGTGAACGTCTATGGGCCGTTGGCACCGGTCAACACGACCGGCACACTCGCGCTGGCGGCAGCCAACGCGGATTTCTCCATTGCCGAAGCCGGCGTGCGGCTCGCGCGCGCCAATCGCGTGCCTGACCTGAACGTCGGGCCGTCGATCCGCCGCCTGGAAGCGACCAACGACATGGCGGCGGTGTTCAGCGTGTCGATCCCGATCCCGGTGTTCAACAATGGTCGCGCCGCGATTGCGCAGGCGACCGCGCAGCGGACCCAGGCGGATGCGCAGCGCCGCGTGACCGCGCTCGACATCGAACAGGCGATCACGGACGCGCAGGCGCAGGCGGCCAATGCCGCAACGACGGCTCGTGCGGCGTCGGGGCCGGCGCTGGCGGCTGCACAGGAGGCCGCCCGCATCGCGCGGATCGGCTATCGCGAGGGCAAGTTCGGCCAGCTCGAATTGCTCGATGCTGAACGCACGCTCGCCGAAACGCGGGTCGCCGCGATCGACGCGCTTGCCAATTACCAGAATGCCCGCGCGCAAGTGGAGCGACTGACCGCTCGTGCGCCCAATGGGGGGAATCAGTGATGAAGAGCTTTTATCTCGCGGGCGCGGCGTCGCTCGCCCTGCTCTTGGCTGCCTGCGGCGGCAAGGATGGCGGAAACGAGGCAACTGCCGAAGGCGCAGCTGCCAATGAGACGGCAGCGGGCACGGAAAAGGGCGGTGCTGAAGGCGGTCATGCCGGTGAAGGCGTCGTCACATTGGGTGCCGACCAGATCGCCACAGCGGGCGTCCAGGTCGGACGGCCGATCATCGGCGGGGCCGGGACGATCGAGCTGCCCGCGATCATCGAGGGCGACCCACAGGGAACGCAGGTCGTCTCGGCCGCAATTGCGGGACGCGTGGTCGCGCTCACCCGTAACCTCGGCCAATCGGTCGGACGCGGCCAGACCATTGCGGTCATCGAAAGCCGCGAGGCGGCGCAGATCAAGGGCGAGGTCGAGGCGGCGCGGGCGCGGCTTCAGCTCGCTAATTCGAACCTCGCGCGCGAACAGCGGCTGTTCGCGCAGAGAGTCTCCCCTGAACAGGATCTGATCGCCGCCCGCACAGCGGCGACGGAGGCGCGGATCGCCCTGACGCAGGCGCAGAGCATGGTTTCGGCGGCGGGTGTCGGCGGCGGCGGGCTCAACCGGCTCGGCATTGCCGCGCCGATCTCGGGCCAGATCATTGCGCGCCCCGTGACGCTGGGACAAACGGTCGCGGCGGATGCCGAACTCTATCGCATCGCCAACCTGAGCCAGGTGTCGATCGCGCTTAATCTCAAGCCCGAGGATGCGGGCCGGGTGCGTCCCGGCAATACGGTGCTGGTGAAGGCGGCAGGCCGTCAGGCGACCGCCCGCGTGACCTTCGTGTCGCCGGCGCTTGATCCGCAGACGCGGCTCGTGCCTGCGCTCGCCACCCTCGACAATCGCGGTGGCGAATGGCGGGTCGGCGAGCCTGTGACGGCAGCCGTGCAGCTCACGGGCAGCGGCGGGAGCGGGGCGGTCCGCGTGCCGACGACGGCGGTCCAGAGTTTCGAGGGCAAGTCGGTCGTGTTCGTGCGCACGCCCACCGGCTTCAAGGCGACCCCGGTCCAGCTCGGCGATGCGTCGGGCGACACGGTGATCGTCCGGTCGGGCCTGACCGGCAACGAACAGATCGCCACCACCGGAAGTTTCACGCTCAAGGCCGAGATCGGCAAGGGCGAAGCGAGCCACGAGGATTAAGCCATGATCGCCCGTATCGTAACCTGGGCGGTCGAGAAGCGCTGGCTAGTCCTGCTCCTCACCGTCATCGTCGCCGCCATCGGCGCCTTTTCCCTCTACCGGCTACCGATCGACGCGGTGCCGGACATCACCAACAATCAGGTCCAGATCAACGTCCGCGCGCCTGCCCTCTCGCCCGAGCTGGTCGAGAAGCAGGTGTCGTTTCCAATCGAAACCGCGCTCGCCGGCACCCCCGGCCTGGAATATACGCGCTCGTTGAGCCGCAACGGCTTCGCGCAGATCACGGCGGTCTTTTCGGACGCGACGGACATCTATTTCGCCCGCCAGCAGGTGGGCGAGCGTCTGCGGGGCGTGCAAGAGAATCTGCCCGACGGCGTGAACCCTGAAATGGGTCCGATCGCGACAGGCCTGGGCGAGGTGTACATGTACACCGTTCGTCTCGATCATCGCGAGGACGACAAGCACAAGCCCGGTGAACCGGGCCAACAGCCCGATGGCAGCTACATCACGCCAGAGGGCGAGCGACTGACGACCGAAGAGGACAAGGCGACCTACCTGCGCACCGCGCAGGACTGGATCGTGACGCCGCTTCTGAAGACCACACCGGGCCTCGCCGGTGTCGACTCGATTGGCGGTTACGCCAAGCAGTTCCTCGTCGTGCCCGACGTGCAGAAGCTGGCCTCGCTCGGCATCACGCTGACGGACCTGGGAAATGCGCTGGAGCGCAATAACACCAGCGTCGGCGGTGGCTTCGTCAATCGCAATGGCGAAGGTCTGGCTGTTCGCTCGGATGCGCTCGTTCGCAATGCCAGCGAGTTGGCCAGGACCGTGATCGCGACACGTAACGGCGTGCCGATCACGG
This sequence comes from Sphingobium wenxiniae, assembly GCF_007830065.1. Lineage (GTDB taxonomy): Bacteria > Pseudomonadota > Alphaproteobacteria > Sphingomonadales > Sphingomonadaceae > Sphingobium > Sphingobium wenxiniae. Next base: position 34,455 of record NZ_VLKK01000021.1, on the reverse strand, counting down.
TCGAACAAGTTGCGACTGTGAAGACGGGTCAGGCGATCCGCATGGGTTCGGCATCGGAGAACGGTACCGAAGTCGTCGTCGGCACGGCGATCATGCGGATCGGCGAGAACAGCCGCATCGTGTCGACCGCGGTCGCTGAGAAACTGAAGACGATCAACGCTTCGCTGCCTCCTGACGTCGTAATTCAGCCGGTGCTGAACCGCACCGAGCTGGTCAATTCGACGATCAAGACGGTCGCGAAAAACCTGTCCGAAGGCGCGGTGCTGGTCATCGTCGTGCTCTTCCTGCTGCTCGGCAACTTCCGTGCGGCCCTGATCGCGGCGTTGGTCATCCCGATCACCATGATGCTGACAGGCTTTGGTATGCTGCGCGCTGGGGTCTCGGCCAATCTGATGAGCCTTGGGGCTTTGGACTTCGGTCTGATCGTCGACGGCGCCGTCATCATTGTCGAAAACGCGCTGCGCCGGCTTGCCGAGCAACAGCATCATGAAGGCCGATTGCTCAGCGTCAAGGAACGGCTCGCGACCGTGGCAGCCGCTGCGCGTGAGATGATCCGTCCCTCTGTGTACGGGCAGGCAATCATCATCCTCGTCTACGTACCGCTGCTCACGCTGACCGGCGTGGAGGGTAAAACGTTCGGACCGATGGCGCTGACCGTCATCATCGCGCTCGCCTTCGCCTTCATCCTCTCTCTCACCTTCGTGCCGGCGATGATTGCGATCTGGCTGTCGAAGAAGGTCGAGGAGAAGGACGGCCGCATCATCACGTGGCTGAAGAAGCGCTACGAACCCGGTCTCGACCGGGCCATGAAGCGCCCGACGCTGACGATCGGTGCGGGTGTGGGAAGCCTTGTGGTGGCGGCGCTTGCTTTCACTACGCTCGGCTCGGTGTTCCTGCCGCAGCTCGACGAAGGCGATTTGCTGATCCAGTCGCTCCGCATTCCGGCAACGTCGGTCCAGCAGAGCCAGGCGATGCAGGTGCCGATCGAGCGGATGATGTCGAAGCAGCCGGAGGTGCAATTCGTCTATTCCAAGACGGGCACCGCCGAGCTGGCGGCCGACCCGATGCCGCCGAACGCGACCGACATGTTCGTCATCCTGAAGCCGCGCAAGGATTGGCCGGATCCTGAGCTTCCCAAGGAGGAGCTGGTCAGCCGGATCGAGGGTAATCTCGCGAAGATTCCGGGAAATGCCTACGAGATCACCCAGCCCATCCAGATGCGCTTCAACGAGCTGATCGCCGGCGTGCGCGGCGACATCGCGGTGAAGGTGTTCGGGGACGACTTCAACCAGATGAACCGGACGGCCGAGCAAATCGCGGCGGTGCTGCGCAGAACGCAAGGCGCAGCGGACGTGAAGGTGGAGCAGACGACCGGTCTTCCCATGCTCGACATTCGCGTCAACCGCGACGCGATGGCGCGGTTGGGCGTTACGGCTCAGGATGTGCAGGACACCGTGACTGCGACGATCGGCGGGCGAACATCGGGCCAGATCTTCGAGGGCGACCGTCGCTTCCCCGTGGTGATCCGCCTGTCGGAGGCGCAGCGTGCCGACATCGGCCTGCTCCAACAGGTGCAGGTGCCGGTGGCAGGCGGCGGCTATGTACCGCTGTCCAGCGTCGCCGAGATCAAGGTGGTCGATGGTCCGAACCAGATCAGCCGCGAGAACGGCAAGCGGCGCGTGGTGGTGCAAGCCAACGTGCGTGGCCGCGACGTCGGATCCGTCGTGGCGGATGCGCAGGCGGCGATCGGCAGCCAACTCCGGCTGCCTGCCGGCACCTATCTCGAATGGGGCGGCCAGTTCGAGAACCTCCAATCGGCAAGCGAACGGCTGAAGCTGGTCATTCCGGCTTGCTTCATTTTGATCCTGCTGCTCCTCTACGGGGCGTTGGGATCGGTCCGCGACGCCGCGATCGTGTTCACCGGCGTGCCTTTCGCGCTGGTGGGCGGCGTCCTGTTGCTGTTCCTGCGGGGCATGGACTTCTCGATCTCGGCGGCAGTGGGCTTCATCGCCCTCTCGGGCATCGCGGTCCTCAACGGCCTCGTCATGGTCAGCTCGATCCAAGATCTGATCCGATCAGGGATGAGCCGCGAGGAAGCCGCGCATGTTGGCGCGATGCAGCGTCTGCGACCCGTCATCATGACCGCGCTAGTCGCCAGCCTCGGCTTCGTGCCGATGGCGCTGGGCGAAGGCGCCGGCGCAGAGGTTCAAAAGCCTTTGGCGACGGTCGTCATCGGCGGTCTGATCTCGGCGACGCTTCTTACGCTGTTCGTGCTGCCGACACTCTATGCCCGGTTCGGGCAGAAAGTGATCGAGAAACCCGAGCACTACAATGAGGAGCATGAAGGGGACGACCACGGTCAGACCTTCGTGAACAACTTGGCCTGATGGATGGGCGGGGCGATCCGCGATCGCCCCGCCCATCTCTGGGAGATGGGGATATGCCTCGCACCATAACCAGCTCGATGCTTCACGGCGGGCCACTGCGCATCTGGTCGGCACTCACCGATCCGGATCATCGCCGGGCGTGGAGTCCGCTCGTATTTCTCGATGATCCGTCCCGGCTCGGCGACACAGAATGCACCTTTGCGATCCAGGGCATCACCCGGCCAATTCGGACGCCAGCACGGATTGATCGATTCGATAAACCGCACGCCTTCGCTTGGTCCTGCGGCATCCCCTATCTGTTCACGCTCGAAGAGCGGTACGAGCTGGCGGGGGACGATGGCGGCACCAGGCTAACGCATAGCTGCACGCTGCGCGGGGCGCTCTCCCTGCCGTTCGCGGCGATGATGTTGCGCCGCCTGCGATCCCTGATGGTCGAATCTGACGATCGCCTCGCAACCTATCTCCGCTGGCGGGTAGGTCAGCCTGCCCGGGCTATCAATCGTCAGCGCGTCCCCTTCCGCTGCAGGAGGAAGGCGCGATGATGATGCACTGTAAGCGGGTGCTGCCCGCCGTCATCCTCGTTGTCGGGCTCGCGGCGTGCTCGGAAAGAAAGCCGCCAGCCCCGCCAACGGAGCAGCAGATCCATTCGTCCGACAGCGCCGTGGCGACCGGGGAAATGGGGCGGCATAGATATCGCTGTTCCGACGGGGAACCGCTGTTCGTCGATTACAAGGACAACGGCCTGCAGATCGATTTGCGGCGCTCCAACGGGGGACCGCCGATGATGCTGACCGCGCCAGCGCAGGGCCTGCAATATGTCGGCGAAACAGCCACCGCGACCTTCAAGGGGTCGCAGCTCACCATCGTGGAAGGCGATGGCCGTACCCGGATCTGCGAGCAGGAAGGCACGCGATGAACTGCCCTGCCTTCGAACGCCACAGGGCGCTTCGTCGGAAGAGACCGATGTCTGACACGTCGATTTCAAATGTGACAACCTTGTGCGGCCTGAATCGGGCCGGTCTGGCGATCGCGCGCCTCGGCGTCGTTCTCGTCTCCGGGGCGGTTATAGGGGCGTGTAATCCAGCGCCGACCCAGCCTACCGAGCCGGCGCATGAAAAGCATCTGACGTCGAAACTAATCGCGCAGCGCATCATGTACTGCGACGACGGCACACGCGCCGATGTCGACTTCATCGATGACGGCTTGAAAATGGCCGTCACCTGGCTGCCGAAGGGCAGGACCGAGATCCTGCGCGCGCAGCGAACCGGTGACGAGTTTCGCGGCGACCATTCGCGGGCTGTCGTGGCGGGCGGATCGATCGCGTTCACGCGACGCGGGAAGATCCGCGTCTGCCACCGAACCCCGGAGGAGTCCTAGGAAATGCAGGCACTGCTCTATACGCTTGCGCCTGTGCTGGCGGTCGTGCTCGGCGCGATTGTCGCGAGCCGCACCAAGTTGAAACCTGGCCTCGTGGCGGGCCTACAGCATCTCGCTGCCGGCGTCGTGTTCGCGGCGGCAGCGACCGAAATCCTGCCGCAGGTCAAGCATGAGGCATCGCCCAGCGCGACGTTGATCGGCGGGGCGGCGGGCGTCGCGACCATGCTGGGGCTCAAGGCTCTTGAGGCCCGCTTCAAGGGGCCGATGGCGCTACTCGCCGCGATCGGCATCGACATTCTGGTCGACGGCCTGGTGCTCGGCCTCGCTTTCGTGGCGGGCGAGAAGGCAGGTCTCCTGCTGACGATCGCGCTCACTCTGGAAGTGTTATTTCTGGGACTGACGCTGACCGACGAGCTGGCGGAAACCTATCGCTCGCGCTTGCGCATCATCGTGATCGTCTCGGCATTGGCCCTGCTGCTGCCGATCGGCGCGCTCGCTGCCGTGCCGGTCGCCGCGCTGTCGCCGGTGATGATCGCCGGCTTCCTCAGCTTCGGGCTGATGGCGCTGCTCTACCTCGTCACGGAGGAGTTGCTGGTCGAGGCGCACGAGAAACCCGACACCCCGCTCATCAGCTCGATGTTTTTCGTCGGCTTCCTGGCCCTGCTGACACTTGAGGAGATGATGGGATGATCCCGGGCAACGACAACAATGGCGGGCAGGAGCGCCGCACACTGTGGATCGTCCTGCTGCTGAACGCGGCGATCGCTGCGGGCTTCTTCGTTTCCGGCTTCTTCGCGGACTCGAGCGCGCTGATCGCCAACGGCGTCGACAACCTGTCCGATACGGCTGTGTATGCGCTGAGCCTTGTGGCGCTCACCCGGGGCCAGACATGGAAGACACGCGCCGCGGTCGCTTCGGGCGTCATGCTGCTGATCTTCGCGGGCGGCATCTTGATCGATGTCGGACGGCGCTACGTGCAGGGCAGCGAGCCCATCGGACCTACCATGATGGTCATGTCCGCGATCGCCGGCGTCGTGAATTACCTCTGCCTGCGGCTGCTCCAGCGCCTCAAGGATCCGGACGTCAATCTCCGGGCCGCAACCACCTTCAGCTTCAACGACTTCATTTCCAACGGCGGCATCCTGATCGCCGGCGTGCTGGTGCTGTGGTTGGGTACCAATTGGCCGGACCTGCTGGTCGGCTTCGCCACCGCCATCATCGCCATCAAGGGCGGTGTCGAAATCCTGCGCGACGCGCGCGCCGAAACCAAGAAAAGCGAAAGGAGGTCGTCATGAACGACAAGCTCGAACTCGACATTCCAGTGTTGTTGCCGGACCTTCCTGACGCGGCCGATGCCTGCCTGGACCGTCTCGTATCAACCCTGTCAAAGCGCGAAGGTGTCGAGCGGGCGCATGTGATCTGTCTCGACGGCAACACGCCAGCGGCGCTGTGCATCCATTTCGATGCCGCCAAGCTGCCGCTGCCACGGTTGCGCGAAATGGTGCGCGCCGCAGGTGCCGAAATCACCGAGCGCTACGGCCATGCGATCTGGCAGGTGACGGGGATCAACCACGAACGTCGGGCGCGCACGGTCAGCGATGCGCTGTGCGCCTTGCCCGGCGTGGTCCAGGCAAGCGCCAGCACCAGCGGGTCTGTCCGGGTCGAATATGATCGCCGCGAAACCACCGAAGAGGAGGTGCGCGCTGCGCTTCGCAAGCTGAAGGTGAGGGTGGGCAAGCGGGTCGCTGCCGATGAACATGCCGGCCACGACCACGGCCCCGGGGGCCACGGCGCGGGCGAAGAGAAGCACGGCCCCGGCGATGGCCACGACCATAGCCACGCCGAATTTCTCGGCCCCAATACCGAGCTGATCTTCGCGCTCGCCTGTGGCGCGCTGCTGGGGATCGGCTACGCGATCGAGAGGCTGGTCGCTGGCGCGCCCGAATGGCTGCCGACCGCCTGCTATATCGCAGCCTATTTCTTCGGCGGATTCTTCACGCTGCGCGAGGCGATCGACAACCTCCGGATGAAGAAGTTCGAGATCGACACGCTGATGTTGGTCGCTGCGGCCGGCGCCGCTGCGCTGGGCGCATGGGCCGAAGGTGCGCTGCTGCTGTTCCTGTTCAGCCTCGGCCATGCGCTTGAGCATTATGCAATGGGCCGCGCCAAGAAGGCGATCGAGGCGCTGGCGAAGCTCGCGCCCGAAACCGCGACCGTGCGACGCGGCGGGCAGACCAGCGAAATCCCGGTCGAGCAGATGGTCGTCGGGGACATTGCCATCGTCCGCCCGAACGAGCGCCTGCCTGCCGACGGCTTCGTCATCAAGGGCACCAGCGCGATCAACCAGGCCCCGGTCACGGGTGAAAGCATCCCGGTCGACAAGGTGCCGGTCGCAGATGCCGCAGCGGCACGCGCCAAGCCCGATGCAGTCGACGCGGAAAGCCGGGTTTTTGCTGGTACGATCAACGGCGGCGGCGCGATCGAGATCGAGGTGACACGCCGTTCCAATGAAAGCGCGCTTGCCAAGGTCGTGAAGATGGTGAGCGAAGCGGAGACGCAGAAGTCGCCGACGCAGCGCTTCACCGACCGGTTCGAACGGATCTTCGTGCCCGCCGTCCTGGTCCTGTCAGTGCTCCTGCTGTTCGCATGGGTGGTCGTCGACGAGCCGTTCCGCGACAGCTTCTATCGCGCGATGGCGGTGCTGGTGGCGGCAAGCCCGTGCGCGCTCGCGATCGCAACGCCGAGCGCGGTCCTGTCGGGCGTTGCCCGTGCAGCGCGGGGCGGCGTGCTCGTGAAGGGCGGTGCACCGCTCGAAAACCTCGGGTCGCTCAAAGCGATCGCTTTCGACAAGACGGGCACGCTGACCGAAGGTCGTCCGCGCATCACTGATGTCGTGCCCGTCGATGGCGCCGATGAAGGCGAGTTGCTGGCGCTGGCTGTCGCCGTCGAAGCGTTGAGCGACCATCCCCTGGCCCAAGCGATCGTCAAGGACGGCCGCGAACGTCTGAACGATCGTGCCGTGCCGACTGCCGGCGACCTCAAGAGCCTGACCGGTCGGGGCGTCACCGCGAGCGTGGATGGCGAGACGGTGTGGATCGGCAAGGCCGAGATGTTCGGAAGTGAGGGCATTCCGGCGCTGGGGCAGGGCGCGCAGGACGCAATCGCGAAGCTGCGCGAGAACGGCCGCACGACAATGGTGGTCCGCAAGGGGGACCGCGACCTGGGCGCGATCGGCCTGATGGACACGCCTCGCGAAGCTGCCAAGACCGCGTTGCGTCGGCTGCACGAGATGGGCGTGTCGCGGATGATAATGATCTCCGGCGATCACCAGAAAGTCGCCGAAGCGATCGCCGACGAAGTCGGGATCGACGAAGCGTGGGGCGACCTCATGCCCGAAGACAAGGTTGCCGCGATCAAGAAGCTCGCCGGCGAAGACAAGGTCGCGATGGTGGGCGACGGCGTGAACGATGCGCCGGCGATGGCAAGCGCCACGGTCGGCATCGCGATGGGCGCGGCGGGGTCGGACGTTGCGCTGGAGACAGCCGACGTGGCGCTGATGGCCGACGATCTGGCGCACCTGCCATTCGCAGTCGGTCTTAGCCGCCATACCCGTGGAATCATCCGGCAGAACGTCTTCGTCAGCCTGGGTGTCGTCGCCTTCCTGGTGCCTGCTACCATCCTCGGCCTCGGCATTGGGCCAGCGGTGGCGGTTCATGAGGGATCGACGCTGCTCGTCGTCATCAATGCGCTCAGGCTGCTCGCCTACCGCGATCCGGCAGGGAAGGCGGCATGAAGTGGCTGATCGCCTTCGACCTCGACGGCACGCTTGCCGAGAGCAAGCGGCCGTTATCGGAGGATATGGCCGCAATCCTCGCCCGATTGCTCGCCATCACGGATGTGGCGGTGATCTCGGGCGGGGACTGGCCGCAGTTCGAAAAGCAGATCGCCTCGCGCCTTCCTGCCGGCGTCGCGCTCGACCGTCTCTGGTTGATGCCGACCACAGGCACGAAACTCTATCGGTTCATCAATGGCGCTTGGCGCGCGGTCTATGCCGAACTGTTCGACGACGCGGAGAAGGCGAAGATCCGCACGGCCTTCGATCAGGCGCTGACCGATGCCGGTCTCGCCGACGAACGTATCTGGGGCGAACGGATCGAGGACCGGGGCAGCCAGATCACCTTTTCGGGCCTGGGGCAGGCAGCGCCGCTGAAGGAAAAGGAAGCGTGGGATCCTGACCGAAAGAAGAGGACCGCGTTGCAGGCCACGTTGCGCGCGAAGCTGCCGGAGCTCTCGATCAATCTCGGTGGCACGACATCGATCGACGTGACCAGAGCAGGGATCGACAAGGGCTATGGCCTGAAGCGCCTGAGTGCCGAGAGCGGTGTCCCGCTCGACGGGATGCTGTTCATTGGGGATGCGATATTCCCCGGTGGGAATGACTATCCCGCTGCTGAAATCGGCCTCGACACAGTGAGGGTGCGCGACGTCGCGGAAACCACCGCCGTCGTGACCGCCATCATCGCGTGTCTGCACCGATAGGATCAAGATACATGGTCGGCTCCATCGCGGAATGCCGCATTGTCAAAGCTCTGGCTTCTGTCGCTTAGGGCAGCGCTTCCTAAAACGAAAAGAAGGCAATGTGCGCGTCTCCGCGAACAAAGCCTCCAGCGATCAATCTAAGAGATTCCGCCGCGCTTCTCAATCGTAGGGGGCGTTTGCGGGAGGGGGCGGAATCCTACGCTAAGGATTTGGGCCAGCGATATTCCCCGGTTAGATTGATGTGTTCCCATCCCAACGGCGAGACGTGGGCGAGTAGATCAGGCGCGATATGGGTACCGCTGGCGGCCCGGGTATTGACGACCTCGCCGAGCTTCATGGTGTTCCAGAATATGATGATGGCGGCGAGCAGGTTCATTCCGGCGATGCGATAGTGCTGGCCTTCGCCGGATCGATCCCGGATTTCACCTCGGCGGTGGAAGCTGATGGCGCGCTTTAGGGCGTGGTGGGCCTCACCCTTGTTGAGGCCGATCTGAGCCTGGCGCTGGAGGCCGGCATCAAGAATCCAGTCGATCATGAACAGGGTTCGCTCGATGCGGCCCACCTCTCGCAATGCGAGGGCCAGCTCATTCTGGCGCGGGTAAGAGGCGAGCTTGCGAAGAATCTGGCTGGGGGCGACGATCCCCGCTGCGATCGTCGCCATGATGCGCAGGATGTCGGGCCAGTTGCGCTCGATGAGCGGTTCATTGATCTTACCTCCGACCAGCGCTCGCACATTGGCCGGCGTCGCGTTGGGCGTGAAGGCATAGAGTCTTTTCTGAGGGAGATCGCGGATACGGGGGGCGAACCTGTAGCCGAGCAAGGCGCAGGCGGCGAACACATGATCGGTGAAGCCGCCCGTGTCGGCAAAATGCTGGCGAACGCGGCGGCCCGCGTCATTCATGAGCAGCCCGTCCAGGATATAGGGAGCCTCGCTGACCGTTGCCGGGATCACCTGGGTTGCGAACGGCGCATATTGATCGGACACATGGCTGTATCCCTTGAGGCCCGGGACGTTGCCATATTTCGCGTTGATCAGATTCATCGCCTCGCCCTGCTCGGTAGCAAGGAAGAACTGCCCGTCGCTGGATGCCGATTGCCCTTGTCCCCAGAAGGCGGCCATGGGCAGGGCGGCGTGGGCCTCCACGATCATGGCGAGCGCCCGATCATAGGCGCTGCCTTCGACATGCCAGCGCGCGATCCGCAGCAATTCCCAGAAGCTGTGCGTGTTGGTCGCCGCCGCCATCTTGCGCAAACCGAGATTGACGCCTTCCGCCAGCAACACGTTCATCAGGCCGATCCGGTCGCTGCAGGGCGCGCCGGTGCGCAGATGCGTGAACGCCTCGGAAAATCCGGTTCGCTCATCGACTTCCAGCAACAGATCGGTGATCCTCGCGGGCGGGAGCTGTTGATAGAGATCGAGCACGAGATCCTCGGCCCCTTCGGGCGTGTCGGCCCTCAGCTTGTCGATGTGCAGCTTGCCGTTCTCGATGATGCCGCCTGGGATCGTGCCGGTTCGCGCCGCGCGGCCAAACTCCTTCAGCCGTGTATCCAGTCGAGCCCTGCGCTCGGCCAGCCATTCGCCGGGTCGCAGCGGCACGGCGAGCCGCGCGGTCTGCTCTATCGCCTGTGGCGGGACCAGAAGCTGCTTGAGGTCGCCATAGCGGCGCGATCCCGCCAACCATATGTCACCGGACCGGAAGGCGTCGCGGATGTGGAACAGCACCGCGATTTCCCAAAGCCGGTGGTCGCCGCTGGGCTCAGCGCAAAGATGACGATGCCATTTCGAGTTGGGACGTAGAAAATCCACCGGCGGATCGACCTTGATCCCGTTACGCAGCATCGCAACGGCCGCCAGAAGAGGCGTGGCGATCGGCGCCGCCTGCATGTCGAGCAGGCGCAGCATCCTGGGCGCGTAGAGGCGGAAACGGTGATAGCCGTCCAGCACACGGCTGAGCGGGTCGGCCGCGAGCACGTTGGTCAGCGCGGAGGCCGTGGCGACAAGGGTTCTGAACCGTTCCCAGCCAGGCCCGGTGGCGATTATCCCGTCCAGGGCCGTGCCATCGTCCTGCGCTCCAAGCAAAGCACCACCGATTTCGGCAAAGGACTTCAGCGTGTCCCGAACGGCCGCCTTTTCGTCGGCGATCCTGGTGTTGCAAAGGCGTTCGGAGGCCCGATAGAGACGGCCTACGATGCGATCGTGGGTCTCCACGATGACATCGGCCAGCGATGACCGCCATTCCAGGGTGCAGACAGCGAGGATCGCAAGCCGCCTGTCTTCGGGCAGATCACGCATGCCGTCGGCGTAATAGCGCTCGCCCTGCCGGCGAAGCCGGGTCACACGATGCGCCGGCACGCCGTCCAGCAAATCCGCCGGAAGATCGAACCTTTGAAGATATTCCAGTCGATCCATCAGCCGGTTAGCGGCTGCTGAATTTGCGCCAACCTCGAACTGTCGCAGCCATACGAAGCGCGTGACGCGACCATCCACCGTATCCTCCAACAGGTGAGCCAAATTCTCGCTCAGGGTTGGCGTGATGCGATGGGCGATAAGATCCTCGATCCGGCGCTCGGCCTCAACCAGCGCATCGGCGCAAAGGCGCTCGATCGTCGAGGAGCCGGGAAGGATCGTGCGGGTGCGGCGACACTCCGCAACGAAGCGACGGGCAAGATCCTCATTCGATGTCGCCGCCTCGGCTTCCCGAGCGATCCATTCGCGCAAATCCCGTGCGCCCCGCCCCGAAAAGGAGCGATAGCCGTAGATTCGGCGAAGGTCCGCCAGATGCTCGTGCCGGGTCTCCTCGCGCGCGGCATAGAGGAGTAGATCGTCGCTGGTCAGGCCGAGCTGGGCCGCGATGAAATCCGATACCTGCGCCGGGATCAACTCGCCAGGAGCGAGCACCCGGCCCGGGTAGCGCAGGACGCACAGTTGCAGCGCGAAGCCAAAACGATTGTGGGCGCGCCGGCGCTGGCGGATATGCCCGAGATCCTCATCGCTGAGGGTATAGTGCCGCAGCAGCTCACCTTGATCGACCGGCAAGTGAAGCAGCGCCTCGCGCTGTCGATCGGTCAGGGTCACGCGACGCGGCATACATGCTCCTTATTCTTTCCGAGCTACGGTTTGAGATAGCTTGATTGAGATGCTGGTTAAGATACACAATAGCCCAATCTTATGTGCTCATGTTCGTCACCGCCTCAAACCTTCGTTTGTGATCCATGCTGATCGGCTACGCCCGCGTGTCCAAAGCCGACGGCTCGCAGTCGCTCGACCTGCAGCACGATGCCCTTCGCGCTGCCGGTGTCGAGCCAGGCAATATCTATGATGATCGTGCATCCGGTAGCCGTGATGATCGCCCCGGTCTTGCCGCCTGCCTGAAATCGTTGCGCGACGGCGATGTCCTCATCGTTTGGAAGCTCGACCGGCTCGGCCGAACGCTCACCCACCTGGTCAGCACGGTGCAGAATCTGTCGGATCGCGGTATCGGTCTGCGGGTGCTCACCGGCAAGGGCGCGCAGATCGACACCACGACGCCATCGGGCCGGATGGTGTTCGGCATTTTTGCCACACTGGCGGAGTTTGAGCGGGATATGATCCGCGAGCGCACCATGGCTGGCCTGGCCGCTGCCCGCGCGCGGGGACGCAAGGGTGGCCGCAAGTTCGCCCTCTCCAAGGCCCAGGTGCGGCTCGCTCAGGCTGCTATGGCCCAACGCGACACGTCCGTTTCCGACCTCTGCAAGGAACTCGGGATCGAGCGCGTCACTCTCTACCGCTATGTCGGTCCCAACGGGGAACTCCGGGATTACGGTCAGCGCGTGCTTGCTGCCAAAACGCGATGATGATGACGGGAGCCCCGATCAAACTTACCCAAGCGGACGCCGCAGACGTTGCAGACCTGTACAACCGTTGCAGCGACTATTTCCTGTTGCAGGACGGGGCCGCGCCCACGCTGGACGATGCTCGCGAGCTTTTCTCCGATGTGCCGCCCGAAAAGAGCGCCCACAATCAAGCTGTCCTGGGATGGAAGGGGCCTGGCGGCCTATATGCAATCGCGGCCATCCTCCGCGATTATCCGCGTGATGGCACATGGTATCTCGGCTTCATGATCGTAGATGCCGCACAGCGTGGTCGTGGCGTCGGACGCTCAATTTACTCGACGGTCGAAAGCTGGGCCGCTGCGAGAGGTGCCACAGAGATTCGGTTGGCCGTGCTGGAAGCGAATGAAGCGGCAGAGCGATTTTGGCGTTCTCTCGGCTTCATTGAGTATCGGCGCGTTGGGCCAGACACCTTCAAAATGCGTAGCCATCGCCGGATAGAACTGAGCCGTCGCCTTTCTGGCGCGACCGTAGAAGGCAGCAACAAGTAAGATCTCGCGCCGGCTATCTGGGCGAGCTTGGCGTAGGATTCCGCCCCCTCCCGCAAACGCCCCCTTTCAGGGAAGGGGGCTTGAGATCGCCTTGATGGCCTTCAATCCCGTTCCAAAACGAGCGATCGCGTCCCTGTTTCTCTCCAGCTCGCCATAGGGCAGATAGGCGAAGTCGAGATCGGCAATACGGCTGAAAGCCGGGCGACGGAGTTGCGCGCGAACGTCCTGCTCGCGCGCATTCGGTGCGACCAGGAATAGCCCGGCGGCAGCGTGCAGATCGCTCCCCGACAGCGCCAGATCGAGCATGCGCACGATCCCCGAGTAGATCGAGGTCGAATGTTCAACCTCGAACGCGGCGGCGACGCCGTCGCCACCCTTCGCCAGCCACAACACGTCGATGAGGCGGATCGAGTCCGCTCCGGGAGAGGTCGCAATGGCGTCTGGAAGGCGCTCGAGGCATCCCTGTCCAAGCGGGCAGCCAGCGTGAAGTCGACCGCGGTCATTGGCGGCGATCCACACATCGTAACCGAGGGCATGGCCGAGGTCGCGCAGCCAGGCCTGGATTTCGGCGTGCGTGCGATCGGTTTCGCCCTGCGCGGCGGCTGTCTTGTCGAGCCGGCTTGCCTCCGCTCTGGCATGTTCCAATCTGCCGAGCCAGTCGTCGGCCGCCGTTGCGTCATCCTCCAGCGGTGGCGCGGGATAGCGGCCCGAGCCAATGTCGAACAACAGTCCGCCGATCGCGCCGAGATCGTTGGAGAGCAACTCGCGGTAACGGTCGTTGAGGTCGAGGATGCCGGCGCGCATGGCGAGAAAATGATCCCATGACCCGAGCTTCACCTTGGCGCCGGTGACGGCATTGTAGCCCTTGACGATCGCGGTATTGAAGGGCGGCACCAGCGTCGGGTGAAGGAAATAGAGCAGGTTGGCCGCCGCCGGCCCCAGCCCCTTGATCTTGAGCGCGTCTATGCTGCGGATGTGGCTGATGATCTCCTCGGCGGTATCGCAGCACGAGCAATTGTCGAGCAGGCGACCGAACGCCCGCTGGTTGTCCGGGCTTTCGTAGATGTCTGGAATGCGCAGCTTGGGCTTCCACAGCCAGGCATGGTCGGCGCCCTTGAAGATCTGCCGCTGTTCGGCGATCGAGTGGACAACCGTTTCCAGTGACGAGCCGCGATAGGCGACGCCGAACCGCCCACTTTCGATTTCTGCGACCACCTGCTGCAGCCCGCGACGGATGGAGCGGAAGTTTTTCAGCCGTTCGTCCCACAGAAACCAGGAGCGATAGGTGGCGCCGGGATCGTCTCGCCAACGACGGACAAGCTCGCTCACGAGATCATGATGTGTCGCGGGTAACAAGGTCATACTGGCTGGGTCATCTAAACTGGGCTCCTTGCCGTTCAGGCTATCGCGAGCAAGGGCGGCTTGCACGTTCAATGTGCGATCCGCGAAGCGTGCTCAAATTGTCGGTGATCGCGCAGGGAAACGCCGCTGGCATTGGGCGTTGCCGGTCGCAACCGTCGACCGGGCGCACAGCCAGGCAGACGGCCGGCACGGGCGTCGCCGCCCGGGAGCGGCGCCGCAACCAGCTTTTTCCGGTCGAACTTAGCGGATCACTGCTTTGCGATCGCGGTGACCTCGCCATCGCTGCCCTTGAGCGAGAGGTCGAAATCGACCTTGTCGCCGACCTTGACCGCATCGGTGATCGACGGCGCGGCCTTGAACGCCATCGTCATCGCGGGCCACTTGGCCTCCGGGATCGGACCATGATCGAGCGTGATCGTGCCTGCCGCCTTGTCGATCGCGGTGACGGTGCCATGGCCCTTGGCCTTGATCGCGGCGTTCGCGTCAGGCGCCATCGACATGTTGCCCATGTCGCCGCTCATGGTCGCGGCGGGCGCCGCCTCGTTGGTCTCAGTCGCAACGGGGGCCTCCGCCTTCTTGCCGCACGCGGCAGTCAGGGCGGCGAGGCCGAGGGCAATGGTCAGTCGTGCATGGTTCATCGTCTTCTCCTTCATGATGAAACGGGTTGAGGGATGGGATCGGTCTTGGGCCGGCGCAACAGCAGGTAGGCGGCGGGCAGGACGAACATTGAGAGCAAGGGCGCGGTCAGCATGCCGCCGATCATCGGCGCGGCAATCCGGCTCATGACCTCCGAACCCGCGCCTGATCCCAGCAGGATCGGCAGCAGGCCGGCCAGGATCACCGCCACCGTCATCGCCTTGGGACGGACGCGCAGCAGCGCGCCTTCGCGCACGGCGGCCTCGACCTCGGCAGCGTCCGGATGTGCGCCGCGCTCGGCCAGCGCGTTCTTGAGATAGATCAGCATCACCACCCCGAACTCGGCGGAGACGCCGGCGAGCGCGATGAACCCGACCCCGGTGGCGATCGACTGGTTGAACCCCAGCAGATAAAGCGTCCAGATGCCGCCGGTCAGCGCAAACGGCAGCGTCCCCATGATCAGCGCCGCCTCGTCGAAGCGGCCGAAGATGAGGTAGAGCAGCACGAAGATGATCAGCAGCGTCGCGGGCACGACCAGCTTCAAGCGGTCGACCGCGCGCTCGAGATATTCGAACTGGCCAGAGTAAGCGATGCTGACCCCAGGCGAGAGCCTGACCTGTTTCGCCACCGCACGCTGCAGATCGCCGACCACCGAGGCAAGATCGCGCCCGCGCACATCGACGTAGACCCAGGTCGAAGGCCGGGCATTCTCGGTCTTGAGCATCGGCGGTCCCTCGGCGATCGAGACGTTTGCCACGGTGCCCAAGGTGATCTGCTGGCCCGCGGGCGTCAGGATCGGTAGCGCCCGCAGCCTTTCGAGGCTGTCGCGCAATTCGCGCGGATAGCGCACGCTGATCGGATAGCGGGCGAGGCCCTCGACCGTCTCGCCGATCGTCTCGCCGCCGATCGCGCCGGAGACGATGGCCTGGACGTCGGCGATGTTGAGCCCGAACCGCGCGGCGGCGGCGCGGTCTATGTCGACATCGACATAGCGTCCGCCGGTCAGCCGCTCGGCGAGCGCCGAGCTGACGCCGGGCACGCTCCTGGCCACGGTCTCGACATCATGCGCGATGCGGTCGAGCTCGGCGAGGTCACTGCCCGACACCTTGACCCCGATCGGGCTCTTGATGCCCGTCGCGAGCATGTCGATGCGGTTGCGGATCGGCGGCACCCAGATATTGGCGAGACCCGGAAGCTTCACCCGGCGATCGAGCTCGTCGACAAGGCGTTCGGGCGTCATGCCCGACCGCCACTGGTCGCGGGGCTTGAATTGGATCGTCGTCTCGAACATTTCGAGCGGCGCGGGATCGGTCGCGGTCTCGGCGCGGCCGGCCTTGCCGAACACGCTTTCGACTTCGGGCACGGTCTTGATCAGGCGGTCGGTCTGCTGGAGCAGCTCACTCGCCTTGGCGGCCGAGAGGCCCGGCAGCGCCGAGGGCATGTAGAGCAGGTCGCCCTCGTCGAGATTGGGCATGAACTCGCCGCCGAGCCGGCTGAGCGGCCAGGCCGTGGTGGCGAACACCAGAGCCGCGATCAGCAGCACTGCCTTGGGCCGCTTCATCGTCCAGTCGATCGCGGGCCGGTAGATATTGGTGAGCCAGCGATTGACCGGATTGGCCTGCTCGGCCGGAATGCGGCCCCGGATCAGCCAGCCCATCAGGATCGGCACCAGGGTCACCGACAGGATCGCGGCCGCGCCCATCGCATAGGTCTTGGTGAAGGCGAGCGGCGCGAACAGCCGGCCTTCCTGCGCCTCCAGGGTGAAGACCGGAATGAACGACAGCGTGATGATCAGCAGGCTGAAGAACAGCGCCGGCCCGACCTCGGCCGCCGCCTCGGTGACGACGATCCAGCGCATCTCGCCATCGAGATGTCTGTCCGGGTGATCCTGCTCCCAGCGTTCGATCCTCTTGTGGGCGTTCTCGATCATGACGACCGCCGCATCCACCATCGCGCCGATGGCGATGGCGATGCCGCCCAGCGACATGATGTTGGCGTTCACCCCCTGGAACCGCATTACGACGAACGCGGCCAGCACACCGAGCGGCAAGGTCAGGATCGCGACCAGCGCCGAGCGGACGTGCCAGAGGAACAGGGCGCAGACCAATGCGACGACGATGAACTCCTCGACCAGCTTGCGGGTGAGGTTCTCGACCGCGCGATCGATCAGCTGCGAGCGGTCATAGACCGTGACCACCTCGACGCCCGGCGGCAGGCTTTTCCTGAGATCGGCGAGCTTGTCCTTGACCGCCGCGATGGTCTCACGGGCGTTCTTGCCTGACCGAAGAATAACGACGCCGCCGGCGACCTCGCCTTCGCCGTTCAGTTCGGCGATGCCGCGCCGCATCTCGGGGCCGACCTGGATCGTGGCGACATCGCCGAGCCGGACGGGCACGCCGCCCGCCGCAGTCTTGAGCGGGATTGCCCGGAAATCGTCGAGCGTTTTCAGATAGCCCGAGGCGCGGACCATATATTCGGCCTCGGCCATTTCCAGCACCGAGCCGCCGGCTTCCTGATTGGCTTGGCTGATCGCCTGCACTGCCTGGGCGTGGGTTACGCCGTAGGCCGCGAGCTTCACCGGATCGAGCAGCACCTGGTACTGCTTGACCATGCCGCCGATGCTGGCGACTTCGGCCACGCCGGTCACGGTCTTCAGCTCGTAGCGCAGGAACCAGTCCTGCAACCCGCGAAGCTGCGAGAGATCGTGCCGGCCGGTGCGGTCGACCAGCGCATATTCATAGACCCAGCCGACCCCGGTCGCGTCCGGCCCGAGCGCGCTGCGGGCGCTGGCCGGCAACCGACCCTGGACCTGGTTGAGATATTCGAGCACGCGGCTGCGCGCCCAGTAGAGATCGGTGCCGTCCTCGAAGATCACATAGACGAAGCTGTCGCCGAAGAAGCTATAGCCGCGCACCGTCTTGGCGCCGGGCACCGACAGCATGGTGGTGGTGAGCGGATAGGTGATCTGGTTCTCGACGATCTGCGGCGCCTGACCCGGATAGGAAGTGCGGATCACGACCTGCACGTCGGAAAGATCGGGCAGCGCGTCGATCGGGGTCGAGCGCACCGCCCACAGGCCCGCGCCGACCAGCGCGAGCATGCCGAGCACGACGAAGAAGCGGTTCCTCACCGACCAGCGGATGAGATGGGCGATCACTGGCCCGCCACCTTCGCCATATGCCGCAGCGTCGGTCCCGCCGGGGGCCGGTCGAACCCGAACCGGACCCGGTCACCCGCCTTGAAGCCGCGCGCGATGCCCGGATTGGCGAGCGCGAAGGTCATCGTCATCGCCGGCCAGTCGAGCGCGGGAACGGGCTCGTGGCTGAGCGTCACCGAATTGGCCGTGATCCGCTCGATCTTGCCCGTCGTCTCGTACAGCGTGGCTTTCGACGCCGGCGCGGCGATGGTCGCCGATGCCGCACCGCCGCCGATCGGCCGCGCCTCGATTCCCGACAGGCTCGCCTCGGAATCGATCAGGAACTGCCCCGAGACGACGACGTTCTCGCCGGGCGACAGGCCGGCAAGGATCTCGGTCTCGCCGCCTGCCTCGCGGCCGATGCGGACCTCGGCGGGATGATAGCGCCCGTCGCCTGCGGCCAGCATGACGAGCGTGCGCCTGCCCGTGCGGATCACCGCTTCGCTCGGCACCAGCAGCGCCGGCTTGGCATCGCCGCCAAGCGCGACGCTGGCGAACATGCCCGGCCGCAACCGGCCGTCCCGGTTGGGCAGCTCGATCCGCACGGTGAGCGTGCGGCTGTCGGCCTGCGTGGTCGGCAGGATCGCGATCACCCGGCCGGCGAAGCGCTCGCCGGGGAAGCCCGCCAGCGTGGTGCTGGCATTCTGGCCGACCCGGACATCGCCCGCGCGCGCTTCGGGCACCGCGGCATTGAGCCAGACGGTGCCGAGCCCGCTTACCTGGGCGAGCGTCTGGCCCATGGCGAGCGTCACGCCGGCACGGGCGTCGAGCGTCTGGATCGTGCCCGAGATCGGCGTCGTGATCGTCACCACGCCGTTCGGGCGTCCGCTCCGCTCGACGCTGGCGATGAGGCCGTCGGACATGCCCATCAGCCGCAGTCGCTGGCGCGCGGCCGCGGTGAGGTCGGGCTTGCCGAGCCGCCTGACGCTCAGATATTCGGTCTGCGCGCCGCCCCATTCGGGCAGGAGCAGGTCCGCGATCGGCGCGCCGGCGCGGACCACGTCCCCGGGCGCTCGCGCATAGACGCGGCTCACGAACCCGCCCGAACGCGCCTGGATGACGGCGACGTCGCGCTGGTTGAAGTCGATCGTGCCGGTGACCTCGAGGGCCGAGGCAAGGCTGCCCATCTTCGCCGCGACGACCCGCAATCCCAGGCTCTGCCGCGCGGCGGGATCGACGGCGACCGTGGGGGCCGCGCCGGCGCTTCCTCCGTCCGCGTATCGCGGCACGAGCTGCATATCCATGAAGGGCGACTTGCCGGGCTTGTCGAACTTCTGGTTGGGGAACATCGGATCGTACCAGTAAAGGACTTTGCCTGCCCCGGCGGGCGTGGTCGCCTCCGATTGCGGTGCCTGGCGATGGCCAGCCCAATAGCCTGTGCCGCCGGCCAGCAGCGCGACAGCCAGGATCGATGCGCCCCAGCGCAGCGCGGATTTATCGAGCGTCATGGCCGCTCCTCCCCATAGGTGATAGTGATGCGGACCGCGTCGCGCGCGACGTCGGCTTCGCGGTTGAGCGCCTCGACCTCGGCCTCCGCGAGCCCGAGCGTCGTGAGCAGCGCGGCGCCAAGGTCGAGCTTGCCGGCGCCATAGCTGTCGCGGTCGAGCTCGGCGCGGTGCCTGGCGAGTGGCACCAGCGTCTCGCGGGCATTGCGCAACCGGGAGAGATGCATGGCATGGTCTGCGAGATCGGCGTCGAGCTGCGCCACCAGCTCGCGGCGGATCGCCTCGCGGTCGAACCGACCCCCTTGCGCAAGGCTCTCGCTTGCAGCGATCCTGGGGTTCTGGCGCTTGCCGGCGAACAGCGGCAGGTCGATCGACACGCCGACCGAGGCCATGTCGCCGTACATGGGATCGCGCCGGCCATAGGTGACGCCGACCTTCCAGTCGGGGCGCTTGTCGGCGCGCGCGAGACGCACGTCCGCTTCGGCGACTGCGATCCGCGCGTCCTGCGCGCGCAGGGCGGGAAGCGCATCGATCCCGGCCCGCAGCCGGATCGGATCGACATCGAGCATCGGCGGGTCGCCCGTCGCCTGCGGGTCGGGGTCGCCGGTATAGCGCGCGAGCCGGGCCCGCGCCTGCGCCACCACCGCAGCCATCTCGGCGCGGCGATCGGCGATGGCGGCGCGGAGCTGGTCGGGCTCGAGCGCCTGGCTCGGGCGCGCGCTGCCCGACGCCAGGCGTGCGGTCACGGTCTTCTGCAGGTCGTCGAGGCTGGCATCGAGCAGGTCGAGCTGCCGGAGCCGGCGTTCTCCATAATAGAGATCGACCCAGGCGAGGGCGGTCTCGAGCCGCACGTTGCGGCCTTCGACCAGCTCGCCCGCCTCGGCGATACCGATATCGGCCGCGGCGCGCGCGGCGCGTGCATGGCGCTTGGCGAGATTGGGGAAGGTCTGGCTGAACCCGATCGTCGCCATAGTGAAATCGTCGCGCGTGAAGCTGCCGGCATTGGGGCCGCTCACCGGGAAGTTCTGCAGGCCCAGGTCGAGCGTCGGATCGGGCAGGCGATCGGCCGCGACCGCCGAAGAGCGGGCGCCGGCTGTCGCCGCCGCGCGCGCCTTGAGGCTTGGCGCGTTGGCGGCAGCGAGCCTCACTGCCTGCTCGTAGGTGAGCGGGCCGGCCGACACCGGCACGGCCCAGGCGCTCGCAAGCGTCGCACCGATAGAGAGCAACAGGCGTCGCACAGCGCGCCTCGGCATCATGATCATGGATATCATCCCCTCATGACAGAGGCGGCGCGCCAAGATGTGACGCGCCGCTCCGGAGCGGGTTTAGCCCTTGTCCGACCTGACTGCGCCGCGCATGCAGTCGGCGGCGCTTGCCTGCATCATCGCGCAATCGCAGCTGGCCATGTCCCGGCTGTCGGGCACCCATATGCGGACACGCGCAGGGCCAGTCGCCCGCGGACCATATTGCGGCGCCGACCGCCATTCCCAATGGCCTTGCGGCGTGCGGCTCGCGTCGGTTGCAAGCGCAGGCGCGGCGAGACTGAGGGCCGCCACAAGGGCGGCCGGAAGCAGTTTGATCATCACGAAAACCTTTGACTGAAAAGAAGGAAACCGGGCGCGCACGCATCGATCGATGCGCGCAGCCCGTGCTCGTTCAATCAGGCAAGGCTGGTGGGAGGATCCGGCTCGGGCGCAACCGCCTTGCCGGTCAATATCGTGTCGGTCGTCCAGAAGCTGGGCGCGTCGTAGAGACGCGCAGGCGCAACGCCGCCTGCCAGGTCCGCTGCGACCAGCGGGATCACGCACCCCATCGCGGCGATGCAATCGAGCGTCAGGCCCTTGCAGGGCTTTTCGCTGGGCGCAGGCTGCTGCTTGGCCATCATCGCCATGCAGTCCGCATCCATGCCCTTGGCCAGCGGCGCGCCTGCCGCCTGCGGCACGCTGTGCGCGGCCGCCATCTGGGCTCCGAAGAGACCGGACAGCGCTCCGATGACGAGCAGGAGGGCGAGCAGGCGTTTCACGGGCCTCGATATCTAGCGGGTTTCGCGGGCGCAGCCAACCAAAGTCTCGCGCCGCGCGGATTTTGAAGTGCTGACGGCTGATTCCGTCAACTCCGCGTCAATAAAGATCCGGCCCGGGGAAGAAGATCGGCTGCGGCCTCTACGTATATCGAGGCTGGACCCGGGACCGTAGTCCCAAGCCTGAAGAGACGCTCTTCCCCTCGGCAAAGTCCGGGCGGTGGCTTACCATCCAAGGAGGTGAATATGGTCAGAAAAACTCTCATGGTCGCGCTTGCCGGCATTTCGATGCTTGCTGCCGTCCCCGCTATGGCCCAGGGCATCGGGCACAGCCTGTTCATGCGCGGCTCGATCGTCGACACGGGCAGCAACGGCACGGTCGTCTGCATCGGCAAGGCCGATGGCGCCGAGGTCGGCCAGAAGCTCGAGGTCTATCGCGTCGTGACCCATCCGGGTCCGTCCAAGGGCGTGGCGCCGACCTATCACCGCCAGCTCGTCGGCCATGTGACGATCGACCATATCTTTGACGATCACTTCGCGCACGTGTCCGTCGCCGACGGCACGCCTGCCAGGCACGACATCGTCGAGCTTCGCAAGAACTGACAAGCCGGTGGCCCGGCGGCACGGGCTGCCCTGCGACGCGTCGGGGCAGCGGGCCGCCGGCGACGAGGAGACCGTTCGGGGTCAAAGCGAAACCGCTTGACCCTGGACCATGGTCCAACCGGCATGATCGAGCGGATGACATGGGCAATTTCAAGATCGGCGAACTGGCCGCGGCCGCAGGCGTGGGGCGGGATACGATCCGCTATTATGAGCGGATGGGCCTGCTGCGCGAGCCCGCGCGCACGGCAGCGGGCTACAGGCTCTACGACGCGACCGACCTCGAGCGCGTCAATTTCATCCGCTCGGCGCAGGAGCTTGGTTTCACACTCGAACAGGCCCGGCAGCTGCTGGCACTCAGGGCGTCGGACACCGCGCATGCCCAGGCCGTGCTCGATATCACGCTTGCCAAGATCGCGGACGCCGAAGCCCGGCTCGAGCGCCTGTCGGATATCCGCGACATGCTGCGGATGCTCGCCGACGAATGCCCGGGCGAAGTGCCGGTCTCCGATTGCCCGATCCTCGCCTTCCTGACGGCGCGGCGGAAAGACCAGCAGCATAACAAGAAACATCAGGCAGCGCAGGACGAACGATCACCACGAGCGAAAGGGGTTTTGTCATGAAGAAAATGCGTTTGATCGCCGTCCTCACGCCGGCGCTGCTTCTAGGCGCCTGTGTGACCACGCGGCCGACCTCGGCGCAGGTCGAGAGTTGCCGGGCGATGGAGGGCAATATGGGTCTCCAGACGCCGCATGATCATGGCGAGATGAAGGGGCAGGGGCGCAACCCGATGAACCTCTCGCACGACCGGTGTCTCCGGATTCTGCGCAGCGCGCAATGAGCCGGTCCGGACGCCAGGGATGGCGCCCGGACACAGTTTTCAAGCCAAGGAGCAAAGCCATGATCGACCATGCGAAGAAAGCCCTTCCACTTGTCGGCGGAAGCCTGTTGCTGGCGCTCGCGCTTTCGGGCTGCGACCGCCAGGCCGACCAGACGGTGCCGCCCGCGGCGAACAGCGTCGCCGCCACCCCGGTCCTGACCGACAGCGGCAACGCTGCAGACGCGGCGCCGATGGACGCGATGAGCAACCAGGCCGAGATGGAGCGGCATCACCGTCAGGCGATGGACCATGACGCGATGCGCGCCGGGGCCGGCAACCAGACCGCGCCGGCACCCGATCCCGCGCCGGGCAATGCGGCGATGCCGATGAAGGATATGTAGGCTCGCACACTAAGGGGATGAGGATGTCCAGGCGGATCAGCCTTCGACGCTTGAGCCTCGGCTGCGCAATCGCTCTCAGCCTGTCCGCGAGCGCGGGCGCGCAGGAGGGCGAGGATCATGCCGCGCATCATGGCGCAGGCATGCCGGCCGGCGGGGGCATGTCCGCACCGGCAGAGCCGGGGTCGTCGGACATGGCGAAGATGATGAACCCCATGATGGATCGCATGATCAATGGGGAAGGGGAGAATGAGCACGGCCACGAATCGCGCCGGACCGGCTTCATCTCGCAGCTGCTCGCCTTTCCCGCGCTTGACGAAGCGGCAAGGCAGCGGGTCGCTGCGCAGGCCGGCGAACGGGTAAGCACGGGTCTGGCGATGATCAACGCCGCCTCGGCCGACGGCGCGCGTGCGACCACGGTCTCGGCCCGGCTCGATGCGGCGCGGCGCCTGCGCGAGGGAACCGACCTGTTCCGCTCCGGCACCGCCGCGCAGGGCGCGATCGGGGGCTTGCAGCCGCCCCGGGAGGTCGGGCTTGCCTGGCTGCGCGATCAGCTCGACATCGACCAGGCCGCGCCCGGCCATGCCGATCACTGGTTCGGCATCTCGCCCTCGCACCTCCTTCTCATGCTGTTCCTGGGGCTGGTGAGCGCCACGCTTATCGCGCTGCAGATCTTCCGCCTGCGGCGGATCGGGGCGATCGCCGGCGGTGTCGCCACCGCCAAGGTTCCAGCAAAGCCGGAGCCGAAGGCTGCCCCTCCCGCTACCAGGGTTGCGCCCGCGCCTGCACCCGTTGCCGACAGCGCCGGGCTCGCGCCGAGCAATGCGGCCGCACCCGCTGGGGCGTCGCTGCGCAAGCCCAAAAGCTGGGCGGGGCAGCTGCGCGTGGTCCAGATCGTGCGAGAGACGCCGAGCGTGCTGACCTTCCGGCTCGCGGACCCGACCGCCGACCGGCTGCCGTTCGACTTCCTGCCGGGCCAGTTCCTGCAGGTCGAGGTAGAGCCCGAAGCGGGCAAGACCGCGCGCCGTTCCTACACGATCGCCTCTTCGCCGACCCAGCGGGCCTATGTCGAACTGACGGTCAAGCGCGAGGAGCAGGGCGTGGTCTCGCGATACCTGCACGACAAGGTCGTCGCCGACGATCTGCTGAAGGTCAGCGGACCGTTCGGCGCCTTCACCTTCACGGGAACGGATGCCCAGAGCATCGTGCTGATCGCGGGCGGGGTCGGCATCACCCCGATGATGTCGGTGCTGCGCTATCTCACCGACACCGCGTGGAAGGGTGATATCTTCTTCTTCTACGGCGCACGGTCGACCGAGGAATTCGTGTTCCGCGACGAGCTCGAGCGGCTCGAACGCCGTTTTCCCAACCTCCATGTCGTCGCCGCGATGCAGCGCGCGCCCGGCACCGTCTGGATGGGCCCCGAAGGGCCGATCACGCGCGAGATGATCCTGGCCGCGGTGCCGGAGATCGCGAGCCGGCGCATCCATATGTGCGGCCCGCCGGCGATGATGGGCGCGATGCGCGGCGTGCTGGCGGAACTCGGCGTCCCCGACGCGCAGCTGCACACCGAGGCGTTCGGTCCGGCCTCGCTGCCGGCCGACCACGAGGATCTCGAGGTCAAGCCCGCGCCCCCGCCAGCGGATAAGCCGGCCCCGAGCGCCGAGGTGGCGCCGAGCACGGTGACCTTCTCCGTGTCGGGGGTGTCGGCGGCCTTGCCCGCGGACGAGACCGTGCTGGAGGCGGCCGAGGGCGCGGGCGTCGAGATCCCCTATGCATGCCGTGCGGGCACATGCGGCGCCTGCGTGGTCAAGCTGCTGCAGGGCGAAGTGACGATGGAGGTCGAATCCGGCCTTGCGCCCGCCGACAAGGCGCAAGGCTATGTGCTCGCGTGCCAGGCGAAGGGGACGGGCACGCCGCTCGTGGTCGAAGCCTGATGCGCGAACGCAGCGACATTGCCGTGGGCCTGCTGGTCGCGTTCCTGCTGCTGTTCCCGTTCGGCTATCTCGTGCATGTGTCGCCCCGCTTTCCGGGTAGCCTGGCCGGCGGGATCATCGGGATCGCAGCGCTCGTGCTGATGCTGCTGACGCTTCCTTATGTCGCGGCCAAGCACATCGCCTGGGTCGACAAGGCGCTCTCCCGGGTCGTCAGCAAGCCAACCCTGCTCGCCATCCACATCTATGCCGGCGTGCTGGCGCCGATCCTGGGTCTGGTCCACGCCGCGCACAAGCTCGAAAGCCCGGTCGGCCTGCTTCTGACCGTCCTCCTGCTGATGACGGTCATCACCGGCTTCATCGGCCGCTACCTGCTTGCCCAGCTTGGTCGGGCGCTGCGCGGACGCAGGTCAGAACTGGCCTCGCTTCGCGCCGCCTTCCTCGAGGAGCCGGCGGCGCCGACGCAGGCCGATACCGCAGCCCCGCCGCTGTCGGGCTGGAAGCGCTATCTGTTCGTCGCCGGGGATGCGTCCGCGGGCCAGCGCCCCCAGGACAAGGCGGGGATCGCCGCAGCGCTGGCCGATACCGAATTCGCGATCCGTGCCGAAGAGGCAACCAACACCCTGTTCGCGCGGTGGCGGTTCCTGCACATCCTGCTGGGCTGTCTCATCTTCGCGCTGCTCGCGCTCCACGTCGGCGCGGCGATCTATTACGGGCTGCGCTGGCTATGAGCTGGCAGCGTCTTTCCTACGCCGTCTTCATCGCAGCCCTGCTGGTGATGGTCGCCGCGGTCGCGATCCGGATGCGATCGGACGCGCCGAGGGATGCCGGCCTGGTGGCGCAGCTCGTCTCGCCCGGCCCGCTCTCGAGCGCGCACCAGTCCTTTGCCGGCCAATGCACGGCCTGCCACACGCCGGGCAAGGGCGTCGAAACCCGGACCTGTCTCACCTGCCATGCGGGCACCGATTTCGGGACGAAGCAGTCGACGCAGTTCCACGCGAAAGCGACGCAGTGCACCTCCTGCCACGTCGAACATGAGGGAGAGCGCGGCATCATCCGCATGGATCACGCCGCGTTGCTCGACATGGCGAAGTGGCGGCAGCCTTTGGCGGGCATGTCGACAAACACTCGAAGCCTGACCCCCGAGACCGCGCTCAATTGCGCGAGCTGCCATGCGTTCCGCGATCCGCACCAGGGCCTGTTCGGCACCGACTGCGCGAGCTGCCACAAGACCGACAGCTGGAAGATCGCCAATTACCGCCATCCATCGGTCAATTCGACGCAGTGCGCCGAGTGCCATAAGGCGCCGCCCAGTCACTTCATGGAGCATTTCAGCATGGTCTCGCAGCGCGCAGCCGGATCGAAGGCGCGCGTCGACCAATGCTATGCCTGTCACGCCACCGACAGCTTCAACAATATCCGCAAGCGAGGCTGGTATGATCACCATTGAGGCCGACTGGCTGAGCGCCTTCTTCCGGCTCGCCGTGATCGGCCTGGAACTGGCGGGCACGCTGACCATCCTGGTCGGCGCGGGGCTCGCAA
The DNA here is from genome assembly GCF_007830065.1 of Sphingobium wenxiniae. Classification (GTDB taxonomy): domain Bacteria; phylum Pseudomonadota; class Alphaproteobacteria; order Sphingomonadales; family Sphingomonadaceae; genus Sphingobium; species Sphingobium wenxiniae. The sequence continues at coordinate 7,838 of NZ_VLKK01000021.1, read as the reverse complement.
CCTTTCTGTTTGCGCGGCGGGCGAGGGCGGGCGACCGAACCGAGGCCTATAGCACGTTCCGCTCGGCGCTCGGCCGCAGCATCCTGCTCGGCCTGGAATTTCTGGTCGCCGGCGACATCGTCAAGTCGCTGGTGATCAACCCGACGCTCGACGATCTCATCGTGCTGGCCGGGCTTGTGCTGGTGCGGACCTTCCTGAGCATCTCGCTCGGGGTCGAGATCAACGGTCACTGGCCCTGGGAGGAAACCCGGATGGCGCGGGAGAAGGCGCGTGCGGCGTCGGATGGGTCGCCGGCGACGGCTGAGGCCGCCGGATGCGGCACACCGCGCAAGGGATAGCCGATGGAGGGTGCATGATGATCGAGAGACGCGAATTGCTGATGGCGGGCGCCGGCCTTGCCGCCGCCGGAACGCTGGCTGCGCCGGCGGCGGGGCAGCAGCATCGAATGGAAGGGATGGCGATGTCGATGACGGACTGCATCGACGATTGCCTGGCTTCACACCGCATGTGCCTCGAAACCGCCGCCTGGCTGACGAAGCAAAGCAGCGCGCTGGCGAGCGCGTCGTTGATCGCCATGCTGAACGACTGTGCGGAACTGTGCCAGGCGACAGCCAACTCGATGCTGCGGGAATCGGCTCTGCACCGCATCCTGTGCCGCGCCTGCGCCGATGCTTGCGAGCGCTGCGCCGAGGAATGCGGGCGTCATAGCGAGGACCAGCGGATCGCGCGTTGCTCGGCCACCTGCAAGAAATGCGCGGCGAGCTGCCGAATGATGGCGGACATGACCGGCTGACCACCCGCTTCGCATATTACGTATACTGCCGGGTCAGGACCGATACCATCTCAAGGGCAAGCTCCCGGAGGAGCGAGAAACGACCGGATCTGAAGCCGGTCGAACGGAAACCAGACTTGAAGGAATCGATAGTGCGCAAGAAAACGGTAGTTATCACTTCGCTCGCAGCCCTCGGCCTCCTTGCCCTCGGTGCCGGGCCTGTTCTCGCCGATGGCATGCCGTCGGACATGCCGGATCTCGAGGAGACGCTCAAGGCCAAGCCTGCGCCGGCTCAGTCCGGCACGGCCCATATGGAGGGCATGCGGCACGGCAAGGACCAGATGCACGGTGAGATGATGCGAGGCCACCGGATGGCCATGCGGGAATCGGGGAGCCAGGAGGGGGCTTCTGACATGTCGCATCGGTCGGGCGGGGGGTGCTGAACCAAAAGCCCATCAGAGGTCGGTTGATCAAAGCCTCACCATACAAGGCGTTGGTATCGTTTGACCGGGCCGCAACGTTGGTCCGCCGTTTCCCCGGCGGGCCAATTGCGTTTCAGAATAAAGGTCTGCACGAGCTTTAATGCGATGCAGTCATGAATCCGCTGGACCCTTGGACTATGGTTTCGCCCGCAAGATCGCGGGCCTGCCAGTCCTGATCCAGTGCGGATTCGTAACTTACGTATTCAGACCAAAGGGCCAAGCCCGCATGAGGGGTCGGTATGGTCGCGGTCGCAAACGGCGATCGGGCAAGGACTCATCATGCGGAGAACCACAATGCGAAAGACGAAACTTCTAGTCGGCGCGATCGGCTGCCTGGCGACCCTGAACTTCGCTGGCGCGGGTCTGGCGCAATCGGCACCCGCCGCGCCCCAGCACGCCCCTGCGCAGCCGAAGCCATCCACCGCCCATGCCCATCAGCAGGGGATGGATCATGGAGGGCAGCAGATGCACGACCAAATGATGCAGGATCACCAAGCCGGCATGCAGAAGCCGCAAGGCCAGCAGGGCGCTGCGGGCATGGCCGGAATGTCTGGTGGCTCGTCGCAGGGGAGCGGTTCGAGCAAGGCTGGCAAGCCCAAGAGCGGTTGCTGCAAGATGCCGATGAAAAAGGCAAAGCCGGCCGCCAAGAAGAAACCGGCCACGCCTATGGCCGACAAGCCGATGAGCGACATGTGAGGTTTCCAGCCCCGAGAACAGACCCCTGGGGCTGAGGGCCCGCCGCTGCCCCCGCGGCGGGCCTGTTCTTCAAGAGGTGTTCCAAGTTTCTAGGATTTCATAACGAGAAGCAGGCGTCCACCGCGAGAGAGAGGAGCCCGCGATGCGTAAAGCTCCAGGAGTTGGCACCGAGCTGCGGGTCCGCGCTTACGATTAAGAGGTCCGACCAAGCATGGCCGGATCAACTTCAGTGACCTCTGCGCCGCGATTGAATGGCGAGAGCCATTGCCTGCTTAGGCGACGAGATAATCTATGAGCTGATGAGAAAATCATCGGCTTCTTTTGCGTGTCCAGCCTGGCGCTTCGTAAAAACTCTGCCTGATTTTTGTCTGCGGAACTTACTTATAGGCCGTCTCATCAGAAGGCCTACTTCATCAGGCATCGGTAAAGATGGAGACAGGCGATGTTCGAGAAGGCGATCGGGACCATCAATGCTGCGGCGTCCTTCCGACACCGCTATGATAATTTCATCGGTGGTCGATGGAGCGCTCCAGCGAGCGGCGAGTATTTCGCGGACACGAGCCCGATCAATGGCGCCCAGATCGCCGAGTTTGCGCTGTCGACGCCGGAAGATGTCGAGCGCGCGCTCGATGCGGCGCACGCCGCCAAGGATCAATGGGCAAGGATCTCGCCCGCCGACCGCGCCAGGATTCTCAATCGCGTCGCCGACCGGCTCGAGGATAATATGGAGTTGCTGGCGCTTGCCGAGACGATCGACAACGGCAAGCCGATCCGCGAGACGCGCGCTGCCGACGTTCCGCTCGCGATCGACCATTTCCGCTATTTCGCCGGCTGCATCCGGGCCGAGGAAGGCGGGATCTCGACGATCGATGCCGACACCATCGCCTATCATTTTCGCGAGCCGCTTGGCGTCGTCGGCCAGATCATCCCGTGGAACTTCCCGCTGCTGATGGCGGCGTGGAAGATCGCCCCGGCGCTGGCGGCGGGCAACTGCACCGTCATCAAGCCCGCATCCCAGACGCCGCTCACCTTGCTGATGTTCGCCGAGCTCACCGCCGACATCCTGCCGCCCGGCGTGCTCAATGTCGTCACCGGCCCGGGACGGACCGTCGGCCAGGCGATCGCCGCCAATCCGCGCATCGCCAAGGTCTCGTTCACCGGCGAGACCGTCACCGGCAAGCAGATCATGCATGCGGCCGCCGACCATCTGATCCCCCAGACGATGGAGCTTGGCGGCAAGTCGCCCAACATCTTCATGGCGGACGTGCTCGACGAGGACGATGCCTTCTTCGACAAGGCGCTCGAAGGCTTCACGCTGTTCGCGTTCAACAAGGGCGAGGTCTGCACCTGCCCGTCGCGCGCGCTGATCCATGAGTCGATCTTCGATCGCTTCATCGAGCGCGCCGTGGCGCGCGTCGCCGCGATCCGCCAGGGCGATCCGCTCGACCCCTCGGTCCAGGTCGGCGCGCAGGCGTCGGAGGACCAGCTCCACAAGATCCTGGGCTATATCGATATCGGCAAGGCCGAGGGCGCGCAGTGTCTGGTCGGTGGCGCCAAGGCGCTGCCGGGCGGTGCGCTCGACCAGGGCTATTTCGTACAGCCGACCGTGTTCGTGGGTCAGAACCACATGCGCATCTTCCAGGAGGAGATCTTCGGTCCCGTCCTGGCGGTCACCACCTTCAAGACGGTCGAGGAGGCGATCGCACTTGCCAACGACACCGCCTACGGTCTTGGCGCGGGCGCCTGGACCCGGAGCGGCAACACCGCCTACCGTCTGGGCCGCGCGATCGAGGCCGGGCGGGTCTGGACCAACTGCTATCACCAGTACCCCGCCCATGCCGCCTTCGGCGGATACAAGGCGTCGGGCTTCGGGCGTGAAAATCACCGGATGATGCTCGACCATTATCAGCAGACCAAGAACCTGCTCGTCTCCTATGACGAGCACGCGCTCGGCCTGTTCTGACCCCTCGCTCAAAAGGAGAAACGGACATGGCGAAAACCATGAAGGCGGCGGTCGTCCGCGAATTCGGCAAGCCCCTGGTCATCGAGGACGCGCCGATCCCGACGGTCGGCCCCGGGCAGATCCTGGTCAAGATTGCGGCAACCGGCGTGTGCCATACCGACCTGCACGCGGCAGAAGGGGACTGGCCGGTCAAACCCAACCCGCCCTTCATTCCTGGCCATGAAGGCGTCGGGCATGTCGCCGCCGTCGGTGCGGGCGTCACCCATGTGAAGGAAGGCGACCGGGTCGGCGTGCCCTGGCTCTACACCGCCTGCGGGCATTGCGTGCATTGCCTGGGTGGCTGGGAGACGCTTTGCCACGAACAGCAGAACACCGGCTATTCGGTCAATGGCAGCTTTGCCGAATATGTCCTCGCCGATCCCAACTATGTTGGTCACCTTCCCGACAATGTCGACTTCCTCGACATTGCGCCGATCCTCTGCGCGGGCGTCACCGTCTACAAGGGATTGAAGGCCACCGAGGCCCGACCCGGCGAGTGGGTGGTCGTCTCAGGGATCGGCGGGCTCGGCCACATGGCGGTGCAATATGCCCGTGCCATGGGTCTCAATGTGGCCGCGGTCGACATCGACGATAGCAAGCTCGACCTCGCTACACGCCTTGGCGCCACACTGACGGTCAACGCGCACAGCGAGGACCCTTCGGCAGCGCTCAAGAAGGCGATAGGCGGCGCGCACGGAGCGCTCGTCACCGCCGTTTCGCCCAAGGCGTTCCAGCAGGCGCTCGGCATGGTCCGGCGCGGCGGCACGGTCGCGCTCAATGGTCTGCCGCCGGGCGACTTCCCGCTGTCGATCTTCGACACCGTGCTGAACGGCATTACCGTGCGAGGCTCGATCGTCGGCACGCGGCTCGATCTGCTCGAGGCACTGGCGTTCGCCGGCGACGGCAAGGTCAAGGCCACGGTCCATGCAGACAAGCTGGAGAACATCAACGACGTCTTCTCCCGCATGCACCATGGCGACATCGAGGGCCGGATCGTCCTCGACCTCGCCTGAACCCGACTTCGCGAAAGTACAGTTCATGTCTCCCTTACATATCCGGCCGATCGCACGGCGCCGTTTCGTCCAGGGGCTGGCGATCGGCGGCGCGGTTGCCGGCTTCGCCCCGGCGCTTCTCGCGCGATCCGCCCCAGTCTCGCCCGCCGAGCTTAGCGGGACCGAGTTCGACCTCGAGATCGCCGAGCTGCCAGTCAACTTCACCGGCAAACGCCGTATCGCGACCGCCGTGAACGGCAGCGTGCCCGCGCCGGTCCTGCGCCTGCGCGAAGGCGACACGGTCACGCTCCGTGTGCGCAACGGCCTCAAGGAGATGTCGAGCATCCATTGGCACGGCATCATCGTGCCGGCGGAGATGGACGGCGTGCCCGGCATCAGCTTTGCCGGCATCGCGCCGGGCGAGACCTTCACCTATCGCTTCGAGGTCCGCCAGAGCGGAACCTACTGGTATCACGCTCACACGCTCGCCGAGCAGACGGGACTCTATGGAGCGATCATCGTGGAGCCGAAACAGGCGCCGGCGGCGCGGGCGCCCGATCGCGACTATTGCATCGTGCTCAGCGACTGGTCGGACGAGCCGCCGCTGCAGATCTTCCTCAATCTCAAGAAGCAGAGCAGCTACTATAATTTTGCGCAGCCGACAGCCGGCGACTTCCTCAAGGATGTCGGCGCCATGGGCCTTGGGAAGGCGCTCGAGCGGCGGCGGATGTGGAACAGCTCGCGGATGAACCCGACCGACTACAGCGATGTCTCTGCCGCGACCTACACCTATCTGATGAACGGCGCGCCGCCCGCCGGCAACTGGACCGGTATCGCCGCGCCCGGCGAACGCGTGCGCCTGCGCTTCGTCGGCGCGGGGACGGCGACGTTCTTCGACGTGCGGATCCCGGGGGTCGAGCTGACGGTCGTATCGGCCGACGGGCAGCCGGTCGAGCCGGTCACGGTCGAGGAATTCCGGATCGGCCCGGGCGAGACCTATGACGTCGAGTTCACCATGCCCGAGGGCGGCGCCCGCACCATCTTCGCGCAGGCGATCGATCGGAGCGGCTATGCCCGCGGCACGATCGCACCGGCTCCGGGCATGGCGGCAGCCGTGCCGCCGCTCGATGCCCGGACCTGGCTCGAGCCGGTCGACATGATGGGCGCGATGGCGACGATGGGCGCAATGGGAGGCGACGCGCATGCCGGGCACGGCATGACCGAGATGCCGGCCAGGGCACAGCACGCCCGCACCGAATATGGCGCCAATACCGACATGCGCGTCGACTATCCCCGCACCAATCTGGACGATCCCGGCGCCGGGCTGCGCGGGCGCGGCTGGCGCGTGCTGACGCTGGCCGATCTGCGCACGCCGGGCGGCGATCCCGACCCGCGCGAGCCCGAGCGCGACATCGAGCTGCATCTGACGGGCAATATGGAACGGTTCATCTGGTCGCTCGACGGCATCAAGCTCAACGATTCCCGGCCGCTGCATTTCAAGCCGAACGAGCGGCTGCGCGTCACCTTCGTCAACGACACGATGATGGCGCATCCGATGCATCTGCACGGCATGTGGAGCGATGTCGAAGGCCCGGACGGCGCCTTCCAGGTCCGCAAGCATACGGTCGTGGTCCAGCCCGCCCAGCGGGTGAGCTTCCGCGTCACCGCCGACGCCATGGGCCGATGGGCCTTCCACTGCCATCTGCTCTATCACATGGCGGCCGGCATGTTCCGGGAGGTGGTGGTCGCATGATCCGGATTATCCCCTCGCGCGGCATTGCTCTTGGCGTTGCCCTCTTCCTGGCGCCGGCGATCACGGCTCCCGCCCTCGCGCAGGATGCCTTGCCCCCGTCGCCCGCCGCCACCCCTGCCCAAACGGCCACTCCCGATCCAAACTCACCTTCCGCGCAAGGCTCTCAGGAGCATGCGGGCATGGACATGCCGGGCATGGATATGACCGACACGAAGGCGTCCGGTAACGGCGCCACGATGGACATGGGCTCGATGCAGGGTGGCAAGGCCCCGCCGGACGCGCGCAACTCGGACGATTATGCCGACGGCTATCGCAACTCGACGCTGCCGGGCTATGAGATGGCCGACAAGCTCTCGATCCCCAAGATACTTGTGGATGAGCTCGAGTTCACCAGCGGCAACGAGGGTCAGGGCGTGGGCTGGACCGTGCTCGTCACCAAGGGTCAGGACAATGACAAGCTCTGGCTGCGCAGCCAGGGGCTCAAGAACTCCCGCGACCAACGTCTCGATCCGGAGAGCAGCGTCGAGGCGCTGTGGTGGCACAGCAAGAACCCGTTCTGGGGCACGCTGCTCGGGGTCAGGCAGGATCTCGGCAAGGGTGCGACCACCTGGCTCGCCGCCGGCGTCGAGGGACTGGCGCCCTATTGGTTCGACGTCCAGCTCACCGGCTATGTAGGAACCGATGGGCGTCTCGCGGCGCGCGCCAAGGCCTCCTATGAGGTCCTGTTCACCAATCGGTTGATCCTTACGCCGCAGGTGGAAACCAATATCTATTCGAAGCGGTCGAGCGATCGGCAGCTCGGCAGCGGCTTCAGCAATGTCGAGCTGAGCGGACGGTTGCGCTACGAGGTGTCGCGCAAGTTCGCGCCCTATATCGGCTTCGTCTGGGAGCGCGCATTTGACGGCACGGCCGATTTCCGTCGCCTGCGCAGGGAAGGGCCTTCCGAACACAGGCTGGTGATCGGCTTGCGCGCCTGGTGGTGATCCGCGGATGGCCACTCGAGGGATCGACCGCGAACGCGCCGCGTGACAAGGCTGGATCGCAAGCTGTTGATTTCCACTGAGAGTTGACCCGGGAGGGGCATAAGTTTCCACTGAGAAGTGACCCATGTTTTGACTTCCCTCTGGCTGATTGGTCGGAG
>NZ_VLKK01000020.1 GCF_007830065.1 Sphingobium wenxiniae | reverse complement strand
CTCGATCCGCAGCCAGCCTGACAGCTTCTCCGCATACGGGTCCAGCTTGCTCGGCCGCTCGGGAACCTTGAACTGCGGCTCTACCGTGTCCGCCCGCAGGTACTTGCGGATCGTGTTGCGCGACAAACCAGTGCGCCGCTCGATCTCCCGGATCGGAACCTGCTGCCGGAAATGCCAGCGCCGGATTACACTCAATAACGCCATGTCGATCACTCCTGAATCCTCCGACCAATCAGCCAGAGGGAAGTCAAAACATGGGTCACTTCTCAGTGGAAACTTATGCCCCTCCCGGGTCAACTCTCAGTGGAAATCAACATGCTGGCAACAGCACCTAATTGCATCATTCCCCTGCCGGATACCCTGAATGACAAAGTCCAGGGCGATCCGGACACACGATATTTTAGCGGTTATTTCGATTTGCAGCCCGGCGAGGCGCTGCGTGTCGACGTCGCCATACCACCCTGCACCTACTGGATGATCCAGACGTTGACGCATTGGCTCGAGATCATACCCGGCGCCAATTATAATGGTGCCACGGCCCTTCTGTCAGGAGATGGAGCAACTTTCTGGATCTCAGCATCTGACCCCGGCCATCCCAATTGGCTGGACACGCGCGGCCGAGCGCGTGGCGCAATTTTCTTCAGAACTCTGGGCGCTACCGCGACCATCCGGCCGACAGCGCAGGTGGTAATGCTCGATCGCGCTGCCTGATCGCGAACGCGGTCGGTCGATAGCGGGGGATGGCGAAAAAAGAGCGGAGAGGAGACTGCAGATGAAACGTCCGACCGAGCACGTGCCGCCCGAACTGATATTTGACTGCCCGGTGGCCGACCGCGCCATTCATTATGACAATATCTTCGAGACGCGAATTCCAGAGGAGCATGGCAAACCTCCTATTTACTGGTGCGCGAATATCTGGGTCGATGGAAGCGGTGGATGGGTCATTCGTAAGGCTGAATATCTGAAAGAAGCGTTCAATGCCGACGACCTGTTCAGTAGCAACGACCTGACAGGTTTTGCATCGCTGATGGGCGAGAGCTGGCAGTTGGTGCCATCTGAGTTGGACGGGGCGATCCATGACGAGGCGCGCCGTTCGCTCAACGCCGAGTTTACGCCCCAGAAGATGTTTGCGCTCAATGAGCGAGTCCGGGAACGCGCACGCACCTTGATACAGCGATTTGCCGACAATGGACGGTGCGACTTCGTCGCTGAATTCGCCGTCCCTTTTCCTGTCACGATTTTTCTCGAGCTTTTCGGACTGCCTGCGGATGATTTTGATTTGTTCACCGGCTGGGGCGCATCCTTGCAGAGCCCCGAGATGGCCGTACGGAACGACGCGACCAGTGCGGTGAAGGACTATCTGATGCAGAAGCTGGCGGAGCGCCGCCGAGCCCCGCGCGATGATCTCATCAGCCATGTCTTTGCTTATCGGTTCAACGGCGCTCCGTGGACCGACGACATGATTTTCGGATATTATTTCAATATGTTCCTCGGGGGCCTCGATACTGTGGCGACCAATTTAGGGCTGCAATATCATCATCTTGCGACGCATGCGAACCATCAGGCGACACTGCGCGCCGATCCGTCCCGGATACCGCTGGCGGTCGAGGAGCTTTTGCGCGCCTATTCGGCGATCACTGTTTATCGCACGGTGACGCGGGACACCGATTTTCACGGCGTCTTTATGCGGGCAGGCGACAAGGTTGCGCTTTCCACAATGCTGGCTGCGCGCGATCCCGAAGCCTGGGATGCACCCAATGAAGTGCGCCTCGACCGAAGGCCGAGCCATCTCGCCTTCGGCAGCGGCATGCACCGTTGCATCGGCATGCATCTCGCCCGCCGCGAACTCGTAATCGCAATGGAAGAGCTGTTGTCTATGCTTCCGCCTTTCACAATCGAGCCAGGCGCCAGCATCCCCATTTTCGCCAGTTCGATCACCTCAATTCGCCAGTTGCCGTTGGTCTGGGGTGCAAGGGCCATTGCTCACCGGGAAGAGCGTCCATGATCGACCATCCCTTCACCTTTCCTATCGAGGCGAAAGCCGTCACGCCTGAGCTTCTGACTGAGGTAATGTCTGGGCGTTATCCAAATGCGGTCATTGATCGCTTCGACGTGGCCAACGCAATGCGCTATGGCGACGGCATGGTATCGACTACCGGCAGGATCGCGGGACGTCTCAATCTGTCGCTCCTGCTTCTTCGAAAACTCGCACCGTACTTGCTGAAACTAAAACGCCGTTCCCTGCGCTGAGCAAGAAACGGCGGTTTTACTTGGTCGGGACGAGAGGATTCGAACCTCCGACCCCCACACCCCCAGTGTGATGCGCTACCAGGCTGCGCTACGTCCCGACCGGAGCCGCGGCACATAGATGCATGTCGTTTAACATGCAAGGGCTTCGATCACCGCTTTTTGCGTTCTGCCCCATTCCCTAATCATATTGCCTCGCCGGTCCCGCTGTGTTAGCCGCCCGCCTTTGATCCGTGGGTGCCGCGCGCCCGCGATTGGACAAGAGAACAAGGCGAAAGTCCCACCCATGCTCATAACTCCAGCCTTTGCCCAGACCGCCGGCGGGCAAGCTTCCGGCGCTTCCATGCTGGTGCAGATGTTGCCGCTGGTCCTGATCTTCGTGGTCTTCTGGTTCCTGCTGATCCGCCCGCAGCAAAAGCGGATGAAGGATCACAAGACCAAGATCGAGGCGGTGAAGAAGGGTGATCAGGTCGTCACCGGCGGCGGCCTTGTCGGCAAGGTCGTCCGGGTCGACGACATCTATGTCGATGTCGAACTCGCGCCGGGCATGAAGGTGAAGGCCGTCAAGGGCACCCTGTCCGATGTCGTCGATCCCATGACCGCCAAGCCCGCGAACGACTGAACCCGCGATGCTGAACTTCTCGCGCTGGGCGGTCGCCGCGATCCTGCTGCCGCTGGTCATCGGCATCCTGTGCGCCGTGCCCAGCTTCCTTCCGGAACAGGCCGTCGAAAAGCTGCCCCGATTCATGCAGACTCGCGTGAATCTGGGCCTCGACCTTTCCGGCGGCAGCCACCTGCTGCTGGAAGCCTCCACCCAGGATGTCGCGAAACAGCGACTCACCAATATGGAGGAGCAGGTCCGCACCGAACTGCGCCGGGGCGATCCGCGCATCGCGGTGGGTGACATCTCCAGCCGCGACGGGAAGCTCAGCTTCATGGTCCGCGACCCCGCGCAGGTCGATGCCGCCGTCGAGCGCATCCGGCCGCTGACGCAGGGCGCGGGTCTCACCGGCCAGCGCGACTTCAATGTCGAGGTGGTGAACAGCTCCACCATCGTCATCACGCCCACCGATGCGGGCATCAACAATGCGGTCAAGAGCGCGATGGAAGTCGCGACCGAGGTCATCCGCAAGCGCATCGATGAAATGGGCACCCGCGAACCCACCATCCAGCAGCAGGGCGACAACCGCATCGTCGTGCAGGTCCCGGGCCTTCAGAACCCCAAGGCGCTGAAAGACCTTCTGGGCCAGACCGCGAAGCTTGAATTCAAGCTGGTCGACGTCACCGCCAATCCCGCCGAAGTGGCGCAGGGCCGCGCGCCCGTAGGCAGCGAAGTCCTGCCCTATCCGGATAATCCATCCCGCATGCCGGTGATCGCGGTCAAGCGGCAGGTGATGGTGTCGGGCGAGGATTTGACCGACGCGACGCAGGGCTATGACCAGAACAATCAGGCGATCGTCAACATCCGCTTCAATGGATCGGGCGGCCGTAAATTCGGGCAGGTGACATCGCAGAACGTCAATCGGCCCTTCGCCATCATCCTCGACGGCAGGGTGCTGTCCGCGCCGAACATCAATGAGCCGATTCTGGGCGGCAGCGCGCAGATCAGCGGTAATTTCACGGTCGAGAGCGCCAACCAGCTCGCCATCGCGCTACGTTCGGGCAAGCTGCCGGTCGCGCTGACGGTGGTCGAGGAACGCACGGTCGGACCGCAGCTTGGCGCCGACTCCATTCGCGCAGGCCTGATCGCCTCGGTCATCGCCGTGGTCGCCGTCGCGGCCTTCATGTTCTTCAGCTACGGACGTTTCGGCGTTTATGCGAATATCGCCGTGACCATCAACGTGCTGGTCATTCTGGGCGTGATGGGCATTCTCGGCGCGACGCTGACCCTGCCGGGCATCGCCGGTTTCGTGCTCACCATCGGCACGGCGGTGGACGCCAACGTCCTTATCTACGAGCGGATTCGCGAAGAGCGGCGACGTGGCCGGGGCGTGGTGCAGGCGATCGAATATGGCTATAAGGAAGCCAGCCGCACCATCTTCGAGGCGAACGTGACTCACGCCATTGCGGGCGGCATCATGTTGGCGCTGGGATCGGGGCCGATCAAGGGTTTTGCCATCGTGCTGCTGATCGGCATTGCTACCAGCGTGTATACGGCCGTGACCTTCACGCGTGTGCTTGCCGCCTGGTGGCTGCGCACCAAGCGCCCGACCGAAATCAACATCTGACGGGGCGGGAGAGACAATATGAAACTGCTTAAGCTCGTCCCCGACAACACCAATATCGGCTTTGTGAAGCTGCGGCACTGGGCGTTCGCGCTCACGGCGCTGCTCACTGTGCTGGCGGTCGGCGCGACGCTTCATCGCGGCCTCAATCTGGGTGTCGATTTCGTCGGCGGCCTGATGATCGAAGCCCGATTCCAGCAACCGCCCCAGCTCGACAAGGTCCGCACGACCGTCGACCGTCTGGGCGTGGGTGACGGATCGCTCCAGCAATTCGGCGATCCCAGGACGGTGCAGATCCGCCTGCCGCTCCCCGAGCAGGGCGGTGCGGGCGCGGCCAACGCCATCGTTGAAAAGGCGCGCAAGGCGATGACGGCGGAGTTCCCCGGCGTCACCTTTTCCCGGTATGACACGGTATCGGGCAAGGTGTCGGGCGAGCTGATCCGGAACGGCGTGCTGGCCGTCATGCTGGCGGTGATCGGCATCGCGATCTTTTCCTGGTTCCGCTATGAATGGCAGTTCGGCATATCGACCTTCGTCGCGATCATGCACGACGTGTTGATGACGCTCGGTTTCTTCGCCATCACCCAGTTGGAATTCGACCTCAATATCGTCGCCGCCGTGCTGACGATCGTGGGCTACTCCATCAACGACAAGATGGTGATCGACGACCGTATCCGCGAGAATATGCGGAAATACCGCAAGATGGACATGAAATCGCTCATCGACCTGTCCGTCAACGAAACGCTGCCCCGCACGGTCATGACGTCGGTCACGATCATGCTGGCGCTGGGTGCGCTGCTGCTGTTCGGCGGCCATGTGTTGCGCGGCTTCACCGCCGCCATGATGCTGGGCATCGTCGTCGGCACTTATTCGTCGGTCTATGTGTCCTCCTCGCTGCTCATCACGCTGGGCCTCACGCCGCAGGCGGGCGAGCGCAAGGAGCGCAAGTCCATCGCTGCCCAGGCTGAACGCGTGGGACCGCGCGACGACGGGGCGCGGCCCTGAACGGCAAGCGCGCCGGGATAGAGCTGCGCCGCGACGATGCGGGGCAGGGGCCGATCGTGACCGGCTTTTCCGGCCGTGGCTTCCGCGTGAAGGACGATGTTTTCCCGACCGGCCTGCTGCTCAGCCCCGTGCGGGCGCTCGCCTGGAACGATGCGCCTGGATCGGAAGCGCTGACGGTCGCGTCACTTGGCGACCTGCTCGATCTCGATCCGCGCCCGGGATTTCTCCTCCTCGGCACCGGCGCCGATCTGCGCCAGCCGCCCCGCAGCTTCGTCCGCGATCTGGAATCCAGCGGTATCGGCGTCGAAGCTATGGACAGCCGCGCCGCTGCCCGGGCATGGGGCGTGCTGCGGGCCGAGGAACGCTGGATTGTCGCGGCGCTGCTGCCTCTCTGATTCCACGCGCCTTGCGCTTTGGCTCGCATCTGCCTAGGTTCGGCATCAAGTACCGGAGCCTCCCGGCCCGGCGTTGATGAAGTGAGATACGGCCATGGTGCAGCACAGCCGCCCATCGCCGCAGAGTTCTGGCCCTGCCGGCCGTTTTTCGGGCAATCGCGCCCGCAGCGGCCCGGACAGTGGGAGCAAGGCTGCGGTCATTCCTCCCCCGTCGAAACGGGGGTCTTCCGCTCATATATCGCAGTACCGCCATGCCTATGCCGCCATTGATCTGGGCACTAACAACTGCCGCCTGCTGATCGCCAAGCCGTCATCGGACGGGTTCATCGTGGTGGACGCCTTTTCGCGGATCGTCCGTCTGGGCGAAGGACTGGCGGCGACCGGCCGCATCAGCGAGGCGGCGATAGACCGCGCCATCGCCGCGCTTTCAGTCTGCGCCGAAAAGCTGCGCCGCCGTCATGTGACGCTTGCCCGGTCGGTGGCGACCGAAGCGTGCCGCCGCGCCGCCAACGGGCAGGAATTCATCCACCGCGTCTATCGTGAAACCGGCATAGCGCTCGACATCATCAGCGCGCAGGAAGAAGCGCGGCTGGCCGTACTGGGTTGCCACGCCCTTCTGGAGCCGGGCAACGGTCCCGCACTGATCTTCGACATTGGCGGCGGATCGACCGAACTGGTGCTGGTGGATGCCAGAGGGCAGGGCGCGCCGCAGATCGTCGATTGGGTCAGCGCTCCCTGGGGCGTCGTCTCGCTGACCGAAAGCGAAGCATTCGATCATGTCGATCCCGGCGAGCGGCTGGCCGCCTATGACCGGATGCGCGCGCGGGTGTCGGAAGCTTTCTCCATCATCGCCCGCCGCCTGCCTCGCGATCAGGAAGGCATCCGGCTGCTCGGCACGTCCGGCACCGTGACCACGCTCGCCAGCCTGCACCTCGACCTGCAACGTTATGACCGGCATGTGATAGACGGCCTCATCGTTCCGTCCACCTCGATGCGCGCCATTTCCGCCCGGCTTTCCGCCATGAACCTGGCGGAGCGGCAGTTGCTGCCCTGTATCGGCACGGAGCGGGCCGATCTGGTGGTGGCGGGCTGCGCGATCCTCGAATCGATCCTCGACATCTGGCCGGCCGAGCGGCTCGGCGTCGCGGACCGGGGCATTCGCGAGGGCATATTACGGAGCCTGATGGAACGCGGCGGAGGCATGATGTGAGGGGCGCGGGCGCAGGCAAGATCCGGGTCAAGTCGGCGAAGGGGCGCACCGCGCAATCGACACGCTGGCTGGAGCGGCATCTGAACGATCCCTATGTTCGCAAGGCCAAGGCCGAAGGATGGCGCAGCCGCGCCGCCTTCAAGCTGATCGAACTGGACGAGAAATTCCATTTCGTGAAGGGATCGCGCGCCGTGGTCGATCTGGGCGTCGCGCCGGGCGGCTGGGCGCAGGTGGTGCGGAAACTCAGCCCCAAGGCGAAGGTGGTGGGCATTGACCTGCTGCCGACCGACCCCATTCCCGGCGTCAGCCTGTTCGAAATGGACTTCATGGACGACAAGGCGCCGGACCTGCTGCGGGAAGCGCTGGGCGAAGCGCCCGACCTTGTGATTTCCGACATGGCGGCGAACACGGTCGGTCATCCGCAGACCGACCATTTGCGGACCATGGCGCTGGTGGAGGCCGCGGCATGGTTCGCGGTCGAAAATCTTCGTAAGGGCGGCACTTTCGTCGCGAAGGTCTTCGCGGGCGGCACCGACGCGGACTTGCTCGCCGTGCTGAAAAAGCATTTCACGACGATCAAACATGCGAAACCCCCTGCGAGCCGCAAGGGCAGCGTCGAATGGTATGTCGTCGCTCAGGGGTTCAAGGGGCGGTCCGAAGAGCAGGGCTGAAACGGCAATCGGAAAAGGGCAGGGGGAGGCTCTTTGGTTTCCACGGTATCGACAGTGGCCTATCTCGGGCTGGAGGCGCGCGGCGTCGAGGTGCAGTGCCAGCTTGTGCCCGGCCTGCCAAATTTCATCGTCGTCGGCCTGCCCGACAAGGCGGTGGCCGAAAGCCGCGAGCGCGTCCGCAACGCCATCGCCGCCATCGGCCTCTCGCTCCCTCCCAAGCGGATCACGGTCAACCTCTCGCCCGCCGACCTGCCGAAGGAAGGATCGCATTTCGACCTGCCCATCGCGCTGGCCCTGCTGGGCGCGATGGGCGTGATCGATGCGGAGACGCTGGCGGGCTATGTGGTGGTCGGTGAACTCAGCCTCGACGGACGGGTTGCGCCGACGCCCGGCGTGCTGCTCGCCGCGCTGCATGCGGGCGAGCGGGACATGGGCCTCGTCTGCCCCGTCGCGCAGGGATCGGAAGCGGCCTGGGCGGGACAGGTCGAAGTCGTCGCCGCACCCGATCTCCTGGGCCTCCTCAATCATTTCAAGGGCACGGCGGCGCTGACGCCGCCGCAACCCGGCGCGGTGGAGCCGCCCGCGCGCGCCGCCGATCTCAAACAGGTGAAGGGACAGGAAACCGCCAAGCGTGCCCTGGAGATCGCAGCGGCGGGCGGACATAACCTGTTGATGACGGGTCCTCCGGGCGCGGGCAAGTCGCTGATGGCCAGTTGCCTGCCCGGCATCCTCCCCGAACTGACGCCGGGCGAAGCGCTCGAAACCTCCATGGTGGCGAGCGTGGCGGGCATGTTGGAGGGCGGCCGGATCAGCCGCGCGCGCCCCTTCCGCGCGCCGCATCACAGCGCTTCCATGGCCGCGCTGGTCGGCGGCGGTCTGCGCGCCCGGCCCGGCGAAGTCAGCATGGCGCATCTGGGCGTATTGTTCCTTGACGAGTTGCCGGAATTTCAGCGCGCGGTGCTCGATTCCCTGCGCCAGCCGCTCGAAACCGGCGAAGTCACCGTGGCGCGTGCCAATGCCCATGTCACCTTTCCGGCGCGGGTACAGCTTATCGCCGCCATGAATCCCTGCCGTTGTGGGCATCTGGGCGATCCCGCGCTTGC
This sequence comes from Sphingobium wenxiniae, assembly GCF_007830065.1. Lineage (GTDB taxonomy): Bacteria > Pseudomonadota > Alphaproteobacteria > Sphingomonadales > Sphingomonadaceae > Sphingobium > Sphingobium wenxiniae. The sequence goes on along the minus strand of NZ_VLKK01000020.1, from coordinate 41,793 downwards.
CTGCTCGCGGGCGCCGCGCTGCGCGTCGGATTATCAGGCGAAGGTGTCGGGACCGCTGCTCGATCGCATCGACCTGCATGTCGAGGTGCAGGCGGTGACGGCGGCCGATCTGGTCCTCCCGCCCCCCGCCGAAGGCTCCACTGAAGTCGCCGCGCGTGTCGCCGCCGCTCGCGCGGTGCAGACGGGGCGCTATGCCGGAACGCGCACCCGCACCAATGCGGAGGTGGATGGCGAAAAGCTGGAAGAGGTGGCGGGTCCGGATGAGGCGGGGCGGCAATTGCTGGCCCAGGCCGCCGCCGCGATGAAGCTGTCCGCACGCGGCTATACCCGTGTGCTCCGCGTCGCCCGCACCATCGCCGACCTTGCCGGAGCTGATCGGGTAGGCCGCGTGCATGTCGCCGAAGCGCTCAGCTATCGCCGCCGCCCGCCGGTGAACTGAGCGTTGGGAAGCGGAGGAGCGCTGGCGCACACTGTTGGAACTAAGCCTCGCTCCCCTCTCCCGCTTGCAGGGGGTGGAGTGAGTCGGCGCGACATCTGTTCATGGCCGCATTCGGTCAATGACGCGGGTCTATTCCTCAGCTTCGGCCATTGATATCGGCGAAGCGCGCCTTGGCGATCTGCTGGACCTGAAGAACATCCCGCCGCGCCTCCAGGAAACGGCGCGGATTGATGGGCCGATCGTTCAGGCGCACTTCGAAATGCAGATGTGTGCCGGTCGAGCGGCCCGTCGATCCCATCCGCGCGATCGTGTCTCCACGGGCCACGATCTGTCCGACGCGGCTCGAAAAGCCGGAAAGATGGGCATAGCGGGTCATCAGGCCGTTGCCATGTTCGACTTCGACCACATTGCCATAGCCCTGCCGCTGGCCGACATGGACCACCTTGCCTTTCGCCGCCGCCAATATGGGCTGACCATCGCGGCCGGGGAAATCCATTCCCGCATGAAAGGCGGCGTGGCCGTTGAATGGATCCCGGCGATAACCGTAGGAACTGGTTTCCATCGGCGCAGCCGTCGGCTTGCCCGAAGGGATCGCGACGAGGCTGCTTTCCAGAGTCTCCATGCGGGATAGCGCGCTTGCCAGCCGGGCTAGTTCCCTGGGCATGGCCTCGCGTTCGCCGGGCCAGGGTACGAAAGGGCCGCCCTGCGCCCGCGCGGCGCGGCGGTTGAAGGAATCGGGATTGAGGCCGAAGCTGCGGATGGCGTCGGCGGCCTTGTCCGCGCGCCGTTCGACCGCCGTGGCGAGCAGAAGCGCAAACCGCCGTTGCCGCGTATCGATCATTCGCAGCGGAGCCGCTTCCGGGGCCATGCTGATTTTCGCGGTGCTTTCGGAACGCGTATCCTCTTTCGTCGCGGAATCGGAGGTGCCGAGCACGCGATCCGACAGCGATCCTTCTCCGGCGCCGAAATGCGTCCGATAGAGGTCGTCCATGAAATCCTGGCGCGCTTCCAGATCCTGAGCCAGTTCTTCCACGGACTTGCGATAATGGTCTACCTTATTCGCTTCATCGGCCACGGCCTTGCCCTGCCGGGCCAGGAGGGCGCGGTCATGGGCCATGGTGGCCAGCGTGGCGATGAGCGCGCCCAATCCGATCAGCACGGCGAACAATGCCGTCCCAGCGCTCAGTTGCGCGCGCCGGGAAATGCGGACGAACCTGACCTTGCCGCCCGAGCGCAGGAAAATCTCCCGCTCCGGGCAAAAGGCCGCAAGCCGTTCCCGGAGGGAAGTCCTCCCCTTCTTCTTTCGATGCGACAATTGGACCCCACGCGATTCTACTGACGAGGAGGGGTGCGCTAGCAAGAAGAGTCCCGTTTGCGCGAATCCGTCATTGCGGACTCATGACAAGGCGAAAGGCAGGCGGGACGAAAAGAGCAAAGCCGTTCGGTTCCTTCATTGCAGGAAATTCCGTGCTCAGTTCGATGATCGGCTGCGGTCGATTCGCTGCAATTCGGAAATGCGGGACGCGGGAAGCGCTGCGCCGAACAGGAAGCCCTGTCCAAAATGACATCCGCCCGCGCGCAGATAGGCAAGCTGGCTTTCATTTTCGACCCCTTCGGCCACCGTTTGGATACCCAGGCTGTATGCCAGGTTCAGCACGGCGCGCACGATGGCCGCGTCGTCGGGATCGGTTTCGAGATCGCGGATGAAGCAGCGGTCGATTTTGATGATATCGATCGGAAACTGCTTGAGATGGGAGAGGGAGGCATAGCCCGTGCCGAAATCGTCCAGCGCGATGGAAATGCCGGCGGCGCTCAATCGCCGGAGATTATGTTCCACGACTTCGGCGTTGCGGCCCAGGAATACCGATTCCGTCACTTCCAGCTCGATACGCCGGGGTGGTACGCTGTTTTCCGACAATCGGGCCAGAAAGCGGTCCGGAAAGGCCCGGTCATGCAATTCCACGCCGGGAAGGTTGACGGCGACATGACCGAAATCGATGCCTCTTTCTTCCCAGGCGCGACAGTCGGCCAATATGCCTTCCAGCATCTTGTCCGTCAGCAGGCGGCCCAGTTCGGGATGTTCGAATGCCGCCGCGATGTCGCCCGGCATCAGGATGGAGCCGTCGGGCTGCACGCAGCGCAGCAACGCTTCAAAGCCGATCACCTTGCCGTTGGCGAGGTCCACCTTGGGTTGATACCATGGAGTCGGCGGCGTGTGGACCAGCGCATGGCGCGCACGCTCCAGCATCCGCGCTTCCCGTTCCCAGCTTTCCAGCAGACCCGTTTCGAACAGGCAGGCCCGTCCGCGCCCCGCGTTCTTGGCTTCGTAAAGGGCGATGTCGGCATGTTTCATCAGGTCGGCGACATCGTCCGCATGGTCCGGGAACAGGGCGACACCTATGCTCGCGCGACATTCGATCTCTCGTTCTCCATGGCGCAACGGCGCGTGAAGCCGCATGGCCATGCGGGCAAGGATGCTGTCCAGGTCGCGCCGGTCGCCCGTGCGGGTGATGAGCACCGCGAATTCATCGCCTCCCATGCGCGCGACCAGGTCGCCGGGGCGGACCGCGGCGCGCAATCTTCGACCCACGGCGCAAAGCAGCGCATCGCCGGCGTCATGCCCGGAACTGTCGTTGATCCGCTTGAACTCGTCGACGTCGATCAACGCCACCGCCATCCGGCCGCCCGAGCTGCGGGTCGCTTCGCTCGCCTGGGTGAGCGCCGCCATGAAATGAGAGCGATTGGCCAGCCCCGTCAGCGCATCGGTCATCGCCAGTTGCGCCAGATGCCGTTCGGCATTCTTCCGATCGGTGATCTCCACGATGCTGGACAATGTGCAGTCTTCCCCGGCGATCATCACCGGCCGCGAGGAATAGAGGATATCGCGCAAAATGCCTCCGGCGTCCGCTATCCGGCATTCGATGTGATCGGCATGGCCGCCGGCCTGGATATAGTCGAGCAGGCGGATAGAAGGCATATCGTCTTCGATCATCCAGATAGGCCGGAAATCCCCCTCCCTGCCCAATGTGCGCCCAGCGGCCTCATTATGGCGCAGGACAGTGCCGTCGCCGCGCGTGACCAGCAGGGGAACGGGAACCGTCATGAACATGCGCTCCAGCGTTGCGCTGCTGTTCGCCAGCGCGGCGCGGGCGTCCTGCGCCTCCCGCGTGGCGATCCATTGCTGCCGCTGGGCGCGGTTGGAGCGTGCGATTGCGATCCACATGCCGCAATGCAGGATCAGCATTGCCATGATCATCCCCGGCATGGTCGGGGAAAAAGGCGCGGGCGCCAGATATCCGACCAGAAGCGCCGTGCCGCACGCCATCCCCCCGCCCATATTGCCGCGAAAGCTGGTCGGGACCGCGAGGTAGAAAACGGTCGGCAGCATGACCAGAACGAAGATGGCGATGTCGCTGCGGGAAGATACGAGAAACGCGACCCCGATCGCGGTGATCGCCTGCCACAGGAAGCACAAGCGCTCGACCGCCCTGAAACTCGTCATGGAACGCGCCAGGCCCAGGCAAAGCAGGGAACCCAGTATCACGGCGATGCGCGCCGGGACCGCAATTTCGAAATGGGGCGTCCCCGCGAAGCGCCAGTCGCTGGACAGGAACAATGTGTTGAGCAAGACCGAAAAGAGAAAAAGCCGGCGCGCCTGCCGACGCGATTCGGGCAGGCGGCAGGCCTGGAAGGACGCTTCCTGTGCGCGGCTCCTGAATTCGCCGGAAAGGAGGAGAATATCTTTCACATCATGTCCATGACCGGCAGCACCGGCGTTCCGTAACGGCAAGCATGGGCAGGAAAGCTTATCAATTTCCTAAGATGTTGTTCACCATGCCGCTTTTCCTCGGCAGGAAATGGCGGGAACCGCCCGTGGCTTGACCGGCAAGGCGCGCATCGCTATAGGCGCGCCAGCCCAGCGGCCTGCGGCGGGAGGACTCGTCTTTTTTCCACATTCGCCGGGCGAACACAGAGCTGAACATTGCCGGGTGCTCTTGCGGCTCCAGGGGGCGTTGCCCACCGGGGCCTTTGCTGTTTGGAGATTGCTTCTCCCTGCGGCCTGGAACGCGGGAGTGCGCGCGGTAAAGTAACTGAAAAAAGGTGAAGGGCTTCATGCCAACAATCAACCAGCTGGTCCGCAAGGGCCGCGAACCGCAGAAGGCCAAGTCGAAGGTCCCTGCAATGGATGCCAACCCGCAAAAGCGCGGCGTTTGCACCCGCGTCTACACAACGACCCCGAAGAAGCCGAACTCGGCTCTCCGCAAGGTGGCGAAGGTGCGTCTGGTCAATCAGCGCGAAGTCATCACCTACATTCCGGGTGAAGGCCACAACCTTCAGGAGCACAGCGTCGTGCTGATCCGCGGCGGCCGCGTACGCGACCTTCCCGGTGTGCGTTATCACGTGCTGCGCGGCGTTCTGGATACCCAGGGCGTCAAGGACCGTAAGCAGAGCCGTTCGAAGTACGGCGCGAAGCGTCCGAAGTAAGGGAGACCAGAGCATGTCACGTCGTCGTCGCCCCGAAAAGCGCGTCATCCTGCCCGATCCCAAGTTCGGTGATGTCGTCCTTTCGAAATTCATGAACAGCATCATGCAGGACGGCAAGAAGGCCGTCGCCGAGTCCATCGTCTATGGCGCGCTCGACACTGTCGAAGCGAAGGCCAAGAAGGACCCGATCCAGATGTTCCATGACGCCCTCAACAATGTGAAGCCGGGTATCGAGGTCCGCAGCCGCCGCGTCGGCGGTGCGACCTATCAGGTTCCGGTCGAAGTGCGTCCCGAGCGCGCGCAGGCGCTGGCCATCCGCTGGCTCATCACCGCGTCGCGCAACCGCAGCGAAACCACGATGGCCGCGCGCCTGTCGGGTGAGCTGCTGGACGCGGCCAACAACCGCGGCAATGCGGTCAAGAAGCGCGAGGACACGCACCGCATGGCGGAAGCGAACCGCGCCTTCTCGCACTACCGCTGGTAAGCATTTTGGGAACGGGCGCCTTCGGGCGCCCGTTCTTGATCAGAATGCTCCGAATATCCGGTCCGTTCGTCGGGGGTCTACCCATGGCGGACGGATTGGTTTAGGGGCCACGCAAGACTCAAATATCCCCAACCGCCGGCGCACCGGCAACGGAGAAGCATCATGGCCCGCAGCCATCCGCTCGAACGCTATCGCAATTTCGGTATCATGGCGCATATCGACGCCGGCAAGACCACCACGACCGAGCGTATCCTTTACTACACCGGCAAGTCCTACAAGATCGGCGAAGTCCATGACGGCGCCGCCACGATGGACTGGATGGAGCAGGAGCAGGAGCGTGGCATCACCATCACGTCGGCCGCGACCACCTGTTTCTGGAACGACCACCGGCTGAACATCATCGACACGCCCGGCCACGTCGACTTCACCATCGAAGTCGAGCGTTCGCTGCGCGTGCTCGACGGCGCGGTGGCCGCGTTCGACGGCGTTGCGGGCGTTGAGCCGCAGTCGGAAACCGTGTGGCGCCAGGCGGACAAGTATAAAGTTCCGCGGATGTGCTACATCAACAAGCTCGACCGCACCGGCGCCAATTTCTATTTTTGCGTGCAGACGATCATCGACCGTCTCGGCGCGACGCCGGCTGTCCTTTATCTCCCCATCGGTGCGGAATCGGACTTCATCGGCCTCGTCGACCTCGTGCATGACCGTGCGATCATCTGGAAGGATGAAAGCCTGGGCGCCGAGTTCGAATATAAGGAAATCCCGGCCGACCTCGCCGACAAGGCCGCTGAATATCGCGAAAAGCTGATCGAGCTTGCCGTCGAGCAGGACGATGAGGCGATGGAAGCCTATCTGGAAGGCAATCTGCCCGACACGGATACGCTCAAGAAGCTGATCCGCAAGGGCACGCTGGCGCAGGCCTTCGTGCCGGTGCTGTGCGGCTCGTCCTTCAAGAACAAGGGCGTGCAGCCGCTGCTCGACGCTGTCGTCGACTATCTGCCCAGCCCGCTCGACATCGAAGACGTGCAGGGCATCAACCCGGACACCGACGCCCCCGACAGCCGTCCGACCGCGGACGACGCGCCCTTCGCCGGCCTCGCGTTCAAGATCATGAACGACCCGTTCGTCGGCTCGCTGACCTTCCTGCGCGTCTATTCGGGCACCCTGACCAAGGGCAGCTATCTGAACTCGGTCAAGGACAAGAAGGAGAAGATCGGCCGTATGCTTCTGATGCACGCGAATTCGCGTGAGGACGTCGATACGGCATATGCAGGCGACATCGTCGCGCTGGCGGGCCTCAAGGAAACCACCACGGGCGACACGCTGTGCGCCGAGCGTCAGCCGATCATCCTGGAGCGCATGGAGTTCCCCGAGCCGGTCATCGAGCTGTCGGTGGAGCCGAAGACCAAGGCCGATCAGGAAAAGATGGGCATCGCGCTCAACCGCCTGGCCGCCGAGGACCCGTCCTTTCGGGTTTCGACCGATCACGAATCGGGCCAGACCATCATCAAGGGCATGGGCGAACTTCACCTCGAAATCCTGGTCGACCGCATGAAGCGCGAGTTCAAGGTCGAAGCCAATGTCGGCGCGCCGCAGGTCGCCTATCGCGAATATCTCGCGAAGAAGGTCGACATCGACTACACGCACAAGAAGCAGTCGGGCGGTTCGGGCCAGTTCGGCCGCGTCAAGGCGACGGTCATCCCCGGCGAGCGCGGCTCGGGCTTTCAGTTCTTCGACGAGATCAAGGGCGGCAACATCCCGCGCGAATATATCCCGTCGGTGGAGAAGGGTTTCCGTGAGACGGCCGAGACCGGCCAGCTCATCGGCTTCCCGATCATCGACTTCGAAGTCCACCTGACGGATGGCGCCTATCACGACGTCGACTCGTCGGCGCTGGCCTTCGAAATCTGTGCTCGCGGCGCGATGCGCGAAGCGGCGCAGAAGTCGGGCATCAAGCTGCTCGAGCCGATCATGAAGGTCGAAGTCGTGTCTCCGGAAGAATATCTGGGCGACGTCATCGGCGACATGAACAGCCGGCGCGGACAGATCCAGGGCACTGACAGCCGCGGCAACGCGCAGGTCGTCGAGGCGCTGGTGCCGCTGGCCAACATGTTCGGCTATGTGAACCAGCTGCGTTCCTTCACGCAGGGTCGTGCGCAGTACAGCATGCAGTTTTCGCACTATGACGAAGTGCCGCAGAATGTGGCGGACGAAGTCAAGGCGAAGATGGCCTGACGATTTCCCGGCCGGCCCGTGCAGGCGGGTCGGTTTGGGGCTGGTAATCTCGAAATTTGCTGCTATGGACGCGCCTTCGCAAGGCGCGGCCGAGCGGTCAAACCACACAGCGGATTTGATTAGAAGGTAGGATAAAATGGCGAAAGCTAAGTTTGAGCGGACGAAGCCGCACTGCAATATCGGCACCATCGGTCACGTCGACCATGGCAAGACCTCGCTGACCGCGGCAATCACCAAGGTTCTCGCCGAAACCGGCGGCGCGACCTTCGTCGACTATGCCAATATCGACAAGGCGCCCGAAGAGCGCGAGCGCGGCATCACCATTTCGACGGCGCACGTCGAATATGAGACCGAAGCCCGTCACTATGCGCACGTCGACTGCCCCGGCCACGCCGACTATGTGAAGAACATGATCACCGGCGCGGCGCAGATGGACGGCGCGATCCTGGTCGTGTCGGCCACCGACGGCCCGATGCCCCAGACCCGTGAGCACATCCTGCTCGCCCGTCAGGTCGGCGTTCCCCAGCTCGTCGTGTTCATGAACAAGGTCGATCTGGTCGACGATCCGGAAATTCTCGAACTGGTCGAGCTGGAAATCCGCGAGCTGCTGTCGTCCTACGACTTCGACGGCGACAATATTCCGATCATCGCCGGCTCGGCCGTGAAGGCGCTCGACGGTTCCAACGACGAAATCGGTCGTGAAGCCGTTCTGAAGCTGATGGCTGCCGTCGACAGCTGGATTCCGCAGCCGGAGCGTCCGGTCGACAAGCCGTTCCTGATGCCGATCGAAGACGTGTTCTCGATCTCGGGCCGCGGCACCGTCGTCACCGGCCGTGTCGAAACCGGCATCGTCAAGGTTGGCGAGGAAGTCGAGATCGTCGGCATCAAGGACACGCGCAAGACGACCGTCACCGGCGTGGAAATGTTCCGCAAGCTGCTCGACGAGGGCCGTGCGGGCGACAATATCGGTGCGCTGATCCGTGGCGTGGGCCGTGAGGAAGTCGAGCGCGGCCAGGTTCTGGCCAAGCCCGGCACGATCACCCCGCACACCGAGTTCGACGCGGAAGTCTACGTCCTCTCGAAGGAAGAAGGCGGCCGTCACACCCCGTTCTTCGCGAACTATCGTCCGCAGTTCTACTTCCGCACCACGGACGTCACCGGCGAGGTCATTCTCCCCGAGGGCACCGAGATGGTCATGCCCGGCGACAACGTGAAGCTCGGCGTGAAGCTGATCGCTCCGATCGCGATGGACCAGGGTCTGCGCTTCGCGATCCGCGAAGGCGGCCGGACCGTCGGCGCAGGGGTTGTCGGCACGATCTCGAAGTAATATAGGCACCAAGCGGCGCGAATCGTCTGATTCGCGCCGCTTGGAGTTTTCGCCGCCTCGGATCGCCTTTCTCCGGCTCGAAGGAGCTAGAAGGGCAATGTTGAGGCGGTATATTTTTGGTTTGGCGCATTTTCTGAATCGTTAGCTGTTCTAGCTGACTGGAAAATGCTCTGGTTTTTGGCTCTTTCGCATCGGTTAGGGATATGGACAGCAACATCCGCATTCGCCTTAAGGCGTTCGATCATCGCGTGCTCGATCAGGCGACTGGCGACATCGCCGAAACCGCCCGCCGCACGGGCGCCCTCATCCGCGGTCCGATTCCTTTGCCGACGCGCATCGAGAAGTTCACGGTCAACCGTGGCCCGCATATCGACAAGAAGTCGCGCGAGCAGTTCGAGGTCCGCACCTACAAGCGTATGCTTGACATTGTGCAGCCGACGCCGCAGACGGTCGACGCGCTGATGAAGCTGGATCTGGCTGCCGGCGTGAACGTAGAGATCAAGTTGGCCTGAGCCGACAAGTCCCTGCTTTCCGAAAGGAGGGCAGGGTATCGGGCGTTCCGGGGTATCCGGAGGCTCAAACGACACAAGGGATACCGCGCGACTCATGTCGCGGTCCTGGTCCCCCGTCGCTGTTCCCGAGTAGGGGCGGCATCCAACCCGGACGGGGTGATCTACACATTGGGTTGGCCGCGAAGGAGGAATCCGGAGCGGTTTTTTCGTTGGATACGCCCGCTGCTAAGGCGGGCCTCTATGGGAGTAATGGTGATGCGCACTGGCGTTATCGCTAAGAAAGTCGGGATGACCCGTCTGTTCCAAGAGGACGGACGTCATGTTCCGGTTACGGTTCTTGCCCTTGAGGGCAATCAGGTCGTGGCCCGCAAGGAAGTCGATCGTGACGGTTATGTCGCGGTTCAGCTCGGCGCGGGCGTCGCGAAGGTCAAGAATGTCGCCAAGCCGCAGCGCGGCCACTTCGCCAAGGCGCAGGTGGAGCCGAAGGCGCGTCTGGTCGAATTCCGCGTCGCCGAGGATGCTCTCCTCGATGTCGGCGCCGAGATCGCGGCCGATCATTTCATCGCCGGTCAGCTCGTCGACGTTGCCGGTCACACCCAGGGCAAGGGCTTTGCCGGTGCGATGAAGCGCTGGGGTTTCGGCGGTATGCGCGCCACCCACGGCGTGTCCATCAGCCACCGCGCCCATGGTTCGACGGGTAACCGTCAGGATCCGGGCCGTGTCTTCAAGAACAAGAAGATGGCCGGACACATGGGCGACCGCGAGCGGACCCAGCAGAATCTCGAAATCGTCCGCACGGACGTCGAGCGCGGTCTGCTGTTCGTGAAGGGCAGCGTTCCGGGCGCCAAGGGCACCTGGCTGACCGTCAGCGACGCCGTCAAGGTTGCGCGTCCGGCGGATGCGCCTTACCCCGCCAGCCTGAAGAAGGCTGACAACAGTAACGACAGCGCTCCTGCTGATACCCCGGCTGAAGAAGTCGTGGCAGTGGAAGCCACCGAAGGCCAGGAGGGCTAAACCATGAAGGTCAAGGTACAGACCCTCGACGCGCAGGCCGCCGGCGACCTGGAGCTCAACGATGCCGTGTTCGGCCTCGAGCCCCGCGCCGACATCCTGCATCGCGTCGTCACCTGGCAGCTCGAAAAGCGTCGTGGCACCGCCCGTGGCACGCGCGAGCGTAGCGACGTTGCCCGCACCGGCAAGAAGTTCGGCCGCCAGAAGGGTGGCGGCACCGCTCGTCACGGCGATCGCCGCGCTCCGGTGTTCATTGGCGGTGGTAAGGCCCACGGCGCCCGCGTCCGCGACTTCAACCCCTCGCTGAACAAGAAGGTTCGCGCGCTGGGTCTGAAGATGGCGCTGTCGTCGAAGGTCAAGAGCGGTTCGCTCACCATCATCGACACTCTCGACGTCAAGGACGGCAAGACCCGTGAGCTGGTCGCCAGCCTCGCCAAGCTGAACCTCTCCAAGGCGCTGTTCATCGACGGCGACGCGGTCAACATCAGCTTCGCCAAGGCCTCCGCCAACATCGTCGGCGTAAACCTGCTGCCCGCAGTCGGCGCCAATGTTTACGACATCCTGAAGGCCGATTCGCTGGTGCTCACCCGCGCCGCGGTCGAAAAGCTGGAGGCCCGTTTCAATGGCTAAGAAGCAAGCCGCAACGGTCGACAACCGTCACTATGACGTCGTGGTCGCCCCGCACATCACCGAGAAGTCGACCCTTCTCAGCGAAAACAACGCCGTGGTCTTCAAAGTGGCGGGCGATGCGTCCAAGCCGGAAATCAAGGCGGCTGTGGAAGCGCTGTTCGGCGTGACCGTGAAGGCGGTCAACACGCTGGTCCAGAAGGGCAAGACGAAGCGCTGGAAGGGCAAGCCCTACAAGCGTTCGGACGTCAAGAAGGCGATCGTCACGCTGGCCGAAGGCCAGTCCATCGACGTCACCACCGGTATTTGAGGCAGGATAGATGGCACTCAAGCACTATAATCCGACGAGCCCGGCCCAGCGCGGCCTGATTCTCGTCGACAAGTCGAGCCTGCACAAGGGCAAGCCCGTCAAGGCGCTGACCGAAGGCAAGCGCAAGACCGGTGGCCGCAACAACAAGGGCCATGTGACCTCGCGCGGCATTGCGGGCGGTCACAAGCAGCGTTACCGCATCATCGACTTCAAGCGTCGCCTGTGGGATGTCGAGGGCACGGTCGAGCGTCTGGAATATGACCCCAACCGCACCGCCTTCATCGCGCTGGTCAACTATCCCGACGGCACCCAGGCCTATATCCTGGCGCCGCAGCGTCTGGCTCCCGGCGACAAGGTCGTCGCGGGCAAGAAGACCGACGTGAAGCCGGGCAACGCGATGGAACTGGGCCAGATGCCGGTCGGCACCATCATCCACAATATCGAGATGAAGCCCGGCAAGGGCGGTCAGCTCTGCCGTTCGGCGGGCACCTATGCCCAGCTGGTCGGTCGCGATCGCGGCATGGTGATGGTCCGCCTGTCTTCGGGCGAGCAGCGCTATATCCGTTCGGATTGCATGGGCACCGTCGGAGCCGTGTCGAATCCCGACAACGCCAACACCAATCTCGCCAAGGCCGGCCGCAACCGCTGGCTGGGCCGCCGTCCGCTGACGCGCGGCGTGGCGAAGAACCCGGTCGATCACCCGCATGGCGGTGGTGAAGGCCGGACCTCGGGCGGCCGTCATCCGGTGACCCCGTGGGGCAAGCCGACCAAGGGTGCGCGCACCCGCCACAACAAGGCGACGGACAAGTTCATCATCCGTAGCCGCCACGCGAAGAAGAAGAGGTAAGCGAGATGGCTCGTTCCGTCTGGAAAGGTCCTTTCGTGGACCTCAGCCTTCTGAAGAAGGCGGAAGCCGCGCAGGACGCGGGTGGCCGCGCGCCGATCAAGACCTGGTCGCGCCGTTCCACCATCCTGCCGCAGTTCGTCGGCCTGACGTTCAACGTCTATAACGGCCGCAAGCATGTTCCGGTGTCCGTCAACGAGGACATGGTGGGTCACAAGCTGGGCGAATTCGCTCCGACCCGCTACTTCCCCGGCCACGCCGCCGACAAGAAGGGCAAGCGCTAATGAGCAAGGAAAAGGCTCCCCGCCGCGTCGCCGACAATGAGGCGCTGGCTGTCGGCACGCAGATCCGCGGTTCGGCCCAGAAGCTGAACCTGGTCGCCGCGCTGATCCGTGGCCGCAAGGTCGAGGACGCGCTGAACGTGCTGACCTTCTCGAAGAAGGCGATGGCGGTCGATGTGCGCAAGGTACTGGCTTCGGCCATCGCCAATGCGGAAAACAATCACAATCTGGACGTCGACGCGCTGGTCGTCGCGGAAGCATCGGTGGGCAAGAGCTTCACCCTGAAGCGCTTCCACGCCCGCGGCCGTGGCAAGTCGACCCGGATCCTCAAGCCCTTCAGCCGCGTGCGCATCGTCGTGCGTGAAGCTGGCGAAGAAGCGGAGGCGTAAGCACATGGGTCACAAGAGCAATCCGATTGGTCTGCGTCTTCAGATCAACCGCACCTGGGACAGCCGCTGGTTCGCGGAAGGCGCCGACTATGGCCGCCTGCTGATGGAAGATCTCAAGATCCGTCAGTATATCATGAAGAACCTGCCGCAGGCCGCGATCTCCAAGGTGGTGATCGAGCGTCCCGCCAAGCTGTGCCGCGTGTCGATCTACGCCGCCCGTCCCGGTGTCATCATCGGCAAGAAGGGCGCGGATATCGAAAAGCTGCGCAAGAAGCTGGGCAGCCTGACCTCCTCGGACGTCAGCCTGAACATCGTCGAAATCCGCAAGCCGGAAGTCGACAGCAAGCTCGTCGCGCAGGGCATCGCCGATCAGCTCGAACGCCGCGTGGCCTTCCGCCGCGCGATGAAGCGCGCGGTGCAGTCGGCTCTTCGTCTGGGCGCCGAAGGCATCAAGATCACCTGCGGCGGCCGTCTGGGCGGCGCGGAGATCGCGCGCGTCGAATGGTATCGCGAAGGCCGCGTTCCGCTGCACACGCTGCGCGCGAACGTCGATTATGCCGAAGCCGAAGCCCACACCGCTTATGGCGTCTGCGGCATCAAGGTCTGGATCTTCAAGGGTGAGATCCTGGGCCACGATCCGATGGCCACCGACCGGCTGATGCTGGAGGCTCAGACCTCCGGCGTGCGCCCGGCGCGCTAAGAATAAGGTAGGTATAGCGTCATGCTGCAACCGAAGAAGATGAAGTTCCGCAAGGCCTTCAAGGGCCGGATCAAGGGCGATGCCAAGGGCGGCTCGGCTCTGAACTTCGGCTCCTATGGCCTCAAGGCCCTGGAGCCGGAGCGGATCACCGCGCGCCAGATCGAAGCGGCCCGCCGCGCGATCACCCGCCACATCCGCCGTCAGGGCCGTTTGTGGATCCGCGTGTTTCCCGACGTTCCCGTGTCGAAGAAGCCGGCCGAAGTCCGTCAGGGCAAGGGCAAGGGTTCGGTCGAATATTGGGCGGCGCGCGTAAAGCCCGGCCGCATCCTGTTCGAACTGGACGGCGTTCCCGGCCCGCTCGCAGCAGAGGCATTCTCGCGCGCCGCGATGAAGCTGCCCGTCAAGACCAAGGTCGTTGCCCGCCTCGGCGACACCTCGCACCTGGAGGGTTAAGCCGTGGCGAACGTTGCCGACCTCAAGACCAAGACGGACGACGAACTGTCGACCGAACTGAACAACCTGAAGCGCGAGCAGTTCAACCTGCGCTTCCAGGCGGCCACCAACCAGCTGGAAAAGCCCAGCCGGGTGAAGGAAGTCCGCCGGTCGATCGCGCAGATCAAGACGTTGCAGACCGAGCGTTCGCGCTCGGCCGCGAAGTAAGAAGGAAACACACGATGCCCAAGCGCGTGCTGACGGGAACGGTGGTTTCCGACAAGACCGACAAGACGGTGGTGGTTCGCGTGGAGCGCAAGGTAAAACACGCGCTCTACGGCAAGATCATTCGCCGTTCGAAGAAGTATCACGCCCATGACGAGGGCAATGTCTACAAGGAAGGCGAAACGGTCCGCATCGAAGAGACCGCTCCGATTTCCAAGCTCAAGACCTGGAAGGTCATCGAGCGGGTGGACACGCACAAGTCGCCGGAACAGGCGGCCTGAGGCTAGTCACGGACCCGGCGGGTCGAAAAGCGTAACGCGGGGCTGGCCTTTTCCTCCGGAAAGGGCTACAGGCCCGCGCTTCGTGCTTTCGAATCTTCCGGGTCGAGGCAGGAATTCGGAACCGCCGGGGATTGTCCCGGTAGGCCAAATGAGAAGGAACCGGATCCATGATCCAGATGCAATCCAATCTTGACGTCGCCGACAACAGCGGCGCCAAGCGCGTCCAGTGCATCAAGGTGCTGGGCGGGTCGAAGCGGCGCTTCGCCAGCGTGGGCGACATCATCGTCGTCTCCGTCAAGGAAGCCCAGCCGCGCGGCAAGGTGAAGAAGGGTGACGTGCACCGCGCCGTCATCGTTCGCACCGCCAAGGACGTGCGTCGCGCTGACGGCAGCGTGATTCGCTTCGACGGCAATGCCGCTGTGCTTATCAACAAGAACGAGGAGCCGATCGGCACCCGTATCTTCGGCCCGGTCGTTCGCGAACTGCGCGCCAAGAAGCACATGAAGATCATCTCGCTTGCCCCTGAGGTGCTGTAATGAGCGCTGCCAAGATCAAGAAGGGCGACAAGGTCGTCGTCCTGGCTGGCAAGGACAAGGGCCGCACCGGCGCCGTGCTCCAGATGCTTCCGAAGGACGACAAGGTCCTGGTGGAAGGCATCAACGTGCACGCCCGTCACCGCAAGCCCGACCAGTCGAACCCGCAGGGCGGCATCGAGCGCAAGCCCGCGCCGCTCCACATTTCGAACGTGGCGGTCGCCGACAAGGACGGCAAGCCGACCCGCGTCCGTTTCGAGGAACGCGACGGCAAGAAGGTCCGCGTCGCCGTCAAGTCCGGTGAGGTGCTGTAATGGCCGACAAGTACATTCCGCGCTCGAAGGCGCTCTATGACGCCGAGATCATCAAGGCGTTGACCGAGAAGTTCGGTTACAAGAACGTCATGGAAGTGCCCCGGATCGAGAAGATCACGCTCAACATGGGCGTGGGCGAAGCGACCCAGGACAAGAAGAAGGTGACGTCGGCCGCCGAGGAAATGGAACTGATCGCGGGCCAGAAGCCCGTCATCACCAAGGCGAAGAAGTCGATCGCGCAATTCAAGCTGCGTGAAGGCATGCCGATCGGCGCCAAGGTCACGCTGCGCCGCGAGCGCATGTTCGAATTCCTCGACCGCCTGATCAATATCGCGCTGCCCCGCGTGCGCGACTTCCGTGGTCTCAACCCGAAGAGCTTCGACGGCCGTGGCAACTATGCCTTCGGCATCAAGGAGCAGATCATCTTCCCCGAGATCAACTATGACCGCATCGACAAGGTGCGTGGCATGGACATCATCGTGACCACCACGGCGAAGACGGACGAGGAAGCGCGCGAGCTGCTGCGTCTCTTCGGCTTCCCCTTCCCGCAGGAAGAAGAGAAGCAGGCGGCCTGAACAAGGCCCCCGCTTCTCTCCCAACGCATAAGCTAAAGGAAGAGAACTTAAGTCATGGCGAAACTGAGTTCGATCAACAAGAACGAGCGCCGCAAGAAGCTGGTGAAGAAATATGCCGGCCGCTATGCGAAGCTCAAGGCGATCGCGAATGACCAGTCGGCGGACGATTCCGATCGTCTGATCGCGCGTCTGAAGATGGCGGAAATCCCCCGCAACGGCAACCCGACCCGCGTGCGCAACCGCTGCGAGCTGACGGGCCGTCCCCGGGCTTATTACCGCAAATTCCGTCTCTGCCGCGTGCAGCTGCGTGATCTGGCCAACAAGGGCCTGATCCCCGGCGTCACCAAGTCGAGCTGGTAAGGATCATTTGAGATGGCATTGACCGATCCCCTGGGTGATATGCTCACCCGCATCCGCAACGGGCAGCAGGCGAAGAAGGACAGTGTTGTGTCCCCGGCTTCGAAGCTCCGCGCCCGCGTGCTCGACGTGCTCCAGCGCGAAGGTTATATCCGGGGTTATTCCGAGGAAGTCCTCGGCAAGCACCCCGGCCTGCGCATCGAGCTGAAATATTTCGAGGGCCAGCCGGCGATCAAGCATGTCGCCCGCGTGTCCAAGCCTGGCCGCCGCGTCTATTCGGGTTCCAAGGAACTGCCGATCGTGCGCAACGGCCTGGGCATCACCATTGTCTCGACGCCCAAGGGCGTTCTGTCCGACGCGGAAGCGCGCGAACAGAATGTCGGCGGCGAAGTGCTGGCGGAGGTGTTCTGATGAGCCGCACGGGTAAGAAGCCGATCGCTGTCCCCGCAGGTGTGACGGCGTCGATCGAAGGCGGTCAGCTTTCGGTCAAGGGTCCCAAGGGCACCCTGGCGCTGCAATTGCGCGATGAGATCAGCTATGCGATCGAGGACGGCAGCATCCTGGTGAAGCCGGCCAATGAAACCAAGGCAGCGCGCGCCTTCTGGGGCATGCAGAGGACGCTGATCCAGAACCTCGTCACCGGTGTGACGGAGGGCTTTTCCAAGAAGCTGCTCATCACCGGCGTCGGCTACCGCGCCAATGCGCAGGGCAAGACCCTGAAGCTGCAGCTGGGCTACAGCCATGACGTCGATTTCCCGGTGCCCGATGGTATCGAGATCAAGACCCCGGATAACACCACGGTCGAGATCAGCGGTATCGACAAGCAGAAGGTCGGCCAGGTGGCTGCCGAGATCCGTCGCTGGCGTAAGCCCGAACCCTATAAGGGCAAGGGTATCAAATATGACGGCGAGTTCGTCTTCCGCAAGGAAGGGAAGAAGAAGTAAGATGGCAAAGCTTTCCCTCTTCGAGCGGCGTCGCCGCCGCGTTCGCACCGCCCTCAAGGCGGTTTCGGGCGCCAAGCCCCGCCTCAGCGTCCATCGCTCCGGACGGCACATCTATGCGCAGGTCATCGATGACGCGCAGGGCCGCACGGTCGCTGCCGCTTCGACCCTGGAAAAGGATGTGCGCGGCAAGACCGGCGCGACGGCCGAGGCCGCGGCGGAAGTCGGCAAGCGCCTTGCGGCTGCCGCGACCGCCGCTGGCGTCACCAGGGTTGTGTTCGACCGCGGTGGCTTCCTTTTCCATGGCCGCGTCAAGGCGCTGGCCGATGCCGCCCGCGAAGGCGGGCTGGAGTTCTGATCATGGCTGACGAAAACGAAATCCAGGCCCAGCCGGGCGCACCCGCCGCCGTCACAGGTGGTGAGCAGACCGAGGCACGTGGTCCCGGCCGCGGCCGCGGCCGCGGCGGCGACCGCAATCGTGGCGAGCGGGGCGGCCGTGGCCGTCGCGACGACCGTCGCGGCAACCGCGACGAGGAACAGGGCGAAGAACTGATCGAGAAGCTGGTTCACATCAACCGCGTCTCGAAGACCGTGAAGGGCGGCAAGCGCTTCGGTTTCGCGGCTCTGGTCGTCGTCGGCGACGGCAAGGGCCGTGCGGGCTTCGGCCATGGCAAGGCGCGCGAAGTGCCCGAAGCCATCAGCAAGGCGACCGCTTCGGCCAAGAAGGCAATGGTTCGCATTCCGCTCAAGGAAGGCCGCACCCTGCACCATGATGGCCTTGGCCATTTCGGCGCGGGCAAAGTGACGGTCCGTTCGGCACCCGCCGGTACGGGTATCATCGCGGGCGGTCCGATGCGCGCCGTGTTCGAGAGCCTGGGCGTGGCGGACGTCGTTACGAAGTCCAACGGCACGTCGAACCCCTATAACATGATCCGTGCGACCTTCGAGGCGCTGGGCGAACAGACCAGCCCCAAGTCGGTGGCGCAGCGCCGTGGCAAGAAGGTCGCCGATCTTCTGCGTCGCGGCGGCGCCTCGGCCGAAGTCGCGCAGGCCGACGCCGAAGCGATTGCGGAGTAAGACAGCATGGCGAAGATCAAGATCAAGCAGATCGGCTCGCCGATCCGCCGTCCCGCCGACCAGAAGAAGATTCTGATCGGTCTGGGCCTTGGCAAGATGCACCGCGTGGTGGAGCTGGAAGACACGGCGGAAGTCCGCGGTGCGATCAAGAAGCTGCCCCATATGGTGGAGGTGGTCGAAGGCTAAGCCTTCCGATCCGACGGAATAGGACGGGAGAGGGGGAAACCCCTCTTTCGTTTTTTCAGCGGCTGCGTTATCGGCGCGGCCTCATTCGTCCCTTCAGGGACAGCGCGAACATAGCGAAAGCGAGTGCAGGATATGAAGCTTAACGAACTCAGTGATAATGCCGGTAGCCGCAAGGGCCGGATGCGCGTCGGCCGTGGTATCGGCTCGGGCAAGGGCAAGACCGCCGGTCGCGGCCAAAAGGGCGCGAAGGCGCGTTCGGGCGTCAGCATCAACGGCTTCGAAGGCGGCCAGATGCCGCTCCACATGCGTCTGCCGAAGCGCGGCTTCAACAACATCTTCGCCAAGGATTTCGCGATCGTGAACCTGGGCGCGGTGCAGAAGGCGATCGACGCCGGCAAGCTGGACGCCAAGGCCGTCATCGACCATGCGGCGCTCAAGGCCGCGAGCCTCGCCCGTGGCGGCAAGGACGGCATCCGCCTGCTCGGCAAGGGCGAACTGACCGCGAAGGTCAGCTTCCTGGTTGCGGGCGCGTCGAAGGGCGCTGTCGAAGCAGTCGAAAAGGCCGGCGGCAAGGTCGACGTGATCGAAGTCGTGTCGGCCGCCGAAAAGGCGAAGGCCAAGAAGGGCACCGCCAAGGCCGCGAAGAAGGCCTGAGGCGCAGCCAAGACTTGCAAGCGCGGCCCCGCTGCCCGATATGGGTCGGCGGGGCTATGCGTATCGGGGGAAGGCCGTTCGTCGCGGATGGGCAACTCCCCGTTCGACAGGGCGCTTCCCTCCCGTTAAGGGGTTAGCGATTCCGGCCCGATTTTCCGTTTCGGGCAAGAATGATTTGAAGGGCAGCCACGATGGCATCGAGAGCCGACCAGCTCGCATCCAATCTCAGTCTGGCGAAGTTCAGCCAGGCCACCGACCTCAAGAAGCGCCTGTGGTTCACGCTGGGCGCGCTGATCGTCTTCCGTTTCCTGAGCTTCGTGCCGCTGCCGGGGGTCGATCCGACCGCATTGTCGCAGCTCTACAGCCAGACGAGCGGCGGCATCCTCGACATCTTCAACACCTTTTCGGGCGGCAGCCTGTCGCGCATGAGCCTCATCGCGCTGGGCGTCATGCCCTATATCACCGCGTCCATCGTGGTGCAGCTCGCCGCGTCCCTTTCGCCCAAGCTGGCGGCGATCAAGAAAGAGGGCGAAAGCGGCCGCAAGAAGCTCAATCAATATACCCGCTACGGCACCGTCGGCCTGACCGCCGTGCAGGGCTATTTCATCGCCGTCGGCCTTGAAAGCTTCGGCGCGCAGTCGGGCGTGCAGGCGGTAGTTGATCCGGGGATGCTGTTCCGCGTCGCGGCGGTCGTCTCGCTGATCGGCGGCACCATGTTCCTGATGTGGCTGGGCGAGCAGATCACGTCGCGCGGCATCGGTAACGGCGTCAGCCTCATCATCATGGCGGGCATCGTCGCCCAGCTTCCCGTGACGCTCAGCAACCTGTTCAAGTCGGGCCGCGAGGGGTCGATCTCCGGCTTGCTCATCATGCTCATCATCGTGCTGGCGCTCGGCCTGGTCCTGCTGATCTGCTATATGGAGCGTGCCCAGCGCCGCGTCCTCATCCAATATCCCAAGCGCCAGACGCGCCAGGGCATCATGCAGGCCGACCGCAGCCACCTGCCGCTCAAGGTCAACACCGCCGGCGTGATCCCGCCGATCTTCGCGTCCTCGCTGCTGCTGCTGCCGCTCACCATCTCGCAGTTTGCGGGCCAGACGGTGGCGGGCGAAAGCAGGCTGGGCGATTTCGTGCTGACGCTGAACCAGTATCTGTCGCACGGCAGTCCGGTCTATATGGGGCTGTACGGTCTGGGCATCGTGTTCTTCTGCTTCTTCTACACGGCGGTCGTGTTCAACCCCGAGGAGACGGCGGACAACCTCAAGCGCAACGGCGGGTTCATCCCCGGCATCCGCCCGGGCAAGAACACCGAAAATTATCTCGACTATGTGCTGACGCGGATCACGGTGATCGGCGCGGCCTATCTGGCCTTCATCTGCCTGGTGCCGGAGTTCGCGATCGCGCGGGCAGGCATCCCCTTCTATCTGGGCGGCACAAGCCTGCTGATCGTCGTCAATGTGACAGTCGACACGGTTACCCAGATCCAGAGCCATCTGCTTGCCCATCAATATGGCGATCTCATCAAGAAGGCGAAGCTCAAAGGCCGCATGCGCTGAGGGGCGCAGGCACAGGTGTAAGGCGAACTGGCGCAAGACAAGGGGAGATGCGCGCGATGAATATCATTCTGCTTGGCCCTCCGGGCGCGGGCAAGGGCACGCAGGCCAGCCGGTTGGTGGAAGACCGGGGCATGGTCCAGCTTTCGACCGGCGACATGCTGCGCGCCGCCGTCAAGGCGGGCACGCCCATCGGACTCAAGGCGAAGGCGGTGATGGAAGCGGGCGAGCTGGTGTCCGACGAGATCGTGTCGGGCATCATTGGCGAGGCGCTCGACGCGCTGTCGGCGGAAACCGGCGTCATCTTCGACGGCTATCCCCGCACGGAAGCGCAGGCCCAGTCGCTCGACACCATCCTCTCCGACCGCGGTCGCACGCTCGACCATGTGATCGAGCTGGAAGTGGACGAGGATGCGCTGGTCGAACGGATCACCGGCCGCTTCACCTGCGCGACTTGCGGCGAAGGCTATCATGACGTCTTCAAGCAGCCCAAGGTCGAGGGCGAGTGCGACAAGTGCCACGGCCATGAGTTCAAGCGTCGTCCCGACGACAATGAGGAAACCGTCCGCACCCGCATGGCCGAATATCGCGCCAAGACCGCGCCGATCCTGCCGATTTACGAAGCGCGCGGCATCGTCAGCCGCGTCGACGGCATGGCGGACATGACCGACGTGACGGCCGCCATCGCCGCCATCTTGGACGGTAAGACGGGCTGAGCCGTCCTCCCCTCTCCTGATGCGGGGGAGGGGGCTTCATGCATGGATCGCTGATGCCCTCTGGCCTTGCCGCCGGTCGGCGCGGGTTGAAGCGGCGGGCTTCAGCGGCAACGGTTTTACCACCCGAAACAGTGTGGATATCGCGGCGGCCACCGAGCGCTCATGCACTGCCGAGCTATAGCGGCGATTCGGCGAGCCTGTGGATCGCTTCCCATGCTGCTTCCACGGAACGATTCCGGGCCGCGGCGGCAACTGCCGGCGGCTCTTTGGGGAGCGGCCGGCGGGCAACGCGTCAATGGTCCGCCGGACGCTGGCCGAGCGGCCCGCCGCCCGCAAGCAGGCGTCGGAAAGACCCGCGGCGAAGGACCAGCCATCATCCATTGAACGGCCAACGGCAAAGAAGGTTAAAGCCGCCGCGTTAACCTCGATATTAACGGATTCGTTGCTGTTTCATTGCTATGGGCGGACATGGCCCGGTCTTCCTCCCCGCGCACTCGGCTCACGGAGCTGGACGCTCTGCGCGGCGTCGGAGCACTGTGCGTGCTCATTTTCCATTATTCCACGCGGTTCCACGAACTGTTTCCACAGGCGAAGCATGTGCCGTTCAGCTTTCCCGGCGGCAATTATCGCGTGCTGCTGTTCTTCTGCATCTCCGGCTTTGCGATCTTCTTCACGCTGGATCGCATCCGCACGGTGCCGGACTTCGTGGTCAACCGGTTCGCGCGCCTCTATCCGGCCTATCTGGCGGCGATGCTGCTGACATTATCGATCGAATATCTGGCGCAGGCGACGCAGCTTCTGATCGGGCCTGTCGCGATCCTTGCCAACCTCACCATGCTTCAGGGTTTCGCGTTCCTACCCGAGGTGGACGGCGCCTATTGGACATTGACCGTCGAGATCGCCTTCTACTTCTGCATGATCTCGATCTGGAAATGGATCGGCCTCCGACGCCTGGAACCGGTGCTGGCCGTATGGCTGGCGCTGCGCTGGCTGCTCCATGTCTGGCCGGACATGCCTGAACGGATCATCATGCTGCTGGTATTGCGTTACACGCCGTTTTTCATGATCGGGATGCTGGCCTATCGCATCTGGGCGGGGCAGCGGACGTGGAGGCAGCAGGCGCCCTATGCCGTTCTTGCTCTGTTATCGGTAGCGACGATGGAGACATGGGACGTGACCGTGCTGGCGGTCGTCCTTCTCATCGCCTTCAGCGCGCTGATCGTCGGGCGGCTGCGCTTCATTGCGCTGCGCCCGCTCGTCTGGCTGGGGGGGATCAGCTATTCCTTCTATCTCATCCACCAGCATGTCGGCTTTGTCGTGATGCTGCGGATGGCGGACGCGGGCTATAATCCGTGGATCGGATTCGCCATGGCCTTCCTGGTGGCGCTGTTTCTGGGAACGGCGATCAATCGCTTCATCGAGCGGCCCGCCGGGGAAGCGATCCTTGGCTGGTGGCGCCGCCGTTCCCGCGTCGCCATCCCCGAAGCCGCAGCCGGCCAGGCATAGAAAAGACAATGATGTAGCTGAAAACCCGTTCCTGCGATGGTTGTTTCGGCTCAATGTCCGTCATCCCAGTGAAAGCTGAGATCTCATTTAGGTTATTGCGCCCTAAGAAGAGAGAGGCCGGCTTTCGCTGGCATGACGAATAACTATGTCCGCTCACCGCCCAACCCGTCATTCAGCGCGGTTTTGCAAGTTACCGATCTCGATGGAAAAGGGCGCCGCCGATGTCCGGCCGCGCCCCTTTCATGCCATGCGTTTCGCTTATTGCGCCTGCGGAGCCGCCGCCGCCGCGTTTGCGGGCAGGCCGCCGAGCTGAGTCACCAGCTTGGTATAGGCGTCCAGATAGGCGAGCACGATCACCTGGCCGATTTCGGTGTTCTGATAACCGCCGCCGCCGGCCGCCGCGAGGCCGCCCATCCAGCCGATGCCGCCGCCGCCGCCGAAGCTCAGGTCCGACTTGCGGAAATAGCCTTCGGTCATCGCCTCTTCCTCGGTCGTGCGGGCGTTCACGATCGACAGGGTGACGTTGGCTTCCTTCTTCTTCACCGAAATGCCGCCCAGCAGTCCGCCGAACGTGCGCCCGCCCAACATGCCGCCCAGCATGCCGCCAAGGGCATTGCCGCCGCTGTTGCTGTTGGTGGTGACGATATCGGGCTGCAGGAAATAGTCCGCCACCTTCACCTGGCCCTTGCCCAGGTTGGAACCGGCCTGCAATTCTCCCGAATCG
Source organism: Sphingobium wenxiniae (assembly GCF_007830065.1). Lineage (GTDB taxonomy): Bacteria > Pseudomonadota > Alphaproteobacteria > Sphingomonadales > Sphingomonadaceae > Sphingobium > Sphingobium wenxiniae. The sequence continues at coordinate 18,075 of NZ_VLKK01000020.1, read as the reverse complement.
GCCATGGCGCGTTCCATGTTGCGGCTCGCCATCGAACGGCCGCGATTGACGAGACCGAAGCAGCCCGACTGCTGCACGAACAGCTTGATGATCGCTTCGGGGCTGCCCAGGCTCAGCTCGCGCCACCATTGGTTGTCCGGCTCGACGATGGCGACTGTGCCCAGCCGTCTGGTGCAGCGGGGGATTTCCATCTGCTTCTTGGCCTGTGCCTGACGGCCTGACGAGCCTTTGTCCGCGGCCATGGCGGGTGAAGCCACCATCGCCAGACCAGCGGCGGCCGCCAGGAATTTGATGAAACGCTGCATTGTAGAAACCCCCGTTAGTTGCTGAATATCCACGCTGATGACGCGCAACCCGATCTTTAATCGGCTTTCTATCACAACCGATAGGACGTTCAAGCGGAGCGATGGATGATATCCATGATTGCCGTCATCCCCAAGACTGGCTGACAGCCCGTCAAACTGCTGCTATCGGCCCGCTCATGACCGACCTTTCGCATATCCGTAATTTCTCGATCATCGCGCATATCGACCATGGCAAGTCGACTTTGGCCGACCGCCTGATCCAGCGCACCGGGGGCCTGACCGATCGCGAAATGAGCGCCCAGGTGCTCGATAATATGGATATCGAGAAGGAGCGCGGCATCACCATCAAGGCGCAGACCGTGCGCCTCGACTACACCGCGCGCAATGGCGAGACCTATGAACTCAACCTCATGGACACGCCGGGCCATGTCGACTTCGCCTATGAGGTGAGCCGGTCGCTGGCCGCCTGCGAAGGCGCGCTGCTGGTCGTGGACGCCGCGCAGGGGGTGGAGGCGCAGACGCTCGCCAATGTCTATCAATCCATCGAACACGACCATGAGATCGTGCCCGTCATCAACAAGATCGACCTGCCGGCCGCCGAGCCGGAGAAGGTGAAGGCGGAGATCGAGGAAGTGATCGGCCTCGACGCGTCGGAAGCCGTGCTGGCCAGCGCCAAGTCCGGCATCGGGATCGACGACATCCTTGAAGCGGTGGTCGCCAAGATTCCGGCGCCCAGGGGCAACCGCGACGCGTCGCTGGAGGCGATGCTGGTCGATTCATGGTACGACCCTTATCTGGGCGTCGTCATTCTCGTCCGCGTCATGAACGGCGTCATCAAAAAGGGCCAGCAGATCAAGTTCATGATCGGCGGCACCGAGCATCTGATCGACCGCGTCGGCTGCTTCCGCCCCAAGATCGAGCAGCTTGCCGAGCTGGGGCCGGGGGAAATCGGCTTCATCACCGCACAGATCAAGGACATCAGCCAGACCCGCGTGGGCGACACCATCACCACGGTCAAGAACCCCGCGAAGGCGCCGCTGCCGGGCTTCAAGGAGGTGCAGCCGGTGGTGTTCTGCGGCCTGTTCCCGGTGGACGCGAACGATTTCGAGAAGCTGCGCGATTCGATCAGCAAGCTGCGCCTCAACGACGCCAGCTTCTCCTTCGAGATGGAAACCAGCGCGGCGCTCGGCTTCGGCTTCCGCTGCGGGTTCCTGGGTCTGCTGCACCTTGAAATCATCCAGGAGCGGCTGACCCGCGAATATGATCTCGACCTCATCACCACCGCGCCGTCGGTGGTCTATGACATCCACATGAACGACGGGGAGCTGCGCCATCTGCACAATCCCGCCGACATGCCCGATGCCAACCATATCGACTATATCGAGGAACCGTGGATCGAGGCGGTGATCTACTGCCCCGACGAATATCTCGGCTCGATCCTCAAGCTCTGCCAGGACCGGCGGGGCATCCAGAAGAACCTCACCTATGTCGGCGGCCGGGCGCAGGTGACATATGAACTGCCGCTCAACGAAGTGGTGTTCGATTTCTATGATCGGCTGAAGTCGATTTCGCGCGGCTATGCGAGCTTCGACTATCACCAGATCGGCACGCGGGAGGGCGACCTCGTCAAGATGCAGATACTCGTCAACAACGAGCCGGTCGACGCGCTTTCCATGATCGTCCATCGCGGCGCTGCCGAGGCGCGCGGCCGTCATATGTGCGAGCGGTTGAAGGATCTGATTCCCCGCCATCTGTTCAAGATCCCGATCCAGGCGGCCATCGGCGGCAAGGTCATCGCCCGCGAAACCATCGCCGCGCTGCGCAAGGACGTGACCGCCAAATGCTATGGCGGCGACATCACCCGCAAGAAGAAGCTGCTGGAGAAGCAGAAGGAGGGCAAGAAGCGGATGCGCGAATATGGCTCCGTCCAGATTCCGCAGGAAGCCTTCATCGCCGCGCTCCGCATGGGCGACGAAAGCTAGCCGTCAGCATGCGGCGCGGGCTTGCGTGTGCGGGACCGGGGCGTTAGCGCACATCCCATGGCCGAGAATAATGGAAAATTCGCCGTCGTCCTGCTTTCGGGAGGACTGGATTCAATGGTCGCCGGCGCTCTTGCCCGCGAGGCGGGTTTTCACCTGCTGGCGCTGACGATCGATTATAATCAGCGGCATCGTGTCGAACTGCGCGCGGCCTCGCGCATCGCGAAGGCGCTGAACGCGATGTCCCACATCGTCCTGCCGCTGGACCTCACTGCTTTTGGCGGATCGGCGCTGACGGCCGACATCGCCGTGCCCAAGGGCGGGGTGGGCGCCGACATTCCGATAACCTATGTTCCGGCCCGCAATACGATATTCCTTTCCCTGACCCTGGGCCTCGCGGAGGCGGCGGGAGCGAACGACATCTTCATCGGCGTGAATGCACTGGACTATTCGGGTTATCCCGATTGCCGCGCGGAGTTCATCGAAGCCTTTGAGAAGATGGCGGCGCTGGCGACCAAGGCCGGGGTGGAGGGCAATCCCATCCGCATCAAGACTCCGCTGCAGCATATGAGCAAGGCCGACATCGTGCGTGAGGCGGATCGGCTGGGCCTGGATGCGGGGATGAGCTGGTCCTGCTATGATCCGACGCCGGACGGCAAGCATTGCGGATTGTGCGACAGTTGCCGATTGCGGGCCAAGGGCTTTGAGGAAGCCGGCCTGCCCGATCCCACCGGCTATGCCACACGGCCCTAAGGCTTGATGCGATGAGCTATGCGGTCAAGGAAATGTTCCTGACCCTCCAGGGAGAGGGGGTGCATGGCGGACGCCGCGCGGTGTTCCTGCGTTTCGCCGGATGCAATCTCTGGACCGGGCGGGAGCGTGACCGCGCCGATGCCGTCTGCCGCTTTTGCGATACCGATTTCGTCGGCACCGATGGAGACGGCGGCGGCAAGTTCGCCACCGCCGCCGCGCTGGCCGATGCCGCGCAGGATTTCTGGGGACCGAACCGGGAATTGCGCTACATCGTCCTGACCGGGGGCGAGCCGATGTTGCAGATCGACGATGCGCTGGTCGATGCCCTGCACGATCGCGGCTTCACCATTGCGATAGAAAGCAACGGAACCCTGTCGGTCCATCCCGGGATCGACTGGGTTTGCATCAGCCCCAAGGCGGGCAGCGACGTCATCCAGCAAAGCGGCAATGAACTAAAGCTCGTATGGCCACAGCCGGGCGCGGGCCATTCCGCTCAGGAGGTCGACGCCATGGAGCGATGGGCGTTCGATCACCTGTTGGTCCAGCCGCTCGACGATGCCGAAGCGGCAGCGAACGTTCAGGCCGCGATCGCCTTTGTCATGGAGCGCCCGCGTTGGCGGCTGACGCTCCAGTCCCACAAATATCTGGGCTTGCGCTGACGCTCTGACGCAGCGCTGGGCGGCTCAGGGCTGGCCGTTGGCCTGCGCTTCCCATTGTTGCTGGCAGGCAGGGGTCAGCTTCCCCTTCTTCCAGCATTTCGCATCGAGCGAGGGCAGCGAAAGCGCATAGTCATGGCCCGGGACGCCGTAATATTGCTCGCCCGCCAGAACCAGGGATTTCTTGATGGCCCCCAGGCCGCTGCGCGCCACTTCGTGCAGCTTGCCGCGATCCGCGAAGATCGCCTGACGTCCGACTTCCCCTGCCGCCTGGCAGAATCCGCGCTGCGCCTGCACCGTCGAATAGCCGGAATAAATGCGGGTGCCATATTGATCGGCCGCCGCCTGGCCCGGCTTGCCCTTGCCCACCGTGCGCTGGAAATAGCCCAGCACCGTCGCCATCGCCGCGTCGAGTTCCGCGTCATGATGGGCGATCATCGCGTTATAGTTGCTGATCGCGAGCAGCGTCGGCTCGAACTGGCATTGCAGGGCGGCGACATTCAGCGCCGCGCGCAGGTTCCACACGAGGCCCGCGCGAATTTCCGCAGCCGTGGCGCCGGGCAGGCCCAGGGCGGCGGCGGCCTGCTCGTCGGTGAGAGGTGGCGTGCTCATATCCGGGGGCGACCAGTAGAATTGGGCGGCGGCAGGCTGCGCCGACATCGCGGTGGCGGCAAGGGCCAGACCGGAAAGCAGGCGGCGTATGGCAAAACGGAACGTCATCTAAAATCCTTCTCCGAAGAAGGGCGGAATATCACCGCGCGATGCTTTGGTCACTAGGGCGGATCGACATTTCAAAGTTATTGGTCGGCGACGACTTCGGCGCTTTCATCCCCCGATTCGCCGGTCTCTTCCTTGCGAGGCCGGGGCTTCGCGGCAGCGCCTGCATTGCTCGCATTGCCGACCGGCATGACGGCGGCGGTCCCCTCGCTCTGGACGCCGTCCAGATCGGTCATGGCGTCGGTCGCGGTGCCATCGACCACTTCCATATCCTTCATCTGCACGACATTGCCGCCCTTGTCCCCGCCGCTGCATCCCATAAGGGTGATACAGCCGCTCAAAAGGGCGGCGCCGATGAGCATCCTTGCCTTGGCTCGCATCCGGGTCTCCTTGGTCAATTGCTAATGCCCGGCAGCCCCCCGCCCGGCGAAACGGCGACCCTAACGGCCCGTTTCGCATTGCTCAACCCCCGCACCGCAACGCCCCAGACGGGCCAGAAAAGCGGGGAAATGCGCCCTTAGCGCTGCATCCAGCTCCGCCATTCGGGCTGTGCAGCCCAGCGCCGCCATGCTTGTGACCGGATATGCGCTGATCCCGCACGGCACGATGCCGCCAAAATGCGACAGGTCGGGATCGACGTTTATGGAAAAGCCGTGCAGCGTGATCCAGCGGCGCACACGGATGCCCAGGGCGCCGATCTTCGCTTCCCGGCCCTGTGCGTCGTCCGTCCAGATGCCGATGCGTCCTTCCGCCCGCCGCGCGGCGATGCCCAGGTCGCCCAGCGCCGCGATCATCCATCCTTCGAGATGATGGACGAAATTGCGCACGTCCCGCCCGCGCTCGCGCAGGTCGATATTGAGATAGCCGATGCGCTGTCCCGGCCCATGATAGGTATAGCGCCCCCCCCGCCCAGCGGCGTGGACGGGAAAGCGCGGATCGAGCAGTTCGGCCGGGTCGGCGCTCGTCCCCGCGGTATAGAGCGGCGGATGCTGGAGCAGCCATACGCGCTCTTTCGCCTCCCCGGCGAAGATCGCGGCGGCGCGCGCCTCCATATCGGCCAGGGCTTCGGGATAATCGACGGGCGCGGATTCGACCCGCCATTCGACCATGTCGGCCGCATCGGATGCGGAGGGGGAAGGGGGCAGGGCGGTCATGGCGTTTCCTTGACTTGCGCGAAGCGAGCGATCAAGTCTCCAGCGCATTTTCGCGCAAGGGATGAAGGCAGAGAGATATGGCGGCATTGTCGATCGGCAAGGCATGGGAGGAAAGCCTTGCCTTCATCAAGCGGGAAGGAAGCCTCCTGTTCCCCGTCGCCCTGCTGTTCCTGTCGGTGCCGATGGCGGTCCTGCAACTGATGATCCCGCCCGACTATATGCAGATGGCGCCAGGGCAGACGCTGGCGTCCCTGCCGCCGCTGCCGGGTACGGTGAAGGTCGCGATGATTGTGGCCGGAATCGTCATGCTGATCGGATCGCTCGCCGTCTATGCGCTGGCGCTGCGGCCGGGGATCAGCGTGGCGGAAGCGATCCGCCTTGCCATCGGACGATTGCCGGTGGTGCTGGGCGCGTCGTTGCTGGTCGGCGTCGCGCTGATGTTCGTCCTGTTCGGCGCGGCGATGATCGGCGGCCTGCTGTCGGTCGTGACGGGCAAGGGGGGTGGAGTGGTCCTTGCCGCCGTGGCGATGCTGGCGGCGATGCTCTATATCAGCGCGCGGATGCTGCCGCTCAGCGCCCTTGTGATCGATCGCCGGCCAGGCGTGGTCGCCGCGCTCAGGGAGACGCTGTCGCTGACGCGGGGGCAGGCCGGGCGGCTGGCCACCTTCATCCTCGTCTCGCTCATCCTGATCCTGGTGGTCCAGATCGCCGTGCAGTCGGTCTTCGGCATCGTCGGCACGCTGCTGCTGGGGCAGGAAGGCGGGCGATCGATCAGCAACATCGCCGTCGCCCTCGCGGCGGGTGCCGTGAACGTTTATCTGATGGTGTTCACCGCGCGCATCTACCGCCAGTTGGAGGCGGCGGCGTAAGTCCGCCTCGCGGTCAATCCAGCAGCGGCACCTGCGGCGCTGCATCGCGCGGCAACACGCCCGCAAGGCGCGGGTCGGCGAAAATCTCCACTTCCCGCGCGACGGGGCGAAAGCCGTGTTTCCGATAGAAGCCCAGGGCGGCCGGGCTGTCGAGTGTGCAGGTGTGAACCCGGAAACGCTCCACATCCTTGCGCCACGCCAGCGCCTTCGCCTGTGCCATCAACCATTGGCCGAAACCCTTGCCGTTGAGATCGGGGATGAGACCGATAAAGGCCAGTTCGCAGTCGGGCGGCGAACGAAAATCCAGCTCCAGCAATCCGACTTCCACGCCGCGCGGGTCCGTCACCGCATAAACGGCGACGGCCGGATCGTGGATGATGGCGGACAGGGCGGCGTCATCCATCACCAGCCGCGAAAACCAGAGCCAGGGCGCGCCGACGCGGCGGAAAAGCGCCCGATAAGCGTCCAGTCCCGGCTCCTTCCACGGTACCAGCCGCAGCGGAGCGGAAGGGATGGGGGCGGGCCTTGGCCGTTCACGCATTTCCAGATGGGTGACGATGGCCGCGACCTGCCCCCTTTCCACCGGTGTCAGGCTCACAGGCTTCAGTTCCAGCTCGCCATGGGCGGCAGGCTCATCAATATGGCATCGATATTGCCCCCGGTCTTCAGCCCGAACAGCGTGCCGCGATCATGGACGAGGTTGAATTCGGCATAGCGCCCCCGCCATTCGAGCATCGTCCGATAATCGTCCTCCGACCAGCTTTCATGCATCCGCCGCCGCACGATGGGCGCGAAAGCCTCCAGAAAAGCCTCTCCCACGGAACGGGTGAAGGCGAAATCCGCATCGAAATCGCCTTCCAGATGGTCGTAGAATATGCCGCCCACACCGCGATGCACACCGCGATGGGGAATGAAGAAATAGTCGTCCGCCCAAGCCTTGAACTTCGGATAATGATCCGGGTCATGTGCGTCGCAGGCGGCCTTGAGCACGGCGTGGAAATGCGCGCTGTCCTCCTCTCTCGGCAAGGGCGGATTGAGGTCCGCGCCGCCGCCGAACCAGCTCTTCGTCGTCACCAGATAGCGCGTGTTCATATGCACGGCGGGCACATGCGGATTGGCCATATGCGCGACCAGGCTGATGCCGGTGGCGAAGAAGGCGGGGTTGTCTTCGGCGCCATGAATCGTGCGGGCGAACTCAGGCGCGAAGGCGCCGCCCACGGTCGACACGTTGACGCCGACCTTCTCGAACACCTTGCCCTTCATCACGCCGCGCACGCCGCCGCCGCCTTCGCCCGCGGGGAGTCCCGGCGCTTCGCGATCCCAGGGCGTGAAGGTGAAGCGGGCGTCGCTTCCCGCCTCCCGCTCGATCGCCTCGAACTGCTGGCAGATCCGCGTGCGGAGCGATTCGAACCAGTCGCGGGCGGATTGCTGTCGGGAATCGAGCATCAAGGTCATTGCGGGAACTTTCCAGTCTGGCGCAGGGCTTCGGCCACCGCGATGCCCGTCGAAACGGCGATGTTCAAGGACCGAAATCCCGGCGCCATCGGAATACGCACGCGAATGTCGGCCATGTCGCGCACGGTGTCCGGCACGCCCGCGCTTTCCGACCCCATCATCAGCACGTCGTCCGGGCGGAACGCCACGTCGGGCAGTCGCTGCGCGGCATGGCTGCTCATCAGGATCAGGCGGCGGCCCTCCGACCGGCGCAGGGCGTCGAAGGCTTCGAAATTCGCGTGACGGGCGACATCCGCCGCCGCGCCATAGTCCATCGCGGCGCGCTTGAGGCGGGAATCGGAAAAGGCGAAGCCGGTCGGCATGATGATGTCCACGGGCACGGAAAAGCAGGCTGCCAGCCGTAAAATGGCCCCGACATTTCCGGCGATCTCTGGTTGATAAAGGGCGATACGCATGGCGCGCGCATAAAGCAGCAGGGCAAATTGTCATAGCCATGTCCAAATTGCTGTTGGCAAAATGCGCTCCCTGGGGTTATCAGGCCCGCGAACCACGCCAGGGGGAAAGCGGGGGCGCATCGCGCATGAGCACCCAAATCCCTTGATAATCAGGGCCGGACACGGCAATGCGGCGGGATCAGGGACGTTCTTGCAAGGGTTAAGGTGCATGGCGAGCGTTGAACATACGAACGGCGAAGATGTGGCCGGCGGAGGCGAAGTGCGCCGTCGCGATTTCATCAACATCGCTGCGGTGAGCTTTGCGGGGGTCGGCGCGGTCGCTGTCGTCCTGCCGCTCATCGATCAGATGAATCCCAGCGCCGACGTGCTCGCGCTGGCATCGACGGAAGTCGATCTTTCGGCGATTCAGCCGGGACAGGCGATCAAGACGACCTTCCGGGCGCAGCCTTTGTTCGTGCGTCATTTGACCGACAAGGAAATCGCCGAGGCCGACAAGGTCGATCCGTCCACCCTGCGCGATCCGCAGACGCTGGAGGAGCGCACCGTCGACGGCAAGAAGCAGTGGCTGATCACCATGGGGGTGTGCACCCATCTGGGCTGCGTGCCGCTGGGCGCGGGCGAGGGCGAGAATCGCGGCGAATATGGCGGTTATTTCTGCCCCTGCCACGGTTCGTCCTATGACACCGCGGCCCGCATCCGTAAGGGCCCCGCGCCCAAGAACCTGGAAGTGCCGAAGTTCAGCTTCACTTCCGACACTGCCATTCTTGTAGGCTGAGGTAAGAAACGATGAGCTTTCCCTGGGCTGAGCATTACACCCCCAAGCATCCCGCGATGCAGTGGATCGACGAGAAGCTGCCGCTTCCGCGCCTCGTCTACAACGCCGTGGGCGCCGGTTATCCGGTTCCGCGCAACCTCAACTATTTCTGGAACTTCGGCGTTCTCGCCGGCCTTGCGCTGGTGATCCAGATCGTCACCGGCGTCGTCATGGCCATGCATTATGGCGCGAACACGCTGGTCGCTTTCAGCACCGTCGAACAGACGATGCGCGACGTGAACGCAGGCTGGCTGATGCGCTATGCCCATGCGAACGGCGCGAGCTTCTTCTTCATCGTGGTCTATCTCCACATCTTCCGCGGCCTCTATTTCGGGTCCTACAAGGCGCCCCGCGAAATGGTGTGGCTGCTCGGCCTCGTCATCTTCCTGCTCATGATGGCGACCGCCTTCATGGGCTATGTGCTTCCCTGGGGGCAGATGAGCTATTGGGGCGCGAAGGTCATCACCGGCCTGTTCGGCGCGATCCCCGTGGTGGGCGAGCCGATCCAGACCTGGCTGCTGGGCGGTTTCGCGCCCGGCAACGCCTCGCTCAACCGCTTTTTCTCGCTGCACTTCCTGCTGCCCTTCGTGATCGCGGCAGTCGTGATCCTGCACATCTGGGCGCTGCACATTCCGGGTTCCTCGAACCCGACCGGCGTGGAAGTGAAGGGGCCGCAGGACACCGTGCCCTTCCATCCCTATTACACGGCGAAGGACGGTTTCGGGGCGGGCGTGTTCCTGATCCTCTTCGCGATCCTGTTGTTCTTCGTGCCCAATTTCCTGGGCCACCCGGACAATTATATCGAAGCGAACCCGCTCTCGACGCCCGCGCATATCGTGCCGGAATGGTATTTCTGGCCCTTCTACGCGATTCTGCGCGCCTTCACGGTGGATTTCTTCTTCGTTCCGGCGAAGCTGCTGGGCGTGCTCGCGATGTTCGCGTCGATCCTGCTGCTGTTCTTCCTGCCCTGGCTGGACACCTCTCCGGTGCGTTCGGGCAACTATCGCCCGACCTTCAAGAAGTTCTTCTGGATCCTCGTCCTCGACGTGGTTGTGCTGGGCTATTGCGGCGGCGCGCCAGCGGAAGAGCCTTATGTGATGATCTCCCAGGTCGCTGCGGCTTATTATTTCGCGCACTTCCTGATCGTTCTTCCGCTGATCTCGCGCTTCGAAAAGCCGTTGCCGCTGCCGAACTCGATCACCGAAGCGGTGCTCAACCGTTACAATATCCAGGGCGAACAGGACGCGCTTCCCGGCATGGGCAGCGATCCGCAGCCGTCGAACGCCGGTTAAGAAGGGGGCTAGAAAAATCATGGTTCGCATCGGCGCATTTCTCGTCGGCCTCTTCTTTGCTGGCTGGCTGTTAATCTCCTTCCTGGTGGGCGCGGTGGCCTATGTCACCGAACCGCCGCAGCCCACCGTGGAGCATGAGTTCCACAAGGCGCCCAGGCATGTGTCCTTCTCGTTCGACGGGCCTCTGGGCAAATATGACCAGGCGCAGCTCCAGCGCGGATTCCAGGTGTTCAAGGAAGTCTGCTCGGCCTGCCACAGCCTGCATTATGTCGCTTTCCGCGATCTGAAGGGCATTGGCTATAACGAGGCGGAGATCAAGGCGATCGCCAAGCAGTGGGCGATCAAGACGCCCGACGTCGATCCCAAGACGGGCGAGATGACGACCCGCGACCCGGTTCCGGCCGATTATTTCCCCAAGCCCTTCGCGAACAACGTTGCGGCCGCGGCGGCGAACAACAACGCGATCCCGCCGGATCTGTCGCTGATGACCAAGGCCCGCCATCATGGCTCCGCCTATGTCTATTCGCTGCTGACGGGCTTCCAGTCGCAGCCGGCCGAACTGCTCAAAAAGTTCCCGGACGCCAAGACGCCGGAGGGGCTGCACTACAACCCCTATTTCGCCAACCTGAACCTTGCCATGGCGCCGCCGCTGACGGCCGACGGTCAGGTAACCTATGGCGACGGCACCAGGTCGAGCGTCGATCAGATGTCAAAGGATGTCGCGGCCTTTCTCACCTGGACGGCTGAGCCGAAGCTGGAGAACCGCCGCCGCGCGGGCCTGGCGACGATCATCTTCCTGCTGATCGCCACCGGCCTTGCCTATATGTCCTATCAGAACATCTGGGCGGACAAGAAGAAGAAGGCGTGATGGCGGGACGCGCAGGCGTTTGAAAGATCGGGGCGCGGTCCATGAGGATCGCGCCCTTTTTCATGCGAGGAGCAGATGAGCATCGACAGCCTGACCGCGCTGGTCCGCACCATCCCCGATTTCCCGAAGCCGGGCATCCAGTTCCGCGACATCACCACCCTGCTGGCGGACGGTGCGGGGCTGCGCGAACTGGTCGATCATATGGCCGCGATCGCGCGGCCGCTCGACCCGGACCTGATCGTCGGGGTGGAGGCGCGGGGCTTCATCCTCGCGGCGGCCCTGGCTCATGCGCTGGGCAAGGGTTTCGTCCCCGTTCGCAAGGCAGGAAAGCTGCCGGGGTGCACGGTCGGCATCGACTATGTGCTGGAATATGGCGCCGACCGGCTGGAACTGCACGAAGGGCAGGTGCCGCAAGGCGCCCGCGTGGTGCTGGTCGACGATCTGATCGCCACGGGCGGGACGGCTCGGGCCGCTGCCCAATTGCTGCGGGAGCAGGGGGCAAGCGTATTGATGGCGCTCTTTGCCGTCGACCTGCCCGACCTGGGCGGCAGGCAGACGCTGGAAGAGGACGGCGTGGCGACCGCCTCCATCATGGCCTTTGCAGGACATTGAAGCGAACTCGTTCAAGGATCGGGCGGATCCACGCGGAGGCGCGGCGTTTCGGGAGGGCGCAGATCCGATCTGACGCGCGCCGCCAGCTTTCCCGGAGTCTGACCTGATCAGCTGGAATCCTGCTCCAGCCTTCGCGTGCGCAGGTTACGCTTCCATCAATCTCCACGCCTTTGCGTCTCCGCGCGGAAAATCCGTCCGTGGAGGCGGTCTGATGCTCCAAGCGCGTCGGGCAGCAAGTCCACGGTGGCGGCGAGGCGTTCATCCAGCAGGGACAGCAACTGCATCCAGTCCGATATGCCTTCCAACTCGCCGGGACCGTCCGAAACGCCGCGCAATCCCATCAGCGGCACGTCGAACCGCTGGCACGCCCGCGCGATGGCGAAGGTTTCCATGTCCACCATGTCCGCGTCGATCGCGGCATATTCCTCCCCGCCCACGATGTTCGCGCCGGTGGAAAGGCGCGCGGTCCGCAAGGGCAGGAGTGTCATCAGCGGCATGTCGACCGGATGATCGAGAAAGGGCGTCACGCCCTTGGGAATGCCGATTCGGGAAGCATCCATGTCCCGCCAGGACACGCTGGCCACCTGATAGATTTCTCCCAGTTCGCAAATGCGCGATCCGGCCGAGCCGAGCGACAGGACCAGGTCGGGCAACCCTCCCTGCCGCTCCAGCGCATGAAGGGCGATCCCCATGGCCATGGCGGCTTCCACCGGGCCGACGCCGGTCATCAGGGGCGTGAAGCGCTGTCGCAGATGCGGACCATATTCCTGTTCCGCCGCCATCACGAAAAGCACGCGCCGATTCGCGATCGTCTCGCAGCCCGCCATCAGCGATTCCCCTTGTCCGACAGCGCGAGCCGTAGCGCAGCCGATTCGGCGGCGAAAAGGAAAATCGCCGGAGAGCCGAGCGCCAAGAGACATTTCCGCGATGCGCCCCTCAAGGTCACCCGCGGCGCCTCAGGGAATCAGCCTCCGCACGATTTCTTCCGCGGCGTCTTCCGCCGTCATGGACGTTGTGTCGATGTGGATTTCGGGGTCCTGGGGCGGCTCATAGGGGCTGTCGATGCCGGTGAAGTTTTTGAGATCACCCGCGCGCGCCTTTCTGTAGAGTCCCTTGACGTCGCGCTTCTCCGCTTCGGCCAAGGGCGTGTCGATGTGCACCTCGAGGAACTCGCCCGGCTGCATCATCTGCCGCACCATGTCGCGCTCGGCGCGGAAGGGGGAGATGAAGGCGGTGATGACGATGAGGCCCGCATCCGTCATCAGCTTCGCGACCTCGCCCACGCGGCGGATATTCTCCACGCGGTCGGCGTCGGTGAAGCCCAGATCCTTGTTGAGGCCATGGCGCACATTGTCGCCGTCGAGGAGGAAGGTGTGGCGGTTCATCCGTGCCAGCTTCTTTTCGACGAGATTGGCGATCGTCGACTTGCCCGCGCCCGACAGGCCGGTCAGCCATAGCACGGCGGGCTTCTGGTTCTTGACCTGCGCATGATGCTCGCGCGTCACGTCGGTCGCCTGCCAATGGACATTGTCCGCGCGGCGCAGCGAGAAATGGATCATGCCCGCCGCCACGGTGGCGTTGGTCATCTTGTCGATCAGAATGAAGCCGCCCAGATCCCGATTCTGCGCATAGGGCTCGAACGGTATCGAGCGATCCGTCGACAGATTGGCGACGCCGATGGCGTTCAAGTCCAGCGTCTTCGCCGCCAGATGCTCCAGCGTGTTGACGTTGACCTGATATTTGGGCTGCTGGACCGTCGCGGTGACGGTCTGCGTCCCGATCTTGAGCCAATAGGGCCGCCCGGGCAGCAGTTCATTTTCGTCCATCCAGACGATGGTCGCCTCGAACTGGTCGGCGGCCTGCACCGGATCGTCGGCGATGGCGATCACGTCTCCGCGCGAGCAGTCGATCTCGTCCGCGAAGCAGAGCGTCACGGACTGGCCCGCTGCCGCTTCGTCCAGATCTCCGTTTAGCGTCACGATGCGGGTGACGGTGCTGGTCCTGCCCGAGGGCAGCACGCGCACGGCGTCGCCCGGCCGGATCGTTCCGGTGGAAATCAGCCCGGAAAAGCCCCGGAAGTCGAGATTGGGCCGATTCACCCACTGCACCGCCATGCGGAAGGGCTTGGCGGTGTCGGCGGTCGCGTCGACCTCCACCGTCTCCAGATGCTCCATCAGCGTGGGGCCGCCATACCAGGGCGTATTGGCGCTGCGAGTGGTGATATTGTCGCCCCGGAAGCCGGAGATCGGCATGGCGACGAAATTGTCGATGCCGATCGACTTCGCGAATTCGGCATAGTCCTTCACGATGGCGTCGAACACGCCCTGGTCGTAATCGACCAGATCCATCTTGTTGACGGCCAGCACGATGTTGCGGATGCCGATCAGATGGGCGAGGTAGCTGTGCCGCCGCGTCTGCACCAGCACGCCCTTGCGCGCGTCGATCAGGATGACGGCAAGGTCGGCGGTGGACGCGCCCGTCACCATGTTGCGCGTATATTGCTCGTGCCCCGGCGTGTCGGCGACGATGAACTTGCGCTTTTCCGTCGCGAAGAAGCGATAGGCGACGTCGATGGTGATGCCCTGCTCCCGCTCGGCGGCGAGGCCGTCGACCAGCAGCGCGAAGTCGATTTCCTGCCCCTGCGTGCCCACGCGCCGGGAATCGGCTTCAAGCGCGGCAAGCTGGTCCTCGAAGATCATCTTCGAATCGTAGAGCAGCCGCCCGATCAGCGTCGACTTGCCGTCGTCCACCGACCCGCAGGTGATGAAGCGCAGCATCGTCTTGTGCTGATGCACCTCCAGATATTTCTCGATATCCTCGGCGATCAGGGCGTCGGTCCGGTAGATCGGATCGTTGGCGAGCCTGTCGGACATTAGAAATACCCCTCCTGCTTCTTCTTCTCCATGCTGGCGTCGCCGCCATCCTTGTCGATGACGCGGCCCTGCCGTTCGCTGGTGGTGGTGAGCAGCATTTCCTGGATCACTTCGGGCAACGTCGCCGCCGCGCTCTCCACCGCGCCGGTCAGCGGATAGCAGCCCAGCGTGCGGAAACGGATGGAGCGCATCACCGGCTGCTCGCCTTCGCGCAGCGGGAAGCGGTCGTCATCCACCATGATGAGAAGGCCGTCGCGTTCCACCGTCGGGCGCGGCGCGGAGAAATAGAGCGGCACGATCTCGATATTCTCGAGATGGATATATTGCCAGATATCCAGCTCGGTCCAGTTGGAGATGGGGAACACCCGCATCGATTCGCCCTTGTTCTTGCGGGCATTGTAGAGGCGCCAGAGTTCAGGCCGCTGCGCCTTGGGATCCCAGCGGTGACTGGCCGTGCGGAAGGAGAAGATGCGCTCCTTGGCACGGCTCTTCTCCTCGTCGCGCCGCGCGCCGCCGAAGGCCGCGTCGAAGCCATAAAGGTCCAGCGCCTGCTTCAACCCCTCCGTCTTCCACATATCGGTATGGAGCGGGCCATGGTCGAAGGGATTGATCCCCCGCTCCTTCGCCTCCGGGTTGTGGTAGACGAGCAGTTCCATGCCCGCATCCCTCGCCGCCTTGTCGCGCAGGTCGTACATCGCCTTGAACTTCCATGTCGTATCGACATGCAGCAGCGGAAAGGGCGGCGGCGAGGGATAGAAAGCCTTCTTGGCCAGGTGCAGCATGACCGCGCTGTCCTTGCCCACAGAATACAGCATCACAGGACGCTCAGCCTCGGCAACCACTTCCCGCATGATGTGGATGCTCTCCGCTTCGAGCCGTTGCAGATGGGTGAGGCGCATGGCGTCCAGTTGTCCGGTCGCGGTCGTCATCGAGGCATCTTTCTTTCATCGTGGGCTGAACGCTTGACATAAACATTCAGCACGCGAACACACCTCCCATATGGGAGCTATGCTATGGTGTTGACGCGGACGGACGAGAACGAACTGCTGACCGCCCTCTATGGCGGTGTGGCGGAAGCGGAGCCGTGGCGGCTGTTCGCATGGCGTCTGCTGGCGCGCACGGAGGCGGATCTGTGCCATGTCTGCCTTCGGCCCTCTGCCGGGATTTCCTGGCAATCCGTCGCGCAGGCGCTGGACCGCGGCGCGCCGTCCGACCTCCTCGCCCCGGCCCCCCCGCGCGAGCCGATGAGGCCGGGCCGGGTCTATTCCGGGACGGAGCTGGGCGAATCGACCCTTTGGGCGCGTCATATGCGGGTGATCGCGGGAGAGGCGGGCGAGCTGTCCCTGTCCCTCTTTCGCGCGCAAGGCGATTTCAGCGCGAGCGATTCCGCCCTGCTCGCCAGTCTTGCGCCCCATCTCGTCATCGCGCTGCGGACGTGGAGCCAGTTGGAACGGGAACGCGCCCGCGCGACGCTGACCGGGCAGGAGCTGGCGGTCTTCGGCGGCGGCTGGCTTCTGCTCGACGCGCAGGCGCGGCTGCTGGATTGCGACGGGGAGAGCGCCGCGCTGGTGGCACGGGGCCGGATCATGGGACGGGCGGCGGACGGGCGCTTGCGCCTCCTCCTCCCCGAAGCCGAAGCCCTGCTTGGGGGCATGATCGCGGAGACAGGGGCGCCGGAGCCGCGCGCCGGATGGCTGTGGCACGACCCGCCGATGCAGATGTTGGTGATGCCGCTGCCCGAACGGCCCGGATGGCTCTTTGCCATGGCCCGCTATCTCATCCGTGTCCGCAGCTTGGCGCGCCCTGCGCCGGCGCGCGCGCACATCCTCTCCGACCTCTATCGCCTGACTCCCAGCGAGGCGAAATTCGCGGCGCGGATGGCGGGGGCCGCGAGCATTGCCGAAGCCGCGAAGGCGCTGGACCTCACCGTCGAAACGGCGCGCAACTATTCCAAGCGCGTTTATGGAAAGACCGGCGCGCATGGGCAGGCCGATCTCGTCCGCCTGTTGTTGGATGGCGTCGGCGGCGCTCTACCGGGGCGAGAGGGAGACCCGTTGTGACCGGGCGGCGTCCTCGGTCCCGAAAGCAGCAGACCGAATTCTGCCAAAATCCAGACAGGGCGCGCTTTTTACAACCGACCGGATAGAATTTTTGAAATATCCAACTTTTCCTGTTGACCGACTCAGATCGCACGCCTAGATGCCACTCCACCGACGCGGTGATGCCTTCCGGTTTTCGCCTCGCTCGGTCGCCACCATGGTTGGACGCCAGTCCCCCGGAACATTTGGATCGGGGTGGATTGGTTGTCTGGTTTAGGTTTGGATGGTTCTTTGACATTGTTAGTATGATGAAGGGACATGTGGGCGACGGCTCCGGGTCTATGCGGCTTCAAGGCGCATGGTGCTCGGTTAAATTTAGGTCGTTCGTATGCATGTCCTTACACACCATGTAAGAATTGTGCAGGAACGGCTCCTTGGAATGAGCGGTTCATGGGTGGGATTATTCCTCTTGCCTGTGGATCGGACATCAAACTTGAGAGTTTGATCCTGGCTCAGAACGAACGCTGGCGGCATGCCTAATACATGCAAGTCGAACGAGATCTTCGGATCTAGTGGCGCACGGGTGCGTAACGCGTGGGAATCTGCCCTTGGGTTCGGAATAACAGTTGGAAACGACTGCTAATACCGGATGATGACGAAAGTCCAAAGATTTATCGCCCAGGGATGAGCCCGCGTAGGATTAGCTAGTTGGTGAGGTAAAGGCTCACCAAGGCGACGATCCTTAGCTGGTCTGAGAGGATGATCAGCCACACTGGGACTGAGACACGGCCCAGACTCCTACGGGAGGCAGCAGTAGGGAATATTGGACAATGGGGGCAACCCTGATCCAGCAATGCCGCGTGAGTGATGAAGGCCTTAGGGTTGTAAAGCTCTTTTACCCGGGATGATAATGACAGTACCGGGAGAATAAGCTCCGGCTAACTCCGTGCCAGCAGCCGCGGTAATACGGAGGGGGCTAGCGTTGTTCGGAATTACTGGGCGTAAAGCGCACGTAGGCGGCGATTTAAGTCAGAGGTGAAAGCCCGGGGCTCAACCCCGGAATAGCCTTTGAGACTGGATTGCTTGAATCCGGGAGAGGTGAGTGGAATTCCGAGTGTAGAGGTGAAATTCGTAGATATTCGGAAGAACACCAGTGGCGAAGGCGGCTCACTGGACCGGCATTGACGCTGAGGTGCGAAAGCGTGGGGAGCAAACAGGATTAGATACCCTGGTA
>NZ_VLKK01000019.1 GCF_007830065.1 Sphingobium wenxiniae | reverse complement strand
ATCGGCAATACAAGCCGCCAGGCGCTGGCAAATCCCCATCGCGCGCTCGGCCTGTGCAAGCAGTAGAACACCGCCATCCGAGGTAAGCCGGCCACCGTCGAACGCAGCTGTGATTTTCTTGCGGCCGACTGCTGGGAATCCAAATGAGCTTGCGATATCATCGTTCATGGCGGGTGTGGCCCGTGGCATTTTCTGCCCTGCGGCAGGTTCGGCTTAGACACCCAGTTCCTAATTCAGATCAGAGGCTTACGCCACTCCCGCCAACCCTTCAGGACACTTTTGGTGAATAAGGCGGGCTAGAGAGCCAATCTTTTCCGAGCCAAAATCCTTCTATCGGCGGGACTAGCGCAGGAGCAGCGCGGCTCAACTTTGCAGAGTTCATGCGGGATGGGACATTTTTCATGACGGCGATCCTGTCGGAAAGTTTCCGTCGTCATGACAGCGAAAGCTGGCATCTCTCTTTCTTAGGCCAACCAAGCCTAAGGGGATATCCCTGCTTTCGCTGGGATAACGGACATTGAATGTCCGCTTCGGCCGAAAAGCGGCCATCAGGCGAAGGCGGTCTGCAAGCGCCATAAACGCCAAGAAAAAAGGCCCTCTCCAGCGGAAAGGGCCTTTTTCATCTTCGCATATGTCGCGATCAGGCGGCGAGCTTGCGCAGCACATATTGCAGGATGCCGCCGTTCAGGAAGTAATCCAGTTCGTTGACGGTATCGATGCGGCAGAGCGCGGTGAAGGTGAAGGTCGAACCGTCGGCGCGCGTCACCTTCACGTCGACATCCTGACGCGGCTTCAAGCCCGCGACGCCGGTGATGGTGAAACTTTCATCGCCCGTCAGGCCCAGCGTGTCACGGTTCTGACCGTCCTTGAACTGGAGCGGCAGCACACCCATGCCAACCAGATTCGAGCGGTGGATGCGCTCAAAACTTTCGACGATGACCGAGCGGACGCCCAGCAGGTTGGTGCCCTTCGCCGCCCAGTCGCGCGACGATCCGGTGCCATACTCCTTGCCGCCGATGACGACCAGCGGCGTGCCGTCCGCCTTGTGCTTCATCGCCGCGTCGTAGATCGGCATCACTTCGCCATTATAGCGGGTCATGCCGCCTTCGACGCCGTCCAGCATCAGGTTCTTGATGCGGATATTGGCGAAGGTGCCGCGCATCATGACTTCATGATGGCCACGGCGCGCGCCATAGCTGTTGAAGTCGGCCTGGGCAACCTGATGCTCGGAGAGCCACTGACCTGCCGGGCTGCTGGCCTTGATCGAGCCGGCCGGCGAGATATGGTCGGTGGTGATCGAATCGCCGAAGATGGCGAGCGGCTTGGCGTCCACGATGTCGGTGACGGGCGCCGGGGTCATGGTCAGCCCTTCGAAATAGGGCGGGTTGGCGACATAGGTTGAACCGGCGCGCCAGCTATAGGTGTCCGATCCCGTGACCTCGATCGCCTGCCAGCGGGAGTCGCCGGTGAAGACGGTGGCGTAGCGGCTCGTGAACATGTCGCGGGTGAGCGCGCCGTCCATGACCGAGCGGACCTCGTCATTGGTCGGCCAGATATCCTTGAGATAGACGTCCTGCCCGTCGCTGCCCTGACCGATGGGTGTAGCGACGAAGTCGGTGGTGACGGTGCCCTTGAGCGCATAGGCGACCACCAGCGGCGGCGACGCGAGAAAATTGGCGCGCACGTCGGGCGACACGCGGCCTTCGAAGTTGCGATTGCCCGACAAGACGGACGCGGCGACGATGTCGTTGCCGTTGATCGCCTTGCTGATCGGCTCGGCCAGCGGGCCGCTATTGCCGATGCAGGTGGTGCAGCCATAGCCGACGAGGTTGAAGCCGACCTGATCGAGATAGGACTGGAGGCCAGCCTTCTCCAGATAGTCGGTAACGACTTGGCTGCCGGGGGCGAGCGAGGTCTTGACCCAGGGCTTGGGCTTCAGGCCCTTTTCGACCGCCTTCTTGGCGACGAGGCCGGCGGCGACGAGGACGCCGGGGTTCGACGTGTTGGTGCAGCTCGTGATCGCGGCGATGACGACGTCGCCGTCGCCGATGTCGTGGGTACGCCCTTCGACAGCGACGCGGGCGGGCGCGGCCTTCTTGTAGACCTTTTCGAGGTCGGCGTTGAACACGTCATCGACCTGCGTCAGGATCACCTTGTCCTGCGGGCGCTTGGGACCGGCGAGCGACGGGACGACGGTCGACATGTCGAGTTCGAGAATGTCGGTGAAGACCGGATCGACCGAGGCATCGAGCCAGAAGCCCTGTTCCTTGGCATAGGCTTCGACCAGCGCGATATTTTCTTCGCTGCGGCCGGTGAGGCGCATGTAATCCAGCGTCTTGTCATCGATGCCGAAGAAGCCGCAGGTCGCGCCATATTCCGGCGCCATGTTGGCCAGCGTCGCGCGGTCGGCGAGGCTGAGCGAAGCGAGGCCGGGGCCGAAATATTCGACGAAGCGGCCGACGACGCCCTTGGCGCGCAGCATCTGCGTGGCGGTCAGCACCAGATCGGTGGCGGTGATGCCTTCGGCCAGCGCGCCGGTCAGCTTGAAGCCGACGACTTCGGGGATGAGCATGGAGACGGGCTGGCCCAGCATCGCCGCTTCCGCCTCGATGCCGCCCACGCCCCAGCCGAGCACGCCCAGGCCGTTGATCATGGTGGTATGGCTGTCCGTGCCGACACAGGTGTCGGGGTAGGCGACAGTGTTGCCGTCGGCATCGACCGACGACCAGACGGCCTGCGCGATGTTTTCCAGGTTCACCTGATGGCAGATGCCGGTGCCGGGGGGCACGACCTTGAAATTATTGAGGCTCTTGGAACCCCATTTCAGGAAGTCGTAGCGTTCCATGTTCCGCTGATATTCGAGTTCGACATTATCTTCGAACGCCTGGGGCGTGCCGAATTCGTCCACCATGACCGAGTGGTCGATGACGAGGTGCACAGGCACCTGCGGATTGATCTTGCTGGCGTCGGCGCCCAGATTGTTCATCGCGTCGCGCATCGCGGCAAGATCGACGACACAGGGCACGCCGGTAAAGTCCTGCATCAGCACGCGGGCGGGGCGATACTGGATTTCGCGGTCGGACCTGCGTTCCTTCTGCCAATCGACGATGGCCTGGATATCCTCCACCGTGACCGTCACGCCGTCTTCGAAGCGGAGCAGGTTTTCCAGCAGCACCTTCATCGAAAAAGGCAGGCGCGAAACATCGCCGAGCCTGGCGGCGGCCTTCTTCAACGAATAATAAGCAACGTCCTTGCCGCCGACCTTCAAAGTGTCGCGGGTGCCTAGTGTGTCCTGTCCGATGGCGGTCATGAGTCGTGCGTCTCCTCGCAATTGCTCCGGCCACGGCGGGGAGGATGACGCGATTCCACCAGAGGCTCGCCAAAGGCAAGGCCGAGGGATGCGCCCCAACCGACGGTCGAAGCGGGTATGTCCCGATGTTGGAGCGCCATAGCGCTTGTCGCCCCGGAGTCAAATGCGCAAAGCGTGAAACGAGCCTTTGGCGGACATCCGTTCCTTCACGCTCCATTGATCGCATCGCGGTGCAAGGCATCGGAACTTTCACGACTCACGGGACGTTCCTTGAGAGCGACGAACGGAGTTTCTACCATGCCTCACATGCCCGCGCGCGATCGTTCCGCCACACCGGCCGCTTCCTGGTTTCCGCGCGGCTATGCGCTGCTTTATCATTCGGGAGAAACAAACCACTGCCCCGGCTGCGGCCAGCGCCATTGGATCATCGGCCGGATGATGGCACAGTGCGCGCGCTGCGATACCGCGCTTCCTCTCGATGAAGTGCATGGCGTGGGTTACGCGCCGCGCTTCATCAATGGACGTCGGGAAACGGACGCGGACGCCCTTTTCAACAGCCCTTTGCTTGAGAACTAGTCCCGGCTTTGTCGACGAGGATCAGGCGGCGGCGACGCCCTCCACTTCGACGATGTCGTCGCCGATATGCCAACCCTTTATCCTGACACGCTTTTCGACATGATCGACAGGCACGCGCAGCAGCACCAATCTATAGGCGCCGCCGCCGTCCCGCTGAAGCAGGAAGCCGGCCGCATCCCTCAGAAGGCGGCCGGTCTCATCCACTTGCGCCTCATGCCGTTTCATGAGGTCAATCTACAGCGTCCTTGACGCCCTTGCCAGCCATGATGCCGAGCACGAGGAAAATCAGGAACAATATAATGGCGACACCAAATAGCAGTTTGGCGATACCCACGAACGTGCCTGCCGCGCCGCCAAAGCCCAACAGGGCAAGAACCGCGGCAATGACAAGCGAGATAAGCGCGAGCCGGATCATGAAGACCATCCTTTCGATAAGAGGATAAACTGCCAACGAGCCGCGCAGTGACTTGTTCCGGCAATCGGGTGGAGGATCATCAACATAATGGCACGGAACAGGAGCGAGGAAGGCAATCCTCCCACCGTGCGGCTGGCGTTGGGTGCGCTTCCGGTTTGACAAGGAAGCGGCGGTTCGCCCTAGATCCAGCCTTCGAGCACCTGATTGGGCGGGCGATGCCCGTCTACCCAGCTGCGGATATTGGCGATCACAAGCGCGCCGGTCGCGTCACGCCCCTCGAACGTCGCCGATCCCATATGGGGCAGAAGCACGACGTTGGACAGCAAGAGCAGGCCAGGGTCCACGGCGGGCTCATGCGTATAGACGTCCAGCCCCGCACCCGCGATCCGGCCTCCGCTCAGCGCCGCGATCAAAGCCTGTTCGTCCACGATTTCAGCGCGCGAGGTATTAATGAGATAGGCGTCCGGCATGAGCAACGCGATCCGCCGCGCGTCGATCATCCCCCTGCTATCCGCGTTCAGGGGGCAATTGATCGAAATGATGTCGGAGCTTCCCAGCAGGCTGTCCAGGTCGGCGCACCAGCCGGCCTCCAGTTCCTGCTCCACCTCGAAGGGCAGGCGGTGGCGATTATGATAGGCGATGGTGAGGCCGAAGGCCCTGGCCCGGCGCGCCACGGCCCGGCCGATCCGGCCCATGCCGATGATCCCCAGCTTCTTGCCGCGAATGCGATGGCCCAACATGCCCGAGGGACTCCACCCCTGCCACTCGCCCGAGCGGACCAGTTTTTCCCCCTCGGCCAGGCGGCGCGGGACGGACAGGATCAGGGCCATGGTCATGTCGGCGGTGTCTTCGGTCAACACGCCCGGCGTGTTGGTGACGATGATGCCCTTCTGCCGGGCAGCGCCCAGATCGATATGGTCGACCCCGCTGCCGAAGCTGGCGATCAGTTGCAGCCGTTCGGGAGCGCCCTCGATCAGCGCGCCGTCGATATGGTCGCTGATGCAGGGGACCAGCACGTCGCACTGCGCCATGGCGCGGGCCAGCCCCGGACGGTCCATCGGCACGTCGCCGGCGTTGAAGCTCACATCGAACAGTTCGGCCATGCGCGCTTCCACATTGGGAGGCAGTCGGCGCGTGACGATGACACGCGGTCTGGCGGGGCGCGGTTTCTTGGCCATGGCGTGGGCGCTATTCTCCCCCAGCGCGCGGGTCAAGCGCTTATGCCGCCGCGCAAGACAGCGGTTGTCGCGACCGGGGAGGAGCGGCTATGATTGCGCTCTCACGACAAAGGAACAGGTCGAGACATGAAGGGGTTTCCGTTGGCCGCCGCTATGATCGGGGCCTTATCGGTCGCGGGCGCCGGCAATGCCGCACCGAACAAGCCAGTGCCCTATTGGGCGTCGCTTTCACAAGATGAGGCGCGGATGCGGGTCGGCCCCAGCCTCGATTATCCGTCCAACTGGGTGTACCGCCGCCGCGATCTGCCGGTGAAGGTGGTGCAGGTACTGGGCCTGTGGCGCAAGGTCGAGGATTCGTCCGGCACGCAGGGATGGATGCATGTCCGGCTGCTCAGCGACACGCCCACGGCGATCGTGACCGCCCCCATCGCGCCCATGCGGCAGTCGCCGCGTGACGGCGCATCGGTGCTGTATCGTGCGGAAAAGGGCGTGGTGGGTCGTCTTTCCTCCTGTTCGGATGGATGGTGCGCGTTCGACGTCCATGGGCAGAAGGGCTTCATCAGGGCAGGCGATATCTGGGGAGCGACCTGATCGGTTGGTTCCAGGCGCACGATTCCGAGGGAGAAGGGAAGATATGCCCCCCCCCTTCCCCCGTTTCCGTCCATCATTGCACCCCATGCATCCACCTTTTGATAAGCGGCGCCAGAACCAGCAGCACCGCGCCGACCACCGCCGCCGCGACGCCGATGGTCCAGAACACGCCGACATAGGTGTCGAGGCTGAGCTTGAGGTTCGTCACCTGACCGCCCACGGTTTCGACGCTGGCGACCTGGGCGACCATGCCCGCCACATATTGCGCGACGGAAATCGACAGAAACCACACGCCCATCATCAGCCCCACGACGCGCGCCAGCGACAGCTTGGTAATCATGGAAAGGCCGACCGGCGAAATGCACAGTTCAGCGGCGGAATGGATGAGATACAATCCGGCAAGCCACCAGATCGCGACCTTGAAATCCGCGCCCGCATATTGCGCGCCCCAGACCAGGAACAGGAAACCCACGCCGACGCCGACCAGGGCGATGGCGAACTTGACCGGGATGGACGGTTCCAGCCCCCTCTTCGCCAGTGCGTTCCACATGATGCCGAACACGGGCGCGAGCGCGACGATGAAGAAGGCGTTGAAGAATTGCGTCTGCCCCGCGCTGATGGAAAACAGCCCGAAGAACGACAGGTCCGTATTGCGATCCGCGAACAGGGTCAGCGACGATCCGGCCTGTTCGAACAGGGTCCAGAAGACGACGTTGAAGACCACCAGCACCATGGCCGCCAGCATCATCTGAAACTCCGCCCGACTCCCTTCGAACCAGGACCACAGGAGGATGCCGGGGATCGACAGAAGGAATGTGGCGAACAGCACCTTGCCCATGATCGGCAGCGACAGGAGATAGGCGATGATCCCCTCACCCGCCGTCGCTTCGGCATTATGCATCAGGTTGATGAAGAGGAACCAGGCAAGGGGCACCGTCAGGATCGCGCCCGCATAGATCAGCAGGCTGCGGTCGGGGCCGGACCGTTCGGGCGTTTCGCCATAGCCGGCGAGCTTGCCGCCATCGAACCGGATCAGGCTCCAGCTGAACACCATGCCCAGCGCCGCGAGGCCGAAGCCGGCCCACCATCCGACCGTGTCGGCCAGCAGCGGACACAGAAGCTGCGAGAACAGCGATCCCAGGTTGATGCCCATATAGAATATGGTGAAGCCCGCATCCCTGCGCCGGTCGCCTTTCTCATAAAGCTCGCCGACGATGGTGGAGATGTTGGGCTTGAAGAAGCCATTGCCCACCGTGACCATCGAAAGGCCGATCAGCAGCAGCATCGTATAGAAGGTCGCGCGCTCGCCATCGGCCTTGAAACCGCCCTTTTCGACCGTGCGCGCGACATGGCCCTCGCCGTCCAGCAGCGACACGGTGCCATCTTCATTGCCCCGGATTTCGAAACGCCGCGCGCCGTCCACGACGAAACGCTTTTCCGCCCCCGTGCTGGTGGGGCGATCGACGGCATTTTCGACCTGCACTTCATAGCGCTGGCCGCCGATCGTGGCGTGGGGCCTGGCCGTCTCCCCGCCGAAGCAGAGGATGAAGTAGCCAGCCGCCATCAGCAGCGCGCCGAACTTGACCGAGCGTTTCGCGCCCAGATAACGGTCGGCGATCAGCCCGCCGGCGAGCGGCGTCAGATAGACGAGCGCGGTGAACCCCCCGTAGATTCCATTGGTCGTCTGGTCGTCGAAAAGGAAATGCTTGGTCAGGTAGAGCGTCAGCAGCGCCCGCATTCCGTAAAAACCGAACCGCTCCCACATTTCGGTCGTGAAAAGCCGCGCCAACTGCCGCGGATGGCCGAACCATTGCGGCCGGTCGTCCACGGGCTGACGGGCCGCATCCGCGCCGGCGTCGACGCCGGCGGTTGGATTGGCCATATTATAACTCCCTTGCTATGCTTTCCCGCCCCTTGCAGAGCTGTTCGCATGGCCTCGACCCTAGCGAAAAAATTGCGCGTGTGAAGAATATCATTACAAAGCGGACCAGCAACCAATGGGAAATGATGTGACCTTCAACGACCTTTCCACCCCGCTTTCGCTGCTCCGCACGCGCCGTTCCGGCAAGCCGCGCGACTTGACGGCGCCCGGCCCGGACGCTGATCAACTCCGGCAGATTCTGGAGATCGCGTCCCGAACGCCCGATCATGGAAAGCTTTTCCCGTGGCGTTTCGTCATCGTGCCGCAGGAAAGCCGTCCGGCCCTCGCCCACCTGCTGGAAGCCGCGTATCGGAAGGAAAAGCCCGACGCGGGACGGCTGGAGATCGAGGCGATGCACCAGTTCGCGCATCAGGCGCCGGCTCTGGTGGCCGCGCTGTCTTCACCCGTTGCGGGCAGCAAGATTCCCGTGTGGGAACAGGAACTGTCCGCCGGGGCAGCCATCATGAACCTGCTGCACGCCGCGCACGCGCTGGGCTTTGCCGGAGGATGGCTGACGGGCTGGGCCGCCTATAATGACGATGTGCGGGCCGCTTTCGGGCATGAAGGCGAACATATCGCCGGTTTCGTCTTCCTGGGCACGCCCGGCAAGCCGCTCGAAGAACGGCCCCGGCCAGATTATGACAAGATCGTTTCGGTCTGGGACAGATAAATATACCGGAAACCCATGATGTCGTAACGCCATGGCTTGACCCGCAATGCTGTATTATGGCACTGATGCACTATGGCCGATGACAGCAAGCCCGTTTACCTGCGCCTTCGCGACACCATCGCCGCATCCATATTGGATGGCGAGTATCGCGACGGCGACCTGCTTCCGTCCGTCCGCGCCTTCGCCGGGCAGCAGGGCGCCAATCCTCTCACCGTGGCGAAAGCCTATCAGAGCTTTCAGGACGACGGCCTGGTCGTGGTGAAGCGGGGCGTCGGCATGTTCGTCGCGGAGGGTGCGACTCGCCGCCTGCGCGAAGCCGAGCACAAACGCTTCCTCGAAGATGTGTGGCCCCCCGTGGCCGCGCAAATCCGTCGGCTGGGATTGCGGCTCGAGGAACTGGATCTGCAACAGGCCTGAAAAGCCCGGCGCGCCTCACCGGGCCGCGAGCCGGCCCGTCCCTTTCCTCAAGGCCGCGCGGGCCTGCGCAAGATGCGCCCGCACCCCGGGCTGTCCCGGCGCGAGCGCGTCCGCCTTTTCCAGCAGATCGATGGCGGCCTGCCCGTTTGCGCCGGTCCTGAGCAGGGTCCAGCCATAGATGTGCGCGGTGACGGGGCTGGCCGGCATCAGGCGATAGGCAAAGGACGCATAGGCGCGCGCCGCATCCGCAGCGCCAACCTCCAGCGACGCACGGGCCAGATCGGCCATCAGCAGCGCGTCATGAGGCCCGACGCGCGCTTCCACCGCCTTCAGCATCCGCAGCGCCTCCCGCCATTGTCCGCCCGCCATATAGCCGGCGGCGGCGAGCCTTTGGATTTGCGGATCGTCGGGGTTTTGCGACAGGAACAGACGCACCACCTGCAAGGACCGGGCGGGATCGCCCGCCCGCTGAAGCGCGGCGATCAGGCGCAGGGCTATATCGCGGCTGAAACGCAGATTGGCCGCCTTTTCATAAACCTTCACCGCCTGCCCCGGCCGCCCCGCCGCGCCGAGCGCATCGCCCCATATGACATAGGCGTCGGGCGCACCGGGATTGGCTTCGCTGAGCAGGCGCGCGCGCGCCACGGCCCGTTCCGCCTGCCCGGTGCCGAGCAGCGCCCGGATATAGGGAATGTTGTCCTGCGCGGCGGCCGTGCCGGAAGGGGCGGAACCGGCCAGGGCCGCATCATCCGCGCCGGCAAAGAGATCGGCCGAGAGACGGTCGGGCCAGGACGCGCGGGCGAGCATGTCGTCCGCCATGATCCTGTCGCCCAACGCCTCCTGCGCGCGCGCGGCCAGCGTCAGGACATAGGGTTCCGCATCCCTTTGCGCGACGAGCGGCGCAAGGGTCGTCGCGGCGGAGGGGAAATCGGCGGCCAGATAATAGGCACGTCCCAGCAGGGTGCGCGCGATGCCGTTATCGGGCTGTTGCCCGACCAGCGGCGCAAGGGCCTGTATGGCAAGCGTCGCATTGCCATCTTCGAGATGAAGCACGCCGCGCAGGAGCATGACGGCGGGTTCACCGTCGAGCCGCCCCTGTGTCCGCGCCAGCAGCGACCGGGCAAGGTCGGCCCTGCCCGCGCGCGCCGCCATGACCGCCTGCATGAACCAGGCCCGCGCATTGCCCGGCTCCAGCGCCAGCAGGCGGCGCGTGACACTGAGCATCCGGCGCGCTTCTCCCGCATCCGCGAGCGTTGCGGCATATTGATCCAGCACCGGCACGGAGTCGGGATTGACGGCAAGCGCCCGCTCGAACCATGGCAGCGCCGCGATCAATCCATATTGGCTTCGCGTCAATTCGCCGCGAAGAAGCAGGGCCTTGCCATTTTCCGGCGCCAGAGCGACCGCCCGGTCCGCCGCGACGATGGCGCCCGCCTGATCGCCCTGCATCCACCGGTAACGGCCCGTGTCGATCCAGTTTTCCGGATCGTTCCCGGCCATCTCCCTTGCCCGGTCCAGCGCCGCTCCCGCCGCCGCCATATCGCCGCGCGCCATGTGGATGTTTCCGCTCACGCGCATCGCGGCCGCGGCGAAGGAGGCAGGAATATCGTTCGCCTCCATCTCCGTGAGCGCGGCGTCCGCATTGCCCTGCAAAAGCAGGGCCTGCGCCATCAGCACCCGCGTATCGCCCGGCCTGCCGCCCAGAGCGCGCGCCTTTTCGATTTCGCCCTGCGCTCCACCCCCGTCGCCCAGATCCACCAATGCCCGCGCCTGTGCGATGCGGGCGGGAATGGAGCGCGGATCGGCGCGGATGGCGTTCAAAAGCTCGACGCGGGCCGTGCGCGCATCGCCCTTGACCAGCGCGGCGATCCCGCGCGCCAGCGGGGCGGTCCCGTCCGCCTCATGCAGGCGCCATTGCCACCAAGCCGCCGCCGACAGCAGCAGGGCGGCGACGCCCGCCAGCAGGAACAGGCGCTTGCGGTTCATGCGCTCACCCCTGCCCCTGCATCTGATATTGCTTCAGCAGGTCATAGAGCGTGGGGCGGCTGATCCCCAGCATCTTGGCCGCGCCGGAGATATTGCCGTCCGTCCTGGCGATGGCGCGGCGGATGGCGCGCCGGTCCGCCATTTCGCGGGCGGCCTTCAAGTTGACGAGGTCGCCCCCTTCCTCCCGCTCGCCGTCCAGATCGAGGTCGGCCGCCGTCACATGCTTGCCGTCGGCCATGATGACCGCGCGCTTCATCCTGTTCTCCAGTTCGCGCACATTGCCCGGCCAATGCCAGGCGTCGAGCGCGGCCAGCGCGTCCGGAGCCAGTCCCTTGACCTGCGGGTTCATGTCCTTGGCGAAGCGGTTGAGGAAATGGCGGGCCAGCAGCGCCGGATCGCCCGGCCTGTCCCGAAGCGCGGGAATCCGCACGACGATTTCGGCGAGGCGATAATAAAGATCCTCGCGGAACGTGCCCGCCGCGATCATTGCCTCCAGATTCTGATGGGTGGCGCAGACGATCCGCGTATCGACGGCGATGGCTTGCCGCCCGCCGATCCGCTCGATCACCCTTTCTTGCAGGAAACGCAGCAATTTGACCTGAAGCGGTAGCGGGATGTCGCCGACTTCATCCAGAAAGAGCGTGCCGCCCTGCGCCTGTTCGATCTTGCCCGGCGTCGTCTTGACCGCGCCGGTGAAAGCGCCCTTCTCATGCCCGAACAGTTCCGATTCCAGCAGGGTTTCCGGGATCGCGGCGCAATTGATCGCCACGAAATGACCCGACTTGCGCGGGCTGGCGTCGTGAAGCCCCTGCGCCAGCAATTCCTTGCCCGTGCCGCTCGCGCCGAGCAGGAGCACGGACACCTGCGCGCTGGCGACCCGCTCGATCGTGCGGGCGACCTTCATCATCTCCGGCGCGCTGGTGATGAGCTTGCCGAGGACGGGCGCGCCCTCCGGCGCGATCTCCGCCAGCCGGGCATTTTCCCTTTCCAGCGCATGGACGTGGAAGGCGCGGCGGACGATCAGGCCCAGTTCGTCGATGTCGACGGGCTTCTGGTAGAAATCATAGGCCCCGCCGGAAATGGCGTTGAGCGCGCTTTCCCGCGCGCCATGGCCCGACGCCACGATGATCTTCGTATCGGGCTTGATCCGCAGCATGTCCGCAAGCGTCGCGAAGCCTTCGCTCGTGCCGTCCGGGTCCGGCGGCAGGCCGAGGTCCAGCGTCACGACATCGGGCGCTTCGGCGCGGAGCAGGTCGATCGCCTCCTCCCGGTCGCCCGCGATGAAGAGCCGATATTCCTCATAGGCCCAGCGCAATTGACGCTGCAATCCGGGATCGTCTTCCACGATCAGCAATTTGGGCCGCGTGTCGCTCATCAGGCAGCCTCCCCTTTCCTCATGATCCGCGCCGCTTCAGGCGCCCGCGGCAGGCGCAGGGTGAAACGGCTGCCAACCCCCGGTTTGCTTTCCACCTCGATCCTTCCCCCCATGGCGGCCGCCAGTTCGCGCGCCTCGAAAGCGCCGATGCCGAAGCCGCCGGTCTTGCTGCTCGAAAACGGCTTGAAAAGCTCCCGCCGGACGAATTCGGCGGTCATTCCCGTCCCGCTATCCACGATCTCCACGCAGGCTTCCTCTCCATCGGTGGACAGGCGAAGCTCCACAGGGCTGCCGGGTCCGCTGGCGTCGATGGCGTTCTGGAGCAGGTGCACCAGTATCTGCTCGACCCGGACCGGATCGGCCATGACCGGCGGCGCATCGCCGGTCACGCGCACGGGATGCTGGCGCGAACGCGAGCGCGCCACGCCGTCGGCCATTTCCCGCAGCATCATCGGGCGGGGTTCTTCCATCCGTCCCTTGTTGTGCTGGGACAGCCGCGCCAGAAGGTCGTTCATCTTGCCCACCGATTCCTTGAGCGTCAGGATCATGTCCGTCCGGAAATCCGGATTGTCGGCGTGGCGCTCGGCGTTGCGCGCGAGGAGCGAAAGCTGGCTCACCAGATTCTTGACGTCGTGCATGATGAACGCGAAACGGCGGTTGAACTCATCGAAGCGTTGCGCGTCGTTCAGCGCCTCCTGCCCCTGCGCTTCGCTGATATAGGTCGCGGCCTGCCGCCCGGCGGCGCGGAGCATGTCCAGATCCTCCCAGTCGAGCCGCCGGTCGATGGGCGGACGCGCGAGCAGGATCGCGCCGATCAGCTTGCCGAAATGGATGAGCGGCACCAGCGCCCAGCCCCGTCCGTCGCCCTTCACCCAATCGGGCAAGGGCACAACGCCCGCATCGCCCTGCATCCCTTCGAGATCGATGATCCACCCCGTCTGCTCCAGGCGGACCGCCAGTTCCCTGGAAAGCGAAGGCGTTTGGGGAAAGTCGGTGTCCCAGTTCCATTGCGTTTCGAAAACCAGCCGGCCATCGTCCCCCCGCAGCAGCAGCATGGCGCCCGAGGAGTCCGTGATGTCGGCCACCGCCTTCGCCACGCGCTTCCCCAATGCGGGCGCGTCGCTGCCCGGCCTGCCGATGGTTTCGCCGAAACGCATCCATTCGGTCCGGTAATCGTAGCGATGCTGGAAGAAATGCTTGGCGACCTGCACTTTCCAGAGCGCGCGCAACTGGGGCGAAGGCAGGAGGATCAGCGCCGTCACCGCCATGAAGAAAACGCCGCCGATCTCCATGAACCGCGCATAGGGTCCGGCGATCAACTCGATCAGGACGGTCGCGGCGGTGAACAGGATGATGTACAGCGCCACCGCCGCGACGGAGAGCGACTGGAAAGTCAGGCTGCGCGACAACTGAATGCGGCCGGACAGTTCCTTGCGCAGGCCGACCGCGACGATGGGCGCAAGCAGCGCCATCATCAGGCCGCGCAGGGCATAAAGCGCGTTCATATGGTCCGGCGCGAAATAGCCGACCGCATAGAGGCTGCAATCATAGGTCCACATGGCGGCGAGCGTGGCGAGCAGCAGGACGACCCTTCCCCTGTCCCGCACCGGCCAGGCCGTATAAAGCTGATGAACCAGCACGAGGCTGCCGATCGCCGTCATCATGCGCAATATCAGCGAAAGCAGGACCAGCGCGCGATGCAATTCGCTTTCGTTCAGCAATTGCCGCGCCACGAAATCCGTGAAGCTCTGAAGCAGCAGCAGGCCCATCACCGCCGCATAGACCAGGCCGATCGCAAGGATCGGCCCCGTGCGCCCGGCGGGACCGCGCCTCAACATGACGAACATCAGGAGCAGCCAGGCCGCGTTGCGCAGACTTTCGCCCAGGCCCGACAGCGACTGCCCGACCCCGCCGAACGACACATAGAGCGCCCAGCAGGATGTCATCAGCAACGCGCCCGCCAGCAGGCGCGGCTCGATTTCCCCGTCGCGCCGGCGCAGGATGAATATGCCCAATGCCGCAAACAGCGCCGCTGCCAGCGCATGGCCCCAGTTGCCGATGAATTGCAGCAGGATGCTCATCGCCCCGGCCTTCAGCGCGCGCCGTCGGGCCAAAGGATGACGCGCACCGTCTGGACCAGGATCAGCAGGTCGAGGAAGGGCGTGTAATTCTTGGCATAATAGAGGTCGTATTCCAACTTGTGCCGGGCATCCTCGATGGACGCGCCATAGGGATAGTTGATCTGCGCCCAGCCCGTGATCCCCGGCTTCACCATATGGCGTTCCGCATAATAGCGCAGATGCTGTTCCAGATCCTCGACGAACTGGCGGCGTTCGGGACGAGGCCCGACGAAACTCATTTCCCCCTTGAGGACGGTCCATGTCTGCGGCAATTCATCGATGCGCAGCTTGCGCAGCCAATAGCCCAGGCGCGTGATGCGCGGATCGTCCTTTTCCGCCCAGACCGCCTGTCCGGCGACTTCGGCGTCCTGGCGCATGGTGCGCAGTTTGACGATCCAGAATTCCTGGCCGAACAGGCCCACCCGCTGCTGCCGATAGAAGGCCGGACCCCGGCTGTCGAGCTTCACCAGCACCGCCGCGAGCAGGATGACCGGCCCGGTGAGGAGGAGCAGGATCAGGCTGGCGACAATATCGAAAACCCGCTTGGCGATGCTGGACAGCCTTCGGCCGGCGGAAAAGCCATCGGAAAAGATGAGCCAGCTTGGATTGACGCTGTCCAGGTCCACCCGGCCCGTTTCCCGTTCCAGGAAGGTGGAAATCTCATTGACGTGGACGCCCGTTGTCTTGACCCGCAACAGATCGGTCAGGGGCAGCGCGTTGCGGCGCTCTTCGAGCGCCAGCACGACCTCGCTCGCGCCCAGGCGGACGACGAAATCCGCCAGATTGTAGATCGCGCTGCGATTGATCGCTTCGGCAACGGTCTGGGGACCGTCGTTCATGGCGATATATCCCACAACCAGGAAACCGGCGCCCTTTTTCCGTTCCAGTTCGCGGATGCGGTTGGCGCGGCTCCCGGCGCCCAGAACGATCAGACGGCGCTTGAACGCTTCCCCGCCGAGCATGGACCCGAGCAGCAGGCGGACCAGGATCAGCAATCCCATCGCCAGTCCCATCGCGTAAAGCGAATTGGAACGCCACAAGGTCATGTCAGGCCCCACGAAATGCATCACCGACAGGAAGATGACGCCCAGCGATACGGCGACCAGCAACCGGGCAAAGGCGAAACGGATCGACTGCAACGCTTCGGTCCCATAGACGCCGACCGCGATCATGGCCGTCTGGATCGCAAGAACGAAGCTGAGCAACGGCCAGAGCCGGGTCATGACATGCTCGACGTCCATGCCGATCTGCCGCGCCCGCAACACCCAGCCGCCTTCCGCCGCCCCCAAAAGCAGCAGGAAATCCAGAAGGCCCAACAGCAACACCGCGTACGGCACATAATGTTTGAAAAGCCTGATCATGATCCCGCGCATTCTCCGGGCCGCCGTAGCGCGGCTCTGTCACGCCGGATTTATCTTACATGTGCTGTAAGGAAATCCGACACTGCGGGGAGAATGCCCGAAAATGGCAAATAATTTCTGAACGGAAAATGAGACGGAAGGCAGATCGACATGCAGCCGGCCGATCCGCCGGATTCACGCGGAGACGGGGGGATATGAATACCCTAAAGGCGCATCCGCATTCTGACGATCATCGATGTGCTGCCCCAATGGATGCGTCGCCGACTTACCGGACACTCCGCGTCTTCGCGTGAATAAGATCGTTCACTTCGCCCCGGCGCCATCATCCTTGCGAAAAGCGTCGGCGGCGTTTCTCGCCGCGTCGCCCACCATCCGTGCGGCATCGTCGGCTGAATTGGCCGCTTCCGTCACCCGGTCTGCCTGCCGGTCCGGACGATCCTTGGAGAGATAGAAGAAACCGATGGCCAGGATCAGAGCGAGCGTAACGAGCAGGAAAACAAGGCCGCTGCCATGCTGCCGCCCCGTTTCCGGCGGATCACCTTGCGGGCGTTCCTCTTCCATCTTCCTGCTCCTTCGACAGGAACGGACGATATTCGTCCGTTTCGTTCAGCCTGTCCGGTCCCCCGGTGCGGCTTCCCGCCCGCGGCTGAGGCGTTCGACATCTTCCATGATCTCATCGAGAACAGCGGAGTCCGTGGTTTCCTGGGTCCGGCGTGAAGGCAGATCGCCATTCTCCAGGATCTGCTCCAGCGCCGCGCGGCCACGCGCCACGCGGCTTTTGATCGTCCCCACGGCAACGCCGCAGATTTCAGCGGCTTCTTCATAGGCGAAACCGCCCGCGCCCACCAATATCAACGCCTCGCGCTGGGGCTGGGGCAATTGCAGCAGCGCCCTTTGCATGTCGGAAAGCTCCACATGCTTGTCCTGCCCCGCCGGGGCCGCCAGCAGGCGGTCCGCCGTCAGGTCGTCCCAGTCCCCCCGGAACCGCGACCGGCGCATTTGCGACAGATAATGATTGCGCAGGATGATGAAGGTCCACGCCCTCATATTGGTGCCGGCCTGGAAGCGGCTGCGCGCGGCCCATGCCTTCAACAGCGTTTCCTGGACCAGATCGTCCGCCACGTCGCGATTGCCTGAAAGAGAGCGGCCGAATGCGCGAAGGTGCGGAATGACCGCAGCCAGTTCGCGCTTGAAATCCGTGTCGGACAATGTGGCGCGCTCCACTGCCCCCGCCTGTGCAGGAGCAGTCCCCGAGCCGCCTGTCGCTCCTGCCGCGTGAACCGAAGTGGTCAAAGCCATATAAATCGCTTGCGCCTTATACTGAGGTCAGCCGACCGAAAATCCATCTTCCAGACTTCAACGCCATAGAACCAGCAGCATGGCGATGACCACCAAGGCCAGGGAAATTCCCAGCACATACCGCACGATATGGGGCGTCGATCCGGCGCGGGCATCCTCGGTCGAAATATGCGGGTTCTCCTCGGCCATGTCCATCTCCCATCGTTACGCATCAATAACGCAACGAGCGGGCGGGGGTTCCGACATGCCGTCGATCCGTCCGGTCAAGCCGGTGCGGTGGCTTCGTCAAAGAAAAGCGCCTGGGAGATTGCCGCCTTGACCGTGGACCGTTGAAAGGGCTTGGTGATGAGGAAGGTCGGTTCGGGCCTTTCCCCGGTCAGCAATCGCTCCGGGAAAGCGGTGATGAAGATCACCGGCACTGAAAATTCCCCGAGGATGTCCTTCACGGCGTCGATGCCGCTGGAGTCGTCCGCGAGTTGAATGTCCGCCAGCACCAGCCCCGGACGCTGCGCCATCGCTTCGCGCACGGCGTCTTCCCGCGTCACCGCTATCGCCGTCACTTCATGGCCCAGATCGCGGACGATGGTTTCGATATCCATCGCGATGATCGGTTCATCCTCGATAATCAGGACTTTGGCCCTGGTCTGCGATTCGATCGCGCTCAGCGCCTCTTCCACCAGCGCCTCAACCTCGTCCGCGTCCATGCTGATGAGATAAGCCACGTCTTCAATGGTAAAGCCCTCCAACGCGGTCAGGAGCAAAGCCTGGCGAGGCAGGGGCGTCAACCGCCCGAGCCGGGCCTGCGCAATCGCTTCCTGTCCGTCGGGCCCGATGACGGCCGGCCCATCGTCCAGATGCGATGACGACCAAATCGCATGGAATATCTTGTAAAGGCCCAGCCGCGGATCGACGCCCGCGGGAAATTCTTCAGGCGCGGCGACGATCGCTTCCAGCGTGGCGCGCACATAGGCATCGCCGTGGATCTGGTCACCGGTAAGGGCGCGCGCGTAACGGCGCAGAAATGGAAGATGGGGGTGCAGCTGCTGTCCAAGCGACATGTGTTCGTCTTCTCCCTGCCCTTCATGGGCTCAATGCTGCGAAATCTGTTCGGACAAGGGAGGATGGATCGACAATGCCCCCATGGCAAGGCCAGCCCCCTCGTCACCGGCAACCCGATATACAAAAAACGCCTTGGATGGGGGAACCATCGAGCGGTGGATTTGTTTCACTGCCGTTCGTTTTTTTAGATGGCAAAGCCAGGGTTACGGATTTTACGGCATCCGCGAATTGACGCGGCCCCGGAAACCCGCGAAAAAACAGATCGGCGGGCATGGCAGGATTGTTTCAGAGGGGCTGAATTTTGGTTGCTTCAACAACGGAACGAAACGCGACGGAGGCAGGCGACATCAATGCAGACGTCTCCGTTACGGATATGAAAGGTGCGCCATCACGCCCGCGCGGCAAACGAGCGTCCCGTTCCAAGAGCAAGGAGCATGTCGCCGACGCCTTGCGATCGGTTTATCAACGCGCCGTCGACGAGGATATTCCCCCGGAAATGCTAGACCTTCTCGGCAAGCTGGATTGACAGCACCGTGATCGGGGGCAGCCATCCTCCGCCAGACCCTGAAATGCCCGCACATACCCCCTCTGCCATAGCGAACACATATTTCCGTTCGACCGGCGTCAAGATGTTCCTCATCCTGACATTGGCGCTGCTGCCTCTGGGCATACTGGCCCTGGTGGCTTCGCTTCAGGCGATCCGGTCCGCCGATCTTGAAAAGGAAGCCCTGCTGAGGGTTGCGGTGACGCAGAGCGCCCGCAAGCTGACGGCCGATCTTGCATCGGACCGGACAGCCATAACCCTGACGGTCAACGCCATCGCCGCGGGGACGGCGGATTCGGACATGTGCGGGCGCCTGTCTTTCTTTCTGCGGTCCCATGCCGACAGCGAAGGCAATTTCTACATTTATGACCGGGCAGGACGGCGCCTGTGCGGATCGCGCAAGGACGAACCGGCCGGAATATCGCCGGCACAGCGGTTCGCGTCCGCCAAAGCGGAGCTGCTGCCCCAGGCCGGCCTCCTCGTCAGCCGCGAAATCAGCCGCGACGGCAGGGTCGTGGCCCTGGCCTATTATCCCCGCGCCTATCTGGAAAGAGTGGCCGATCCGGCCACGGCGCTGCAAAATCGCCAGCTAAGCCTTCGGCAGGGAGCCAAGACGCTTGTCGTTACCCGGCAACCCGATCGCCAGCGGTCGAGATATCGCAGCACCAGCCTGTCCGCGCGGGTGGTTCCGTCCGACATATTCCTGACCATGACGGTTCAGGACCCGCCCGCGACCGCCGCCCGGCTTCTCTCGCTCTTCCTGCCGCTCGTCATGTGGTTCGCCGCCGCCGCGATCGGCTGGTTCGTCGTCAACCGGCTGCTGATCCGTCCCCTGGTGCTGCTGCGCCGTTCCGTCGCGGCCTATCATCCGGGGGAGGTTCTGGAACCCCTGCGCCGCATGCGCACCCCCGCCCAGGAAATCGTGGCGCTGGGCCAGACATTCCGGGCCATCAGCGAAGATGTCGCCACGCATGAGACCGAAATGGCCGACGCGCTGGAAACGCAGCGGAAACTCACGCGTGAGGTGCATCACCGCGTCAAGAACAATCTTCAGATCATTGCCAGCCTGATCAACCTGCACGCCAGATCGGCGATCACGCCCGAAGCGGCCGAAGCCTATGCCTCCATCCAGCGCCGCGTGGATGCGCTGTCGGTCGTCCACCGCAATCACTATGCGGAACTGGAAGAAAATCATGGCGTGGGCGTGCGTTCGCTCGTCAGCGAACTGTCCGCCAGCCTGCGGGGCGGTGCTCCCGCGGAGGCGCGCCGCTTCGCCATCCAGATCGACAG
Source organism: Sphingobium wenxiniae (assembly GCF_007830065.1). Taxonomy (GTDB): domain Bacteria; phylum Pseudomonadota; class Alphaproteobacteria; order Sphingomonadales; family Sphingomonadaceae; genus Sphingobium; species Sphingobium wenxiniae. Next base: position 31,483 of record NZ_VLKK01000019.1, on the reverse strand, counting down.
CGACAATCTGCATATCAGCCAGGACGTCGCGGTGCCCGTCGCCTTCCTCCTCACGGAACTGATCGAACTGGCGATGCTTTCCGATCCCGACGCTTCCATGCGGATATCCATCCAGGCGGATGCCGGATCGCGGGATCGCGCCAGGCTGGAAATCCATTCAACCGCCCTGCGCGCCTCACCCGACATGACGATCCGCCTTGAGGAGCGCTATGGGCGCATTCTCACCGGCCTTTCCCGGCAACTGCGCTCACCGCTCGACCATGATATGGCGGCGGGACTCTATTCGATAGCGATCACCACGCTGGCCTGACTCAGGCGCGTTTATATTCGTTCCGGAAACCGGCGGCGAAAACGGCGAAACGGCCCTGCGCGATGCTGTCACGGATATTCCGCATCAGATCCTGGTAGAAATGGATGTTATGCTGGGTCATCAGCATCGCCCCCAGCATCTCGCCGGCCTTGACGAGATGATGCAGATAAGCGCGGCTCCATGTCGAACAGACCGGGCAGGCGCAGCGCGGATCGAGCGGCTCGCGATCTTCCGCGAAACGGGCGTTGCGGATATTGAGCGGTCCGTTCCAGGTAAAGGCCTGGCCGTTGCGGCCGCTGCGCGTGGGCAGCACGCAATCGAACATGTCGATGCCCCGTTCCACCGCGCCCACGATGTCGTCCGGCTTGCCCACGCCCATCAGATAGCGGGGCCGGTCCGGCGGCAGCATGTCCGGCGCGAAATCGAGGCAGCCGAACATGGCTTCCTGCCCTTCCCCCACCGCAAGACCGCCGACGGCATATCCATCGAACCCGATGTCGATCAGCCTGTCGGCGGAAACCCGCCGCAATCCTTCATCCAGCGATCCCTGCTGGATGCCGAACAGCGCGGCGCGATCCGCATGGGCGCCGCCCGCGTCGAAGGCATCGCGGGAACGCTTCGCCCAGCGCATCGATCTTTCCATCGACTGCGCCGCTTCGTCATGGGTGCAGCCGTTTCTGGTGCATTCGTCGAACGCCATGACGATATCGCTATCGAGCAGGCGCTGGATTTCCATCGAGCGCTCCGGGCTGAGCATATGCTTCGATCCGTCGATATGGCTGGAAAAGGCCACGCCTTCCTCGCTCATCCTGGTGAGCGCGGACAGACTCATCACCTGATAGCCGCCGCTGTCGGTCAGGATGGGCCTGTCCCAGCCCATGAACCCGTGCAACCCGCCCAGCCGGGCCATGCGTTCCGCGCCGGGACGCAGCATCAGGTGATAGGTATTGCCCAATATGATATCGGCACCGGCCGCGCGCACCTCCGCCGGCCGCATGGCCTTGACGGTGGCGGCCGTGCCGACCGGCATGAAAGCCGGCGTGCGGATTTCGCCCCGGCGCATGGAAATGACGCCGGTGCGGGCTTTGCCGTCCGTGGCCGAGACAGAAAAGGAGAAACGGGGCTGGGTCACGTGCGCCGTCTAGGATCGAACGATGGCGCGCACAAGTGCGCCATGGCGGTCCTCTGCGATCAGCCCGACTTGCGCAGCCCTTCGAACAGCATCATTGCGTCGACGTGGAAGCCCTCCACCCGCCGATACCGGCCGATGAAGCGCAGGCAATCGTCGGACAATCGCAAGTGCCACGCCCCGCCCGCGGCGTCGTGAAGCATCAAGGTCACGCTTTTGGAATGGGACGAGCGCCGATACATGAACGCCTATCTAGCCTGTAAAGGTTAATAAAAGGCGGATTGCGTCGGGAAATCGAAAACATCTCGTTGCATAAACGCAACGGAAACGGGGTTCTTGGGGGTCATATATGGGGCTTCCGGGCAACAGTTTCTAAAAAATTGGTTAATATCCCTTTCTAACGACCTGCAAGCATTGCATCAAACCTGCAACCCTGTTCTGTTAATGGAAAATGGGAATTCGGGGGCGCAGATGATTGATTCAGGTCGATTTAATCCGACCCATGTGGATATGCGGACATCGCATGAGGAAGTCACCGCTCTTCCTCTCGACAATGAGTATCTCGCCGCTACGGAAAACAGGGTTTCGGAGGACTTCCGCCAATCCATGCTGTTCGATCTGGGACAGATCGACGTGCGCTGGGACGCGGAGCTGGCGACGCTGTGGGCCTTCATGACGCCGCATGAACGGCCCAATTCGAATCAGAGCCTGATTCGCGACACGATGGCCTGGCTCAGCGAAACCAAGCGGTTGTTCAGCGCCAATCCGGAATCCCTCAAGTTCATGGTGCTGGGATCGCGCTTTCCGGGGGTTTTCAATCTCGGCGGCGATCTGGAGATGTTCGCGGAATGCATCCAGACCCGCAATCGCGACGCCTTGCTGAAATATGGCATATCCTGCGTCGAGATCGTGGACCGCATCTGGCACAGCAACGACATGAACATCATCAACATCGGCCTTGCGCAGGGAGACGCGCTGGGCGGCGGCCTGGAAGCGCTCATGTGCTTCGATGTCATCATAGCGGAGCGGCAGGCGCGCTTCGGCCTGCCCGAAATCCTGTTCGGCCTGTTCCCCGGCATGGGCGCCTATTCGATCCTGTCCCGGCGCGTGGGTCCCGTGCTGGCCCGGCGGATGATCATGGAAGGCCATGTCTACAGCGCCGAAGAGATGTACGACATGGGCATCGTCTCTCAGGTCGTCGAGACGGGAGAGGGTGAAGAAGCCACCCGTCAGTGGATTGCCGATCACAGTCCACGCCATGCGGGCTATGTCGGGGTCGCGCGCGCGGGACGCCGCGTCGATCCCATGACTTTGGAAGAATTGACCGACATCGTCACCACCTGGACCGACACGGCGTTGATGCTTTCGGATCGGGACTTGCGGATGATGCGCAGGCTGGCAGCGGCCCAGACCCGCCTGCGTTGAAATCGCCGCCTTATCAGCCCAGGCGGCGACGCGAATGGTTGAGAGGCGGCGGCTCCTGGATCGGGGCCAACGCGCCATGGGCGATCAGGGCGGTGACGACATCGCACGGCACCGGCCTGCTGAACAGATAGCCCTGGACGTTGGTGAAGCCGGCGTCACGGGCATGTTCAAGCTGGTCCACGGTTTCTATGCCTTCGGCCACCGTATCCATCGCCAGATCGCGGGCCAGGGCGCCGATGGCCCTGACGATGGCGCGATCCTCCGCGTTGGCGCTCACGCCCGCCATGAAGCTCTGGTCCACCTTCAGCGTGTCGAAACGGTAGGAGCGCAGATAGGAAAGGGAGGAATAACCCGTCCCGAAATCATCGAGCGCCAGCCGTAAACCGATGCGCTGCAATTCCAGCAGAATCGCATTGGCCTGACCGCTATCGTCCAGAAAGATGGATTCCGTCACCTCCAGTTCCAGCCGGCGCGCGGGCAATCCCGATTCCAGCAAGGCGGCGATGACGCTTCCCGGCAGTTCGGCGGATTTGAGCGATGCGGGCGATATGTTCACCGCCACCCGCGCGTCGCTGGGCCAGGATGCGGCGGCCAGACAGGCGTTGCGCAACACCCAGGACGTGATTTCCTCGATCATTCCCATGCCCTCGGCAATCGGAATGAACTCCGATGGCGGTATCATGCCCAGGATGGGATGCTCCCAGCGCAGCAGCGCCTCGCAGGCGTCGATGTGCATCCTTTCCAGATCGACGATGGGCTGGAACACCAGCCGCAGTTCCTGCCCCTCGATGGCGCGGCGCAGCCCCGTTTCGATCTCGTGAATGCGATTGAAGCGTTCCTTGAACAGCCAGCTGAAACTGGCCGCGCGGTTGCGCCCTTCCCGCTTGGCTTCGTAGAGGGCGATGTCCGCATGCTGCATCAGCTCGTCCATGTGACGGCCATCCTGCGGCGCCACCGCATAGCCGATCGATGCGGTCGCCTGGAGATGGTGATCGCCGATCCCGAATCCATGCGCGAGATATTCGAGGATTTCGCGGGCTATGGTTTGCGCGGTCAGCCGGTCCGTATCAGGACAGATGATGACGAATTCGTCCCCGCCGAAGCGCGCGACCCGGCCCCGGTCCTGGACGACTTCGATCAATCGTCGGGCAACGCCGCGAAGCAGCTGGTCGCCGACGATATGGCCCAGCGAGTCGTTGATTTCCTTGAACCTGTCGATATCCATCCAGAGGATCGCGACCGCGTCATGCGAACTCATGCGGTTGTCGAATATGTCCTGCAACCGCATCTGCATCGCCATGCGGTTTTCCAGACCCGTCAAACTGTCATAGCGGGCCAGGCGCTCGAATTTTTCGGCAAGGACGGATTGATCCCGCTTGCCCTTCAGCGCCTGGACAACGATGCGGTGCGTCGTGGAGCTGATCTCCGCCAGGCCCAGGACCATCATCACCATGGCGACGGCGAGCACACGATAGCCGGTTGACCCCTCCAGCCACAGGCCGGTCGCGGTCGGCAGCAGGGCAAGGCAGACCTGCCCGATGGCGATGTGGACCCGCCCGGCATTGCGGCCTGAAATGCCCCCGGCATAGCCCGCCGCCATCGACACGCTGAGCATGTGCATGACCGAATTGCTCGATGCGACAAGGGTCGCAAAGCTCATGAGTCCCAGAAGCCCGGCATAAGCCCACGCCCCCAGTTCATAAACCAGTTCCCACAGGCGCGAAGCCACCGCCGCGCCGCGCACGAACTGCCGGTGAAAGAAGATCGCCGTGATGACGCGCAGCGCCGCTACGATGCATAGCGTGATGACGACGGCGTCGGTGGTGGCATCCTGGCTGAGACCGCTGATAACGATGCCCACGGCGGCCCCGGTCACGGCGCCAATGGTCAGGGATGCGGGTGACGCATAGAGCGTTTCCACCAGGCTGCGGCGTACCTCCGCGTCCTGCGCCATGTGCCGGGCGGATCGGCTGGTCAGAAAAGTTCTTATAGCGCGCAAATCGGCGGGTCTCCGGTTCCCCGTCCGCACAATGGGGCCGTTGGTTTATTTTTTGGTTAACCTCGCGAAAATAGCATGTCCCGGAACTGGCGCGCCGCCACAGGAAAAAGGCCGGCGGATTGCTCCACCGGCCTCTTGTCGCTTGAACGCGGCCTTCCGACTGCCACGATCGGACCGGGGGCGGATATATATCCGCCCCCGGCGATCGCTTTAGAAGTCCATGCCGCCCATGCCGCCCATGCCGCCGGGCATGGCGGGCATCGCGGACTTGTCGTCCGGCAGTTCGGCGATGGTCGCTTCCGTGGTGATGAGCAGACCGGCGACCGAAGCAGCGTCCTGCAACGCGGCGCGAACGACCTTGGTCGGGTCGATGACGCCGGCGGCGACCAGATTCTCATAGGTGTCGGTCGCGGCGTTGAAGCCCTTCGTCTCGTCATTTTCGCGCAGCAGGTTGCCGGCGACGACGGCGCCGTCGACGCCCGCATTCTGGGCGATCTGGCGCAGCGGCGCTTCGATGGCCTTGCGGATGATGTCGATACCGCGGGTCTGGTCGTCATTGGCGCCCTTGAGGCCGCTCAGGGCCTTGGTCGCGTAGAGAAGCGCCGTGCCGCCACCGGGGACGATGCCTTCTTCAACGGCCGCGCGGGTCGCGTGCAGCGCGTCGTCGACGCGGTCCTTGCGCTCCTTGACCTCGACTTCCGATGCGCCGCCGACCTTGATGACGGCCACGCCGCCAGCCAGCTTGGCGAGACGCTCCTGCAGCTTTTCGCGGTCGTAGTCGGACGTGGTCGTCTCGATCTGAGCGCGGATCTGCTCGGTGCGGCCCTTGATCGCTTCGGCATCACCGGCGCCATCGACGATGGTGGTGTTGTCCTTGTCGATCGTGACGCGCTTGGCGGTGCCGAGCATGCCCAGGGTGACGTTTTCGAGCTTGATGCCGAGGTCTTCGGAAACAACTTCGCCCTTGGTCAGGACGGCGATGTCTTCCAGCATGGCCTTGCGGCGGTCGCCGAAGCCCGGAGCCTTGACCGCAGCGACCTTCAGGCCGCCGCGCAGCTTGTTGACGACCAGGGTCGCCAGCGCTTCGCCTTCAATGTCTTCCGCGATGATGAGCAGCGGACGGCCCGACTGCACGACCGCTTCGAGGATCGGCAGGATCGACTGAAGGTTCGACAGCTTCTTCTCGTGGATCAGGATGTAGGGGTCAGCGAGTTCGACCTGCATCTTTTCCGGGTTGGTGACGAAGTAGGGCGACAGGTAGCCGCGATCGAACTGCATGCCTTCCACGACGTCCAGCTCGAATTCGAGACCCTTGGCTTCCTCGACGGTGATCACGCCTTCCTTGCCGACGCGCTCCATCGCTTCGCCGATCTTCTCGCCGACGACCGTGTCGCCATTGGCCGAGATGATGCCGACCTGCTGGATTTCCTTGGTGCCGGAAACCGGCTTGGAACGGGCCTTGAGGTCTTCGACGACCTTCGTGACGGCGAGGTCGATGCCGCGCTTCAGGTCCATCGGGTTCATGCCGGCGGCAACCGACTTCATGCCTTCGCGCACGATCGCCTGGGCCAGGACGGTCGCGGTGGTGGTGCCGTCACCGGCGACGTCATTGGTCTTCGAAGCGACTTCGCGGACCATCTGGGCGCCCATATTCTCGAACTTGTCCTTCAGTTCGATTTCCTTGGCGACCGAAACACCGTCCTTGGTGATGCGGGGCGCGCCGAAGCTCTTGTCGATGACGACGTTGCGGCCCTTGGGACCGAGCGTCACCTTGACCGCGTCGGCCAGGATGTCGACGCCGCGCAGGATGCGCTCACGGGCGTCGCGGGAGAATTTTACTTCTTTTGCAGCCATGGGTAAAAACCTCTGCTTTCTTGCAAATTAGAGTGCGGGGGAAATCAGCGATTTCAGGCGACGACGCCCAGAATGTCCGATTCCTTCATGATGAGCAGGTCTTCACCGTCGACCTTGACTTCGGTGCCCGACCATTTGCCGAACAGGATGCGGTCGCCGGCCTTGACGTCCAGCGGCGTCACCTTGCCGTCTTCCGCCTTGGAGCCGGTGCCCACAGCGACGATCTCACCTTCCTGCGGCTTTTCCTTGGCGGAATCGGGGATGATGATGCCGCCGGCTGTCTTCTCTTCCGCCTCTACGCGGCGGACGAGAACGCGGTCATGCAACGGACGAAATGCCATGTTGTGTGCCTTTCCCTCTACGGACGTTGACGGGATCCGGAAAGACGCACGGGGAGGATATCCCCGGAACGATGCGTCTTGACCCTTCTCCCAATGAACCTTCACTTGTTAGCACTCTTCTTTTGGGAGTGCTAGCAGGCGTGAATATGGAAGGAGGATTTTTCCGGTCAAGAGGCGGGCGTCATTTTTTCTCCGCAGGGCAGTCAGGTCTCTCTCCAAGCCCCTCCTGCCACCATCGCGTTGCGGGATTGTTGCGGCCGTCGCCACGCCGTTGCCCGCCGGCATTATTTCATGTCGCGCCCGTTCCCTGCTTTCATCTCCTCACGGGACGCGAACAATAGCGGGAAGGCAAAGGAGAAGAAGAATGCGCTTTTCGAACATCATCGTCGCGGTGGACGTCAATGATCCGGACAATGGCCGCGCGGCTCTTGCGCGCGCCGCCGCCATCGCCGGGAATGAGGGGCGGCTCCATCTTCTCTATGTCCGCTACCATTTGCCGTCCCGCTACGCCGAACTGCTCGCAGAGGATTTCGACCTGCACGAACAGCGGGATGCCATGGCCGCCATGCGCCAATGGTGCGCGGACCTGAACATCGACGAAAGCCGCGTCGATTTCATCACCAAACGCGGCCCGGTGCGCGATGAGACGGTTTCCTATGCACAAGCGCAGTCGGCCGACCTCATCGTCCTCGGCTCGCATCAGCCGTCCCTCTCCTCAAAGCTGCTCGGGTCGAACGCGTCGGCCATTGTGCATCATTCCCCGGTGAGCGTTCTTATCGCGCGGACAGACAAGAAATAAGTCCGCCATTGCGGCAGGAGCGGTTGCCGGGTCGGGGGCCGCTTCCTACCTGCGGGGGTAACTGCCATCCAAGGGAGCACCCCACATGACCGAAAGCTATACCCCGCCCCGCGTCTGGACCTGGGACAAGGCGAATGGCGGCGCCTTCGCCACTATCAACCGGCCCATCGCAGGCCCCACGCACGACAGGGATCTGCCGGTCGGCAAGCACCCGCTTCAGCTTTACTCGCTCGCGACGCCCAATGGGCAGAAGGTGACGATCATGCTGGAGGAACTGCTGGCCGCGGGACATAGCGGCGCGGAATATGACGCCTGGCTGATCCGCATTGGGGATGGCGATCAGTTTTCGAGCGGCTTCGTCTCGGTCAATCCCAACAGCAAGATTCCCGCGCTGATGGACCGCAGCGTCTCGCCGCCACAGCGCGTGTTCGAATCGGGCGCGATCCTGCTCTATCTGGCGGAGAAGTTCGGCGCTTTCCTGCCCACCGACCCCGCCGGACGCGCGGCGGCGCTGTCCTGGCTGTTCTGGCAGATGGGCAGCGCGCCCCTGCTGGGCGGCGGCTTTGGCCATTTCTTCGCCTATGCGCCGGAAAAATATGAATATCCGATCAATCGCTTCACCATGGAGGTGAAGCGGCAGTTCGATGTGCTCGACCGCCATCTGGCCGACAACGAGTATATGGCGGGCGACGAATATACGATCGCGGACATGGCGATCTGGCCCTGGTATGGCGGCGTCGTCCTCGATCGCACCTATGAAGGGGCGGCGGAGTTCCTGGATGGGGCGAGCTACAAGCATGTCAACCGCTGGGCGAGGCAGATCGACTCGCGCCCGGCGGTGAAGCGCGGCCGCATCGTCAACAAGACCTCCGGCCCGCTGGAGGAGCAGCTTCACGAACGCCACGACGCCGGTGACTTCGACACGAAGACGCAGGACAAGCTGGAACAGACGGCCTGAGAGGCACGGCGGGGTTTCAGGAAACGCTCTACCCCTGCCCCGCCGCCTTCACGATCTCCGCCCATGCGGCCTCGTCGATCACTTCGATGCCGAGCGCGGCGGCCTGCTTGAGCTTCGACCCCGCACCGGGACCGGCGACGACAAGGTCGGTCCTGGCGCTTACCGACCCCGCCGCTTTCGCGCCCAGTCTTTCGGCCTGCGCCTTGGCCTCGTCGCGGCTCATCGTTTCCAGCTTGCCGGTGAAAACGACCGTCTTGCCCGTCACCACGCTCGCGGTCGTTTCCACTACATAGTCGGGCGGCGACACTTCACGGAGCAGGTCATTCCAGACCTCCACATTATGCGGTTCGTGGAAGAAGTCCGCGAGCGCATGGCCGACCGCCGCGCCGACATTCTCCACCCCGATCAGTTCGGCGATGGCCTTGTCCCGCCGGTTGAGGAAACGGCTCTCCTCCTCGCCCTCAACAGGCGCCATGCTCTCGCGCAACGCAATGATCTCCTGCGCCAGCGTCCGGATCGCGGGAAGGCGCGTATAGCGCTTGAGCAGATCGCGCGCCGTCACCGCGCCGACATGGCGGATGCCCAGCCCGAAGAGCAGCCGCCCCGCATCCGGCTCCCGCTTCGCCTTGATCGCGGCGAACAGGTTGTCGACGGACTTCTCCTTCCACCCTTCCCGTCCCAGCAGGTCCGCGCGATGGGCCGGCAGGCGGAAGATATCCGCAGGCTCCGATATCCAGCCAAGGTCGAGGAATTCCTGAATCGTCTTCTCGCCCAGTCCTTCGATATCGAGCGCCCCGCGGCTGACGAAATGGCGAAGGCGCTCGAAACGCTGCGCCGCGCAGACCAGCCCGCCGGTGCAGCGTATGTCCACCTCTCCCTCCTCCCGCACGGCTTCCGAGCCGCAGACGGGGCAATGATCGGGAAAGAGGAAGGGCGGGCGCGCATCCTCGCGGGTCAGATTGTCCACCACCTGCGGGATCACGTCGCCCGCGCGCTGGACGATGACCCGGTCGCCCGGACGAACGCCCAGCCGCGCGATCTCATCGGCATTGTGGAGCGTGACATTGGACACCACGACCCCGCCGACGGTCACGGGGGTCAAGCGGCCCACCGGGGTCAGCTTGCCGGTGCGGCCGACCTGGATATCGATGGCTTCCAAAGTGGTCTGCGCCCGTTCCGCCGGGAATTTATGCGCGATGGCCCAGCGCGGCGCTTTCGCGACGAAGCCCAGCCGTTGCTGCCAGTCCAGCCGGTCCACCTTGTAGACGACGCCGTCGATGTCGAAGGGCAGTTCGGCGCGCTCCGCCTCGATCCGGCGATAATGGGCCAATATGGCTTCCAGCGTGTCCACACAGGTCAGCAGATCGGAAACGGGCAGGCCCCATGCGGCGATGGCCTGCATCACCTCCCATTGCGTCGCGCCGGGCAGCGCCGAACATTCTCCCCATCCATGCGCCAGAAAGCGCAGCGGGCGGCTGGCGGTGACATGGGCGTCCTTCTGCCGCAGGGAACCGGCGGCGGCGTTGCGCGGATTGGCGAACTGCCGCGCCTTTGCCGGATCGTCCGCCTCGGCCAGAAGGCGTTCATTGAGGGCGACGAAATCCGCCTTGGCCATATAGACTTCGCCCCGGACCTCGAAAACCTCCGGGACGTCAGCCCCCGCCAGCCGCTCGGGGATATCGGCGATGGTGCGGGCATTGGCGGTCACGTCCTCGCCCGTCGTCCCGTCGCCGCGCGTAGCCGCCAGCACCAGTCCGCCCTTTTCATAGCGCAGCGAGCAGGAGAGGCCATCGATCTTCGGTTCCGCCGTCAGCGCGACCGGAGCATCCCCCGGCAGCGCCAGAAACCGCCGGACCCGCGCAAGGAACTCCGCGATGTCCTCATCCGCAAAGCCGTTGTCGAGGCTCATCATGCGGATGGCGTGCCGGACCTTTTTCAGGGCGGAAGTCGGCGCCGCCCCCACCTGCCGGTTGGGGGAATCCGAACGCACCAGTTGGGGAAATGCCGCCTCCAGCGCATTGTTCTCCCGCATCAGCGCGTCATATTGGGCATCCGTGATCTCCGGCTGATCCTGATCGTGGTAAAGCCGGTTATGCCGCGCGATTTCCTTCGCAAGGCGCATCAGGCGGTTGGCGGCTTCGGCTTCGGTCATGGCGGCGGGATCGGTCATGCGCCTTCCATAGCGTTGCGCCTCCCAGGCGGGAAGCGCCCTCTCAAACCTCCAATAGCCGTTCCGCCTGCGCGCGCGCTTCCGCCGTGATTTCCGCGCCGGACAACATGCGCGCGATCTCCTCCCGACGCTCGCCCTCGTCAAGCGCATGGACGCCGGTGCGCGTGACCGTTCCGTCGCTGGATTTGGCGATCAGCATATGCCCTGTCCCACGCGCCGCGACTTGCGGGCTGTGGGTGACGACCAGAATCTGACTGCTTTGCGCCAGCCGGGCCAAACGGTCGCCGATGGCGGAGGCCACCGCGCCTCCCACCCCCCGGTCGATCTCGTCGAAGATCAGCGTATCGGCGCCGCCGCGTTCCGCCAGCGCCACTTTGAGCGCCAGGATGAAGCGCGAGAGTTCGCCGCCCGATGCGATCTTCACCAGCGGGGCGAAGGGCGCGCCGGGATTGGTCGAGATTTCAAATTCGACCCGGTCCATGCCCTGCGCGCTCCACTGCCCCTCGTCCAGCGGCGCAACGACCGTGCGGAAACGCGCGGCATCCAGTTTGAGCGGCGCCAGTTCCGCCGCAACGGCCCCGTCGAGCCGCCGCGCCGCCGCCTGCCGCTCCGCCGAAAGCGCCTGCGCCGCCTGCCGATAGGCATCCGCCCTGACCGCCACGGCTGCTTCCAGCGCGGCGAGATGCTCCTCGCCCCCTTCGATAGCGGACAGTCTGGCGGCCATCTCCTCCCGCAAGGCGGCCAGTTCATCGGGCTGCACCTGATGCTTGCGGGCAAGGCCGCGCAGGTCGAACAATCGCGTTTCGATCGCGTCCAGCCTTGCCGGATCGAAGCTCAATGCATCGGCCGCTTCGTTCAGCCGGTCCTCCGCCTCCCCCGCTTCTATCACCGCGCGGTCGAGCGCCGCCAGCACATCGGCCAGCGGCTCATATTCCGCCGCGATCCGGTCCAGCCGCCGCGCCGCCTGCCGCAACTGCGCCAGCCCGCCGTCCGATCCCGTCAGGCATCCCGTCACGACGGCAAGATCGTCGGTCAGGCGCGCGCCCTTCTGCATCGTCGCCCGTTCCCCGGCCAAGGCGGCTTCTTCCCCCGGCTGCGGCGCGAATTGCGTCAGTTCCTCCACCGCATGGGTCAGATAGTCGCGGTCGCGGGCCGCATCCCGGACCGTTTCCCGTGCATCGCCCAGCGCATCGGCGGCCGTTCGCCACGCCGCATAGGCCGCGGCGACCTGAGCGACGTCGCAGCGCCCATAGGCATCCAGCAGCGTCCGATGCCCCCGCGGGTTCAGCAAGCCCCGGTCGTCATGCTGGCCATGGATTTCAACCAACGCCCCGCCCAGTTCCCGCAACAGCGCGGCGGAACAGGGCTGGTCATTGATAAACGCGCGACTGCCGCCATCGACCTTGAGCGTCCGCCGGATGATGAGCGGTTCGCCCGGCTCCAGGTCGATCATGTTTCCGGTGAGGAGGGTAAAGGCCCTATGGCCCGGCGCGGGCGGATCGAACGTCGCGGTCACGCTCGCCTGCGATTCGCCGTTCCGCACCAGTCCGCTGTCGGCGCGCGCGCCCAGCGCCAGCCCCAGGGAATCGAGCAGGATCGACTTGCCTGCCCCGGTCTCCCCCGTCAGCACGCCCAGCCCCGGCCCGAACTCCAGGTCCAGCGCCTCGATCAGCACGACATTGCGGATGGACAGGGCGGTCAGCATGGCGTGCTTCTACCCTTCAATGCACAAAAGGGGAACAAACGATCCTATGCCTTGGGCGCATATTCCCGGATCAGCTTGTAGGACCGGTCATACCATTTGGTGCCCGGATAATTGGCGCCCAGCACGGCGGCGGCTTTCTTCGCCTCCTCGGGAATGCCCAGGGAGAGATAGCTTTCGACCAGACGCTCCAGCGCTTCAGGCGTATGAGTCGTGGTCTGAAATTTGTCGATCACGGTGCGGAAACGCAGCGTGGCGGCCAGCCATTGCCCGCGACGCTGATAAAAACGGCCGATCTCCATTTCCTTGCCGGCCAGATGGTCGTTGACGAGGTCGATCTTCAGCCGGGCGTCGGAGGCATAGCGCGTATCGGGATAGCGGCGGATCAATTCGCCCAGCGCATCCAGCGCCTGACTGGTGATCTTCTGGTCGCGCGTCACGTCGGCGATCTGCTCATAATAGCACAGCGCGATCAGATAATAGGCGTAAGGGGCATCCTTGTTGCCCGTATGAATCGACAGGAAGCGCTGCGCCGCGCCGATCGATTCATTATAATTGCGATTCATGTAATAGCTGAAGGCCGACATGAGCTGCGCCCGGCGCGCCCAGGGCGAATAGGGATGCTGACGTTCCACTTCGTCGAACAACGCCGCCGCCAGCTTGTATTGCCCGCGATCCAGCCGGTATTTGCCTGCATTATAGAGCGTGGACACGTCGCGGGCGACATATTGGGTGTCGGCCTTGTTCTTCGATGTCGCACATCCCGCGAGCAGGACCAGAGCGGCGGCAGCGCCAAGGCGCGTCATGGTTTTCGTCAGCATGGGCCGGGTCATAGCCGAGCGAATGGCCGCCGCCAAGCGGCAGAATGGTCAGTCGGGCGTTCCGTTCGCCGACGGCGGAAGATCGAGCCGCGCCACCGCTCCGCCATTGGGGCCCGGTTCAAGCAGGAAACGTCCTCCAAGCTGGGAAGCCAGGGCCGCCGCGATACGAAGACCAAGGCTGTTCGCCGCGCCGATCTCCGTGCCTTGCGCTATACCCTTGCCGTCGTCGACGACCCGCAAGGAGAACCCTTCCTCGGAGGCATCGAGGGAAACGAGAACCGTCCCCGCGCGGTCGGGCAGGCCATGTTCGATAGCATTGCTCACGGCTTCGGCCACGATCAGCGCCAGCGGAACGCTGACATGCGACGCCAGCAGCAATTGTCCGGGGGCCGAAACCCTGACGACGACATCCTGCCGCCCGCTGGCTTCCACGATGTCGCGGCACAATGCCGTGAGGAACGTGCCGACATCCTGCCCCTCTCCGGATGGATGATACATGGCGCGGCTGATCTTGCCGATCAGCGCCAGCCGGGCCGATGCGTCATCCAGCGCCCGGCGCGCGGCGTCATGATCGATATGACGGCGCTGCAGGGACAGCATGGCCGCGACCACCTGAAGGTTGTTCGACACGCGATGCTGCAATTCGCGAAACAGAAGATCCTTGGTCGCGGCCAGTTCCCTGCTGCGTTCGCGCTCCACCGCCAGCCGGAAATTCACCCGCTGCATGAAGTGGATGAGGGCGATGGTCACCCCCATGACCACTATGTAAAGGCATATGATCACTGCGACGCGGGGCGTGACCTCAAATCCCGATGGCCCAAGCAGGAAAAAATAGCCGCCCAGGGCAAGCCCCAGCATCGCCGCCCATATGCCCGACCGCGCGCCGAACAGGAAAGCGGACAGGATCACCGTCGGGAAAAAGGTGATGAAAGGCGCACTATTGATCAGCAGGGGAGACATGGCGCGGCGCAGGCCGAACGCCGCAAGGCAAAATAAAGTCGCCCAGAAATAGCCCTGCCACCGCTGCTCAAGCACAAGCGGCAGTCGTTCCACGAATCGCTCGTTCCTGCGCTGCATGAAAATCCTCGGCTAGCCCTTTGTTACACTAACATAACTTTTCGAGGATTCATTGATCGAGATCAGTTCCGTCTCATTTCGGTGAAGGGAGGCATATGACGCCTGCAAGCCATCGTCGCGCGAGGATTGATTGCGACAAAAAAGGCGCCCGGAAAATCCGGACGCCTTTCTTTTGCCGTTGCGGCGGGTTCGATGCGCCGATCAGTCCTGCGTCAGGAAGTCGGGCAGGCCTGCGCTGGAGCCGTCATCGTCGCCGCCCTTGTCGTCACGGGGACCACGGTCACGGCGCGGCCCGCGATCGCCGCCACGTCCACCGCCATCACGACGCGGGCCGCGGCCCCTGTCGCCGCGATCACCGCGTTCACCACGAGGTTCGCGGGGTTCGCGCGCAGGACGCGTGTCCTCCAGTTCCTCGCCAGTTTCCTGGTCGACGACGCGCATCGACAGGCGAACCTTGCCGCGCGGGTCGATCTCCAGGACCTTGACCTTCACTTCCTGGCCTTCCGACACGACGTCGGTGGGCTTTTCCACGCGCTCATTCTTCATTTCGGAGACGTGGACGAGCCCGTCCTTGCCGCCCATGAAGTTCACGAACGCACCGAAGTCGACGATGTTGACGACCTTGCCGTTGTAGATCTTGCCGACTTCCGCTTCCTCGACGATGCCGAGAATCCACTTCTTGGCGGCTTCGATCTGATCGATGTCGGACGAGCTGATCTTGATGATGCCTTCGTCGTCGATATCGACCTTCGCACCGGTTTCCGCGACGATCTCGCGGATGACCTTGCCGCCGGTGCCGATGACGTCGCGGATCTTCGACTTGTCGATCTGGATCGTCTCGATGCGCGGAGCGTGCGCCGACAGCTCGGTGCGGGTCGAGGACAGCGCCTTGTTCATCTCACCCAATATGTGGGCGCGGCCTTCCTTGGCCTGATGCAGCGCGGTTTCGAAGATCTCCTTCGTGATGCCGGCGATCTTGATGTCCATCTGCATCGTGGTGATGCCTGCTTCCGTGCCGGCCACCTTGAAGTCCATGTCGCCCAGATGATCCTCGTCGCCCAGGATATCGCTGATGACCGCGAAGTCCTTGCCCTCCAGGATCAGACCCATGGCGATGCCCGACACCGGACGCTTGAGCGGAACACCCGCGTCCATCATCGAGAGCGAACCGCCGCAGACCGTCGCCATCGACGACGAGCCGTTGGACTCGGTGATGTCCGACAGGACGCGGATGGTATAGGGGAACTCTTCCTTGCTCGGCAGCACGGGATGCAGGGCGCGCCATGCCAGCTTGCCATGGCCGACTTCGCGGCGGCCCGGCGCGCCGAAGCGGCCCACTTCGCCGACCGAATAGGGCGGGAAGTTATAGTGCAGCATGAAGCTTTCATAATGAACGCCGACAAGGCCGTCGATCATCTGCTCGGCGTCCTTGGTGCCCAGCGTAGTGGTGCAGATCGCCTGCGTTTCACCGCGCGTGAACAGCGCCGAACCATGGGTGCGCGGCAGGAAGCCCACCATCGCCTCGATCGGGCGGATCTGCGTGGTGGTGCGGCCGTCGATGCGCTGGCCGTCCTTGAGAATGGCGGTGCGAACGATTTCGGCTTCCAGCTTCTTGGTCAGCTTGATGCCGGCCATCACCATCTGCGGCGCAAGACCGTCGGCCTCGAACATCGCCTTCGCCTTGGCGCGCGCTTCGTTCAGGGCGCTGGAGCGGGCCGACTTGTCGGTCAGCTTGTAGGCGGCGGCGATATCCTTGCCGATCAGCTTCTTGAGCTTCGCCTTGAGGTCGCCCAGATCGTCCTGCGCGGCCATTTCCCACGGGTCCTTGGCAGCCTTCTCGGCCAGCTCGATGATCGCGCCGACAACCTTCTTGCTCGCTTCATGGGCGAACAGGACGGCGCCGAGCATGACCTCTTCCGAAAGCTCCTTGGCTTCGGATTCGACCATCATCACGGCATCCTGCGTGGCGGCGACGACCAGATCGAGATCGCCGGACTTCACTTCGTCCAGCGACGGGTTGAGCTGATATTCGCCATCCTTGTAACCGACGCGCGCCGCGCCGATCGGACCCATGAAGGGCACGCCCGACAGGGTCAGCGCAGCCGAAGCGGCGATCATCGCCACGATGTCCGGCTCGCTATCGCCATCGAATGACAGCACCTGGGCGATGACGTTGATCTCGTTGTAGAAGCCTTCGGGGAAGAGCGGGCGGATCGGACGGTCGATCAGGCGGGAAACCAGCGTTTCCTTTTCCGTCGCGCCGCGCTCACGCTTGAAGAAGCCGCCCGGTATGCGACCGGCGGCCGAATATTTTTCCTGATAATGGACGGTGAGCGGGAAGAAGTCCTGCCCGTCCTTCACCGACTTGGCGGCGGTCACGGCGCACAGCACCACGGTCTCGCCATAGGTCGCCAGCACGGCGGCGTCGGCCTGACGCGCAATGCGGCCGGTTTCGAGAGTCAGGGTCTTGCCCGCCAGCTCGATGGATACTTTCTTTACGTCGAACATGTGATTTCCTTCGCCCGCCTGGCCCTATTGCCCGGCGGGGCCTCATATGCGGACAAAGCCGGCCCGCGGCGGTTTCGGAGCATCGTCTGGCCCCTTGATCGGCACCATTGCCGGATTGCAATGGCCCCGGAATCGGAAACGGCCCCGCTGGGGGGCCGTCCCTTCTATAGCAGGCTTACTTGCGCAGGCCCAGCTTGGAGATGAGGTCGGTATAGCGGCCCTCATCCTTCTTCTTGAGGTAATCCAGCAGCGAACGGCGCTTGTTGACCAGCATCAGCAGGCCGCGACGGCTGTGGTTATCCTTGTGATGACCCTTGAAGTGCTCGGTCAGGTTGGCGATACGCTCGGAGAGGATCGCGACCTGGACTTCGGGCGAACCCGTATCGCCTTCGGCGCGGGCATGTTCCTTGATGAGCGCTTCCTTGCGCTCCGCAGTGATCGACATCGGCTTCCTTTCTTCAACTAGAGATTAAAGCCGCGCACCACCCGGATCTCCGGGCCACTGGCCTCCACCAGCGCGACGGGCGTGCCGCCCTCCATCGCCAGTAACAAGCCGGTATGCGGTTTCCCGATCAGCACCCGCCCCTGCCGGAGCATCAGCGCTTCATCGGGAGAGACGGGGAGAGCCGGGATGTCGTCCAGCCCCGCCGTCAACGGCAGCATAAGCCCGCCGATGCCGCCGCCCCTAGCAGCTTCGTCCAACTTGTCCAGCGAAATCGCGGTTGCGAGGGTGAACGGCCCCGCCTTGACCCGGCGCAGCATCGTGACATGCCCCACCGTGCCCAGCGCCAGCGCAATGTCCCGCGCGAGGCTGCGGATATAGGTGCCCTTGGAGACATGGGCGGTGAGAGTGATCGCCTCAATCGGATCGTCACCCTGACCCTGGTTCAGGGTCCATTCCTCCTCGCGCAATTCCGCTCCTGAAGGCGCGATGGATGCTGAAACAAGCAGGGAATGGATCGTCACCGCCCGCGTCTTCATCTCCACATCCCGTCCCGCGCGGGCGAGGTCATAGGCGCGCCGGCCGTCGATCAGGATCGCGGAGTAAGCGGGCGGGGCCTGTTCGATGGGACCGGTGAAGCGGGGAAGGATCGCCTCCACCTGCGCCAGCGTCGGGCGAATGGCGCTGGTCGCGATCGCCTGCCCTTCCAGATCGAGCGTGTCGGTCTGCGCGCCGAACGCCACCGTGAAATCGTAGATCTTGTCGCTGTCGAGCATCCGCCCGGCGAGCTTGGTCGCTTCCCCGATGGCGACCGGCAGCACGCCCGTCGCCAGCGGATCGAGCGTGCCGCCATGGCCGACCTTCATCTTGCCCGAGCCGCTTTGGCGCAAGGCGCGCTTGACAGCGCTCACCGCCTGCGTCGAACCGAGACCATGGGGTTTGTCGAGGATGATCCAGCCGTGCATCCGCGCGCCTCTATCGTGCATGAGCGGCGCTGTCAGCCCCCGGCCTCACGCGCGGACGGATCAATCCTCTTCGGGCGTTTCCAGATCGCGGGCAACCTTGGGATCGCGCAGCAGCCGGTCGATATGGCTGCCTTCGTCGAAGCTCTCATCCGCGAGGAATTTGAGCTTCGCCGCATATTTGAGGCGGATGCGATGCGCGACTTCCCGCTGGAGATAGGCGGTGTTGGTCCGCAGCGCCTTGAGCACCGCTTCCTCATCCGTCCCCAGCAGGGATTTCACGAACACCGTCGCATGGCGCAAGTCCGGGGACATACGGACTTCGGTGACGCTGACCACATGGCTGGCCAGCACATCGTCATGCACGTCGCCGCGCGTCAGGATTTCGGACAAGACATGACGCACCTGTTCACCCACGCGAAGCAGGCGGACGGAGGGGCCTTCTGGTTGTTGAGCCATAGCAAATCCTCGTCATCCCGGCGGCAGGCCTTGGCTCGCGCCGCCGGGATGACGCACTTCATGTTTTACAATGTGCGAGCGCGTTCCTCGACCTCGAACAGCTCCAGCGTATCGCCGGGCTTGATGTCGTTCGTGTCCTGGAGCACGGCGCCGCACTCCATGCCCGCGCGGACTTCGGACACATCGTCCTTGAAGCGGCGCAGCGACGCTATGTGCGTGCGCGAAACGATGACATCGTCGCGGGTGAGACGCGCGGACAGCCCCTTGCGGATGATGCCGTCGAGCACCAGCAGACCCGCCGCCTTGTCCTTCTTGCCCGCCGGGAAGACCTGAAGCACCTCGGCGCGGCCGACGATCGTTTCGATACGTTCAGGCGCAAGCTGCCCCGCCATTTCGCCGCGCACTTCCTCCAAGAGGTCGTAGATCACGTCATAATAGCGCAGCGATATCTTTTCGCGCTCCGCCAACTGGCGCGCCTTCGCATTGGGACGGACGTTGAAGCCGATCAGCGGCGCGCGGCTGGCCGCGGCCAGCGTGACGTCGCTTTCGGTGATCGCGCCCACGCCCGAATGGAGGATGCGGACCTTGATCTCGTCGGTCGAGATGCGGTTGAGCGAGGACACGATGGCTTCGACCGATCCCTGCACGTCGCCCTTCACCACCACCGGATATTCGATGACGGTCGTGTTGAGCGCCGAGAACATATGTTCAAAGCTGGTCGGAGCCGCAGTCGTCCGCTTGCGCGTCGCCTGTTCCTGACGATAGGCGGCGACTTCGCGGGCGCGGGCTTCGTTTTCCACGACGGTCAGCTGATCGCCCGCGAGCGGAACGCCCGACAGGCCCAGCACCTCGACCGGAGTCGACGGGCCAGCGATCTTCACCTGCTGCCCCTTGTCGTTGACCAGAGCGCGGACCTTGCCGCTTTCCGCGCCGATGACGAAAGTGTCGCCAACCTTGAGCGTGCCGCGGCGGACCAGAACGGTCGCGACCGCGCCGCGCCCCTTGTCGAGCTGCGCCTCGATCACATTGCCTTCGGCCGCGCGATCCGGGTTGGCGGTCAGTTCCATCAGTTCGGCCTGAAGCAGGATCTTCTCGATCAGTTCATCGAGGCCCGTCTTCTTGAGCGCGGACACTTCGACGTCCTGCACTTCACCACCCATATCCTCGACCACGACCTCATGCTCCAGCAGGCGCTCGCGCACGCGCTGGGGATTGGCTTCAGGCTTGTCGACCTTGTTGATCGCGACGATCATCGGCACGCCGGCGGCCTTGGTGTGGTTGATCGCCTCGATCGTCTGCGGCATCAGCCCGTCGTCCGCAGCCACCACCAGGATGACGATATCGGTGACGTTCGCGCCGCGCGCGCGCATTTCCGAGAAAGCCTCGTGACCCGGCGTATCGAGGAAGGTGATCGTGTCGCCGCCCTTGGTCTTCACCTGATAGGCGCCGATATGCTGGGTGATGCCGCCGCTTTCGCCCGCCACGACATCCGTGCCGCGCAGAGCGTCCAGAAGGCTGGTCTTGCCATGGTCGACATGGCCCATGATCGTGACCACGGGAGGACGGGATTTCAGCGTTTCGGGCGCATCCGCTTCGCCTTCCATGCCGATTTCGATGTCGGCTTCGGATACGCGCTGGATGCGGTGGCCGAATTCTTCCACCAGCAGTTCCGCCGTATCCTGGTCGATCGGCTGGTTGAGCGTGACGGCGGTGCCCATCTTGAACAGGGCCTTCACCAGGTCCGCGCCCTTTTCGGCCATGCGGTTGGCGAGTTCCTGCACGGTGATGCTTTCGGGCACCACCACGTCGCGGACCTGCTTTTCACGCTGCTGCGCGCCGCCCTGATAATGGGCGCGGCGTTCCTTTTCGCGGGCGCGCTTCAACGCGGCGAGCGAGCGGGCGCGCGCGCTGTCGTCGTCCGCCAGAGCGCGGGTGACGGTCAGCTTGCCGGACTGGCGGCGGTTGTCGTCGCCGCGCTTGGCGCGGTCGGGCTTGGCCGGTTCGGGGCGCTTGGCAGGCGTGACCGGCGTGAAACGGCGCGGCGGCGGCGCGGACTGCGCCGGACGCTCGCTCGCTTCGGCAGGAGCCGGGGCGGGCGTTGCGGGCTCTTCCGGCGCGGCAGGCGCAGCCGCTGCCTGCGCGGCGTCCTGTGCGCCCTTCGGCTCTTCTTCAACGCGCGCGGCCTGCGCTTCGGCAGCCTGCGCGGCGGCGCGGTTTTCTTCGGCGCGGCGGCGTTCTTCCTCGCTCGCGGCCTGACGCTGGGCGTCCTCGCGGCGGCGCGCTTCCTCCAGCGCGGTCATGCGCGCCTCCTCCGCTTCGCGCAGCAGCTTGGCTTGCAATTCCTGACGCGACATCAGGTTCTGCGGCGGGGCCTGGCGAGCGGGCGCGGCGGGTTGCGGCGCACGCTGCTGCTGCGGCGCGGGCGCGGCGGGGGCCTGCGCGGGCGTGGGATCGGGCTGAGGCGCAGGCGCGGCTGCGCCGGTGCTTTCGCCCGGCTTGCCCAGGACGCGGCGCCGCTTCACCTCAACCACGACCGTATTCTTGCGGCCATGGCTGAACTGCTGCTGCACCTGACCGGACTCGACCGTGCGCTTGATCCCCAGCGGCTTGCGGCCCAGAACCGGCTTGTCTTCCTTGCTGTCACTCATACGACTGAACTTAACCCTTCACTTCCAATCCGGCCGGAGAGGCCCGCCGGCGCCATTATTCCATATTGCTCAGGCGCCCAGCGCATTGGCGGAGTCCCTCTCCCCATGCACCGGCGCCCCGGTAGCGCAACCCAGATAGCTTTCCAAGCGGCCAAGAGCCGCACGCAGACGCGACGCGGCTCGCGAGTCGGTCACTGCGATATGGACGACATTGTCCCGCCCCATTGCCATAGATAGGGCGCTGCGGTCCACAGGCAAGACGATGCCTGCCAAATCCGTGCCTTCCGCTTGCCTACCGACGCGCAGCGCCTGATCCAGTTTCCGGTTGCCGTCCGCCGCCGCGTCGGCGGCGTGGAGGAGCAGATTGACAATGCCTTTGCGGCAGGCAACCTCGATCTTTTCCGAGCCGGTGAGGACCATCGACGCCTTCGCCTCCAGCCCCAGCCGGTCGAGCAAAGCCTTGCGAAGGCCCGTTTCAATGAGGTCGGGCAGCGTGTCCGGAATCTGCAATTCGCCGGTCTTGAACGCGCGGGCGAGCGCGCCCCGCAGCTTGCCCTTGGCCAGCGCGGTTTCAAGATCGGCGCGGGTGACGCCTATCCATGCGCCCCGCCCCGGCGCTTTCGCGCGGATGTCGGGCAGCACTTCGCCATCCGGGCCGAGGGCCAGGCGGACCAGCATGTCCGGGTCGGCGCGGTCGCCCGACACTATGCACTTGCGTTCGGTCATGCCCGCGCCTCTCCATAAGCATGGGACGGCAGGGCTGCACCCCTGCCTTCGCAGGAGCGCATTTCCCGGACAGCGATGTCGGCGCTTAGCCTCTCATCGGGAAGTGACCGCAGCATTGGCGTCCTCCCCTCTTGGCGGCCCAATATCTTGCGAGACAGCCGCTCGGTCGGCGATCAATTGACCGCCGGCTCCATAATTTTCCGTCGGGACTTCGGAAATCACCACCTGAACAGCCGCAGGCGACTTGCCCAGCCGCTCCACGAGCGACCGGGTCACGTCAGCCACGATCGCGGCCTTCTGTTCACGGGTGGCGTTTCCCGCCAGACGGATATCGACAAAGGGCATCAGGCTTTACGCTTCCTCACCCTCGAACCAATGAGCGCGGGCGGCCATGATGATCTCATTGCCCTGCTCTTCGGACAGGCCATATTCGGCCAGGATGCCGCCCTTGTCCTCCGACGTTTCGCTACGGCGGCGGCGCTGGTCGACGCGCTTCTTCGCGATCAGCTCGTCGGTGGCGAGGTCGGCCAGATCGTCAAGCGTCTTGATGCCCGCCTTGCCCAGCGTCACCAGCATGGCTTCGGTCAGGTGCGGCATGTCGGCCAGCGCATCCTCGACGCCCAGAGCGCGACGCTCTTCGCGGGCGGCGGCTTCGCGGCGGTCGAGCGCTTCCTGCGCGCGGCTTTGCAGTTCGGCGGCGAGATCCTCGTCGAAACCTTCGATCGCGGCCAATTCGTCGACGCCGACATAGGCCACTTCTTCCAGCTCGCCGAAGCCTTCGGCCACCAGAAGCTGCGAAAGCGTCTCGTCAACGTCCAGTTCGTTCTGGAACAGTTCGGAGCGGATGACGAATTCCTTCTGGCGCTTCTCGCTCGCGTCCGCCTCGGTCATGATGTCGATGGCCTTGCCGGTGAGCTGGCTGGCGAGGCGGACATTCTGGCCGCGACGGCCGATGGCGAGCGAAAGCTGATCGTCGGGCACGACGACCTCGATCCGCTCCTCCTCTTCATCGATGACGACGCGGCTGACCTGCGCGGGCTGGAGCGCGTTGACGACGAAGGTCGCCGTATCCTCGCTCCATGGAATTATGTCGATCTTCTCGCCCTGCATTTCCTGCACGACGGCCTGCACGCGGCTGCCCTTCATGCCGACGCAGGCCCCGACCGGGTCGATGCTCGAATCGCGGCTGATGACGCCGATCTTGGCGCGGCTGCCCGGATCGCGGGCGGCGGCCTTGATCTCGATCACGCCGTCATAGATTTCGGGCACTTCCTGCGCGAACAGCTTCTTCATGAACTCGGGATGCGCGCGGCTGAGGAAAATCTGCGGCCCGCGATTTTCGCGGCGCACGTTCAGGATCACCGAGCGGATGCGGTCGCCGACGCGGACGACTTCGCGAGGAATCTGCTGGTCGCGGCGGATGACGCCCTCGGCGCGGCCCAGGTTCACGACGACATGGCCGAACTCGACGGACTTGACGACCCCGGTGATGATCTCACCCACGCGATCCTTGAATTCCTCATGCTGACGCTCGCGCTCGGCATCGCGGACCTTCTGGAAGATCACCTGCTTGGCGGATTGCGCGTCGATGCGGCCCAGGTCGATCGGGGGCAGAGGATCGACGATGAAGTCGCCGACCACGGCATCCTTCTTGAGTTTCTGCGCCTGCTTGAGGTCGACCTGCTTGAAATAGTCGTCGACCGTCTCGACCACTTCGACCACGCGCCACAGGCGCAGGTCGCCGCTTTCCGGGTCCAGCTTCGCGCGGATGTCGTTTTCGGCGCCGTAACGCGCACGGGCGGCGCGCTGGATCGCATCTTCCATCGCCTCGATGACGATCGCCTTGTCGATCATCTTCTCGCTGGCAACGCTGTTCGCGATGGCGAGCAGCTCGGCCTTGTTGGCGGAAATGGCGTTGGCCATGGTCGTGAACCCTTACTCTTCGGTTTCGAACTCGTCCGCTCCATCGGAGGAGAGCGGCATGGTAGCAGAAAGGAGCGCGTCGGTCAGCAGCAGCTTCGCGTCGCCCACCAGCGCAAAGGGGATAGAAACCTCTCCCGCCTTCACGTCCTTGAACTGGATATTGTCGCCGTCAACGCCCTGGAGAAGGCCGCGAAAGCTCTTGCGGCCCGCGACGGTTTCGGTCGCCGCGATCTTCGCTTCATGCCCGGCCCATTCGATGAAATCGTGCAGGCGGGTCAGCGGACGGTCGATGCCCGGCGAGCTGACTTCGAGGCGATAGGCCTCCTCGATCGGGTCGGCTTCGTCCAGCACGTCCGACAGCCGGCGGGAGATGGCAGCGCAATCCTCGATGACGAGCTGCTTCGTTTCGGGCCGTTCGGCCATGATCTGAAGCGTATGTTCGTCGCCGGAGCCGAACAGCTTGATTCGCACGAGGTCGAAGCCGAGGGCCTTCACCTCCGGTTCGATCAGCGCTGTCAGTTCGGCGATATCCGCCATGGTGTCTCCAGGAACAAATATGTGCGGCTTCCGCGCCGCAGGCGTTCCCGCCCGCGACCCCGACATGTTTGACGATGTAAGGAAGCAATCGCGCTATAAGCGTGTTGCGACGCCCCTGCAACAAGTTTCGTCCGGCGATCAGAAAGCGTCGGCGGGCAAGGCCATGATCGGCTCCGCCCCGGCGGAAAGCGCCGCCGCCAGCCCCTTGGCCTGCGGCAACATGCGCCGGGCGAAGAAATCCGCGACCGCGCGTTTGCCGCTATGGGCCGACGTGCCGTCCTTCGCGGCAGCAGCCATGCGCGCCCACATCCACCCCATCGAGACGAGCGCGAAGAGGCGCAGATAATCGACCGCCGCCGCGCCCAGCCTATCCGCATCGGCCCCGTGCAGGGCAGCGGTGGCGTCGCGGAGCAATTGCAGGGCTTCGCATGTGCCGGCGGCGACCGGCGTGGCCTGCCCCTCCAGATCGGCGGCGATCATATCGAAAAAGCCCTGCGCCACCGCGCCACCACCCAGCGGCAGCTTGCGGCCCACAAGGTCCATCGCCTGCACGCCGTTGGTGCCTTCGTAGATCTGGGCGATGCGCGCGTCGCGGACATATTGCTCCATGCCCCATTCGCGGATGTAGCCATGGCCGCCGAACACCTGCTGCGCCTGCACCGCGCTTTCGAAGCCGAAATCGGTGAAGCCCGCCTTCACGACCGGGGTAAGCAGCGCGACGAGGGCATCCGCCCTGGCCCGCTCCGCTCCGTCCGGATGGCGATGGGCGCGATCCAGTTGCAGCGCGGTCCAGCCTGCCAGCGCCCGGCCTGCCTCCACAAAGGCGCGGACGCCCAGCAGCATCCGCCGCACATCGGCATGTTCGATGATGGCCACGGGACCGCGCGACCCATCGGCGCTGCGCCCCTGCAAGCGGTCGCGGGCATAGGCGGCGGCCTGCTGATAAGCGCCGCCCGCTATGCCCAGCCCCTGAATGCCGACCATCAGCCGCTCCGCATTCATCATGGTGAACATGGCGGCGAGGCCCTTATG
The DNA here is from genome assembly GCF_007830065.1 of Sphingobium wenxiniae. Classification (GTDB taxonomy): domain Bacteria; phylum Pseudomonadota; class Alphaproteobacteria; order Sphingomonadales; family Sphingomonadaceae; genus Sphingobium; species Sphingobium wenxiniae. The sequence continues at coordinate 5,661 of NZ_VLKK01000019.1, read as the reverse complement.
CGGCTCGCCCACCAGCCAGCCGGTCGCGCCGTCATAGTTCATGACGCAGGTGGGCTGGGCGTGGATGCCCATCTTCTTTTCCAGCGCGCCCACGGACATGGCGTTGCGGACGGTGAAGCCGCCCGATGCATCGGGCAGGAATTTGGGCACGAGGAACAGGCTGATGCCCTTCACGCCCGCGGGCGCGTCGGGCAGGCGCGCCAGCACGAGATGCACGATATTGCCGCCGATGTCGTGATCGCCCGATGAGATGAATATCTTGGTCCCCGTCACCGCATAGCCGTTCTCGCCGCTCGGTTCCGCCTTGGTCTTGAGCAAGGCAAGGTCGGTGCCCGCTCCGCTTTCGGTCAGCGCCATCGCGCCGGTCCATTCGCCGCGCACCATGGGCGGCAGGTAGACCGCTTTCAGTTCCTCGCTCGCATGGGCCTTGATCGCCTCGCACGCGCCGCGCGTCAGGCCGGGGATGAGGCCGAAGGACAGGTTGGTCGCCGACAGCATCTCGTCCAGCCAGAGTTGCAGGATGAACGGCAGCCCCTGCCCGCCATGTTCCGGGTCCGATGACAGCGATGCCCAGCCCGCCTCCTGAAATTCCCGATAAGCATCGGCAAAACCCCGCGGCAGCGTCACCACGCCGTCGATCAGGCGGCTGCCCTCCTCATCCCCCGTGCGGTTGAGCGGGTGGAGCCGTTCCGCGCACAGGCGCCCCGCTTCCTCCAGCACGGTCGCCGCAAGGTCGCTGTCCACCTCCAGCCCCATTTCCGCCATGGCGCCGTCGAACCCCAGCACCTGCGTCATCAGGAAGCGATAATCGTCAACGGGCGGAACATAATTCTGCATGGAACAGGCCTTTTCTGCGGGAGAGGCAAATATACCAAACAGCTCCCCATGAGCCACGGCATAAGCGAAATAAGGCGCGTCGGAAACAGCTTGAGGACCCGATCCTTGTCCGGTTTTCTCTCCGTTCGTCGCGCTGCGAATCGTTAGCAAGGAACTCTCCAGAGGTTCGAATCTTCCTAGGTCATTCGAAACCGAGGAGAGTAATCATGGCCACCTCCAATTTTACCGACGCGATTGCCCTGCTCAAGGCCGATCACAGGACAGTCGAGGATCTGTTCGCCCAGTTCGAGAAAGCGCGATCTGCGGACCGCAAGCAGAAATTGGCGCATGAGATATGCAACGAACTTAAAATTCACACGACCATCGAAGAGGAAATCTTTTATCCGGCTTTCAGGGGCAAGATAAAGGATAGTACGCTGGACGAAGCCTATGTAGAGCATGACGGCGCGAAAATACTCGTCAACGATATCGAGGCCGGAACGCCTGGCGAGGACTTTTATGATGCCAAGGTGAAGGTTCTGTCCGAAGAGATAAAGCATCATGTGCACGAGGAGGAAATGCCTACCGAAGGCATGTTCGCCCAGTGCCGCCGGACGGACGTAGACCTCATCGCCCTGCGCGACCGGATGCTGGCCCGCAAGGAAGAATTGCTGGGCGAGGCCAAGGCTGCGGGATTGCCGATGGCAAAGCCCAGCGCCGTCCACGTGGCATGAATGCCGCCTGGCCATGAAGCCTTACCCGGTTGCGTCGGCCGTTGCGGCCCTCAGAGTCGGGATCGACTGGCCCTGACGGAACATGCCGGCCGGCTTCTCGTTGAGGATCGATATCCGGAAACACGTCATGGCAAAGCGGGCAAGGCGGCATGAATCCTGGCAAGAAAACGGGTGAAGGGGCAACCGAGACTCTCTCCCCTGCCCTGCCGGCCTCCATCGAGGAGGCGGCGGAGGATCTGCTCCGGACCTGCTGCGAAAAGAAGCTCCGGATCGCCACGGCGGAAAGCTGCACGGGCGGCTTGCTGGCGTCCCTGCTTACGGATGTGGAAGGGGCCAGCCATGCCTTCGAACGGGGCTTCGTGGTCTACAGCAAGGAAGCCAAGTGCGAGCTTCTGGGCCTCACCCGCGCCTGTGTGGAAACGTGCGGCGCCGTCAGCCGCGACGTGGCCGTCGCGATGGCGGAGGGCGCGATCAAACGATCCCATGCGGATATAGCGCTGGCGGTGACGGGCTATGCCGGTGAAGCGCCGGAGGGCGAGGAGGCAGGACTGGTGCATCTCGCCTGCGCGGTCAGGAATGGCGGGACAATCCACAAGGCAGTGCATTTCGGCGATGTCGGCCGGGGGCCGATACGAATCGGCACCCTTGGCGTGGCGCTGGATATGATGCGGAATGTTGTCGGGAAGGGAGCGCCTGAGTGAACCAGGCGGCGTCCCGGTTGGTTGAAGCAGGAAAGGAGGCTGCGATGAAAAAAAGCCGGAAACAAGCTCCCCGGAAACTCGAACAGCAGGTTGACGACAAGACAGCCAAGCGGGTCGAAAAAGGAAAGCCCGAAAAGACCAACCCTCTGGCGCCGCCAATCAATATCGAGGCGGGAAGCTAGGGCATTCCTATCCCAGTTACGACATGGTGCTCCTGCGAAGGCAGGGGCACCATGCGCTTTTAATCCTTCGCGGTTCCGGGGTCGGCTATCTTGCGGTGTTGCTCGGCAAGCGTCGAGGCCGGCGTCACATGCGCGGCGGCGGCCTGAACCTTGTTCTTCCAGCCGGAGACGATGTGGGCGAGTTCGAAGCCGATGCCGGTCGAAGCGCCGGTGACGATTCCGAATTTCTCCGCCATTGCGAACCTCCTTATTTCGGCAGCTTGGCCAGCCTGTCGATATGCTGCTGGACCACGCCCGCTATTTCACCGGCGGCGGTCTTGAGCGCGGGCGTCGGGCCATTGCGCGCATATCCCTGGTGCAGGGCGAGCGCGGCCGCATGGGCCTCCCGCTGTGCCGTCAGATAGTCGCGCGTCGCCTCTGCCGCCGAAGCCGATTTGATGCTTTCAAGTTTCGCCTGCTGATCGGGTTCCAGCCTGGGCGGCGCCACCGCGATGCCAGCCTGGGCCGCCGCCGCCTTGAGCTTTGCGGTCGATTTTCCATGGGCATCGATCATCATGTTCGCGAAGTCCTTGACCGCCTTGTCGTCGGTCTTGGCAAGGATCGCGCGCGAGGATTCAATCTCGAACAGGTCGCCTGCTCCCGCCTTGGCGAGATAGGCGGCGTTCCCGTCGGCCGGGGCGGGAGCCGGAGGGGTCATCGTCATGCCGTTCGCGATGTTGTTCTCCGGCGGCATCACGGGTTCGCGGTTATTATTGTTGCAGGCCGCGAGCAGCGCGACGGGCAGCGTAATCAGTAGATGGCGTATCATCCTCTCGTTCCTTTCTCAGGCTGCGATCCGGTCGAGACCGGGCTTCAGCACCACTTTCGTCACTTCATCCTGCTTGTCGTGGAACATCCTGTAGCCCTCCGGCGCCTGCTCCAGCGGCAGGCGGTGGCTGATGAGGAAGGTCGTGTCGATCTTCCCTTCCATAATGGCGTTGAGGAGAGCGGGCAGGTAGCGCTGGACATGGGTCTGCCCGGTCCTGAGCGTCAGCCCCTTCTCCATGAAGGCGCCCAGCGGGAACTTGTCCACGAAGCCGCCATAGACGGCGGGCATCGAAACGCGCCCTCCCTTCCGGCAGGCGATGATGGCCTGACGGATCGAATGGGTCCGGTCGGTTCCAAGGAAAGTCGACGCCTTGATCTGGTCGATGATGTTGTCGACGAAAAAGCCATGCGCTTCCAGTCCAACAGCGTCGATGCACGCATCGGGACCGATTCCGCCCGTCATTTCCATCAGCGCCTCATAGGTCTGGCTTTCCTCGAAATTGATCGTCTCCGCGCCGAACCGCTTCGCCAGTTCCAGCCGATGCGGGAAATGATCGATGGCGATCACCCGTTCCGCGCCCATGAGGAAAGCGCTCTGCACCGAGAAAAGCCCGACCGGGCCGCAGCCCCACACGGCGACCGTGTCGCCTGGCTCGATCTGCGCATATTCGGCGGCCTGCCACCCGGTCGGAAGAATGTCGGAAAGGAAGAGCACCCTGTCGTCCTCCACGCCCTCGGGGACGACGATGGGTCCGACATCGCTGAACGGCACGCGTACAAATTCGGCCTGCCCGCCGGCATAGCCGCCCGTCATGTGGCTGTATCCGAAAAGGCCCGACATGGGATGGCCGTAAAGCGTCTGGGCGATGTCCTGATTGTCCGCCGGATTGCCGTTGTCGCAGGCCGAATATTGCTGCTTGCCGCAATGGTAGCAGTTGCCGCAGGCGATCGTGAACGGGACGACGACCCGCTGCCCCTTCCGAAGCGTCGAACCGGCGCCCACCTCGACCACTTCGCCCATGAACTCGTGGCCCAATATGTCGCCCGCCTGCATCGTCGGGATATAGCCGTCGTAAAGATGCAGGTCGGACCCGCAGATCGCGGTCGAGCTTATCTTGATGATCGCGTCGCGCGGATTGAGGATTTCGGGATCGTCCACGGTTTCGATGCGGACGTCATGCTTGCCGTGCCATGTGAGCGCGCGCATCAATCCTTCTCCTTGCCTAGCATTTCGCGGGTTCGCGCGGCGGTTGCGATTTCGCCGGTTTCCATGAGTTGCTTGAAGCGCCTGAGATCGCGACGCGCCTGGATGGCGGGTTCGCGCTGAAACATCTTGGCGATGACCTTGCCGATAAACCCAGCGGGCGGATCGTAGACGATGGTCGCGCTGACCACCGTTCCCCGCCCGCCCACATCGCGAAAGTCGATGCGTCCGCTGTTGGGGACCTCCGCGCCTTCCGTCGAAGCCCAGGCGATCATCTCGCCCGGCTGCTCCTGCGTTATGACGGCGTCCCATTCGACGGTCTTTCCGCCCGGCGCCTTCACGACCCAATGGCTGCGGCGGTCGTCGATCACGTCCACCCGTTCGACATTGTCCAGAAAGCGCGGCAGATTGCCGAAGTCCCGCCACACCGCATAGAGTTCGTCGCGCGCCCTGTTGATCGTGACCGAACGCCCGATCAGGGTATCGCCCTTGTGCTCCACCAGTTCCGCCGCCGCCTGTTCGCCGGCACCTGAACGCTTGCCCGAACGCTTGGATGTCGTGGGCGGTGCATCGTCGTGCGGTTCAACCATGACGGCGCTCTCCTGTCCTGTATTGGATTAGGAACCGAACGGAACGCGCGGGCGGCCGTTCCTGTGTTCTTCAACGTCTCAACAGAAAAATAGCGCAGTTCACGTCATCGCCGCGCCGGGAATTAAATCAAGATAATGGTTATCGCGCGGCGTCGTTGAAAGTTCCCGCGTATCGGGGAAGTTGTCAGAAGCGATCCAGGCCGCCTCTTGCGCCGATGAAGCGTTAACAGCCTTTTCCGGCAAGAAAGCCCCGTTTGGGTGCATCTTCCTAACCTGGGTAATAGCCACGTAGCTGGATAGAAGTGAACCGCCCCGGGTTTGCCGGAGGCTCCAACTTCTGAGTAAGTGGAGTCGATATGAGCAAGACGACGAACAAGTTTGCACCCGAGGTTCGCGCACGGGCGGTGCGGATGGTGCAGGATCACGAAGCCGAGCATTCATCACGCTGGGCGGCCATCGTGTCGATCTCAGAGAAGATCGGCTGCGTCCCGCAGACGCTATTTGAGTGGGTAAAGAAGGCGGAGGTGGACAGCGGCAAGCGTGCTGGCGTGCCGACCGAGATGGCTGACCGCCTCAAAGCCCTGGAACGCGAGAACCGGGAGTTACGTCAGGCCAACGAGATCCTGC
>NZ_VLKK01000018.1 GCF_007830065.1 Sphingobium wenxiniae | reverse complement strand
CGGGTCTGGTGACGCTGATGGGCAAGAAGCTCGATCGCGCTATAGCTGCGCTCAGTACGCATTCGTTGAGGGTCGGGCTGACACAGGATCTATTTGCCAGCGGGGCCGATGCAGGCCCTGTTGCCCAGGCGCTGCGCTGGACATCGACATCGACCGCGCTGCGCTATGGACGCAAGCTCGCCCCTGCCTCGAATGCCGCAGCGGCTATGCTGGGGAAGGTGAGAAGGTGACAAGTGAAGCCGAACGGAAATGTAGCCGTGGCCACTGCAGGTAATTTTGTCGGTCCTTGGGGCGCTTCAAAATCGGCTCGTTGCAGTCAATTCCGTCCGCTCACAGGTTCCCACGGATGACGGCTGAGTTCGCCGAGCAGGGCGCGGACCACGGCATAGGCGGAGCAGCCGGTGAGGGGTGTCTCTTGGGGGCCGCGGTCGAGCCCGGCGAACCAGGCGTTGAACCGGTGTTCGGCGTCCGCAAATCCCGCTTGCGCCAGGGATGAAAGCAACACCTCCCGCAGCAGCCCTACGCAGAACAGCCGTTTTTCGATATCGGTGAGGCTGGCGAGGAGCCCGTCGAGCCGGCCGAGCGCCAGCGCGCATTCGCCTTGCGCGAGGGCGAGCTCCTCGGGTGGGACGTCGGTGTCGGCGGCGAGGGGATGGAAGCGCTCCATGCCGGATGTGTAGTGAATGCCAAAACACTGCACAATTACTCAGGTGGTTGGTGAACGAACATGTGATAATTGCACTTATCACATAAGCAGATTTGACCGTTCTTTATAAGGTGGGCTACAAGCGCGGCTGAGGAGCGAGGCGCGTCGTGAGCACCGAAACCGCCCGGGAAGGGCCAGAAATCCCCGTAGCGCCGCCTGAGGCTGTCCTGCCGGCCGTCAGGGCGCCGGCCGACCTTGCGTGGACGATCGTGCAGATGCGCGCCGGCGAGCGCATCACCGTCAACGAGGGCCTGATCGCCGCCTATCAGGCCGCTTCATCGCCCCATAGCATCCGTGCGCTCAAGTCCGACGTCGAGGCGTTCGATGCGTGGTGTAGGCGCAACAACCGGATCGCGCTGCCGGCCACGCCCGAGACCGTGGCCGATTATCTCGACGCGCGGGCCGGGAAGGGGAGCCGGCCGGCCTCGCTATCCCGCTACAAGGCGTCGATCGCCAAGATCCACCAGCTGCTCGAGCTCAAGGATCCGACGCCGGCGCCGCTGGTGAAGCTGCGGCTCCAGACGGTGCGCCGCGAGAAGGGGGCTGCGCAGAAGCAGGCGCGGCCGCTGCGGTTCAAGGGCCCGGTGCGCGACGTCGAGCGCGACAAGGCGCGGGGGCTCAACATCCGCGCGCTGCTCGAGAGTTGTGGCGAGGATCTGCCGGGGCTGCGTGATCGGGCGCTGCTATCGGCCGCTTATGACACCGGGCTGCGCGCCTCCGAACTGGTGGCGGTCGCCATTGAGCATATTGAGGAGGCGATCGATCCCGAAGCGCGGCTGCTGCAGATTCTGCGTCATAAGGGCGATCAAGACGGGGAGGGGGCGACCGCCTACCTCAGCCCGCGCACCGTCGCGGCGATCGCGGCGTGGACCGAAGCGGCGGGGATCACGACAGGGCCGCTGTTCCGGCGGGTGCAGGTGCGGCGCTACAAGGCGCGGGCAGCCGTGCGCGGTCGGCCGATCGACAGCATCTCGGGCCGGGAGACGTGGGATCTGCGCAAGACGCTGTCCAAGCCGGCGGTGAAGGCGCGCGTCGAATATGACATCGGCACCGTGGCGCTGCACCCGGGCTCGATCGGACCAATCTTTCGGTCGATCATCGGCCGCGCGTTCGACCGTGGCGCGCTGCCCGATTTGACGGCGGACGATCTGGCGCGGTTGCTGAAGGGGATCAGTGCGCACTCGACGCGGATCGGGCTCAATCAGGACCTGTTCGCCAGCGGGGAGGATTTGGCCGGCATCATGGACGCGCTGCGGTGGAAGTCGCCGCGGATGCCGCTCGCTTATAATCGCAATCTCGCGGCAGAGCAGGGGGCGGCGGGGCGCCTTATGGCGAAGATTGGCTAGTCATGACGGCCTAAATAGGTCTTTGGATGATGCCGTGCGACCACACGACGGCGGCAGGTAGATCGAGGGATTTGCGCAGCGGCAAGAACCGGAGAAGGGAGGCTGAGCCCCCGGGGTCTTGAGCTACAACGTTAAGCCTAAGAAACGGGCAGGGGCCTGGTAGCGCGTAGTGTATGAGCGAAGCCACCATCGCTCAAACTCATCAGCACAGTCCAATTTCGAAGAGGAAACAAGAAGGGGTGACTACACGAAAGTGACGTATCTGCACGCTAAGGGCGAACAAATCCGGTACGATGCCAGCAGATGCTATTCGCAGGCTTTCCTGCCCCTTTTATGTGGTGCCGCCCTACGGGCGCCGATATGGGAGGGCGGCAATCCGATTGACCAACGATCGAGGTAGAACCCTGCTCGCCAAATATGTGAGCTGGTTGCCCATCCCCGGTATGGCGAAGGATTGCCGATAAACCAGAACGTGGACTGCATGGGCCGCGCACCGGTCAACGTCCATCAAACCCAACCTCCCCCACTTCAAATCGCTGAGGGCAGCCATGTCTGTGTCGATTCCACCGGGTGCAAAAGACCCAACACTCACTCCCGTCCCGGCAAGCTCCACGGAAAGCGCTCGCATGAGGGTGCTCACATAGGCTTTCGACGCGCCGTAGACCGCTTGGAAGGGCACGGATGTTTCGCCCGCCAGGCTCGACACGGCGATTACTGAGGATTCAAACGGCTGCTCCCTGAAAATCGCAATCAGGCGAGCCAGCAAATCCGTGAAACCGAGTATGTTTGTTTCAATTACCTCGGCATAAGTGTCGGCACGGCCTGCATCAAATGAACCAACGCTCGTCATTCCGGCAACCAACAAAGCGGCTGTTACTTGCAATTCTGCAACCTTAGCCGCGATTTTCTCCCTGCCCTCGATTTCACGTTGATCAGCCACTATAATCTCGCACGGCACATTGAACCGCTCGTCAATTTCGGTCTGTAGCTCCCGCAAGTTGTCGTGGACTTGCCCCGGAAAAGTGGAGAGTTCCCTTGAGGTGAAAGGCGAACTCGATGACGAAGCAGCGACGTTTCACGAAGGAATTCGAGGAGGAAGCGGTCCGACTGGTGGCGACCAGTGGACGCACGCAACGGGAGATAGCGGAGGATCTGGGTGTCGGGCTATCGACGCTGGTGCGCTGGATCGGCCGCAGCCGGGATCGTTTGGTGGAGGCACCCGGTCAAGCGCCGCAGGCAGATATGGCTGCCGAGTTGAAGCGGCTTCGGCGGGAGAACGAGATCCTCCGGCAGGAGCGTGACATACTGAAGCGGGCGACCGCTTTTTTCGCCCGGGAGGGAAGTCGATGAAGTTCACGCTCATCGATCGGGCGAGAAAGGATTTCCCGGTCCACCGCCTCTGCCAGGTACTCGGCGTCAGCCAGAGCGGCTATTTCGCCTGGAAGGATCGCCCGGCCAGTCGGCGCCAGCGCGACGACATGGTGATGCTGGCGCATGTCCGCTCGGGGTTCGCGCTGTCGAACGGCACGTACGGCAGTCCACGCATGACGCGCGAGTTGCAGGATGATGGCTTTGCCATCGGGCGGCGTCGCACGGCGCGGCTGATGCGCGAGAACGGCCTGCGCGCCCGGCAGAAGCGCCGGTTCAAACGGACGACCGACAGCGAACACGCCTGGCCGATCGCGCCGAACATCATCGACCAGGATTTCACCGTGACCGCGCCCAACCAGAAGTGGGGCGTCGACATCTCGTATGTCTGGACCAGAGAGGGGTGGCTCTATCTGGCCGTGGTCATCGACCTGTTCTCCCGTCGCGTCGTCGGCTGGGCTGTCGGCGACCGGCTGCACCGCGATCTCGCGCTGGCGGCGCTGCGCAAGGCCCTCGTCCTGCGGCGTCCGCCCCAAGGGCTCATTCATCATTCGGACCGCGGCAGCCAATATGGCGTCACCTCAAGGTTTGTTCGCCAGACAACGATTTCTCGGACATAAGCGGAACATGGGCTACGCTACACGCTTCAACCGCGCCATTGGCTCGTTGAGTGGGTGGAATTCACCTGCTGGAAGTCGCCTGGCCTGCTCCCAGAGGTAATCGCCGGTCAGACTGATGTGCGCCCAGCCCATCGGAGAAAGGTGCGCAAGCAGTGCCGCATCGAACGTCGTGCCGACAGCGTTGAGGTGCTGGGCGGCCCGGTCGAGATAGACCGTGTTCCAGTAGGAAATCGCCGCAATCAGCAGGTTCAGCCCAGATGCGCGAAATTCCTGATTTTCCAGCGAGCGATCGGTGAACCGACCCTGCCGGTTGGTATAGATGGCGGCGGCAAGCGTGTGCCTCGCCTCGCCTTTGTTGAGACCGGCCTGACAGGCACGTCGCAGTTCCGGTTGTTCAAGCCAATCGAGCGTGAACAAAGTGCGCTCGATACGGCCCAGTTCAGCCAATGCAAAATCCAGCCTGTTCTGGCGTTTGTAGGCGGCAAGTTTTCGCAAGATTACTGACGGCGCCACCGTGCCATCCTTGATTGAGGCGACAATCCTGACGATGTCATCCCAATCGGCCTCGATCGCTGCCGTTTTGATGGTGCGGCCCATCAGATTTTCGATGCCCTTGTATGTCGATGGCGCAGCGATCGAACCCAGCTTGCGGTCGCCAATATCGCGCAGCCGGGGCGCGAAGCGGAACCCGAGTAGGTGGCAGAGTGCGAAAACATGATCGGTGGCGCCGCCGGTATCGGTATAGTGCTCATGCAACGGAAGGTTGCCGGCGCCCAGGACAAGCCCGTCGAGCACGTAAGGCGCTTCACCTGCCGTCGCGGACATGATCCGTGATCCGAATGATGCGAAGTGATCGGAAAGGTGAGAATAGATTTTCACGCCAGGTTCGGCGCCATATTTGGCATTGACGTCCGCCGCCCCTGAACGGCTCCGCCCCGACCGGAAGAACTGGCCATCGGACGACGAACTGGTGCCAGCGCCCCAATGCCGCGCGAAGGGTAATTCGTGATGGGCTGAGATGATCATGGCCAGCGCGGCCTGATAGTTCTCGGGTGAAAGATACCAGTTGTGGGTCCATGCGAGTTGGGCATAGCTGACGCCTTCGCTGGCATTGGCCATCCGCTCCAGCCCGAGGTTGGTGCCATCAGCCAGAATTGCGGCGAGTACCGTGCTGGGGTTGTCGTGCTCCTTGCCTGAGCGCAGGTCACGGAATGCGTTCAAAAAACCAGTGCGTTCGGCGACTTCAAGCAGCAGCTCGGTGATGCGCACGCGGGGAAGCAGGGTATCGAGCTTGCGATCGAGGGCTTCAGCTTCCGGTGGGGTGACAGGCGGCATTTGCTGAAGCTTGAGCCGGTCTCGTTCGAGCGACACTCCCTCAAGCTTGTTTGTTTTCAACTGCTTGGCAAATCGGCGCAGCCGCCAGTCAAGATTTCGTGCCCGGTCAGCGAGGTAGGATGCAGCATTTGAATCGAACGGAAGCACATCCGCCACTTTGGCGGCGTCGCGCCGACCCAGCAAATAGGCATCGAAGCGCTGATAGTTGCGGGTTCCCTCGATCCATACATCACCGGCGCGCAAACGATCACGCAAGGTTGCCATGATCGCAATTTCATAACGTCGGCGGTCGATACGGCCGCTTTCGGTGATGAGACGCTTCCACTGCCGATTGGGGAATGGCAGTGGAACGCCATCGGGAAGGTCGCGCGACTTTCGTGTGTTCGCATCGCGAATGACATCGATGGCTTTGATCAGTGCCGTCCCTGTTCCAGACGCCTTGAAGGTGAAGGCGTCCAGAAATGCCGGGCTGAAACGCCGTAGCGTGGCGTAACGCTCGGTTGCCGTTACCAGTGCGTCCTCGCCGGCAAGATCAGCAAGGGCATCTACTTGGGCCTTTGCCGCAACAAGCCGGTGCCAGCCCACCGCTTCGTCAATCAATTCGAGCGGATCGCCGCCATTCTGGACAGCCTCATCAAGTGCTGTAATCGTGGCGCCAAACAGCCGCATGAGTTGCCCCACCGACTGAATACTATCTTGGTAGCGACGCTCGCGCCCACGCCGCGCGCGCGTGAACATGCCGCCGATAAGTCGGTCAAACATTTGGATCGCGGCATCGGCAAGTCTGGCCTCAAGGTCGATCACTGCGGCCGTCAACGTCGCCCGCCTGCGATTGACGCTGTAATCCGAAAGCAGGAATGCCGGTGCCACGCCGCCCTCGCGGACAAATTGGGCAAAGCGGAATTCCGGAATGGCGCCCCCAACTACCGGGTGGATACCTATGCCGCGAACATAGCGCAGGCGCTCAAGCAAGCCATTGATATTGGCCGCAGTCGGGGCTTCTTCGAAATTACGCAACCACGCCAGCGGTGTCATGCCGAAATCCGGGTTGTTGATTACGAGTTCGTCTAGCCGTGTCAGTTCAGCAGAGCTGAGGCCTTCGACGATTGCGGCTGCGGCAGCTTTGCGTGCGCGTGCCCGGCCAGCAAGACCGGCGCGTTCCAGTGTGTCGCCTGACGGAAGAATGAACCGCTCACCCTTCAGGCCAACCATGAGGGCGCGAACAATCGGTTCACCTCTGTCTGTATACTCGGCGGCTTGCGCGGCAAGATTCAGGGCAAGTGCCAGGTCGCCGCGTCGAAACGGGCGTATGCCAAGATAACGCGCCACGAGATCGGCATGATCGGTACGGGTTTGCGCGCGCTGACCATATGCAGAGAAGGAGGAAGGATCGACGAATAACTGTGCCGCGAGGTACTGAAGAATGACGTCGGGAAGCCCGATCTCGGGTTGCAGACCAAAGCCGGGATGTCGCATCAAAGCGATTTGTGCAGCCAGACCGAGGCGATTTGCTGGACCATAGCGGCGCCCAACCAATTCAACATCTTCCGCAGAAAGGGTATAATGCCCAATGATCGCGGTTTCTTGGACAGGAGGATCGAACAGGCGCCGGCGCTCGTCTCCGGTCAGAAGTCGGCGTCGTGCCATTTTGCTCTCCCGCTGAGGCGAATAACAAAATTGACACCAAAGCGGCTTGCACTGGAGGGAGGCCATTCGTTGCCGGTTGATCCCCGAGCAATCACCCGGCGCAGCAAGACAGTTTGGCGACATCCTTATCAAACGTTTGGGCCGCCAGTTTGAGGCCTTCCACAGTGGTCAGGTAAGGAAATATCGTTGCACCCAATTCCAGGGTGGTCATGCCGTGTTTGATCGCCAGCACCAGTGTCTGGATCGAATCCGCGCCTTCGGGTGCCATGATCTGGCCGCCCAGCAAACGGTCGTTCGCCTTGTCGGCAATCAGTTTGATGAGACCCCGCGTATCGCGTGCTGCCAGTGCCCTTGGCACAGCATCGAGCGGGAGCAGCGAAACCTTGATGTCCAGGCCTTGCGCCCGTGCTGTCGTTTCAGTGAGGCCGGCGCTGGCGACTTGCGGGTCGGTGAAGACGACGGATGGCATGGAGGAATTGTCGTAGCGGTATTGGTTGCCCGTCACCGCGTTGCGCGCGGCCAGTTTTGCGCCATAGGCGGCCATGTAGACGAACTGGTCCCGTCCCGTTACATCGCCCGCCGCGTAAATGCCTGGAACCGACGTTTCGAGGTGGTCATCGACGACGATTCCACCATTACGGGCAAGCACTATGCCGCGCTCCTCCAGCCCAAGCCCGTCGCTATTGGGTCGGCGTCCGGTGGCGATGAGCACCTGTTCCGCCGCGACGGTGTCACAATGCCCCTCGCAGGTCAATTCGACCCCGCTCTGTGTTTGGGCGATACGCTGATAGCCGACACCTGCGCAAACCCGCACGCCCTCGGCTTCCAAATAGTTTTTCAGCGCGGCACTCACTTCCGGGTCCATTTCGGGGAGCAGGCGGCTTCGGCAGCAGATGGTGACATCAACGCCCAGACGCGAAAACATCTGTCCCAGTTCTACCCCGATCACCCCGCCACCGATCACCAGCAGCGATTTGGGCAAGCGATCCAGCGCCAGCGCCGATGTGCTGGTTAGGTAGGGCACGCTGTCCATCCCCGGAATCGGCGGCACGGCGGCGTGCGCACCCATCGCCAATATGACCTTGCCGACCTTCATGGGCGCATCGCCGACAATCAGCGCACCATCGGCAAAGCGTGCCTTGCCCTCGATATAGCTCACACCGTCATAGGCGGGCAGCAGATCGACATATTTTTTTTGGCGCAGCGTCGTGACAAGATCGTCCTTCGACGCCGCCAATACGGACCAGTCATCCATCTGGACAGCGCCCCCAAGGCCGGGAAAGCGCGCGGCGGCAAGCCCACCATGCACCGCTTCGGCGGCGCGGATCAGCGTCTTGGAAGGAACGCAGCCAACATTGACACAGGTGCCGCCAATCGTGCCGTGACCGACGAGCGCCACTTTCGCGCCCAGATCGGCAGCGGCGATCGCGGCGGAGAACCCGGCAGAACCCGCGCCGATGACGGCCACGTCAAATCCTTCCTGCCCGGGGCGGTTGCAACAGTCGTTCATTGCTTATCGCTTTCTTGAGGCGCTGGCGGCGCCCCGCTCAGTTTTGAATAGCGCGCGCCGGATAACCCGCGTTGGTTGATGCAGCGGCAATCGCAGCAGCATTGGTGCGGCGCGGGTTATAGGTTGCGCGCGCGGTCTTGGCTGCGAAATCGACCGTGACCGCCGTTACCCCGGCGACGCCTTCCATCGCCTTCTTCACGGTGATCGGGCAGGTGGCGCAGGTCATGTTCTCTATGGCAAAGGTGGTTTGCTTCTGAGCGGTTGCGGTAGCCGCGGGGCGATCTTGCGCCGTGCCACTAACTGCATAGGCGACCCCGCCGCCAGCCATAGCCAGCACGGCCATAGCGATACATACTGTCTTTTTCATGGGTATTTCCTTTCAATAGAACCAGGGTGCCCACCAGTCGATGGTGAGCGCCAGGATGGCGACGGCAAGGCCCAGCCACAGCACCGCCTTGGTGGTCCAAGCCGATTGTGGACGAGCGCAGTAGGAACCGTCTTCACAGGGCGGTTTCGGCTTGAAATAGACATGCCAGAAGCCGTAGCCGAGCAGCGCGAGCGTTACGCCTGCGACATAGGGCTTGTAAGGTTCGAGCGCCGTCAGGTTGGCGATCCACGCGCCGGAAATTCCGAGCATAACCAACAGTAGCGGGACGACGCAGCAAGCCGAGGCGAGCCCCGCGCCGATCAATGCGCCCGCCGCAACCCAGTTTGCCTGCTTCGGCTCGTGGTTTTCGGTGAGGGCTGGCTGTCCCGCTTCCGGCGTTGAGACCATGGCTTGAATCCCTTGTTCCAACTGAGTGATTCGCAGTGTAGGCTCTGTAGCCACTACAGACTCAAGAGGTATTTTCATGGAGCAACAGGTCGGCATCTTGCGTGCCCAGCTTGCCCGGAAAACAGGCTGCAATCTCGAAACCATCCGCTATTACGAGAAGGTGGGATTGCTGCCGGGGCCGCCTCGCAGTTCCAACGGCTACCGCGTCTATTCGCCGGAACTGGTGCAAAGGTTGCAGTTCATCCTGCGCGCGCGCGACCTTGGCTATGCAATGGATGAGATACGGTCATTGTTGTCGCTCACCGATACCGGTGCACAAACCTGCGCGGAGGTTATGGCGAGAACCGAACTCCACCTTGAAGATGTCCGCCGCCGCATTGCAGATTTGCAGAAGATAGAGGTGACGCTGGCGACCACGTTAGCCAGATGCACTGGAGATGACGTTGCCGAATGTCCCATCCTGGAAGCACTCCAGTTTTTACCCCATCAAGGCAATTGACGCCATCTTTGAGGGATTTGATTTTGTGATGTCAGCTTGGAGTATAGTCTAACCGGACGTCAGACGGCTGTACCGAAACATGTCAGTTAAGAGCCGATTTCCGCATTTATTGACAGATGCCGATCAACCTCTTAGAACCCAAGCTGACAGATCGGGCCATCGGGGGGCAAAATGAAGGGTCAAAGGATCGGCTATGTCCGGGTCAGCGCCTTCGAACAAAATGTCGACCGCCAGTTGGACGGCGTCGCCCTCGACAGGGTCTTCACCGACCGCGCCTCCGGCAAGGACACCGGCCGCCCGCAACTCGAATCAATGCTCTCTTTCCTTAGAGAAGGCGACACCCTCATCGTCCACAGCATGGACCGCCTCGCCCGCAACCTTGACGACCTGCGCAAGCTCGTCCAGTCCTTGACCCGCCAAGGCATCCGCATCGAATTCGTCAAAGAAAGCCTCGCCTTCACCGGCGAGGATTCGCCGATGGCCAATCTCATGCTTTCGGTCATGGGTGCCTTCGCCGAATTCGAACGCGCTCTCATCCGCGAACGCCAACGCGAAGGCATCGCCTTCGCCAAACAACGCGGCGCCTATCGCGGACGCAAGAAGATGCTGTCGGAGGAGCGCGTCGCCGAACTGGTGCGGCGCGTGGGCGAGGGCGAGAAAAAATCCGTCATCGCGCGGGAAATGGGAATTAGCCGGGAGACGCTCTATCAATATTTAAGAGCGGCTGCGTGACGCCCTTTACTGCGGCGGCTGACCGCGTGTCGTCTGTTCTGCCGCGACTTCGAAAGGGGACGTCGTATTAGCAGTCGGGTCGTAAGAACGGTCGATCCGATTGCGGATGCGGTTCTGCACCCGGTTGGCGATCCGATTGTTGACGCGGCCCATCGGTCCGGTGTCGATGGCTGCGGCGCTCTGGCGCTGCCCGATCTGTCCCACCGCCGATGTCGCTATCTGGCCGGGGCGGGCTATCTCCTGCGTCGGAGCTACTTGGCTCTGTTCCATTTGACCCATCGGCAATGTGGTGACTTGGCCGGGGCGGATCGTCTGCTGCGCCTGCGCGATGGAGGCTAGGACCAGCAAGGTGACTGCGGCGAGGCTGCGCAGATAAAGTCTCATGATGCCGTCCTTGCAGATTCTTGAGCGCGCGCGGGGCGGATCGCGATGCGATCGATCTGCCCCGACACCCCGCCGATATCATCGGTCGAGCGCGCGACCAGCGCCAGCATCTGCACGGGGCAGTCGGTGGGGACGCTTATGGTCCCTTGGAAGCGCCCGCCCGCCTGCGACGAATTGGGCAGTTCCACCCGTCCGATCTCGCCGCCGGTTTGGCAGCGCAGCGTCCAATAGGGCCGTGAGCGCGCGGGCTGCTCGATGCCCATACTATGCCCTTCCAGCACATAATCACCAGCAGGCAGCATATGAAGCTGCTGCAGCAGCGTGCCGCCATTGCCCATCGACACGGTGAAGTCGAACAGTCCGTTCCGTGCATCGGGCAAGATCGCGGTCGATACGCCGAGGCCGTTGACGGCCACCCAGTCGAGGGCGCTACGGGCCTCGAGTGCGTTCGTAAAATCGGGATCGCGCGACCGGCGCCGGTCGCTGCCGGGACGCGCGGCGGCATAATAGGCCCAGGCATCGTCGAATAGCTTCGCTGCCAAAAGCCGGTTGAGGAGCGCGACGCTGGAGGCGTCGGACACGGGCACGCGGGCCGCCTGCAAGGCACGGAAGAAAGCAGCGCTCGCTGCCGGATTTGCGTCGCTGCGTGCGGCATGGGCGATGAAGCCGGTGCCCCAATTGGGTTGTTTCCCGAGCGTCTTGACCATCTCCGTGCGGATCGCCTGGTCGGATAGCGCAGAGGTCAGCACTGGAAAAAGCAGTTCGGGCGCGTTCTTTTTGGTGCGCAGCGCGATGTCATAATGGTGGAGCGCGCCGGCAATGTCGTCCTGTGCGACAGCGAGTTCGATCGCCATCAATTGCGTGCGCAGGTCGCGCCGTGACAGCTTCTGCGAATAGGCGAGCAGGCGCTCGCCCCCTGCCTGATTGCCGCGCGCGAAAGCGTCGGCGGCCAGCGTCGCGACGGCTTCGACGGCGGTCGGGTCGTGCCGCAGAGCCTCGCGCGCGATCGCTACCGCACGCGTTCGCTCCGCTTCGCTCGCATCAGGGCGATAAAGTGCCTGCGACAACCGCCCCGCGATGCGCCCATTGTTCGGTGCCAAAGCATAGGCTTCTTCAATCCGGCTGTCAGGCAGTACCAGCGCCACCGACTGCATGACCGAGAGATAGCCGATCCAGCCGACCACCCCGGCCAGAACCAGACGAACGCCCCATTCCTGCGGCGAGCGCCGTTGCCGGGAGCCCTGTTCCTTCATCAGGCGGCGTCGGGCTCTACCTTGCGGCCATAGCGGTAGCCATATTCATAGCCATAGCCATAGCCATAATGGGCCTTTTTGGCGTCGAACTTGGTGAGCACGCTACCGATGATGCGGACATTGGCAGTGATGAGACGGCCGAGCGCTTCCTTCACCAGGCCGGTGCGGATGCCATGCGATTCAACGGCATAGACGACGCCCTCGACCTTAGCGGCGATGAGCGGCGCGTCGGCGAGGCCCATGACCGGCGGGGAGTCGATGATGACATGGTCGTAGCTCTCGAGCAGCTGCGCGATGAGCTGCGACAGGCGATTGCTGGTCAACAGTTCCGCCGCATTGGGCGGCAGCGGCCCTGCCGACATGGCGGTGAAGCCCAGATCCGCCATGGGGAAGGTCAGGCTGTCGATATTGTCTTCGCCGGTCAGATAGTTGCTGAGGCCCCGATCGTGCTGGACACCGCCCAGATGATGGATCGACGGATTGCGCATGTCACCATCAATGAGGATGATCCGCTTGCCGCCGCGCGCCAATGTCGTGGCAAGCGCGAGACAGGTGGTCGATTTGCCTTCGCTCGGTCGCGTCGAGGTGACGGAGAAGGAGCGCGGCACGCCATGTTCGGTCGAGAAGGCGAGATTGGTCTGCACCGTGAGATAGGCGTCGACCAGATCGGACTTGCGGTCGAGCAGGATATCCTTGGGCGCTTCGTCGATCTTGGGGATCGAACCGAGCAGCGGCAGGCCAAGCTCGCGCTTGGCTTCCGCCGGGTCGGTGATGCCCTCGTCGATCTGTTCGAGACCAAAAGCCAGCGCTGCGCCGATACCCAAGCCCGCCAATATGGCGATGGCGAGATTGATCAGCAACTTGGGGCTTGAAGGCGCTCTGGGCGCCTGCGCCGGATCGACGATCGAGATATTGTTGACGCCGACCCCGCCGGCGATGCCGATTTCCTTGAAGCGCTGGAGCAGGCCGTCATAGAGCGCCTGGTTGGTATCCACTTCCTGCTGGTAGATATTATATTGGATGCTGCGGCGACGCAGATCGAGATAATCGCCCTTAAGCTGCTCGACCTTCGCCTGGAGCGCCTGTTCCTGCTCCTGCGTTCGGCGATAGTCAGCTTGGAGAGACGAGGTCACGCGGCCTTCTTCGCTGGCGATGCTGCGGTCGAGCTGGGTGATCTGCACCTGGATCGCTTGAGCGGCAGGATAGCCCGGTTCGAACTGCGTCATCAGCCGGCGGTACTCAGCCGCGAGTTCTGCACGCCGCTGGCGCAAGCTGTTGATCGCCGAATTGCTCAACGCTTCCGCTGAGGCGCCCGCGCGTCCGTTTTGTTGATAGCGCGCCTGGGCTTCGATACGGCCCGCGGTCGCCTGCGCCAGAGCGGCGTTGAGCGCGGCCAGATCATCGACGACGATCGAGCGCTCCGAACTGGACTGGCCGTTGCCCGATTGCGCGGGGAGGTTGATGATCCGGGCGGACGAAGCGTAATTCACTAACTGCCGCTGCGATTCATCCAGCCGCTTTTTTAGTTGGGTAAGCTGGCTTTGGAGAAGATTGCGGCCATAGGAGGTCGCTTGGACTTTTCGCTCCAGATTAGTTTGGATGAAATTCACAGCCCATCTATTGGTGACTTGGGCCGAGAAGTTTGGGTCTGGGCTGGTAAAATTAATCTCTACCAGGCGCGACATGCGCGTCGGGTTAATACTCAAATGTTTGCGTAGAATGTCTCCGGCAATACGTTGACGTATGGCGCGGCCGGAAGCGGGATAACGGCCATTTTCTAATTTAAAAGCAGCATCGCTACTTTTAATGTCGAACATTTCAAAAAAGCTTAGGGATTCTGCCAATTGAAGTTGCGTCGCCACGCGTTCGGAAAGTGCCCGCGATTTCAACAAGCCATATTGCGTCTGGTAAAATTCCTGGTCAGCAATGCTAGCCTCGCGCTCGACTCCCTGAAAATCCGTGACCTTGTCAGATTCACGGGAGATTTCGATTGTCGAAGAGGCTGTATATTGCGGTGTCGTTAACAAAGTCGCGATGAGTCCGATCAGGAAACAAACCGCCACGGCACCCAAGATAACGTAACGCCAACGCATCGCGATACGCAGATATTGGCGTAATATAGGAGATCGTGCATTATCCAGATGTGTCTGCAAAAATGTATGCTGGGTGAAATAGCTGTCAGAATTCAAACCGATATTATTCATGGAACAGCAACCCTTAACGCAGGACCGCGACAAGGGGCGCCGCGAGTAGAGGTGCTAGAGAAACGACATCGCGGAAGAGGCGACGTTGCGGGGAATCTCCGACGATGACGACATCATTGGCGTAGACTGCCGGGTCGGCGTAGGCGCCACGCCGGATCGCACCGATGTCGTAAAGACCCGCCATCCGCTGATTGTCGACGGTGCGCAGGATCACGACCTGTTCCTGCTTGGCGAATTCCGACAGGCCCTTGGCCGAGGCGATGACGCGCATCAGCGTCATCTGGTTGGTCACCGGGTAGAGGCCAGGCTCCTTCACTTCGCCATCGACGGTCACGACCTGGCTGACCGAGCTTTTGATATTGATCGTCACCTGCGGGTTGCGAACATACCGCCCCTGCAATGAATCCTCGATGGTGCGGGCCAGTTCGTCAGCGGTCTTGTTGCGCGCATCGACGGTGCCGATGAGCGGCATCGAAATCCGTCCGCTCGCGTCCACCTGCATTTCGCGGCTGAGTTCGGGCACGTTGAAGATATCGACGTTGATCGTGTCGAGCGGACCGATCAGCGCAGGCCGGTCGGCCGCGGCGAGATCGCCCCGGCTGGGTGCGGGCAGGCCCTGGCTGTCGGGAATGACGGTCAGTTGCGCGCTGGACTGGGGCGGCGGTGTGCCCGCGCAGCCGACAAGACCGGCCGCGAGCATGATCGAAACAAGAATTTTGCGCATGCGCCCCATATCTTCCCGCTGAAGAGAATTTCGCCTTAGATGCTGATCGCAATCAGGTAAAGGCGGCCCTAACGCCGACTGTCCTATTTTGGCAGAGCCAAGAAGCGGCGATGACGATCATTGCCATGATCATCGGTGTGCGCGCCGGATAGTCGAAGACGCTGGCGACGAGAACGAGAAGCAACATGGCCGATCCGAGCTTGGGCAGGACCGCGTGTCGTCCGCTCGCCCGCCAGGCGCGGACGCTGGCTATCGCATACCAGCCGATCGCGACGATCAGGAGCAGCAGCGCGGGCAGGCCGCCATCGAGCACCACTTCCAGAAAATCATTATGGGCATGATTGAAATAGGTGGGCTTGAGCAGGGCGAACGGCTCATGCAGGCGGAAGATCGGATCGAAGCCGCCGAACCCCGATCCGGCGGGAAAATAGGCGGCGATCATCGCCAGAACCGTCGGCAGACCGCGCGTGCGCATGTCCTGGCCGGCATCGATTTCAAACGCGCGGCGCACGGATTCCGCCCTGTCGGCGGCGATGCTGACCAGGACGAACAGAGCGACGACGCCGACGATCGCCGCGATCAGCGCCGGGAACACCCAGCGCGGCGCTCCACGCAGGGCATGGCCGACATCGTGCCAGCACAAGGCCAGGCCCAGCGCCAGCGCCAGCAGGCCGGTCAATAGGCCGGCGCGCGATCCGGTCGCCAGGATAGTGAGCGCAAACAGCGTGATCAGCCCCAGCGCGACCGGCGCACGCCATCCCGCGCTCCGCTTTCCGGCAAAGGCCCAGACGGGCGTGATCAGGCACCCCATGGCGAGCAACAGCGCGAAATGATTGCGGTTGGCAAATGTCCCGCCGACCGCGCCCGCCGAGTCATTGATGAATGGGTTGTCGATGCCGAAGCTGGAAAATTGCAGCAAGCCGACCAGCATCGCGCAGAAAATGACGCCGAGCAGGATCGTCGGCAGCCATGGTTTCTCCTCATCGCGCAAGGCGCTCATGAGCATGAACGTCACGACCGGCACGATCAGCGAGGAGGCAGCATTGGCCGTCGCCGAAGGGACGATCGCCCAAGGCCGCCATATCGCCTCGTCAGGTGACGCGCCGAGCAGCGCATCCCGGCCCGGCAATGCTGTCCAGATGTTGGGAGGCAGCGGTACAAGCTGCAGCAGCACGAGCAGCACCGTCGCCAGCAGCAGCCAGAACACAGGCCGTGCCCCCGCGACGACCGGCCGCACGCCGAGCAGGATCGCCAGCACGAGGAGCGACCATGCGGCGCCCCGCGTCACCACCTGCCCGGTGACGTCGGCATGTGACGCGCCGCCCGCCATCCAGAGCGCCCCCAGCAGCAGAAGGAACAGCGTCAGAGCGGGATTCCAGCGATGGGTGAGGACGGCGCGGGCAGGCATTTAGGACAGCGCTTCCTCTGTGCGCATCGCGTCCTTCATCACGTCGTCTATGGCCTGCGAAACGCGCGCCATGTCGTTCGCGGACAGGCTCGGATGGACGAGAAACATGAGGCTGGTCCCGCCCAGTTCCTGTGTGACCGGCAAGGGCGCCTCGGGCCGCCAGCCGGTGCCGTCGAACGCCTTTTCGAGATAGACTTCCGAACAGGAGCCTTGAAAACAGGGAATGTCCTGCTGGCCCATTGCATCGACGATCCGGTCGCGCGACCAGCCGGGGGCCAGATTTTCCGGCCGCACATAGGCATAATATTTGTAGAAAGCATGGACCGACCCTTGCCGCCAGCTTTCGTCCTGGCCGAGCGGGCCATGGAGGCGCAGGACCCCTTCCTCCCCGGCAAAGGGCGTCAGCGCCTCTTGCAGGATCGTCGCATTCTCCGTCCGCGCGCGCGTCCACTCGGCCATGCGGCGGAGCTGGATGCGTCCGATCGCGGCCTGCATCTCCAGCATCCGCCAGTTGGTGCCGATGCTTTCGTGCAGCCAGCGAAAACCCGGCGGGTGCGCGCGTTCGTAGACCGCGTCCCAGCTCTTGCCATGATCCTTGAACGACCACATGCGCGACCAGAGCGCGCGGTCGTTGCACGTCACCATGCCGCCCTCGCCGCCGGTGGTCATGATCTTGTCCTGGCAGAAGGACCAGGCGCTGACATCGCCGATCGACCCGACGCTGCGCCCCTTGTAGCGCGCGCCATGCGCCTGCGCGCAATCCTCGATCACCTTGATGCCATTCGCGGCGGCGAGGTCCATGATCGGGTCCATGTCGCACGGCCAGCCTGACAGATGCACCGCGATGATCGCCTTGGTCTGCGGGGTCAGGACGGCTCGACAGGTGTCGGCGGAAATATTGCCGCTGGCACGATCGACATCGGCGAAGACCGGCTTGGCGCCGGCATTGGCGACGCAGGAAATCGATGCGATGAAGGTGCGCGGCGTGACGATCACCTCATCCTGCGCGCTGCCGCCATTGGCGCTGCCGATGCCAAGACCCTGGAGCGCCAGATCGAGCGCGACCGTGCCGTTGGCGACGGCGATGGCATGATCGCTTTCCGACCAGGCGGCGAACTCCCGCTCGAAGGCGCGGCATTCCTCGCCGGTCCAATAGTTGACGCGGTTGGAGAGCAGGACGGCGGAAACGGCGTCCGCTTCTTCCTGCGTGAAACTGGGCCAAGGCGCGAAATTTGTGTTCAGCATGTCAGTTTTTCTCGAGAATGTGGGCGGGGTTGCCGACCACGGTTACACCGGGAGGAACATCCTTGGTCACGACGGCCCCCATGCCGACCACCGCGTCCGCGCCGATCGTCAGATTCTGGCGAATGACCGCGCCGGACCCGATATAGGCGCGATCGCCGATCCGAATATTGCCGTTGCAGCGCACACCCGGTGCAAAGGTGACATAATCGCCGATCACGCAATCATGCTCGACATAGGAATAGAGGTTGGCATGGAAGCAGCGGCCGACCTTGATGTTGGAGGTAAAGGTGACATAGGGCGAAACGAGCGCGCCTTCGTCGATCTCGACATCGTCCATCATGATCGTGTCCTTGGCCCAGACGGACAGCAACTGCAAACCCGTCTCATCGCATTTTCGCGCCATCGCCGCGCGAATTGCAGGTCCGGCGACGGCCAGGGCGACATGCTTTTCGCTCGCTTCCTCTTCCCTGAAGCGGTCGAACGACATAACCTCCTGGCCATTGATATGGCCATGGCCTGCGCCATCGTCGATGAATACGAGCCGGGCATCCCTGGCGAGCGGCATGGACCGCGCGAGCGGCATGATGCCGCGGCCGCATCCGCCGGCGCCATATATGCCGATGAGGCGCGTCACGGGCGGTTTTCGCTTCCAGTGAATTTCGGCATCGTCGCCTCCCCTGCCGCGTTGATCCCGTCACGAACGAGGACTTTGCGAACTGTGCGGAACAGAATCTTCAGGTCGAGTATGAAAGAGCGATGTTCGACATACCAAAGGTCGAGCGCGAATTTTTCGTCCCAGGAAAGCGCGTTGCGACCGTTGACCTGCGCCCAGCCGGTGATCCCAGGGCGCACTTCGTGCCGTCGCGCCTGTTCCGGGCTGTAAAGCGGCAGATATTCTATCAGAAGAGGGCGAGGCCCGACCAGGCTCATATCACCTTTCAAAACATTGACCAATCCAGGGAGTTCGTCGAGACTGGATTTTCGCAGGAAGCGACCAAAACGCGTCAAACGCTGTTCATCGGGTAGCAGGTTGCCTGCCTTATCAACGGCATTGATCATGGTACGGAATTTCCAGATCGTAAAAGCTTTGCCTTTCAAACCCGGTCGTCGTTGTGTGAACAACACAGGACGTCCTAATAGGATAGCGACAAGGGAAGAAATAACGAGCAGGACGGGAATGAAGAAAATCAGGCCCGTGCCGGCTATAACGATGTCGAAAAAGCGCTTTGTCATGTGATTACATTGATCTCAATATAGACGATAAGCATCTTAATATCATACAATAATACTTTATATGTGCGCGCTTGCTATTGGTGAAGAATTTTTGATCTTTTAAATAAAAATGCTAAAATATTATTATGTAATAGCTATAAATATTTTTGAATAATAAAATGTGACGGGCGCAAAATCGCTTTGCGACACATCTGTTTCAATCTCAAGTCACAGAGGCCTTTGAATTTTCCATTGGTTTGAAATTGCCTTATTCACCGACGGGTATCATCGCCGTACGAAGAACAGCGTCGGTTTTTTCAAGAGCGGCTGCGAATGAGAAATTAGAACCATAGGTATCGCGCGCGCGCTGGCCCATGGCCTCGCGTTCTGCAGGCGTCATTGTAGCGAAGGCCACCATCGCGTCAGCGATTGATGCAGAGTTCTCAGGTTGTGCTGCCAAGCCTGCACCCGATTCAACTACGATTCTTGCGGCTTCTCCCTCGACGGCTGCCAGCACCGGTTTGCCGGCCGAAAGGTAGGTCTGGGTCTTATGGGGAACAGTGATCGCGAACAGCGGATCGCGGACGAGATGCAGTGTCAGGACGTCGGCCGATGCCAGCACATCGCCGATGGTCTCGCGCGGGACTGCCGGAAGAAGCTGAACATAATCGCTGCCATCATGGGCGATGAGGTCGCGTAATCGATCCGCTTCCACCCCATTACCAATCAGCGTCAACCGAATGTTAGGAACCGAGCGAGCAGCGATTTTCGTAGCCTCGATCAGCGTGTCGAGTCCTTGCACTATGCCTAGATTACCGGCGTAGACGATATTGAAGCGTCCTTCAAAGCCGTATCGCGCTTGATCGATTTGTGGCGCTGGCACATCTTCATGCGCCCAGTTGTAAATGACGTGAATCTTGTCGCGCGGTACGCCGCGTTCTATCAGCCGGTCGGCAATCCCTTGTGATTGGGCGACGATCATTGCTGCCCGACGATAGGCGATCCTGCACAGCATATGGATTGCTCGTTCCATCCATCGGACGCCGGGCATGCCGGAGGACACTACTGAATCCGGCCAGAGATCCTGGATATCCATGACGTAAGGGCGGCGCCGTAATGCGCACACGGCAGCAGTCGCGAGAGCGGCGGGGATGGGCGGATAGACATAAGCCACATCGAATTGCCTGGATCGCAGCGCACCGAAGACGCCGGCGCTAAATGCAAAACTGAAATAGTTTACGATCCGCAAGATGCTCGATCGGCTGTGGTTCGGATAGAGCAGCACTCTTTCAACAGGGACGCCGCCTGCCATGTCGTGCTTGTGAAATGTCAGGCGATAGCCTGGGTAGACCTTGCCGTGAGGATAATGTGGAAAGCCGGTGATAGACTGCACATGATAACCTCGACTTTCGAGGCCCTTCACGAACGAGGCGCCTTTGAGAATGGGTTCCGGCTCAAACCATTGGGAGATGTAGAGCAGCCGGAGTGGACGTGTCGTCACATGCGCCTGATCGCAATCGCGCTGTTCAATCATATTCACGCCATATCTTCGGGGCATACATGCTTTGCAGATACTCGACTGATGATCCTTTGGCGATAGAAACGCGGTTTGGCATCTCACGGCATGCTGGGATCATGATGAACTGGCGCTCAGGCAGAGAGACGGCAGAGCAAAGGGGAACATGATTCATGAGAAGGACCCTCGCGGTGTGCGGTCGTTGGCGAGCGCTGCCAGCCACGCACCGACGGCCTGTTCGCCGTAAAGGGCTTCGATATGGGCGAGGACGTCGTGTTTGCTCTCCGGCTTAATAAGCGCACGCTGGATCGCATCGGCGATTCCCGCAGGGGTTTCATCGTCGATATAGTCGAAACAGTTCGCGAGGTCGGACGGAATGCTGCGAATGCGCGTTGTCAGCACCGTACGGCCAGTGGCAAGATATTCGATGAGCTTCGACGGGAAGGACTGAACCGCAAAATCGGCGTTTGAAGGTCTCGGATTGATCAGGATGGAGGCATCGCGCATCGCCTCTGCGAGCTGGGCCGAATTGGCAAAGCCACGATAGCTGATGTTGGGTGCGGCGCTATTCTCCAGCCTTACCACTTGATTGCCCTTCCCATAGAAAAGAAAATCGATATCGGGCAGCAATGTCGCTGCATCGATGAGCCGGTCGACGCCATAAGCGGCGACAAGACCGCCGGCATATAGGACGACCGGGCGCTTTCCGGGTGGGGACTGTATGCGTGCCTTGCCGAAGCTTTGAATTCGTTCGACCCAGCGGCCGTTGAGAATCCCCGGCACCACCAATACCGGAAGCGTGTCCGCAAAGGGGCGCGCCAGTTCAGGCGCAAGCGCGACAATGGCGGTCGTGCGTCGTATCAGCGCCCTAGTAATTTTGCGGTCCACTCGCTTGAGCAGTGTGGAAATCTTTCCGTCGGTCGGCAGAATAATGCCCGGCGGGTCAGTCAGGACGGGAACGACGCGATATCCGAATAGGGCGAGTAAGGCGCCAAAAAGCAGGAACGGACTGTGAACGCCATGGATATAGATGCTGTGTATTTGCCAACGCCGAATTTGAGGCAAAGCTGCGAGGCAGGAAATAAAGCGGGTCAGATGCTTTAAGATCATCAGGTTCGCAAAAGCGATCGTTCGCCCCTCGATACCATTTTCGACGAAGCTTCTTGCGGCGAACCACTTCTGCGGAACGAGCGGATAGTTCTGCACCGGGTCCGTAGACAGCAAATATATGCGATCATGGGCGCTGCCGAGCGCGTGCGCCAGGCTCCAAGCGAAATTATGTGTCTGCACTGCCGGTAGCGGATCGGCTGCGAATATCGGACGCGCTACGGCGTCGGGGATGGTGAAACCCAGGAGCAGGGCGGGAGATTTGCTCATACTCATGTCGCCGCGACCGCGCGATAATGTGCTTCCCACGACCGCGCCATTCGATCGAGGCTATAATGTTCGACAATCGTTCCAAGGGCGGCATGGCCCATCGCCTCGCGCTGGGCGGCGTCTTTGACCAGCCGGAGCATGGCGCCAGCCAACGCCCCCGCATTGCGGGCCGGTACAAGCACGCCGCCGCCGTGATTTAAGACTTCGACGTTGCCGCCTACTGCGGTCGCGACGACTGGCAGGCGATAGGCCATCGCTTCGATCAGCGCGTTGGACAGATTTTCGTGCCATGACGGAAAAACGAATAGATCGGCAGCCGCGAGATAAGGCCCCACTTCGCTCTGCTGTCCGGTAAAATGCACTCGGCATCGGACAAGGCCGTCAAAAAGCCGAGCGATGCGTCCGTCTTCATCGCCACCTCCGACAACAATCAAGTCGATGTCCGGGCCGTCCGCTGCTTCGATATGGCGCAAAGCCTGGGCGAGGTCGGCATAGCCCTTTTGCTCAGTCAGCCGCGATACGATGACTGCCACGATCCGGTCGGCGGCGATTCCCAGTCGTTCGCGAATGGCCGTACCTTTTGCCATTTCTTCAGGACCAGGCAATGCCACTCCATTAGGTACGGGCACAAGCATCTTATGCCGGACAGGATCTAGGAAGCTCCGCTGTGCCGCCGAATGGCACATGGTGACGATAGCATCGGCCATCCGCAGCGTCGCTGGCTCGAGCAGATTTACCACGGTCGCCCGCCGAAGACCGCCGCTGCCCACCAGGTCACGTTGCGTTCCATGCACCGATACGAGAATATGAGGTACGCCGGCCAAGCGGCCGGCCAGTGCCGCATGGAACCCTTCGTTCCCCAGGCCACGTACATGCAGGAGTTGGGGGCGTAATCGTCGAAGTTCGTCCTTGAAGCGCCGGATGAGCTGCAACGAGAAACCGCCCGCCGCCTCGCGCTGCCAGATTTCGGGATAAGGGTGCGTGCGCATCGCCTGCAGGCGCGACAACGCTGCCGCGGGTCCGCCCGTATGCGGTGCGCCAAAGCAATGCTGAACAACTAGGGGATCCATGACGTCAGCGAACCGGTTGGCGGCGTGCCAGATATTTGGTCAGCCCGATGCCGATCAAGGTAATTACCGCCCATAGGCCCTGACGCTGCATGAGCACCTGGTTATTCGCGGGTATGAAGGCGATGAAAATGATCATCTGCCCCACCGCAGCCAGAGCGAAGGGATTGTTATTGTAAAGACAGGCTATCCATAACCGGGCGAAAATAAAGCCCATGAGGATCATGAAGATCGGTACGCCGAAAAAACTGAGATCCGACGCCAGCCAGGGAAAAATCGTCGACCAGTACATTCCTGCCGGCCAGCCGGTTATCCGTTCGGCGCGATAGGGGTAGGTGAGATAACGATTGTCCTCGCCTCCCAGGAACTGAAGCCGGTAGGATTCATAAGCCTGTGAGAAGCCGGCGCCGTGGGAAAATTCAAATGGCTGTTCAAGACTGTAGGCAAGCCCGCGATAACCGTGGCTGGGGTAGGCGAGTGTCTGATATATACCAAAGGCCGCGTCGTACCCAATTGTCCGGACGAGAAGCGTATCGGATATGTTGCCGACCGTTCCCGATTCCGAAATGCCGAACTGTTCCGCCCTTTGGACTTGGTTGATCGCCATATAGGTGAAGAAGGCAAAGCTGGTGATGCCGATCATGACATAAATACGGGTGCGGACGATGCGCTGGGCGCTGGACAGGCTCTGCCGCGCCAGGATCACGGAAACGCCTGTTATAAGGAAAAGGACAATGTCGCCGATGCCCTTCATGGTGCCGATGAACAGAAAACTTGTCACATACATTGTAACGCCCAAAATCGTCAGGGCTTTGATGTAACGATTGAGTCGCGACCAGGATACGACAGCCAATGGCAAGAAAACCGCATATATAATGCTGAGTATAATGAGAATTTGCGTAATCCGGTTTACCTGTTTGGTTTCTATTCGTTCAGAAAAAACATCGAATTTGGCTTGATAGGCCTCACCGGGCGAAAGTATGGTTCGCACAATGCTTTGAAGATCAGTACCGCCGAAATCATAGAATTGATTTATGCCCCAAACGGTAAAATAGAGGGCGCCTGCGATAACGAGCCATCTATGAGAGGGACGGTCGCCGAATGGCGCGCCTTGGTCGCGCTTGTAATGTTCGACCACGGGAGCAATACCCATATAATAGCCCAGATAAAGCCCGGCAAATGACAGCATGACGAAACTGATGAGCGTTCCGAGATTGGAAACGTCGCTGACGAGATTGCTGATCAGGAACAGCCCGAAAGTCGTCAGGAGGTAGAGGAGCGAGAAGCGGATCGGGGCAAAGAGGGTCTTTCGAGTACGTGACGGCAAGCTGCCATGATGGTGCCCGTCAACCAGTCCCGGATAGACCCGGCCTCTATCAGATCGAAATTGAGAGACAGACATGGTCATCCGCGCAATTTCTCCAGCATGTCGCTCATGGACCGCGAGTGGCTTTGGGGGCAAAAGTGCGTTCGGGCAAGGGCTTGTGCGCTGGCGCACATCATATTGCGGATGCCGGGAGAATGGTTTGCCGCTCGCATCACGGCATCGGCGAAAGTTTCATTCGACAAATCGGTCAACAGGAGGGCGTTTTCCCCGTCGCTCAGGAAGCGCGAGAGGTCACTGAACCGGTTAGCGATGACCGGTGTACCCAGCGTCATGCTCTCAGCAAGCTTTGATGGAAAGCCAAACTGATTGGATCGGCGCAGCGGTCGTAATAGCAGGCTAAAATCCGACCGTGATACGATTCTTCGGGCGCGCACGTTCGGGATGCGGCCATAGCAGATCGTGGCCGTGGCACCTGCCCCGTCAAGCCACGTCGAGCCACCCGGCACGGCCCGCAAATCCGCCTCGGTCATGCCGACGAGGTGCCAGGTAAGCGCCACGCCCTGTGCCGCCGCAATGCTCAGTCCGCCAATCAGCGTTTCGAACGCTTCCTTGTTACCTGGTGATCCGGCGTAAACGAGATGAAGGCGTCCGTCGTCTTCGGACCATTTTTCTGCGGTCATGACGGTTTCAAGAAAGAGAGGCGGGACCGTTACGATTGGCTTGCCTGCACGGCTATAATGCTTGGCCAGGCGCTCGCTTATGACAAAGAAGCCGTCGGCGCGAAACGATTCCCGGCGCATACTCAGCATGTTGGAAATGGCATAGGGACCGAAGCGGCCGCCGGGCAGATCCTCCGCCGCATACCATTCGACGATGTCGAGGACGAGCGGGATACCGAGTTCGTTGCAAAGTTTGCGGAGCCGCCGAATATATCCCAGATGCGTGCCATAGAGAATGATAAGATCGGGTCGCGGAGACATTTCGCGGATATAATTTGCGGTAACGTCCCCGATAAACATTCCTCGAACGCCCATCGGAAAATGTGAAAGGAAGCCGGTGGCGTATTCGTCCAGCGACACGCCCGTCAATATCGGTAGCCCTGACAACTCTATCGACCAGCCCCTCGGATCGGTTCTCCCCATTCGAACATCGATCACCTGTACGTCATGCCCTGCCGTTAGCAGCGCTCCCGCCGTTCCACGCACTCGCAAGCTCGCAGCGGTGCTTTCGCGGGTGTCGAAATGGCCTACAATTAGAATTCGCATTGGGTGTCGTCCCTTAATGCCTCAGCGCGTTGCCGGCCGTTTTCCACATCGCTGGCGTTATAATGATAGCATACATTATCAGAGAAATGGCAGGAACGAGCCACAGATGGCCTTCAGTGACAAAAGCTAATTTGAGAGCAATAGTGATTAGAGCGAAGATTGCCCAAGCAATGATTTGAATTCGAATTTGTCCTATCGCGTTCAGAACCATATTCGCAGGTGACGCAATAGCCATCACAACCGAAAGCCCCCCAAGCAATCCTAAAATCATCTGCTGATCGGAAAAATTTCGGCCCATCCATAAATAGATGATCCGGTCACCTGCCAACGTTAATATCATAGCTGCGACCGCAACACCGCCACCGCCGATCCATACCATCCGGCGGCTGTTATTGCGTACCCAGTCAAAATCGCCCCGCGCTAATGCTTCGCCGTTGGCGGCCCATAGTGGAAGAAAGATCGTCGTTATGACGAGGCCCAAGAGCGACCCAATTTTCGCTGGGACCGAGTATTGCGTGACTGCATGTGCGCCTGCATTCGCAGCAATAATGACATTATCAACATTCAACGCGACCGACGTCAAAATGCCAAGCGCGAGAAAGCGTATTCCAAGTGTTAAAAGCTGTCGGCTGGAATCCTTACGCACATCGGACAGGCGAGGCCGCAATTCCGGATTGCGAACGAAGTACCACAGGCCTGCGCCTGCCAGGGCCAGTGCCGCAGGAAGGCCGTAAGCCAGCACGGCGGCCCATGGCGGTAGCTTCAAAGTCACAGCCGCCCAGCAGGCGATAACCGCAACGCTGGCCCCCGCAATCTGCCATAGATTGCTCAACATAACCTGTTGTCGGGCATACATGACGCGCTGAATGATGCTCGCTGGAATTCCGGCAAAAAAAGCCACCAGGACTGACGCTACGATAGCAAGCGAGGCGGGCTGGGTGGATATTCCGAATGGTCGTAGATTGGATGCCAGCAACAGACCCCCTGAAATAACGGAGAGTATCAATGCCACGCATGTCAGCATCGCATAGGCGCTCGAAATATCTGCGCGGGCGCTAACGATATCGTCACGGCCAAACGCAGCTGATAGTCTGGTCAGCAACCCGTTACCGATACCTAGGTCGCTGAATTGCGCCATGCTGGTAATCGACACTGCAGTCATCCAAATACCGAAATGCGTATCGCCAAGATAACGCAGCATGATTGGCATGACCAAAAATGGCGCAATGAGGCTGACGGATCGCCCGAGAGCGCCCCCGATGATCCCTGAAACAAGGCGACGTGAACGATTCATAGGTTGTCCGTAAATCGTTAACTAGAATATTTGCTTCATAATTGTCTCATGCTGAGCAAATGTTTGATGATCCCAGCGCATGCGGATCAATTTTGCTGGGTTACCTCCAACGATGCTATAGCGTGGGACATTTTTAGTCACGGCAGCACCAGCGGCGACAACCGAACCTCGACCGACTGCGACGCCAGCAAGAATTGCTCTTGTCCCGATCCACACATCGTTTTCAATAACTACACCCGGATCGTCTTTCAGGGCGCTTCTCATCATTACCGACGGCAATCATCGGCTTACCGACAATATCGATCCGATGATTGCCGCCACGAATTGTTACTTCTGGGCCGAGCATGACATTGTTACCGATCACAATCTTCGAACGAGCCGCGATAAGTATCTGACGAGGTTCACATTGTCGCCGACACTAATAGATTCGAATGAGTAGATATCTGAAGAGTCCAAAGAAAAATTCGCCCATTTTGAGAGGGTCGGGTCCGGTAAATACGAGACAGCAAACCATTATAAAGTGTTTTAGTAGAAGAGTGCGCGCGAACTAGAAGAGAAAGAAGGGTTTTCACTGTAAGATCCCACGGCGATCACGCAACATCATGCGTGCGAATTCCATCCCAGCTGTTCGAAAGCCGCGCCGTGCCCAGGATCAGGCTGACGACGCGTTCCGACGTGTTCGTGATCTGGTAATCGACGGGGACGGGGTGATCAACGCCTGCGGTGGTGCGCTCGGCGAACATGCGGGTCACCGCTTCGATGCCGTCCAGCATCGTGTCGCGATGGAGGCCGGTCATGATGATGCAGCCGACGTCGAGACCCTCCGGCCGCTCGATCGCATCGCGCGGCGTGATCGCGGGAAAGCCGAGCATCGAGCTTTCCTCGGCGATCGTACCGCTGTCCGATACAGCGCAAAAACATTGTTTTTGCAGAGCATTATAGTCGTGGAAGCCGAAGGGCTTCATATATTGGACGCGCGGGTCGAGCGCGATGTCTTTGAGCGCCTCCAACCGTTTGCGGGTGCGAGGATGCGTCGAAACGATCACCGGCATCTCATAACGCACTGCGAGCGCATTGAGCGTTTCCAGGAGCGAGCGCAGGCGCTCGGCACTGTCTACATTCTCCTCGCGGTGCAGTGAGACGATGAAATATCCCTGCGGCGCGAGACCGAGCCGATCGAGCACGTCAGACGCGTCAATTTGGCTGCGATAATGGTCGAGCACTTCGCGGATCGGCGATCCTGTCAGGTAGATGCGGCGGTGCTGTACGCCCTCCGACAGCAGATGGCGGCGCGCATGTTCGGTGTAGACGAGGTTGAAGTCGGCAATATGATCAACGAGCTTGCGGTTCGTTTCCTCCGGCACATTGCGATCGAAAGACCGGTTGCCTGCTTCCATATGATAGACCGGCACCTTCATGCGGCGCGCCATGATCGCCGAAATCGCCGAGTTGGTGTCACCGAGCACGACGACTGCGTCGGGTCGTTCGGCGGCGATCACGCGCTCGCTTTCGGTGAGGATCTTGCCAAGCGTTTCACCCAGCGTACCACCGCCCGTGCCGAGGAAATGGTCCGGCTTGCGGACACCGAGATCCTCGAAGAAAACTTCGTTGAGTTCGAAATCCCAATTCTGCCCAGTGTGGACAATGATCTGGTCGGTATACTCGTCGAGCCGCGCCATCACGCGCGAAAGGCGGATGATCTCGGGACGGGTGCCCAAAATGGTCATGACTTTAAGGCGGGACATGTCAGGCTCCGGAAACGGGATCGGCATAGGTGTCGGGTGCTGCTGGATCGAACACGGCGTTCGTCCAGAATAGTGTCAGCAGCGGTTTGTCACCGACATTAACGATATTATGGGTGTGCAGCGTGGGCATATCGATGGCGGCCGGCGCGTCGCCGCTGACGCGGCATTCCCATATGGTATCGCCCAGAACCGGGCGAATACGGATGATCGCTTCGCCTTCGACCACCAGAAAACGCTCGACCTTGTCGAGGTGAAAATGGTCGCCGCGCGTAACGCCCGGATGTGTCCAGCTGAGAAAGGTCTGACCGCCGCCGCCGCCGCGCGATGCTTCAAACAGGGCGCCGCGCGCATCGCTGTTGAGCCTGAGCATCTTGGGATATTGATCCGGATAGAGCGCGGCGCGATAGCTGTTGAACAACGCCAGATCGAAGGGATCGGTCAGGTCGGGGAAAAGATTGGCATTGTAATCGGCATGGAACCTTTCGATCTTTGTAAGCAGATCGACGACCGATACCGGAAGTGCCGCAGGCGTGATCACCCCGGTCGTTCTCTCGACCGCGGCATTGATAGCAATCTGAGCCGCTTCGCCCGCATGCAGCAGCGCGACACGCCCTTCGGGGTTCACTTCAGGGCTATCACCGGCGATCACCTGAGCGATGAAGGTTGCGGTGACATTGTTGTAATGGGGGCGCGCGCCTTCGCCGAAAATATGCGGCAGGATAAGATCGGTATAGCCGCCGCTGCCTTCGCTAAGGATTTCGCCCGCGATCCGCTTGCTTTTGCCATAAACGCTATCGTTCGCAGCGTGGGTCGAATTGGCATAGACGATATGGGGTGCCGATCCAGCGGTCCGGCACGCGTTGACCAGCCGGCGCGCGATATCGGGATTACCGCTTGCAACGTCCGTATCGCTAGCGCGATTGACCCCGGCAAAGTGCAGCACCGCATCGGCGCCATTTACCGCGTCGATTAGTCGAGAGTCGTCGGAAAACGCCGCGCGATCAAGGCCTACGAGTATATATGGCTCGCTTTGCCCCTTGAAGCGAGCGGCGCAGTTGGCGGCGTGGAGCCGCACCGATGTGTGATGGCCCAGCAGCCCGCCTGCCCCTGTGACGACGATCTTCATTTGCGCTCACTTTTCCAAGCCTCGATGTCAGCATGCACTTCAGCAAGTGTCAGAAGAAGCTCTTTTACTTGCGGTACGGTCAGCTGCGTGGTGTTGTGGGAATGATAATCGTCGAAATGACTGGTTTCGCGATCACCTTCACTAAAATAGGCTTTATAGTTGAGGTCGCGGGTGTCCATGCGGATACGGTAGTAATCACCCATATCGTCGCCGCTCGCCAGTTCCTGGCCGCTCGCGAGCGTTTCGTATAATTTTTCAGCATGGCGCCAGCCGATCACATCCACCGGATGATCGGGAACCTCGAACAGTTCCTTAAGCGCAGTAACAAGGTCGGCGATCGTCGAGGCAGGAGCCTTGCGAATGAAGAGGTCGCCCTGACTTGCGTTTTCGAATGCATGATGGACGAGCGCAACAGAATCGCGCAACGGCATCAGGAAGCGGGTCATTGTCGGTTCGGTAACGCTGATCGGCCGCCCGCTGCGAATTTGGCGCATAAAGAGCGGGATCGCCGATCCGCGCGAACACATCACATTGCCATAACGGACCATCGAAATTGTTGTCGCGGCGTCAGTAGGCAAAGACCGCGCAACCGATTGCGCTACTTTTTCCATCATTGCCTTAGACACGCCCATCGCGTTGACTGGAAATACAGCTTTGTCGGTCGATAGACATACAAGGCTACGTACACCTGCAGCGACAGAAGAGCGAACTACATTTTCGGATCCGATTATGTTGGTCCGCACTGCTTCCATCGGGAAGAATTCGCAACTCGGGACTTGTTTCAAAGCAGCGGCATGAAAAACACAATCCACCCCGGCGACAGCCCGGTCAACGCTTTCGCGATCTCTGATATCACCAATATAGAAACGAACTCTTGAATCGCGCAATTCGCTACGCAATGCATCTTGCTTTTCTTCATCGCGACTTAGAATTCTAATTTCAGAAACGTCGCGCGATAGCATATCGCGCAGCATCGTTTTTCCGAAGGAGCCAGTGCCCCCAGTGATGAGCAGTTTATCAATTGTCATGGCATTCCTGCGTAGAGTAAATGTAAAAATGACATTGTCATTATTAAAAGACAGAAGAATTATTTGATTATAACCATAGCAATTCTACAATCTTATATCTGTATCGTTACGACCAAACATATATTTAAGATCATACAATATATGGCCCTGTCTGCCAAAATCTCTTATGCGCTCAACGCCGCCTTCTATGAAATCGTCATGAGCGACAGCTGCAATAATTGCGTCATACTCACCTGATGAAATTTCTTGGATCATTTCAATCCCATATTCATTAAGTGCTTGTTCTGGATCAACCCAAGGGTCGTATACATCGACCTTTATGTTATAATCTTTCAGTTCATTGATAAGATCAATGACTTTGGTATTACGCAAATCTGGGCAATTTTCTTTAAAGGAAAGGCCAAGTATGAGAACTTTGGAGTCATTGACCTGAATACGACTGCGCAACATTTCTTTGATGAGACGTTCAGCTATATAGCGCCCCATACTGTCATTCAGGCGGCGTCCAGCTAGGATTATTTCAGGGTTATAGCCGATCGCTTCGGCCTTATGCGTCAGATAATAGGGGTCGACGCCAATGCAGTGGCCTCCGACCAGGCCGGGGCGGAAAGGCAGGAAGTTCCATTTGGTGCCGGCCGCTTTCAGCACCGCCTCGGTATCGATGCCCATGCGATTGAAGATGATCGCCAGCTCATTGATGAGCGCAATGTTGAGGTCGCGCTGGGTGTTCTCGATGACCTTGGCCGCTTCGGCGACGCGGATCGTTTCCGCCTTGTAGGTTCCCGCCGTGATGATCGAGGCATAAAGGCTGTCGACCAGCGTGGCGATTTCCGGCGTCGACCCCGACGTTACCTTGCGGATCGTCGGTAGACGATGTTCCTTGTCGCCTGGGTTGATCCGTTCGGGGCTATAGCCGCAGAAGAAGTCGTGATTATAGGTGAGCCCCGACAGCCGTTCGAGCACCGGAACGCAATCTTCCTCGGTCGCACCGGGATAGACGGTCGATTCATAGACTACGATGTCGCCGCGCTTAAGCACCTTGCCCACTGTCTCCGACGCTTTGATCAGCGGCGTCAGGTCAGGCCGCCGATGCGCGTCGATCGGCGTCGGCACCGTCACGATATAGAGATTGCATTGAGTCAGATCGGCAGGATCGGTCGAAAAGCTCAGATACTTCGCTGCGGCAAGCTCTTCGGCCTTCGTTTCCAGCGTCGTGTCTTCGCCCCGGTGAAGCGCATCGATCCGCGGCTGGTTGATGTCGAAACCCGTCACATCGCGAATACGGCCGAATTCGACGGCAAGCGGCAACCCGACATAACCAAGACCAACAACGGCGATCTTGAGATCCTCGAGCGCCGGCACCGCCGCAATATCCATGCTGCTCATGGTCATTTCCCCGAATATTCACGAAACCAGGCGACGAAACTGGCGATGCCGTCCCGGAAATCAGTCGCCGGACGATAGCCGGTCAACCGCTCGAGCAGCGAGGCATCGGCCCAGGTGGCGGGCACGTCGCCCGTCTGCATCGGCATGTAGTTGCGGATCGCCTTCATTCCCAGACTCGCCTCGATCGCATCGATGAAGTCGAGCAGGCGCACCTTGTCGTTGTTGCCGATATTGACGATGCGGAACGGCGCGACGGGGCTGAGAGAGTCTCCGGCCACGATGTCGGCGCGCGATGCCGGCCGCTCGGGCGCTGCGTCGATCAGCAGGCGGATCGCACGGACAAGATCGTCGACATAGGTAAAGTCGCGATACATGTCGCCACTATTGTAGATGTCGATCGGACGGCCATCGAGCATCGCATCGACGAACTTGTAAAGCGCAAGATCGGGGCGACCCCACGGACCATAGACCGTGAAGAAGCGGAACATCGTCGTGGGAAGGGTATAAAGATGCGCATAGGCATGCGCCATCGATTCATTGGCCTTCTTCGTTGCGGCATAGATGGTGAGCTGCGTATCGGCCTTTTCGGTCTCGATGAAGGGCATGTCTTCATTCGCGCCATAGACCGAGGAGGTCGAGGCCATCAGCAGATGCTGCACCGCGTTGCGCCGCGCCGCTTCCATGACGTTGAACGTGCCGATGACATTGCTGTCGAGATAGGCGCGCGGATTTTCGAGGCTGTAGCGCACGCCCGCCTGGGCGGCGAGGTGGACGATGACGTCGGGCTTGAAGGCGTCGATGGTGTCATCGAGCAGCGCTTGGTCTTCGAGCATCCCCTCGGTCGCGGTGAAATTGGCGTTTTCGCGGAGATGGGCATGGCGCGAGCGCTTGAGATTGACGTCATAATAGTCGGTCATCCCGTCATATCCGGCCACGACGAACCCTTCGGCAAGCAGAAGCTTGGAAAGATGGAAGCCGATGAACCCTGCTGTCCCGGTGACGAAGATACGCTTCAGATTAGCCGTGCTCTCTAGCATTGAAAATGGATCCGTTCTCTATGGTAAGATGGATGGATTATTGGGCAGCGGCTTCATAAGCTGGACGGTTATATTCAGGAACCAGCTTGTAGAGGATGGACAACGCCTCTGATGCATCACCATGTCTCAGATAATCGGTCAGATCTTCCAAGATATCCGACAATGAATTCCAAGGATGCACCGCTTCGCGCGCCTGCATGATCCGCGAATGCACCGTCGGCGCCGGATTGTGGCCGATCAGGAGCTCTTCATACAGCTTCTCGCCAGGACGCAGACCCACTTCAACAATCTCGATGTCGCCCTCCGGCGTTGTTGCATCGCACACCGACAGGCCTGAAAGCTTTACCATCGTCTCTGCCAGATCACGAATCAGCACCGGCTGACCCATGTCGAGGACGAAGACTTCGCCACCTTCAGCCATGCCGCCAGCCTGAATGACGAGCTGCGAGGCCTCAGGAATCGTCATGAAATAGCGGGTGACCTCCCTGTGGGTGATCGTCACCGGGCCACCCGCGGCAATCTGCTGTTTGAACAGGGGCACGACCGAACCGCTCGATCCCAGCACGTTGCCGAAGCGGACCATGGTGAAGAGAGTCTTGTTCTGTTCCTGCGCGCGCGCCTGCAGGATCAGTTCGCAGACCCGTTTGGACGCCCCCATAATATTGGTCGGGCGAACCGCCTTATCTGTGCTCACCAGAATGAAGCGCCGGACGCCCACCGCCTCAGCGGCGAGTGCGCAATAGAGGGTGCTGAAGATATTGTTGCGCATGCCCGCGATCGGATTGCTCTCGACCAAAGGCACATGCTTGTAGGCGGCGGCGTGATAGACGGTTTCAGGTTGCCAACGGCGGAAGATGCGGAAGACCGAATCTCTGTCGGCGACATCGGCTAACTCGGGAATAAGCTCGACCTCACAGCCTTCTGCCAGCGCTAGCCGGCGCAACTCGCCTTCAATCGCGTAGAGGAAATATTCCGACTGCTCGACGAGGATCAGCCGCTTCGGTCGCGAGTGAATGATCTGGCGGCACAGTTCGCTGCCGATCGAGCCGCCCGCGCCCGTCACCAGCACATTTTTGCTCAAAAGAGATCGGCCCATCAGCAATTCATTAGG
Source organism: Sphingobium wenxiniae (assembly GCF_007830065.1). Classification (GTDB taxonomy): domain Bacteria; phylum Pseudomonadota; class Alphaproteobacteria; order Sphingomonadales; family Sphingomonadaceae; genus Sphingobium; species Sphingobium wenxiniae. The sequence goes on along the minus strand of NZ_VLKK01000018.1, from coordinate 18,861 downwards.
TGCGACTGCATCGCGGCCGAGCAAATCCTCGACCTGGACGTCGCGAATGTCGCTGACGGCAAAATGGCCGTCGATTAGCTGGCCGATGCCCGGCAGCATGCGCACGCGGATCTTGCGAGCCTGTAGCGCCTCCACGATTTCGCGCCGGCGCACGCGCAATGCGCTCGGGATCGCCAAGACGACCTCGTCCACCCGCCGCTCTTCCAGGACGCTGTCGAGGATGGAGGAATGCCAGACGGTGATACCATCGAGCTGCTGATTGCTGAGGCGCTCATCATCGTCGATATAGCCGACCAGCACCAGATGCGGCTCCTGCCGCAGCGAATTGGCAAGCTGCTGCCCGCCCCGCCCGGCGCCATAGATGAGCAGCCGCCGTCGCTCCTCGGTCCTGCCACGCGCAAGATGCAGATAGTCGCTGACAACGAAGCGCAGGCTGAGGCGCAGAAAAAGCATCAACAGGAAGAAGATGATCGGATGCAGGACTGCAATCGTGCGGGGCACGCCGTCTATCTGGATGAAGCCGAAGATGATCGTCAGCGGAATTCCGAGTAACGCGCAGGCGTAGAACAGCCTGCCCGATGCGCGGGCGCCCGAAAAGCGTATAAGGTTGCGATAAAGTCCGGTTGGCCAAGCGATAACGGTCCAGAATAGAAGCGTCGTCGCGGTTAGGATCAGGAGGGCGTGCAGATCATGGGGCCATTCCCCTAGCCGTAGAGCAAAGGCGACCCAGGCAGCGATCAGGCAGAGCAGACAATCGAAGCCAAAGACCATCCATTTACGCGCCGAGCGTGGCAGACGGGTTAATGCTTCGAGCGCGTTAAGAAGGGCGCTTTGCGTTTCCTTCGTCATTTGCCTTGAGCGTCCTTGATGATCGTGGCGGCCAATGCGCCCTAAGATATTCTGGAAAAGGCTAATGCGTCCAACCTTAGCCTGAAGAATGGCGATTGCGTCCCTTACTCCACCGTAACCGACTTTGCGAGGTTACGCGGCTGGTCTACATCAGTGCCTTTTGTGACCGCCACATGATAGGCCAGCAATTGCACCGGTACGCTGTAGACCAGAGGCGCGATCAGCGGATGGACCTTTGGCATGGTGATCGTCGCCAGACAACCGCTGCCAGCCTCCTGAATGCCGTCATAATCGCTGATCAGTACCACCTTCCCGCCGCGCGCTTGCACTTCCTGCATGTTGCTGACCGTCTTTTCGAATAGGCGGCCTGAAGGCGCGATGACAATTACGGGGACATTTTCGTCGATAAGGGCGATGGGGCCATGCTTCATCTCGCCGGCGGCATAGCCCTCAGCATGAATATAGCTAATTTCTTTAAGCTTGAGCGCGCCTTCGAGCGCGAGCGGATAATCAGTGCCGCGTCCCAGATAGAGCACGCCGCGTGCCATCGCAACGTCAGCGGCGACGCCTTTGATCGTGTCTTCATAGGCAAGCGCGGCGTTGAGCGCAGCGGGGGCTTCGGAGAGATGTTTGACGACCGCATGTTCGTCTTCGGGCGTCAATCGTCCTTTGGCGCGCGCCAGATTGGCGGCGAGCGCGGCGAGTACTGCGAGCTGGCAGGTAAAGGCCTTGGTCGAGGCGACGCCAATTTCTGGCCCGGCATAGGTCGGCAGCAACAGGTCCGCCTCACGCGCCATGGAACTGGTCGGCACGTTGACGACGACGGCGATCTTCTGCCCCTCCTTGCGCGCATGGCGCAGCGCCGCTAGCGTATCGGCAGTCTCGCCTGACTGGCTGATGAAGAGCGCGAGGCCCCCCGGCTCGATCACCGGCGCGCGATAGCGGAATTCGGACGCCACATCGAGATCTACGGGTACGCGCGCGAACTGCTCGAACCAGTAGCGCGCGATCATGCCGGCATAGAAGCTGGTGCCGCAGGCGACGATTGTCACCCGCCTGATCGCCGACAGGTCGAAATCGGGGATCGGCAGTGTCAGCGTATCGTCGATACGCTGGAGATAAGAGCGCAGCGTTTGGGCAACCACGATCGGTTGCTCATAAATTTCCTTGATCATATAGTGGCGATGATTGCCCTTGGAGATCAACTCTCCGTCAACCCCCGACTGGATGATCGCACGCTCGACCGGTTGGTTGGCCTGGTCGAAAATCTGTACTTCTTCCCGGCTGCAGACGACCCAGTCGCCTTCTTCCAGATAGATGATCCGCTGGGTGAGCGATGCCAGGGCAAGCGCATCCGAGCCAAGATAGGTTTCCCCGTCCCCGACGCCCACGACCAGCGGTGAGCCTAGCCGCGCTCCAATGAGAAGGTCGGGCCAATCACGGAAAAGGATGGCAAGCGCGAAGGCGCCGCGCAACTGCGGCAGCACGTCCCGCACCGCCTCGACTGGGTCGGCACCGGCTTCCACCTTTTCACTGATCAGATGAGCGACGACTTCGGTGTCGGTTTCGCTTGTGAAAGCGCGGCCACGTGCGATCAACGCCTCACGTAGCGGTTTGAAATTCTCGATAATGCCATTGTGGACAACGGCAACCTTGTCGGTGGCATGGGGGTGAGCATTGTTGATGGTTGGCCCGCCATGCGTGGCCCAGCGCGTATGGGCGATGCCGATAGCGCCGGAAAGTGGCTCAGTTTCGAGCACATTGGCAAGATTGCCGAGCTTGCCGGAGGCTCTCCGTCGTTCGATCGCATTGTTATGGACCGTAGCAATTCCGGCGGAATCATAGCCGCGATATTCAAGGCGCTTGAGACCATCGAGAAGCCGTTCGGCGACATCTTCATGGCCAACAATGCCGATTATTCCGCACATGGAATCCTGCCCCTGAAATTGTGAGCGCCTCTTAGGCATAATGGGCAAGTTAAGGCAAGTTAAAGGGACTCATATATTGACGCCGGCTTCACCCGTTCAGCGAGGCTGATCATCAACGGCCAGAACAGTGTGTTGGCGATATCGAAATAGGTGTCCGTCGGTCGCCACCCATAAGCGAGATAGTCGAGAATTTCATTGCAGGTTTCGGCGAGGATGACGCACAAAAAGGGAATGAAGCTGCTATAAGGACGGCGCGTTATCAGCCGCGTCAGCACGAATATGGCCAGTCCGCTATGAATATGAAGAAGATTGTCAGCAAGGCCCGTCTTGTCACTGATCCACAGGATGGAGCGATGATATTCTCGCGGGATATCAATTTGGTATGGAATAATCGGAGCCATGATTATCTGAAGCGGAGCATTAGCGAATATCGGATGTACCGTCGCGGCTGCACCCTTTGATATATCGTTTAAACGACTGTTAAATGGGATGAGCTGCCAATGGCAGGTTTAAAGTCACGCTGCTTTATATTATCGTGGAGCGACAATAACACGGAGAGGGCGATGATCTTTCAGGATGGAGAATTGCGCCGGGTCGATAATAGCAAGCCTATGCTGTTCGACGGATGGGCCTATGTTCCGATGGAGCTAGCATCCACCCCTGTCAATGTCCTGACCCTGGAGGAAGGTGCACCGGCGCCGATGAAGCAGGACAAGTCTCCCATATCTGATTCCAAATAAACCCCGGCAATTTAGCGGGGCCTTGTCAGCCCTAGATTGAAATCAACAAGCGAATTTTCTGAGGGCGGCTCGTGCCGTCTGTTGCCAAATGACTTTGGCAACAGACGATCCTCCGAGCACTCAATAGCCCCAGCGTAAGCAAGGCTTGCCAGAGCGCTGCCTATCCCACCCCCGGATATACAGAAAAATGGCGGCTCGACGGCCGCCATTTCAATTATTTCTCAAATGCTCAGTTGCTGTCTGAATCATCGTCATCCGACGTGACTGCGACAACTACCAGAGCACCAGCCAGTAGCACGCCGGCACCAACTGCGGTCGAGGACAGCTTGCTGGCCTTCTTGGGAGTGGTAACCGCCTTCACATTGCTGGCCTTGGCAACCGAAAGGGCGGACGCCGAGTTTGCCATCACAGGAGCGGCCATCAGCGACGACGCCATCAAACCGGCAAGAACAAGCTTCAAACGCATATCAAGCATCCTCAAAATTTGGTTTCAATTAGCATTGGCTTTGCAACCATGCAAGCATATTATTGGCGGACTTGCGTTGCCTCCTCCCCAGAACACCGCTTACTGCGGCGCTGTTCCGCAAATTCCTGAATGATCCAACGTTTATCCCCTTCGAAAGCCATCGCACTCAAAATGCCCGAACGATAGGCACCCGTGTCCAGGCCAATGCGGCCAGGATGCTCGGCTATATTTTCAAAGATCGTATGGCCATGGACGACAACCATTCCTTGAATTGCAGGCGAAGCATGTTTCTCAGATTCGCGGAGAAATTCTTCACGAATCCAGCGTAAATCACCCGCACGCTGCTTTTTGAGTGGCACGCCGGGGCGGACGCCAGCATGGACGAAGACATAGTCGCCTTCAACGATCATGTCCTCGAAGCTTTCAAGGAAGCGCTTGTGTGAGAGAGGTACGGCAGATTGCAGCATCGCAGCGAGTTCGAGATAATTGGCCGCTTCATAGGCTTGCCGCGTTATGCCGTAGCTTAGGATCGTCTCTGCTCCTCCAATGCGGTCAAAAAAGCGGATCGCTTCGCGATTTCCGCTAAGCGCGGTCAGGAAAAGCTCTTCATGGTTGCCGAGCAGAAAGCGCGTTTCGGGACGGTCAGCCTTGAGCTTGATCAGGCGGTCGATCACCTGGGCCGATCGAGGTCCTCGGTTGATAAGGTCGCCGAGAAAGATCAATTCGCCCTTTGGTTGGCCGCGTTCCAACTCGTCGTCGCGGATCCGCGTCAGCAGGCCGTCAAGCAGATCGAGATGGCCGTGAATGTCGCCAATCGCATAAAAGCGGCGGCCATCAGGCACATGGGCGACAGTTGGAGGGCGGCGGCTGAGGCAAGAGAGAATTTTTACAAGCATCGTTGGATGCGAACCCTTAACGGCCTTAAGCAGTGGAAATGACACTGATCGACCCTAGCAGAATTTGCCACGCAAGGCTTTGGAAATATGTGATGTTCCGCGTTGCCATTATATCGGCGTCACTTCTTCCCGCAGCGCCAGCGCCAGCACAAGAGGCGCCACCCTTTGAGGTCATTCGCGCACTTGATGCAGAGATGGCCAGCATTGGCTATCGCCTCGCCACCGCCAATGCCTCCTTGTGCGACCGGCAAGAACCGGGCTTGGGTTTGCTGCTTCATACGCCCGATCAATATGCGCGTGACATCCGCGAGACAGCGATCCGTCATTTTCATTTCGATGGACCGGTAGGGGTAGAAGCGGTGATCTCCAAATCTCCTGCTGCCGCAGCGGATATCAGGGAGGATGATACATTGATTGGCGTGGGACAAACGCGCTTTCGCCCTACGGATCCCCAGGCCAACTCGAACACCGCTTCTCTCATAGTGGCGACCCACCAGATCATGGCGCTTCCACCTAATGGTCCGATCACGCTGCATATACGTCGGAGCGGCGTCGATCAGATCCGCAGAGTCATCCCGGTTCCTGCCTGTCGCTCGCGGTTCGAAGTGGCCTTTGGCAATAGTTTTCTTGCTCAGGCGGATGGTGAATTGGTTCAGATCAGCAGTCGTTTCCTGACCGACTATCCACAGTGGGCGCCCGTGCCGATAGCGCATGAGTTGGCCCATAATATTCTGCGTCACCGCGAGCGGTTAGAAGCAAAGGGCGTGAGCTATGGCCTGTTGTCGGGTATCGGCCGCAATGTCCGGTTTTTCCGGCAAACCGAATTGGAAGCAGATATTCTGTCTATATCGCTACTTACCAATGCTGGATACGACCCCAAAATCGCCCTGCTTTTCTGGCAGGCCTTCGGTCCTGCGCATGCTGGTAGCCTGTTTCGTAGCCGTACGCATCCGAGTTGGAAGACGCGTACTGGCATTATGGCACGCACAATCGCTGAAATGGGGCCAGAACGCTCCCTCCATCCTGACATCATCGCGGCACGGGATCGGCCAATCGATGGAAAATGGCAGGATTTGTTGAAAAGAGAGCACTGACGAATGTCAGGTGACGCGATAGGCGTGGAAATGGCGTGCGGCGGCAAGTTGGCGAGGATAGGGTTTCGATATTCTCCTGGCAACGCTAGCGCCCTGCCGCCAGAAACGTCTTAAACGGTGTCCTACAGGCACAAGGCGATTGCTGCCATGGGATTCCACTCCGCCTACATGTGATAGTGTCCTTATCGTAGATATAAATCGGATACAGAGCTTCTATGGACAAGGCCCCGGAAAGCGAGATCATTGGCATCGCCGAAGCCGGCCTGATGCTGAGCGTCGAGGGACAGGAGCAGATTGCCCCTTGGTCTGCGATCACGATGGTTGAGGCTGTTCTGGCACTGGTCGATTGGGCGGGCGACCAGCGCATGGCTGTACTGGTCATTGCGATCATGCTGGACGCCGACGAGCGAATCTTCATTGTCGCGGAAAGCGAACTGCTCTGGGCGCCGCTGGTATCGATCCTGTCTCAAATCCTCCCAGGCATACCCTCTGTCAAAATATGGGGCGCGCAACTGGCCGCTTCCGGCAAAGTCGCGCTCTATGAAAGAGCAGGAGGCTTGCAATGACACCGACAATCCTTGATCCCCTTTCGACTGAGATGCGCCATAATGCGTGCAGAACATGATTTCATCGAGGGGCCCTTCGCCATTGCGGAAGACCTCACCCTCCATGGGACAATCGTCGGTGACGCGGCGCTGCAGGAAGGCGTGCGGTTCATCCTGCACGGCACGATTGCGGGCAACCTCACCGTCAAAGCGGGCAGCCGTGCCCTTATTCATGGCACAGTCTCGGGCCGCATCTATAATGACGGTGGACGGGTCGAGGTTTTTGGGATTTGCGAGGCCGTGGAAAATCTGGCGCCCGATGCGGTGTCGATCATCTCGCCCACCGCGCATGTGCGGCGCGGGCGTGTGAACCGGAGATGCGGTCTATGATCCTACTGGCCCCGCCGCCCGCGCTGGCGCTACCTGCGATCGTGGCATCGGCCGACGACCAGACGCGGACCCGCTTCCTGGAATTTTTCGCGGTCACCATTCGCAATCCGCATACGCGCCGCGCCTATATGCGGGCGGCGGGCAATTTCCTCGCCTGGGTCGCCGCGCGCGGTGTGTCGTCGCTCGCAGCGGTACAGCCGCTGCACGTAGCGGGATGGGTCGCAGCGTTGGCGCACGAAATGAGCGCGCCCAGCGTCAAACAATAGCTGGCCGCCATGCGTCACCTGTTCGAATGGCTGGTGACCGGTCAGTAGCAGCTATGCATTTCTGTTTGGTTTAAATTCAAAATAGTGCGGAGATGTACACATTTTAGACGGATATTGACGAGTGAGTATCATAAGGCGCATCGACAATCGCATCAGGTGAATTTATCACATTTCGGGCATCAACATAACGGGACGCACTTTAATGAGCGAAAATGCTAACCAGACTGAACTTCTTGTCACCTTGACCAGCGACATTGTTGCCGCACATGTATCGAACAACAGCGTGGCTGTCGGTGATGTCGCTACGCTCATTGCCAACGTGCATAGCGCTCTTTCAGCCCTAAATCAGCCCGTAGAGGCTCCTGCCGAGAAGCAGGAACCCGCAGTGTCCGTGCGGTCATCGGTAAAGCCTGACTACATCGTCTGTCTTGAAGATGGCAAAAAACTCAAGATGCTTAAGCGCCATTTGATGACGCGCTATCAGATGACCCCGGATGAATATCGCGCCAAATGGGGACTGCCGGCTGACTATCCCATGACCGCCCCCAATTATGCTCAGCAGCGCAAGGACCTGGCGGTCAAGATCGGCCTTGGACGTAAGCCAAGACAGGGCAAAAAGACTGCTGGAGGCAGGCCGTCGACAAAGAAGAGCGCTGAGAAGCCTGTGACAGAGTGATTATGGCAACATCTTGCTAGCATAGGAGCGCTGGCGAGGGCTGTTAAAACGAGAATCCAATATAAAACGCCCCCTGCCCGTTTCGGGGCAGGGGTCAGGAAAAAGAGTGCCTCTGGTAAGATGAGCCATTCTGGGTCGCGGGCTTTCCATAGGCAGATAAATTGCAACGGCGAAATGAATTTCGCACCATAACGATGACATTTTCTGTAAGATTTCGACCGGCACGCCGGGAAAGCGCGCGATCGTCGGCGCGGCCGTCTGTCGGGTGCGCGTATAGGGCGACGTGACGATGAGCGCGGCGCTTGTGTCCAGCTCGCCGCGACCGCCCTCGCCTGTTCGTAGCCGCGCTCCGTCAGCTCGATCGTCGCGAGATCATGGCAGGGCACGCCGGCGTTGCCGGTGGATTCGCCGTGGCGGATGAAGATCGCTCGCAGGGCTCCGCCTATGCCGCCTGATGCAGCCCGTCGCTGACCTCCCAGCCCCGACAGGCCAGCAGGATCGGCTTGGGCACTCTCTTTTCGCCATTGGAATAATAGGCGACCATCCGGCGCGAGACGCCCAACGCGTCGGCCGCCTTCGACAGCGACAGGGCATGGCGCAGCCGCCATTCGAGAAAGGCGCGCACGTCGCCATGTCCGGTTGCCGAGAGCGTTTCGAGCCACAGCATGTCCGCGCCCAGCTCGACCCCCGATGGCCAGGTCAGGCTATGCCCCCAATCGCCTAGCTCGACCTTGGCGAACTCGCCGGGATCGCGCAGCGCGGCGAAGGCGCGATCATCGAGGATCGCGCCCAGCTCGATATCGGCGGCCGTGCCATCCGACCACGACACATGCAGCACCGAAGGACCAATCGCGCGCACGGCGGCAATGGTGCGGGTCTTGTCGGTGACGTTCATCCGTTCAACTCCTGCCATGTCTGCATGAGCAGCGCCTGGTTCGGCCCCGCCCATTCCAAAGCGTCTTTCAGGACCGCCGTTGGCACGGTGCCGACGATCAGCTCGAACGTCGCGATTGCCACCGAGCAGCGGAAATCCGGGCCTTCGATGTGAAAATGCGGCACGCCATGATCGCGACCATAGACGGCAATCTTCCAGCGGGGACCGCGAAACATCGTGACCATGTCTCAATATAGTGCAACTGTTGCACTAGCGCAAGCGTAGGGTCGTTCTCACCTGAAGGGGCTTTCAGCCGGACTGCATGACGGAGGCGATCCAGCGCAATCCGCTATTATATGTATATCTAAACGATGGCGTTATGATACCAGTTAGCCATTAGAAAGACATATTGGCGCGTCCCTTCGGGCACGGCTCTATCTCCGCCTGAAGGCTACGACCGAGCCCGCAAGCGGTCTTGGCGCATAGGCGTGACGATCCTCGCGTGAGGGCCGGGGCAAGGCCCCTGCCCTGCTGTGCCGGCGTGCTCTGGCGTGGATCTTCGTTTGAAGGGGGAAAGGCGGTCCCGGCCGCCTTTCCCCCGCAACGGGATTAGACGGGGCCGTGCCTCGCTGCGCTGCGGCCGCTCCACCCCCGTCGAATCCCGCTGCCCCCCTCTTTCGCCGGCGTTCTTGGGCGTCCGTGTTCCGGCCGATGGCATGGCCATCGCCGGACAGGCGATCGAAGGGAGTAGAAGGCATGACGCAGGACAACCGCGAAAGCTGGCTCAACCGGGTGGCGGCGGGCATGGCTCCGCTGTTCGAGGCGCTGGAAAGCCCCCTGCCCTCGCGCGTGCGGGTCGCGATCGGCTTCACCAGCGCGGGCCGCAAGGCCAAGGCGATCGGCGAGTGCTGGGATAACCGCTTGAACGCGGACGGGCATTGTGAAATCTTCATCCGCCCGGACCTGGCGCACGCGCCCGACGCGATGCCGTCGCAGATCGCGGCCATCCTCGCGCATGAGCTGGTCCATGCCGCCGTCGGCATCCCGGCAGGGCATGGGAAGGCGTTTAAAAGGGTCGCCCTTGGTCTTGGCCTGGTCGGGCCGACGCGCACCACCACCCCCGGCGAGGCGTTCCTTACGACCATCGCGCCTATCTTGGATGCAGCCGGACTCCTCCCCCATGCCCGCCTCGACACGGATGGGGAGTCGACCGGGCCCAAGAAGCAAAAAAACCGGATGCTCAAATGCGAGTGTGCGGAGTGCGGTTATACCGTGAGGACCGCGCGCAAATGGCTAGAACAGGCCGGCGCGCCGCTCTGCCCGATCGAGGGGCATGGGGTCATGGAGCATGAGCCGCTGGGCGACGACGATCCCGAGCCGGAGGATTGAGTGCGACTGTATATCACAACGATAGACAGATCATGCCGAAACGATTAACGATGGCGCGCGGAACGAGGGCATTATGATATTAGCAGTCGGAAACACGAAAGGCGGCGTTGGCAAGACCACCCTCGCCGTCAATCTCGCGGTCGCGCTGGCGCTCGCCGGCCGCGACCTCTTGCTGGTGGATGGGGACGAGCAGGGCACCGCCCTCACCTTCACCCAGCTTCGAGCCGAGCGGCTTGGGGAGGCCGGTTATACCGCCGTCGCGCTGACCGGCGCGGCGCTGCGCAGCCAGGTCCGCCAGCTCGCCGGCAAATATGACGATATCATCATCGATGTGGGCGGGCGCGACACCGGATCGCTGCGCGCCGCGCTCACCGTCGCCGACACCCTGCTGGTGCCGGTGCAGCCGCGCAGCTTCGACGTGTGGGCGCTCGATCAGGTGTCGGCGCTGGTCGCTGAGGCCCGCGAGATCAACGAAGGCTTGCGCGCAGTCGCCGTGCTGAACGGCGCGGACGCGCAGGGGGCCGACAATGAGGGGTCGGTTCCGGCTGAGGGCGAAATGACACCCTAAGCGAAACGGCAAGAAGTGGTGGGAAGCGGCCATTCATACTGGGGGCCACGGTATAACCGCCTTGCGCCCCAAATCGGTCATAGGTCGTGCCTAGCCCATTTCTCGAAACCTGCGGCAGACGAGAAAAGCACGGTTTGCGTCAGCTGATGAAAAACTCGACCGGCACCACAAGTTCGATGGCCTCACCCTTCACTTCGACCGGGGGCTTGGGCAACGGCTGTGCACGTTTGGGAAGCGAGATCGCCTCGTCGTCAAGTGGCCGGAAACCGGACGAGCGCTCAATACGGGAGGACAGAACATTGCCTTCGCGGTTCATGACAAACCGAATATAAGGCACGCCCTGCTGGCGGCGCAGAGCGGCGTCTCGCGGATAGCGCTTCACTTTGTTGAGCGCTCCCAGGACAAGGCCTTCCCATGTCGGCCTGGCATTGCTGGGCTGCGGGGCGGGCGGTTCGGGCTTGGATTCCGGCGCGGTTGTATCTTTCACCGGCGGGCCGGGATCGACAAGCGGCTTTGCCGCTGGAACCGGCGGTGGGCTGTTGCCAGCAAGCTGGATCTGCGGATGCGGGATGACGGGGCTTTCGGTGGTCGGCTCGGCGCGATCCTTCTTTACCTGCTGCGGACCGGGAGGCTTTTCTTTCGAGGGTTCGGGCGGGGCAGCGGGCGGCGCCACATTGAACACGGTGAGATGGGCTGTCTCTTTTGGCACATGAAATGCAGTCCATGTGAACAAGGCGCAACCTGTGATGAACAGGGCGAGCAATGTCACCCCGCCCATGCCGCACAGTCTAGTGCCAAGCGTCACCGGTTGATCGGAATAGCGGATTCCAGGGGGGGCGGAATCTGATGGGCGCCTCGAGCGAGGGTCGTCCTCAGTGTGCGGGGCGCTGTTCGAGAGTCCCATCATTTCCTGAACCTTGCGCTGCGCTTGCGCCGCCAGACAAGTATTCCCGTAATCGACAACATGGCGACTGTCAGGCCAAAGGTGGCAACGAAGATGCGATAGGGGAACCCAAAAACCTGCGCCATGTGCAGGCCGTAAAGCCACCGGTTGATTGCGTTGCCGGCGGCTTCGGGGTGGCGCGGCAGCAAGGGGGCGATGACGGCTCCTGTCGCGGCGTCGATCAGGACGCCGGTTGCGGCACCATCATCGCGAATGTCGAGGGTACTGCGGACGTAATAGGCGTAGCTGTTTGTGCGGCGATTGCGCAGGATTTCGCCTTCCCTTTCGATCTTGAATCCGTGTGCTCGCGCAATTCCGGGCATTGCCCTTCTGCCGATGGCGATCGCCTGCTGCCAGTCCACCATCATGGACACGGCCGAATGCGGCTTTGACAATAGTGCAGCTCTGGGATCATCGAAGCGCACGACTCCGCGCATGGCAGCGTAGTAGACCGGCGACAGGCTGAGCAGCACGCTGGACCAGGCGAAGATCACCAGCATGCCCCATAACCATAGCCCCCCGGCACGGTGAAGATCCAGCACGCGCCGCGTTGGTCCTGCGGCACGCTTGATTCGCCACGCGACGGCCCAACGGCTGACCCATGACTTGCGCCGTGCCGCCCCGGCACGCAGGGGCAGCGTCAGGGTAAAGCCAAAGAGGCTGTCGAACAGCCAGAGAAGAGAGACGCCCCCCAGTATGGCGGTGCCCCAGCCTGAGGGCAGAGCGAGGCTTTGATGCAGCCGGAACATAAAGCCCATCACGGAACGGCGGTCGAACGGTGTAGCATCGGCCGCCCGTGTGCCCAGAAGTGCGCCGCTGTACTGATCGAAAAAGGCTTCGTCATAGGGGAACGCATGATCGGTGCCCGACCGGGGAACCACCCGCAGCCTGACACTGGAAGTCGCGGCTTCCTGGAGTGGCAGGTAGCGCGGCTCGGCTTCCGGCAAGGCGGCCTCGATATGCGCGATGAGGGCTTCGATTGGCAGGGCCTTGCCGCGCGGCGGTGGCTGTACGAGCATCAGATCTGGATTAAGCCAGCGGTCCAGTGGTTCGTGAAAGGCAAGCATACTTCCTGTCAGGCCTGTGATTACCAGAAAACCGGCAATCACAAGGCCTATCCAACGGTGCAGACGCACCAGCAACGCACGCAAACCTCTTGGCAAAACCGCGCCCCTAGAAGTTGAAACGCAAGCTTGTCCGTCGTCAGAACATTCGGCACAACTCGCGGCGTAGATTAGCGGAGTGCGGACCTCGTCAGGGGGTTGATATTAGGCGGCGAACTTGCGGTGCTGCAAGCGCCGATGTTCGATGGTCTGTCGCTTGATCCTTTCGCGCAGTTTGATGATTGCCGGAGCCCTGCCGAAGTAGGCGTCGGCAGGCGTCACGTTGGCCAGGCTCTCGTGGTATCGCTGGTGATTGTAGTGCTCGACGAAGGTCTCGATGTGGGCTTCGAGGTCGCCGGGCAGGAAGTAGTTTTCCAGCAAGATGCGGTTTTTCAGGGTCTGGTGCCAGCGCTCGATCTTACCCTGGGTTTGGGGATGACACGGGGCGCTGCGGACATGGCTCATCTTCCGGGCCTCGATGTATTCCGCCAGCTCACCCGCGATGTAGCTGGGGCCATTATCGCTGAGTAGCCGGGGTTTGTGCAGCACCGTGGCGCTGTCGCAACCAGAAGCCGCCAGGGCGAGGTCCAGCGTGTCGGTGACGTCCTCGGCTCGCATGTTGGTGCACAGCTTCCAGGCGATGATGTAGCGCGAGAAGTCGTCGAGCACGGTCGACAGATACATCCAGCCCCACCCGATGATCTTGAAGTAGGTGAAGTCGGTCTGCCACATCTCGTTCGGCCGCGTGGTTTTCGTGTGGAACTGATCGGCAGCCTTGATCACGACATAGGCCGGGCTGGTGATCAGGTCGTGGGCCTTCAACAGGCGGTAAACCGTGGATTCCGACACGAATTAGCGCTGCCCATCGGTGAAGCGCACGGCCAGTTCCCGGGGGCTCAGCTCAGACTGTTCCAGCGCCAGCTCGATGATCTGGTCTTGGATGCCCGCCGGGATGCGGTTCCACACCCGGCTCGGCGCCGATGGCCGATCTTCCAACGCCTCCGGCCGGCCTTCGAGGTAGCGATCATACCAGCGGTAGAATGTCCGACGAGGGATGCCGAGTTGGTCCAGCGTGCGCTTGGCCGACAGGTGCGACTGCTCGACGGTTCTGATGATCTCGCGGGATACCTCATTCGTCGTTGTCCCCATCCGCGACCATGCTTTTTTTGAGCAGACGGTTTTCCAGTGTCAGATCGGCCACGCATTCCTTCAGGGCCCGGGCTTCGCGGCGCAGGTCCTGGACCTCTCCGGTGGTCGCGGCACGGGCGGTGTCGCCGGCCAGGCGGCGCTTGCCAGCTTCCATGAACTCCTTCGACCAGGTGTAATACAGGCTCTGGGCAATGCCTTCCTTGCGGCATAGCTCGGCGATGCTGTCTTCCCCGCGCAGGCCATCCAGCACGATGCGGATCTTGTCCTCGGCCGAAAAGTGGCGCCGGGTCTGTCGGCGGATGTCCTTCACTACCCGCTCTGCTGGGGCCTTGGCGGGCGATTTTACATTGGAGGATCTGGGCTTCATCTTCGTTCCTTCGTCACTACGACGAAGCCCAGATCCTCCTTAAATCACAACCTCAAATCTGTGCCATTGGTGCTGACGGCGGACACGCAAGCTTACATCGACCGTGCGTGGCCTGCCGTACCAACACAGGCCCGAGTAGCAGGAGTTAACGTAGCTCTTGTTCAACAGGTTGGTCGCGTTGACCGCCAGCCTCCATTGATCGGCCTGATAAGCGATCAGCGCGTCGAACAGCGTACGCCCTTCGGTCTTGACGCTGTTGCTGATATCGTAGCTGCCGCTCGTGTATCGCCCGCCGAGGCCGAAGCTCAGACCGCTGAGAGTGCCTGTCCGGAAACGGTAGTCGGCCCAGAGCGAAGCCATCGTCGATGGTGTATCGACCGGCACGAGGCCGACTTCGGACGGCGTATTGGACTTGGTCACCTCAGCATCGATCAGGGTCAGGGCGCCGCGCAGGCGCAGGTTCTGTGTGATATCGGACTGTGCCTCTACCTCGATGCCCTTTGAGCGGATCTCGCCGGTTTGGACTTGCGCGCCGGGGTGGTTCACCTGATCGGGATCGGGCGTCGCAACATTCTGCTGTGCCAGATGATAGGCAGCGATCGTCACGAGCGTGTCGCTGCCTGCGGGCTGGAACTTGATGCCTGCTTCATACTGGCGGCCGGTTGTCGGCTTGAAGGCCGCGCCTTCCCAAGTGCTGCCGCTCGATGGTTCGAAGGATTCGGTATAGCTGACGTATGGCGCGATGCCGCTGGGATGCACGTAAGTCAGACCGCCCCGGAACGTGAAGGCATCGTCCTTGGTCACGGTGCGGGCACCAGTTGAAATCGCCGTCTCCCGCGTCTGCGCCCAATCCTTGCGCCCGTTCAGCGTCACTACTAAGCGGTCGGCGAACTTGCTCTGCTGCTGCAGGTAAATGCCCGTCTGCTGATAGCGGATCGGATTGTCCACGCGCGGGGTGGCGAAAGTCAACGTGTCAAGATTGCCGTAAGTGGGCACGTATATGTCGATGGAGGGCGCATCCGCAAAGCGCCGGGTGCGTTGATAATGGCTGCGGCCGAAATCAACGCCGATCAGCGTCGTATGCTCGCCGCCCAGACCCGACCATTTCGCCTGCAGGTTATTGTCGGCCGTTAGCGTGTCGGAATCGTCATGGCGGCGGATCGCGCCGCGGGTCAGGGTGCGGTCATCGTCCTGCAGGACGTCGAGATAGAGATAGCCATAGTCCAGCTTGGACTCGCTGTAGCGCAGGCCGCTCTTGAACGTGATGGCATCGCTCAGCTTACGCTCGAACAGGTAGCTCGCGTAGAAAGCCTTGGTATCCCAGTAATTGATGTCGGGATCGCCCAGATAGCGATCACGCGCGATTTTGCCGTTGGCGTTCGGCAGGATGCTGCCTTCATAAGGGACGCCGGGATAGTAGCTCGACTTGCTCTCCTGATAATAGCCAAGCAGCGTCAGGTTGGTGCGATCATCGGGCCGCCAGCTAATAGCCGGTGCGATGTAGAGGCGATCGTTGCGCCCGTAATCGGTCCACCCGCCGCTTTGCCGGGCCAGAGCCGTCAGGCGATAGGAAAATTGCCCATCGGTGTCGATCGCGCCGCTATGGTCGGTGGCTACCTGATAGCGGCTGAAAGTGCCGCCCTGCAGTTCGAACTCATGCAGGGGATCGGTGGTGGGGCGCTTCGATACCATGTTGACCGCGCCGGATGGGCCGGATTGCCCATAGAGCACGCCTGCCGGACCTTTCAGCACTTCAATCCGTTCCAGCCCATATGTTTCCGAAGGCGCGTCGAACGAATTGTAATTGAGCCGCATGCCGTCGCGCAGCAAGCCACTGTTGCTGTTCGAAAAGCCGCGAATGGTGAAGATGTCGTAGTTGTCGCCATTGCCGTTGAGATAGGCTGCGGTCGAAATGCCGGCCGAATAGCGCAAGGCATCGGTGAGGTTCGTGGCGCCCTGTGTATCGAGCGCTTCGCGGGTCACGATGGAAATGGACTGCGGCGTTTCCAGGATCGGCGTGTCGATCTTGGTGGCGGTCGCACTTATCCGCGCAGCATAGCTTGGCACATAGGAGGACGCTGTCTCCTGCTGCGGCACTATGCGACCATATATGCCTCGTGCTCGCTCACCTTGCCCCTCGACGCGAACCGGCCCGAGCTGGATGGCACTCTCGGCAGTTTCCGGGGCCTGCTCGATCGTGATGCGATTGGTCCCGGAAATACGGAAGGACAGGCCCGTTCCGGTCAACAGGCGGGAAAGCGCCTCGATGGGAGCCATCCTGCCCTTGACCGCAGAACTGCGGCGGCCGACTACCTTGTCTGCATCATAGACGATCTGCAGGCCAGCGCGCTGGGTAAGAACCAGCAGGGCTGCATTGAGATCCTGCGCTGGAATATCGAGGTCGAGCTGACGCATGGCGGTCTGAGCATACGTTACAGTCGGAATGGCGATGCCCCCCACTGTCAGCGTCGCAGTGCCGGCAGACAGCGCCAACAAAGTGTTGCCGCGCAAAGCGCGCCGCAAACTGGTAACAACCCCCATCAAACTCCCTTTCGCAAATGAACCGATGCGATAACAGTTCGCATTAGCTGAATGCCAAGACGTCCGGTGTTGTAAGAGTCGGTAAAGTTTTTTGCCGGCCTGCGAAAAAAGAGATCAATAAAGCGCGGTCAGCAGCGGGGCGTCTAACCGGCTGGCGCCGACTTCACCCGCCAATGCGGTGATGGCACCGTCGATATCGTTGCTGTCGAATACACCGCTGACCCGATGCGAACGGAGCCTGCCGCCGAGAAGGACGATGCGGCCGGCGCGGTAACGATTAAGGGTCGCCATGACTTCGCTCAACGGTGCGCGGTCGAAGACGAGTTGGCCGTTCTGCCAGGCCAGAGCGAGGTCTGGACTAGCGGTTTCAACACGACCGATATGGCCGTTCGCGTCATAGCGCAGTTTCTGCCCGGGCGAGAGGATGAGGCTCTTGCCCATGCCGGACCCTGTGTCCCCTGACACGGCAACCTGATGGTGCATGACAGTCACGATTGTGTCGCCGGCCCGACGCTCGACTTGAAAGCGTGTGCCGAGCGCCGTCGAAGTCCCGCGACCGGCTTCAACGACGAAGGGCCGCCCGCCAGCCTGCACCTTTGGCGTGGCGCGAACATAGGCTGTGCCCGCAAGCAGTTCGATGCGCCGCTCCTGGCTATCGAAATGCACGGCGATCGCGCTGGACGGGGCCAGATCGACATGACTGCCATCATCCAGGGTGAAGGAGCCATTTTGTGAGATGCCAGTGCGATGGTCCGCGCGCAGATATGTAACCGGATCGCCGACCCATGCGAAACCGATCATCAGGGCCAAAGCGGCGCAGGCCGTGATCGCGCTCGGCAATGCCCAAAGGCGGCGGAGCGAAGCCATGGGGCGTGATGCTATGGTCGTCGACGGGATGCTATGCCTTGCCAGCGTTCCCGGATTTTCCGCAAGCTGCCCCATCTGCCCCCAAGCACGCTGCGCAATGCCGAACGCCATGGCATTGGATGGTGACGCTGCACGCCAGCGCTCAAACGCGGCATGGGTTTGCGCGGAAGGCCGGCTGTCATTGAGGCGCACGATCCACTCCGCCGCCTCAAGCTCGGGATCGGGCATGGACTGGCTATCCTGTGACATGCGGCCGTCTCCGATCGATATTCACGCCAGACGCCATGATGCATGGGCCTGCGTGCCTACTGCTTCCAGAACGTCTGAAGGCCATCGATCGAGTAAAATGAGGGGCGATTTTGTTCATGTCTTCATTCGCCGCATGACATGATGGACCGCACGGGCAAGATGTTTCTGCACCGAGGAATCCGAAATTTCCAGCAGTTCTGCCGTCTCGGTATAGGTCCGACCGTCAACTCGGACCGCGACGAAGACCTTCTGAGTACGCTCCGGCAACTCCTCGATGATCCGCGTCAGCCGGTCCAGTTCCATCCGGTCGGCCACGATATGCTCCGGTGATGGGCTGTCGTCAGCTATAGCGCCAAGACCCTCCATATCCGCGGCGTCAGTGCGCCGCCTTGAAGCCTGCCGACCGTGATCCACGGCGAGGTTATGTGCGGTCCGATAGAGCCATGCTCGCCCATGAGTGATCGCGCCTCCACCGCCTTCGGTCAGGCGCAAAAACGCTTCCTGGGTCAGGTCTTCGGCGGTCTCCGGATCGCCCAGTTTCTTGTTGATATACGCCTTTATCCCACGACGATGGGCAGCATAAAGGCGCATGAGCGCCTTATCTGCCAAGGCTCATCCTCACGTTGTTCTAACCCGCCTTATTCACCAAAAGTGTCCTGAAGGGTTGGCGGGAGTGGCGTAAGCCTCTGATCTGAATTAGGAACTGGGTGTCTAAGCCGAACCTGCCGCAGGGCAGAAAATGCCACGGGCCACACCCGCCATGAACGATGATATCGCAAGCTCATTTGGATTCCCAGCAGTCGGCCGCAAGAAAATCACAGCTGCGTTCGACGGTGGCCGGCTTACCTCGGATGGCGGTGTTCTACTGCTTGCACAGGCCGAGCGCGCGATGGGGATTTGCCAGCGCCTGGCGGCTTGTATTGCCGATCCGCGCGATCCAGCGCGGGTGATCCATCGCCTG
>NZ_VLKK01000017.1 GCF_007830065.1 Sphingobium wenxiniae | reverse complement strand
CAGGCGATGGATCACCCGCGCTGGATCGCGCGGATCGGCAATACAAGCCGCCAGGCGCTGGCAAATCCCCATCGCGCGCTCGGCCTGTGCAAGCAGTAGAACACCGCCATCCGAGGTAAGCCGGCCACCGTCGAACGCAGCTGTGATTTTCTTGCGGCCGACTGCTGGGAATCCAAATGAGCTTGCGATATCATCGTTCATGGCGGGTGTGGCCCGTGGCATTTTCTGCCCTGCGGCAGGTTCGGCTTAGACACCCAGTTCCTAATTCAGATCAGAGGCTTACGCCACTCCCGCCAACCCTTCAGGACACTTTTGGTGAATAAGGCGGGCTAACGCTCCGCCAGGTAGAGCAAGGTGCGATCAGCGCCGATGACGCGACCGCGACGCTCGTGCGGCGCTGGGGGATCAGCTTTCATGCCGCGCCTTCTGCCGCCTATGACCGGAAACTTATCGTGGCGCGGCCTGACCTTTCGCCAGCGAGCGTCGTCCTGGTGCCAGCCTTGCCCGGTATGGAAGCCGTATCGGCTTTTGATATGCGAACCCTCGGCGCGGTTCGGGCGCGCATGAAGATCGGCGGCTTTCTTCATCTGATCCTCGCCGACAATAGTGGCGATGACTATCTCTGGATTTGGGGCTCGCCCGATCAACCAATGGCCATGATGCTGCCCATCGGTTCCGATCCGTTCGCCCGCCTCGTGTCGGCCGAGCGCTTGTGCCGACGCCTCAATGGCATGGCATCCGGGCCGCCGGCGCTGCGCCCACCACCCTTTCGGCGTGAGCGTCTTCTGACCTTGCTGCAAGTGCTCGACGGACATCATGCGGGCGCCAGCCGCAGGGAAATGGCCGCAACGCTAATCGACGACGACGTGCGCGACTTCAATGCCGCCGATTGGGTTGAGAGCCGCGAGCGCAAACGCATCAGCCGTTGGATCAAGGAAGCCGTCGAACTGCGTGACGGCGGCTATATTCGCCTGTTGCGCGGCGGCTGAGGGGGACATTTCCGTCACCCCCGACGGCGTCCCTTCTCCGCGCAGGGGCTGTTTCGCCACCATCGCCTCCTGTCCGCCGACCTCGCTTTTCGGGGCCGGACGTCACCAGGAGGATCATCATGACCGAGCCTGTTGCCGCCGCAACGCCACGCTATCTCAAGACGCCCGACGCGGCGATTCATCTCGGACTATCGGCCCGCACGCTGGAGAAGCATCGCTGCTATGGCACCGGGCCGGTATTCCGCAAACTCGGCGGGCGTATCGTCTATGCGATCGACGATCTTGATGCCTGGGCAGCAATAGGCACCCGCCGCTCGACCTCCGATCCCGGGAACGGCATCGTCCACCCCGCCAAGCGTCTGCCGGCCGATTGCGTTCGGCGCTGACTGCTCATGCCAGCAACTCTTCCTCGTCATGACCGGCCGGGCCTGGAACGCGCGCAACTTGAGCTGTTCCGCTCCATACCCGGCGACCTCGCGCCCCGCGACGCGCAGGACTTGATGGCCTGGCCGTTCTTTAGCCTCGCCAAAACCAGGCGCGTGACGCCCATCGACTTCCGCATGGGCGCGACATGGATTTCTGTGGAAGCGGTGCCCGAGCATGGCATGGCGACTATTTGGGACGCCGATGTTCTCATCTGGGCGGCGAGCCAGCTCATCGAGGCGCGCGATGCCGGCCGGCCGACCTCGCGCCTCATGGTGACCACGCCGCACGAAATATTGGCGTTCACCGGACGCGGGACCGGCAAGGCGAGCTACGAGCGGCTGAAGGCCGCGCTCGACCGCCTGCAATCCACCACCGTCGCGACCTCGATCCGCCAACAACACCAGCGCCGCCGCCACCGCTTCTCATGGATCAACGAATGGCGCGAGCTTGCGGATGGCAACGGGCGTGCGTTTGGCATCGAGTTGATCCTGCCCGACTGGTTCTATGCCGGCGTGCTCGACCGTGCGCTCGTGCTGACGATGGACCGCGCCTATTTCGACCTGACCGGCGGGCTCGAACGCTGGCTCTACCGCATCGTCCGCAAGCATGGCGGGCGGCAGGAAGGCGGCTGGAGCTTCGACATCCCGCACCTCTACATGAAATCGGGTGCGCTTTCGCCGCTCCGCCGTTTCGCGTTCGAGCTGCGCGCCATCGTCGCCCGCCAATCGCTGCCCGGCTACGTCCTCACGCTCGAACATGCGCTCGGTCGCGACCGGCTGAACTTCGCCCCGCTTCCTGTCGACCCTCTCGACGCTGCCATGCGCCGTGTCGGTCTCAAGCCTGTGGAGAACTGGCCATGAGACACGGACTATCGGGAACGGTCAGATTCGGACGATCAGGAACGCCAGAGTCGGACTATCGGGAACGCTGGAGGCTCGAAAACCCGCAGAAATCCTCACGAAAACCCGCGCCCCCTAACTATGCTAATAGAAAAGAATACTTCGTATTCTTGCTAACGCGGATTCGCGTTGTGGATAGCGGCCGGTGATCGGCTACGCTTCCCGCACTGGCACGCGCCGCAATCTGGATGCCCTGCGCCGCGCCGGTTGGCGACTAATGGTGTCGGCCAGGGGGTCGCTGCGCCCCGAGCGTTTCCGCTACGCCCTCGACAATGGTGCGTGGACGGCTTTCCAGCGGAGCGAGCCTTTCGACGTCCCCGCGTTCGACAAGGCGGTCGCGCGGCTCGGGCCGGGTGCCGACTGGATCGTCCTGCCCGACATCGTGGCGGGGGGCCTCGCATCGCTGCGCTTCTCGCTCGACTGGCTGGACACGCTGCGCAATCGGTCCAGTCTTCGCGGCGCGCGCTATATGCTCACCGTCCAGAACGGCATGGAGCCGGGGCATATTGTCTCCCTTGCCGGGCCGGAAGTCGGCATTTTCGTCGGTGGTGATACGCCGTGGAAACTGGCGACGATGGCGGCATGGGCGCGGCTCGCGCATGAACGTGGTGGCCTCTGCCATGTCGGCCGCGTCAATACCGCACGGCGCATCCGCCTTTGTGCCGCCGCCGGAGCCGACAGCTTCGACGGATCGGGGGTCTCGCGCTTCGCATCGGCCCTGCCACGGCTCGATCTCGCCCGGCGCCAGCCGGACATCGAAGGCTGGATCGCGGGGCGGCGGCCATGATCGCCATCCAGCACTTCGGCAGCATCTCGGGTGGCAAGGACAGCCAGGCTGTGCTTTGCCGGATGGTCGAGCGGATCGAGCGCAAGGGGCTCGCCGCGTTCGGGAATCTCGCGCCCCGCTTCCTCGCTGCCGACAACGGCCACGAAAATCCGATCACCCTCGACCATATCGCCTATCTTGACGACTGGCTGCGGCAGCGCACCGGACTGCGCATCGAGATCGTATCGGCAAACGACGTGCCGGGCCTCACCGACGCGGCAGCCTTCGCCCGCAAACGGGCGATGCTGCGCGAGGAATGGTCGAAGGAGAAGCGCCGGACCCGCCATAAGGGCGCGTGCAACCAGCGCCGCGCCGCCTGGCGCGCGGGCGCGATCACCAGGGCCGAATGGATGGCCGGGTGCGATTGCCCCGTCCTGGTCTCGCCCCCGGTCCCCGAGCCTCTGATCGAGCGCGCGATCGCGCTGCTCCATCCCACCGGCATTCCGTTCCTCGACATGGCGATGCTGCACGGCCGGTTTCCTGGAACCAAAACGCGCTTCTGCACCGACGAAACCAAACTGATCCCGATGATGCACCGCAAGCGCCCGCTGCTCGACGCGGGGTTGCCGGTCATCGACTGGATCGGCGAACGCGCCGACGAAAGCCCGGCGCGGGCGAAGAAACCGCCCATCCAGTCGGTGCGGTATCCCTCCGGCGCCCGACAGGTGCTTTACAAGCCCATCTTCCGCTGGTCGGCGGCCGAGGCCTTCGCCATCTCCGAGCGCCACGGCCTCAAGCATAACCCCCTCTACACGATGGGGATGAGCCGGGTCGGCTGCTCGACCTGCATCATGGTCAGGAAGCGCGAGCTGCGCGCCTGGGCCATGCGCTTCCCCGCCGAGGTTGACCGGGTGCGGGAATGGGAGCGGCTGGTCAGCCTCGTGTCGCGCCGTTCCGCCGTGTCGGGAGCGCCGGCATCGCTTCTGCCCGCGCCGACCGTTCCCGGCGACCCCGCCGATCACGGCCGGGCGACCATCGACAGGGCGATCGCGTGGTCGCGCACCAGCCGGGGCGGCCGCAACTACGATCTGTTCATCGCGCAGGAGCAACGCGAGGCAGACGAGCACGGCCTGCGTTGCGACAGCGAATATGGGCTGTGCGAGTGATGCGCGCGCTCGACCTGTTCAGCGCCGCGGCGGGCGGCTGGTCGCTCGGCCTGCACCGCGCCGGCTTCGTCACCGTGGCCGCCTGCGAGATCATCGAATGGCGCCGCATCCTCTATGCGGAGAATAATCCCTATGTCCGACTCTACGAGGACGTCCGCGCCCTCACGGCAGCTCGACTTCTTTCCGACCTTGGGGTGCTCCCCGACATCATCGTCGGATCTCCGCCGTGCCAAGACATCTCCAGCGCCAACACGAAAGGGCGCGGGATCGACGGGGAACGGTCGGGCCTCTACCTCGAAGCCGTCCGCCTTGTCGGAGAATGCCGCCCTCGCTGGTTCGCTTTTGAGAACAGCGCTGTCCTCCGAACTCGCGGCGCTGACCGGGTGCTCGGCGAGTTGGAGGCGCTCGGCTACGCCTGCGAATCGTGCGTGGTGGGTGCTGGCGACGTCGGCGCCAACCACGTCCGTAAGCGGTCATGGCTTATCGGCTACGATCCCGAGCAGCTTGCCAACCCCGATGGCGGGGGACGGGATGAAAGACGGCGCGGGCGGCGGGGCGGGATCGACATATCCGCTGCGCATGATCCTGGCGACGCCGAGGAAATCCGATGCGGATCGGGGTGGCCGTGGCGACGTGCTCAGTCAGTTGCAGGGTCATGCGAGCCGTCACGCGGGCATGATGCCGACGCCGGTCAAGCCGAATGGCGGGCGCCGGTTAAGCGCGCGGGAGATCGAGACCGGACGCCGAGTGAACGGGGCGAAGGCGCAGATCGACACGCCGAACCTGCTGCGCCATGCGGCGGAACTCCTGCCGACCCCAACGAAACGGGACGGCCGAATGGACGGCTGGAGCCCGGCCTACGATCGCAGGAAGTCGCCGACGATGGATGCGGTGATGGATGGCGCGATGACCGATCGGGCGCCGGACAAATGGGCGGGAGCGCGGGCCTTGGCGGCGATGCTGCGGAGCCATGGGCTGACTGGAACGGCGGCCTTGCCGATCACTTACGGGTGGATGATGGGTTATCCGCCTGGGTGGCTGGCACGCGCATTGCGCTCGGCAGTCGCAAGGGGACGGCTGCGGCCAGCCTGATCGTCGAGGCGTTCGGCGACGCCGTTCTCCCGCAAATCCCCGAAGCCATCGGCCGCGCCATCCTGCGCACCGAAGCCGCGCTCGACCTCGCGCTCGGGCGAACCCCTATCGACATGACCGGAGACGAACGATGAGCGATCCCGCGCGCCCGGAGCGCATAGACTTCAGCGCCTTTTCCGAAGCGTTGCGACGTCAGGCAGCGCGAGAGGCGCAAGTCCAGCGCGCCCCGCGTATTCCCTCGGCGCAGACATCGCAAACGCGGCTGACCGAAGTTGAGCTGACCTGGATCGAGAAGAAGCTGGAGCACTGGATACGCTTCGGCCGCATCGCCCAGGACCGCATCCTCACGCGCCGAACCCGCGTTGTCAGCTTCCGGCCCGGCACGATCTTCGCCTTCGTCCGCTGGACCGCGAACGACTATGGCACGGTCATCTCGCGTATCGACATCGTGCGCGCGGTCGCGCCGGGCGAACCTTACACGACGCTGCCCTTCGTGCGGCCGGGCGGCGACATCCTCCTGCACGTCGAGAGCTGGCCGAAGGTGAGCCAGGTGCTCGCCGCGATCGACGCGGCGGAGGCGGCGGGCGTCGATCCTTGCGATGTCGCGGCCGATCACTGGCGGCACGTCCACAACCGGATCGCTGCCGGCCACCAACCGCGCCCTTACACGATGGAGCGTCATCGCGCCTGGCTGAAACGCCGGGAGATCGAGGGGTGACGCGCCGCCGCTACGCCATCGCGACGGCCATCGCCGCATCCGTCTCGGCGGCTTCGTTCGTCGCCGTCGCCATCGCCGATCCGCGCCCGCGCGTTGTCTGGAACGCCAGCGCCAGCGCGCCGATCGGGCTCTACCGTATCCACACCGACCACGATCCAGCCATCGGCGCGCTGGTCGCCGTCACGCCGCCCGGACACCTTGCGCGCTGGCTCTCGGCGCGCGGCTATCTGCCCGAAGGCGTGCCGTTGCTGAAGCATGTCGCGGCGAAGGCCGGACAGCGCGTGTGTCGGATCGGCGCCGTGGTGAGCGTCGATGCCCGGCCCGTCGCCACCGCCCGCGCGCGTGACGGCAAGGGCCGCCCGCTGCCGATCTGGCGGGGCTGCCGCACGCTCAAGCCCGGCGAGATATTCCTGCTCAATCCGTCCGTCCCCGACAGCCTGGACGGTCGCTACTTCGACCCGCTGCCAACCTCCGCCGTCATCGGCCGCGCCACGCCGCTGCATCTGCGCGCGCCGTCGCAAACTCCTTCAACCCTCGAAGCCAAGGAGATCGGCCATGCCGACGAATATCTTTGAACCCACCACCAACGGTTACGCGGGCCGCACCCGGTATTTCGGCATCAATGAGCAGATCGTGCTGGTCGCGCTCGATCCGGGCGACATCGAGAACGCGCCCGACTTTCGTGTTCACCTCGACGACGAGGACGGTCCCGACATCGGCGGCGCGTGGAAACGGGTTGGCGAACGCGCCGGCGACTACATCGCGCTGGAGATCGATAGCCCGCTTTTCCCGGCACCGTTCCGGCCGGTGCTGTTCCGTGCCGATGATGATGGGCGGACGTTCCGGCTGTCGTGGAAGCGTCCCCGGCCCCGCGACGATCGGAGCTGATCGGTGCCGGTCATCCCTCTGTTCGTGGAAAGACCGCATCCCTCCGTCCCGCTCGGTCGCAGGCCGGCCGGCGCGCGCAGCGAAGGTCAAGGGCGACCCCCGGCCGGCGCTTCGCGCGCACCCTTTACCGCAGCGAGCACGCTGGCAGGCTGGCGGCGGAGCGGGGGCGGGTCGGCCGCCGTGCTCGCGGTCCTGCTGCTCGCGCCGGGCGCCATGCCCGACGCCGCACTGGCGCAGGACGTGGCGACAGAACAATCGACCGTACGCCATCCCTATGCTGTCCATGTCGCCGACGCGGCCCGGCGCTTCGGCATCCCGGAGGCATGGATTTGGGCCGTCATGCGGGTCGAGAGCAACGGCGACTCCCGCGCCGTTTCCTCCGCTGGCGCGATGGGCCTTATGCAGATCATGCCCGGCACATGGGCAAACCTGCGCGCACGGCATGGGCTCGGGAACGATCCCTATAATGTCCGCGACAACATCATGGCGGGCGCGGCCTATCTGCGCGCGATGCACGACCGCTATGGCAACGCCACGGCCATGCTCGCGGCCTATAATGCGGGGCCGGGCCGCTACGACGAATATCTGTCGCGCGGCCGCCCGCTGCCCGCCGAGACGCGCGCCTATCTCGCGAAGCTGGCGGCGATTGCCGGCAGCGCGGGCGACAGCCAGCTTGCGCAGGCGCCGCTGTCCGATCGCTTCACCTGGCGTCGGGCCGCATTGTTCGCACCGCGGGCGGCCGACGTTGCGACCGCACCGGCATCGCGGCCCGACGAACCTCCGGCCGACATGAATGCCGCAGTCAAACCGGCCGCGAACAGCCTGTTCGTCGTACTGTCGGGCCAGAGGCAGCCATGAGCGCCCGCTGGCGTGCTCCCGGCCCCGCAGGAGTGGCACAGAGAAGGTGTCAGGGCATTGAGATCGAAGGAGAAAGTGGAGGGCAAGATAAAAAGCACGATGTGTGGGACCATCTGCACCCGGTCGTAGCCTTGTTTCTCAAGGCTTTGCGGCGTCCCGCCGCGATGTGCGGAGCAAGCCCCGCGATGTGGACCTTGCACCGTTTTCCGCTGTTCGCGCGGCCTTGCCGCACATCGCGGGGCTGGCGGCCATGAAAGGAGAGGATGATTTCCGCATCCGGCCCGGCCGCATTCGCTCGCGGGGAAGCCAGCGAGGGCGACCCGCGATTGCCCAGGCGCTCGCCGCCGCGCAGCGCGCCGGAGGTATTGGCGCTGGCCGTGCGCGATCATCGGGCGCCGGCTTCTCGACCTTCGGTCGCGGCCGGATAGCAAGCATCCGGGCCACCCATCGTCTCGGCAGAAGGGCGCGCAATGTCGTCATTAAGGCCCGTGTCGTCCGGCACGGTGGCCGCTCCTCGCTCGCCGCCCATCTCAATTACCTGCAACGCGACGGCGTCACCCGCGACGGCGAGCGCGGTGTGCTGTTCGGCGCTGAGGCGGAGGGCCTCGACCGAAATGCGTTCGCCGCACGCTGCGAGGACGACCGGCATCATTTCCGCTTCATCGTCTCGCCCGAGGATGCCGCCCAGATGCGCGACCTCAAGGGCTTCACCCGCGAGCTGATGGCACAGATGGAAAGCGATCTCGGCACCCGCCTCGACTGGCGGGCCGTCGAGCACTGGAACACCGACAATCCCCATGTCCACATCATCGTGCGCGGCGTCGGCGACGATGGCCGCGACCTGGTCATAGCCCGCGACTATATCCGCCAGGGGATGCGCGCGTCGGCCCGCGAGATCGTCACCCAGGAACTCGGGCTGCGCACCGATCTCGAAATCCGGCAATCGCTGGAACGACAGGTCGATGCCGAACGCTGGACCGACATCGATCGCGCCCTCGCGCGGGAGCGCGACCGCAACGGCATCATCGACACCGCGCCGGAACGGGGCGTTCCTCCCGGCCCTGACCATGGACTGCGGATCGGCCGCTTGCGCAAGCTGGAGGGGCTGGGCCTCGCCAGCGAGATCGCACCCGGCCAGTGGACGATGCGCGGCGACGCGGAAACCACGCTGCGCGAGTTGCAGACCCGCGGTGACATCATCAAGCGGATGCACCAGGCAATGGCGGAGCGCGGCATCGACCGGGGCGCAGCCAGCTATGTGCTCGAACCCGATCCCGGCCAGCCGGTGATCGGCAGGCTGGTCGATCGTGGTCTCCATGACGAACTGTCCGGCAGCGCCTACGCTATCGTCGACGGGATCGACGGGCGCACCCACCATGTCCAGCTTCCCGACATCAAGGCGACCGGCGATTGCAGGCCGGGGGCGATTGTCGAACTGCGCCGCTTCGAGGACCGCAAGGGGCGGCAGCGCGTGGCGCTTGCCGTGCGCTCGGACCTGGACCTTACCGAACAGATCACCGCGCCGGGAGCAACATGGCTCGACCGCCGCAACCTGTCGGGTGATGGGCGCGATCTCGGCGGCGGGTTCGGGGCAGAGGTGCGGGGCGCCATGGAGGCTCGCGCGGAGCATCTCGCGGACGAGGGACTGGCGCGGAGGCAAGGCCAGCGCATCGTCTTCGCGCGCAATCTGCTCGACACGCTCAGGCGGCGCGAACTGGATGCCGCCACAGCGAAGCTGTCGACCGAGATCGGGTTGCCGCACACGCCCTCGCGGACTGGCGACTATGTCATGGGAACCGTGCGCCAGCGCCTGACGCTGGCATCGGGCCGCTATGCGATGATCGACAATGCGCTGGGGTTCCAGCTTGTGCCCTGGTCGCCCTCACTCGACCGCCAGATCGGCAAGCACATCTCCGGCGTCATGCGCGGTAATGGCGGCGTGGACTGGTCGTTCGGGCGCGGCCGGGGGCTAGGGCTGTGATCAGGGCGTCAGAGGTCGATCGTGCGGCCCGCGCTCCCGCGCTCATGAGAAAGGCGCGGACGCACCGGCTCGATCGGATGATAATAGACGATCGTAGGTTCGGGCTGCGAGAACGGTTCGCCCTGCGCCGGAGCAGGCATGGCGGGCTGCGCGCCAGGAGCAGGCTGGCCTGTCATGGTAAGCAGGCGGACGAATGCCAGAATGGCGAACACCAGCCCGCCGCCGATGCTTGCGACGACCGGCCATACCGGACCTTGCGCGCCGGTCTGGATCGCCATCCCATATGTCGCGGCGGCGCCCGCATATGCAGCCGGGCCGACGAAGGCGAGAATGACCGGCAGCCGTATCCAGAGCGAACGGGCGGCCATCCCGAGATGCAGGATGGCGAGACCGATCACCGTGCCAATAAATCCCATGCCGATCGCCAGCAGCCAGCCGGAGCCATGCTGAAAGGCAAGGTAGCCAAGGCCAATACCCGCGGCGAGCGGCAGCGCCCACATCATCAGATGATAGAGCAGCCAGAGCGCCAGGATCGACACGATGATCTGGATGACGATCACGGCGCCTCCTCCTTCAATGGCCGCGCGAATAGTTCGCCCATCATAGCATGGGCCGCGCGGCTTCAAGAAATTCTCGACACGACGGCCGGCCGCGGCGGTGAGCCTTCCTGTCCGCCCTGTTGGACGATCCGGAATGGCGGCTTTGAAACAGCAATCAGCTAAAGCGGAAGTACCACTTTGAGCAGAGACTTCATGCTCTAACTGGCACTCCAATCAGTTGACGCAAACGCTCACGGATTTCCTCGTAAACCGGCACGGCGACATCTTCTCCGACCTCCACAGTAACCGCCAGCCCATAGGGAATGGCATCGTCAAGCTCACCTGCTGCGGCCTTGCAAGCGACTTTCAATACCAGATTGCCGTCATCGACAAATGCCTTTGCCTCGTTACCTTCCCACCTACGGTGATAAACGGTGCCTCTTCCGAAGGCGTTGTGGGAGGGCTGTTGCTTCGAATTGCTGACGCCCAACGAAAGCCCTTTGTCACTTCCCGGCTCTACCTCGAACTTCGCCATACGGTACATTCGATGGTCGGTATTTAGAGGCGTAAACCACCCGACCGTCGCGGTAACGGCTCTGAACCCCGCCATGTTTTCGAGTTGGCGGGGCAGCGGAATTCGGAATTCGTCGGTTTCTTTCGCATGAATGGTATTCCATCCAATCATGGTCGCGCGCCGTTCAGTGCAGTCGATGACCTTCCCGATATCGACCATCCCGAATCCCAAAAATCGAGTGGCGTCCTCCCTCTGGTGTTCCCAGTAAGTGTTCCCGATTTCCTTCGAAATTTCCGCGACTTTCGTCGCTAAGCCATCATCCCATTTTGCCGCATGAACCAACAATGTTTTTGCGAGTACAGCATGGAAAGCTTCATTCACGCTTGGGTGGGGCGGTTCTGCTGGAATTTCATCCAGTGCTTCAATAATCTTTAGTGCGCTGTGGGTGGCCAATGCGGTCGCTACACTCGTACCACTAAAATTGAGCTTTCTTGTCAATTCGCCACTCGGACCGGGCGCGGCAGCACCGATACCAAAAAAGCGGCCAGGTTGCGCGACCGGATACACCGACATCGGCGCCTGATTACTTGTTGTTCGAACATGCTCGCGTCCGCCGGGGAGTAGAATTTCCGGCTTTACGCCTCGCAAATAGCCGAGTCCGAGAGCAGAACTTGGGTTAGGCAGGCACTCTGTCTCATATGGGTCGAGAGCCATTGGCCCTGACCCGTTAGGCTGGATAGTGTCTGCGTGACACGCACCAACAGTTAGTGCGTTCATGCCTTCCGATGGTGATAAAAGGCGGCGGGTTGCGCGTTGGCGAAGGATTGCTCGCAGTAGAATAGTTTCGCGCTCTTCGGCGGTGACAGCTTCAAAGTCGGCCCACGCCGCAACTTCATCCAATGGTATGGGATCTGGGATATTGCCGGCGCTGACGAGAACCAAAACGCCGTACTCCCATGAGAGGTAGTCAATCAGGCGCGCCCAAGGACTCAAAGCACCGGAAAAGCGACGGTTCAAATCACCGAGCGATAGGTTGACTACTTTGACGTTGGGCGCGGTTGGCTCACCATCGCCTTCCCCGACAAACATCCTGAGGAAGCTCCGCCAAACGAGATCGATTGCCAGCTTGTTTGGCGGCATAAGTTCGCGCCGTTGGCCATCGAATCCCACCTGCTGTGGAAACATGACGGGGCGGACGTATAATTGGCTGCGAACTGGCGCACTCGGCATCGGTGCATTCAGGTCTCCATGCACGATAAGAGAGGCCATGCTTGTGCCGTGAATTTGCTCACTCGCCTGTCCGTATTCGGCAGCAAAATCATCGGGGTCATCAACCGAAAGCCGATCTGCCAATTTTGTATGCTGCGCCATCGGAAGCCCGTCGAGCAAAGCTGCTCTGGGCGCTTGGGCCGGGTCTGGCGCATCCTCGGCATTGGCATCCTCAGCTTCAGCGAAATCCAGTTCTTGCGGGTCGGTCACAAGCGATTGCGGCCGCAACACCATCACTTCGTCAAATGCCGCTAGTCCGAGATCTGGATTATCGAGGATTTGTCGGACGTACTCAGGCCGAACTTGCAGAAGTGCCGCATCATATCGAATTTCTGGGATCGTCGCCTGATCGAGAATCGCACCTCCGGCCTCACCAACCATTTCTTGGAATTTCTGGTGCGCGGTTTCACGAAGCGGCGCACTTGTTCGATACCAAAATTCTACTTCCAGCGGGATAGGCTCATCGGGGGCTTCCTCCAGATGCCTGATCCAGTCGGCTTTGGCTTCTTCGGTTATTCTATCTTGAGGACCCCATGGCCGGATATCTGCCAAGTGGTCAAATACCTTCTTCCACTCTGTCCGTCCGTAGCCGAGTTCCTCACCCGCTTGGTATCGCTTCCACAAACTGACAATCTCGCGCAAGGCCGTTGCGTCAGGCATGGTGAAGTAAATGCGGCGACGAATTACCTTGTCAGGTTTGTCCTCGACAACGAAATCCTCATCTGGAGCAACTTCGTCTTGATCTTCGCCCAAAAATTCCAAGCCAGGCACATTGCGCCGCGCACGGTCGAAATCGACCACTTCACTCGCAATCTCAAAAACCAGTGCTCTTTCCGGCGCAATTGCCGCTGGATCGTTTCTGAGCTCCGCTAACTGCTGAGGGTCAGGGAGTACCTCAGATAGCCTTTCGAATTTTGGCCCAAGTCTCTGGCCTTGGCGTTCCGCTCCAGCCGGACGGACCTTTTCGACTATGACGGCAGGTTTCCCTTTCGGAGATTCCCTAGTGGGGTTCGGTAAGCTGAGAAGAGGACGATCTGCCATTCATTATTCCGCCGCTTTTGAACTTTGGTTTTTTGGTTGCGCGCGGTCCTCCCACGCTTGAAGCTGTTCACTAAGGATCGACTTGAGCGGCTTTTCATGCATCGAAAGAACCTCTCTGCGCCGGATATCCAAGATGAATTCTTCGGCCTCTGCGTAGCTCACTGAACCCAGTCGTTTGACGACATTTGCCGATGAAATTCCCGGAGAACCGTCAAACTTTTTGAACTGCTTTTCCAAATAGATTTGGAGCTCTTTGGCGGTGGGAGCAGGGAGGTTCAGTCGGAGCTGGAATCTGCGCCATACGGCTCGGTCGAGAAGCTCTGCATGGTTGGAAGCCGCGATAATCACGGCATAGCTCGGCAGTTCATCGACGTGCATCAAAAGAGAGGATACGACGCGTTTAATCTCACCAGTTTCATGGAGGTCTCCGCGTTCTTTGCCAACTGCATCGAACTCATCAAAGAACACCACACAGGGTGTCGTACGGATGAAATCGAACACTCTCTTTAGACGCTGTGCTGTTTCGCCAAGATAACTCCCAATGAGGGCTTCATAGCGGATAATAAAGAACGGCACTGCGAGCGATTCTGCGATTGCCTCGGCTAATGAGGTCTTTCCGTTACCCGGTGGTCCGACAAGCATCACCCGGTGGCGCGGGTCTAGTCCGTGCGCGCGTAAAAGGCTCGCGCGCTGCTGTTCTTCTATAAGTTGATCGATATTCTGCCGCGTCTGTTCGTTCAAAACGATGTCATCGAGGCGGTGCTTGGGTGTGACTTCTGCAAGCGCTTCGCGAACTCGGTTTTTGTTTTCATATCCGGAGGGGGGGAATGTTCGACTTCCGTTACCGTTCGTTTGGAGGGCACGAGTAAGCCGTTCCGCGAGCACGTTATGCTGCTTCCCTTTCTCTTCTGCGATGATGTTTTCCACGGCGGAGCGAACGGCAGTTTTATCGCCGCCGACACTGGCTTTCACCAGAGAGATTAAGAGGTCGCTTCGCGCCATCGCATCAATTTCCGTTGTGATTTTTCTTCAGCTTTTCCACGAGCGCCTCCACGATCCAGTGATTGCGCGAAATTGGCAGCTCTTCCTGCTCGACCTTGTTGTCGATCTCTTTCAGGATTGCTTCGGGTATCCTTATGGTCACAGGAACCCTGCTCTTATCCCCGTTCCGCTCTGCCATTCCATGAATCCACTATGATGTCACATTGATCTCATATTGACATTTTTCGAGAATGTCGAATGTTATGTTGGAGAGAGCCACCCGCCGCCACATTCTCATGACACTGTTTCACATCACCGAATTTAACTATTGAGCCTTGCTTTGCTAAACGATGAGAAATGCCGTTCGTCATCGGAAAGCCAAATATGAATAAACGGCAGGTATCAACGAACGAGGCTTGCCGAGCGAAAGGCGGCTATGTCGGCGGAAACTGCCGCCACACATCTGACGGACACACGCGGCTACGCCATTCCCTGTCTTTCTTCGCCAGCCTGCGATCTGCGCGAATAGTGCTTGAAACAGCGGATTCCTAGCCTCTCTCCTTGCCGCAAGGAGGTCATATGTCCGCGACCAAAATCCTCTGGGGCCAGATCACCGCCGTCTTCCTAATCGTGCTTTCCAGCATCTGGAGCGCGACCCAATGGACGGCATCGGCACTGGCGTATCAGCCAGAGCTTGGCCCACCCTGGTTCATGGTCGGCGACTGGCCGATCTATCCGCCGCCGGCCTTCTTCTGGTGGTGGTTCTCGTTCGACGCCTACGCACCCGACATTTTCCAGACCGGGGCATATATCGCTGTCTCCGGCGGGTTCGTGTCGATTGCGGTCGCCATCGCCATGTCGGTGTGGCGCGCGCGCGAACTGAAGAACGCTGAAACCTATGGCTCGGCGCGCTGGGCCAGCGAGAAGGAAATCCGCAAGGCCGGTCTGCTCGGCGACAATGGCGTGGTGCTGGGCCAGTTCGGGCGGGCCTATCTGCGCCATGACGGGCCGGAGCATGTTCTCTGTTATGCGCCGACCCGTAGCGGCAAGGGCGTCGGCCTGGTCGTGCCGTCGCTGCTGACTTGGCCGGGATCGGCCATCGTCCATGACATCAAGGGCGAGAACTGGACGCTGACCGCCGGCTTCCGTTCGCGGCACGGCCGCGTGCTGCTGTTCGATCCGACCAACGCGCTATCGGCAGCCTACAACCCGCTACTGGAGGTCCGGCGCGGCCAATGGGAGGTCCGCGACGTGCAGAACGTGGCCGATGTGTTGGTCGATCCCGAGGGCTCGCTCGAACGCCGCAATCATTGGGAAAAGACCAGCCACTCGTTGCTGGTCGGAGCGATCCTGCATGTGCTCTATGCCGAGCCGGACAAGACGCTGGCGGGGGTGGCCGCGTTCCTGTCGGACCCCGCGCGGCCGATCGAGACGACGCTCGACCGGATGATGGCGACCCGGCACCTGGGTGAGGCGGGCGTGCATCCCGTGATCGCCTCGGCGGCGCGCGAGTTGCTGAACAAGAGCGACAATGAGCGGTCGGGCGTGCTCTCGACCGCCATGTCCTTCCTCGGCCTCTACCGCGATCCGGTGGTCGCCGAGGTGACGCGCTGCTGCCAATGGCGCATCGCCGATCTCGTTGAAGGCCCCGAGCCGGTCACGCTTTATCTGGTCGTCCCGCCATCCGACATCTCGCGCACCCGTCCGCTCATTCGGCTCATGCTCAACCAGATCGGCCGGCGGCTGACGGAGGAACTGGACAGCGGGACGAAGCGCCATCGCCTGCTCATGATGCTTGACGAGTTCGCGGCGCTGGGGCGGCTCGACTTCTTTGAGAAGGCTCTGGCCTTCGTCGCTGGCTATGGAATCAAAGGTTTTTTGATCGCACAGAGCCTCAACCAGGTTGAGCAGGCCTATGGACCCAACAACGCCATCCTCGACAATTGTCACATCAGGGTCAGCTTCGCGACCAATGACGAGCGGACGGGAGAGCGCGTCTCGAAGGCGCTCGGCACCGCCACCGAGATGAAGGCGATGAAAAATTACGCCGGACATAGATTGAGCCCCTGGCTCGGGCACCTGATGGTCTCGCGCTCCGAAACCGCCCGCCAGCTTCTGACCCAGGGCGAGGTCATGACCCTTCCGCCCGACGAGGAAATCGTCATGGTGTCGGGCATCCATCCGATCCGCGCCAAGAAGGCGGCCTATTATACCGATCCGCGTCTGACCACGCGCATCATGGCGCCGCCCGATCCGGCCACGTGGACCGACCGGGAAATCCGTCCCGACGACTGGCGAAGCCTGCCGCCCATCGCGCCCGACGATAGGATGATGCGCGCATTCGCCAGGCGGCGGGAAGAAGCGAAAGGCATCGGGCAACCGAAGGGCGGGAAGGCGAAGGCTGACGAGGCGGACGGCGAGAAGTCCGACAGCACAGGGGAGAGCGAGGCGGCGGCGGACATCCGTCAGGAACCCGAGCAGGAGCGGCATCTCGACATCGCGCCCAAACCCCGGCCCGCGCCGTCCAACGAGTTCGACCCGGACGAGCCGGAATCCGATGCGGACGCCATCCGCAACCGGGAAATCCAGCGCGAGCAGGCGATGAACGCGCGCCGGGCCTCAATGGACCGGGATGACGGGATCGAGCTATGAGCAAGGACAGGCTTTCGGTCTATCTCGACCGCGACATCATGCAGGCGCTGGCTTCTTATGCCGACCGGCGCGGGCAATCCCGCTCGCTGGTGGCGGAAGCGGCCATTGCCTCCTTCCTCTCGCCCGATGGGGACGAGCGGCGCGAGGCGGCGATGGCGAAGCGCATGGACCGGCTAGATCGCAAGGCGGCGCGACTCGAACGCGATCTCGGCATCGGCGTCGAGATGATCGCGCAGTTCGTGCGCTTCTGGCTGACATCGACCCCGCCACCGCCCGAAACGGAACGCGCGGCGCTGCGCCGCCTGGGGAACGACCGCTATGACGCCTTCATCGAGGCGCTGGGGCGTAGGCTCGCCAATGGACCGAGAGTCCGGCAGGAGATCGGCGAGGATGTCTCGACCGCCGCGAAGGAATAGCCACTGATTGCCAGTCGGCGTGAAACATGATAAGCGTTTAAGCGTAAAACAGCTTATCGGAGTGAGTGATCATGGGCGATGTAACCCGCTGGACCGTCAATGTAGCGCCGGAAACGGATATCGAGGTTCGGACCTATCTCGCACAACGCGGGATGAAGAAGGGCGACCTGTCGAAATTCATCGAAGAATCAGTCAAATGGCGTCTGCTTGACCTGACCCTCACGGAAGTCAGGGCCGGGTTCGACGATCTTTCCGTCGATGAACTGGACAGCCTGATCGAGGAAGCGGTCGCCGACGCGCGCAAGCAGTAAGCCATGCGCGTTGTCATCGACACCAATGTCTTTATCAGCGCCCTGCTGTCGAGCCGATCACTGCCCGCACAGTTGGTCGCGCTATGGCAGCAGGGGCATTTCAGCCTGCTGACATCCATCGAGCAGATCGAAGAATTGCGCCGCGTCACGCGCTACGCAAAGATACGCGCCCGTCTGTCGCCGATGCTGGCCGGGCGCTTGGTCAATGAATTGCGGAGAATCGCCACCGTTCTCGATGATTTGCCTGTTGTCACTATTTGCCGCGATCCCTGGGACAATTATTTGCTCGCCACCGTTGAAGCGGGAGCCGCCAATATGCTCATCACTGGCGACAAGGCCGACCTGTTGAGTCTGGAACGGCACGCGGGCGCACGGATCATCACGGTGCGCCAGTTTCTCGAACTGATAGGCAAAGCACCGCAAGCGAATAATTAGTCCGCGGCGCTGATACAAAAACTCACAGCACCAGTGGCAGACTGCAAGGATTTGTATCGTATCTGGCTGGGGATGACAGCCAATTGGTAGCGAGCATAACGGCAGCTTTCGGGGTAACGACCACGCCCTCGTGACCGTCGCCGCCGCGCACTGCCCACAAGCGCAGATTCGGGGTTGCGCGAAAGCGCCCCTACGCCATTCCCTGTCTTTCTTCGCCAGCCTGCGACGGCTGCATTTCCTTGTTGAATCCCCTCCTTTTCTGTCTCTCTTGATGTGTCCCTGACGTCGGGCGGCGGTTCGCCCGGCCTATTTCAGGGGCTTCTTCTTGACCGTCCACCCGATCCGATCCGAGGCGAGGACGCGCGGCGCACGGATGCTGCGCACGGCGCTCGGACCGTCGATCGCGGCCTGGCTCGACGACCCGCAAGTGATCGAGGTGATGCTCAACCCGGACGGTCGGCTCTGGATCGACCGGCTCGGCGAAGGCATCAGCGACACCGGCATGATGCTGGCCGCAGCGGACGGCGAGCGCATCGTGCGCCTGGTCGCCCACCATGTCGGCGTCGAGGTTCATGCGCGCAGCCCGCGCGTCTCGGCCGAGCTGCCCGAGGGCGGCGAACGGTTCGAGGGATTGCTGCCGCCGATCGTCGCGGCCCCTGCTTTCGCGATCCGCAAGCCCGCCGTCGCGGTGTTCACGCTCGACGATTATGTGTCCGCCGGGATCATGTTGGCCGCTGAAGCGGACACGCTCCGGCAGGCTGTTCCGGCCCGCGCGAACATCCTCGTGGCGGGCGGCACCGGCAGCGGCAAGACGACGCTGGTCAATGCGCTGCTCGCCGAGGTGGCGAAAACCACCGATCGCATCGTGCTGATCGAGGATACCCGCGAGCTTCAATGCGCCGCGCCGAACCTGGTCGCCATGCGGACCAAGGACGGCGTCGTCTCGCTGTCCGATCTTGTCCGCTCCTCGCTGCGCCTGCGCCCCGACCGCATCCCCATCGGCGAGGTGCGCGGGAGCGAGGCGCTCGACCTTCTCAAAGCCTGGGGAACCGGACATCCCGGCGGGATCGGCACCATCCACGCCGGCACCGCGCTCGGCGCGCTCAGGCGCATGGAACAGCTCATCCAGGAAGCGGTGGTCACGGTCCCGCGCGCGCTGCTGGCCGAGACGATCGACCTGATCGCCGTGCTGGTCCGCGACGGACACGGCCGCCGCCTCGCCGAACTGGCCCGCGTCGAGGGGCTCGACCCCGCGACCGGCGACTACCGCCTCACGCCTCTTTCCAACACCCAGCCGGGAGAACCCACATGATCCATGCTTTCCGGCATGGCGCACGCCGCGCCATGCTCACCGCCACCGCCAGCGTGATCGCCGTGACGCTCGCCGCGCCAGCCCATGCGAGCGGATCGTCGATGCCGTGGGAGGCGCCGCTCCAGTCGATCCTCGAAAGCATCGAAGGGCCGGTCGCCAAGATTATCGCGGTGATGATCATCATCGTGACGGGCCTGACCCTGGCCTTCGGCGATACGTCGGGCGGGGCGAGGCGCATGATCCAGATCGTGTTCGGGCTCAGCATCGCGTTCGCGGCGTCGAGCTTCTTCCTGTCGTTTTTCAGCTTCGGCGGGGGGCTGATCGTCGCATGACGGGCGCGGCCGACACCGATGAGCCCATCGCGGGCTTCTATGCGCCCGTTCATCGCGCGCTGACCGAGCCGATCTTGCTCGGCGGCGCCCCGCGCTCGCTCGCCATCGTCAACGGGACGCTGGCGGGCGCGATTGGCCTGGGCTTGCGCCTCTGGATCGCCGGGCTGGCGATCTGGGCCATCGGCCACGCTCTCTCGGTATGGGCCGCGCGCCGCGATCCGCAGTTCGTGGACGTGGCGCGCAGGCACCTGCGCTTTCCGGTCTGGATGCGGCCATGATGAGCCTGCGCGAATACCGGAACAAGGCCGCGCATCTCGCCGACTTCCTGCCCTGGGCGGCGCTGGTCGGCGAAGGGGTGGTGCTCAACAAGGACGGCTCGTTCCAGCGCACGGCGCGCTTTCGCGGTCCCGATCTCGACAGCGCGACGCCCGCCGAGCTGGTCGCGACGACCGCGCGGCTCAACAATGCGCTGCGCCGTTTGGGCTCGGGCTGGGCGATCTTCGTCGAGGCGCAGCGCACCCCCGCGCTCGACTATCCCGACTCCGACTTCCCCGATCCCGTCTCGGCGCTGGTCGATATGGAGCGGCGCGAACAGTTCCGCGAGGAAGGCGCGCATTTCGAGAGCGGCTATTATCTGACGCTGCTCTGGATGCCTCCGGCGGAGGACGCCGCCCGCGCCGAAACCTGGCTCTATGAAGGCCGTTCCGGCGCGGGCGTCGATCCGTGGGAATCGCTGGCGGGCTTCAAGGATCGCAGCGACCGGGTGCTCAATCTGATCGAAGGCTTCGTGCCGGAGGTCCGCTGGCTCGATGATGCCGAGACGCTGACCTATCTGCACAGCACCGTCTCGACCCGCCGCCAGCGCGTGCGCGCCCCGGAAACGCCGATGCACCTCGACGCGCTGCTGGCCGACGAGCCGCTGACTGGCGGGCTGGAGCCGAAGCTTGGCGAGCATCACGTCCGCACATTGACGGTCGTGGGATTCCCCAGCGTCACCTTCCCCGGTGTGCTCGACGAGCTGAACCGGCTGGCGTTCGGCTATCGCTGGTCGACGCGCGCGATCATGCTCGACAAGACCGACGCGACCAAGGTGCTGGCTCGCATCCGCCGCCAGTGGTTCGCCAAGCGCAAGTCGGTCGCGGCCATCCTCAAGGAAGTGATGACCAACGAGGCGTCCACGCTGCTCGACAGCGACGCCTCGAACAAGGCTCTGGATGCCGATGCCGCGCTGCAAGAGCTTGGCGCGGACTATGCCGGCATGGCCTATGTGACGGCGACCGTCACGGTATGGGACCGCGATCCGGCCATTGCCGCCGAGAAGCTGCGGCTCGCCGAGAAGATCATCCAGGGCCGCGATTTCACCGTCATTCCCGAGGGCATGAACGCGATCGAGGCATGGCTGGGAAGCCTGCCCGGCCACACTTACGCCAACGTCCGGCAGCCCCCGATTTCCACTCTCAATCTCGCCCACCTGATCCCCCTCTCAGCGGTATGGGCGGGGCCGGAACGGGACGAGCATTTCGGCGCTCCCCCCTTGCTTTACGGCAAGACCGAAGGCTCGACCCCGTTCCGGTTTTCCCTTCACCCCGATGGCAGCGACGTCGGCCACACGCTGGTCGTCGGCCCCACGGGCGCGGGCAAGTCGGTGCTGCTCGCGCTGATGGCGATGCAGTTCCGCCGCTACGAGAAGGGGCAAGTCTTCGCGTTCGACTTCGGCGGCAGCATCCGTGCCGCCACGCTCGCCATGGGTGGGGACTGGCAGGATCTCGGCGGCGGTCTGTCCGACGACAGCGACGGCGGCGTCCAGTTGCAGCCACTCGCGCGGATCGACGACCCCGCCGAGCGGGCATGGGCGGCCGAATGGCTGGCCGCGATCTTCACGTCCGAAGGTGTCACCGTCGATCCGCAGGCGAAAGAGCATATCTGGTCGGCGCTGGGATCGCTCGCCAGCGCGCCGGTCGCGGAGCGCACGCTCACCGGCCTCGCCGTCCTGCTGCAATCGCAGGCGCTCAAGCAGGCGCTCGCGCCATATTGCATCGGCGGGCCGTGGGGTCGGCTGCTCGACGCCGAGGCCGAACGGCTCGGCGAAGCCGATATCCAGGCGTTCGAGACGGAAGGGCTTGTCGGCTCGGGAGCCGCCGCGGCGGTCCTCTCCTATCTGTTCCACCGGATCGAGGCACGGCTGGACGGCTCGCCCACGCTCATCATCATCGACGAGGGCTGGCTGGTGCTCGATAGCCCGGCTTTCGCGGCACAGCTTCGCGAGTGGCTGAAAACCCTGCGCAAGCGCAATGCCATCGTCGTGTTCGCGACGCAGAGCCTCGCGGACGTCGATACGTCGAGCATCGCACCGGCCATCATCGAGAGTTGCCCGACGCGCATCTTCCTGCCCAACGAGCGCGCGGCCGAGCCGCAGATCGCGTCCATCTACGAGCGGTTCGGTCTCAACTCCAGGCAGATCGAAATCCTCAGCCGGGCGACGCCGAAGCGCGATTATTACTGCCAGTCGCGGCGAGGCAACCGCCTGTTCGAGCTGGGGCTGGGAGAGGTCGCGCTCGCCTTCACCGCCGCGTCGTCGAAAACCGACCAGATCGCCATCGCCGACATCATGGAAACCCACGGGCAATCCGGGTTCGCGGCCGAATGGCTGCGCCATCGCGGGCTCGCCTGGGCCGTCGAGCTTCTTCCCTCCGATCCGCAACGTCAACCTCAGCAGGAGCTACCTCTATGACCGGAATCCCCCTGCGCCGCGCCATCCTGGCCGGCGTCCTCGCCAGCGCGGCCATGGTGCCGATGATCGCGCCCATGCCGGCCTACGCGCAGTTCGGCGGGATCGTCTATGACCCAACCAATTACGCGCAAAATATGCTGACGGCCGCCCGGTCGCTCCAGCAGATCAACAATCAGATCCAGCAAATCCAGCAGCAGGCGACGAGCCTCATCAACGAGGCGCGCAACCTCACCTCGCTGCCGTTCTCCTCGCTCCAGCAGCTCCAGCAACAGGTGCAGCGCACCCAGCAGCTTCTCTCCGAGGCACAGCGCATCGCCTACGATGTGCAGGACATCCAGCAGGCGTTCAACGGCCGCTACAAGGGTGCGGCGCTGACCGGCGATCACGCGCAGATGGTCGCCAATGCGAACGCTCGCTGGGAGGATAGCGTCGGCGCCTTTCAGGATGCCTTGCAGGTGCAGGCCGGCGTCGTCGGCAATATCGAAGGAGCCCGCACGACGATGGACAGCCTGGTCTCGGCCAGCCAGTCGGCGACCGGCGCGCTCCAGGCGACGCAGGCGGGCAACCAGCTCCTCGCGCTGCAATCGCAGCAGCTCGCCGACCTCACCGCCGCGGTCGCGGCGCAGGGCCGGGCGCAGGCGCTGCAATCCGCTCGTCAGGCGGCCGAGGAGGCCGAAGGGCGTGAGCGGTTTCGCCGCTTCATGGGCAACTGAGACTACCCATGTCGCGTACGGCGAAAATCGCAGGGGTAGCGGCGCTGGCCGGGCTGATGATGACGGTGGCGATCGTGGCCGCCGTCCAGCCCGATGAGCCTGCGTCTGCGCCGCCGCTCATCTTGCCGGCGGACGAAGACCAGGCCGGGCTCGCCCGCGAGCTGGACCGCTGCGCCTCGCTGACCATGCCGGACAGCGGCTGCGAAGCGGCCTGGGCCGCCAACCGCCGCCGCTTCTTCCGCCAGGACGAGACCACACCCGCGACTGAGCGCGGCGACGACATGGCGCCGGATGAAGGCGCGCGGCCATGAACGACACCGGCGTTATCGACAATTTCCTCAGCGTCTTCACCGGCTACATCGACAGCGGATTCGGGCTGCTCGGCGGCGAGGTTGCGTTTCTCTCGACCACGCTGATCGCCATCGACGTGACGCTCGCCGGCCTGTTCTGGGCCTGGGGCGCAGAC
The DNA here is from genome assembly GCF_007830065.1 of Sphingobium wenxiniae. Lineage (GTDB taxonomy): Bacteria > Pseudomonadota > Alphaproteobacteria > Sphingomonadales > Sphingomonadaceae > Sphingobium > Sphingobium wenxiniae. Next base: position 29,968 of record NZ_VLKK01000017.1, on the reverse strand, counting down.
GAGGACGTGCTTCAGCGCCTTGTCAAGAAGACGCTTTACATCGGCACCTTCGCTTTCATCATCGGCAATTTCGCGCTGCTCGCGACCATCGTGTTCGAGAGCTTCGCCGGGCTCGGCCTCCAGGCCAGCGGCGGCGCCATGACGATCGACGAGTTCATGAAGCCCGGCACGATCGCGGCCAAGGGGCTCGAAGCGGCCAAGCCGCTGCTCGACGCGGCGGGGCAGTTCTCCAGCCTTTGGGCCGTGTTCTCGAACCTCGCGCTGATCCTCGTGCTGCTGCTCGCATGGGTGATCGTGGTGCTCGCCTTCTTCATTATCGCCGTGCAGGTCTTCATCACGCTGATCGAGTTCAAATTGGTGACGCTCGCCGGGTTCGTCCTGCTGCCGTTCGCCTTCTTCAACAAGACCGCCTTCATGGCCGAGAGGGTGCTGGGCCATGTCGTCTCGACCGGCATCAAGGTGCTGGTGCTCGCGGTCATCACCGGCATCGGCACCACGCTGTTCAGCCAGTTCACCGGCGCGGCCCTCGGCCCCGCGCCCGACATCAATCAGGTCATGGCCATCGCTCTCGCCGCGTTGTCGCTGCTAGGCCTGTCGATCTTCGGCCCCGGCATTGCCAACGGCATCGTCTCGGGCGGCCCGCAGCTTGGCGCGGGCGCGGCGGCCGGGACCGCGCTGGCCGCAGGCGGCGTGCTGGTCGGTGGCGCGGCCGCCGCACGGCTTGGCGTCGGGGCCACCGGTTCCGCCCTCGGCGCGGCTGGCCGGATGACCGGCGCCGCGGCGCGAGGCGGCGCTCAGATGGCGGGCGGCGCCACCAGCGCCTACAGCCTCGGCTCGCTTGGCAAGAGCGGCGTGGGCGCCGTCGCGGGCGGCATGGCCGCGGTCGGCCAGGCGGCGGCGGGCAGCGCGGCGAACGCCGTCCTGTCGCCGCTGCGCCAAGCGGCCGCCAAGGGCGGCGCGGCGATGAAGTCCAATTTTCGCTCCGGCGCCCGCGCCGGGTTCACCGCCACCGGCGGCACGATCACCGGCGGGCCCGCGACCGCCGCCCCCGCGACCGCACCCGCAGGCGGTTCCGCATCGGCGGGCTCGTCGGCCCAGCCTGAATGGGCCGCCGCGATGAAACGCCGCCAGTCCGTTACCCACGGCGCGACCGTCCTCGCCCACACCGTGAAGGCTGGCGACAGCCACGGCGGCGGCGCTGGTCCCGACATCAAAGAGAAGGACTGACCTCTCATGTTCCGACGCCCCACCATCCGCTACGGCCAGACCCCCGAACCCACGACACCCTATCAGCGCGCAGCCCAGCAATGGGACGATCGCATCGGCTCCGCCCGCGTCCAGGCGAAGAACTGGCGCCTCGCCTTCTTCGGCGCACTGGCGCTCTCGGGCGGCCTTTCCGCCGGTCTGGTCTGGCAATCGGCGCGCGGCCATATCGTCCCCTGGGTGGTGCAGGTCGATCGGCTCGGCGAGGCGCAGGCGGTCGCGCCCGCCAAGGCCGGCTATCGCCCCACCGATCCGCAGATCGCGTTCCACCTCGCCCGCTTCATCGAGCAGGTCAGGGCGATCCCGGCCGATCCCGTCATCGTCCGCCAAAACTGGCTGCGTGCCTACGACTTCACCACCGATCGCGGAGCGGTGGCGCTCAACGACTACGCCCGCGCCAACGATCCGTTCGCCAATGTCGGCCGGGTACAGGTCGCGGTGGACGTGTCGAGCGTGATCCGGGCATCGCCCGACAGCTTCCGCGTGGCCTGGACCGAGCGTCGCTATCAGGACGGTAGCCTCGCAGCCACCGAACGCTGGTCGGCCATCCTCACGATCGTCGTGCAACCGCCGCGCACGCCCGATGCGTTGCGCAAGAATCCGCTCGGCGTCTTCGTCAATGCCCTCAACTGGTCAAAGGAGCTGTCGCAATGACGCACACGCCATTTCGCCGTTCCGCCTCGGCGGTCTTGCTTGTCTCCGCCACCGCGCTCGCCGGCTGCGCCACCACATCGGCGAAGCCGCCCGCGATTCGCTACGACGATCCGCCGCGCGAGATCGCGGCGACGCCCGCACCGGAACCGCCGCGCGCCGTCGAGGTGGTGACGATCCCCGAACCCCTGCCGCTCCCCGGCCAATTGAAGCCGGTTGCGGCCGGGGCGACGACTTCCGAGCCCGCCGATCCACGCAGGCGCGTCGGCGCGGCCAACGCCGCCGCCCGCGTGCAGCCGATGCGTGATGGTTTCCTCAACGCCATCCAGCAATATCCTTGGACCGACGGCGCGCTTTATCAGGTCTATGCCGCGCCCGGCCAGGTGACGGACATCGCGCTTCAGGAAGGCGAGCAACTCGTGGGACCGGGGCCGGTCGCGGCCGGCGATACGGTCAGGTGGATCATCGGCGACACGGTGAGCGGCAGCGGCGCGACGGCGCGCGTGCATATCCTCGTGAAGCCCACGCGCCCCGACGTTTCCACGAACCTCGTCATCAACACCGACCGGCGCACCTATCATCTGGAGCTGCGCGCGACGGCATCGACCTACATGGCGTCCGTCTCGTGGACCTATCCGCAGGACCAGCTCATCGCCCTGCGCGGCACCAATGCCGCAGCCGCCGCCTCGGCCCCCGTCGCCGCCGGCCTCGACCTCGCGGCGCTCAATTTCCGTTACCGGATCGAGGGCGACCGCGTGCCGTGGAAGCCGGTTCGCGCCTTCGACGATTCCGCCCAGGTATTCATCGAGTTTCCGGCCGGGATCTCGCAGGGCGAGATGCCGCCGCTGTTCGTGACCGGCGCGGCCGGCGATGCCGAGTTGGTCAACTACCGCGTCCAGGGCCGCTACATGGTGGTGGACCGGCTGTTCGCCGCCGCCGAGCTGCGGCTGGGCGACAAGCGCAGCGAGCAGCGCGTCCGCATCGTGCGTGACGATGGGCGCAGGGGGCGGCGGTGACCGATCCGGCCGACAATTCCCCGCCCGAGGCGGCCGCACCGCAAGCGCCGCGCTCCGATCCTCAAGCCTTCCAGCTTCGTGGGCCGACGCCGCGCGTCATGCGCCTGTCGCGCAAGGCGCTGGCCGCCATCGGCGTCGTCGCCAGCCTCGGGATCGGCGGCTCGCTGATCTATGCGCTCAAGCCGGCCGGCGAGAAGGAGGCCAAGGAGCTTTACAGCACAGACAGCCGCGCCACCTCCGAGACCATCACATCGGGACCGCGCGACTACAGCCAGGCGCCGAAACTCGGCCCGCCGCTTCCCGGCGATCTCGGCCGCCCGATCGTCTCGGCGCAGCAGCGCGGCGAGAATGTCCCGGTCCCACCGGTCGGCGCCCCGCCCGATCCGCGCGCGCAGGCCGAGGAAGCCGCGCGCCAGCGCATCAGCCAAGAGCGCGATGCGGCGCGCATGAGCGGCGTGTTCCTCGGCGGCAGCAGCGCCGGGACCGCTGCGATGCCTTCGCCGCCGAACCTCGCAATCGCAACGCCCGATGCTGCCGCTCCGCAGCCCGGCGAGGGCGCACTGCGCGACCAGGCCGCCAAGCGCGCCTTCATGGCGCAGGCGTCCAGCCAGCGCACGGTGAGCGTCGAGCGCCTGACCGCGCCGGCCTCGCCCAGCATCGTGCAGGCCGGCAGCATCATCGCGGCCGCCCTCATCACCGGCATCCGCTCCGACCTTCCGGGCCAGATCACCGCCCAGGTGACGGCCAATGTCTATGACAGTCCTACCGGCCGCATCCTGCTCATCCCGCAAGGGGCGCGACTGATCGGCGAGTATGATAGCGAGATCGCCGCCGGGCAGACCCGCGTGCTGCTCGCATGGGACCGCCTCATCATGCCGGACGGCCGCTCGATCGTTCTCGAGCGCCAGCCCGGCGCCGATGCGGCCGGCTATGCCGGCTTGCAGGATCGCGTGAACCAGCATTGGGGCAACCTGCTCAAGGCCGCCGCCGTCTCGACGCTGCTCGGAGTAGGGGCCGAGCTGGGCGCGGACAGCGAGGACGACCTGACCCGCGCGCTGCGCCGCGGCTCGCAGGACACCATCAATCAGGTCGGCCAGCAGATCGTGCGGCGGCAGCTCAACGTGCAGCCGACGCTCACCATCCGGCCCGGTCATCCGTTGCGCGTGGTTCTGACCCGCGACCTCGTATTGGAGCCGGTCGGAGGCGCACGATGAGCAAATTGAAGCTGGGGCCGCTTCCCGACGAGAAGCCAATAAAGGCCACGGTGGACATTCCCGCTGCGGTATATCGCGAACTGACCGCCTATGCGGAGGCGCACGCCGCCGAGACGGGCGGTTCGCCTGTGCCGCCCGAGAAACTGCTTGTGCCGATGGCCATTCAGCTCATGGCGACGGACCGGGGCTTTCGCCGGTGGCTCGCGCAGCGGAAGTGAGCGCGCGGCGCTCGCCGTCAGTTGCTCATGAACTTCTTGAACCGCTCGCGGCCTTCCGCCTCGATCACGGCCTGCTCGGCGTTGGCGCACTCGTCGCCGCGCGCCGTTCCTTCCGCGCATTGCGCCACGATCTGCCGCGCTTCATCGAGATGCGCCGCGAAATACTGCGTCCCGCGCGGCTCGGCCGGCATCGGCGCGGCGGCAGGCGGGCCGGCGACGATCGCCGCCCTTTCGACGGGCACGATCACCGGGCGCAGGACGAAGCCCGCCCCGAACCCGATGATGAGCGTGACCAGCACGATGATGAGTGTCTTTCCTTGCGTCATGACGGCTCCTTTCCCGGTTGCTGAAACGGTGGTTGCGGCCCAGGCACGGACGGCATCGAATAGCGGGCGGTGACGAACTCAAGAAAACGGCGCAGCGCCGGATTTTCATTGTCCTCGCGCCAATAGCCCGAGAAGCCGATCCGCGTGTGCCCGTTGGTCTCGTGGACCTCGCGGAAGACCACGCCGGGGACGTGAATGCCGAGCGCCGATTCGGCGACGATCGAGATGTGCCCGCCGAGTGCGATGACGCTCAGCACGGTATCCCGCCTGATGTCGTCCATGTCGATCTCCGGCGAGTAGCCCGGCATCCCGAGCTTGCCCAGGAGCATGTTGCGCGTCTCCGGGCCGGGATCTTGCTCGGTGAGCAAGAACCGCTCGCCGGTCAGATCGGTCCAGTGGACGCGTTGGCGGCCGGCAAGCGGGTGGCTTTCCGGCAACGCAACCAGGATGCGTTCGCTCCAGAAAGAACGACTTGCCAGCCCCGAATAGGTCGCGTCACCGATCATGATCACGATGTCGAGCAGGCCGTTCTCAATACCTGCTAGCAACATATCACGGTCGCGCTCGAAGCCGCTCAATTTGACCTCGGGAAACTGGTGGCTGAACTCGCTCAAGGTCGCTCGCAGATTTCCGGCCGAGAAGGACGTATAAAAACCTACCGTGAGCTTGCCGGCCACCCCATTGTTCGTGGCCCATACCCAAGCATTCAGTTCCTCGAATTCTTTCACGATGCGTTGTGCCGTTCGCAGGTAGGTTCTACCATTCGGAGTCAGAGTAGCGCCCCGCGTCTTGCGGTCGAACAACGCCATGCCCAGCCGCTTTTCGATTTCGAGGATGTGACGACTTAGCGTTGCTTGCTTGATATTTATATTACGCGCCGCACGACTGAAGCTACCGGCGTCGGCTGCCGCGATCAAATAACGAAGTTGCCTTAACTCAATCACAACGCAAATCGAGACATGGCGTCAGGCCAATCCGGTAATTCGGCAAGACTAGCCTTTCTTGCATCACGACTGTAATTCTGCGCGATCCTTAAGCGAAGCTTATCGGCGCGTCAGACAAAGCGATGAAGCCCGGCACCGAAGAGAGATTAGCGCGATGTTCTGTGACGGCGCGTTCTCAAATGCGGATCGCGGCAACAAGACCGTGCGGCTCCGCTGAGCGGAGATCCAGACTGCCCCCGGCTGCGGCGATGGCGGCTTCAGCGATCGCCAGGCCGAGCCCGCTTCCAGGAACGTCCGTGCCAATCCCTCGCTCAAAGCGGCGGCGCAGCCGCTCCCGCTGATCGGGTGGAATGCCGGGGCCATCGTCCATGATCCGGATTTCCCTTTGCTCGCCGCACATGATCCGCACTGTGCCTCCGGCTGCGCCGTGGAGGATGGCATTCTCCACCAGATTGCCGAGCGCCAACGCCAGAACCTCCGCTTCGATGGCCACAGTACGATCGCGACAGGAGCGATCCACGTCGAGCGTCACGCCTTTCGCATCGGCGAGTGGCTCACAGGTCTGCGTGATCTCGTCCAGCACGGTGCGCAACGATGTCCGAGGCGGCGGGCCATCGCGCACCCGTCCTTCCTCGCGTGCCAGAGCGAGGAGCTGGCGAACCAGGCGACTGGTGCGATCGACGGAAAAGACGATGCGTTCGAGCGCATGGCTGCGCATGTTCTCGTTGCTTGCCCGTCGCGCAACCTCGGCTTGCGTCTTGAGTCCCGCGAGCGGTGTGAGCAATTCATGGGCGGCATTGGCCACGAAATCACGTTCGGCCTGGCGTGCGGCCGCGAGACGGGAGAGCAATCCATCCATGGCGCGGACCACCGGCGCCAGTTCGGTCGGCGCCTTGTCGATCCCGAGCGGGGTCAGCAGATCGGGCGAGCGCGCCTCGATGCTCTTCGCCAGCCGGTCGAGCGGTCGCAATCCGCGCGAGACGCTCAGCCACGACAGGATCGCCAGCGCGGCCAATCCGGCGAGGGCGGGCAGCAACAGGCCCAGCATCATGCCGGACACCAGCCGGTCGCGCACGCTCAGATTATCGCCAACCATGACGCGGATGCCGCGCTGCGCATCGACGTGGGTATAGACCCGCCAGTGTTCGTCCCCGATCCAACGTTCGGAAAAGCCCGCTTCGCCGGTCGCGAGCGGCGTGGCGGGGGAACCGGCGGAATGGCTGACCAGCTCGCCCCGGAGCGACCATATCTGGCAAGACAATTCCCGGTCATAGGGCGTGCGCGGGCCGCGCCGTGCGATGTCCGTGACTGGCACGTCGAGCGCGGCGACCATACGCGCCGCTTCCACTAACCGGCGATCCAGCACTTCCTCGACCTGCGCGCGAGTGGACAGCGATGTCCAGGTCGCAGCGCCCGCCCAGACCAGCATGGTGACGGCCGCGACCAGCGCGAATAGGCGGCCGTGCAGCGAGTTCAGGGGGGCGTTCACAGGCGAGCGATCCGATAGCCTTCGCCGCGCACCGTCTCGATCCAGTCGCGACCGAGTTTAGCGCGCAGCTTATGGATATGCACTTCGACGGCGTTACTCTCGATTTCCTCCTGCCAGCCGTAAATCCGGTCTTCGAGTCGGGCGCGCGAAAGAATATGGCCTGGATGGGCCGCTAGCGCATGAAGGATCGCATATTCACGGCGTGATAGCGTAATCTCCAGTCCGTCCAGACGCACCTGTCGCCGCGCTTCGTCGATGGTGAGCGCGCCCAACCGGATCTCGCTATGGGCGCGGCCGTTCGAGCGGCGCAACAGCGCGCGCAGCCGGGCCGACAGTTCGGAAAGATCGAACGGCTTGCCGAGATAATCGTCGGCGCCGCCATCGAGCCCGTCAATCCGGTCCGAAATCAGATTGCGAGCGGTCAGCAGGAGAATAGGCGTCGCGACGCCCTGCGCGCGCCACTCGCCGAGTAGATCGAGACCGGAACCGTCCGGCAGGCCGATATCGAGCACGATGGCCGCATGATCGCCGGCATCGAGACCGGCGCGGGCATCGGCGCAGCTTGCCACGGCATCGACTTCGAACCCGTCAAGTCCGAGCCCGGCGACGAGGCCGTCGCGCAGTACATCATCATCTTCGACTATCAATATCCGCATCAGCTCTTCCGATCACGCACCAAGCTTATCGCACACTTAACGCGCAGGCTAAGCTTGCCTTAAGTTTTGCTGCCAATCACCCCGCGCTATGGACGGCATTATCCAGATCGGCCCTTTGATGCTCGCGAGCGACCGGCTGCTTGCGGTCGTGGCTTTATGGCTGTTTCTCGGCGTCGGCGCATGGATCGACACGCGTACTGGCAGTCGCGCGGGACGTGCGGCATGGATCGCCGCTCTCGTGGGAATCCTGGCCGCGCGCTTTGCCTATGTGGTGGAGAACTTCACGGCGTTTGCGGCCGAGCCGTGGACTGTCATCGCGCTCTGGCAAGGCGGGTTCACGATCTGGCCTGGCGTTGGCGCCGCGGCCGCGGCGACCGCTTTGCTGCTTGGACGACAGCGGGCAACCGGAGGGCTGCTTGTGTCGCTCGCGGCGCTGGCGCTGGCGCATATGGGACTGACGCACTGGCTTGCACCGTCCGTCCGCCCGCTTCCCCAAGGCATTGTCCTTGCCGACATGGACGGCAAGACGCTGTCGCTTGACAGCTTGCGAGGACAGCCGTTCGTGCTCAATCTTTGGGCGACCTGGTGCCCGCCTTGCCGCCGCGAAATGCCCATGCTGATCGACGTGGCGAGCGGCTCGAAGGTTCCTATTCTGCTGGTGAACCAGCGCGAAACGCGTGTCGCGATTGCAGCATATCTGAAGCGCGAAAATCTCGCTGCATCCGCCGTTGTCCTCGATCCCGTCGGCGTCCTGGGCGAGACGACTGGCGCGCAGGCATTTCCCACCACCCTGTTTGTTGATGCGGCCGGGCAGATCCGCCGCACCCATGCGGGTGAAATCTCTCGTGCCGCACTAATGGCGACTATCCGCGATCTGGAAAGGAATCCGATATGAAGAAACTCGCACTTGTCGGCATGCTGGGGGCTGTCGCTCTCGGCGCCGGCGTCGTGGCTGTCCGGGCTGGCGGCGATGACGGCAGGGCCCATGCCCAATCGACCGCTGGGTCCACAGATACAGATTCTCAGGCGTCGGCTGAGGGCGCGCGTATCCGTCATGAGATACAGAATGATCCGGTTGCGCCAACCGTCGCACCGCAAGGATATGATGTGACGATCGTGTTCTTCTCCGACTATCAATGCCCCTATTGCCGCAAAGTGCACCCCGTTCTTGAAGACTTGATGCGCGAGGACAAGAAGGTGAAGCTGGTTCATCGGGACTGGCCGATCTTCGGCGCGGCGTCCACGGAAGCGGCGAAGGCCGCAATCGCATCCAAATATCAGGGCAAGCACGCTGCCTTCAACGACGCCCTCATGCGATCGCAGGGAAAGCTCAGTTCGGAATCTATCAGGGCCGCCGCTGATCGCGCCGGTGTCGATTGGGCCAGATTGCAGGGGGATTTGGCAGCGCACCGCACGGAGATCGATCAGACACTCAGCCGGTCCAGCCGCTATGCAGCGATGATGGGACTTTCGGGCACACCGGCAATGCTGGTCGGCAATTATCTGATCCCCGGAGCAGTCGATTTGTCCAATATGCGCGAGGCAGTCGCGATGGCGCGTTCCCAGGGCCAGCAGGCGCAAACGCAATAAGGCGCGACCGCATGATCCCGGCAAGTCGCGCCCCGGCTCAGGGAGCCGCGGCTTGTAAGGATGCCTTCGCTCCACCGCCGATCGCCCGAACCAGCGCGATCGCAGCCCGCCGTTGATCGACCGAGACCCTGATGCTGTCTTGCTGGGCCGCTAGCGATGCCGTTTGTGCGGTCGTGACTTCGAGATAATCGGCTGCCCCGTCTCGATACCTGTCGAACGCCAGGTCTTCCGTCCGCCTCGCAGCATTGGCCGCTTCGCTTTGCCGGACATTCTGTCGGCCCAGTGCATCGATCCGCGCAAGCGCATCCTCAGCTTCCTGAAAAGCCCCAAGCACGATGCTCCGATAGTTGGCCGCCAACTCCTCATATTGGGCCTTGCTCATGGCGAGCTGGGCCTTGCGTCGTCCCCCGTCGAACAGGTTGAGAACCGCGCTCAGCGGGCCCAAGCCCCAAAAACTGGTCGGTGCACCGATAATTGGCGTGTCAGTTGCTTGAAATCCGCCGGCCAGACCCAGTGAGACGTCGGGGAAGAATGCTGCTTTCGCGACGCCGATCCGGGCATTGGCAGCGGCAAGCCGGCGCTGTGCCGCAGCGATGTCGGGACGCCGCTGAAGCAACTCAGAGGGAAAACCGCTGGGATAGACCGGGAGTGCCGTTGGGCGCACTTGAGGCTCTACGGAAAAGGTCGAAGGCATCTCGCCGATCAGCGCGGCGAGCTGATGCTCTATCTCCGCATGATCGGCTTGAAGTCCATGAGCGCGGGCGGCGACGCTGGAAAGCTGCGTCTGTGATCGGTTGACATCGACACCGGAGGCAATACCGCCATCATGGCGCGTCACGATGAGGTGATGCGCACGTTCATAGGCCAATACGGTTTGATCGAGCAGCATTTGCTCCGTTTCGATGCCACGTAGCCGAATATAGAGATCCGCGACCGCAGCCTGAAGGCTGAGGCGTGCCGATCGCAGATTGGCGGCTTGCGCTTCGGCATCCGCCTGCGCGGCCCGCACGGAATTGCGCACGCGCCCCCAGAGGTCGAGTTCGTAGGACATCGCGCCGCCGAGGATGAATTGATTGGCTGTCACCGGATTGCCCGGGCCTATGGGCCGGCCGGCCGATAGCCTCTCGCGCGAGGCTGCACCTTGGGCATTAAGGGTTGGGAATTGTCCAGCTCCGGCGGCGCTCGCATTGGCCAATGCTTGATCATAACGGGCAAGTGCGGCGGCAAGGGTTGGAGTAGCGGCATCGACCTTCGCCATCAGACCGTCGAGGACAGGATCGTCGAAGGCGCGCCACCAGTCGCCACGATCGAAGGCGTCGGCAGGCACGGCCGCTGTCCAGGCAGCGCCGTGATTGAACGACGACGGCACCGCCATCTCCGGTAATTCGGGTGAATTGAGGGTCGCACATCCGGTTAGCGCGAGGGCGGCGAAGGCTGGGAAACTAACTTTTCGCATTATCGGCTTTCGGCATATTGGAACGAACAACGCGAACCTGCTCACCTTGAACGAGCGAATCGGGCGGGGTCAGGACGATGCGATCCCGCGCGGTAACGCCGGCAAGGATTTCGATCGTTGCGCCCTGATCCCGGCCAACCTTGACGGGGCGCAACGACACCCGACCGTTCCCATCGACAACGGCGACGCGCGTCCCTTTCGATCCGAGGATCAATGTGCTGGCGGGAAGCTGGTAGGCCCCGGCGGCGCCGGCTATTGGAATGCGGACATCGACATAGGCGCCGGGACGCAGGCGTCGGTCGCGATTTTCCATGAGAAATTCGACGAGCATCGTCCCCGAACGCCGTTCCACGGCCTCGGCGGTACGGACGAGCACAGCCTCGAAATGCTCGCCCGGTTGCTGTGGCAGCGAGAATTGCGCCCGGATGCCCTCTGCCAGGCCGTGTGCGGCAGTCTGGGGAACGCGAACATGGAGGCGTAATCGACTTACATCCGCGATGGTGAACAGTGGTTCGCCTCCGGCGCTACCTGCACTCACGAGTGCGCCGAGTTGGGCGGAACGGCTTGTAACCACGCCATCAAAGGGAGCGCTGAGTTGCGTGAAGCCCTGCATCGCACGCAGTCGGCCGACATTGGCCTCCGCCGCGCGCGCCCGGGCGTCGATGGAGACAAATTGACCGTGCTTTTCGTCGCGCTCCTGCCGCGATACCGCATCCTTGGCCAACAGGCTTTCCCAGCGCTCCGCACTGATCCGGGCCAGTTCGCGATCGGCGGAGGCTGTCTGGTAATCCGCCCGCGCCTGTGCAAGCTGCTGATCGAGTTCTGGTGCGTCAAGTAGCGCGAGCGTTTGCCCCGCGCGCACAGTATCGCCGATGTCCGCGCGCCAGGCGCGGACGTAGCCGCTGACCCGCGCACTGATTTCCGCGCGGTTCCAGGCTTCGAGGGTGCCGGGCAACACGATTTTCCCGCCCTGCGCGGGCTGCGGACGCACCACGTTTACGTTGATAAGGGCGTTCTCCGCCGCGATCGTCGCCTGCTCGCGCTCGGCCGCGCCGCGCGCCATCAAGCCGCCGCCGACGAGCGCAAGGACGAGGAAGGCGCCGCCGCCGCCATAGCGCCAAAGCCGCTTTCCAGAAGGTTGGTCAGACATGTTTGAGTTCCAGTTCCCTTGCAGGTGAGGCCGGCGCACCCTTGCGGTGCGCGAAGCTGAAAAGGGCGGGCACGAACACGAGCGTCGCGACCGTCGCGAAGATGAGGCCGCCGATCACGGCGCGTCCGAGCGGCGCGTTCTGTTCAGCGCCTTCGCCGATCCCGATGGCCATGGGAGTCATGCCGATCATAATCGCCAGCGCCGTCATAATGACCGGCCGGAATCGCACGGTCGCGGCATCCAGCGCTGCCTGGACGGCATCACCTGTTTCGGCGAGGCGCTCCCGCGCGAAGCTGACGACAAGGATCGAGTTGGCAGTCGCCACCCCCATGGACATGATTGCGCCGGTCAGTGCGGGCACGGAGATCGTCGTTCCGGTGAGGAACAGCATCCAGACGATGCCGGCAAAGGCGGCGGGTAGCGCACCGATGATCACCAGTGGATCGACCCAGCTTTGGAAGTTCACGACGATGATGAGATAGATGAGCGCGATCGCTCCGATCAAGCCGAAGGTCAGGCCGGAAAAAGCCTGATTCATCGTCTCAAACTGTCCGGCGACCGTGACGGTCACGCCCTTGGGCCGCTCCTTTTCCAGACCTTCGATAGCCCGCTGGACATCGCTTACAACCGCGCCGAGATCGCGTCCCTGCGTGGTCGCATAGAGATTGACCATTGGCTGAATGTTGGCGCGGCTGACGACCGAGAAAGTCGTATCGCGCGTGATGGCACCCAGGCCGCCCAGCGTCTGCGCTTCACCTCCCGCCGCCGAGATCGGCAGCGATTCAAGCGAGGCGAGCGAATCCACCCGCATTTCGGGAACCTGCGCGACCACAGGATAGGAAACACCGTTTTCAGGACTGAGCCAGAAAACTGGCGCGGTCTGTGTGGTCCCGGCTAGTGCGGTGGCGAGATTGGTGGTGACGTCGCGCTGGGTCAGCCCATATTGGGCGATGCGTGCGCGGTCGATATCGACATTGATCTGCGGCGCGCGGGAGGATTGCTGGATTCGCGCGTCGGCAAGGCCAGGAATAGAGCGAACGCGCTGCAATAGCTTCCGCGCATAGGCTTCGTTGGCCGCGAGGTTGCGACCGCTCACCTGAATGTCGATGGGTGCCGGTGACCCGAAGTTGAGGATCTGGCTGGTGATATCGGCCGGCAGGAACGCAAAGTCGATGCCGGGGAAGCTTCGGGGCAGTTCCCGGCGGAGCGTTGCGACATGACCTTCCGTCGGCGAGCGATTACGCTGGAGGGCGATCAATATGTCGCCCTCATGCGAGCCGACCGTGCCGGAATTATTGTAGATCACGTTGAGCGGGGCGGTGGAAAGGCCGATATTGGCGACCATCGATTTCACTTCCTTCGCCGGGATCAACTCCCGCACCCGGCTCTGCACCTGCGAGAATAGCGCCGCGCTGTCTTCCAGACGGGTGCCCACGGGCGCGCGGACATGCAGGGTGATCTGCCCGGCATCGACGCTGGGGAAGAAATCGCGGCCCAGCGTGGGAATTAGCAGCAGCGAGGCAACCATGGCCGCGAGGAACGCCGGCATGAAAACCCTTCGGACGGCGAGGATGCGGGACAGCAGACCGCCGAACCGATCCTTCTGCCGATCGAACCAGAGCGAGAAACCGTGCTGGAGACGCACCAGCGGGTTGGCCGATTGCGCCCGCGCCGCCTCATCGCCGTGACGATGGGGCCGCAGCAGATACATGGCCATGGTGGGGATGAGCGTGCGCGAGAGGATGAACGAAGTGATCATCGCGAAGATCACCGACAGCGCCATCGGCACGAACAGATATCCGGCGACGCCGGGCAGGAAGAACATCGGCACGAAAACGATGCAAATGCAGGTGACGGCGACAAAAGCGGGGGTGACGATCTGGACCGCTCCGTCCATAATCGATTTGAGCACCGGCTTTCCTTTCTCAAGGTGCCAGTTGATGTTCTCGATCGTAACCGTGGCGTCATCGACGAGGATGCCGATCGCCAGCGCCAGCCCGCCCAGCGTCATGATGTTGAGGGTGTTTCCTGTCGCGCCGAGTGCGTACAGCGCGCCCAGGATCGCCAGCGGAATGGTGGTTACGATGATGACGGTCGATCGCCACGAGCCGAGAAACAGCAGGATCATCAGCGACGTCAGCACTGCGGCGAGCACGCCTTCATAGGCGACGGCGGAAACGGCGGCCTTCACCAGCACCGATTGATCGCCGATGAGCTGCACCTTGAGGGTGTCCGGCAGTCCCTCGGTGATCGCCGGGAGCCGATCGCGGATCGTGTCGACGATCGTGAGGGTCGAGGCCGCGCCGCTCTTGAGCGTGGTCATCAACGCCGAGCGCTGCCCGTCCACCTGCACGATATTGGTCTGCGGGGGCGAACCATCGCGCACCTGGGCAATATCGCGCATGAAGATGGTGGCGCCATCGACGACCTTGATCGGCAGTTTGTTGAGCTGCTCGACCGATCCCGGCGCATTGTTGAGACGAACATTATATTGCAATCCGCCGATTTTGGCGAACCCTGCCGGCGTGATCTGGGTCTGCGCGGCGATTGCGGCGGCGACGTCGCCGGCGGACAGACCCTTTGAACGCAGTGCGCCGGGATCGATGTCGATCTGGATTTGCCTCTGCTTGCCGCCAAAAGGGAACGGCATGGCGACGCCCGGAACGGTGATGAGCTGCGGGCGAATCTGATTCAGGCCCAGATCGTATAGCTGCTGCTCACTCAGGCCTTCGCCAGCCAGAGCAAGCTGAACGATCGGCACGGTCGAGGCATCGTAATTGGTAATCATCGGCGGCGAGATGCCCGGCGGCAATTGTCGCAAAATTGTTTGTGAAATCGATGTGACCTGTGCGGTCGCGGTGCGGATGTCGGCGCTTGGCTGAAAATAGATCCGTACCACTGCCACGCCATTCAGTGACTGGCTTTCGATGCTGTCGATATCGTCGACGGTAGTGGTCAGCACGCGTTCGAACGGATTGATGATCCGGCCAGCCATCTCTTCCGGCGACAGGCCGTTATAGCTCCATGCCACAGCGATGACGGGCACACCGATCCGTGGGAAAATGTCGACCGGCATCCGCAAAACCGAGAATATGCCCAGCCCAAAGATGAGGATAGCCATGACGATGAAGGTCAGCGGCCGCGTGAGCGCGATCCGCACCAGCGCGATCATAGGACGGCACTCCGCCGCCAGCGGTCGAAAACTTTGGGCATTGATGATTCCTCCCGGATTGCGGGGGAAAGACAGGCCCTAGCTTAAGGCGGACTTATGGAGCGCGTTCCAGGCGGCGAATGACCGTACCTGCGCTACGCTGTCCTGCTTCCACCGCGCCCGCAAGGTAGCCCGGCTCGGTCAGGCTTGTTTCGCTTGCGGCAAGGACAAGGCGATCCTGCCAGTCTTCGCCTAGCCACGGCGCGGAGGCGGGATAAGGGTGTTCGCTGCCGCGCTGGTCAAGCTCTGTCGCGGTCAGCGGATCGGCTGCCCAATCCTTAAACAGCGTGGCGCGCGGGCTGGCGGCTTCAGGCCCGAACAGCCTTGCCAACTGGAGAAGGCAGGCCTGTGCAATCGTCTCCGAGCTGAACTGCCTGCGCTGGGATGCGGACAGGCCAAGGAAACCGAATAGTGCGGCTTGTCCCGATGCGGTCGTTGCATCGTGGATTTCCGTCATCGGCCCCATCGCGCTGCGGGCGTGGCCGGAAAGCCCAGCATCGCGCCAAAATGGCCGCTCATACAGGGCAAAGAATTTGGCATGCGGCGCCATCCACGTCGGGGTCTGGCGCCAGCGTCGGACTGTGGCCTCATCCAGAGCAGGTGAAAAATGAATCAGGGCCTGCGCCAGTCTTGGCGGGACGGCGAGCACCGCCTGCCTGGCGCTAATGCTGCCACGGCCATCGGTTACAAGGTCCACGCCTTCCTTCGTGGAGGCTATATGCGTGATCGGCGTATCGAGCAGAATGCACTGTGCAGGCAACGGCTTGGCCAGCGCGGAGACGATTGTGCTCATTCCCCCGGCGACCCGGATCGACGGCGGTGCGGCTGCCATCGTGGGATAACGCTGGGGTGTTTGTCCGGTCGCATGTTCGAATAGCATGTCGCCATCGCTGAATTGCGCGAAAAGCGACAATCCCAGATCGCGTATCAATGCGCCGAGTCCTGTCGCCCGGAGCGTGCAAGATAAGCAACGGGCGGCGCAGGTTGCGCACGTAGCCCAAAAGATCTTGCTCGCGGACATCGTTGATGAAGCTCCGGCGGATCACGAATGTTCGGCCGCCTAGTTCGACTTCCGCGGTGCCTTCAGTCTCCGCCCGAGCCAGCATGGTCGGATCGAAATGGCCCAGGATATGTTCAAGATCAGCCGGCGCGCCTATGGTGGCGACAGCCTCAATTGAGGCGAGGCTGCCCGCGGCCGCGAGGGCAGCCGCGCCGCCCAGGCTATGACCGATCAGGAGCGAGGGCGGCATGCCGGCTTCCGTCATCGCGCGGACCGCGGAAACGAGATCATCGACGTCGGCAGCGAAAGTCCCTTCGCCACCACTGCCCAGGCCGGCGAAATCAAAGCGCAGCACACCAATCCCGCCTAGTGCCAGCGCTCGCGAAACTCGCACGGCGGCGAGGCTGTCCTTTCCACACGTGAAGCAGTGAGCGAAGATCGCCCATCCGCGCGGCGTCGTCTGCGGAAATTCCAGACGACCGGAGAGGCGGTTTTCCGAAGCACCATCGAATTCAAACACCTGTTGACCCATGGGTCGGCTTCCTTTTTCAAAGCTTCATTTTAGTATGACGGTCCCGAAGAGGATATGGTTTGCCGGACTAGAAGGTCGCTCGTAAGAATCTGCGGCAATTCCCGCACCTCGCCCGAAGGGGTGACGAACAGATAATAGGGAATGGAATTGCGCCCGCGGGAAGCGAGGAAGCGTGTGATCGCCGGATCGCCCTGCGTCCAGTCGCCCACCAACGTCACCACGCCACCCTTTTCGAACGCCGCGCGCGTATCCGGTCGATCGATAGCGACACGCTGGTTGACCTGACAGACGAGGCACCAGTCGGCGGTCATATCCACGAATACCGGCTGCCCTTCGGTCTGAAGCTCGGCGAGGCGCTCTTCGCTGAACGGTTCGACATTTGCATCGGCGTTGGACGGAGCTGCCAGAGCCGGGCGCGGCAGATCGAGGCCGACCGCAAGCAACAGGGCTGCCGCGACCGGCAGTAACGCGGCCCCGGCGCTACGACCGCGATTCTGGCGCAGTCCCGCCCACCACAGGCCCACCCCAGCCAATGCGGAGAGCAGCAGGCCAAGAGACAGGCCATCCACGCCGCTCTGTCGTCCCAGCACCCAGGCGAGGCCAATGGTGGTCAGCAGCATAGGAAGCGCCAGCATGCGGCGGAAGGTTTCCATCCACGCCCCCGGCTTGGGCAAAAGCCGCTGGAGGGCGGGAATGAAGGCGATGGCGAGGAACGGCAGCGCCATGCCGATGCCGAGGCCGGCGAACACTGTCAGCGCTTCAGGGGCTGGCAGCACCAGCGCCGCGCCCAGCGCGACGCCCATGAACGGGCCGCTGCAAGGCGTCGCGATCAGCGCGGCGAGCGCGCCGGTGCCGAAGGCTCCTGGCCAGCCCGGCGCCGCCATGGCGCGATGCGCGATGGAGATGCCCCTTATCTCGAACAATCCGGCCAGATTGAGGGCGATGGCCAGCGACAGCAGCATTAGCAGCAGAATGATATGCGGGTTCTGGAGCTGGAAGGACCAGCCGATATCATGCCCCAGCAACCGCGCGCTCACTAATATGGCGCCCAGCGCGAAGGTGGTAGCGACACTGCCAGCGAAATAGGCGATGCCCTCGACTTTCGCCGCGCGGCGATCAACGCCGGCCTTCGTCAGGCTCAACGCCTTCAGCGACAAGATCGGGAAGACGCAAGGCATCAGATTGAGCAGCAGGCCGCCGAGCACGGCACCGGCGAGCGCGACCCACAAGGCGGGCATATCGCCGGTGGTCGGCGTGGCTGGATCAGGGGACGCCATAGCGGCGGGAATGCTCTCCGCTGGAGCGGCCGCATCTGGCGCGGACTCGCTCTCGGCTATGGCGAGCGGATTTTCGGCCAGGTCCAGCTTGACGTTGGTAATCGCGACGCTTCGGTGGCCATCGGCCATGACCCCGGCGAATGGCGCGGCGGGCGCCGGTCCTGCCGCTGCGACCTCGACCTTGATGGTCCCGTCCGGCTGGCGGGTCACATGCTGCCGGGCACCCGCCTCGAACCAGCCGCTTTCCTGAGGGAAGAGCAGCGCACGATTGGCATCCAGCCCCTCCGCGCCTGAAATGACGAACGACCAGCGGCTATCCGCAGCCCGCAGGCTTCCTTGCGCTGCCACTGACGGCAATGCCGCTTCCGCCGCCGAAAACAGCGATCGATGTTCCGGGCTTGCGGCTCCGTCGCCTGTGGTCAACGCAAGCTGGAGCGTCGCGCGTTCAGGCACGCACAAAGCATCAGAACAGGCAAGCCACGACAGATCGACGCTGATCGGCAGCGATGTGCCCGGCACGATGGAATCGTCGATCTCAAGATCGGCCAAGAGTGAGAACGCGCCCTCGTGAACATAGCTGGCAAGGCCCGCCAATTCGAGCAGCGCGGGCGCGGGATGTTCGAGCGGGCCAGCGTGTACGCCTTCCGGCAGATGCCATTCGGCATCGACCGACAGGCCGCTGTCACCCGGATTGATCCAATAACCATGCCATCCCTGCTCGGGGATCATGCGGATCGCAAGGCGGGTCTTTTCGCCCGGTTTCGGTGCTTCGCTTTGCGCGTATAGCGATGCCTGAATATGTTGCGCGGGCTGCGCCGTCACCTGAACACCGGCAAGCGCAAGCCAAAGCAGCAGGATCGCGCCCATCGTGCGGAGAAGCACGATCTGAACGAAAGGCGGGAACGACCGTGCCGCCTGCGAGAGTCGGGAATTCCGTGTCATAGGGGCGCATTTCGAGCGCCAAGCTTAAGGCTGGCTTAGGCGGCGAAGGACAGTCCGACTATCGCGCTAGAGAATGAGCGCCCAGCCTTTGAGCTGCAAATTCGCGAGCGTGACCATGGCTGCGAGATCGATTGTCACACCCTTCGCGACTTCATCCCTCTCGATCCGTTGATTGGCGAGGGCAAAGCTGCACACATGGATGGCAACGCCCGCCTGTTGCAGTTTTGCGATGAGCCCGCTGTTTGGGTTGGCTTGATGAAAGCGGGTCTCATAAGCGGCATCGCGCAGGATCGAAGGCGTCGCCGGACCGTGCATGACCACGACAATATCGCCGGGATCAGGCCGCACGCCCGCCGCGCCCAGAAGGTTGATGAAGCGGGCAACTCGATCGAGAGCCGGATTGACCTGTCCAGTGTCATTTGCGGCGCGCGTGATTTCAAAGGCGACGCGATAGCGCAACGAAGGATCGGGCAGGTTCGCAAGATCCTGAGCCGGGTGAATGGCGCCATAGCCGGCAATGACCGGGTGATTGGCATCCTGCGCGTTGGCGTTGCCCGTCATCATCAGCCCAAGAACCAGAGCCAGTCCGGTCCGTCTCCAGGAATGCGCCGGCACGCGGACCTTGTTCGATGGCATATTTTTCTCCGGCAGAGTCACGAGACCGGCTTTCGCGCGATCAGGTCGATCAGCGCCGACATGCCGTTATGCCCGTCGCCCTCGCTGATCTCGGCGTCGTAGCTGACAAGCTTGCGTATCTCGAAATCATCGAAAGCACTGCGCAGCATGGGTTCATCATACAGGTTTTCGGCCGCGCCCGGCCCGCCTGTTCCATAGCCGATCTGCTCTGGCCGATAGCCTTGCAGCAGAAGCAGACCGCCCGGAACGAGAGCTTCCTTCATGCCGCTGAACAGATCGGCTCGCGCTGTCGGTCCTGCGAATTGAATGAAGATCGCAACCACCGCGTGATAGCGTGCCTTGGGCCAGTGCCATCGCGTGAGGTCGACCTGCTCAAAGCGGATCGCATCCGCGACGCCTTCCCGCGTCGCAAGCGCGCGCGCCTTGTCGAGCGCGATAGCGGACGCATCCACCGCATGGACGCGAAATCCCTGTTTCGCGAGCCAGACGCTGTTGCGGCCTTCACCGTCGGCAACGCACAGCACTTCGCCCAGCTCGTCGAGTTGCGCCGCTTCGCTTTTCAGGAAGGCATTGGGCTCGGTGCCGAAAAGATAATCGGCACGGTCATAGCGGGCGTCCCAATCGGGCGCAGATGGTGGCAAAGTCATGGGGCGGATCGCTCCTTTTCCATTCAAGGTTTGAGAATCAGGCGAATGCCATAGGCCACGACGCCGAGCGTCCCGATGCTCATCGCCCAGATCGCGACGAACCATGCAAGGCGTTTCCAGCGCGGGCCGGGGCCTGCCGGTTCAGTGGTATCCGGATTCATCCACTTTCCCCCGGAACACCCAATAGGCCCAGCCGGTGTAGGCCAGGATCACCGGCACCAGCAGGCCGGCGCCGACCAGCATGAAGACCTGGCTGCGTTCGGGCGCGGCGGCTTCCCAGATGGAGACGCGGCCGGGGATGACGTCCGGCCAGATCGAGATGGCGAGCCCCACCATCGACAGGCCAAACAGCAGCAGGGCGAGGAAGAAGGGCACCCAATCCCGCCCCCCTCGCTGCACCCTGCCGATCGCGCGCCACGCGAGGAAGCCGATGATCGCCACCAGCAGCGGCATCTGCGCGCTCGCCAGCACGCCTGGCCATTCGAACCAGCGTTGATGATATTGCGCCTCCAGGAAGGGCGTCGCGAGGCTCACCAGGCCGATCGCCACCAGCAGCCCGGGCAGCAGCACTTTGCCCATGCCTTGCGCCTGTGCCTGAAGCGGCCCTTGCGTCTTCCAGATCAGCCAGCATGCGCCCAGCAACGCATAGCCGACGAGCAGGCTGAGGCCGGTGAGTAGCGAGAAGGGCGTCAGCCATTCCCACCAGCCGCCGCCATAAGCGCGCCCTTCTACCGTGATCCCCTGCAACAGCGCGCCCAACGTAATTCCCTGCGCCAGCGTCGCGACCACAGAACCGCCGCAAAAGGCGATGTCCCACAGCCGGCGATGCCCCGGATCGCGCCAGCGGAATTCAAAGGCGACGCCCCGGAAGATGAGGCCGAGCAACATGGCGATGATCGGCGCATAAAGGGCCGGTAACACGATGGCATAGGCCAGCGGGAAAGCAGCCATCAGCCCGCCGCCGCCCAGCACCAGCCATGTCTCGTTACCGTCCCAGACCGGCGCGACGCTGTTCATTGCGGTGTTGCGTTCCGGTCCGACACGAAAGCGTGGGAAGAGGATGCCGATGCCGAGGTCGAACCCATCCATGACGACATAGGCGGCGACCGCGAAGGCGATGATCCCCGCCCAGATGATGGTGAGGTCGATCATGGCTTTCCTCCCTCGATCGCCGGAGCCGGCGTGATGCCGGCGGTCCGCACCGGGCCGCGCGTCGGCACGGCATCCTCATGCGGCTCTGGCGGTTTGCCCATCAGCTTGAGGATGTAGAGCGTGCCCGCGCCGAACACCGCGAAATAGACGATGATGAAGGCGATCAACGAGGTCGCGACCGCCGGCGCGTCGAGCGGGGCGACCGATTGCGCGGTCCGAAGCTGGCCATAGACCGTCCAGGGCTGGCGCCCCACTTCGGTCGTCACCCAGCCGGCGATCACCGCGACGAAGCCCGAAGGCCCCATGACGACGGCGGCGCGATGCAGCCAGCGCCAGTCGTAGAGCCGGCGCCGCGCCCGCGCGAGGAGGCTCCACAGGCCGATGCCCAACATGGCGAAGCCCAGGCCCACCATGATGCGAAAGGCCCAGAACACGACGCCGACCGGGGGATGCTCATCCTCCGGCACGGTGTCGAGGCCGGCCAGCGGCGCGTTCAGGTCGTGCTTGAGGATCAGCGAGGAGGCCTTGGGAATCTCCAGCGCATAATCGACGCGCTGCTGCGCGCTGTTGGGAATGCCTAGCAGGATCAGCGGCGCGCCGTCCGGGTGGCTTTGATAATGGCCCTCCATCGCCATCACCTTGGCCGGCTGATGCTCCAGCGTGTTAAGGCCGTGCATGTCGCCGGCGAAAATCTGCACCGGGGCGACCAGCGCGGCCATCCACATCGCCATGGAGAACATCTTGCGCGCGCCGGGATTGGCCCGATCGCGAAGCAGGTGCCAAGCCCCCACCGCGCCGACGACGAACGCGGTGGTGAGGAAGGCGGCGATCACCGTATGGACCAGCCGATAGGGGAAGCTGGGGTTGAAGACGATCGCCCACCAGCTCGGCCCCGGCACGAACTGGCCGTTCGCGGCGATCTCATGGCCCGTGGGCGTCTGCATCCAGCTGTTGGCGGACAAGATCCAGAAGGCGGAAATCAGCGTGCCGACCGCCACCGCGCAGGTCGCCGTGAAATGCAGCTTCGGCCCCACCTTGTTGATACCGAACAGCATGACGCCCAGGAACCCCGCCTCCAGGAAGAAGGCGGTCAGCACCTCATAGGCCATCAACGGGCCGATGATCGGCCCGGCCTTGTCGGAAAAGACCGACCAGTTGGTGCCGAACTGATAGGACAGGACGATGCCGGAGACGACACCCATGCCGAACGTGATCGCGAAGATTTTCAGCCAGTAGCGATAGAGGTTGGCGTAGACGCCCTTGCCGGTCTTCAACCACAGCCCCTCCAGCACCATCAGATAGCTGGCGAGGCCAATCGAGAAGGCCGGGAAGATGAAATGGAAGCTCACCGTGAAGGCGAATTGCGCGCGGGCGAGGAATAGCGCGTCGAACGATCCGAACATCTGCATTACCTTTCCGCGTCCGCTTTATGATCGGCGAGGCGCATTGCTAGTGGACATTCCGCCTCACAGGCCCACAAACGCCCCGGCGCTGCGCCAGAGCATATAGGCAGCGACGGCGAAGATCAGCATTGCGAACACCACCGTCAGACGGCCGGATTGCGCGCCCAGCCGGCTGGCGAGGCGCGTGCCCGCAAAACTTCCCACCGCGCCTCCCACGATGAACAGGATCGCCAGCGGCCAGTCGACCAGCCCGGAAAAGGCATAGTTGGCGGCGGTCGCGAGGCCAAAGGCGGTCACCGCGACCAGCGAGGTGCCGACCGCGAACAGGATCGGCATTCCGGTCGATGCGACAAGCCCCGGCACGATCAGGAACCCGCCGCCAATGCCGAAGAAGCCGGAGAACAGACCTGAGCCGAGGCCATAGCCGAGCACCTTGGGCGCTTTCTCCCGGTTGCATTCGGCGCCGGGATTGCCGGGGTCGCCGCGCCCCTTGAGCATCACCCCCCCGACCAGCAGCATCACCAGCGCGAACAGGAACAGCAGCTTTTCGCCATCCACCATCTTGCCGAAGGTAGAGCCAGCCAGCGCCCCGATGACGCCTGCTGCCGCGAACATGCCACCGCAGCGCCATTTGACGTTATGTGCGCGGGCATGTTGGACGAGGCCCGTCACCGCATTGGCCGCCACCGCCAGCGCGCTGGTGCCGATCGCGACATGGGCGCTGGGCACGCCGACCAGATAGACCATCAGCGGGACCGCCAGGATCGACCCGCCGCCGCCGACCAGCCCCAGGCTGAACCCGACGAGCGAGCCGGACAGGATGCCCAGCAGATATTGGAGCGGTTCGAGCGTCACCTCGCCATTCCGTTCGGGGCCATTCCGATCGGACGGGGACCAGCGAGCCATTCCCTGCCCTTGAGCATGCCATGCCAGTAGATCGGCGGCAGCATCCGATCCTTGAGGAACCAGGCGAGGCGCGTCGGTTTGCGGCCATCGAGCAGCCAGGTGGGGAAGCTCGGCAGCAGCTTGCCGCCATAGCCAAACTCGGCCAGCACGATCCGGCCGCGCTCGACGGTGAGCGGGCAGGAACCATAGCCATCATAGGCGGCGGCTGGGGCTTTGCCGTCGAGAGCAGCGAGCACGTTCACAGCGACCACCGGGGCCTGTTTGCGCGCGGCCGCTGCCGTCTTGGCGTTGCTGGCGGCGATGACGTCGCCCAGCGCGAACAGGTTGGGCCATGTCGGATGGCGCAGCGTTGCGGGATCGACCGCGACGAAGCCGCTGTCGTCAGCGATGGGGCTGGAGCGCACGAAATCCGGCGCCACCTGCGGCGGGACCGCGTGGAGCATATCGAACGGGCGTTCGATCACATCGCCATCGCCCTGCTCGAACCGCGCGATCCGCGCGTCGCCGTCCACGCCGACCAGCTTCGAGCCGGGCTGGAAGTCGATGCCGTAGCGTTCGATATAGGCCGTCAGCGCCGGCACATAATCGGCCACCCCGAACAAGGCCGGGCCGGCGCTGTGGAACTCGACACCGATGCCGCCAAGCAACCTGCGCTTCTCCCAGTCATGGCAGGAGAGATACATGGCCTTTTGCGGCGCGCCCGCGCATTTGATCGGCATGGGCGGCTGTGTAAACAGCGCGCGGCCCCGCGCCAGCTTGCGCACCAGTTCATGCGTGTAGGGCGCCAGATCGTAACGATAGTTGGAGGTGACGCCGTTGCGGCCAAGGGTCTCGGCAAGGCCGGGAATGGCCTTCCAATCCAGCTTCAGGCCCGGTGCGACGACGAGCGCGCGATAGGCGATCGCCGTGCCATCGTCGAGCGTCACGCTGTTGCTGTCGGGCTGGAACGCGCTTGCGGCCTGTCTGATCCAATGTGCCTTGCGGGGCATCACTTTCGCCATCGTCCGGCGGGTGATTTGCGGATCGAACACGCCTGCGCCCACCATCGTCCAGCCCGGCTGATAATAGTGCACATCCGCTGGCTCGATGATCGCGATCGACAGATCGGCCCGGCGCTTGAGCAGGCTGGCGGCGCAGGCGATGCCCCCGCTGCCGCCGCCGACGATCACGACATCATAGGTGGTTGCCTTATCGTCGCCCAGCGCCATGGCGGCGGAGTGCATCGCGGTCGAGCGCGCGCCCGTCCGGCAGAAGGCGAGCACGGGTTTGGGTAGCCGGTCCAGCGCGGCTCGCATGGCACGGGCATCGGCCGGGGCGATGTCGTGATTAGCGACCGGCAGATGCTCGAAGGCCAAGCCATGCTCAAGCGCCGCGCGCGCAAGGGTGGCCGCGTCCGGCTGTCCCGGTTCCTCGCCGTCGGGACGGTTGGAGATGATGGACCGGAAGCCGGCGGCCGCCAGATCGGGCATGTTTGCCAGCCCGATCTGCGGCGATACCGAGAAATCGGCGGTGACGGGGGTGGTCTTTTCCATGGAATGTCTCCGCTTGTGTCAGCGCCCAGCCGCCCGGAGACGATGGAGCAGCATCCCCGCGATCATCGCGGCGAGGAACGGCAGGACCGCAAAGGGTGCGAGCGCGAGATTGGCGATGGCCGGGCCGGGGCACAGGCCGGCGATGCCCCAGCCGATGCCGAACAGCAGCGCGCCCACGGCGAGCGGCGCATCGATGCGCCTTGTGCCCGGCAAGGCGAAGGCATCGCCGGACAGGGCACGGGGCAGGCGGCGCTGGATGAGCCATGCGAACACCATCGGCGTTATGGCTCCGGCTATCACGAAGGCCAGCGTCGGGTCCCATGTTCCGAACAGATCGAGGAAGGCGTGGATGCGCGCGGGGTCGGCCATGCCGGAGAGGGCGAGCCCCGCGCCGAAGATCGTTCCGGCCAGCAAGGCGATAAGCGCGCGCATGTCAGCCCCACCCCAAGGCGCGCATCGCGGCGACGGTCGCGAACCCGGCCGCCATGAACAGCGCCGTCGCCGCCATGGATCGGGGCGACAGGCGCGACAGGCCGCACACGCCATGGCCGCTGGTGCAACCGCTGCCGAGCCGCGTGCCGAAGCCCACCAGCAAGCCGCCGATGACGAGGACGGCCAGCGACGAGGGAAAAGTGATCGCAACCGGGCGCAGGCTCGCCACCAGCGCCGCGCCGAGCGGCAGGCCGGTGATGAAGGCCAGCGCGACGGCGCGCGAATCCGTGCCGCTGCCGATCCCCACGGCGCGCGCGGCAAGACCGCTGACGCCGGCGATGCGGCCCAGCCCCAGCAGCATGATCGCGCCGGCCAGGCCGATCAGCAGCCCGCCGAGGAAGCCCATGCCCGGCATTGCCCCCGGGAACAGCGTGTTCATAGCGCGTCCAGCGGGATTTTGAGATAGCGCGTGCCGTTGCCTTCCGGCTCGGGCAGATGGCCGCCGCGCATGTTCACCTGGATCGACGGCAGGATCAGCTTCGGCATATCCAACGTCGCGTCCCGCGCTTCGCGCATCGCGACGAAGCCGTCCTCGTCAATGCCATCATGGACATGGACATTGCCGGCGCGCTGCTCCGCCACCGTGGTTTCCCAGCGATATTCGTCCCGGTCCGGCGCTTTGTAATCGTGGCACAGGAACAGCCGAGTCTCGGCGGGCAGGGTCAGCAGCCGCCGGATCGAGCGATAGAGCGTCCGCGCGTCGCCGCCCGGAAAATCCGCCCGTGCCGTGCCATAATCGGGCATAAACAAAGTGTCGCCGATGAACGCCGCATCGCCGATCACATAGGCGAGATCGGCCGGCGTATGGCCCGGCACATGCAGCACCGTCGCGTCGAGATGGCCGATCGCGAACCGGTCGCCATCCTCGAACAGATGATCGAACTGCGATCCGTCGCGCGCAAATTCGGTTCCCTCGTTGAACAGCTTTCCGAACGTCTCCTGCACGGTCAGGATCGCCTTGCCGATGGCGAGCTTTCCGCCCAGCCGCTCTTGCAGATACGGGGCAGCCGACAAGTGATCGGCGTGGGCATGGGTTTCCAGCAGCCATTCGATGCTGAGATTCTGCTCGCCCACATAAGCGATGATCGCATCGGCGGACGTGTAAGTGATGCGGCCCGCGGCAGCGTCATAATCCAGCACGCTGTCGATGATCGCCGCCCGCCGCGTCTCTGGATCATGGACGACATAGCTGACGGTATTGGTGGCGTCGTCGAAGAAGGCGCGGATTTGCGGGACGCCCTTGCGGGATTCCTCGATTTGCCGGGTTGCGTAGCCGATCGCGTCATCCATGGCTCGATCCTTTAATTTAATAATTACGAAACTATGTAAATATGTAATCGACTTGCGTCAAGTGGGCCGGGATGCGAGAGTGAAAGCCATGACGACCACGCCTGAAGCCGCCCCCAGCCTGCGCCTCGGCGACACCGCGCCCGATTTCGAGGCGCGCACGACGAAGGGGCCGCTGCGCCTCTCGTCACTGCGCGGGAAATGGGTGGTGTTCTTTTCGCATCCGGCCGATTTCACGCCCGTCTGCACCAGCGAATTCGTCAGCCTCGCCAAGGCGCAGGATCGCTTCGAGGAACTGGGCAGCGTGCTGCTCGGCCTGTCGGTGGACAGTCTCTATTCGCACCTTGCCTGGCTCAAGGCGATCCGCGACCTGTTCGACGTGGAGGTCCGCTTCCCGGTGGTCGAAGACCCCTCGATGGCGATCGGCAGGGCTTATGGCATGATCGGTGAGGATGCGCGGGACAGCGCCGGCGTCCGCGCAACCTATTTCATCGATCCGGACGGCGTGATCCGGGCGATCACCCATTATCCCATGAATGTCGGGCGATCGGTTGATGAAATGCTGCGGATGCTCGCCGCGCTTCAGGCCGCGCATAGTGGCGACCGGCTCGCGCCCGAGGGATGGCGCGCGGGCGAACCGCTGCTGCTCCCGTCTTCGGACAATACGGACGGAGACGACTGGTTCTGCCGGAGCGCGCCATGATCCCCCTCCATGCCGCGCGCGAACGGGCCGAGGAAGCGGCGGAAAAGCTGAGGATCTACGCCCAGCCTCAGCGCCTGATGATCCTGTCGCTGCTGTTGGAACAGGGCGAGCAGTCGGTTTCGATGATCGATGAGGCGACCGGCATCGGCCAACCCGCGCTCAGCCAGCAGCTTGCCGAACTGCGCAAGGCGTCCCTCGTCACCACGAGGCGGCAGGCCCGGCAGGTCTATTACAGCATTGCCGATAGCGGGACGGAACTTTGCGTGCGCGGGATCGAAGCGGTGTTCGGAGCGGGCGACCTATCAGGCTTATCCAGCGGTGTGGCCCATGATGAGCGGTCCGATCTTGTGCCTGGCGTGGCCCACTTCGCGCGCGTCGTTGGGCGCTAGAACCCACTCCTCGAAGTCCATATCATCACCTTTTCGCCGGGAACCTTCGGCGCGCACGCCACAGCCCGGCAATGGCGATCATGAATATTCCTGCGCCCAACGGGATAGCATTGCCCCAGCGCGAATATGGTGTCGGATCTCCGGGCGATGGCAAGAAAGCATCGAGGCGGCCTGCCTCGTGTGCAGGCAGACGCGCGGCGATACTGCCATTCGATCGGATCACAGCCGTCTCGCCCGTCGGCGTCGCGCGGATGATTGGCAGACCCTCCTCGATCGCACGTAGTCGTGCTTGCGCGAGATGTTGCTGTGGTCCGCCGAATCCGAACCAGGCGTCATTAGATGGATTGAAGAGGAACGCGGGCCGATTTGCCGGGTCGATCACCGCGGTCGGGAATATGATTTCATAGCAGATCGACACACCGGCCCTGAGGTTCAGGACGTCGAAAGTCTGTGGGCCAGGCCCGGCAATGAAGTCGGTATCGCCCGGCACCAGACGCGACATGCCGACCCGTTCGAGGATACTTGCAAATGGCAGGTATTCGCCGAACGGGACGAGATGGGCCTTGTCATAGCGAACAAGGACAGTCCCGCCCGCATCGAGCACGAACACGCTGTTCGCTAGCCCCTCATCATCGATCGTTCCTATTGCCCCCGTGAAAAGCAAATCTTGGGAATCCAAAGCCGCTGCCGCGCGCCGCCTCAAACCCGGATCGGTGTCCAACGGCTTCGTGATGGCCGCTTCGGGCCAGAAGATCAGCCGAGGGGCGCCGGAAGGCCGAGCCTTGGTCAAGGCGATATATTCCGTGAGCTGGGCATCGGCCGCGCCAGCGCGCCATTTGTCGGATTGGCTGATGTTCGCCTGCACGACGCTAATTGGAATGGGCGTATCCGCCACCATGGATTTCCGGGGAAAGGCCAACAAGGCCGCCACGATGCCGATCGCGGCGATGAGTGGTCGCACACTGGCGCCGTGTGTGGCGGCGGCGACCAGGCCACACAACAGGATCGTCAGGCCCGAAAGACCAAGGCCGCCGATCATGGCAGCGCCCTGAGATACGTCAGGTGCGGCCAGCCAGATCGACCCTAGCGGGTTCCAGGGGAATCCGGTCAACATGATACCGCGCAGCCATTCGGCAATCATGAAGCTTGCCGACGCATAAACGGCAAAGCTGATCTGCGATGCTCCACGCGCCGCGGCATGGGCGACGGCGATGGCGAGCGCCCAATAAAGCGCCGTATAAGCAGAAAGGAGAGCGACCGCGACCCATCCGAGCCAAGGCGGCATCGCAGCTTGAAAACTGAAAGCATGCGCGAGCCAGAACAGACTCGCGATCCCGATGCCGAATCCGAACCACCAGCTCGCCGCGAAAACGCGACGCATCGAGGCCATTTCGCCGACCGTCCGCAGAAATAGTACCAGCGACGCGGCCGTCGCGGGCCAGAAACCCCATGGGGCAAAGCCGGTTGCGGCGATCGCCCCGAGACATGTGAGGCCAGGGCGCCGGGCAATTGTGGCGTCGACCTTCCCAACGATGCTGGAAACAAAGGCTTTCTGTTGATTTCCACTGAGAGTTGACCCGGGAGGGGCATAAGTTTCCACTGAGAAGTGACCCATGTTTTGACTTCCCTCTGGCTGATTGGTCGGAGGATTCAGGAGTGATCGACATGGCGTTATTGAGTGTAATCCGGCGCTGGCATTTCCGGCAGCAGGTTCCGATCCGGGAGATCGAGCGGCGCACTGGTTTGTCGCGCAACACGATCCGCAAGTACCTGCGGGCGGACACGGTAGAGCCGCAGTTCAAGGTTCCCGAGCGGCCGAGCAAGCTGGACCCGTATGCGGAGAAGCTGTCAGGCTGGCTGCGGATCGAGGCTGGCAAGTCGCGCAA
>NZ_VLKK01000016.1 GCF_007830065.1 Sphingobium wenxiniae | reverse complement strand
TAGAAAGTGCTAGCCGCATCCGCATTGCCTTCGCTTCCGCCTGTCCGGATGCCGACCTGTTCCGCGCCCTCGTTCTCCGGCTGAAGCCTGCGCCGACGTAGCCCATGCGGCAGCGCCGCAGAACTCCGAGCCCAGCCCTTCAACCCGAAAAGCCCATCAATCCGAATGCGGTGAAACAAACGCCAGCGATGCCGGTCGTCCGCGCAATACAGCCAGCCGCAGCAAATGCCCAGAGCGGACCCGAAACCGAGCGTCGTGAATAAGAGAGGTTAGGGGATGGCTTGCCCGTGCGCGGCGACGGCGTACCAAGCAGGGCCGCGTTCGGATAGCCATGCTTTCCGTGCCGACCATGTGTGGTGCTAACCGAGGCTTCATCCAGGAACCCTGCCGTTTGATGGTGGGTCGTGTAAATGTGATAGCTTTCCAAGAAAGGCTCGAGCGCAACTTTCCAATTGGCGGGCAGCATGATTTGCTTATGCCATTTCGTGCGCATCTTCTGGAACTCCAAACAGTCCAGATAGGTCGGCACGGGATCGATGAACTGCGAAAATGGCTCGGGTTCATCGCTCATATTGACATAGATAAAGCCACCCCAGCTTCCGACATGGACTGTTTGCAAATCCATGTCCCCGTCGAACATTCCTGAACACCCTTTCCAATCTTCGGGATCTTTCAGGAATATATTTGCCCCAGCCGTATCCCACTCCCAACCGTGGAAGCTACAATGCAACTTGGTCAGCCTGCCGGCCCCACTGACCAGACGATTGCCACGATGGGGACAAACATTGTGAAAAGCGCGGATGGTGCCGGCCTTATCACGCAACACAACGATGGAGTCGCCCAAGATGTCATAGGTGATATAGCTGCCGGCATTGGGCAGATCTTCCTCGCGGCAGGCCATTTGCCATGTCGCCGGCCACACATATTCTGCTTCGAGACGGGCAAATTCCTTGCCATAATGTTCCTTGGGGACAAAATCGTCCCGAACTGCGGGCAACCCGTCAATCAACTCGTAGAATCCCATCCGATCCACTCCGTGTCCTGGACTGCGCTCTTGCGGCGGTCGCCCGATCTAAATGGCTCATTCGACAGCCTGGTCTGTCTTGAGTGCGGTACGCCGCTGTCGCGCTTGCGCTATTCCGCTGGTCGTCTATATCTGACGGAACACTGTCTCACTTTTCGGGTCACCGCACCAATTTTAGTTAGTCACCCTAATCTAAAACACATATGGGATATTTATCATGAGTGGCGATGCTGGCATCAAGGCGGGTCCGGGCCGGGGTTCCAAGACTGGGGCGGGTTCTTCCCGGCGCGCATCGCGGACTGCTGCTCCAGTCCCAACGAAGAGCGCCCTTCGATCGGAACTGAAGGAATTTACCCGGGAACGGCTGATTCTAGCGGCGCTCACTGCCTTTGCAGAAAATGGGTATCGCCTGACAACGGTGGACAGCATTGTCCAGTTGGCCGGAACGACAACGACGACATTCTATCGTCACTTTGCTAGCAAATATGACCTCATTGAACCGCTTCGCCAGCATCTCCAGGAACATGTGCAGGGCGTTTTGCAATTACTCGATTCACCCGAAGTCTGGACTCGGGAGGGATTACGCAAGTGGCTCGACAGCTATACCGCCATGTGGACGGACAATCAGGGATTGTGCGAAGCCTATTGGGAAGCCACACATGTCGAGCCGGATTTCGCACGGCGAGCCATCCCCGACATGGAAATTATGATAGACAGCCTCACCCACCTACTGGCTCCCCTGTCGAAAACGGAGCGTGAACCCTTTCGCGTAAAGCTGTCTCTGCTTTTGCTGCTTGCCGACCGCGCCGTGTATCTGGCGAAGATCAGCGAAGCGGATCTCGGTGAGGCCATTCTCGATGAATTCGCGCTGATCCTCTTTCGATCCTTTGCGTCCGATTGAAGGCTGGGACGCGGAACGCTCGATCAACCGCGCCTTTAACGGCGATCTGATCGCTCTTTCCACCAAGGATAGAAGGACGGCATGTCCGATGCTTTGGCGCTAAACAGGGCTTCGCGTTTCTCATTAAAGGCCGCAACGCCCTCTTTGCCGTCTCCAACGCTGGTGTAGAACATCGAAAGCGAGTCCACTTCGTGCGCCTGCGCCGGATCGGAAAAGGCCGAATTGCGATAGGTCATCTGCCGGATGAGAGCCAGGGAAACTGGGGAGCG
This sequence comes from Sphingobium wenxiniae, assembly GCF_007830065.1. Classification (GTDB taxonomy): domain Bacteria; phylum Pseudomonadota; class Alphaproteobacteria; order Sphingomonadales; family Sphingomonadaceae; genus Sphingobium; species Sphingobium wenxiniae. The sequence goes on along the minus strand of NZ_VLKK01000016.1, from coordinate 55,832 downwards.
TTTCTCCACCCATTTGCGGGCCAGAGCGCGCGCTGCCGGCAGCAACGCATCAGGTTCGAATATGGCTTTGACCAATCCGCCTTCCCTTGCTTCTTCCGCCGTTAGGATATCGGCGCTGTAAAACCATTCAAGCGCTTGCGGCAGCCCGACAATCCGTGGCAGGAACCATGTTGAACAGGCTTCGGGTGTGATCCCGATCCGCCCGAAGACGAATCCTATGCGCGCCCGGTTGGAGGCGAGGCGAGCATCCATTGCCAGTGTCATTGTGGCGCCGATACCGACCGCTGCGCCATTGATCGCACCAATCACAGGTTTTACGCAGTCATATATGGCGAGAGTCACTCTCCCGCCGGTATCGCGCACGCCCCGCTCGATCTCAGGTCTATGCGGTTGCTCGCGCATGTCTTTCAGCGTTGGATCGAGTTCCTCATTGAGACCAAAGACGTTACCGGCCACGCTGAGGTCCATACCGGCACAAAAAGCCTTGCCGGCGCCGGTCACAATCACGGCCTGCACGGCATCTTCTTCATTTGCCCACCGAAAAACGTCGACCAGTTCGTCGGCCATGGTCACGGTGAAGGCATTCATCTGCTCGGGCCGGTTCAAGGTGATGAGCAGCAGGCCTTCGTCCAGATCAGCGGCAAGTGTTTCGTAATGCATGGAAAACCTCGAAAGAATGCGGTCCAATTTGCTACAAATGCAAACGCGAACACGGTTTGGAAAAATGGCCTACAATCAAGCGAAAAGCGGGGGATCATTGCCTTTTCTGGCGTTCCCGACCAGAAGAGAGAAATGCACTATGATATTTTTCGATGCCTGACCGTTGATATCACGGACGGGTTGGCGATCGTGAGATTGAATCGCCCCAAGCGCCTGAACGCGATCAGCCGTACCTTTTTCGGCGAACTGGAATCGCTTTGGCCTCTCCTTTCGCGCGATCCTTCTGTTGATGCTATCGTCCTCACAGGAAGCGGCAAGGCTTTTTGTGTCGGCGGCGATATTTCGGAGATGGACGCCAGCGAAGGCGGTGCTCCGCTGTTCGATATGAATTCTCCCGCACAGACCAAGCGAGTCCTGCGGGGGATGCTTACAGTCGAGCAACCGCTGATCTGCGCGATCAATGGAGACGCTGTCGGCCTTGGCGCCACCATGGCGCTGGCGTGCGATATCAGCGTCATCGCGGCCGCTGCCCGCATCGGCGACCCTCACACCCGAATGGGCCTGGTGCCCGGCGATGGCAGTATTGCCTTTTGGCCGGCATTGGTTGGTCGTTCCCGCGCCAAGGATTTGCTCATGCGGGGCAGGCTGATCAACGGCGATGAAGCACATGCATTGGGCGCTGCCACGCATTTGGCGGCGGACGGCGATGCAGCTTTGACAAAAGCCATCTCCATTGCACGGGAACTGCTAGCTCTATCAACTGTGGCGATACGCTGGACGAAGTCTCTTATGAACCGTGAAATGCTTGCGGCCTTTGACGCGATCATCGACAGTTCGCAGGCTATGGAAATGCTCAGCACCCAGACGCCAGGACATGCCAAGGCCGTTCAGGACTTTGTGGCGCGCAAGAAAGCCTAGCATGGCGATGCCGACCAAATTATCGGGTGAGGATAGTCGAAGTGAAGGCGAAGGCCGACCGGGTTCCGGCAAAATCGTCGGCGCTACGATCAACACGATGCGTATCCTGCGACATCTCAGTCGTCTGGACCGTCCGGTCGGGGTGAGTTTCATCGCTCGCGACACCAACATCGTGCCGAGCACCTGCTTCAACATCCTCCGTACTTTGGTGAACGAAGGCTATGTGCGCTTTCTCCCTGATACGAAGACCTACATGATTGGCGATGGAGTCATCGGCTTGGCAAACGTGGGCATGGCCCACCATGATTATTTGGCGGCTGTTCAGCCAATGATGGAGCGCATCGCCCATAGCTACTCGGTCACCGTCACGATTTGGCGGCGAGTATCCTATCATCGCATGATTTTGCTTGCTTCGGCAGAGAATCGATCAGCGTTGCGTATCCAGATGAACGTCGGCCATCAGTTACCGCTTCTGATCGGCGGCATGGCGCGTATCATGGCACTCCAAAGCGATCTTAGCGAAGATGAGCGCCAAACTATGTATGGGGGCCTTCGGATACAGCGGCCGCTCGCCTACTGGGATTTCATCGACCAGGCCAAAGAGGCGTTGGATCGAGGCTGGGGTATCGACGACGGCTATTCGACCGCTGGCGTCACGGCTCTCGCAGCTCCCGTACGATTCGACGGCCCGCCGATCACGATGGTGTGCAGCGCGACAATGTTCCGCGATCAACATGATTCTGCAACGCTTACCCGGATTGGGCACGAGTTAATCGAACTGGCGACGTCGGTTGCACAGGTCGTACCTGCATCGGAACAAGCGCCCGTGTTTCCCCGGCCAATGAGTCAACGATAGCCGGCTTAGCGATGCTTTTCATTGAACTCAGCCTTTGATTGACCTCAGAATATTTCGCCCTAAACCTATTTTATCTCGACAATATTCAGGACAGGCAATGCTGGAAGACAAGCCCCGGAGACGATGGATACGACGTCCGGAGGCATCGAATTGGGGAGACTTTGGCGACGACGATCAACTCGGCCGGGTCAACCTCATCGATCGCCGGAAAGTCCTGGAAGGAATAGCCGAGGTCAAGGAAGGTTTGACCTTTTGTCTCAGCCTCCGGCTGGATCAGCCGAGCGCTGGCATTTCGACAGCGCGTAACCCACCCGACATACGACCAATCAGCCACAAGGGACATGCACGGTTCGACATGCTGCTGTCACCGGACTGGAATGATCTGGTGAACGACGACGTGGTGACTTTCTTTCCGCAATATTCAACACAGTGGGATAGCTTCTGCCACATCGGGCAACTCTTCGATGCCGATGGCGACGGTGCAGAAGAACCGCGCTATTATAATGGCTACACACTTGAAGGACTTCGCCCCGATCTTACTGGTGATGATGGTCAGTGGCCGGGAATGGCGCTGCGTCCGCTGGGAATAGAACATCTGGCGTTACACGGCATGCAAGGGCGCGGGGTGCTGGTCGATTGGCATGCACATCATGGCATCGAAAAACAGCGTATATCCTTCGCCCAACTGCGCGAAGTGATGGAACGGGATAAGGTGTCGGTCGAACGCGGCGATATATTATGCCTGCATTTCGGCTTTGCCGGCCTGATCGCCGAGCATGACGGGCAAGTGGATTCATCGGTGTTGCGTGCCACTGGGGCAGGCTTGGACGGGCGCGATCCCGACTTACTGCGGTGGATCGACGAGACCGGGATTGCAGCGATCGTAGCAGATAATTTTTCGGTGGAATATGTTCCGTCTACCGCATCACCGGATGCACATAGATGCGCGGGGCTGCCGCTTCACGAACATTGCCTGTTTAAAAATGGCATTCCGTTGGGCGAACTTTGGTACCTCAGCAAACTCGCGAGCTGGCTGAGGGAGAATGGGCGCTCGCGCTTCCTGCTGACAGCCCCACCGCTACGTCTGCCGGGCGCAGCTGGGTCTGCAGTAACACCCATCGCCACGGTGTAAAAAAGACTCAGCCGGATTCTGCCGGCTTAATGATGTCAGGTCGCGCTTATCCCACATATGGCGCAATCCGCCGTTGAGCGTGAACGTATCGGTGAGTTTGAAATCGGCCTGACCAAAGATTGACTAGCTCTGATTTCCACCCGTAGCTTCGCGATTGTTACGCGGAGCGCCCGAAATAATTGGCGTCACGGCGATCATGCCCGGATTCCTTGAAGAGGAATCCTCCGGGAATATAATGAAGCCGCTCATTTAGTGTATCACCAAGCAGTTGAAGCTCTTCGGTCCGTTGATCGACCGGGATCATGTCGACCGAATTGAGGATCGGGAAAGGCGAGCCATCGGGATCGATCCCTGCGCGGTTGCGAACATGCCGGTGCGCCACGATGTTCTTGCGGGCGGCAAAACCAAGGTCAAAAGTGGTATTGTTCGAGACTGTGCCGGTTTAGGCCCACGTTCTTGGGTCGGCGCATCGCGATTCCATATCACGGTTTTCTCTATAGAGAATATATAATTTCCATAGAGAAAATCGTTTGCAGGCGGATATCGATTAGGGCTAAATGGCCTTTACCCGTCGGTTACGGAGCGGGGGAAAAGAGGATTGCATGAGCCGGCTTCCAACGACGTTTCTCGCTCACAAGCGCATCCTTATAACGGGGGGCGGCTCGGGCCTCGGCCAGCGCATGGCCATTGGCATGGCCTCTCTGGGCGCGAAGATGATCATCTGCGGTCGCCACATGGAAAAGCTCCAGGAAACTGTTGCGCAAATCGAAGCAGCGGGTGGGAAATGCCAGGCATTTGAATGCGATATCCGCCAGCCCGAGATGATTGATGGGCTGTTGGACCAAATCTGGGCAGAAGCTCCGTTGGATGTACTGATAAACAACGCTGCGGGAAATTTCCTGGCACGTACGGAAACATTATCTCCCCGCGCTGTGGAGGCCGTCATTCGCGTGTCTCTGCTGGGCGGATTGTGGATGACGATCGCAGCGGGCAAGCGTTGGATCGACAAGGGACAGAGGGGCGTGGTCTTAAGCGTGCTGGCCTCCGGTGTCGGCAACGGTAGGCCTTTCACCGTGCCGTTGACCATTTCCAAGGCGGCTATGCTGGCGATGACCAAGAGCCTCGCGCAGGAATGGGGGCCCAAGGGCATCAGGCTGGTCGGCCTAGCGCCAGGGCTGTTTCCAACGCCCGCTACCGCTGCGCGCCTCCACCCCGACGTCACCGATCCCGAAGCAGAATTGGCCAAGGATATTCCGCTTCGTCGCGCCGGGCAGACCGATGATCTCGTCGATCTGAGTTCCTTCCTCGTGTCTGACGCCGCCTCTTATATCAGCGGCGAGATGATTTCGATCGACGGCGCAAGCGGCCTCACCGGCCCAAGGGCTGACCGGATGTTCGAGTGGACCGACGCGCAATGGGATACGCTGCGTAAAGGTTGATCCGCCCCGTTGTGCAGTAATTTGAGGGATGGAAAACATGGTCACACAGGTTCGTACATCGGTAGAAGATCGCATAGGCACCGTCCTGCTCGACGGTCCCGACCGGATGAATGCCATTTCTGTCGAGACGACGGACCAACTGCTTTTGACGCTCGAGGAACTTGGCAATTCGCCCGACGTGGGCGTGATCGTCATTACTGGATCGGGTCGGGCGTTCAGTGCCGGAGGCGACGTCAAGGTCATGCATGACATGACCTCGATGACCTATGAAAACTATCTCCACATCATGCAACCGACGCAGAGGCTGCCAGGCCTGATCCGCAGCCTGCCGCGCGTCGTGATCGCGCAGCTCAACGGCGTTGCGGCGGGGGCTGGGCTTGCTATCGCCGCCGCATGCGACATGCGGATTGCTGGCACGTCTGCGCGCTTCACCACGGCATTCGGCAAGGTCGGCTTTAGCGGTGATTGCGGCATTTCCTGGACATTGACCCGGTTGGTCGGCACGGCCAAAGCGCGCGAGATGATGCTTTTGGGCGAAATGCTGGGTGCCGAAGAGGCGCTGAAGCTTGGCCTGATCAATAAGCTGGTCGCCGATGACGCACTCGAGGCCGATACGCGCGCCATTGCCGCGCGTATCGCGAATGGTCCAGTCGTAGCCTACCAATATATGAAGGCCAATCTGCTAGCCGCCGAGACAGAACCGCTCCAGGCAGTGGTCAATCTCGAAGCCATGCACCAGACCCGCGCCTTCATGACTGACGATCATCGCGAAGCGATCGCTGCCTTCGCCGAAAAGCGTGCTCCGTGTTTTGCAGGGCGCTGAGCCTTCACCCCCTATTGCAAGGATAATTACGTGCACTTTGGCCTCACCGAAGAACAGGAGCAGCAGCGGGATGCGACCCGCAGGATTGCGGACAAGCTGTTTGCGCCGAACGAGGCGCTTTGGGAAGAGGACATCAATTACTCTCTCGTCGCTTTGCAGCGTTTGGGAGAAAATGGCCTTTTAGGCCTCAACCTTTCACCAGAATATGGTGGCTTGGGCCTACCCCCTCTCGATGTGGCCATCTGCATAGAAGAGATGGCAAAGGTTAGTCCGCAGGCATCATCCTTGATGGCACTGACAAGCATTGGCCAAGCTTATTATCTCGAGAAATTCGCTGACGAGAGCCTGCGGCAGAAATATCTTCCCGCCATATGTCGCGGCGAAGCCACGGTGAGTATCGGTATCTCGGAACCCGAGGCAGGTACAGCCGCCACCGCGATGAGAACCCGCGCCCATATTCAAAACGGCAAGATCGTTATCAATGGCCGGAAGCATTATGTTTCCAATGCGAAGGACGCCTCGGTCTTCATCATCTACGCGCGGCTCGACGATAAGCCCGGGGCGGGCGCCATCGGGGCGATACTCGTCCCCGCCGATGCGCCGGGCTTCAGGATCGAGCGCCTGAGCAAGAACATGGGCGGTAGCTACCAAGCCGACCTCACCTTTGACGATTGCACGGTTCCGGAAGATCATATCCTGGCAGGCCCCGGCGCTTTTGCGGCCCTTTCGCACATCTATAATCTGGAACGACTAGGCGGTTCAGCAGGCATGTTGGGCATTGCGACAGGTGCCTACGAACGTGCGTTGGACTATGTTCAGACCCGCGAGCAGTTCGGCAAGGCGCTCATCGAATTCCAGGCGGTCCAGCTCAAGATCGCCGATATGGCGACGCAATTGGAGGCAGCACGCCTCATGGTCTATCGCGCCCTCAGCCGAACGCCGGACGGTATGCCCACCGCCTATGACGCCTCCACCACCAAGATCTTCGTGAATGAAGTAGCGCGCAAGGTGACCGACGACGCCATCCAGCTTTTCGGCGGCGCAGGCTATCTTCAAGAAACGGGAATCGAACGGCTCTATCGTTATGTGCGCGGCTATTCGATCGCGGGAGGGACGCTTGATATTCACCGAACGATGGTCGCCGGATGGGTCTCGGGTCGGCATTTCAGCCAATGGAGTCAATGATGCGCGATATTGCCATCGTTTCGACGGCGCGAACGCCAATCGCCAAGGCCTATAAAGGCAGTCTCAACGGTACTCATGGGGCTTCGCTAGGCGCATGCGCGATCGCCAACGCTGTCGAACGGGCCGGTGTCGATCCCGGCGAAATTGACGACGTAGCGATGGGGTGCGCGATGCCCGAAGGTACGACCGGGACCAATATCGCCCGGCAATGCGTGCTGCGTGCTGGGTTCCCTGTGACGGTGACAGCCAGCACGATCGCTCGTGCGTGCGCCTCCAGCCTGTCTGCCATCGCGCAGGCAGCAAATGCAATAGCGATGGGCGACGCGGACATCATGGTGGCGGGCGGACTCGAGTCCATCACTTTGGTGCAGAACAATCATCAAAACGGATACGAAACCAAAGATCCCTGGCTCGAAAAGAACCGGCCCTCCATTTTCATGTCGATGCTCGAAACGGCGGAGATCGTCGCGCGGCGCTACGGAATCAGCCGCCAGACCCAGGACGCCTTTGCTCTGGAAAGTCAGCAGCGGACGGCGCGCGCGCAGGCGGAAGGCGCGTTCGACGCCGAGATCGTGAAAATGACCGTCACACGCCTCATCAAAGGGGTGAATGGCTTGGTCCCGGAATCCTATTTGCTGGAAAAGGACGAATGCAATCGCTCTTCGACTATATTGGACGATCTGCGGCGGCTAAAGCCGGTTCTGGGCGATGATTTAACGATTACCGCGGGCAATAGTTCGCAATTGTCCGATGGTGCTTCTGCATGCGTCCTGATGGATGCAAAGGCAGCGGAAAAACGCGGACTCTCCCCTCTTGGAATATTTCGCGGCCTCGCGACCGGTGGGTGCGATCCCGAGGAGATGGGCATCGCTCCCGTTTTCGCCGTACGCGGACTCTTGGCGCGGCACGGCCTCAAAGTACCGGATATCGATCTTTGGGAACTGAACGAGGCATTCGCCTCGCAGGCTGTTTACTGTCGCGACAGGCTCGAAATCCCAAGCGAGCGACTGAACGTGAATGGCGGCGCGATCGCGCTGGGACATCCTTACGGCATGACGGGATCACGGATGGTAGGACATGCGCTGCTCGAAGGCAAACGACGCAAAGCCCGCTTCGTGGTGGTGACGATGTGTGTCGCTGGCGGACAGGGAGTTGCAGGTCTTTTCGAAATCGCCTGACAGGGTTTGGAACAACGGAAGGATTATAAGACGTGGATTTCTCGGAACCCGAACATATCACAATGATCCGCGATACCGTGCGCAAGTTTGTCGCACGCGAGGCGAATAACGAGATCATCGCCAAATGGGACAAGGCGGATCATTTCCCGATGGAGATTCACCGGAAAATCGGCGATCTGGGCCTGGGCGCGCTCACCGTTCCGGAGGAATATGGCGGCGCTGGCTTCGATCTGATCGCCATGACGGCGGTGATCGAGGAATTGAGCAAGGCAAGCGGTATCCTTGCCGGCATGTATATCCATACCGCCTGCTATGGGGGGATGAACATCACCTCGTCGGGCTCACCTGAACAGAAAGCGCAGCTTCTCCCGCGCGTTGTCGAAGGGTCGATCTTCTTTGCCTACGCCTTGTCGGAGCCTGATGTCGGAGCCGACCTGGCGGCCACGAAGACGACGGCCCAGCGCAAGGGTGACAAGATCATCATCAACGGAGCGAAGCGCTGGTGCTCGGGCGCCACCATCGCTGATTATCTCCTGCTGCTGGTCAAATCCGACCCGGATGGTCCACGCTACAAGAATCTTTCTTTTCTGCTCGTTCCCCCGACGTTGCCTGGCATCAGCATCACGACGGTGGAAACCATGGGTCAGCGCGGTTCGCCGACCTGCGATGTAATATTCGACAATGTCGAGGTCGGACTGGACGCGATACTGGGCGGCGAGGCAATGTGGAACCAAGGGTGGTCGCAGCTCGCTGGTCCGGCGCTTGAGGCGGAAAAGCTGGAGGTTCCAGCGATGGCGCTGGGTGTCGCGGAAGCAGCACTTGCGGAAGCTTGGGAATATAGCCAGCAGCGCTCGCAATTTGGTCAACGAATCTGCTCCTTTCAATCGATACGGCACAAACTGGCAGATGCGAAGACCAAGGTTCAGGCCTGCCGAAACATGCTCTATTGGGCTGCGTGGCTTCTCCAGGAGGGACGGCCAGCCGCTGCCGAAACCGCCATGACCAAGCTCTTCGTCTGCGATACGTGCCGCGACGTAGTCCTCAGTTGTCAGCAGATTTTGGGGGCTTATGGCTACGCCGAGGGCTTCTCGATCGAGCGACACGTCCGCGACGTCCTGGTCTATCCGATCTATGGCGGATCGTCCGCGATTCAATTGAACAATATAGCCAATCGCCTGGGTTTGCCCAAGGCTTGATGGAGAGAGTGATGGCGATACCGGACAAGCTGCTGACCAATCTTGCAATACCGGCCATTGCGGCACCGATGTTCCTCGCATCTGGCCCTGATCTCGTGGTGGAAGTCTGCCGATCAGGCCTGATTGGAACGTTCCCAGCCCTGAATGCCCGCACCACGGGAGCCTTGGCGAACTGGCTGGACGAGATTGCCGAACGGCTTTCGGATTCTCCCGCGCCCGCTGCGTTCGGCATCAATCAGATCGTCCACAAGAGCAATCCGCGACTCGACGCCGATCTCAAAGTCACGGTCGATCACAAGGTGCCGTTGGTCATCACGTCGCTAGGCGCGGCCAAGGAGGTGGTCGACGCTGTCCACAGCTATGGCGGAGTTGTCTTTCATGATGTCATCAACAGCCGGCACGCGGAAAAAGCGGCGACGGCCGGCGTCGATGGCCTCATCGCCGTGGCCGCCGGCGCCGGCGGCCATGCGGGAACGTTGAATCCCTTCGCCCTGATCTCGGAAATCCGCTCCTTCTTTGACGGCACGGTGATCCTGGCAGGCGCTATCACCAATGGGCGGCAGATCGCGGCGGCGCGGTTGATGGATGCAGACATGGGCTATGTCGGCACGCGGTTCATCGCCACCCAGGAAGCGACGGTCCAAACTGATTATAAGGAGATGCTCACCCAGACGGGTGCTGCCGACATAGTCTATACTTCGGGAATATCGGGCGTGAATGCGAGTTTTATGCGGCCTAGCATCATCGCCGCAGGCATGGATCCGGATGATCTCCCGACCGACGCAAAACTCGACATGGGAAACGAAGGGCGTGCCTGGAGGGACATTTGGTCTGCCGGTCATGGTGTAGGCTCGATCCGCGACATTCCCACCGCAGCCCAACTCTGCGCGCGTTTGATCGGCGAATATCGAAAAGCGATGGCCGGAGCTGCGCACGATCCATTCACTCGATGATATTCTCTATCGAAGCCGGGAACCAAAAATAGATGCGGATGGGAGAGGTCGATGAACGCCATCAAAGGTGACTTCGGCTCGTTGGCCGACATACTGCGGAGGAATGCCGCCCACTTCAGCGACGTTCCTGCCGTTCTGTTCGAGGGGAAAGCGCGTTCACACCGCGATTTGCTCAGCCGCGCGCGCTGCATCGGGTCAGCCCTGGCGCAACGCGGCATTGGTCCCGGCGATCGGGTCGCCATCCTCTCTCACAATGCCATGGAATTTACGGAAATCTACGCGGCGACTGAGCTGGCGGGGGTTGTGGCAGTGCCGCTTAATCACCGTCTCGCGCAGCCCGAAATCGGACGCATCCTCCTGGACGCTGAGCCGGCGCTACTATTCTACCAGAGCGGCTTTGCCGACATGGTTGACGAACTGAAACCTGCACTCGGTTCGATTCGCCATTTTGTGCGCATTGCCGAGAACGAAGGTGACGCCGAAGACTACAGCACCCTTGTGAAACAAGGCGATCCCGCCTGGGAGGAACCCCGATTTGCATCGGGCGAGATTGCGCATCTTCTTTATACCAGCGGTACCACCGGCCGACCCAAGGGATGCCTCCAATCGCATCGTTCGAGTGCGTTTGCAGCCAATAATATCAGCGCGGTGATGCAAAGTGATTGCCATGATCGCGGGCTGCTCGTGATGCCAATTTGCCATGCGGGTGGCAAAAGATTCCAGATGGCTACGCACTGGCAAGCAGGATCATTGTACATGTTGCGCGCCTTCGATACCGAAAAAGTGCTGCGGACCATCGCTGAGGAGAAGATCACGATCCTGCATCTGGCGCCCACCATGATTCAAATGCTTCTCGAATATCCCGGCAGCGCGGATTATGATCTCGGGAGTGTCAAGACGGCAGTTTATGGCGCCGCGCCCATGCCTTTGCCGCTGCTCCGGCGCGGCATCGAGCGCTTCGGCCAGATTTTTGTGCAGATGTATGGGCAGACCGAAGGTGACGGCCTGGTTCTGGCCAAGGGATTTCATCAGACCACAGGCGAGAAAGAATCGGTCCGGCGCCTCACATCGATCGGTCATCCCACGCCTGGCGTCGAGCTGCGTGTCGCCGATGAGGACGATAACCCGGTTCCCGACGGAACGGCAGGCGAAATGCTGCTGCGCTCGCCGACCGTCATGGAAGGCTATTGGCGCGATGCCCAAGCTAGCGAGCAGACGCTGAGAGGTGGTTGGTTGCATACCGGCGATATCGTGGTGCGCGATCCGGATGGGTTCATCCATTTGGTCGATCGCAAAAAAGACCTGATCATTTCGGGGGGACTCAACATCAGTTCGCGCGAAGTCGAGGATGCCCTGATGGCACATCCCGATGTGTTGGAGGCGTCCGCGATCGGCGTCCCCGACGATAAATGGGGCGAAGCGGTACTGGCTTTGATCGTCTTGCGACCGGGCGCGGCTTTCGACGCCGCCGCCCTGACAGCTCTCTGTCGTCAGCATATTGCCGGTTACAAAGTGCCCAAGGCGATCCGGGCGGTGACGGAATTGCCACGACTGCCGACTGGCAAGATTAACAAGGTCGAACTACGCAAACGTCATGCAGGTCCGCCCGAAGCCGGAAGCCGGCTGGCGGTCGATCGACAGCGCAAGCCATAAGATTTTCTGGGAGATTGAGAAAAAATGGCGAGCCAATCGGAAGCGACGACGCCCGCTTATCCGGCCGCGCGCATTGGTTGGATGGCGGTCCTCATCTTCTTCCTGCTATACGTTCTATCCTTTCTCGACCGGCAAATCCTCAATTTGCTGGTAGGTCCGATCAAGGCATCGCTGGGGATTACCGATTTTCAGATGAGCCTGTTGCAAGGACCAAGCTTTGCGCTGTTCTACGCTCTGTTCGGTCTTCCCATCGGGTGGTTGGTGGACCGGGTTTCGCGACGGCATGTCATCTTTGCCGGTGTGATGATCTGGGCGGCGGCTGCCAGTCTCTCGGGCCTCGCGAGCCGTTTCTGGCATCTTCTGATTGGCCGGATCGCCGTAGGTGCAGGAGAGGCGGCGCTGGCGCCGGCAGCCTATTCCCTTCTCTCCGACCTTTTCCCGCGTGAGCGGCTTGCCTTCCCCATGTCCGTAATGGGAGCAGGATCCGCTGGCGGTGCCGCACTGTCGCTGTTCCTCGGCGGCATATTGATCGCAGCTATGCCCTCCGGCTTCATTACCGTACCTATACTAGGCACGATCGCCAGTTGGCAGGCGGTGCTTCTGCTGACCGGACTGCCCGGTTTTCTGCTGGCGCCGCTGGTTTTCCTGGTGCCTGATCGTCGCACCCGGAAAAGCTGTTCGAAGTTGAACACCACCTCACCCCAATCCCTCACGCCGCTGTTTCGTCGCTGGAAACTCTATTCGGGGCACTTTATCGGCTTCGGCACGGTTTCACTATGCGGCTATGCGATGGGCGCCTGGTTTCCCACCTTCCTCATTCGTGTCCACGGTTGGGATACCGGGTCCGCGGCCTATGCGGCCGGCCTCGTCCAGTTTGCCGGCGTACCTGGCGGCATGATTCTCGGCTTGTTCGCCGACCGCTGGTTTCGCAAGGGCCGTCACGATGCGCACTTTCGCATCTTTGCGATATGCCTGTTGGTCATGACGGCCCTCGTCACCTTAGCGATGCAGCTCTCCTACATGCCTGCCGTCATCGTCCTCATCTTCCTGCAATATATGCTGGGCGCCTTCACCGGGACCGCCGCAGCGGCGCTGCAGATCGCGACGCTGCCAGACCTGCGGGGCCGCGTGTCGGCGGCCTATCTGCTCGTTTTCAATCTTATCGGCCTTGGCCTAGGGCCGGTCGCTGTCGCCTTTTTCACCGACTATGTGTTCAAGGATGAAATGCGGGTGGGGGCTTCGCTCGCCGCGACTTTTATCAGCTTTGCTCCGCTCGGCGCACTCATGCTTTTGATGGCCGGGCGCGACATGAGGGGGATCATGCGCGAAGCGATTCAAGGCGGCCTTAAGCCGGAGGCCTGACCCAGTCATGCCCGGACCGATGACTCTAGGCATGTGTATGTGTGGACGCCCCCTTTTTGGACAAGGGAGAATTTGACACGCTGATCCGAGCCGGGTCAGGTCAGTCACTATCCACGCGGCGCAAAGGGGCGCCGATCATGATGCTGTCGGCGAAGATCCCCATCACTGCAATGTGTGCAGACAATCAGAGGCCCAAATACTGCTTCGCCAGGATGGTCCGCTGTATCTCGTTTGAACCGCCGTAAATGGTGACAGCACGGCGATATAAGAAATCCGCCAGCACTCCGGGCGCATAATCGGGTCCGAGTGCATCATCGGCGCCGTTCACATGCTTGTCATGAGGATAGACGATGGCGCCATAGTCCCCTAAAGCCTCGACCTGCATCTCTCCGATCTTTTGCTGCAGCTCGGTGCCGCGCACCTTCAGGATCGACCCGACCGGCAGGCTGAGATCGCCGCTTGATTTAGCGGTGAGGGCACGCAGCGTCATCCATTCGAGAGAATCGAGATCTGACTGCAACTGCTCTATCCGGGCGGCGAATGCCGGATCTTCGGCGAACGGGCGTCCCCGATACTTTCGATCCGCGGCAATGCGGCGAAGGAGCGCGAGGTTGCGTTTGTTGCGCGGCACTTCGGCGCTGAACGCGCGCTCATTCTCCAACAGGAACTTGGCGTAGGTCCAGCCCTTCCCCTCCTCCCCCACGAGATTTTCGGCAGGCACACGCACATTATCGAAGAACATTTCGTTGAGGTGATGCCCCTCGCCAAGATCGATGATGGGGCGAATGGTGACGCCCGGCGCATCGGCCTTGATGAGAATCATCGAAATGCCGCGCTGACGTTCTTTGGGGTCCGTTTTGACCAGGCAGAATAGCCAATTCGCCCATTGGGCGCCGCTGGTCCAAAGCTTGCGCCCGTTGACGACATAATGATCGCCGTCCCGGACTGCCGCAGTGGTGAGCCCTGCTAGGTCCGAGCCTGCATTCGGCTCGGAAAAACCCTGACCCCAGCTAATCTCGCCGCGCAGGAAGGGCACATTGAACCGCTCATGCTGTTCCTTGCTTCCGAACGTATAGATAACCGGCCCGATCATCTTGAGTCCGCCCGTTTCCAACAACGGGGCACCGGCGGCGAAACATTCCTGATCGAAGATGAACTGCTGCATGAGCGTCCACCCCGTACCCCCAAATTGCACCGGCCAGCTTGGCGCGGACCAGCCCCGGCCGTGCAGGATCGCAGTCCAGGCGCGTGTGTCCGCCTTGTCGGTATGATAGTTGGTGAGGCCGCGGCGGGCGATATCGGCAGGCAGGTTGTCGCGCACGAACGCCCGCACTTCCTGCCGAAACGCATCGTCCCTTGGGTCGAATTCAAAATCCATTATGGTCTCTCTGTCAGGAAATTCAGATTTTGGCCGGCGGCGTGCCGATCGGATCTTGACGGCGCAAAACCACAATCGGGCCAGAAAATTCGGCAGGCCGTTCAATAATCGCACAGGCGTGGCGGCCAATCTCTTCGGCTTTCAGCCAGGTGTCGTCCGCCTTGTGCCGGGTGCTCTCACCATCGACCATAGCAACAATTTGCAATTCGCGCACGATCCGGCTGGGTTGTTCCTTCGCCATTCCACGATACATCATCCGCAGCGCAGCCTGCCCCATCGAGATATGCACGCTTCCTGCGCGCACGAAATCGGCAGTCCCGCCGCCGATCCCCAGAAACACTCCTTGGGGGTTCAGCACGTCAAGCGCGGCGGTCAGCGCATTAAAATGAGTGATGACATTACCGGCGAACATGCCAAGCAGACCATCGGGCGTCCAATCCGACAAAGGCCGCACATCATTGGGCGCATTAACCGACACGATCACCGCATCAAGGCCGCCCAACTCAGTTCTGCCTGCATCCAGCAAAGCGGCGGCGGCGGCCGGGTCCGCGACGCTTCCAATAACCGGGCGCACTTGCCCGGCAGGATGCGCGGCGATGATCCGCTTCAGCCTGTCGGCGTCACGTCCAGCGGCCGCGACGCTCCAGCCGCGCTCGACCGCCGCATAGACAAGCCCCTGCCCGACATCGCCCGCCGCGCCAATCACGAGTAGCTTCATGCCATCGATCCTTCCGCCGACCAGCGCTGGCGAAGCGACAGCTTGTCAACCTTTCCATTGGCGAGCTTGGGCAAAGCTTCGACAAAGCTCACCCCTGTCGGCTTCTTGAAGGAGGCTAGAAAGAGGCGGCAATGCTCGATGATTTCCGTCTCGCCGAGCGTGGCCCCATCGCGAAGAACAACGACCGCGTGGACTGTTTCGCCCCACTTGGAATGGGGCACGCCGATCACCGCAGCCTCCGCCACCTGCGGATGCCTGAGTAACGCATCTTCCACCTCCCGCGAGGCGACATTTTCGCCGCCCGTAACGATCATGTCCTTTTTGCGATCGACGATATAGAGAAAGCCATCGGCGTCGAAGCGCCCGATATCGCCGGAATGCAGCCAGCCGTCGCGCCATGCCGCCAATGTTGCCACGCTGTCGTTCCAGTAGCCCCGGAACATCGCGCCGCCGCGATAGACGATCTCGCCCGTGCCGCCATGCGTCACATCGCGGCCGGCGTCATCGACGAGCATCACCTCGACTCCGGGATAGGGCTGCCCGACCGATAGCAGACGCGCCTTTTCCTGCTCCGAACCGTTGGGTTTGTGATGGTGGCGCGGCAGGCACGACACGATGCCCTCGGTCTGGCCATAAGCCTGGTGAAAAACCGGACCAAACAGTTCAAGCGCCTTGCGCAGGACCTCGCCAGGCATGGCCGCCGCCGAATAGAGGATCGCGCGCAAGCTCGAAAAATCGGCGGTCGCGGCCAGGGGATGCTCGACCACCATCTGCACCATCGTCGGGGCCAGATGGGCGATGCTGATGCGTTCCGCTTCCACTGTGCGGATGAAGACGGCGGGATCGAAGGAGCGCTGGATATGCACGGCAGCACCGCGCCATTGCCCGGCGCTGCTTACGCCCCGCGCGCCGACATGAAAGAGCGGCATCACAATCAGCAGCCGATCGTCGCTTGTGATACCGAGATCGCTGGCATGTTGCTCCGCCTTGCGGGTCAATTCGCGCGAACCCAGAATACAGCCTTTGGGACGGCCTGTGCTGCCGCTGGTATAGACCAGGTAGGCGATGTCCTCGATGGTCGAGGCGACATCGGGCACTTGACCGGCGGCGGCCGACATCACCTCCTCATATGGCTCCGCCCAGTCCGGCCCGTCGTCGAAGCAAATCCATGTGCCGATCGACGGAAGATCGGCCCGGATCTCCTCGATAAGCGAGGTATAGCTGCTCTCGAAGAATATCGCCGCCGGGGCGCAATCGCGCAACTGGACGCGAAGTTCATGCGCAGACAAACGGAAATTCACGGTCGCGGCGATGAAACCGGTCAACTCGCACGCACCGCATACCTCCATATATTCGATGCGGTTCATGGATAGCAGCGCCACCCGGTCCATTCGGGCGATGCCGCGCGCGCGCAACGCAGCCGCCAGTGCCTCGGCACGCGCCAGATAGGCGGCATGGGTCAGGCCTCTGCCACCTTCGACAAAGGCCAGACCGTCGG
Source organism: Sphingobium wenxiniae (assembly GCF_007830065.1). GTDB lineage: Bacteria > Pseudomonadota > Alphaproteobacteria > Sphingomonadales > Sphingomonadaceae > Sphingobium > Sphingobium wenxiniae. The sequence continues at coordinate 38,883 of NZ_VLKK01000016.1, read as the reverse complement.
CATTCTGCCGCGCATTACGATGGATGATTTCTCCGAACCAGCTATCGGTCATGACGTGCGCCAGTCTTATTCGAAGTTCGGCTTGCGCTTCTCGATAAAGGCGTGGACCGCCTCGGAGAAGGGCTTGTCCTGCATACCGAGCATCTCATAAGCGATCGACACGTCGAAGGTGGCGTTGAAATGGTCCTTCACCGTTTTCTGCGCAGCGAGCTTTGTCCAGCGCACCGCATAGGGGGGCAACGCCGCCAGTTCGTCGGCAATCTTGCGTGCCTCGGCCAGAACCTGGTCCTTGGGAAAAGCGTAACTGCACAGGCCCATGCGCGCAGCTTCAGCGCCCCTGACGATCAAGCCGCGCATCAAAAACTCTTTCGCCTTCATGAAACCAAGCAGGATCGGGAACATCACTGCGCCGCCGTCTCCGGCAACCAAGCCCATCCGCGTATGCGTGTCACCAATCTTCGCATCCTCGGCGATGACCGTGATGTCGGAAAAGACAGCGATGTTGCATCCAAGGCCAAGCGCGTCCCCGTTGATCGCAGCGATGATGGGCTGCTCGACCGCCAGCATCGATTCCCATAGGCGGCGCGTGTGCCCTGCTGCGCGCATCGAATGGGCAAGATTGGCGCCCTCGACCTGAAGGCGCTGGTGCATCGCGTTGATGTCGCCTCCAGCCGAGAAGGCGACGCCCGCTCCAGTGAGGACAACGGCGCGCACTTCATCATCCCGCGCGATCTTGAGCCAGATGTCCTCCAATTCGGTATGGACTTCCAATGTCGCTGCGTTGCGTACTTCCGGGCGGTTGAGCGTGACCGTCGCAACATGCTTCTCGACCGCGACCAATATGTGTTTGTATCCGGTATAATCCATAAACTTCCGACCTTTCCGAAACCCTCTTCACATGACCAGAACAGCAATGCCATCGCGGGTCATCGAGGCCCTTCTTCAATGTAAAGCACTCCGCACCGCCTGCCGCGAACCTGCGCATGGACGCAGCACGTGCCGGCTACTTGGTAAAGACGGCCGGCCAAGATGAATGATAGCGAGGCGAACGGACGAACTGAAGGATATCTGGCTTAAACCGCTTGCCAACCATGCGCTTTCCTCTCAAAAAGACGATCTAATAATTTCTCTTAGAGATTGGGGATAGCGCCAGTGTCCGATCTTGTCACGTGACAATGCAATCAGGAAATTTCTGGCACTTATGTGATGGATATCCGCTTGAAAGGCTGGAGCCATGAATTTTATGCAGGAGATCAAACAATGATTTGGGGGGAGAATTTAAGCTGAATGATTGATAATCAGATGGTTTAGGCGTCGTCGCTAGCTCAGGCGTAGCGGAACGCATTCAATGCGTTCGTCGATTGGTTGCGGGCTGATCCCAGTTGCCGACCAGGGAAAAATATAACCGCTTCGGACTGCCGCGTAATCCGACGGCCCGAATTATAAGCGCCGGATTCTGGTCAGCTTGTATCCAGAGAGGAACCAAAATTGTCGAACAGCGCACACAGAAAAGTCGATCGCCTGACCTTGGCGGCCATCGCCTCGGTTAGTCTGCCGATTGCAACATTGACGGCGCCACTGGTTGTCTATCTGCCTGAATTTTACACCAATGCACTGGGCCTCGACCTTGCATTGGTCGGGACGATTTTTTCTGTCGTTCGGTTGGTCGACATCGCATTGGACCCTGTGCTTGGCAGTTTCATGGATCGGACGCAAAGCCGGTGGGGGCGTTATCGCCCGTGGCTTGCGCTTGGGACGCCCCTCCTCATGCTGTCAGTCGCGATGCTGTTTTTCGCCCGGCCGGGCGTGGGGCCGCTTCATCTGCTAACCTGGTTGATAGGCGCCTATGCAGCTTGGTCAATCATCTCTCTCTCGCAATTGTCTCTGAGCGCCGAGTTGTCCCCGTCGTATGACGAACGCTCCCGCGTCTATGGCTGGGTGCAGAGCGGCTCGATCATAGGCATCCTGCTCGTCCTGTCACTGCCGCTGGTCATCCAGCGAGGTCAATCGGACCAATATGCGACAATGTACATCATGGGCTGGCTTACCATTTGCCTCATGCCCCTGTGTGCGGGCTTTGCACTCATGCGCCTCAGAGGTTCATCGGCGGCAGGCCATTCAGAACATGGTTCATTGATCGAATATCTCAAACTGTTTCGCAACCCCATCGTGTTGCGCCTGCTTGGCGCCGACCTTCTGCTGGGCCTGGCCAGCGGAATGACCTCGGCAGTCAGCATCTTCTTTTTCACGAGAGCGCTCCAGCTTCCTCGCGCGGCCGTCGCATTCATGATTATCGCCCACATGCTCACGGCGTTCGTCATGGCTCCTGTTTGGACCAAGGTCGCACAGCGCTTCGGAAAGCACCGCGCGCTTAGCGTGTCCATCGGCGTTTATGTGCTCGGCCAGCTACTCTATCTTCTGTCGCCGCCGGGATCGATCGCCATGGCCTTCCTGGCTTCGGCGGTGGCCGGCTGTAGCTATTCTGCCTTCGTGATGTTTCCGCGCGCGATGATGGCCGATGTGGGCGACGATGAACTGCTTCGGACAGGGGTCAATCGGACGGCGCTCCTTTACGCTCTTCTGATGGGAACGTGGAAGGTGGGACAAGCCCTCTCCGTCGGCGCGGCCTTCGTCATTCTGTCACTCATGAGCTTCGACCCCCAGCGTAGTGTAATCAACACCGCCGCGGTTCATGGACTCTATCTGATATATGTCGGTGGCCCCGTCATCCTTGCGATGCTGGCGACGCTCGCCATGTACCGCTATCCGCTGACCTCAAGCCGCCATGCCGCGATCAGAGCCGAGCTTGAAGTGCGCACGGACCTGTGATTGCGGCGTCTGCGCGTGCGGCAGCATTGGTGTCGCGGAGTTGGAGCAATGAGGACGGGCTGGATGTTGGCGGGCTTGACAATGCGGCTGAAATTGCCTTGCCCTTTTAGCGGCTGTCAGGGTCCCGAACCACAGGGTTGAAGGGTGCTGCGCTGAAGTTTCCGGCGGCTTGCTTGCCGGATGGGCTGCTTAAACCCTTGCGGGGTCGTTGATGTTTCATCTGACAGATGGTCTTGAGCTTGAACTGTTGGGCCATGGCCTGAACCTGTCCCAGACCAAACGCAGATTGCTATCGGTCGGTGAAGTCATGATGGGAACGTCGGGACTGGACGGCGTCGCGCTCCATCGCATCGCGGCGGAGGCAGGGCAGGCCAATCGCTTTGCGGTCCAATATCATTTTCAGTCGAAAGCGGATTTCGTCAATGCGATATTGGCCACCAGGGTGGCTCAGGTAGAGCGGCGGCGCAGCGCCCTGCTCGCGCGCGCGCAAGACCGTAATCTTGCTGACGACCCGCGCGTGCTGCTGGAGCTTTTATACCTGCCTTATGCAGAGCAGGTGGATTCGACAGGGGCCTGCGTCTACGCATGCTTCTGTACCCAATTGGCCCTGCAACATGCGTTTGGACGCGAGGCCGTCAGGCACCCGCTGATCCATGCCGGCGACAATGTGACCACCGACATATTGCTGCGGATCACGCGCGTGGTCCCCCATCTTCCCGAAGATCTCGTGATCAGCCGGGTGCTGGTCCAGACGCGCCAGATGATGGCCGCCCTCATCGAGCATCATGCGCGAACATCCAACTATTATCGCTGGATACGCTCCCGGGAAGTCGTCCTCCTGGAATGTATCGACATGACCCATGCAGCAATAGCGACCGAAGCACGCCCCGAGGTCATCGCATGCGTCCAGACAGAGCATCGGCGCTGGCTCACCAAAAACCAGCCCGACCCAGAAAATTCCCCCGCATGACAAATCATGTAGGCCACCGCCCTGGGGCAAGGGCCAGCGGTTAGCATCAATTAAGCTGCCCGCTTCAGCTTTGCCATACGGTCGAGGTGAACGCCGACAGTCCCGAAAGCATTGTCGATCATAGTCAGCCGTTTGAAATAATGGCCGACAGAATATTCCTCTGTGATGCCAATGCCACCGTGTAGCTGGATCGCATTGCCGCCAACGAACTTGGCGCTGCGCCCGATCTGAACCTTCAGGGAAGAGATCGCCTGATCCCGCTCGGACGAGACGGCCGACAAGTGCGCCATCGCGCGAAATAGCTGAGACCGGGACATTTCGACCTCTATCAGCATATCCGCCATGCGATGCTGGAGCGCCTGGAAGTTCCCGATAGGTTTGCCGAACTGAACGCGTGTGTTGAGATAATCGCGGGTTATCCACAAGAGCCGCTCCATCGCCCCCACCGCCTCCGCGGCCAAGCCGATCGTAGCGTGAGCATAGGCCTGGGCGAGTATGGGAAACGCTTCCCCTTCCCGGCCCATGAGCGCATCGGCCTCGACGGTGACGTCCGTCAGCACCAGTTCAGAGGCCCAGCTGTTATCCGACAATCGCACGTCTGTGCGCTTTATGCCCTGTGCAGCGGGAGAAAGAACGAACAGGCAAAGCCCCTCCTCGTCACCCGGCAAACCCGATACGCGGGCCGACACGAGGAAATGGCTAGCAAAAGGCGCGCCGGCGACCAGCATCTTGCGGCCATTAATTGCCCAGCAACTGCCCCTGCGTTCGGCCCGCGTTTCCACCCAAGCCAGTTCCCCGAAAGCATCTGCCTCGGCATGAGCGAGCACAGGACGCGCATCGCCAGCGGCCAGCTTTGGCAAGAGTTCGTGCGCGTGGCGGCCGTTGGCCGCTATCAGAACTTGAGCTGCCAGCACAGCTATCGGGAGAAACGGCTCCAATACCAGTCCCTTCCCAAAGGCCTCGCATATGATGGCGTTTTCCATGATGCCGCCGCCGATGCCACCATGATCTTCGGGCAGCCCCGCCATTAACCAGCCCATCTCCGCGAACAAAGCCCAATGTGCCTCGCTCAGGCCAGTTCCAGCCACTAGCCGACGCCGGCTCTCAAAATCATATTCCTTTTCGATAAAACGGTCGACGCTATCCTTCAGCAACTGTTGTTCGTCGTTCAGGGTGAAATCCATGCGTGCCTCTCCTATCCTGCAATCCATCAAGCGACGGACCCTCAATCAGCCGAACCATCACATAGGCGTCGAGATGATGTCGCCTCCGTTGGTCCGTGACAATCGTCGCTCACAGCTTTATCCACCTAATAGATTCTATTAATTTCCTTTTGGGAGGAACGCCCATGGATAGCAAGCCGTTTGCGCCCGGTGTCCGTCTGTTCGCCAGCACACCCCGCTATTACCAGGGGCCAGATGCGCTGGATCGTCTGCCCGGCATTTGCGCACCGCTCGCGCGCAAACCCGCGATCGTCGTCGATGCCGATGTGCTCGCTTTGACCGGCACACGCCTCGCCAAGCTTTTCGGGGAAAGGCCCCATCTCATTCTCCCCTTCAGCGGAGAAGTGACACTTCCGGCCATGATCGATCTTGCGGATACCATGCGATTGGAAGCGGTCGATCTTGTCGTCGGCATGGGCGGCGGCAAGGCGCTCGACGCAGCCAAAGGCGCTGCTATTCGGGCGGACCTTAATTTCGTGACGGTTCCGACCGTCGCGTCGAATGACAGTCCGATTTCCATGGGCTTGGCGGCCTATGACGATCATCATCGGGTTGTCGCTATCGAGACGCACAGCCGCAATCCGGAAGCTGTGATTGTTGATACACGACTGATCGCCGGAGCCCCTGCACGCTTCCTTCTCGCCGGGATTGGCGACGCGGTGGCCAAGAAGTTCGAAGCGGAAGCGTCTCTGCGCGACGGCGGACTGACGGCCCATTTCACGCGCCAACTGCGAACCGCCGGCTATATTGCCGATGGTTGTTACAGCACGATTCGCGAACATGGCGAAGCGGCAATGGCAGCGGCGGGCACAGGCGAGCCGACAGATGCACTGGAGGCCGTGATCGAGGCCAATATTCTGATGGCAGGACTAAGCTTCGAGAATATGGGCCTCGGTTTGGCGCACGCAATGACGCGCGGTCTGGTCCGAACCGCCGTGGTGGATCGGGCGCCTCACGGCTTCCACGTCGCTTATGGCCTCCTGGTCCAACTTGTCGCGGAGGGACGCGCCGAAGCGATGATTGATGATCTGATCGACTTTTACAGGCGGATCGGCCTTCCCCGCAGCCTGATCGAGCTGGGACTTGACGCCATCGAACGGAAAACGCTGGTTCATGTCGCCGCGAATGTGACCCAGGCTCCGGCAGGTGCATATCTTGTCGTCCCCTATACGGCAGACGAGATTGTCGCCGCCATGCAGAATGTTGAAGCACGGTTTGCACCGATAGCAGGAGACGCGATCCATGCGTGACTTCACCAACAAGACCGTCCTGGTAACAGGCGGCACCGGCGGCATCGGCGGCGCGATCGCGATAGCCTTTGCCTCGGCAGGGGCGGACGTCATTGCCGCCGGCTGGGGCAAGGAGGAACTGGCTGCGCGGCGCAATGATCCTGATTTTTCGAATATCCGTATCGTAGAATTGGACGTGACGGACGAAGCCGCCGCCACAGCACTGGCGGCGGCGACGCCGAAGCTGGATGTCTTGGTGAATTGCGCCGGGATCGTGACGCGGCATGGCAACGGCTTTACACCCGAGGCATTTCAGAAAAATTATGACGTGAACATGCTGGGCACGCTGCGCATGTGCACCGCCTTTCTGCCCCAATTGGAAGCAAGCGGAGCGGGCGCGATCGTCAACACGGCATCCATGAACAGCTTTCTGGGCACGCCCACCGCGCCCGGCTATGCGGCAAGTAAAGGCGCGGTCGCGCAAGCAACCAAGAGTATGGCTATTGCCTGGGCGGCGAAAAATATCCGCGTCAATGCCGTGGCACCGGGCTGGATTCTCACTGCCATGGCCGCCGACGCCGCGAGCAACCCGGAGTTCTTCGAGCGGATCGAGAAGCGCACGCCCATGGGACGGTGGGGCGAGCCGCACCATCTTGCAGGCCCGGTGCTGTTCCTTGCATCGCCTGACGCGGCATGGGTTACGGGTGTAATTCTCCCCGTCGACGGCGGTTATCTCGCGGTGTGATTCCGCTATGTAATGGAAGTTTTAGGAGGAATGCGATGACCACATCAATGATCGGCCCCCGTCCCTTATATGCGATGCCGGGCGTGAGCCATGAATATATGGCACCGGAATTGGTAAACGACCTGCCCGAGGATCCTCGTGCATGGGTACCGCGTCCCGGCGGCGGTGAATTCCTGCCGCGCCTGTTCGACACGCTCACCGGCGTCATCGTGAACCTGAATCGCTATCGCAAGCCCGGCGTCCTCGGCCGTCACCTCCATGGTTCGCCCGTCTATGCCTATACAATCGAAGGAACCTGGCGGTACAAGGAGCATGACTGGGTGGCAAAGCCCGGATCCTTCGTGTTCGAGACGCCAGGAGAGGTGCACACGCTTGTCGTCGACGAAGCAACCATGGTTGGCTTTTTTGTCTGGATGGGCGGTTATCAAATCTATGACGAGAACGACAATATCATCGGCGCGCAAAACGTCCTTTCGCTGATTGACGTGTGCGATCAGCATTATCGCGAATGTGGCCTTGGCGCGGACTATGTGCGCCAGTTTATTCGCTGAATTCCGGAGAATAGTGAGATGGTGGACGCTGTAATCGTCTCGACCGCGCGCACGCCAATCGGCAAATCTTATCGCGGATCGTTAAACGCTACGCCGGGTGCGACATTGGGAGGTCATGCCATCGCAGCTGCCGTGGCGCGCAGCGGCTTTGCGCCCGGCGAGATTGACGATGTGCTGATGGGCTGCGCCGCGCAGGAGGCAACCACGTCCAGCAATGTCGCGCGCCAGTCGGCCCTGCGAGCAGGCCTGCCGGTGACGGTTCCAGGGACAACGATCGATCGAAAATGTTCGTCGGGTCTCACTACCATCTGCTTTGCCGCGCATCGCATCCGGTCGGATGGCGACGCAATTTTTGTCGCGGGTGGACTCGAGCAGTGCTCGATGGTGCAAAATAAGCATCGCAACCGCTACCGGAACAGGGATCCCTGGGTCGCGGAACATTATCCCGCGATCTATTGGGGGATGATCGAGACGGCAGAGGTGGTGGCAAAACGTTACGGCATCTCACGCGAGCGACAGGACGAATATTCCCTGCTTAGCCAGGAACGGACAGCAGCAGCCCAGGCCGCTGGCCGCTTCGACGATGAGATCGTACCCATCGCCACCGTACGAGATGTACTCGACAAGGCTGGCGAAATCGTGGGGAGCGAGAGCCTCACCCTGTCCGTCGATGAGTGCAACCGCATCGACACTACCGCGGAGGGCCTCGCCAAGCTGCGCACAGTTAACGCGGATGGTTCGATCACGGCAGGCAATGCGAGCCAGATTTCTGACGGAGCGTCGGCCTGTGTGATAACCAGTTCGCGCATCGCCGAGCAGCGTGGCCTCGAGCCACTCGGCATCTATCGTGGATTCGAGGTTGTCGGTTGCGAACCGGACGAGATGGGCATCGGACCCATCTTCGCCATCCCGAAACTGTTGAAGAAGCACGGGCTCACCGTCGAGGACATCGATCTGTGGGAGCTGAACGAGGCCTTTGCGGTCCAGGTAATCTATTGTTATGAAAAACTCGGCATCCCGCTCGAACGACTGAATGTAAACGGCGGCGCCATTTCCATTGGGCACCCCTGGGGTATGAGCGGCTCGCGCATGACAGGTCACGCGCTCATTGAAGGCAAGCGGCGCGGTGCCAAGCGCGTCGTTGTGACGATGTGCGTCGGCGGCGGCCTGGGAGCGGCGGCGCTGTTCGAGGTCGCCTAAGATTCACGCTGTGGAAACCAACGCTGACAGCGGAAACGCGTGCGCGCTCTCCATTGTTAGCGGTGGCCTGGCAGGGATGTCGGTGACGGCAAGGGCCATGCAAAGATGCATGGCCAAACACCAGCACATATGCGCTGGCCGCCCACCCAAAAGAAAAACTCCTTCATAAAAAAGCGAAGAACCCTCATAAAGCAAGCGCGCTCAAAAGCGTTCAAGAAAAAGTTCTAGGAGGGGAAAAATCATGACTTTAGTCAGATGCATATTGCTGTCCGGCTGCGCCACTTTGGCGCTTCACGGCACAACGGCTTTTGCCCAAACGGGTAACGCCGACACGAAAACGCACGCAAGCGCTGATCAAGCCGCCGAAAATCTCGGCGTTCAGGACATCGTCGTCACGGCGCGTCGCAAGGAAGAGGCGCTTTCGCGTGTTCCGATCGCCGTTTCCGCCTTTTCCTCAGAAACACTCGCCAAAAAATCGATCACGTCGATGGACCAGCTTACCCAATCGACGCCGGGTCTTATCTTTGGAAAATCCGGGGGCACCACCAATCCTCAGATCGTGATACGTGGACAGACGCGCGCAAATGTCGGCGATGCCGCCCAGCCTGTGTTGACTTATTTCGCGGATGTTCCGCTTCCCTATTTCGCTTCGATCCTGCCGGTCTACGATCTCGCCTCCGTCCAGGTTCTCAAAGGTCCGCAAGGCACTTTGTTCGGACGCAATTCCACATCAGGCGCGGTTCTCGTCTATCCCAATGCGCCGACCTATACCTGGGGCGGCTATCTCATGGGCGGCTACGGCAATTATGACAACAGGGAAGTGGAAGGCGCCCTCAACCTCCCCATAATGGAAGATCATATCGCCTTGCGTATCGCCGGACGTCGGCAAATTCGTGATGGCTATACGAAGGTTACACTTCCGGACGGAACCGTCCAGGATCGTGACAATCTTAATGACTATTATTATCGCGCGTCGCTCCTTGTCGAACCGTTTGACGGGCTGAAGAATGTCACTGTTTTCGATTCCGTAAAATGGAACCGCAACGGCGACGGCACCATTTTCGGCAATACTTATCCGACCGGTACGGCGCGCCTTTTCCCGGCCGCTTTCGATTGTGGAACATCGGCAAGTTGCGACATCGATCTTGCGGCTGCGCGCCAGAAGACGCTGGGCGTTCGGCGGGGCTTTGGTGATTTCCCGATCTATACGAATACTCTGGTCACCGGCCTCTCCAACACGACGACCCTGAATCTGGGCAACATCACGCTTAAGAATATCTTGGGACAGCGGCTCTCCAAATATCGCAATCTGACCGACACCGATGGGACGGAAATGTTGCTGACGTCGGTTAACACCGATAATAATATCCATCAGTTCAGCGAGGAATTTCAGGTCCAGGGCGATTTCTTTGATAATCGCGTTCATGCTATCGCCGGTATCTTCTATTTGAAAGTACATCCAGGTCGGCCCCAGTTCCAGACCTATGGCGCTTTCCAGCGACCGGGTGTGTCGCTGCCGACCAGCATCTCTGCCTATCGCCGCTCGACCAGCAAATCAGCATTCGGCCAAGTAACGCTTGACGTGACATCCAAGCTCAAGATTGACTTGGGCATTCGCTACAACAAGGACAAACTCACGGCGTGTAGCGCGGGCTACCAGATCAACGCCCCCTATCTCCCTGATTCCAGCGAGGTTTTGACGGAAGACGGCTGTTATAACGGCCAGAATATTACCAAGACTCAATTCGGCGTTACCTCCACTTCAATCGTCAAGGGCACGGTAGCATCCGCCGCGTCATCGGCAACCACCTGGAACATCGGCGTCAACTATCAGGTCACGCCCGAGCTGTTTGTCTACGCGACTGCACGCAAAGGCTATCGTGCCGGTGGCGTGAACACACCAGTGCTTGGCGGTCTGTTCCTGCCCTATCAGTCTTATGGTCCCGAAACCGTGCGTGATTATGAAGCGGGAGCGAAGTGGAAGTTCAACGTCGGCGGTGTCCCCGGAAATGTGAACTTCGATATCTTCACAGGTAAATACAAGAACTCACAGCGCGGCATCAACGGTTTGGCCGCGAACCAGGATGGCGACGGAGATCCTTTGACTGACCCCGCGCTCAGCACGCTGATCGTCAACGCCGGAACAGCGCGTGTTCGGGGTTTCGATTTCGATGCAACGGTTGAGCCAACAAGAGGCCTGACGCTGACGGGTTTCGTTAGCTACAATGCAGAGGAATATCTCGACAACGGACTTGCGGGAACGCCGTTCATCAACACCAGCGCATTCCCGCTCAATCCAAAGGAAGTCGCGTTCCAATATGCGCCGGAATGGACCTTTGGCGGCAGCATGACCGCGGAAAAGGAGGTTGAAACATTGGGGACGCTGGCTCTCAGCGTGGACGCCTATCACAGCAGCCGGGTCTATTTTACCAACGACAAGAATAATTATATTCTCAGCCAAAAGCCATATACGACCGTGAACGGCCGCCTCGACGTGCGTGAGATATTGGGTTCGAAGATCGACCTCGGTTTCTATGTCCGCAACATTTTCAAAAAAGTCTATAAGACGGGTGCATCCAACTCTGCAATTTCGTCAGGCTATGACTCCGTATTCTACGCCGAACCGCGCATGTACGGTGCCCAGATACGTATAAACTTTTGAACCCTCCCCGGTTCAAATCTTGCGGCGGCTCCTTACGGAGCCGCCGTCTTTCTGATCGGGAGTTTTAACGCGCGCGGGGGACTTTTTGCCGTGCGCGCCCTCGAGCAAACTGGCCCGCGGCTGAAGGAGAAAGGCAAGCACCCGCACTTGCCCTGCCCTGATCGTCGCCACGAGTTCATCTGGAATTTCTTCATGCTGATCGATGGCGACCAAGCGCTCCATCGAAGCGAAAATTACCGTGGCTTCTGCATTGGCGTCCGCAACGCTCAACGCCTCCACCTCTCGCAGGGCCTCAACGAAGAGAGGACGCAACCGGCCGAGCACCGTATCGGACCATGCATGACGGAGATCCTTGCAATCTGGATCGCCGAGATCCGCTTCCATGTCGCGATAGTGCAGAATGGCAGCTTCCTGGCTCCAGAACTCCGCCATCAACATGATATAGTCGCGGGCGTCGCTTTCAATGTTCGCCCGGTCTTGAAAGAAGCTGGACGCTTCAAAGGCCTTCACCATCCGTTCGGTGACCACCTCGGCAAGGGCCAGCAGAAAATCCCTTACATCCTCGAAATAAATGTAGAAAGTCGTGTGCGCCGCACCGGCTTCCTTGGCGATCGAAGCCGTAGTAAGTTCCACGGGAGACAGCGTTCTAAGCAAACGCCGCCCAGCATCCAGAAATCGTCGGCGCGTCTGCTCGCCCTTGCGACCCAGCGGTGTTCCGATTTGTGGCCGCATTGTACCGTCAGATGTCATGGCTGATCATTCTCATTTTCCAAATCGTATCACGGACACAGAGGAGATGTTGCGCTAAGCCACGTAACATACATCATCGCAAGTTCGATTTGTGCGGAGATCATCTCATCAGAGATATGAGACTCCCTTGCAAAAACCCGAAGGAGTGTCATGTTCCTCGGCAACAGGAGCGAGGAGCGCAAGGCATGAAGATAGAGTCCGGTTTAACGGAAACAAATTGTCTACCGGAACCCTCCGCCCATCATCGGAAAGTTTTGCCGTGACACAAGTTATGAAGGGCGTCCGCATCCTCGAAGTCGCGCAATTCGCATTTGTCCCTGTCGCCGCCGCCGTGCTGGCAGACTGGGGAGCGGATGTCATAAAGATAGAGCATCCGATCCGAGGCGACACGCAGCGAGGATTTCTCAAGCTCGAATCCTGCCCGGTCAATCCGGATCGCAATATAATGGTCCAACATCCCAATCGCGGGAAACGCAGCGTTGGCATCGATATCGCAACGGAAGCGGGGCAAAAGCTCATCTACGAGCTTGCTGCGACCTGCGACGTGTTCTTGACCAACTATCTGCCGGATCAGCGCCAAAAGCTGAAAATCGATGTCGAGCACATCCGATCTGCAAATCCCAAGATCATCTATGCGCGCGGCAGCGCGTTGGGCGATAAGGGCGATGAACGCAATAAAGGTGGCTTCGACGCCACGGCCTTCTGGGCCAGAATGGGGTCAGCATCAGCGGTCACTCCGCCTGAGCTGAGCGGTCCACTGACCCAACCCGGACCGGCCTATGGTGACACGATCGGCGGGATGAACATTGCTGGCGGCATTGCCGCTGCGCTGTTCCATCGCAGCCAGACCGGCGAAGCCATCGAGCTAGATGTTTCCCTTCTATCCTCTGGCGCATGGGCCACCGCGATGAGCATCGGCCTGGCTCTTGAAAACGATGCTGTGCCGTTCGAAGCTAAGATGCCGGCATCCGGGAGCGTAAAGGGCAACCCCTTTGTCGGCGTATTTCGCACCGCCGACGGCGAATATATCAACATCACGATCCTCACGCCCGGACCATTGATCGAGGACACTTTCACGCATCTTGGCATAGCTGAAATGGCCAGGGACGACAAATTCAGCACGGCCGAAGCACTCATGACCAACTGGGCGGAGGCGAGCGGCCACATCGTTGCCGCCATCGGATCGAAGCCGTTGAGCTATTGGGTCGAGCATCTCAAAACGTTGCGTGGTCAATGGGCACCATATCAGAACCTGCTTGCAGCCGGCAACGACCCGCAACTGATTGCCAATGAACTCGTCATCGACATTGAAACCGACGATGGCAGACCGCCCATCAAGCTGGTGAGCAGCCCGGTTCAATTTAATCATATGCCCATCGTTACGACACGCGCACCGGAGGCAGGGGAGCACACGGAAACGGTGCTCATGGAACTGGGTATGGAATGGGAAAAGCTTGAAGCGCTTAAGGAAGCAAAGGTGATCTGCTAGGACATCCGCGATCCTCTGAAACAGCCGAAATGCACTCCCGCTCCGACAGCTGAACGGGTCGGAATATAGGAACGTTGCCGCGCCATCCAGCCGGAAACAGCAGCGAATAGACTATGACTGAAATTCGACAGATTGACGCCCGCAGGGGGGAACCTCGTATAGAGGGGCTATGTACGAAAATAACCTTACCCGTTCGACCGCGCGCAAATTGAGGGAGCTTGCCCTTTCTGTTCCGGAAGGTCAGTTTCTCGGCACGGAAAAGGCGCTGCTAACCCAACTCCGCGTCAGCCGTCCGACCTTCCGCGAGGCCGTGCAGCATGTTGAAGCAGAGCGCATCATCATCCGTGTTCGCGGCATTAATGGCGGGTTGTTCAGTTGCCGTCCCGACATGGAAGGCGTGATATCTTCCGCCGCAAGCTATTTGCGATCGCGTGACACGACGCTGGGCGACCTCTTGCTGGCTGCCAATTCAGCCGTTGCCGATGCGGTCGGGGCTGCTGCGGGATGCACCGATGCCGATCTCAGCGTGGAACTGGCCGGTCTGATTGAGGAATCCGCCGCAGCCGAAACAGCCGATCAATCTCTCGCGGACTTCCAAAAAGACGAGCTTCGCGCTACCTATCTTATTTGCAAGATGTGCGGAAATCCAGCGCTTGATCTCATGATTCGCGTTCTCTACCGCGTGGGGGCGGCCGCATTCGCGGAGATTTTCGAAGGTCGCAATGATCTCATGCAACAGCGCCGCACGGCCCGGCTGAACATCTTGCGTGCCATCCAGGCTCATGACCGCGACAAGGCGCTGACCATCTGCCGGAGGAATGGAGATCTCTCGCGTAAACGCATCGCTCCTTTGTTATTGGGCCGGCAGATGCAGACCCTTCCACCGACCGAGTCCGACGATCTGAATGACAGAGCAGCAGATGCCGATAGGATTATGACAAGGGGCTAAGGCTGGTTTTGCGTCCATGGCGGTCGAGTAACGAACGACCATGTCATCGGTGATGTGACCACACACAGTCGAAAAATAGCCGCGCTGCCAGAAACGCTGGATCAAGGAACATTTGTGATATGTTCGAACTCCCGCTCGACTTTAGGCGATGGCCGCCTTTGGCCAGCGCACGAAAATCATTCGTAGCTCATACGCAAAGCCCGAGCCGGTATCCGGCTGAAATCGCGGCCCCTCTTAAATGGCTTCTATTTCACCGTATCATCGCAAGCGCGATGATTAGCTGTCGCATCCAGCCTTCCTGTCGCAATGCTGGCTGCGCGGATGCTAAGCCGACATCAAATCCGAATGGAGTGGTCATGCCCATAGATCTTGCGATGGATGGCAACGTAGCTATCATTACCATCAATCGACCGGAAAAGAAAAATGCGCTCACACTAGACATGCGGATGGAGGTCCAGGCGGTCTTTCAGCGGGTGCAAGATGATCCCGAGGTCAGAGCGATCATTTTTACAGGCGCGGGCGACGATTTTTCCGCCGGCTCGGACGTCTCGGAAATGGGCACCGGCGGCGTGCCCGGTTCGCTCCTCAAGATGCGCCTTCTCCACCGGATGCTGCGCGGGGTCAGCCACACCAACAAGCCGGTGATCGCCGCTGTAAAGGGTGTGTGCATTGGCATGTCCTGGTCGATGGCGTTGGCGTGCGACTTCATCGTCGCAGCAGAGGATGCACGCTTCCAGTTCGCGTTCCGCCATATCGGTCTCGCTCCGGACGGGGGCGCGTCTTTCCTTCTCTCACGCTACGTAAGCATCCAGCGTGCAAAGGAAATCATCTATTCGGGCCGGTTTGTCAGTGGCCGGGAAGCT
The DNA here is from genome assembly GCF_007830065.1 of Sphingobium wenxiniae. GTDB lineage: Bacteria > Pseudomonadota > Alphaproteobacteria > Sphingomonadales > Sphingomonadaceae > Sphingobium > Sphingobium wenxiniae. The sequence continues at coordinate 23,423 of NZ_VLKK01000016.1, read as the reverse complement.
GCGGATCTCGGCCTCGCACTGGAAGCGCTACCCGCCAACCGGGTTATGGAGCGCGCGCTGGAAATGGCGCGCAACTATGCCGCCGCGCCCACCGTCGCTCTCCAGATGATGAAGCGGCAGTTTGATGCATCAGCGGCGCAGAATCTGGATCAGGCGCTCGATTTCGAGGCGAATATTCAGCCGCTGATGGTGCAGACCGAGGATTTCCGGGAAGGCACCACCAGCTTCAAGGAAAAGCGCAAGCCGATCTTTAAGGGCGCCTGATCATAGTCCCGGCATAAGGGCCTCGCCTGCCGACCTTTGGAAGAACATGTCCACTCCAATTGCACTACGGCCAATTCTCGTCATGTATATAACTGGCGATCGCCGAAACCTGGCATATATGGATCGATAGGTTAGGAGCGGTTCGGTTTCGCAGGTCGCACACGACCTACCTCATCGCTCGAGGAGTTGCCACGGCGGTCGCATGATGGCGCCTCGAGGATGATCTGATCTTGAACCAAACCGACCTTAATCTCTCACATCAACGCCATCCTCCAAGACTGGTTTCCTAGCGCCATGTCGTTCTTGATTCATGCGCTCAATTCCTCATTTGCCAGCGCGAATAATAAATCTCTACCGCTGGCGAGAACAATTCTGGACAAGCTGACTTCCTGCGCCATGACATCCTCTATGAAGAACCGCGCGGTCGCGATCTTGGCGCGCAGGAATGGATCGTCACTGCCATCGGTAAGCCGGCTTGCCGCAATCACGGCCTGGCGAAGCAGAAGATATCCACCCAAGGTCACGGCGAACTGCCGCAGATAGGGGGTAGCCCCTGCTGCCGCTTCAGCCGGGTCGCGTGCCTGAAGGGCCGATGTTGTTTCGCGCAGCCGTCCGATCGCTTCCGTAAGCGGCGCGACAAGCGCAGCGGTTTCCACCCGCGATTGCGCCAGAGGCAAAAAGGACTGCATTTCGTCCAACAAGCGGGAGACAGGTTCCCCGTTGTCGAGACGCAGTTTGCGACCCACCAGGTCCAGCGCCTGGATGCCGTTCGTGCCTTCGTAGATCGGTGCGATACGGATATCGCGCAGCAACTGTGCCACGCCCGTTTCCTCGATATATCCTGTGCCGCCGAACACCTGAATGGCGAGGCTCGCCATCTCCACCCCTATGTCGGTCGCATAGGCCTTCGTAATGGGCGTGAGGAGATCGGCAAGGCCCTTCGCGCGGTGTCGGGCCATCGCGTCCTCCTCGCCCCTAGCACGATCGATTGCGGAAGCATTGAGATAGGTGATCGCGCGGCTTGCCTCCGTCGTTGCGCGAAGCGTCATCAACATGCGGCGCACGTCCATATGATTGATGATCGCCGCCGGCTCCGTGCTACCAATGGGCGTGGACTGGATGCGCTCGCTCGCATAGCGCGTGGCCGCCTGACGGGCGCGGTCGGCTATGCCGATGCCCTGCACGCCCATGCTGACCCGCGCATGATTCATCATCGTGAACATCGCTTTCATGCCGCTGTTTTCGTCGCCGACCATGAAGCCCACGCAAGCGCCTTCGTCGCCGAAGCTCATGGTGCAGGTAGGAGAGGCGTGGATGCCGAGCTTGCGCTCCAGCGAGATGCAGCGCAGGTCATTTTGCGCGCCCAAGGTTCCATCATCATTGGGCAGATATTTCGGAACGACGAAAAGGCTGATCCCTTTGGTTCCCGACGGCGAACCAGGCGTGCGGGCGAGGACCAGATGGACGATATTCTCGGCCAGATCATGGTCGCCCCAGGTGATGAAGATCTTCTGCCCCTTGATCCGCCAACTGCCGTCCGAAGCCGGAGTCGCCATCGTGCGAAGCGCGCCTACATCGGATCCGGCCTGGGGTTCGGTGAGGTTCATCGTGCCGGTCCAGCGCCCCGAAACGAGTTGGGGAAGATAAGATTGCCGGAGCGTTTCAGACCCATGCGCGGATATCGCTTCGATCGCGCCCGCCGTCAGGATCATGCAGAGCGAGAATGCCATGTTCGCGGCGGTCACCTGTTCAGACAAGGCGACGGAGAGAGCGAAGGGGAGGCCCTGTCCGCCATGCTCCGTGCCAACGGCCAGCCCGCCCCAGCCGCCCTCCCTATAGGCGGCATAGGCCTGCGCGAAACCATCCGGCAGGGACACGCCTTCGGGCGACCAGCGGGCGCCTTCGATATCGCCCTTGCGGTTTAGCGGCGCCAGGACTCGCTCGGCTATCTTGGCTCCTTCTTCCAGCACGGCCTCCACGTCGCCCGCGTGAAAATGTTCGAAGGCTTGCAAACCAGTGAGCCCGCCAATGTCCGCTATGGTTTCCAAGACGAACAATTGCTCCTGAACAGGTACGGTATAATCCATGTGCGGGTCCGTTCTATAGAAAGTGAGAGTGCGGGATTACGACCGTCCCAGGGGGAGGCTCCACGCCAGGCAGATCGCGGTGACGGCATCATCGAAGACATTGCCGATCTCGTCCGATGAACCCAGGAGTCCCCGCAGTTCAAGGCTAACGACGCCGTGCATCGTCGCCCAGATCAAGCGGGTGATGCGAGTCTTCTCGACGCTTCGTTCGGGAGGCAGGCAGGCTTCGACAGCTTCCCGCAGGACACCGAAGGATTCGAACGCCTTTCGCCGGCTCGATAGCGGAGCCTCATAGGCCCGGCCCAGATCGCCGAACATGATGTTGTAACGCGTGGGGTGAGCGCAGGCATAATCGCGATAGGCATGACAGACCCGGAGCAGCGACGCGGCAGGTTCGCCAGGATCGATCTGCTCCTGCATAGCCTTGGTGAGATCCGCGAAACTCTGAAGATAGAGGGCATCGAACAGGCCGTCCTTGTTACCGAAGTGAGTATAGACCGCCTTGGTCGATGCATTCACCGCCGCAGCGATGCGCCGTATGGTGAATGCGGCCGGTCCCTCGTCGCGCAGCACGGCGGCCGCCTCGTTCAGGATCGTGGCGCGGATATCGTTTTCAAAAGCCGCCCTTGCGGCTCGTAAATCCGGGGACGATGCCGGAACGCTACCCGCCTCGCCAGCGGGCGGCAACGGCTCGTTTGTTTTCATGCCGCCGTTTGATCCTGGAGCATCCCGACAAGCCGACTGGAAATCAAGGAAGATGCCTCCTCCATGATGCGGTCCAGCAACTGGCCAACCGTTGGAATGTCATGGATCAGGCCGACGACCATACCGCAACTCCAGGCTCCCGCCTCCATATCCCCGTCGCGCATGACGCGGGGATAAACCCCCGCCACTAGTTCACGGATATCGTCGATGGTGAGGGCATCGCCCTTTTCCTGCTCGATCTCCCTCAGCCGCGCCACACCTCCATTGTTGAGGACACGCTCGGTATTTCGCAACGTTCGCATGATGAGGCGGGTATCGAATTCGCCCGCATCCAACAGGGCGCGTTTGACATTGTCATGCACCGGCGCTTCCCGGGTGGCGATGAAGCGTGTACCCATGGCAATGCCGTCCGCACCCAGCGCGAGCGCGGCGACGAGGCTGCGACCATTTGCCATGCCGCCGGACGCCAGGAACGGGACTGTCAGTTCCTCCGCTGCCCGAGGAAGCAGGATCATGTTGGGGACGTCGTCCTCCCCGGGATGCCCGCCGCATTCGAAGCCGTCGACGCTCACCGCGTCACACCCGATCTTCTCTGCTCGCAAGGCATGGCGGACGGACGTGCATTTGTGCAGCACCGTGATGCCGGCCCCCTTGAGCCTGGGCATATAGGCTTCCGGACTGCGGCCAGCCGTTTCGACGATACGGACGCCGCCATCCACGATAGCATCGATATATTCGGCATAAGGCGGATCGGCAAAGGTCGGCAAGAAGGTAAGGTTTACGCCAAACGGCCGATCCGTCATCTCCCGGCAGCGGGCAATTTCCTTCGCAAGGAGTTCCGGGGTCCGTTGCGTGAGGCCGGTGATGATGCCCAGTCCGCCCGCATTGGACACGGCGGCCGCGAGTTCCGCCAGCCCGACAAAATGCATTCCGCCCTGAACGATCGGCCGCTCGATCCCGAACAATTCTGTGATCTTGGTTCGCATCTGCCCTTCGCCCTCCAAAAAAACGATGTTTCCAATGGTTACAATGTTTCCATACACCCGACAAGAGCCTGCGTGTTGATCGCGGCCCCAGCTGCGTGCTTGTCGCCAACCCTTTCTGCACCGGGGGAAGGCGACTGCAATGCCGACTGCAACCTGGTTTCAGGCCAGGCGGGCGATGAAGTCCTCTATATGATCTGCGAAGCTGTCATTCTGATCACCGACCAACATGTGCCCCGCGCCGGCGATAAGAGCGACGTCGAGTTGCGGGACGATGGCGCGGAAGGCTTCAACGCCGTCGTCTGTGACAATTGCACTGCGCTCCCCGCGAGCCAGCAATAATGGGACGTTAGTCCGCCGCGCAGCCTCTTCCATATAGGCAAGCGAGGAGACGGCGTCTGTGCCTTGCTCCTTCGCCCGCATGAAGGCGGGATCCCAGTGCCAATGCCAATGACCCTTTTCGTCCTGCCGCATACTGCGCCGCAGACGTTCGCCGGAACCCGGCACAAATCGCTCTTCCCCGCCCCTGGTGAGGGCCTTTGCGGCTGCATCGAGACTCTCATAGCCCTCCATCGGAGGCCGCATTCCGTCCAGCAGCCGATCCATGGCGGCGACGTTGGTGCGCGGCACGATGTCGATCAGCACCAGCGCCCTGGCTGGCAGATCACAATAGGCCGCCGCGCACATCGCGATCTTGCCGCCGATCGAAGCCCCAACGAGAATCACGGGTTTGGCGAAATGGCGGACAATCGTTTCGACATCCGCCACAAGGCGCGGGTAACCGTAATTACCGTCCAACGACCAGCCGCTCTGCCCATGACCGCGCATGTCCGCAGCGACAACACGCATGTCCTTCGCCACCAGCCGCTCGATCACACGGCGCCAGCTTTGGCGGGTTTGGCCGGCGCCATGGAGGAGCAGGACCAGCGGCCCATTGGCTGGTCCTGTAATCTCCATGACGATTTCCACGCCATCGTGGGCGTGAAGGCGCAATATCTCTGTCATCGTCCCGTGTAGCTGGGCTTGCGCTTTTCGATGACGGCTGCGACGGCTTCGTGCTGGTCGTCGGTCTGCTGGACGATAGCCTGCATGCCCGCCGCGATTTCGAGCGACGCCGGAAGATCAAGCCGGGCCGAATCGCGCAGCAGGCGCGTATTCAGCCGAATGGAATGAGCCGGATGGCAAGTGATGCGCCCCGCAAGGGCAAGCGCCTCGTCCATCAGCGCTTCGGGCGGCACGACCTTGAGGATCAGCCCCAATTCCAGCGCGCGCTGCGCATCGATCGTCTCGCCTGTCAACGCCATTTCAGCGGCCCGCTGCTGGCCGATGGCCCGCGTCAGGAACCATGCCCCGCCCGCTGCTGAGGTGAGGCCCAGCTTGATGAAGCTCTCCGCGAACTTCGCCTTTTCCGACGCGATGCGCAGCGTACACATGGCGGCAAAGTCCATGCCCGCGCCCATGGCAGGGCCGTTGACTGCGGCGATAATCGGCACTTCCAAGTCATGGAGCGCCCGCGCGATGGTCTGAACCCCCGTCAGATAGGTGCGACGAATCTCGGCGGCGTTGCCCGCGAAATGATTGACGCGGGCATACATGTCCTTGAGATTGCCGCCCGCACAGAACACATCGCCCGCCGCCGTCAAGATCGCGCAGCTCACCGACATATCGGCGTTGATCTGCTGGCAGGCCGCCACAAGCTGGCGCGTGAGCGCGGGACTGAGCGCATTGCGGGTCTTGGGGTCGTCGATGGTCAGGATGACGAGCGCGCCTTCCCGTTCGACGCGCAATACGGTCGGCTCCTGGCCGGTTTCAGTCGTCATGATCACTTACCCTTTCGAAGATGGCTGGTCCGGCTGGCCGACCTGTTCGCGGCTCTTGAGCTGGAGAATGGGTCCCGGAAACTGTTCGGGTGCGGCAAGGATGGCGCACACATGGCGGCCGACCTCGTCATCGGTCACCCATTCGGGCTGCGCCTTGTCGCGCTTGCTCGCGCCGTTGACCATGGAAACAATCATCAGTTCACGGATCTGCGCGCCCTCGCCCCGTTCCCGCGCAAAACCGCGATACATCATACGAATTCCCGCCTGCGCGATGGACACCGGCGTCATTTTGGGGATCACGAAATCCGCCGTGCCACCGCCTATGCCGATCAATATACCCTCTGCCGGGAGAAGCGACAGCATGACCTTGGCCGCGTTGAAATGGGTGAGGAGATTGGTAGCCAGCAGGCCCGCCAACTCCTCATCGGTCCATTGCGACAGCGGTGCGATCCTGTTCGGCGCATTGACGGCGACGGCCACCGCATCGACCCGGCCGGCCAGCGTCGCCGCTTCCTTCCACAATGCAAGGGCGCCTTCCTCCGAGCCTATATCCCCCGTACATGTCCGCAACCCCTCGTCCCGCGCCGTCCCAAAGACCGCCTCAAGCTTGCCGGCGTCGCGGCCGGACGCGATGACGCGCCATCCCTCGTCGCGGGCGGCGCGGACGATCCCCTGCCCGACGTCACCTGAAGCGCCTACCACCAACAGCGTCCTATCCGTCATGATCGCTCCTACTTTCTATTCATCGAGCTGGCTTCATGCTCATGCTGCAGCCTAGCCGCCTTCGTCAGACATATGCACTTTCATCTTGACTCGTCCTAGAGCTAACGGCAAAAAATATGTATATGTTTTGGAGCGTCAGGCATGAAAGTTACGTTTGAGTTTTCGGATTCTCCCGAAGTTGTCGCGGAGGTGAATGCTGGCGAAAGCCTGATGCGCGTCGCGCTCGATCACGGAATTCCTGGCATCTACGGGGATTGCGGGGGACAATGCGCTTGCGCGACATGCCATATTTATATCGACGCCGCCTGGATCGACCGCATCGGCACGCCAGAACCCGGTTCGACCGAGGAAGCCTTGCTCGAAGGCGCGCCCGCGGACGTGGAGTCCAATTCCCGCCTGGCCTGTCAGGTCGTGCTAACCGACGACCTGAATGGCCTTGTCGTCCGGGTTCCAGAAGGCCAATAAATTAGGAGAGCGTCAGATGGACGGAATTGCAGAAACCCCCGCCCCGGCCATTGACCCCTTTGATGTGGGTCGCCCGGAACTTTACCATAAAGATGCTTGGCGTCCGGTTTTTGAAAAACTGCGCGCTGACGATCCCGTCTATTATTGCGAAACGGGCCGCAGCGGCCCGTATTGGGCGATAACCCGATATGAGGATATCGTCCGGGTCGACTCCGATCCCGCGACCTTCTCTTCCTCCCATTTGCTGGGCGGCGTCACGCTGGAAGACAAGTCGAATGTTACTTTCATGCAGATGGATCCTCCGCAGCACACGGCAAAGCGCAAGAGCGTAACCCCTATCGTGGCGCCGAAGAGCCTTGCGCAGATGGAAGTCCTGATCCGCGACCGTGCGGCAAAGACGCTCGATGCCTTGCCGCGTGGCGAGGAGTTCGATTGGGTCGATCGGGTGTCCATCGAGCTGACCTCGATGATGCTCGCCACGCTATTCGGGCATCCCATTGAGGATCGGCGGACCCTCGTCCGTTGGTCCGATACCATTACCGCCGACCTCGATGATCCTGACAGTCCGATCCGCACAGAGGCGCAAAGAGGTGAGGTGATGCGCGAATTCTACCTCTCCATGCTCGATATATGGAAACGGCGAAGGGAGGAGGAACCAAGATTCGATATCGTGTCCATCCTTGCGCACGACCCCGACATGCGAAATGCGCCGGTCGAGGAAATCACAGGGCTGTTCGGGCTGTTTCTGGTTGGTGGCAATGACACTACGCGCAACTCCATGTCCGGCGGCATGTGGGGCTTTGCCCAGCATCCCGACGAGTGGCGTAAGCTGAAAGCCGATCCGAAGTTGCTGGGCAACGCCGTGTCGGAGATTATTCGATATCAGACGCCTGTCATCTACGAGCGGCGTACTGCTCTGCGCGATGTTGAAATCGCTGGCAAAACCATTGCCAAGGGCGACCGGGTTGGCATGTGGTACATCTCGGGCAACCGCGATGAGAGTGTTTTCGAAGATGCCGATTCTCTCAAAATCGACCGGCCCAATGCACGGCAGCATCTTTCCTTTGGAATGGGGCCGCACCGTTGCGTGGGATCACGGCTCGCGGAGATGCAGTTGCGCGTGCTTTGGGAAGAAGTGTTGAAGCGCGACCTCGAAATCGAAGTCCTCGAAAAGCCGAGCTATGCCTTCTCCAACCTCGTACGCAGCCCCACGCGACTGCCCGTCCGTATCAAAGCATAAAGCCACCACATACATTGAGGCCCCTATCCAGTTCATGATATTCGACGTGGATAGGGGCCTCAATATATCGCGTGCCAAGAAGCTTCCGATCATCAAAGGGCGCGGCGTCCAACCGGGGAATGCCCATCCTCACCCAAATCTGGCTTCGCTCATATGCGGATCATGAGGTTGGACGCCGATCCGCAGTTAGAACCACGGTCCAAACTCGTCTCCTGCGTCATATCCGCCTTTCAAGCGAGGCAGTGATCGGCCATCTTCTCAGCCATCATCAACACCGCCAGGTTCGTGTTTGCACTGGGTATCGCGGGAAACGCCGAGGCGTCCACCACGCGCAGCTGGCCTATTCCCTTAACGCGGCCATCCGAGTGCAAAACCGCCATATTGTCGTCATCCGCGCCCATTCGGCATGAACAACTTGCGTGCCACAAGCCTGCCACCGAAGATCGCACGAAACTTTCCAACTTGGCGTCGTCCAGCATCAAAGTCGTAAATTTTTCTCCCTCGCTCACGAAATGATCCAGGAAGGACCGACGAACCAAGGCCGGGCCATCCAGAAACAGAGCAGCGATGCGGGTGAGGACATAATTTTTGAGATTGATGGCTCCAATCTGGCGAACTTTCTCACTGTAGCTCGCGGGAAACGGATCGGAGGTGACATTGGCCATCAACGGCGACAATTGAATCGCAGCCATCTTTCGGAAGCCTGCCATCAGTCTGAAAACATCTCGATTGTCGGATAACAGGTTGAGGTCCACCTGCGCCGCAACCCGAGCATCGGGAGAAACCAGCTGCACGCGACCGTCTTCCGATGAGGGGCGATTGATCCAGAAGGCAAGCGTGCCCAATCTTTCGCCAACCGGATGCCAAGCCGCCTTCGTCGAGACCAATCCGGACATATCACCGGCGGGAAAGGAAGACGTGTCGGTGGAAAACCGAAAGCCCAGCATGATATGACGTCGCTCCGCGCGAAGCCTTGCCTGGCGCGACACGAAAGAAGCAATCGCGAGAGAAGGATGATCGGAGAGCCCCCGTCCGACTCCGGGAGAATCGAGGCGCACGGGAATACCCAGCCGCATGAGATCCTCCGCCGGTCCAATGCCGTGCCTCAACAATATTTCCGGCGTAAACAGGGCGCCTGTCGAAACAATGATTTCGGCGCCCCTTATTTGCTCTTCGCCAATCCGAACCCCAACCGCCTTCAGATTGTCAAAGAGCAATCCGTCCACGCGTGTATCCGTCCGGATATGGAGATTGTCGCGCGCGCGCACCGCCGGAGTTAGCCACGCCATTGCCGCTGTTACGCGATGATCGTCGGTATTGGAAATCGGCAGGGGATAATGGCCGTCCGAAAACTCCGCGTTCTGGTCAGCCAGGAAGGGTAGACCAGCTTCCGCCAGGGCATTGGCGAAGGCTTTGGCATGTTCCGGCCACCGGGAATATGGAACGCGGCGAATGGGGAGCGGTCCCTCTCTCCCGTGCAGCGGTCCATCGAAATCGAGATCGGTCTCCAGCTTTTTGAAATAGGGGAGAACGTCTTCCCAGCCCCATCCAACTGCGCCCCTCGTCGCCCATTCGTCATAGTCCCACGGCAAGCCACGGTTAGCGAGCTGGCCGTTGACGGCCGAACTACCGCCAAGCACACGTCCCTGCTCATAGCGCTGTACGGGCAGATCCGCTCCGCTCGCCCTGTTGCCCAAGCGACCTACCGTGACACGGCGGTCATTCCACGTGAAGCGCGCATCCAGATAGGCGCTCCCCGGATAGCTATCGAGTATCGAAGCCGGTTCGGCTCCGGGAACGGTATCGGGTCCCGCTTCCAAAAGCAGCACTTTATTTGCCCGGCGCTCGGACAGTCGGCTTGCCATGACGCAGCCTGCCGAACCTCCGCCGATGACGATATGACTATATTGCACGGCTCAACTCCACGTTGATGCATTTGATTTCCCAGAAGCTTCGCAACCTTTCCAGGTCACGCTCCCGTCCCGCACCGCCCATTTGCCGTAGCCGCCGTCCAAAGCATAGGCCCTCAGCGTGCTCCCGCCGACGTCTACAGTGCCGGGCACGCAGACAGGCCACGTTCACCGCTGCCAAAAATGTCGGTGACAACACCCATAGGTACGTAATGGCGAAACATTGAATGGTCTGCATTCTATGAACTGCTCGTCTAACGGGGATTATCTTGGCTAGCTTGAATTGCCAACATCACTGACCGCCCTGTCGGCATTCCCGAAATCCCGCTGACCCCGTATGCTTTGATCGATTCAGACATCTCCCTCCGTTACCTCCCCTTTCGACGCTAGCAGTGTCTAGCGCAATGTCCGCCTTAAAATATATATATATATGTTCAAGGCGCATGGTTCTGATGCTTGATGCGACCGTAATGACAGGGACCGAACGTGCCATGGCGAAGGAGACGATGTGGGCCTGTTTCCCGGTCGCCATTCCTGCTCAGTGCCTATGTCTGGGCATTCTGATGGCCGCTGCTTCGGGCGGGTGGATGAAGAAGAAATCACGCATCGGTGTGGCCGCTCCAGGCGACAAGCCATTCCACCCATGTGCCCGCTGATCGAGCGATCGCGCAAAGAGAAGCATCATGGGCGCGGCGAACGGGACAGACGCAGCCGCCGTGCAGACGCAGCACCGCGACCCTATCGGCAAATGCCAGAATCATTGAGGCCCGGTCCTGCTTGCGCAGTCCGGGCCTCATTCCCTCTCCAAACCGTTGAACGGATCAGCCGTCGTAGTCGCCGCCGATATTCTGGTTGCGCGGCGGCGCAGCGGCGGTCAGGCGCAGGGCCTCCGCCGACCGGGCGATCGAACCGATTTCATCCGGCGTGTCGTCATCGTCGATCTGCACCTTTTGCAGCGAACCGACGAGAGAATCCTGAAGATCCACGGGCAGGACGGTTTCTTCCGCGATCTCGCGCAGGGCGACGACCGGATTCTTGTCGCGGTCGCGATCAAGGGTCAGTTCCGCGCCCCCGGAAATCTCTCGCGCGCGCTGCGCCGCAAGAAGAACGAGATCGAAACGGTTGGTAACCTTGTCGACGCAATCTTCGACGGTAACTCGGGCCAACAGGGCCTCCTGAACAAGGAATGAGAGTCGTGAGACGGGCGCGTAACAGCCTGTTGTCGCCGAGTCAATGAAAAGGCCGCGTCCCGCTATGGCCAAGCGGGGCAAACAGAGGCATTAACAGGACATGGCAACCCATCGGCCCGCCTCAGCCCCGCCGGAGACGGACGACATCCGCTTCACACTGGACGGCAATGCGCTGCATGTCATCGAAAATGGCCCTGCGCTGCGCGATGCGCTGGTCGAGCTGATCGACGGCGCGCGCGAAAGCCTCAAGCTCTATTATTATATCTTCGCCGCCGACGGGAGCGGGACGCTGGTGCGCGACCGCCTGGTCGCGGCGCGGCGGCGGGGCGTGGCCGTGACGCTGATGATCGACGCCTTCGGATCAAGCGGAACGCCGACGAGCTTCTTCGATCCGCTGGTGGAAGCGGGCGGGCATTTCGGCTGGTTCGGGGCACGGCGCTCCACCCGCTATCTGATCCGCAATCATCAGAAGATGGCGATCGCCGACGATCGGCGGCTGATGATCGGCGGCTTCAACGTGGAGGACAGTTATTTCGGCCTGCCGGAGGATGATTGCTGGCACGATCTGGGCCTGATGATCGACGGGCCGCAGGCCGAGGCGATGACCCTGTGGTATGGGCAGCTATGGCGCTGGGTGTCCACCCGCAAGCAGCGCTTCGGCCTGCTGCGCGCGCTGGTGCGGCATTGGCACAAGCGGTCGCGGTATCAGGACGGATCGCCGTTCCGCTGGCTGATCGGCGGGCCGACGCAGCGGCTCAGCCCCTGGGCCGCGGTGGTGAAGCACGACCTGGAAATGGCGGATCGGGTGGACATGGTCGAAGCCTATTTCTCGCCCGGCCGCGGCATGTTAAAGCGGATCGCCCGCGCCGCGCGGCGCAAGGGCGCGCGGATCGTCCTGCCCGCGCGATCGGACAACGGCGCGACCGTCGCGGCGGCGCGGCTGCTCTATGGGCCGCTGCTGAAGCGGGATGTCGAGATTTTCGAATATCAGCCGTGCAGACTGCACATGAAGCTGATCGTGATCGACGACGCGGTCTATATCGGATCGGCCAATTTCGACATGCGCAGCCTGTTCCTCAATCTGGAAGTCATGCTGAAGATCGAGCACGCCCCCTTCGCGCAGGCGATGCGCGGCTTCATCGCGCGCAGGACGAAGGAGAGCCGCCGCATCGAACTGGAGAGCTACAAGGCCCAGCGCGGCCTGCTGGCGCTGGCGAAGCAATGGGTCAGCTATCTGCTGGTCGGCGTGCTCGACTATACCGTGACGCGGCGGCTCAATTTCCGCAACCCGGACGCCGATTGAGGATTTCAGGCCAGCGCCTCCCGCGCCGGCGTGTAGGGCAGGCCGAGATCTTCGGCGACCGCCTGATAGGTCACCTTGCCGTCCCAGACATTGAGGCCCGCCAGCAGATGCGGGTCGCGGCGCATCGCTTCCTGCCAGCCCAGGTCCGCGATCCGCAGCGCATGGGGCAGCGTCACATTGTTGAGTGCATAGGTGCTGGTGCGCGCCACCGCGCCCGGCATGTTCGCGACGCAATAATGGACGATGCCGTCGACGATATAGGTCGGCGCGGCATGGGTGGTCGCGTGACTGGTTTCGAAGCAGCCGCCCTGGTCGATCGCGACATCGACCAGCACCGCGCCCTTCTTCATGGTTCCGAGCATTTCGGACGTCACCAGCTTGGGCGCGGCCGCGCCGGGGATCAGCACCGCACCGATCACGAGGTCCGCCTCCGCCACGCATTCGGCAAGGTTGGCGCGGTTGGAAAAGCGCGTCTTGGCCCGCGCCTCGAAATACATGCCCAGCCGTTCGAGCGCCTGCGGATCCCGATCGAGGATGGTGACGTCCGCGCCAAGGCCCGCGGCCATCTGCGCCGCGTTGAAGCCGACCACGCCGCCGCCGATCACCGCGACCTTTGCCGGCAGCACGCCGGGCACGCCGCCCAGCAACACGCCGCGCCCGCCATTGGCCTTTTCCAGCGCGGTCGCGCCCGCCTGGATCGACATGCGGCCGGCGACCTGGCTCATGGGCTTGAGCAGGGGAAGCCCGCCGCTGTCGTCGGTCACCGTTTCATAGGCGATGCAGGTCGCGCCGGATGCAATGAGATCGCGGGTCTGTTCGGGATCGGGAGCGAGGTGGAGATAGGTGTAAAGGATCTGGCCGGAGCGCAGCATGGCGCGCTCGTCGGTCTGCGGTTCCTTCACCTTCACGATCATCTCCGCCGTGGCGAAGATGTCGGCGGCGGCAGGGACGATGCGCGCGCCCGCCCGTTCGTACAACGCATCATGGGCGCCGATCCCTTCGCCGGCGCCGCTTTCCACCAGGACTTCATGCCCGTGGGCCGCCAGTTCATGCACGCTCTCCGGCGTGAGGCCGACGCGATATTCATGATTCTTGATTTCCCTGACGGTGCCGACGATCATAACCCTGCTCTCCCGATAGCCTCCCGCGCGCGCGAGGCGCGCCGGAACCATGATGATAGCGCGAAAATCATGGCGATTCTTCCTCATTCGCACGTTCTGCCTCAGCGGAGCGCCATCGCAATCCGCCGCCGGTTTCCATGATGCGTGCATAAGCGGCGGTGTTGATCCAGATCAGTATGAATCCAGGGAACGTCTCCCGCCTCCTGTCGTTCTAGACAGGACTCATTTCGCACTGCGGCAAATAAAGTGGACGGACGCCCCGGACATGCTTTTGCAGTGGGCGAAACGGGCCAGGAATTTCCATATGAGGATTTCTGGATGAAGATTGCCCAGATTGCGCCATTGGCTGAAAGCGTCCCTCCCAAGCTCTATGGGGGAACGGAAAGAATCGTGTCCTACCTTACCGAGGAACTGGTGCGGCAGGGCCATGACGTCACCCTGTTCGCCAGCGGGGATTCGCAGACCAGCGCGGAGCTTGTTCCCGTCACCGAAATGGCATTGCGGCTTAACCCCAAGATCATCGACCCGATCCCCTATCACATGATGCTGCTGGAATCGGTCATGCGGCGCGCCGATGAATTCGACGCGCTGCATTTCCATATCGACATCCTGCACATGCCCATGGTGCGCGATTGCCTGGACAGAACCGTCACGACGCTGCACGGACGGCTGGACCTGCCGGATCTTCCCGTTTTCTATCGAGCCTTCCCGCATCACCCGCTGGTTTCAATCTCCGATCATCAAAGAGCGCCGATGCCGCCGGTCAACTGGGCGCGCACCATCCATCATGGCCTGCCCGCGGACCTGCTGCCGCCGCGTCTGGGCGCGGGCGCGGGCGCGGGCTATCTGGCGTTCCTGGGCCGCATTTCCCCTGAAAAGCGCCCCGACCGGGCCATCCGCATCGCCGCCCGATCGGGCCTGCCGTTGCGTATCGCGGCCAAGATCGATACGGTCGACCGGCTTTACTGGGAGACGGAAATCGCCCCTCTCCTCGATCGTTATCCCAATGTCAGTTTCATCGGCGAGATCAACGAACGGCAGAAAGCGGAATTCCTGGGTCAGGCCAGCGCTCTTCTGTTCCCGATAGACTGGCCCGAGCCGTTCGGCCTGGTGATGATCGAGGCGATGGCCTGCGCCACGCCGGTCATCGCTTTCCGCTGCGGATCGGTTCCCGAAATTATCGACGAGGGCGTGTCGGGCTTCATCGTCGAGAGCGAGGATGAGGCGGTCGCGGCCATAGCAAGATTGAAGGACATCGACCGCCGGCGGGTTCGTGCCGCATTTGATGCACGTTTCACTGCGGAACGCATGGCACGCGACTATATCTCGCTCTATCGTGGGTTGCCGGGGGCGCGAATGGAAGCGGCGCGCCTGCGCCGTCAGCGTGGAGCAGATGCTGACCTGCAAATCGTTGCATAAGGGACAGCCATGGCATCAACCACCCAGTCACAATCCGACATGGCGAAGGCGGGACTGGAGCGGTCCCTTTCGCAGATGAACACACAGTTTTTCATTCCCGCAACCGCTTCGCTGCACGAACGCCGGCCCCGTACGCTGAAACATGGCGACAGCTTCGCCGTTTTCGATCACAGCGGAGACGCCATTTCCGGCCCGGGCAGTCCTGAAGGGCTGTATTATCGGGACACTCGGCACCTTTCCCACCTGTTCCTGACAGTGGACGGGCAGCGTCCCATTCTTTTGAGTTCGGGCCTGCGGGACGACAATACGATGTTGACCTGCGATCTCGCCAATCCGGACTTCATAGGGGCGGACGGCCGCGTCGAGGTGGAACATGACATCATCCACCTTCGCCGGACGCGCTTTTTGTGGAACAGCGCTGTCTATGAACGCATAACCGTGCGCAATTTCGACAAGCAGGCGCGGCGGATGAGCATCGGGATCGGCTTTGACGCCGATTTCCGGGATCTGTTCGAAATCCGGGGATCAACCCGCCCGCGGCGCGGAACGATGATGCCGCCCGAAGTTCTGCCCGACGCCGTGACGCTGCGGTACAGGGGCCTGGACAACAGGGACCGCATGACCCAGATCGAATTCCACCCGATGCCCCAGGAACTGACGGCGACCCAGGCGCGGTTCGAAATCGCCATATCCCCCGGCGAGCGCTGCACGATCTTCATGCGGATCGGCTGCATGGCCGAACCGCCGGGCGACGATCTTCCCAAGCGGTTCCTGAAATCCCTTCGCGAGGCGATGCAGGGATCGCGGCTGGCGCTGGCGCGCGGCGCGACCATCGAATCGTCCAACCAGCTCTTCAACCAGGTGACCCGCCGCGCCGTCGCCGACATAGCCATGCTTTCGACGGAGACGGAATACGGGCCTTATCCCTATGCCGGGATTCCGTGGTTCAGCACGATTTTCGGCCGGGACGCGATCATCACCGCGATGCAGACTCTGTGGCTCGACCCGGCCATCAGCCGGGGCGTGCTGGGCTATCTGGCGGCGCATCAGGCAACGGATTTCGATCCGGCGGCCGATGCCGAACCGGGCAAGATCCTGCATGAGGTGCGCCATGGCGAAATGGCGGAATTGGGCGAGGTGCCCTTCCGCCATTATTATGGAAGCATCGATTCAACGCCGCTGTTCGTGATGCTGGCGGGCGCCTATGTCGAGCGGACGGACGACATCCCCTTTCTCGCGGGGATCAGGGATCATGTCGAGGCGGCGCTGAACTGGATCGACGTCTATGGCGACCGGGACGGCGACGGGTTCGTCGAATATGGCCGCCTGACGGACGCAGGGCTGGTCAACCAGGGATGGAAGGACAGCCACGATTCCGTCTTCCACGCGGATGGCACGATCGCGCGCGGCCCCATCGCGCTGGCCGAAGTGCAGGCTTATGTTTTCGGCGCATGGAACGCCGCCGCCACGATCTATGACCGATTGGGAGAAGAAGACCGGGCAAGACATTATCGGGAGCGCGCCAGCCAGTTGCGTGAGACGTTCGACGCGGCCTTCTTCGACGAGGAGCTGGGAACTTATGTGCTGGCGCTCGACGGGCACAAGCGACCGTGCCGCGTCCGGTCTTCCAACGCCGGCCATGTCCTTTTCGCCGGGCTGGCGCGCGAGGACCGCGCGGCGGCCGTCGTGCGCTCGCTCATGGCCCCGGCGTCCTTTTCCGGATGGGGCATTCGCACCGTCGCATCGACCGAAGCCCGTTACAATCCGATGAGCTATCATAATGGCTCGATCTGGCCGCACGACAATTCGCTGATCGCCGCAGGCTTTTCGCGCTACGGCTACCGGAAGGAGGCGGCGCGGATTTTCGAGGGGCTTTTCGCCGCGGCCACCTATGTCGACCAGATGCGACTGCCGGAATTGTTCTGCGGCTTTCCCCGGAGGCGAGCGCAAGGGCCGACCTTCTATCCCGTCGCATGCAGCCCGCAGGCATGGGCGGCAGCGGCCCCGCTCTTTCTGATCCAGGCAAGCCTGGGGCTGAATTTCGATACCGACGCGCGGCAGGTCCAGTTGATCGAGCCGACCCTGCCCGGCTTTCTCGACACCCTCACCCTTCGCGGCCTTCCGATCGGTGAAGCGAAAATCGACATAGAACTGGCCAATCTGGCGGGCAATGTCGTCGTCAAATCCGCCCACGATTCCCAGGCGCGTGTGCTTATCCTGACGTGATTTGGGCTGCAAACGCCCCGGACGGAGCGGACATTTCCCCCAAATTCGTCATCCCTGTACCTCTAGGAGAGAGATGCCCGCTTTCGCCGGCATGACGAAAGGATGGCAGCAAACCGTCCTCCACCACCATCCAGCGCGGGTTTGCAAGCTACCCAATCCCTTAATATTCGGCGGTCGTCGCGGATTCGTCGTTTTCGGCGATCTTGCCCTGATTTATCGCCCAGATCGCGGCCTGCGTGCGGTTGTCGACCTGAAGCTTGCGCAGGATCGCCTTGACATGGGCCTTCACCGTCGCCTCCGCCACGGCCAGCCGGCTTGCAATATCCTTGTTGGCTTCCCCTGCCGCGAGGCAATGCAGGATCTGGATTTCCCGTTCGGACAATTCGGGCCGGGCATCGCGAGGGTTTTTGTCCCGAAGGATCGATGGGGGCGCATCGGCGACAAGATGCTGGATGATTTCGGACGGCATGACCTTCATTCCCGTCGCGACGAGGCGGACCGCGCATAATAACGGCTCCGCCGCCATGTGCGTGGAGAGCAGGCCGTCGATGCCCATGGAAAAGGCCTGTTTCGCCGTATCCATGTCGCAGGCGTCGCACAGCAGCACGACGCGCGCATTGGGCAAGGCGGCGCGCAGCGCACTGTAGCGCGGCAGGATGGGCGGCACCGAGGGGCTGTCGATAAGGATCAGCCGGTCGGGTCCGTCTTCCCACTCCGAAAAGCGCGCCTCGGCCTCTCCCGACAAGACGCGGTCGATGATGAAATCCGGCTCGGTGAGGATATGGCGCAAACCGAAACTGTCGATTTCGTTGCGCCCCCATATCGAAATGTGGAGTGGGCCGCTCATGACGGCCCTGGTGCGGAGACAGCATTGGGCGGATGTGTTGGCATCTGAGTGTATCAAGGCCGCTATGGTTGGTGGATAGATAGGGTAACCGACCCGGCCCCTCAGTCGTGAGAAGACTTCGGCATTACACCGAATGACAGGGGCTTCGCGGAACGGGAAGCGCGGGATTTTCCCGCCGCCCTCGACCGCGCGGCGCGCAAGGCCCCTTTGCGCGCGCGGGATAATGCCAAGGATGTAGCTCCTATGCGCCGGAGCGTCGGCCCCAATTGCTTTTGAAGCCGGTCCTGTCCCGGCCCACAATGCGCCCCGCAACCATTGCGCCACCCATCCGCCAGATCAGGGGTAGATTATCGTGAGTTCAAGAGCAGACATGACGCTTGCCCTGCCTTCCCCCGACATCAATGCGGGCGCGCGGATACCCAATGGCGGTCCGTTGATGGGGCTGGAACAGATCGCCAACGTCTTTCGGAGACGCCACGCGCTGATATTGGGCATTATCGCGGTCGTGGTCGGGATGACGGCGCTCATCGTCTTCACCCAGACGCCCGTATATGAGGCGAAGGCGACATTGCGGATGGACGTGCCGATCGCAGCCGACGGGAGCGACCGGGTCCAACAGAGCGCGGAAAGCGAAATGCAGATCGAAACGGAAATCCGCGCCCTGGCGTCGCACGATCTGGCTGCCGCGATGGTGCGCGATCTGGAACTGCTCGACAATCCCGCCTTTTCCGGCCGGAAGATGAGCAAGGGCCGCACCGCCCGGGCATCCCAGGGGCGGATAGACAAGGCGGCCGAACAGCTTCAATCCATGGTGACGATCCAGCGGATCGCGCATACCCAGCTCATCACCGTGACCGTCCGGTCCCCCCATCCCAAATTCGCCGCCATGATCGCCAATCGTTATGTGCATGTCCGCCAGATGAACAGCATGGTGGACCGCCTGCAACGGCAGGAGGGCATCGTCGCGGCGCTCGCCAAGCGGACGAAGCGGGCCGGCGAAGAACTGCGCCAGGCGGAGCAGGCCGTCGCCGACTATCGCAACGAACATCGGATGCTGGCGGGGTCCGACGGGACGAGCGACGCGGGCGGTATTAATGCACTGACGGCCGAAGCCGTATCCGCCGCCAGTGCGCGGGCCGCCGCCGCCGCCAAGGCCGCTGGCGTCAGCGCCGCCGCCGCGATACGGCCGGGGCCGGAAAGCGCCACCTCTCCGCTGCTGTCCGCGCAGCAGCAGCGCTATGCCGACCTGATGCAGCGCAAGGCGGAATTGTCGGGCTTCTACGGAAGCGGTCATCCCGCGCTCGCCAATGTGCTGGCCCAGATCGACGAAGTGAAGCGCATCATGGAAGCCGAACAGGCGCGGGTCCGGCAGCGGGCGGCCGCCGACGCGGCGGTGCAGGCGTCGCATGAAAGCACGCTGGCTCGCAGCGACGCGCAGGGCGCCGCCGCGCGCGAAGCCGTGCTTCAAAGCAATCTGGCGGCGCTCACCAGCAAAGCCTATCGCAACAACGAGGCCGGGGTGAAGCTCGCTGAACTGGAACGGGCGGCGGAAACGCAGCGCGGGCTGTATGTGGGCCTGTCCGGGCGGCTTAAGCAATTGGGGGCGGCGCTGGTGTCCGGCACCGGCCTGGTCTTGCAATCGACCGCGCCGATCCCGCAAAATCCGATCAGCCCGACCCCGCGCAAGACATTGATGGCGGCCCTCCTGGGGTCCACCGTCCTGGCGTTCGGCTGCGCCTTCGTGCTGGAGCTGACCGACCGGAAGCTGCGCAGCGCGGAACAGATCTGGCGGCTGTTCGGCCTCGACAGCTACGCCATGGTCCCGATGCTGCGCTCAGGCGTGGAGAAGGAAACGGCGGCAAGGCTCATCGCCGACCGGCCAAGCTCCCTGTTCGTGGAATCCGCCCGGATGCTGCTGGCCGAAGTGATGCGGCAGCGGCGCGGCGGCGGCGGGCAGGTGGTTCTCGTCACCTCTCCGCTGCCGGGGGACGGGAAGACATCGATCGCCTACAGCCTGGGTGCGGCCGCCATCGCGGCGGGCAGCAGGGCGGCGGTCGTGGAGCTGGACCTGTGGCAGCGCGCGGCGGCCGCCAATGACGAGGGCGGGGCGGCGGATCGGGACGGGACCATCGACCTCATCGGCTATCTGCAAGGCGAATCGCGCGTGCGCGGGCTGCTCACGCAGGCGTCCGTCTCAACGCAGAATGCGCTCACGGTCTTCGCTCCCCATGGACAGACGCGCGATCCCAGCATGGTGATCTCCTCGACCCAGCTTGCCTCCCTGTTCGAGGATCTGCGCGCGCGCATGGACCTGATCGTGATCGACGCGCCCCCGGTTCTGGCGGTGCGGGACGCATCCAACATGGCCTGTTTCGCGGATGTGACGCTGCTCGTGGTGCGCTGGGGCCATACCACCGTGGAGGAGGCGGCGGACAGTCTGGTCGCCTTGCGGTCGCCGGTGGACGGCGTCGTCCTGAACGCGGTCGACTATCCCCGCCATGCGCGCGGCCGCTATGGCGATCTGGTGCAATATTTCAACCGCGCCGGCGCTTATTATGAGCGGGATGACGAGCTGATCCAGAAGGGCTTTCTCGGCAAGCTGAGGGACATGATCCGCCGGCCCCGCGCCGCCTGACCCGCAGCCTTTTCGTCAGGCCGGCGCGGCGGGGCGTTCCTCCGCCCGCGCGTGGGAAAAGCGGCGGTGCAAGGTCCGCTCCATCGCGATCGCGCTGCCGACCGCCAGCACGACATGCGCCACATTCGCGCCCATCGCCCCGATCATCGGCACGAACGTCAGCGCGACGATGTGAAAGGCGAGAGTCGCCCATAGGACGATGTGAAGCACCGCCCGCTGCTCGCCCATCGCCAGCAGCGCCGAGCGTAGGGGCGCGGCGTGCATGGTGAAGGCCAGCGCCACCATCTGCACCAGCAGCAGGGGATAGGTGTCGGCGAAGGCATGACCCATGGCCAGCCCGATCAGCCACCGTCCGCCGATCGCCAGCACCGCGATGGCGGCGATGGCGAAGATGTCGAGGATGACCTGCACCTGTACGACCGCGCCGCGAAACCGGGCCAGCGCCCCTTGCGCCCAGAGCCGCGCGACGTCGGGATAGAGCACCGCCTGCACCTGCGCGCAGACCTGCTGCACCACCTTCGCCACCTGTTTCGCGACGAAGTAGAGACCCGCCGAGCGATGGTCCGCAAGCGCGCCGACGATCAGCACGTCCAGCGACATGGAACTGGTGCGGATGCTGGTCGACAGGCTGGACGACCAGGCGAAGCCCATGATGCCGGGGAAACGCCGCGTGATGCCGCGGACCGGCACGCGATGGAGCGAAACAATGCCCTGACGCCTCAGTTCGACCAGGCTGACGAAGAGGAACAGCAGGGAGCTGACGATCTGGCTGATCGTCCAGGCGCAGATGAAGAAGATCAAGCCGCCGTGAAACCACAATCCGGCAGCGCACAGAGCGACGCGGACGATGCTGCCCGTCACCTGCACATAGGCGATGGTGCGGAACCGCCCCGCCAGCCGCAGCACGGCGGTCGGCGTGCCGCTGATGTTGAACAGCAATGTCACGGCGTTGATGCACACCAGCAGGATATGGGTATGATTCATCCCCAGCAGCGGCGCGAAAAGGACCGCGACCAGACTGGCCAGCAGCGCGGCGGCAAGACAGGCCCCGACATCCAGCCATAGGCCGAACGCGAACAGCGCGCGCAGCTGCTCCGCCTGATCCCCACCGTCCTGCGCGACCTGCGCGGCATATTTGATGAGCGGTTGCCAGCTTTCGAAACGCATCAGCCGGTCGAAGACGCGGATGTAGCTGATGACAAGGGCAAGGATACCATATTCGACCGGTCCCAGCGAGCGCGCCGTCATGGCGACGCCGACAAGGGCGATCAGGCCGTTGATTCCGTTTCCGGAAAGCAGGTGGCCGATATTGATGAAGCGCCGCCTGAGCGCGGCATCGCCCCATAGCTGAAGCCGGCCCCGCTTCCGACTTTCAGCAGGGGTGACAGATTGCGCCTGCGCTTCATCGTCCATCATGGGAAAATTCCGCGAATGGCGCTTTTAGGTCAGCGCGAAGCCGGCATGTCAAGCAAAGGCCGCGGCGCGCGGCCGGGATTGCGCGGCGTGCATGTTCGCGATGGCGTGCGCCGCGTCATGAGACACGGGCCGCGCCTTGTCGTCATCATAGGCCACCAGTCCGCGCTGCACCGCCCAGATCGCCGCCTGCGTCCGGTTGGAGACGCGCAGCTTCCGCAAGGCGGCCTTCACATGCACCTTCACCGTGGCCTCGCATATGCCAAGGCGGCGGCCGATGACCTTGTTGGCCGCGCCTGAAATGAGAAGCTGCAGAACCTCTATCTCACGATCCGAAAGGTTGACGTCGGACAGATTGACCGACCATCCCATCGGATAGGGACGCTCCCCGAGGCTCGTCGCCATTTCCGACGGCAGCACTTTCTCGCCCGATGCGACCAGCCGCAGCGCGCCGACGAGGGGTTCGGTCGAGATTTCCTTAATCATGTAGCCGTCGATCCCCCAGCGGAACGCCTGCACAACGGTATCGAAGTCGAAATGATCGGCCAGCAGGACTATCCTGGCGTCAGGATACATCGTCTTGACCTGCTCGCAAAAATCCATCCCTTCGCCGGCAATGCCGTCATCGATCATGACAATGTCATTGGCCTCTGCGCCCGGCAGCGCGAAGCTGATCTGACAAGGATCGCTGGCCGCACATGTCACGGTAAAGCCGTGATCCGTTAACCTCTCTTATTCACGACGCTCGGTTTCGGGTCCGCTCTGGGCATTTGCTGCGGCTGGCTGTATTGCGCGGACGACCGGCATCGCTGGCGTTTGTTTCACCGCATTCGGATTGATGGGCTTTTCGGGTTGAAGGGCTGGGCTCGGAGTTCTGCGGCGCTGCCGCATGGGCTACGTCGGCGCAGGCTTCAGCCGGAGAACGAGGGCGCGGAACAGGTCGGCATCCGGACAGGCGGAAGCGAAGGCAATGCGGATGCGGCTAGCACTTTCTACGACGCGCGCAGCGACCTTGAGCAGCCGCAGGCGCAAGGTGGTAAACTCCGCGCTTGCCAGAGCAGCGGTCCTGGGC
>NZ_VLKK01000015.1 GCF_007830065.1 Sphingobium wenxiniae | reverse complement strand
CTCGACGAGCTCGGATACTTGCCGTTCAGCCCGTCAGGCGGCGCGCTGCTGTTCCACCTGCTGAGCAAGCTTTACGAGCGCACCAGCGTCGTCATCACCACCAACCTCAGCTTCAGCGAATGGGCTGGCGTGTTCGGTGATGCCAAGATGACAACGGCTCTGCTGGACCGGCTCACCCACCACTGTCACATCCTCGAGACCGGCAATGACAGCTTTCGGTTCAGGGCCAGCGCCGCGGACCCCAAATCACGAAAGGAAAAATAACCCGCTTGACCCACCACCCGCATAGCGGGACATACCTTCCAACCGGGTCACTTCTCGATGAAAATCCCGGGTCAACTCTCAGTGGAAATCAACAGCCAGCAGTTCGGACCAGCGCAGGAATTCCTCAAAGATCGGACCCATCTGGGCCTGTGCGGGCATAAGGCGAGCGGCCAGGTCCGGCCCTGGCTCCACGGGTGCGGCATCGAGCCGTTCAAGACTAATAGCGGCAGGGGCGTCGCCGCGCCGCAGCGTCAGTTCGCGGGTTATCAGGATGCGGCTATTTGCCGACGATAGCAGACTGCTGTCCGCGTCAGGGCCAATCGTCAGCGAAAATCGGCCGTTCGCATCGCTATTTCGTCCGTCGACCGAACTATAGGCTTGCAGCGTCAATCCAAAACCAGGCTTAGGTGAATAGAGACCGACTCCGAACCGGATCGCGCCGTTGAGCGAGCCCCCGATCCGGTAACGGGCTCCCGGCATTATGACGGCCTGGCCCATCCTATAATCGGGGTTGGCGCCCCCCTTAAGATGCTCTGCATAATAGAGGCCACCCTTTAGATGGCGTTCCGGGGAGAGTGCGCCGTCCAGTGCCGATGCTAGGCACCTTCCGACATAGGCGAGCCCCTCTTGCGCAGTCTCTTCATCAGGAGCAGCAGCGACGACCGCCCGCTCTGCTGAAGCAACGGCATTCTGCAAATCGAGCCACGCTCTTCTTGCGGCGTCAAGGCTCATACGGACAGCCTCGCGAGGGCTTTTGATTCTGAGGGAATGTCAAAGGCGGTGATATAGTCCGCATATTCTTCGGCAATCTCGTCCGCATCCAGGCCATAATCCGAAAGCATATAGTCGTTGGCGCCGCGTTTGTTCTTCGGATTGCGGCGCACCCATCCCCGGATATCGTGCGCTACAGCGGGAGCCATCTCCATGTTGAGGTCCCGATACACCCCGGCCATCATCTCGGCGGGTTGTTCCAGAGAATAGTAATAATCGACGTGGATCGCTCGTCCGGCATGCGACGACGCAGCGAAGGCCATCAGGCCATCGAGATGCCTGCGAACGAACGTGCGCATCTGGCGGCCCACCAATAAGGCGTCACGATCTTCGCTGCGCGGCGCACGAAAGCTGTGTGTGAGACGGCAGAGTGATGCAAGCGTCTGCCGCGGATCGCGATGGGTGACGATGAAGCGAGCATCGGGATGGATCGCCATGATCACATCCATTGCAACGAGGTGATTGGGATATTTCAGCGCCCAACGTTTAGGCGCGGCACCCCATTGCAACAATTGCAGCTGTTGCCGATGATTGCGGTAGGTCTCTTCAAGATTCAGTGCCGATGTAAGATAATCGAAATAATCTGGCACGTTCAGATAGTTATGATAACCCGCTGCGCCGAATGTCTGTGTCAGCAGGGGATGGCATTCTTCCGGGCCGTCGGCGTCGCTTAGATGAATCGCATTGTACTCGGGGTTGAGTTTGACCCGCTGAGCGATTTCGCGCCGGGTTGCCTCAAACCGCTTGTGCGCTGATGTCGGATCGACTGCGGGAGGTGGGCATATCCTGCTTGCCTCCCAAGCCCTGATCTGCCGAAATGCCGGGTCGATATTGAACAGATTCTGGAAATAAGTTGTGCCCGAGCGGGGCAGGCCGGTCATGAAAATGGGTTCGACGATTGATTGTTCGGCAATTTCAGGATGTCGATCGAGCCATCGACGCGACTCCAGGCGATTGACAATCGCGTCGACGAGTTCGGCATGTGTAATCGCATAGCCCTGCGGAGAGAGGCGCGCTGTGGCATTTACAGACTTCACGAGCCTGTCGAGGTTGGGCTTGAATAGGGCTTTATCCGGATCTGCCATGCCAACGATGGCCTCGGCGTCAGCCTGAATAGCGTCGCTGTTCAGAAGGAGATCGCGCCCTGCTTCACGCGCAGGTTCATTGGCGGTATCGAGCATACGTCCCTCTCCATCGTTGCCTCCACTCTTTGGGTCAGCTACCGATCCCTATGCGGATCAATCAAACGCTAGCGAGGCACGCGCTCGCCCATTATCCGCGGGCTTTTCTACTTATACAGGCGTGTATCATGACTAACTAGGAACGCAAGAGGATAGGTCGCCGGTGAAAGACTGCAACCAGCGCGAGCGGCTTGTCATCGAGCCAGATATATTCGCGTGTTGGGGTGCCTCATAATCCTACAGCATTGCGCGCAATTGCATCAGGTCATGCTGGAACTGATTCCGCTCACGCATCTGCGCCTCTCCATCGAGACGAAGCAGAAAGCTGGGATGCACAGTCAGCCATAGACTGCTTCCATCGGGCAATGGGTGCAGCCTGCCGCGCTCCTTGGCGACGCTCGGTGTCCGTCCCAGTAAGGCCCGCCCCGCGCTCGCGCCCAGCGCCAATATAATATCCGGCTTTACGAGCCGGCGTTCGGCATCCAGCCACCAGCGGCAGTGATCGATCTCGCCAGCGGTCGGATTCTGATGGATGCGTCGCTTGCCGCGCTGCTCGAACTTGAAATGCTTCACCGCGTTGGTGACGCGGATCAGTGATCGGTCGAATCCTGCCCGGTTTAGATGTTCGTCGAGCAGTTGTCCCGCTGGCCCGACAAACGGCCGCCCCTCTCGTTCCTCCTGATCCCCCGGCTGTTCGCCGACGATCAACAATCGCGCCCGCTCTGGCCCTTCACCGGGAACGGAGCGAGTTCCATTGCATCCGATGGGGCAGCGCCGACACAAGGATATGTCCTGCGCGATCTCTTCCAGTCTTGCCGGGAGTGCTTCGGGAAAGGTGTCGACGCCCTGTGCTACCATATCGGCTTCGCGTGCCTGCGCCCCCGCGATCAGCTCGGGAATCATTCGCGCCTCGGGCAGATTTTTCCAGTAGCGGCGCGGCATTTCCTTTACCATCATGGCGACTTTCAACCGCGCAGGGTTGAAGATAGAGCCATAGTAGCGCCGCCAGAGATCCTCGGTGGCATCCTCGGCAGGCGCATCATTTCGGTTTGCGCCGGATGTTTCCGTCAGCACCTTCCCATCCCAATGCACGCACGAACCCGGAGTCAGAATCGACCAGCGCTGGCTGGCAAAGCGGTTGAGGAAGAAATCCGCATTCGCGCGCAGGATATGATGGTCCGGCTCGAACCAAGCGACATAGCGTTCTGTACCGTCTGATTCCTTGATAGCGCGAAACCGGACGAAGGCCCGCATCTTATGAATGTCACGGCGGACATGCCCTGCCATGACGGTAAGACGATGGGCTTCTCTGTCCGCCACCTTCTCCATCAGATGAGGATCATCCTGAAGCCGCAAGAGCAGCTTGTAGAGCAACGCGAAACGTGCCGGTTCCTTGTGCAGCATGACGCTACGCGCCAGCCGCAGAAAGGCCTTGTTCGCTCTCACTGAACGCTGTGAAGAAGGTATTGGAGCGAGATCCCGCCCAGGCCCACCGAACAGGTCGCGCTCGCCTCGCCCGTCCGCTGACCAGACGATGCACTCAGGCGGGATATAGGCCGCCGCCATTGTCCTTGCCTGCTCGCGCCATCCATCGAAGTCGTCGGGACGGTCTATCGTCAGATGATGAAGATCGCCGGCCCCGGCGGGCGCGACGCTCATCCGAACAACTCCATCTGGCGGGGCGGTGTCGTCCGGGCGCGCAGGTCAAGTCTGTCAATCAACAGCGTCGGACGCCAGTCGGCTGTAATGATGAAGGGGCGTAAACTGGAGATGAATCGCGTCAGTCTGCTCAGGTCGTCCAGCCGCAGGCGATGACAGCGCCGTGCTTGCATGATCGCCGCCACTGCGCGCGTACCCAGACCCGGCACCCGCAACAGCATCTCACGCGGCGCACGATTTATATCGACCGGAAATCGCTCGCGATATCCCAGCGCCCAGGCCAGTTTCGGATCGATGTCCAGGGGCAGCATTCCGTCCGCATCGGTGGCCTGCTGCACCTCATTCGCGGTAAAACCGTAGAAGCGCACCAGCCAGTCCGACTGATATAATCGATGCTCGCGGATCAGCGGGGGACGCTTGAGCGGCAGAACGGCACTCGCATCGGGAATCGGACTGAACGCCGAATAATAGACACGGCGCAGCTGAAACCGGTTGTAGAGGTGGCTGGCCCGTTCGATGATCTGGCTGTCGTTCGCCTCGTCCGCGCCGACGATCATCTGCGTGGACTGACCCGCCGGTGCAAAGCGGGGAGCATGGCGAAAGCGCTTGCGCGCATCCCTGGATTCCGCGATGGCATCGCCGATCCGCGCTATGACTCCCTCAATCTGCTTGCCGTCCTTGTCGGGCGCGAGCTTCGCCAATCCCGTCTCGGTCGGCAGTTCGACGTTGATCGATACGCGGTCTGCCCATAACCCGGCACGCTCGACCAGTTCTGGATCAGCCTCGGGGATCGTCTTGAGGTGAATGTAACCCCGAAAGCCATGATCCTCCCGCAAGGAGCGGGCGACCTCGATCATCTGCTCCATCGTGTGGCTGGAGGATTTGACGATGCCGGATGACAGGAAAAGCCCTTCGATATAGTTGCGGCGGTAGAAGTTCAGCGTCAGGTCCACGACTTCTTTCGAGGTGAAGCGCGCGCGGCGCACGTTCGAGCTCTTGCGGTTCACGCAATAGTGGCAGTCGAAGATGCAGTGGTTGGTCAGCAGGATCTTGAGCAGCGAGATGCACCGCCCGTCCGGCGCATAGGCGTGACAAATTCCCATGCCCTGCGTGGAGCCCAGCCCCTTTCCGTCGCGGCTGTGCCGTTTCGCCGTGCCGGATGAGGCACAGGAGGCATCATATTTCGCGGCATCCGCCAGAATCTCCAGGCGCTCGCTCAAACTCAAATTGGACATATGTTCTTTATATGTTCCATTCCGGTAATGAGCAACCGAGCGCTGCACCTTTTCCCTCTGGCGAGGCATAAACCTGACTCGCACGATGGGCGAAATAGAGTTAGCCTGCATATTGATATAATTAAGGAGACAGTCGGAATGGCTGCGCGTCTGAAACAAGGAGAGAACGTCCGACCAGCATCGAGCGAGACGGAAACAAGTGTGGAAAGCCCGCGGGGTTACACTTCAGCCGCCCAAGATACCCACTTCCGTGCACTTATCGAACTTCCGGCGGCCCTCGAACTCATCCCGGACCCCGCTTGCCTCTTCGGGAGCCACGGGCCGGCCATATGCTGCAACGATGCCTGGAGAAGCGGCGTCATTGAAACCCCGGAGGCTTTCGCTCCGTCCGGCTGGATGGATCGGCTCCATCCTTTGGAACGCGAGGGCGTGGAAGCCGGATTGAAAGAGGCGCTGGCAGCGGCAAGAAACTTCGAGGCGGATGTCCGCCTGCGGGCTTCTGACGGCGAGTATCGCTGGCATATACTGCGCGTCCACGCCCATGACGTGCGCGATGGCAAGCCCCAGTTCTGGCTTTATGTGCTGACCGATATTCATGCTCGCAAACTGCGCAAACAGGATCTGGCGAGAACCATCAAACTTCAGGCCGGTATGCTCGATGTGAGCGTGGACTGTGTGAAGGTCATTCAGCCGGATGGACGACTATCCTATTTGAACCGCGCGGGCTGCATCGCTCTCGGCGTGGACGAGGACTCCGGGCTCGGGATGGAATGGCTGCCGCTGCTTGGTCCAGAAGTCAAGGAAATCGGTCAAGCCGCGCTCGATGATGCCAGACGTGGCTTTAATGCGCGGTTTCCGGGTTTGATCTGCCTTCCCGGCGAAAAACCCCGCTACTGGGACAATATGCTGACGCCACTTCTGTCGCCGAACGGGGACGTCGAGGCGATCCTTTGTGTGTCACGCGACATCACCGCGCAGCGGGAAAGCGAGGAGCGCATCGCCCTGCTCATGGGGGAACTCAATCATCGCTCGAAGAACCAGCTTTCGGTCATGCACGCCTTGGTCCGCCGGACCGTGCCGGACACGCGCGTACCCTGGCTGCGCACGCTGGAACAGCGGATGATGTCTATCGCCAGGAGCCAGGACTTGCTGATCAACGGCGAGTGGACCGGGACCACCATTTACGACCTTGTCGTGTCACAGACTGCGATCGCCGGTGATGTACTGGGCGAACGCCTTTTGCTGCAAGGCGATCCTGATCTGCGGCTTCATCCCGGAACAGCCGAAACCATCGGCCTTGCGCTTCACGAACTGACGACGAATGCCGTCAAATACGGCGCCTTGTCCAGTAGTTCAGGGCGCGTGTTTGTAAGCTGGTCCATCCGGGACGGCGATGGTTCCCCTCATTTGTGCATCGACTGGCTGGAAAAAGGGGGCCCGCCGGTCAAGGAACCGGAACGCAAGGGCTTCGGTTCCCTCATCATTGAACGCAATCCGCGCGTCGTATCCGGCGCAAGGGTGAACTGCCACTACTTGCCCACAGGGGTCGTCTGGCACTTTGAGGCGCCCGCGCGCAGCGTTCTGGCTGGCTAGCCGGAGCGGTTCAGGAAAGGGAAACGGTTTTTGGCCACATTGCGCAATCAATCCGTCGACATCGGCCGCCTCCGGCAAATCATCGCCGGGCTGTCGGAAGGCGTGATCCTGGCGGATGATGGCGGCGCGATCCTCTGGGCGAACGACGCGGCGCTGAGAATGCATGGTGTGGCAGAGGTGGAGGCGCTTGGGGACAACGTGACTGGCTATGCCAAGCGTTTCCAACTGCGCTATCGCAACAATCATATTCTAGGGAAGAAGGACTATCCGCTCGCTCGCGTTATCGCGGGCGAAGAGTTCTCCGAAGTCATTGTTGAGGTCACGCCCGCAGCCGACGATGATGCCGGTTGGCTTCATCAGGTGCGGAGCCTCGCGCTCTCCGACGAGAAGGGTAAGCCCGACCTGTTCGTACTGGTGATGCAGGACGTGTCGCTTCGCTTCGAGGCCGAGCAGCGCTTCGAGCAGACCTTCAACGTCAACCCGGCACCGGCCTTGATCTGTCGGTTGGCCGATCATCGCTACGTCAAGGTCAACCAGGGCTTTCTGGACATGACCGGCTTCACTCGCGACGAGGTGCTGGGGCAATCGCTCTACGATATCGACGTGCTGCAGGACGCGGCCGATCTGGACACCGCCAAGGAGCGGTTGCGCGAGGGGCGGACCATTCCCCAGATGCAAGCCGACCTGTCCCTGCCCGATGGCGGCCGCAAGCTCGTGATCGTCGCGGGCCAGCCGATCGAACTCGACGAGCAGCCATGCATGCTCTTCTCCTTCGCGGACCTTGAGCCGCGGCGTCAGGCGGAGAACCAGTTGCGCGCCAGCGAGGAGCGGTTCGTCAAGACCTTCCGACTTGCCCCCGTCGGAATGATCATCACCACGCAGGACGATCATTGCCTGTGCGACGTTAACGATGCCTTCTGCCAACTCACCGATCATTCAGCCGACGAGGTGACCGGGCAGGCTTTAGCGACGATCAAGCTATGGGAGCCGGCATCCTTCCTCAAGGAAGCCGGGAGCGTGCTTGCGGAACGGAGCGGTTTTCGCGGGCGCGACGTGCGGGTAAGGACCAGGGATGGCGGATTTGTCGATTGCCTGGTCTCGGCGGAAGCCATCCCGCTGGGCGATGCGATGTGCGTGCTCTGGGTGATTCAGGATATCCATGAGCGCCGACATAGCGAATTGGAGCTGATCACGGCGATCGAGGCGGTGATGAAGGACACCAACTGGTTCAGCCGCACCGTGGTGGAGAAGCTCGCCAATCTGCGCTCGCCGCACCCCCACGCCGCGCCCGTCGAGGTCAGCGAACTCACCCGCCGCGAGAAGGAAGTGTTGAGCTTGCTCTGCGAAGGGGGTGACGATGTCGCGATCGCCAAGGAAATGGGCGTCTCGCGCAATACCCTCAGGAACCACATCGCGCGCGTCTATCAGAAGATCGGCGTCAACCGCCGCGCCGCCGCGATCCTCTGGGCGAGGGAGCGGGGTTTTCCGCTCGCGCGGCCGATCCGTTAAGACGCTACTAGTCCTGCGCTACTACACGATTTGGTCCGCGCGTATCTTTGGCGCTCGCATCTTTCAGCTCAAATGAAGGCAATGGCGCCGCTTGTGGTGAGCGCGCCCGCCAAGGAGACGGAGATGGACAGCAATCGCATCAAGGGCGAGGCTAAGAAGGTAAAGGGCTCGATCAAGGAAGCCGCCGGCAAGATCACCGGCGACCGTTCGCTCGAGGCCGAGGGTGTTGCCGAGAAGGCGGCGGGCACTGTGCAGTCTGCGGCTGGCAAGGCTACCGACAAGATACGTGACGCGGTTCGCAAGTAAGCGGCTTTGCAGGGACGCTGCCCATATGGGCGGCGTCCCGCTCAGCCCTTCACCGACACATCGACAAGGAGCCAACGATGATCGCGCTGACACAATATGCGCCGGCATCGGATCGGACGCTCCTGCTTCAGAGGCTCGACATGCCTACGCTCCACGAAGACATCGCCTACTACCGGCGTCGATTGACATATTGCACTGAACAGGCGGAGCGCGCGAACTGCTCCTCTTCGCGTTGCGCCCATGAAGAGCTTGCACGGCTTTACCAGGAAAAGCTGGTCGTGCTTGGCGCCCCGCCCGTTCCCGGCATGGACGCTCCCGTTTCGAGCGTGCTGGTCAAGACACCGGCCACGATATCGGACCAGATCCCATGAGATCGGCTCTGTTCCTCATGGTCAGCCTGAGTTTGCTGTCCGCCTGCCAAGGGCCGGAGCAGAAGGCGGGAGCTGAAAAAGACAAGGCGGCGGCCGAAGCGGCTGGCCAACCCTATAGCGGCGACGGCCCCAATGAGCGGGTCGGCTCTGCGCGCGAACGCGCCGCGAAATCCGCAAAGGAGGCGCGCGATGCGGCGGGAGACGTGCTCGACCGTCAAGCCGACAACATCCGCAGCCAGGCCGACATCGCGGCCGAGCGGCTGGATCAGCAGGCGAAGTCCGTGCGCGATGCGGCGGACGAACATGCCCGCGAGCTTGAAGCCCAGGCCGACGCCCGACGCCTGTAAGCGGTCACATCATCATTTTCATCACATCGCCGGGGATAGTTTCCCCGGTCACGGAGGATCATTGTCATGAAGAAGCACATTCTCGTCGCGGCTTTCGCCGCATTGATGCCAGTCGGCGCGTTCGCGCAAGACGTGCCGGCAAGCGAGCAAGCGAGCGATGCTCCCACCGCCCCGGACGGCACGCCAGCCTTCGGTATCGAACCCTATTTCGGCGTGCTGGGCGGCTATCACAGCTTCGACAAGCAAAGCGAGTTGGGGGTCTCGCCGACCGGCAGCCGCATGGGCGGCGCGCTGATCAGCGGCGTTGCCGGCGTCAATATCCCCTTGGGGCCGGCCTTTGTCGGCGTCGAGGGCAACGCCACCAAGGGCTTTAGCGACATCGACTGGGAATATGGTGTCAAGGGCCGCATCGGCGGACGCGCCGGCGAGAGCGGCCTGATCTACGCTTCGGCCGGCTATCAATGGGTCAACGGCAAGCGCGGCTTTTCCGACCAGAAGGACTGGATCTACGGCCTCGGCGTCGAGGTCGGCCCGAAGGACATCGGACTGGGCGGCATTACCGGCAATAGCGGCGTGCGACTCCGTCTTCAGATGGACACCTATGACTTCGACAGCCTGCGGCCGATGGCCGGCGTCATCTTTCATTTCTGACGGCTTGGTCCGCCGCAATAAACCCATAGCGAAAACAGGAGAGACCAATGTCGACTTCCTATGAGTCCGCGACCGTGCCTTATGATAGGCCGGCCGCCTTGCCGTTGCGTTCGCGCTTGTCGTGGCCGGCGATATTTGCGGGCGTAACCCTGGCGATCGCCATCCAGCTCGTGCTGGCCCTGCTCGGCACAGGGATCGGCTTCAGCCTTGTCGATCCCGTGAAGGGCACGACACCCGGAGCGAACAGCTTCGGAATCGGTGCTGGCCTATACTGGGTCGTGAGCATGATGATCTCGTTGGGCGCCGGCAGCTACGCGGCGGCTCGCGTAGCGGGCGCTCACGACCGCTTCGATGGGCTGGTTCACGGCCTGACGATCTGGGGCCTGACTTCCATCCTCACCGTCTATCTGATCACCTCGGCTGTTGGCGGCATCATCGGCGGCGCGTTTCGCACCGTTGGCGGGGTGGCATCGACCGCCGGTCAGAGTGTAGGCGCGGCAGCCCCCGTCATTGCCAGGGCTGCGAGTGTCGACGATATCGATATTGGCAATGAAGCGGCCGCCTATCTGACGAGCGTTCCAGCGGACCCGGCAGCGATGTCGCCGCAGGAAGCGCAAAAGGAGGTCGCCCGGCAGTTGCCCGACCTCGCGGCGGGCGGCACCAAAGGCGCGCAGGCTGAAAGCCGGATCGTGGCGATCGTCGCCGCGCAGCAGAAGATCAGCGCCGCCGAAGCTCGCCAGAAGGTCGAAGCCGCCAAGGCGCGTTTCGTCGCCGCCAAGAATGATGCCGTCGAGACTGCGAAGACGACCGTCGATACTGCTGCTGGCGGTGCTGCCGGCACATCATTCCTCGTTGTCCTCGCGCTCATCATCGGCGCCGCATCTGCCGGTTTCGGCGGTATCGTCGGCGGTCGCCGCGAGCAGATCGTTGTCCGCCAATAGGCCAGGAGTGCCACGGCTGCCGCTCGACGAGCCGGCAGCTGTGCCAGACAGGAACCTATGCCGAAATGACGTGTTCTATGTAGTAGAAGAAGCGGGACCCCGGGTGATCGCCGATGATCATCGCGACCGGGGTTCTCGTCAGATCGATAATATATAGGGGAGAGCCAAGATGGCTGAATCCGAAGTTTCGCCCAGCCGGACGAATTCACTTCATCATCATGCGCCGGGATCGGGGCAATCGTCACCTGAAACCACTCTCGGCATTGGTGGGGAGCTTCACCAGAATGTTCCCGCCGGCGCCGACCATGAAGATGGCATTTCCCACTTGACCGATAATTTCGGCCATCGCATCGCCGACAACCAGAACAGCCTGCGCGCCGGCGAGCGCGGCCCGACGCTGCTGGAAGATTTCGTCCTCCGCGAGAAGATCTTCCACTTCGACCATGAGCGCATTCCCGAACGCATCGTTCATGCGCGCGGATCGGGCGCGCATGGCGTGTTCGAATGCACGAAGGCGATCCCCGATATGACCAAGGCGTCAATCTTCCAAAAGAAGGGCGATAGCTGCCCGGTCTTCGTCCGCTTTTCGACCGTGGCGGGCGGCGCGGGATCGATCGACACACCGCGCGACGTGCGGGGCTTCGCGGTCAAGCTATATACCGATACGGGCAATTGGGATCTGGTCGGCAACAACATCCCGGTCTTCTTCATCCAGGATGCCATCAAGTTCCCCGATCTGGTCCATAGCGTGAAGATGGAGGCCGATCGCGGCTATCCGCAGGCCGCCTCGGCACATGATACCTTCTGGGATTTCATCGGCCTGATGCCCGAATCGATGCACATGATCATGTGGGCGATGTCGGACCGAGCGATCCCCCGCTCGCTCAGGATGATCGAGGGCTTCGGTGTTCACACCTTCCGCCTCGTCAATGCGAAGGGCGAAGACCATTTCGTCAAGTTTCACTGGAAGCCGGTGCTCGGCATCGAATCCACCACATGGGACGAGGCGGTGAAGATCGCCGGGGCCGACCCCGATTTCCACCGCCGCGACCTGTTCGAAGCCATCGAGGCCGGCGACTACCCGCAATGGGATCTGGGCGTGCAGGTCTTCGACGAGGCATGGGCGGCAAAGCAGCCTTATGACGTGCTCGACGCGACCAAGCTTATCCCGGAAGAAGAGATTCCGGTCGAGATCATCGGCCGCATGACGCTCAACCGCAACGTCGACAATTTCTTCGCCGAGACCGAGCAGGCGGCCTTCCTGCCGACCAACATCATTCCCGGCATCGACTTCACCAACGATCCGCTGCTGCAAGGGCGTCTCTTCTCTTATCTCGACACGCAGAAGTCGCGGCTCGGCACAACCAACTTCCATCAGATCCCGATCAACGCGCCCAAATGCCCGTTTCACAATTTCCAGCGCGACGGGATGATGCAGACGCTGGTGCCTACGGGCCGCGCCAACTATGAACCGAACAGCCTGGCCGAAGCGGGCGAGGACGCGGGACCGCGCGCCTGCCCAGAGACTGGTTTCACCACTTTCACCGCCAATGATGAGCGCAATGATCCGACCCAGAAGCTCCGCATCCGTGCGGAACT
This sequence comes from Sphingobium wenxiniae, assembly GCF_007830065.1. Lineage (GTDB taxonomy): Bacteria > Pseudomonadota > Alphaproteobacteria > Sphingomonadales > Sphingomonadaceae > Sphingobium > Sphingobium wenxiniae. Next base: position 53,338 of record NZ_VLKK01000015.1, on the reverse strand, counting down.
GTTCGCCGATCACTACAGCCAGGCGCGGCTCTTCTACCGCTCCCAGACAGAAAACGAGCGGGCGCACATCGCCTCGGCCATCGTGTTCGAGTTGTCCAAGGTACGGCTGGAGCATGTTCGCGCGCGGCTTATCTCACGCCTGCGCAATATCGACGAGGATCTGGCGAAACGCGTCGCGGCGGGCCTGGCCATCGACCTGCCCGAAAAGGCAAAGGCGGCCAGAGCGCCAATCGACATGAAGGCGTCCGACGCGCTGTCGATCCAGAAGCAGGCAAAGGAGACGCTCAAGGGGCGCAAGGTGGGCATCCTCTTCGCCGAGGGATCGGACAAGGCGTCCATCGACTCGCTGAAAGGCGAGATCGAGAAGGCAGGCGGCACCGCCTTCCTGGTTGCACCGAAGGTCGGCGGCATCAAGGTCAAAGGCGGCATCCTGAAGGCCGATGGGCAGCTTGCCGGCTCGCCTTCCGTGCTGTTCGACGCGGTTGCCGCCATCCTGACGCCTGACGCCGCCGAAAAGCTGACCAAGGACGGAGCGGCTGTCCAGTGGTTCATGGATGCCTATGCTCATTGCAAGACCATAGCCCACTGCAAGGGCACGCAGATCCTGCTCGACAAGGCCAATGTCGAGCAGGACGACGGCGTGGTTCCGGTTGAGAACTTCATGAAGGTTGGCGTGAAACGACACTGGGCGCGCGAACCCAAGGTGCGCGATCTCGCCTGAAAGGGAGGACGGACATGGCAGCTCAATTCACCATGGACGATGCCCGCTCCTCGCTGCTGGAAGCTGGCGAGCCGCTTGTCATAGCCATTTACGAACAGGCGGAGGAAACGGGCTTCGACATCGCCGTGAATGAGGCGAAGGCCGGCCGAAATCGAGAGTGAGATGGCGAAGTGCCGCGGTTTTGCGGGTGGCTTCTCTCCCCCCTCCTATTTTTCCTATTTTCGGGCCGCGCGCGGTTTTTGCTGTCCTACAGGGAACCATATGGGATAAATGATTCGCCTTTCCGGGGACATGGGGACAGGCGGGCATGGACATTGGGACACTGATCGAAGAGGTGATCGAGCGCGAGGGCGGATACAGCCATCATCCGGCCGATCGCGGCGGGCCGACCAACTGGGGCATCACGCAAGGCGTGGCGCGGGAGAACGGCTATGCGGGCGACATGCGGACAATGCCGCGCGCGGTCGCGGAAAGCATCTACCGGCGGCTTTACTGGGAACGGCCGGGCTACGCCTTCGCCGCGGAGATCGCGCCGGACGTGGCGGCGGAGCTGTTCGATACCGCGGTCAACATGGGGCCGGCGGCGGCGACGGGATTCCTGCAACGGGCGCTCAATGCGCTGAACCGGAACCAGAAGGATTATCCCGACCTGACCGTCGACCGGCGGATCGGCGCGAAGACGCTGGCGGCGCTGGGCGCCTTCATGGCCCTGCGCGGGCGCGGGGGCGAGCGCGTGCTGCTGAAGGCCGTCGAGGCGTTGCAGGGCGAGCGCTATATCGCGCTGGCGGAAAGCAGGCCCGCGAACGAAGCCTTTCTCTATGGATGGCTGGCGAACCGGATCGGTTAAGGAGAGGATACCATGAGCAGGCAGGAACAGGCGATGGACGCGGACGACGCCTGGGTCAGGCGGGCGCGTCCGGCCTTTCTCTATGTGATGTACGGGCTGCTGCTGTGGTCGGTGCCGATGGGGCTGATCGCAGGCGTCCGTCCGCGGATGGCGGCGGCCATCGTCGAGGGGATGCGCGCCTATCTGGAGGCGCTGCCCGAGCCGCTCTACGCGCTCTTCGGCACGGGCTATCTGGGCTACACCGCCGCGCGGGCATGGGGGAAGGCGAAGGGGCTGGAGCGGTAGGCGGGTTGGATGGCGGGAGCGGTCCGGCCATGCCTTCCCATTGATCCTGCGGCAAGCCAGGCCGAGCCGAGCGGGCGGCGGGCATGGTCTTTGCGAAAAGGGTCATGTCATTTGCAAATTGCGCAAGCGCCCTGCGGAAAGCGGCGAACGCCGAAGGTGACGCGCGGCGCATTTGGGCTATAGGCGGGGCATGATCTCTTCTCCCCTCTGGTTGCCCGCCACGTTGATCGCGGGTGGGATGCAGGCGTGGCGCACGGCCGTGCAACGCCGCGTGGGCAAGAGCCTGTCGATCAACGGCGCGGGGCTGGTCCGCTATCTTTACGGCCTGCCCTTCGCGCTGCTGATGCTGGCGGCTTACCGCCTGGCGTTTCCGGCGCCCCTCCCCTCGGCCGGCAAGCTGTTCCTGCTCCTGTGCCTGGCGGGCGGGCTGGCGCAGATCATCGCCACCAACCTGTTGCTGATGGCCTTCCACCACCGCAATTTCGTGGTCGGGACAGCCTATTCGAAAACGGAGGCGGTACAGGGAGCCATCCTCTCCTTCCTGCTGATGGGCGAAAGGCTGAGCGCGCTCACCCTGGGCGGGATCGGATGCGGGGTGGCGGGCATCATGCTGCTGTCCACGGGCGGACGGCGGATGGGGCCGCTGGATTTCCTGAAGGCGCTGGGCCAGCCGGCCGCGCTCTACGGCATGGGTTCGGGCTTCTTCTTCGCCCTGACGGCCATCGGCATCCGCCGCGCCGCGCAGGAGGCGGGCGGGAGCAGCCCGATCCATGCCGCGCTTCTCGTGCTGGCGGCGACCGTGGCTCTCCAGACCGTGATGCAGGGCGGCTATCTGCTGCTGCGCGAACCGGGCGAGATGCGGCGGGTGCTGGCGAGCTGGCGGGTTTCGGGGCAGGTCGGGTTCCTGTCGGCGGCGGGATCGGCCTGCTGGTTCACCGGCTTTGCCACCGCGCCGGTCGCGCTGGTCCGGATCGTCGGGCAGGTCGAAGTCGCCTTCACGCTCGCCTTCGGCCATTTCTACCTGGGCGAGCGCATGAAGCGCAGCGAGGTGACGGCGCTGCTGCTGGTGGCGCTGGGCGTCGTCCTGGCGCTGGCGGGCGCGCTATGATCGATCGGGACAGGCGATCCTGTCCACGGTCATGCGGTCGAATTTTTTCCCACTGAGGCGCGGGAAGCGCCCTTTCGGCGCGCTCTTGTTCTTCGCGTCGCCGCGTGAATCGGCCGGATCGGGATTGAATCGGACCATGCGCGCCGGGGGCATAAGCGCGCGCCCCTTGCCGCGCCGCCAAATCGCGCTATGTCGCTGATCTGGCAAAGGTTCGGAGAGCGCATGGGTCGCCTGTTCAGGAAAATCGCCGGAGGGCTGGGCCTCGCGCTGCTGTTCCTGCTCATCGCCCTGTGCCTGGCGATCACCATCGTTCCGCCCTTCCTCGACCGCATTTATTATGAGGGGCCGGCCAGCCGCCATTTCGACGGCGCGCATTTCTTCAATCCCGATGGGGAGGACGATGCCGCGCCGCGCGGCCGCAACCTGCACATTGCCATCGCCCGCTATCTGATGGGGCGCGACGAGCAACCCGTCTGGCCCGACACCATCGCGGTGACGCCGACGCGCCCCGCCCCCTTCGCCGCGCCGCGCGGCATGGTGGCGACATGGGTGGGCCATGCGACGGTGCTGGTGCAGGCGGCGGGCCTCAACATCCTGACCGATCCGATCTGGTCGGATCGCGCCGGGCCGTTCAACCTGATCGGTCCCCGGCGCGTGGCGCAGCCGGGCATCCGCTTCGACGACCTGCCGAAGATCGACCTGATCGTCATCAGCCACAATCATTACGACCATCTGGACATTCCCACGCTGAAAAGGCTGTGGGACCGCGACCGGCCCAGGATCGTCACCGGCCTTGGCAACGACGCGATCCTGAAAGCCGCCGGCATACCGTCCACGGCGCTGGACTGGGGCCGTTCGATCAGCGGAGCGGCGCTGGGCGGGCTGAGCGGGCTGGACGGGCTGAGCGCCGACACGGTGATCCAGTGCGAGAATTACGAGCATTGCCCCGACTATCGCGTCCATGTGACGCGCAATCATCATTGGAGTTCGCGCTGGGCGACGGACCGCAACCGGGCCTTATGGTCCAGCTTCGTGATCGAGACGCGCGCCGGGAACATCTTCTTCGCGGGCGATACCGGCGCGGGCGACATGATGTGGCCGGAGGAAGCCGCCCGGCTGGGTCCGATCCGGCTCGCCATCCTGCCCATCGGCGCCTTCCGCTTCCAGAAGGGACAGATGGAATCGGGCGCGCATATCGGCCCGGAACAGGCGGTCCGGGTCTTCGAGCGGCTCAAGGCGTCGACCGCGATCCCGGTCCACTGGGGCACGTTCCGCCTGTCCTACGAGCAATGGGACACGCCGCCCCGGATGCTGGAGCTGTTCCTGCGATGCGAGGGGATAGAGCGCAAACGCTTCGCCCCTCTCAGGATCGGCCAGTCGATCCCGGTGCCCGCTTATACGCCCGTCGCGCGGGGCGCGAAACGCTGCGACCGGCGGGCGATCGCGGCGCTGGAATAGCGGTTTGCGGGTTGCGCCTGTCCCTCTTCCCATGGGGAGGGCGCGAAAACCCCTCATCCAACGCCGCCTGGCCTCCTCCGACTCAAGGCCGGGGTCGGCAAGGCTGCATATCCTTCTCCCGCAAGGGGGAAAGGGAAAGAAGGGGGCCTGAATCAGCCGCCCTCGGGGCGATCGGTCCCTAGACCTTCGGACAGTCGCCTACGCGCTTGCCATTCAGATCGTGCGTGGTCCGCAGGGTAGGCTGGCCGCCCACCGTCTTCGTCATCGTCGTGCCCAGCGTCAGCGTGTCGGCGGTATAATTGCCCTCCAGCGCGATTTCCGAGGTGCCGTTTCCAGCCTTGCAGGACAGGGTGGCGATCAGCCGTCCCTTGCGGAGCAGCTTGTCCTTGTAGGTGCAATCCTTGCCCTCCGTCCCGGCAAGGGCGTTGGCGTCGGGCACGCCCGCCGCGTCGACCGCGATGCAGACCTTGTCCTCCTTCACGTCCTTGAGCGCGGCCTGATATTCGGCGGGCGTCACCGTGGGCGTGTTATAGCCGGTCGTCTTGCGGGTCAGCGCCCATTCGCCCGCCTGCATCAGGATGGGCGCTTCTTCTGCTTCCGTATCCGGGGCGGGGCCGCTGCCGCACCCCGCCAGACCGAATGTCATCACAAGCGGCAGCGCCGCCAGAACGGTAGAACGCATCATCCTCTCCCCTGTTCTCTTACGGAACGACAAGGAAGCTCAACCCTTCGGGCGCAAAGTGCAAGCGAAAATACGCCTTCCGCCGTCGCCCTGGCGGGCGGAGGCGGGAAAGGCGGGCGGCCGGGATCAGGAACAGGCCGCGCCGATCCACTTTCCGGCCGTCCGCGCCTTCATCGCCATGGTCATGCCGCCGGGCCCGCCCGCCATCTTCATGTCCATGTGCATTTCATAGCTTTCGGGCGCGTAGCTGCCCGTCATCACCGCATCCATCGTGCCGTTTTCGCCCTTGCACGACACCTGCCCCTTCACCGTGCCGCCGCGCGCGTCGAAGCCGCCATAGGTGCAGTCATTGTTCTCCTGACCGGAGAACATCCTGCCGCTGGGGTTGGCGGCTTCTTCGGGCGTGAGGCAATATTGGATCGAGGACTGGCTCATCATCTGCTTCATCCGGTCCTTGACCTGCGCCGACGCGCCGGGCGTGTGCGACAGGTCGATGTCCTCCAGCGTGAAGCTGCCTTCCCATTGGCCGGGCTTGAGCTGCACCTTGTCGACCTCGCCCTTGACCTCTTCGCGGCTCATGCCGTCGGTCGCGGCGATGCCGCCCTGTCCTTGCGCCTTCCCGCCCGGCTTCTCGCCGCACGCCCCGAGCATCAGCGCGGCGGAGGCGATGGCGGCCGCGATGGCGGTCCTGGGGGCTTTGTTCATGGCTGATCCCTGTTTTGATATGCGGACGGTTGCGGCCCGTCTTGGGGAAGACCATATCAAGCGGCGATGACAATTCAAATCCGCACATCGCTGGCAGAGCCGGAAACAGGCGAAGGCTTCGTCCCCCACCGTCCCGTGCGCCCGGAAAAGAGCGAGGGCGGCAGGCCGTTCAGGCTCGTTTCCGACTATGAGCCGTCGGGCGACCAGCCCGGCGCCATCGCCGAACTGACGGCCGCCGCGCGGGAAGGGGAGCGCGATCAGGTGCTGCTGGGCGTCACCGGCTCGGGCAAGACCTTCACCATGGCCAAGGTGATCGAGGCGTTGCAGCGCCCCGCGCTGGTGCTCGCGCCCAACAAGATCCTGGCGGCGCAGCTTTACGGGGAGTTCAAGAGCTTCTTCCCGGAAAACGCCGTCGAATATTTCGTCAGCTATTACGACTATTACCAGCCCGAAGCCTATGTGCCGCGATCCGACACCTATATCGAGAAGGAGTCGAGCGTGAACGAGGCCATCGACCGGATGCGCCATTCCGCCACCCGCGCGCTGCTGGAACGGGACGACGTGCTGATCGTGGCATCGGTGTCGTGCCTTTACGGCATCGGATCGGTCGAAACCTATTCGGCCATGACCTTCGCCATGAAGAAGGGCGGGATAGAAGACCAGCGGGAGATCATCCGCAAGCTCGTCGCGCTGCAATATAAGCGCAACGACGCGGCCTTCGCGCGCGGCAATTTCCGGGTGAAGGGCGACAATCTGGAGATTTTCCCCAGCCACTATGAGGATACCGCCTGGCGCGTCAGCTTCTTCGGCAACGAGATCGAGGAGATCGTCGAGTTCGACCCGCTGACCGGCAAGAAGGTCGCGAGCCTCGATTATGTGAAGGTCTTTCCCAACAGCCACCACGTCACCCCCGGCCCGACGCTGAAACAGGCGATGGAGGCGATCCGGCATGAACTGGCCGAGCGGCTCAAGGAGCTGACCGCCGAGGGCAAGCTGCTGGAGGCGCAACGGCTGGAGCAGCGGACGAATTTCGACCTGGAGATGATCGCGGCCACCGGCGCCTGCGCGGGGATCGAGAATTATTCCCGCTTCCTGACCGGCCGCCTGCCGGGCGAGCCGCCGCCGACGCTGTTCGAATATCTGCCTGAAAACGCCCTGCTGTTCGTGGACGAAAGCCACCAGACCGTGCCGCAGATCGGCGCGATGGCGCGCGGCGACCACCGGCGCAAGATCACGCTCGCCGAATATGGCTTCCGCCTGCCGAGCTGCATCGACAACCGACCCCTGCGCTTCAACGAATGGGACGCGATGCGGCCCCAGACCGTCAGCGTTTCCGCCACGCCCGGCCCGTGGGAGATGAACCAGACCGGCGGCGCGTTCAGCGAACAGGTGATCCGCCCCACCGGACTCATCGACCCGCCGGTCGAGATCAAGCCGGTGGAGGATCAGGTGGACGACCTGATCCATGAGGCGCGGGAAACGGCGAAGAAGGGATATCGCACCCTCGTCACCACGCTGACCAAGCGCATGGCCGAGGACTTGACCGAGTTCATGCACGAGGCGGGGATCAAGGTCCGCTACATGCATTCAGATGTGGAGACGCTGGAGCGCATCGAGCTGATCCGCGACCTGCGGCTGGGCGTGTATGACGTGCTGGTCGGCATCAACCTGCTGCGCGAGGGGCTGGACATTCCCGAATGCGGGCTGGTGGCGATCCTGGACGCGGACAAGGAAGGTTTCCTGCGGTCCGAAACGTCGCTGATCCAGACCATCGGCCGCGCGGCGCGCAATGTGGATGGGCGCGTCATCCTCTATGCCGACAGGATCACCGGCTCCATGGAGCGGGCACTCAACGAAACGTCGCGCCGCCGCGAGAAGCAGCAGGCATACAACATGGAACACGGCATCACGCCGACCACGATCAAGCGCCATATCGGCGACATCATCGCCCATGTCGCGAGCAAGGATCAGGTCACGGTCGATACGGGGATCGAGGATCGCCCGCACCTCGTCGGCCATAATCTGCGCGCCTATATCGAGGATCTGGAAAAGAAGATGCGCGCCGCCGCCGCCGATCTGGAGTTCGAGGAAGCGGGCCGCATCCGCGACGAAATCCGCAAGCTGGAGGCCGAGGAGCTTGGCCTGCCCGCCGACCAGCAGGTCGCCGCGCCAAGGGGCCGCGCGAACGAAGGCAAGCCGGGCACGCGCAAGCTGCGCTACGGCAAGACGCAGCGGAAATTCGGGCGATAGGACCTTGGAGGGACGAGGGATCGGGGAAATGTCCCCTTATCGCCGGAACGCCCCGCGCCGCGCGGAGCGGATCATACCAGTCCCAGCCTGGACAATTCCCCCAGCAGCGCGGGCGGCATGGCGTCAAGATCGTCCGCCTCGCCCGATCCCAGGTCCGGCGGCGCGTCCTTTTCTTCCAGATAGCGCCAGCCCTGATGCGGGCGTTTGGGCATGGCCCGCACCGGAACGAGGCGGGGTTCGAGGCGAATCCAGAAACGGCCCTGCCCGGTTTCCTCGAAACCCAATATCGGGCTGCGGCCGACGAGCTGGCTGCTGTGTATCCAGTAGAGGGAGCCGCCCGCCAGTTCCTCGAAACGCTTGGGCATGTAACGGGTGCTGGTCCGCGCTTCGCCCGCATGGCTTTCCAGCCAGGCGCGCAGGGCGGCGGGACTTTGCGCGCCGAATGCTATCTTGGTGAGGTGAAGGGGCATGGCGTCAAGATGAGCGCGGATTTCAGCCCGTCAATCCCGCCGCGCTCGCCAGCCCCAGGAAAGCGAAGAAGCCCATCGAATCGGTAATCATGGTGACGAAGATCGACGACGCCACCGCCGGGTCGAGGTTCATCCGGTCGAACGCCAGCGGCACCGCCGCCCCGGCCAGGCCCGCCGTCAGGATATTGGTCATCATCGCCGCCGCGATCACCGCGCCCAATGCCCCGTTCTGGAACACCAGCGCCACGCCGACGCCCAGCACCGCCGCCACGGTCACGCCATTGAGCAGCGCCACGCGCATCTCGCGCAGGATGGTGCGGCGCGTGTTGGTGCCGGTGATCTGGTTGGTGGCGAGCGCGCGCACGGTGACGGCCATGGTCTGGCTGCCCGCATTGCCGCCCACGCCCGCGACGATCGGCATCAGCGTGGCGAGCGCCACCATCCTTTCGATGGTCCCTTCGAAAATGCCGATGATGGTGGAGGCGACCAGCGCGGTCAGCAGGTTGGTGAGCAGCCAGCGCACGCGCGCGCGATAGCTGTCCATCACGGGTTCGTTGATGTCGCCCTCGCCCGCGCCGGACAGGCGCAGGATGTCCTCGCCCGCTTCCTCGGAAATGATGTGCACGATATCGTCGACGGTGATCATGCCGACCAGCCGCCCGCTGCCGTCCACCACGGCGGCGGAGATGAGGGCATATTTCTGGAAGCGCAGCGCCACTTCCTCCTGGTCCATGTCGACCGGGATCAGCGTCTGTTCCCGCTTCATGAGGTCGGCCATGGCGACGGAACGCGGGCAGGTGAGAATCCACGAAAGCTGGCAGGTGCCGATGGGCTTGTGCTGCTCGTCCACCACGAAGATTTCCCAGAAATCGGTGGTGAGGTCGCTATTGTCGCGGAGGTAGTCGATCACCTGCCCGACGGTCATATGTTCGGGCACCGCGATCAGGTCGCGCTGCATCAGGCGCCCGGCGGATTCCTCCGGATAGGAGAGCGCGCTTTCGATGGCGGCGCGGTCTTCGGGATCGAGCGCATCGAGGACGGCCTGCTGGTCGGCGTCGTCCATGTCCTCGATGATGGCGACGGCGTCGTCGGTGTCGAGTTCGCGGGCGAATTCGGCGACCTGTTCGGGCGCGAGCGAATCGAGCAGGCCGTCGCGCACATAGTCGTTGAGTTCGGAGAGTACCTCCGCGCCGACAAGATCGCCCAGCGCGGCGGCGACTTCCCCGCGCCGTTCGGACGGGGTGAGTTCGAGAAGATCGGCGATGTCGGCCGGGTGCAGCGGCGACACGAGTTCGCGCGCGCGTTCGCTCTCGCCCTCCTCCACCGCGTCGAGCACGGCGGACACGAAGTCGGTTTTCAGCCGGTCATCCTCGTCATGGCGGGAATCCCCCGCCTGATCGACGACGGCATCGTCGTCAACAGGCTGTTCGCCCGGCCGGGGTTCGGCCAAATCGCCGTGATCGCTCATCGCGTCCCCTACTGTCCGGTTCCTGTAACATCCGGCCGCTTTCGCTCATGCGGAATCGAATTGCAATGGGGTTCGGGGGACGAACGGAGCGTCATGTCCCTAAATGCTTCCATCCCGGTCCCAAGCCTTTATATGACGGCCATCGACCCTTCCCTACAAAGAGGACATCATGGCCGACGAAACGCTTACCCTCACCCTCGACAGCGGCGGCGACGTCGTCATCAAGCTGCGCCCCGATCTGGCCCCCGGCCATGTGGAGCGCATCACGTCGCTCGCCAAGGACGGCTTTTACGACGGCGTGGTGTTCCACCGCGTCATTCCCGGCTTCATGGCGCAGGGCGGCGATCCGACCGGCACCGGCATGGGCGGGTCCAAGCTGCCCGACATCAAGGCCGAGTTCAGCCGCGAGCCGCATGTGCGGGGCGTGTGCTCCATGGCCCGCGCAACGAACCCGAACAGCGCCAACAGCCAGTTCTTCATCTGCTTCGACGACGCGACCTTCCTCGACGGGCAATATACCGTCTGGGGCGAAGTCACGTCCGGCATGGAGCATGTCGACGCCCTGCCCAAGGGCGAGCCGCCGGCAACCCCCGGCAAGATCGTGAAGGCTACGGTTTCCTGACCATGCCGTCGGTGGGGGAGATGGCGTTGGCCGCCGCTTCCCCCGCCGGTTCTTCGGGCGCGGCATAAGGCCCGATCGATTCGATGTGCCAGCGGCGGTCGGCTTCCGACGATCCGGGCACGTCGTTGACGCGGCGCAGCGTCACCTGCCGCAAGGTATACCAAGGCTTGCCGGTGGCGGCGACGCGGCCATAGACCTGCACCGGGACCGTCACATAGAGGGAGCCTGCCGCGCCCTCCACATCGCCGGGCACGCCGACATTGGCGTGGATTTCGCTGAAACCCCGGAAGCGGGCGGCGAAGAGGACATCCTCCTCCGTCCCGATGGGGCCTTTTTCGTTCCACAGATCCTGCGCATCGTCGAAGCGCTTTTCCTCCAGCAGGCCGTAATAGCCCTGCACCACCTGCGCCGCGCCCTGCGCGCTGTCGGGATCGATGGCGTCCTCGTTCACCGGTTCGGACGAAACGGGAAGGCCGCCGGGCGATCCCGGCGGCGGGGGCGCAAGCGGTTCCATCAGGGCCTGCGCTTCGGCCCGCACATCATTCTGCACCTGCACCGCATTGGCCCCGTTGGCCAGATTGTCGATCGCGCTTTCCTCACGCCCGTCGCAGGCGGCCAGCGTCAATGTGCCCAGAAGAAGAACCGTTCCCTTTTGCCATCCCATCGGTCCATCGATCTCCATATCGTTCAATTCGGGTTCTGCCTCCGCGAACCGCGCGGCTGCCGCTGGCCGCCATCGGGACGCGGCATCGGCGCCTCGGGACGCGCCTGCGGCCGGGGCGAGGTTACGGCATCGCGGCCGCCGCGCCAACGGCCTCGATCGCCGTCGTTCGTTTGCGGGCGAGTCGCCTGGGGGCGTTGGGGCCGATTGTTCCAGTTGCCCTCGCCCCGTCCGCCGCGATCCCGATTCTGCCAGCGGTCGCGATCCCCGCCGCGCCAGCGGTTGTCGCCGCCATGCGTCGCGCGGCGGCCTTCCCAATAGCGGCGCTGCCCGTCATTCCAGCGATGACGCCGACCGCCGCGATCATAGACATAATAGCCGCTGCCGGGGTAATAATAGCCGTCATACCAGCCATTATAATAGCTGGGATCATAATAGCCCGAATCCCAGTAATTGCCGCCATAATAGCCGCTGCCCACGCCGACGCCGCCATAATAGCCGTCGTCATAGGCACAGCCGGCCACCATCAGGGCGCCCGCCAGACTTATCACCGCGAACAAGGGCCGTTTGAACAAGGCCATCGCCTTTCTCCTCAGACGTTATCGGCCATCCATAATGGCCGGCGGTTGAATTGACCGTGAATGGCTGGGGGATGAAGCAGTTGTTTATCGGGGGTTCAGAAAAATCGGTTCCTGTTCATCTTCCCGACAGAAACCGTTGTATTTGTGCCGCAATTTCCCGGCGAGAGCAGGTTTTTCCTGCCTTCAGGAAACCTTCAAGGGCGCTGGCGGATTTCCTTTCCATGCTCCTGGGGCGCTTTGAGCGCACGGGCAGGCCGGGGGTCCACACCCCGGACGCGATTTTCCTTAAAACCAGAAAAAAGGGTCGTTTCATGAACAGACTGCTTTTCGCGGCGGTTGCCGCTGCGTCCTTCATTCCCGCCGCGGCGGCGGCGCAGGACGATGCAGGCTCCCCCCGCCGCATCGAACCCTATGTCGGCGTGATGGGCGGCGTGGACAATTATGACAGCGAAACCGGGAAGGAAGGCATTCCGCCCGTCGGCTACAAGGGCCGCATGGTCGAGGGCGTCGCGGGCGTGAACTACAATGTCGCCGGGCCGCTGGTCGTCGGCGTCGAAGGCACCGCGTCCAAGGGCGTCAGCGGCGACGTGGACTGGGAATATGGCGCGGCGGGCCGTGTCGGCGTGAAGGCGGGCAAGGACAGCCTGATCTTCGGCAAGGTCGGCTATCGCTGGGTCAATTTCGACGCGCTGGGACCCGACAGCCCCGATTTCCACGGCACCACCTATGGCGCGGGCGTGGAAGTGTCGGCGGCGGACCTCGGCAGCTCGGCGGCCAGCAGCCCCGTCCGCCTGCGTTTCCAGGCGGACACGCTGGGCAATTTCCGCTCCATCCGCCCGATGGCGGGCGTGGTCGCCAAATTCTGACATAAGGTTCGGGCGGGCGTCCCGTGCGCCCGCCCACCCATTCCTCTCCGGAGGAGTCGAGGACGGGTCAGCCATTCGGACTGCGGCTGACCCGTCCTCTTCCGTTTTCATGCGCGGCGTCGGCAGGCTTTCAGGCAGCAGACGGCACCAGACGCGCAACGCCTGCGGCTTATTTCTCCGCGCATAGGCGCTAACCGCTGTTCCTGAGCGCGGTGGCGATGGCGTTGATCGACAGTTCGATGCCCTCCTTGATGCGCGGATCGTCCTCGCCCGCGCGGTGGCGCTTGAGCAATTCGACCTGGAGCAGGTTCAGCGGCTCGATATAGGGCAAACGGAGCCGGATGGATTCGTCGAGCTTCGGATTCTTTTCCAGCAGGCGCGCCTGGCCGGTGGCCGCGAGCAGGCCGTCATGCGTCATCGCCCAGCCGTCCCGGATGCGGGCGAAGATATCCCCGGCGCGCGCCTGATCCTCCACCAGCGGCAGATAGCGCGCGGCGATGCCGAGATCGGACTTCGCCAGCACCATTTCCAGATTGGCGAGCGCGGAGCCGAGGAAGGACCAGCTTTGCGCCATGTCGGCGAGCAGCGCCTTGTCCTCGAACCCCGCGAGCGCATGGCCGACGCCATACCAGCCCGGCAGCATCACGCGCGCCTGCGACCAGCTGAACACCCAGGGGATGGCGCGCAGATCCTCGATCCGCGAGCTTTTGGTGCGGCTGGCGGGGCGCGACCCGATCTTGAGGCCGGAGATTTCCTGAATCGGCGTCAGTTCGCGGAAAAATTCCTTGAAGCCCTCCGTCCCATAAACAAGGTCGCGATAGGCGGCGAAGGCGGCTTGAGAGAGTTCGTCCATCGCGGCGGCGAAGCGGGCGGCGTCGCGCGGCGAGATGCCCTCCGGCTCCAGGCTGGCGAGCAGGGTGGCGCTGGTCATCGCCTCCAGATTCGCCATGGCGACGTCGCGCGTGGCATATTTGGCGGCGATCACTTCGCCCTGTTCGGTGATGCGGATGCGGCCCTGCACCGTGCCCCTGGGCTGGGCCTGGATCGCGGCGAAGGACGAGCCGCCGCCGCGCCCGACCGCGCCGCCCCGGCCGTGGAAAAGCTGCATCGCCGCGCCCGCCTGCGCGAAGACCGGCTCCAGCGCCTTGCTCGCCTTGAACAGGCCCCAGGTGGAGGTGATGTAGCCGCCGTCCTTGTTGCTGTCCGAATAGCCGATCATCACTTCCTGATGGCCGCGCGCCTTCACCACGCCGGAAATCTCCGGCAGGCCGAAATAGGCGGACATGATCTTGGGCGCGGCCTCAAGATCGGCGATGGTTTCGAAGAGGGGCACCGCCATGATCGCGGCCTGCGGCGGATCGCCGTCCGCGCCCGCGCGCCAGAGGCCCGCCTCTTTCAGGAGGATGTTCACTTCCAGGAGGTCGGAGACGCTTTCCGCCTTGGAGATGATGTAATGGGTGATGCATTGCGGGCCGTAGATGCGGTGCGCCTCCGCCGCCGCCTCCACGATGGCGAGTTCGGAAGCGGTTTCCTCCGAATAGTCGGAAAAGCGGGTGCCGAGCGGCCGGTTGCTCGCCAGTTCCCGGCGCAAGAGGGCGATGCGCGCAAATTCGTCGAGGCCGGCATAGTCTTTCTCGACGCCCGCCCGGCTCAGCAGTTCGGCGACGACCCGCTCGTGCACCTCGCTGTTCTGCCGCATGTCGAGCGTGGCGAGATGGAAGCCGAAGGTTTCGACCGCGCGGATCAGACGGCCCAGCGCGCCCCCGGTGGCCAGCGCGCCGTCGCCTTCGTTCGCAAGGCCCTGCGCGATGGTGATGAGATCGCGGCGGAAATCGGCGGGGCCGTCATAAGGCTCCCCCCTGAGCGCGGAGGGGCGCGGCGGCGTGTGGCCGGTGCGGCCCAGATAGGTGGCGGCGAGGCGGGCATAGATGCCCGAAATGGCGCGGCGATAGGGTTCGTCCTGACGGCTGGGGGACGCGTCGCCGCTCGCTTGCGCCAGATCCATCACAGGCTGGGGCACATGGGCGAGTTCAGTCGAAAGCGACAGTTCCGCGCCCAGTTCGTGCACCGCGTCGAGATAATAGCCCAGCGCCGACTGGCAGGCGCGCGACAGGGCGAAGCGAAGCTGCGGCGCCTGGACGAAGGGATTGCCGTCGCGGTCGCCGCCGATCCAGGAGCCGACGCGCAGGAAGCTGGGCGGCCGCGCCTCCAGCACACGTTCCCACCGGGCGTAGAGCGCGGGCAGGGTCGGCAGGAAAATGTCGCGCAGATAGGTCAGGACATTTTCGATCTCGTCCGCGACGAACAGCTTTTCGCGGCGCAGCGGGCGCGTCTGCCACAGCAGCGCGATCTGGCGCAAGATCGCCTCCTCCAGATTTTCGCCCTCGTCGGTTTCCGTGCGGCCCGCGTCGCGCAGGCGCATGAGGTCGGCGATGCGGTTGCGGTGGTCGATCATGCTCTTGCGCCGCACCTCGGTCGGGTGGGCGGTGAGCACCGGCACGACCAGCGCGTCATCGAGCAGCGCCATGACCGCGTCGCGGCTGACGCCTTCGTCCTCCAGCCGCCCGAGGGCGGAGGCGACGTCCGCGCCCGGTTCGGCGGCGACGCCCTGCCGGTCTTCGGCAAGGTTGGCGAGCATCGAGAAGAGCATGAATCCGCGCACGAAGGACAGCGTGTCGTCGAGACTCAAGGCGTCGAGGCCGGTGTCGGTGACGTCCGCGCCCTGGATGCCGCGCGCCCGGTCGACCGAGGCGGAGCGGATATATTCGGTCTGCTTGTAGAGCTTGTCCCCGCCATAGGCGCGGATGACGTCGCCCAGCAGACGGCCGAGGTAGCGGATATCGGGGTTTTGCGTGACCGCCGGAGCGCCCGCCGAAGGTGCAAGAGTCGCCATGGGAAAGGACGCTGCACCGCACCATGAACGGGGTCAAGGGAAACATCCCCTTTGCGCCGCTTCGTTGCGGCAGGGCTTGCGCGGGGGACACAGGCTGGGCCAAAGGACGAAGCGTGACCGCCAGTATCAGCATAGGAACGGACGGCGCGGGCAATCCCGTGCTCGTCGACGTGGAGGAATTGCTCGCGACCCGCCTGCTCGTGCAGGGCAATTCGGGGTCGGGCAAATCGCATCTGCTGCGCCGGCTGCTGGAGGAAAGCGCCCCGCTGGTGCAGCAGGTGGTGATCGATCCGGAAGGCGATTTCGTGACGCTGGCCGATGAATATGGCCATGTGGTGATCGACGCGGGCGACTATAATGAGCGCGAGATCGGCAAGATGGCGACGCGGATTCGCGAGCATCGCGCTTCAGTGGTGCTCAGCCTCGAAAGCCTTGAGCTGGAGGCGCAGATGAAATGCGCCGCGACGTTCCTTTCCACCCTGTTCGACGCGCCGCGCGACCATTGGTATCCCGCGCTCGTCGTGGTCGATGAAGCGCAGATGTTCGCGCCGGTCGCGGCGGGCGATGTATCGGACGAGGCGCGGCGGCTGAGCCTTGCGGCGATGACGAACCTGATGTGCCGGGGGCGCAAGCGCGGCCTTGCGGGCGTGATCGCGACGCAGCGGCTGGCGAAGCTCGCCAAGAATGTGGCGGCCGAGGCGTCGAATTTCCTGATGGGGCGCACCTTCCTCGACATCGACATGGCGCGCGCCGCCGACCTTCTGGGCATGGAGCGGCGGCAGGCGGAGCAGATCCGCGACCTGGAGCGCGGGCGGTTCCTGGCGCTGGGTCCGGCGATCTGCCGCCGCCCGGTCGCGGTCAGGATCGGTTCGGTCAAGACCAGCACGCGCGGCGGCACGCACAAGCTGATGCCGCCGCCCGCCGCCGCGACCGGGGACATGCAGGAACTGCTGTTCGCGCAGGTGGAGGAGGACATGGCCCTGCCCGCGCCGCCGCCCCGGCCCGAACCCGCGCCGCTCCCCGCCGAAGAGGTGATGCGCGCCCTTGCCGCCGCGCCTTCGGCCAAGCCGGCGGAGCCGGAGTTCGACATGGGCGAATCCGACGGCGTGATCGTCGCGGTGCTGGAGGAGATCGTCGCCGACCTTGGCGAGGCGCTGCCCGGCCTATCGACGCTCTATCAGGATTTCACCGTGCGCTGCCGCATGAAGGGGCTGAAACGCGCGCCCATCGACCTGCCCGCCTTCCGCAAGCGTTTCGCCATGGCGCTGGCCGGGATGACGGACGCGGCCGACCCGCGCTGGGAGAATGCGCTGCGGGCGGCGGCGCCTCTGCCGGAGGATATGCTGGCGCCGTTCCTGCTGATCGCGCGGGCGGCGATGCAGGGCTTGCCCTGTCCCGACGATGCGAAGCTGGCGCGGGCCTATGGCACCAGTTCGCCGGGACGGGTGCGGCGGCTGATCGACTATATGGAAAGGCAAGGCGTGATCGTGGCGCGGACTGATTTCGGCGGGCGGCGCTCGATCGGCGTGCCGCAACTGGGGCTGTCGACGGCGGCGGCGGAGGGATGAGCGAGCCGTCCGTCCTGTTCGTATGCCTCGGCAATATCTGCCGGTCGCCGCTGGCGGAGGCCGCGTTCCGGGCGGAGGCGGAGCGGGCGCGGCTGACGGCGGAGGCGGATTCGGCGGGCACGGGCGACTGGCATATCGGCTCCCCGCCCGATTGGCGGGCGCAGGCCGTGGCGCTGCGCCATGGGATCGACATCAGCGGCTATCGCGGGCGGCAGGTGCGGGCGGAGGACTTCCATCGCTTCGGCCATATCTTTGCGTTGGACGGGGCAAATCTGCGCGACCTGCGGCGCATCCGCCCGGCGGACGGCACGGCGCGCCTGGGGCTGCTCATGGACCTTGTGCCGGGGCGCGAGGGAACGAATGTGGCCGATCCCTATTTCGGCGACGCGGCGGGATTCGACGTCACATGGGACGATGTGACGCGCGCGGCGGCGGCCCTGGTGGCGAAGCTGCTGGGGCGCTGACTCCGACATTTTGGAGCACGCGCGCCGACGGTCGCAATCAGCGATGCCGGGCCAAGGCGATCCGTGCGCTGTTCATCCGTCCGGGGCAGCGGCGTATATGCCGTCGAGCACCGCCGCGACGCAGGCGAGCCGCTCGCAGTCCGGATCGAATCCGGCGGACCGCGCCAACCGGTCAGCCCAGGCGGCCGCCATATACCCGCCCCACGCATCGCCCGACGTCGTCAGCGTCTCGCGCGTCGTGCCGCGGAACAGATCGGCAGTGAAATCGTAGAAGGAGCCGCCGACGTTGCGGAACGCCGCACCGGCCCGATCGCCATGAAATTCCGCCGCGATGACGGCATCCTGCCCGGCATGGAGATGCCAGGAACAGGCGATCCGAATCAGCCTGCCGCCGGCGAGCCGGATGGTGGCAAGGCCGTGATCCTCCACCTGCGCCGCGCGATCGGACAGGCGGCGGCCCTTGCTGAACAGATCGGCGCTGATGCCTTCGACCTCGGGGAAGCCGAGCGTCCACAAGGCCAGGTCGATCAGATGCACCCCCAGGTCCATCATGCAGCCGCCGCCCGACAGCAAGGGATCGTAGAACCAGGGTTTGTCCGGGCCATAGGCATTGTGGAAGACAAGATCGACGGCGTGCACGTCGCCCAGTTCGCCCGCAACGACCCTGTCCCTGATGGCGCGCATGCCGGCGGTCCCGCGGTAGGAAAGATCGACGCCGAGCAGGCGATCCGCCCGGCGCGCCGCCTCGATGACTTCCTGAACCTCCATCAGGGTCCGACCGAGCGGCTTCTGGCAGAATACAGGGATGCCCCGCTCCAACGCACGGATGGACTGCTGCGCGTGGAGGGCGCTGGGCGTCGCGATGACCAGCCCGTCGAGATCCTGATCGAGCAGCGCGTCGAACGAATCCAGCCGCGCCGCCCGGGGAGCGAGGCGCGCGGCCTCCGCGCTGTTGCCGGGCAAGGCGTCGGCGATCGCGGCGACCTCGACCGTTCCGGCCCCGATCATGGCTTCCATGCGATGGCGGCCGATCCAGCCGACCCCCAGGAAGCCGATGCGCGGCAGCGACAGAACCGGCGCCGCGGCGGCAGGAGCGGACAGGGGCGTCATAGCGTTATGACCGCTTTCACGAAGCCGCCAGGCTTGTCCCGCGTCGCATCCAGTGCTTCCCCCAGCTTTTCCAGCGGATAGACGTGCGTGTAGAGCGGCGCGGGGTCGAGGCGGCCCGTGGCGACCGCATCGACGGCGGCCCGCACGCCTTGCGCATAGACCAGCGGATCCCGCTCATGCGCATTGACGACATCGATGCCGCGCCAGTTCCACAGCCACATGTTGACTTGCCGGGGACCGTCCTGATGATAGCCGGCGATGACGAGCCTGCCGCGCTCGGCCGTCAGTTCCCCGGCCAGGTCGAGCGGCCATTGCTTGCCCACGGCTTCGATCACCCGTTCGCACAGGCGCCCGCCGGTCAGGGCGCTCACCTGGTCGATGATGCCCTGATGATCGTCCATCGCGATCGTTTCGCGGGCGCCGAAGCGGCGCGCGAGGTCAAGCGAAGAGCGGCGTCGCGAAATGGCGATCACCCGCGCGCCCGCGTCGGACGCGAGCCTGGCGAGGATCGCGCCCAGGAAGCCGATGCCGATGATGGCAACCGTCTGCCCGGCCCGAATGTCCGAGCGGCGGAAGATGTTGAAGGCGCAGCCCAGCGGCTCGCCCGGAAATATCGCGCCATCGAGCGCGGGCGGCAACGGCACCACGGCCGTTTCGTCGGCAATGTCATATTCGGCGTAGCTGGCATGGGAGAGCGCCGCCACGCGCTTCCCCGGCGCCACCTGCGTCACGCCCGCGCCGACCGCGTCGACCACGCCCCATCCTTCATGGCCGAGCGAGCCGGGGGCGGTGGGGAACTGCTGCCATTCGGGACCGGCCCATGGCGTGAGATTGGACGCGCAGACCCCGCATCCTTCAAGCCGGATGCGCACCTGACCGAGGCCCGGTTCCGGCCGGGGCACATGGTCCACGCGGATTGCGCCGGGGCCGGTCACGACCGCCGCGCGCATCGTGACGACAGGCGCATCCGCCGAAGCGTTCCGCTCGATTGCCGCGAGGCCGCTCATTCCGCGGCCACCGCCATCACGCCTTCTCCGTTGATGAAGGCTGCCAGCGCCTCATGCGCCTGATCGTCGGTCATCTGGCGCGGCGGGTGCTTGCAGAAATAGGCGGCCGCCGGGTGGATCGGACCGGCCAGCCCGCGATCCATGGCGAGTTTGGCGCAGCGGATCATATCGATGGCGACGCCCGCCGAATTGGGGCTGTCCTCGACCGACAGGCGCAGCTCCAGATTCATCGGCACGCCGCCGAACAACTGCCCTTCCATGCGCAGGAAGCAGACCTTGTTGTCGTTCTGCCAGGCGACATAGTCGGACGGGCCGATATGGATATTCTCGTCCTCCAGCCGCGTCTCGGCCACCGACTGCACGGCTTCGGTCTTGGAGATCTTCTTCGACTTGAGCCGCGTGCGATTCGACATGTTGAGGAAGTCGGTATTGCCGCCGGTGTTGAGCTGATAGGTGCGGTCCAGCTTCACGCCGCGCTTTGCGAAGAGGTCGGTCAGGACGCGGTGGACGATCGTGGCGCCCAGTTGCGCCTTGATGTCGTCGCCGATGATCGGCACGCCCGCCGCGGCAAAGCGTTCCGCCCAGACCGGGTCGCTGGCGATGAAGACGGGGATGTTGTTGACGAAGGCCACCCCCGCCTCCAGCGCGCATTCGGCGTAGAATTCGGTCGCCTGCTGCGAGCCCACGGGCAGATAGTTGAGCAGCACGTCGACCTCGGCCGCGCGCAGCCGCTCGACCACCCCTTCCCGCCCTGCTTCGGGTGCATCGGCCGGCAGGAAGGTGCGGTCGTCGGGATAGTCGGCCATATGTTCGGCAAAACCGTCGAGACGCCGGCCCATTTCCACCGTCACGCCGATCGGCTTCACGTCCGGGCAGAAGACCTGCGTGCAATTGGGCCTGGCGAAGACGGCTTCGGCCACGTCGCGGCCCACCTTGCGCCGATCGATGTCCCATGCCGCCGCGACGCGGATGTCGCACGGACGATAGCCGCCGATTTCCCAGTGCATGAGGCCATGGTGATCGTTGCTTTCGGCACGATAGTGCGACAGGCCCTGCACCAGCGAACTGGCGCAGTTGCCGACGCCGACGATGCCGATGTTGATGGGATGTGATGGCATGGGGATTCTCCCTCGTTCAGGCGGTCCGGGCGATCGGCGGCGCGGCGCGCGCGGACGCGTAGCGGTCGATCATCCAGGCGCAGAAATCCGCGAAGGCCTGCGGCTCGTGGACGGCGCTGGTGTGATGGGGCGCGATCCCCAGATGCTCGGGCGTGAAACAGAAAGTGACCGTGACATCGAAGTCCGCGAGCGCTTCCATCTGCCGGTCGAACCAGTCGATCGCGCCGGGACGGAAGCTGTCCGCCCAGGACAGGCCCGTCCGCAGATGGCGCACGCCCAGCCGCTTCATCCAGGCGACCGCATCGTCCAGGCGCGGGTCCTCGAAGTGGAACCATTGCATGAGGCCCATGTCGCCGGCGACCCTGCCATATGCCTCCAGCGCGGGCTTGGGCGTGCCGTCGGCGCGGATCAGGCCCATGTAGAAATGGCGGTAATAGCTGGAACCCTCCGCCTCGCGGTGGCGCGTGGTCGCGCCCCATTCCTGCGGCAGGTCGAACAGGCTGTACCAATAGACGCGCGGCACCCGGCCGATCAGCAGTTCGGCCGTGCGGTCGATGCCGAAGACCTGCACCTCCTCGGCCCCGAAGGAACCGACGCCGACCTCCGTGACCCAGACCGGCTTTTCCGGCACGACCGCTTCTATCTCGCCGATCTGCTTGGGCCAGTCGTGGATCGACCAGAGATTCCAGTCGAGAGGAAAGCCATGCACCGCAACCACATCGACGGCATCCAGCGCACCATGGCCCCGCATCCGCTTCACCCAATGCGGATCAATCGGCGACATGCCGCCCAATATGCGCGTGACGGCGGGATTGACATCGCGGATCGCCTTGCCCGCGCGGATCACCATATCGGCATAGAGCGACCAGTCGGGATCGATCTCCATATCCCAATGCGACTTGTTGTTCGGCTCGTTCCAGATCATCGCGGCTTCGATCATGCGTCCTGCTCCTCCTGCGGTCCGGATGCCGGATAGACGGCCGCGCTGCCCATCCATTCCCCATAGGGAAGGGATGCGACGCGGCAGAGATAGACTTCATCTTCCGGCTGCGCCTCGATCGTGAAGCCGGCGGCGCGCAGCATCGCCTGGCTGCACGCGGCGTTGGGCGCCCACCAGTTGGTCCAGTCATGGGCGAACTTCTTCTCGATGAAGTGCATGCGCGGATAGGCCGGATTGTCGAAGAAGCCCGGCGGCCGGCTTGTGCCGGGCACATGGAACGGGTGGTCTTCGGGCACGTTCAGGACGTCGGCCGAACCCTGCTGCATCGTCTGGAACAGCATCAGATCGCCCGCGACATGTTCGCGGATCAGGTCGAGCGCCAGCAGCGGATGGCGCAGATGGTAGAGAACCCCCATGAAGATGACGAGATCGAAACGGCGGCCGAGCCTGCCCACGTCATAGACCGACAGGTTGCGAAAGCCGATGCCTTCAAAACCCAGGGCTTCGGCGGCGAACCGCGCCTGGGCAAGGTAGCGTTCGTCCGAATCGATGCCCAGCACTTCCGCGGCGCCCCGGCGCTTCATCTCGATCGAATAGAAGCCGGCATTGCACCCGATGTCGAGGACCGACTTTCCGGAAAGATCGGCCGGGAGCGCCGCTTCGAACCGGGCGAACTTGAACGCGGGATAATCCCCCAGGAAATGGTCGGGCGCCGTTTGCACGGCCCCGATGCGCAGATTGTGGAACCAGGGGCCGAGCGCCTCGATCCGGCGGCGCATCTCGAATGTGTCGGCATGGCTCTGTACGATCTTCGCTGTCATGCGGGCACCTCGTTGATGCGGGTCACGCGCGCGCCGCCGGCGCCGATCTCAACGGTGCTGATCGATCCGGGATCGATGTCGAACCGCAATATGTCGTCGAGACTGCGACCCAGATAATGGGCGATGGCGCCGCGGATGATGTCGCAATGCGTCACGCACAGGACCGTCCCGCCCGCACGCGCCCGCGCATGCTCCTCCAGATGCCGGACGATCCGCCGGACCGCCTGCATCATCGTCTCGCCGCCCGGAGTGGAAGCGGCCGAGCGGCGGCGATTCCACGCATCCCAAAGGACGTCGCCGTCCAGATCGGCGAAGCTGCGGCCGTTCCATGCGCCGAAGTCGACCTCGTCCAGCGCATCGACCATGTCCACCTCCGCCGCATGGGCCGCCGCTATGATCGACGCCGTCTCCAGCGTGCGCGTGCGCGGGCTGGCGTGAATCGCGAACGGCTTCCCGAGCAGCGGCCATGCCGCGACGCGGGCCGCCTGCTTCCGGCCGACGGCGTTGAGGCGCGCGGCCCCGGCGCGTCCGCTCAGCAGCTTTCCATATTCCGTATGCACGCCATGCCGTACGAGATGGAAGCGGGTGGGAGAGTCAAGCATCAACATAGATGCCACACAACCAACCCCGAACCGGTAAAGTTCCATATCTGATATAATTGATAAAGCCGTTATTATTTCCAATTATACATAACATTAAATAAGATCACCTGGTTTATCTTAAGATAACATAGGTTATTACATCTGAACATACCCTATACGGGTCTATATTGCGTTTCATTGTTGCTTTGTACCCGGAACCAAGCGGTAGAAGAAGATGTTCCTCCTGCCACTACCGCTGCGGCCGTCCAGATCCCGCCCGCATCGGTAGCCAGCAACAGGTCCAAGAGAGGAACGCTCGTGGAGAACATACTCGTCACCGGTGGCGCAGGCTTTATCGGCCGGCAGGTTTGCCGGGAGCTGCTGACACGCGGCCATGCGGTCCGGGTGCTCGACAACCTGATCGAGCAGGTTCACGGCAATGAGGAGCGCCCGGCGGATCTCGATCCCCAGGTCGAGCTGATCCGCGCGGACGTGCGCAACGGCAATGCGGTGGAGCGCGCCTTGCAGGGCGTGGACAGCGTCATTCACCTTGCCGCGGAAGTGGGCGTCGGCCAGTCGATGTACGAAGTGGAACGCTACACCTCGGTCAACGATGTGGGCACCGCCGTCCTCTTCGAACGGCTGATCGATCATCCGGTGCGCCGCGTCGTCACCGCGTCTTCCATGAGCATCTATGGCGAAGGGCTCTATCGCGACCAGGACGGCCAGCCGGTGCAGGATGCCGAGCGCGGCGCGGTCCGCGACGACCAGAAGGTCTGGGAACCGCTCGACCGCCTTGGCCGGCCGCTCGCGCCGGTCGCGACCCCCGAATGGAAGCGGCCCCATCTCGCGTCGATCTATGCGCTCAACAAATATGTGCAGGAACGCACGACCCATATCATGACCGCGCCCTATGGCATGGAGGGCGTCTGCCTGCGGCTCTTCAACGTCTATGGGCCGGGCCAGGCGCTGTCCAATCCCTATACGGGCGTGCTCGCGATCTTCGCGTCCCGGCTGCTGAACGGGCAGAAGCCGATGATCTTCGAGGATGGCGGCCAGCGGCGCGACTTCGTGCACGTAAGCGACGTCGGCCGCGCCTTCGCCGATGCGCTCGAACTGCCGCAGGCGGCGGGCGGCACATTCAACATAGGGTCGGGCCGCGACCGCTCCGTGACCGAAGTGGCGCAGGCCCTCGCCGCCGCGATGGGGAAGAACGATGCCGAGCCGGAGATCGTCGGCAAGGCACGGACCGGCGACATCCGCCACTGCTTCTGCGACACGACGCTGGCGGCCGAAACGCTCGGGTTCCATGCGCGGCAGGATTTCGAGCAGGGATTGGCGGAGCTGGCGGAATGGGTCGCGCGGCAGACCGCCGACGACCGCGTGGCGGAGGCGCGAGCGGAACTGGAAGCGCGGGGACTGGTCGCATGAGCCGCCCCGATCCGCGACCCGTCCTCGTCACCGGCGGCGCGGGTTTCATCGGCTGCAACATTGCCGACCGGCTCGCAGGCGAAGGGCATCAGGTCATCATCTATGATTCCCTGGCCCGACCCGGCGTGGAACGCAACCTGCTCTGGCTGGAGCAGCGGCACGGCGCGCGGATCGCGCCCGTCATCGCCGATATCCGCGACGATGCGATGCTCGACCGAATGGTCGCGCGCGCCAAGGCGGTGTTCCATATGGCCGCGCAGGTGGCCGTGACCACCAGTCTCGCGGACCCGCGCCGGGATTTCCAGGTCAATGCGCTCGGCACCTTCACGCTGCTGGAAAGCGCCCGCCGCTGCGCCGCTGCGCCGCCCGTGATCTTCGCGTCCACCAACAAGGTCTATGGCGGACTGGAGGATCTGGAGTTCGAGCTTGCCGGCAACGCTTATCAGCCCGCCGACGCCGCGTTGCGCGCCCATGGCATCGACGAGAGCCGGCCGCTCGATTTCCACACGCCTTATGGCTGCTCGAAGGGCGCGGCCGACCAATATGTGCTGGACTATGGCCGCAGCTTCGGCGTGCCCACCGCCGTCCTGCGGATGAGCTGCATCTACGGCCAACGGCAGATGGGAACGGAGGATCAGGGCTGGGTCGCGCATTTCCTCATCAGCGCGATCGAGGGACGGACCATCACGCTTTACGGCGACGGATGCCAGGTGCGCGACATATTGGACGTGGGCGACGCCGTGGACGCCTATCTCGGCCTCTGGCGCAACATCGACCATGTGCGCGGGCGCGCCTTCAACCTGGGCGGCGGCGCGGACAATGCGGTCAGCCTGCGCCGGATCCTCGACCATATCGGGGATTGCCTCGACCGTCGCCTCGATATCGAAATGTCGGACTGGCGCGCGGGCGACCAGCGCTATTTCGTCGCCGACACCCGCGCCCTGACGCAAGCGATAAATCCCGGGCCGCGCAAACCCTGGCGGCAGGGCGTGGCCGATCTCGCCGATTGGCTTGTCCGGGAGCGGCAAAACGGGCCGGTGACGGCAGGCGCATCCTTGCGGATGGAGAAGGCGCTTTGACCCGCGCGCGCCATATCCTGCTCACCGCCGACGCGCTCGGCGGCGTGTGGCAATATTCCACGGGCCTGGCGGCCGCGCTGCTGCCCTTGGGCTATGAGGTGACGCTTGCCGTGCTCGGCCCGGCGCTGGACGAGGCGCAAAGGGCGAGCACCGCCGCCATTGCGAACCTGCGCCTGATGCAAACCGGCCTTGACCTCGAATGGCTCGCCGACGAGCCGGACCGGATGATCGGCGCCGAACGCCGGCTGGCCGAAATGGCCGGCGATCTGCGCGCGGACATCGTGCAGTTGCACAGCCCCGCCCTGGCCGGCGCGGGACGCTATCCATGCCCTGTCGTCGCCGTGCTGCACAGCTGCGTGGCGACCTGGTGGTCGGCGGTGCGCGGCGGCCCGCCGCCGCAGGATTTCGCCTGGCGCACGGCGCTGGTGGAGAAGGGCCTCCGGCAGGCGACGCTGTCCATCGCGCCCAGCATGGCCTTCGCCGCGGCCGCCCAACGGCAATATGGCGTCGCGCCCGTGCCGGTCCACAACGGCCGGACCCTGCCGGTGCAGCCCCAGGCCGCGCAGGACTGCATCTTCACGGCCGGGCGCCTGTGGGACGAAGGCAAGAATGTCCATGTGCTCGACGAGGCGGCGAGTCACCTCAGCGTGCCGTTCAAGGCCGCGGGGCCGACCCGTTCTCCGCACGGCGAGAGCGTCGCATTCGGGACCCTCCACCTGCTGGGCGTGCTCGATGAAGCGGCGCTGGCGCGCCATCTGGGCGCGCGGCCGATCTTCGTCTCGGCCGCGCTCTACGAACCCTTCGGCCTTGCCGTCCTCGAAGCCGCCATTGCGGGCTGTCCCCTGATCCTGTCCGACATCCCGACCTTCCGCGAACTGTGGAACGGCGCTGCGCTGTTCGTGGACCCGCGCGATCCCCGCGCCTTTGCCCGCGCGATCGAGGGGTTGATCGAGGACAGGGCGGCGCGCGCCGAAGCGGGCCGACGCGCACGGGAACGCGCGCAACGCTACACGCCCGCCGCCATGGCCGGCCGGATGGCCGCTCTCTACGATCAGGTCCAGAGCAGGGCGGCGGCATGAAGATCGTCTATTTCACCCATTCGCTGCTTTCCTGCTGGAACCACGGCAATGCGCACTTCCTGCGCGGCGTCCTGCGCGAACTGGCGGCGCTCGGCCACGATGTCGTGGCGCTGGAACAGGAGGGCAACTGGAGCCTGTCGAATCTCCTCGCCGACCATGGCGAGGGGGGCCTGACCGCCTTTCGCGCCGCCTATCCCGATCTGCGCGCCCACAGCTATCGCCCCGGCGCGGACGTCGATATGCTGCTGGACGGTGCCGATCTGGTGATCGTCCACGAATGGAACGAACCGGCCCTTGTCGCGCGGATCGGCCGGGTGCGCGCGAGGAACGGCACATTCACGCTGCTGTTCCACGACACCCATCACCGGGCCGTCTCGGACCCCGACGCGATCCGCGCCTGCGACCTTGACGGCTTCGACGGAATACTCGCCTTTGGCGAGGCGCTGTCCGAGGTCTATCGCCAATGGGGCTGGGGCGAGCGGGTCTGGACCTGGCATGAAGCGGCGGACATCCGCCATTTCCACCCCCCGGCGCGGGAGAGCGAGCGGAACGGTCTCGTCTGGATCGGCAATTGGGGCGACGGCGAACGCACGACGGAACTGGAAGAATATCTGTTCCGGCCCGCCTGCGCGGCCGGCTTGCCGCTCGACATCCATGGCGTGCGCTATCCCGGGGAGGCGCTGGGAATACTCGGCCGCTACGGTGCGCGTTATCACGGCTGGGCGCCCAATGCAGCGGCGCCGGACATCTTCGCGCGGCACGCCGCCACCGTCCATGTGCCCCGGCGCTATTATACCCGGCTCCTCCCGGGCATCCCGACCATCAGGGTGTTCGAGGCGCTGGCATGCGGCATCCCGCTTCTGTCCGCGCCGTGGAGCGACGCGGAAGGCCTTTTCCGGCCCGGTGAGGATTTCCTGTTCGCAAAGGACGGCGCGGAGATGACGCGCCGGCTGCGCGCGGTCGCCTCCGATCCCGGCCTGCGCGCGGCGCTGGCGCGGAGCGGACTGGAAACGGTGCGGGAACGGCACAGCTGCGCCCACCGCGCGCGGGAACTTCTGGCCGTGGTCGATCCATTGCAGCCGTCGATCCGGCCTCAGCTTGCAGGGAGCATCGCATGAAGATCGCCTTTTACGGCTCAAGCCTGCTGTCGTCCTACTGGAACGGCGCCGCAACCTATTATCGGGGCATCCTGCGCGAACTGGCGGATCGCGGGCATGAGGTCGTCTTCCATGAACCCGATGCCTTCGATCGCCAGCAGCATCGCGACATGGACCCGCCCGATTGGGCGCGCGTCCGCGTCTATCCAGCGACGGCCGACGCGCTGGTCGGCGTCATGGACGCGGCGGCGGAGGCCGACGTGGTGGTCAAGGCCAGCGGCGTCGGCATATTCGACGATGAGCTGCTGGACGGCGTCATGCGGCGCGCCCGGCCGGAGGCCCTGCGCATATTCTGGGACGTCGACGCGGCCGCCACCCTGGACGACATGCGGGCCGTGCCGGACCATGCGGTCCGCCGCGCGCTCCCGAACCTTGACCTTGTCCTGACCTATGGCGGCGGCGATCCGGTCGTGAACGCCTATCGCGCCATGGGCGCGCGGGACTGCATTCCGGTCTATAATGCGCTTGATCCGACGAGCCATTTTCCGGTTCCGCCGGATCAGCGCTTCGCGGCCGATCTCGCCTTCCTGGGCAACCGCCTGCCCGACCGGGAGGCCCGCGTGGAGGAATTCTTCCTGAAACCGGCCGCCTTGCTGCCGACGCGGTCCTTCCTGATCGGCGGCAATGGCTGGGACACGAAGGCGATGCCGGCCAATGTGCGCCACCGGGGCCATGTCTACACGGCCGAGCATAATGCCTTCAACTGCACGCCGCTCGCCGTGCTGAACGTCGCGCGCGACAGCATGGCGCATATCGGCTTTTCGCCGGCCACGCGGGTTTTCGAGGCGGCCGGCGCAGGCGCCTGCCTCATTACCGACGCCTGGGAAGGGATCGAGATGTTCCTGCAGCCGGGCGAGGAAGTGCTGGTCGCGCGCGATGGTCAAGATGTGGCGGATCATCTCGCCACGCTCACCCCCGAACGGGCGCGGGCCATCGGCCGCGCCGCGCTCGCCCGGGTCAGGGCCGAACATAGCTACGCGCTACGCGGCGCGCAGGTCGACGCGATCCTGCGCGAGCATATGGGCCGGACCGCGAACCGGCAGCATCAGATGGAGGGCGCATGAAACTCGTCGTTCTCGGCCTCAGTCTCTCCTCGTCCTGGGGCAACGGCCACGCTACAACCTATCGCGCGCTGCTGTCGGCCTTTGCGGCGAGAGGGCACGACATCCTCTTTCTGGAGAGGAACGTCCCCTGGTATGCCAGCCAACGCGATCTCGAGGCGCCTGACTATTGCCGGCTCGATTTCTACGCCGATCTGCCGGCGCTGGAAGACTGGCGAGGCGAGATCGCGTCGGCCGATGCCGTCATCGTCGGCTCCTATGTGCCCGATGGTGTTGCCGTCGGCCAATATGTGCAGCGCCATGCCCGGTCGGTCACGGCCTTCTACGACATCGACACGCCGGTAACGCTGGCAGCGCTCAGGGCAGGACATTGCGATTATCTGTCGGCGGAGCTGATCGCTGGCTACGACCTCTATTGCTCCTTCACCGGCGGCCCCACGCTCACCCTGCTGGAGGATCGTTACGGCTCGCCATTGGCCCGTGCGCTCTACTGCTCGGTCGACACGGACATGTATCGCCCGGCGGATGTGCCCAAGCGCTGGGACCTTTCCTATCTCGGCACCTACAGCGCGGACCGGCAGCCGACCCTGGAACGCCTGCTGATCGAGCCGGCGCGCCTGCTGCCCGGCAAACGCTTCGTCGTGGCCGGGCCGCAATATCCCGAAGACATCGACTGGCCGGCCAATGTGGAGCGCATCGATCATCTGCCGCCCAAAGATCATCCCGCCTTCTATTCGGCTTCCCGCTATACGCTCAATGTCACGCGCGCCGACATGATCGAAGCCGGCTGGTCGCCCTCGGTGCGGCTGTTCGAGGCGGCCGCGTGCGGCACGCCGATCATCTCCGACATATGGCCGGGCCTCGATGCGCTGCTCGCGCCGAACCGGGAAATCCTGTTCGCCGACAAGCCCGAGCAGATCATCCTGTGGCTGCACGAAGACCGGGCGCGCATCGGCGACGCCGCACAGGCGCGCATCCATGCCGAGCACAGCGCGGCCACCCGCGCCGCACAACTGGAGGCGCATCTTAACGAAGCCGCGGCGATGCGGACGCAGGACAGGATTGCCGCTGCGGAATGAACCACACCCCGCGAGAAGGAAAAGACCGATGAAGGACAGACAGGATGTGGCGCTTGTTGCCGGGGGAGCGGGGTTTATCGGATCGCATCTGTGCCGGGCCTTGCTCGACAAGGGATTCGAGGTGATCTGCATGGACAATCTCCAGACGTCGCGCGCGATCAATCTGGAACGGCTGGAGAGCGAGCGCGCCTTTACCTTCTTTCGCGCCGACATCGTCGACCCGTTGCCGGACGCCGTGACCCGGCGACGGGATATCAGCCGCATCTACAATCTCGCCTGCGCGGCATCGCCGCCGCAATATCAGGTCGATCCGGAACATACCATGTTGACCAACGTGGTCGGAACCGACCGGCTGCTGCGGCTGGCCGAACAGAACGGCGCCCGTTTCCTGCTGACATCGACCAGCGAGGTCTATGGCGATCCCGAGACGCACCCGCAAAGGGAGGATTATCGCGGCTGGGTCAACTGCACCGGCCCGCGCGCCTGTTATGACGAGGGAAAGCGCGCCGCCGAAGCGATCGCGTTCGACTTTGCCCGGCTGGAGCGCGCGGAGGTGAGGGTGGCGCGCATCTTCAACACCTACGGCCCCAACATGCATCCGGATGACGGCCGCGTGATTTCCAACCTTCTCTGCCAGGCGCTGTCGGGCGAGGACATCACGATCTATGGCGACGGATCGCAGACCCGCAGCTTCTGCTTCGTGTCCGACATGGTGGACGGCCTCATCCGGCTGATGGAGGTCGACATGCCCGACTCCAAGCCCGTCAACCTGGGCAATCCCGAGGAATATACGATTCTCGAACTGGTGGAGCGGATCGTCGCTGAAACCGGAACGACATCGGCGGTAATCCATCGGCCCCTCCCCGTGGACGATCCGCGCCGCCGCAGGCCGGACATCCGGCGCGCCCGGACATTGCTGGACTGGGAACCGCGCATCCTGCTCGACGAGGGGTTGCGCGTCACCTGCGACTTCTTCGCCGAGGAAATCTGCGCCCGCCATGCCGAACATGGCGGCGCACGCGCGGGCCTCCTCCTTTCCTCGCCGCTCCGCACCCCGTTGGCTGCGGAATAGCGGCGGCGGGACAGGCGCGCATGCCCCGTTCCGCTGAAGACGACGGCAAGCGGGAACAGCTCACCGTCCCGCCGCCCGGTCCGTCCGGCATGGCCCCGGCGCTGGAACGCAACATATACGCCCTGCGCGAACGGCAGCGGCGGGAAGAGGGCGAGGCGAGCCGGGAGGCGCGGATCGCGAACGCGATCACCCGCTTCACCGGCAGCCTGCCCTTCGTATATCTGCATCTCGCCCTGTTCGGGGCGTGGATTCTGGTCAATCTGGGTTTCGTTCCCGGCGTCCCCCGGTTCGATCCGACCTTCGTGATCCTGGCGACCTGGGCTTCGGTCGAAGCGATCTTCCTGTCGACCTTCGTTCTGATCAGCCAGAACCGCGCGGTCGCGATGGCGGAGGGACGCGCGGCGCTGGATCTCCAGATCGGTCTGCTGGCCGAGCATGAGGTGACGCGGCTGGTTCGCCTGACCGCGTCGATCGCCGCACATCTGGGCATCCCCGAAGCGTCCGATCCCGAGTTGGAGGAACTGGGGCGCGACGTCGCGCCCGAGGCCGTGCTGGACGCGCTGGAAACCAATAAGGACGATCCTCCTTCCCGATGAAGGCCGCTCAGGACAGCCGCCAGCTTTCATCCATCGCGAGATAACCGCCGTCAAAGCTCCCTGCCGCCGCGAGCCGGTCCCAGTCGGGCACCTGCACGTCCCGGCCCTGAATGATGAGCAGATTGTCGCGCCGAAGGCCGCGGATGATGCGGTTCATATGCACCGGCGTCATCCCGAGCGCGTCCGCGAGCTGCGTCTGGACAGCGGACAGCGGAAACGCGGTGCGGCGGCCGAGGCCGGCGCGTTCCATCCGCACGCCAATCTCGCAAAAGAGATGGGCCGTCCGCATGCGCGCATCGCGGCGGCCGATGTTCACCACCCATTGCGAGGTGATGGAACCGTCGGCGACGCAATCCCGCCAGAACGCCTCCGCAATGCCGGGATAGGCATGGACCAGATCGAGCAGGTCGCGATGGGCGACCTTGAGGATGGCAAGGCGCGCCGACAGCGCCTGAAGCGCCCACTCCACCTTGGGCAGCATCAGCGAATATAGATCGCACATGTCGCCGGCGATGTGGATCGCCGTAATCTGACGATGCCCATTGTCCAACTGGCCGAAGCGGGCGGCAAAACCGGATACGATCAGGCAGGAAAAATCGGTCAGCTCGCCCGGCCTTATTATATCGCGATGCGGTTCGATTTCCGCTTGCCGCCCTTTTATCGAGAGGATTGCGGCCTGCTCCTCCTCGTTAAGGATGGAGCGCTGCTGCAGCCGCCTGAGGAACAGACGGAGGGCGGGGTGACGTGATGACATGGGCATATCTCCGGCCAGGCCGGGCAGCGTCGGTAAGGAACATGCCAGCGCCTTGAATGGATGGGGAAGTGCAGGCTCCGCAATTTGCGGCTTCGTTGAAACGAACGACCCTCGGCACGTTTCCCCCGGCGTCGAAGTTTATAACATGTGTTGGCCGCACCGGAACCATGATGCTGCTCACGTGTATCGGCTAGGACTTTCCGGCACCCGGCCCACCCCCCCGTGAACGCGAGGAGAACGCGCATGAGCAAAATCGGAGAAGACACAGGCGCCAAGAGCAAGGCGCGGACCTTCGAAACCGAAGTCGGCGGCGGTGGTGAACTGCACCAGATCGCGGGCAAGAAGGATGAGACGCTCACCACGCAACAAGGGGTTCCGATTGCCGACGACCAAAATTCCCTGAAGCTCGGCGAACGCGGCCCCACCCTGCTGGAGGATTTCCATTTCCGCGAGAAGATATTCCATTTCGATCACGAGCGCATTCCCGAACGGGTCGTCCACGCGCGCGGGTTCGGCGCACACGGCACCTTCACCCTGCATGAGAGCCTCTCCGAGTTCACCACGGCGAAGATTCTGACCGAAGTGGGCGAGCAGACGCCGATGTTCGTGCGGTTTTCCACGGTGGCCGGCAACAAGGGATCGTTCGACCTGGCGCGCGATGTCCGCGGCTTTGCCGTCAAATTCTACACCAAGGAAGGCAATTGGGACATTGTCGGCAACAACATTCCGGTCTTTTTCATCCAGGACGCGATCAAGTTTCCCGACCTGATCCATGCCGCCAAGCAGGAACCGGATCGCGGCTTTCCCCAGGCGCAGACCGCGCATGACAATTTCTGGGACTTCATCAGCCTGACGCCGGAATCCATGCACATGATCATGTGGGTGATGTCGGACCGGGCGATCCCCCGCTCCTTCCGCTTCATGGAGGGATTCGGCGTCCATAGCTTCCGCCTGATCGATGCGCAGGGCAAGGGCAGCTTCGTCAAATTTCATTTCAAGCCCACACAGGGCCTGCAATCGGTGCTGTGGAACGAGGCCGTCAAGATAAACGGGGCCGATCCCGATTATCACCGCCGTGACCTGTGGGATGCGATCGATCTTGGCAGCCCCCCGGAATGGGATCTGGGCGTGCAGATCTTCGACGACGATTTCGCCGAAAGGTTCGAGTTCGATGTGCTGGACGCGACCAAGATCATTCCCGAGGAGCAGGTGCCGGTGCGGCGCATCGGCACCTTCGTCCTGGACGCCCATGTCGAAAATTTCTTCGCGGAGACCGAGCAGGTCGCCTTCTGCACCCAGAATGTCGTGCCAGGCATCGGCTTTTCCAACGATCCGCTGCTGCAAGGGCGCAATTTTTCCTATCTCGACACCCAGTTGAAGCGCCTGGGTTCGCCCAACTTCACCCATATTCCGATCAATGCGCCCAAAGGCTGTCCGGTGCATAATTTCCAGCAGGACGGCCATATGGCGATGCGCAATCCCAAGGGGCGCGTGAATTATGAGCCCAATAGCTGGGGCGGGCCGCGCGAAAATCCCGATGCCGGCTACCGTCATCTTGCCGCGCAGGAAAGCGGGACGAAGCAGCAGACGCGCTCCCCCAGCTTCGCCGATCATTATAGTCAGGCACGGCAATTCTTCATCAGCCAGACTCCGATAGAGCAGAAGCATATCGGCGACGCGCTGGTGTTCGAACTGTCGAAATGCGAACGGCCCGACATTCGCGCGCGCATGGTCGGGCATCTGCGCAACATCGACGAGAGCCTGGCCAAGGCGGTCGCGGGGGGCCTTGGCCTGCCCGCCCTGCCCGATGCGGCGCCGGCCGCGGTCGCACCGCGCGCCGACCTTCCGCCTTCCGATGCGCTCTCGATCGTCAAAAACGGTCCCGAAAGCTTCGCGGGCCGGAAAATCGGCATTCTGGTCAGCGACGACGCGCCCGCGGAACTGGTCAAGGCACTGGTGAAGGAGATAAAGGCTGTCGGCGCGGTGTATGAAATCGTCGCGCCTCATGTCGCGGGCGCGAAGCTGGACGACGGCAGCATGGTGGAGGGCAAGCAGAAGATCGATGGCGGGCCTTCCGTTCTCTATGATGCGGTGGCGCTGATCCTGTCGCCCGACGGCGCGGCGCAACTGGCGCAGGACAAGACCGCCAAGGACTTCGTCAGCGACGCTTATGCGCATTGCAAGTTCATCGCCTATGTCGACGATGCGCTGCCGCTGATCGATCGCGCCGGCATTGCCGAACCGGACATGGACGAAGGCATGGTGCGGCTTGAAAAGGCGAGCGACGTCCCGCCGTTCCTGGCCATGTGCGCGCAGCTTCGGCTATGGGAACGGGAATTCAAGGTCGACCTGGACGCCGCCGGATTCCTCGACGCCCAAAGCAGCGCAGCCTGAACGCGGGGCACCGGTCGGGCGCCCGGTGCGCCCTCATCGATGCGGCCAGCCGTTTCATAGGGGCGGCCGCCCTTCCGCCTGATTGGCCCGGAGAAACATATGTGATTCTCCGATAGAATAGTTTGGTTACGATGATACCGCCGGGGGGCTTAACGGGGACGACCATGTTGAGCCAAGTTGCACCAAGCGAAGATCTTGTCTTTTTCCGGCCGCACCAGTTCCTGGCGCGGGAGAATGAGCAGCCCGACGGCCTGTTTCACATCCAGGAAGGATGGGCCTGCCGCTATCGTATGCTTTCCAATGGCCGTCGGCAGATCACGGCGTTATATCTGCCCGGAGACTGCTGCGAACCATGTTGGGCGCTTGGACGCCCATCCACGCAACCTGTCGTCGCGCTGACCAATATTCGGGCCAAGAAGGCTCCGTGCCGCATGTCGGGCGCTCTCTTCGCCGATAGCCGACAGAGCTTCTGGAAAAGTCTGGCCGACAGCTATGAGCGGCAAGCCAACTGGCTTGTCACGCTGGGACGAAAGACCGCGATGGAACGGCTTTCGCATCTCTTGCTGGAGCTGTTTGAGCGTATGCGCCAATCAGGGCTGGCCTATGGGCAGCAGTGCGCGCTGCCGCTCACGCAGATGGACATTGCGGACATCACGGGATTGACGCCCGTGCATGTCAACCGGACATTGCAGGCGATGCGCGCACGGGGACTGGTGGAGTTGCAGGCAAAATGGCTCCGCATCCCCGATCTTGGCATCCTGCGGGAGATCGCCGCCCTGGACGCGACGGAGACGCTCGCCTGAGCGATCCGGTCATGACCATCTCGATCAATCGCATGAACGGTGCTATGGGTTTGCACGGCGATGCCATTGGCAAGACGGGTTTCCGGCTTGGACACGAAGGGAATCGCGGTTTGCGGGTCGAGCAAGAAAATCGTCGAAAGCAGAGGCCGCTCGTAAGGCGAATGCCGCTCCGCGCCGGGCAGCGTGATCACGCGGGGAAAACCTGCATCACGCACTGCCCTGGCCGCGCATACGCCCGCCTGACCGGCGCCGACGATCCATGCGACGGCCCAAATCCGGCGGCGCCCGGACCTGCTGGCTGGCAAACGGAACGGAATCTGCGACTGTGTTGAAACCTGTCTATCCGCTTTATCTGAACAACGAGGCGCAGCAGCCCAATGCCGACCTCGAAGTGACCGACAAGTTCAGCGGCGAAGTGGCGTTCCGCTGCGCCCAGGCCGACGCGAAGACGATCGAGATGGGCATTCAGGGTGCGGTCGAGGCTGCTGAGCCGATGGCCCGGATGCCCGCCTATGAGCGGCAGGCGGTGCTCCAGCATTGCGTCGACCGCTTCAGGGAGCGCTTCGACGAACTCGCTTATGCGTTATGCGTCGAGGCGGGCAAGCCGATCAAGGATTCGGAAGGCGAAGTCGGCCGGCTGATCGACACATTCCGCATAGCCGCGGAAGAATCGGTGCGAATGACGGGCGAGGTCCAGCCGCTCGACATCAGCCCCCGCGCCAAGGGTTATCAGGGAATATGGAAACGGGTGCCGATTGGACCCTGCTCCTTCATTTCGCCCTTCAACTTCCCTCTCAACCTGGCCGCGCACAAGATCGCGCCGGCGATTGCGGTAGGTTGCCCCTTCGTGATGAAGCCCGCCAGCCGCACGCCGCTGGGCGCGCTCATCATGGGCGAGGTGCTCGCGGAGACCGGCTTGCCCAAGGGCGCCTTTTCGATCCTTCCAGCGCATCGCGAAGGCGCGGATCTCTTCACCACGGACGACCGGCTGAAGCTCCTTTCCTTCACGGGATCGCCCGATGTAGGCTGGGACCTCAAGGCGCGTTCGGGAAAGAAGAAGGTCGTGCTCGAACTCGGCGGCAATGCCGCGGTGATCATCGACAAGGATGCCGATCTCGACGATGCGCTCGACCGCGTCATCTTTGGCGCCTTCTACCAGTCGGGGCAGAGCTGCATCGGCGTCCAGCGCATCCTGGTCCACGCACAGGTTTATGATCGCTTCCGCGACATGCTCGTCGCCAGAACGAAGACGCTGGTCGCGGGCAATCCGCACGATCGCAATGTCTTTATCGGACCGATGATATCGGAGGGCGAGGCACAGCGGCTCGATGGCTGGATTCAGGAAGCCGTTGCCCAGGGCGCGAAGCTGCTCTGCGGCGGGAGGCGCGAAGGCGCGATGCTGGAGGCCACATTGCTTGAAAATGTCGATCCTTGCAGCAAGATCAATATCGAGGAGGCCTTCGGTCCGGTCGCCTTCCTGATGATGTTCTCGGACTTCAATGACGCGCTCGCCATGGTCAATGACAGCAAGTACGGGTTGCAGGCGGGCATCTTCACGCGCGACCTTTTCCAGATGTTCGATGCTTGGGACCGGCTCGACGTCGGCGGAGTCGTCATCAACGACGTGCCCAGCTACCGCGTCGACAACATGCCTTATGGCGGCGTCAAGGATTCGGGTCTAGGCCGCGAGGGGGTTCGATTCGCGATGGAGGATATGACCGAGATCCGGAACCTCGTGATCAGGCGGAACTAGGAGGGGCGTGAAGGCCCGGGCGGCAGTCGCGATCTCGATCCAGGGACCGTCCCAGCCCCATTTTTGATTTTAGCGCCTTCGCTTCGGGGCCGGTGCCCGTGGATCAAAGGGTAATGGTTGCCCGTAATCCGCCGCGTCTTCGATTCTCGAGACGGATACTCCCGCCAAGCCGGGTGATGGAACGGCGGACGATCGCCAGACCAAGACCGGCGCCGCCGGTGTTCCGATTGCGCGAGCCTTCGAGCCGCCGAAACGGCTCGAAGACCATGTCGAGCTGATCGACTGGAATGCCCGGCCCCTGATCCTCGACGACGATGCGGACGCCGTCATCACCTTGCGAAAGACGGATCTCGGCCTGCCCGGCATGCCGGATGGCATTCTGGACGAGATTGTCGATCGCGCGCTGGAGCTTGATCGGCCGTGTCACCAGTTCGAGGCTGGCAGGCCCCTCATAATGCACGGCGCTTCCCATATCCTGCGCATCGTGAACGATGGTGACGACCAGCGAGGCAAGATCGATCAGACGTTCTTCTTCGGGGTCGGCGCCGCGCAGGAAATCCAGGATCGAACGCATGAAGGCTTCCATCTCATCGATATCGTGACCGATTGCGGCGCGAAGCTCCTGGTTCCGGACATTGGCCGCGCGTAGCCTCAGGCGCGCGATCGGCGTGCGCAGGTCATGCGACACGGCCGCCAAAGCCTGTATTCGTTCATTGACCTGATCGAGCAGGCGCGCCTGCATCGCGTTGAACGCGGCCGCAACGCGACGGACCTCGCGCGGGCCTTCCTCGGCAGCCGGCGTGACGTCCTCCCGGCCCACCCGGTCGGCCGCGTCCGCCAGCTTGCGAAGCGGCCGGCCGAGCAGCCGCGCCAGTATCAGCGCCAATATCGTGACGCAGGCCACCAACATCAGCACCGCGCCGATATGGCCGTGGAGAGGCCTGGAGGTATCGAGATAGCCGGCGGCGCGAAAGGTCATCCACGAGCCGTCGCCTAGCTGCCACGCGCCCGCGAGGGACGTGCCGGCCGTCGATAGCCATATGGCCCGCCCTTCAAGATCGGGCTGAATGGCCCGGAGAGTCCGGGAAACCACGGCAAGGTTCGGATCAGCGCCGGTGGCGGATGGCGCCTTCGGTCGCCAGGCGAGAACAAGCGGCTCGCGCCACAGGTCAGCCCGCTCAAGCTCGACCGCGACAATTTCTACGGGTTCGCCAACCGCGATTTCCGCGAGACGGAGGGGCATTTCGGTTCGGCGGTGCTGGAATATGATATCGTTGACGGCATCACGCTGCACAATTCCACCCGCCTCGTTCGCACCGCCAACGAATATATTTTCAGCCGCCCGAGCTTCAACACGACGACGGCCACGCCCGCGACCGGCCTCGTCGTGATCGATTTCCGTTCGGCCAACATCCTTACCGAAGGCTTCCTCAACCAGACGGATCTGCGCGGCAAGTTCGAGACGGGCGGCATCGAGCACAGCTTCATCGCCGGCATCGAATATAGCGAGGAAAAGCAACGGAACCGGCCAGCCTGGGCGCAGGCGCCTGGCTCCGGCACGCTGTTCCAGCCGCTCAACAACCCCGATCCCTATGCCGCGTTCAACCCTCTCGTGAAGACACCGTTCACGACACCGGCGGTGCCGATCAAGCACGAAACCAAAGCGGCCTTCCTGTTCGATACGCTGAAATTCTCCGAACAGTTCCAGCTTAATCTCGGCATCCGCTACGACGACTATGAAGTGTCGGACGGCACGCGAACCGCGAAGAACGACTTCTGGAACTATCAGGCCGGCATCGTCTACAAGCCGGTGCCGAACGGCAGCATCTATCTTTCCTATGGCACATCGTCCAATCCCTCGGGCGAATGCGCCGGCATGGCCGGCGGCGCGGAAGGCGCGGGCGCCTGCACGCTCAACGCCAACAACGTCAATCTGAAGCCCGAGCGCGCCAAGAGCTGGGAACTGGGCACCAAATGGGATCTGCTCGACGAGCAGCTTTCGCTGACCGCAGCCCTGTTCCAGACCGAGAAGACCAATGCGCGCGCCACCGACCCGGTCACGGGAACCGTTCAGTTGATCGGCAACAATCGCGTCCGCGGCTTCGAGGTCGGCGTGTCGGGCAATATCACGCCGGAATGGAACATCTTCGGCGGCTATACCTATCTCGACGCCAAGCTGCTGGACGATGGCGATGGAAACAACGACGGCAACAGGATCAAGTTCGTCGCTCCGCACAGCTTCAGCATCTGGACGACCTACAACGTCACGCCGGAGGTCAATATCGGCGGCGGCGTCAACTATACGGGCACGCGCTATGTGAATGATGCCAACACGCAGAAGTTCAAGCCTTATGCCCGCGTGGACGCCACGATCGGATATAAGGCGAACGAAAATCTGGACCTTCGCGTCAACGTGCAGAATCTGACCGACAAGCTCTATTATGATGCTTCACATGTGGGCATCTTCGCCAATGTGGCGCCGGGCCGGTCCGCCTTGCTGACCGCGAATCTGCGCTACTAGGCCTTTGCGAGAAGGCTATCCGTGGGCCTGCGGGGGGCCTCCCCCGCAGGCCCGTTTACACCATCAGGATAACCGCCAGGCACAATAAAGCACCAAGGATCGAAGCGAACGGCGCTTTGAGCGCGCGGCGCCGGCCCCTGCCCCATCGCGAAGGAGCGACCGTCATGGTAAGGAGGCTCGTGGAAATCCCGTTCATGTTGCAGGATCAATGAAAATAGAAACAATCCCCGATGCCGATTGCCGGATAATCCGGCCGCTGGAATCGCCTGAATCATGATGCTCCAGATTCCGGAACTCCTGTCCGACGCGGATGTCAGGCAAGCTCGCGAAGCCCTGGATCGGGCGGCATGGGAAGATGGCCGCGCAACGGCGGGGCGCCAGGCCGTCAACGTGAAGAGCAACCTTCAACTGCCGCTCGACAGTCCGGCGGCTCGCGACCTGGGCAATCTCATTCTCGACCGGCTCGGCCGAAGCCCGCTATTCATCGCCGCGGCCTTCCCGCTTCGGGTGCTGCCACCACGCTTCAACCGCTATGAAGGCGGCGGCGCCTACGGCAATCACATCGACAATGCGCTGTTTCGCGTGCCCGGCGCCGATTCCTATGTCCGCACCGACATATCCTGCACCCTGTTCCTCAACGATCCGGGCGAATATGAAGGCGGCGAACTGGTCGTCGAGGACAGCTATGGCGATCATCGGGTGAAGCTGCCTGCGGGGGACATGATCATCTATCCAGGCACCAGCCATCATCGCGTCACGCCCGTCACCCAAGGCGCGCGGCTTGCCGCCTTTTTCTGGACGCAGAGCCTGGTTCCGTCGGAGGTTCAGCGCAAGACGCTGTTCGAACTGGACGCGGCGATCCAGCAGTTGAGCGCCGATCATCCCGATCATGCGTCGGTCAACCCGCTCACCGGCGTCTATCACAATCTGTTGCGGCAATGGTCGGTCACATGACCGGAACGCCCGCGCCGCAACCGCCTTTGACGGCTATTCCTGGCGATCTGCAAAGCCTGTCCGATTATGAGCGGCGCGCCGAACGGCATATGCCGCTTGAAACATGGCATCATATCCAGGCCGGCGCGGGCGCGGGCACCTCGCTCGCGGCCAACAGGATGCAGTTCGACCGATATCGCCTTGTGCCTCGAATGCTGACGGACATGCAGGGCGCGACGACCGGGATGGAGTTGTTCGGC
Organism: Sphingobium wenxiniae; assembly: GCF_007830065.1. Taxonomy (GTDB): domain Bacteria; phylum Pseudomonadota; class Alphaproteobacteria; order Sphingomonadales; family Sphingomonadaceae; genus Sphingobium; species Sphingobium wenxiniae. The sequence goes on along the minus strand of NZ_VLKK01000015.1, from coordinate 12,140 downwards.
CTGCGCCACGCGGCCCCCATCCTGCTTGCGCCTGTCGCCTATCATCGGCTCGCCCATCCGCAAGGCGAACTGGCGACCGCCAGCGCCGCGACCGCGCTCGACACGACGATGGTGGTCAGCACGCTGTCCAGCATCCCGCTGGAAGACATAGCGCAAGCCGCCCGAGCGGCAGCCGTTGAGCTAGGCCGGACCGCGCCGCCTCCTCTCTGGTTCCAGCTCTATGTCCAGCCCGACCGCGCCTATACGGCCGAGTTGATCCATCGGGCCGAGGCGGCCGGTTATCAGGTTCTGGTGTTCACGGTGGACGCATCGGTAAAGCGATCCGACTTCACCTTGCCCCCCGACGTCGATGCCGCCAATCTTCGCGGCATGCCGAGGCTGTCCCAGAACGCCAGCGCGGCCGGGGGGCAGATCGTTTTCGGCACGCCGCTGCTCGATGCAGCGCCCACATGGGAGAGCCTTGCCTGGCTTCGCACGGCCACGAAGCTGCCGATCGTGGTGAAGGGATTGCTGTCTCCCCATGATGCGAAGCGGGCGGTCGAGCACGGGGCCGACGGGATCATTGTCTCCAATCATGGCGGGCGGGTCCTCGACGGCCTTATTCCGCCGCTCGACGCGCTGCCGGCGATGGTCGAGGCCGTGGAGGACAGGATACCGCTGCTGCTCGATAGCGGCGTGCGTCACGGCACGGACGTCCTCAAGGCTCTGGCGCTTGGCGCAAGAGCGGTGCTGATCGGCCGTCCGCAGGTCCATGCGCTTGCGGTGGCCGGGATGCAGGGCGTGGCCCACATGCTCCATATCCTGCGGGCGGAGCTTGAACTGGCGATGGTGCAAACGGGATGTGCGCGCCCCGCGGCAATCCAGCGGCATCATCTGGCAGACGGCAGCTAGCTGGCGCATTGCGCGCTTTATCGCCTAACGTCCGCCATGTTGCCGTCCCTATGGGCGGGCGTGCGAAGCTCACCAGTCATCGCGAGCAACCCGCGTGTCCGTCGTTTCATCCAACATAATGAACAATCGTTCCGCCACGAAATCTATGGCGGCGTTCTTGTCCAGTTCGAAGTCCGGCCGGGACGCAGCACCGCAGAACTGTTCGATCAGCATGATCGCGAAATCCGCTTCAACCTCCCTGCGCGGCCGCGCATCAAGCGGCATACTGTCCAGATCGAACGCAGGATAGCGCGTGCCAAGCATCGCGATCGTTCGCGCCCGATGCTCGCTCAACAGGATGCGCACCTCATCTGCGAGCACAATTTCTCCATTGAACAACCCCAGGATGCCATTGTGCTTCTCGACATCGCTCAGATATTTGGCCAGCCAAGCTCTCACATTTTCGAAAGTGAGGGTCGGAAGCTGCAAGAGCTGCGCATATATGTGATCGGTGGCGCGCAGGCTCTGGGCTATGAGTTCCACCAGCAAGGCGTTCTTGCTGGGATAATACAAATATAGTGTCGCGCGCCCGATGCCCGCTTCAACAGCGATATCCTCCAGCGATACCGTCCGTACATCCGCGCGATAGAAACATATACGGGCCGCCTTTCTGATCCGTGCCCGGGTGACCAGTTTATGTTCTTCACGCAACGAAGGTCGATTGCGTTTCGAACCCTTTTTTACTTCCATGGCCTTCCTTCAATCTCTTTTGCGTTACGGACGCCGCCCTGGCGCTCCTCACCTTCACGGGACGCTCCGCAGGATCCGCCATGACGGAAGTATACAGGCCATAGCCGCATGGCAATCAGCCACATTTGGCCGCATCCGCCGCGCGGCTTGAAACCGCGCGGCGGTAGAGCCGTTAGAACGCGTAGCGCGCTTGCAGTCCAAATGTGCGGGGCGTGCCAGGATTCTTTACCGAAAATCCCAGGGCCTGTACATATTGACCGCCCGGGAAATAGTGCTTGTCCGTGAGGTTGCGGACCCAAATGCCTAGATCCAACTGCGTTCCGCCGACGCGCTCCCAATCTAGGCGGGCGTCAAAGGTTGTATAGCCGTCGATGATGGCGTTCTTCCTGACGGATTGGGGCGGGGTGCCGTCGGTATCGGTGACATTGGTGGGGTTGAAGGACGGCGTGCCATCGGCCGCGACGCTGGACGAGACGTAGGACCCGCTGAGCTGCACGAAAAACCGTCCCAGCGACTCATCCACCGGGATCTGCAGCCGAGCGTTTCCGGATAATGTGTGGCGCGGTGCGCCGGCGAATGGCGACGCCGTGAAATCCAGCACCGTTCCGTCTGGATTGGTCACGATGAACTTTTTGTATTTGGCATCGGAGAACGCATAGGAAACATTAAGTTCCAACAACTCGAAAGGGCGAAACATCTGCTCGATCTCTATGCCCCTCACGCGTGCGGACTGCACGTTCAAGATGACCGAACGGGTGACGAAGATATCACTGCCGGTCGCGGGATCGACGACGAGTTCCTGCGTGCTGGTACTGCGCTGCGCGCCTTTGAAATCGCCGGTATACAAGGCGATATTCGTCCGCGCCTTAGCTCCGCCGATCCGATAATCGGCCTTGAGCCCCAGTTCATAGTCGGTCAGCAACTCGGGCTGGTAAGGCAGGAATTCGACCGGGGCCCGGGGTGCGTTGAAGAAGCCGCCCGCGCGATACCCTTTCCGCGTAGCCAGATAGGTCAGCAGATTATTGTTGATCTTGTAATCGACCGAAAAATTATAGGTCATTTTGGAGAATGACGCATCGACGGTCTTCTCGCACGGATTGAGCACGCCTGCAGCCGGCAAAGCCCCTGCCTGAAGGCGGCAGGTCACGGTCAGATCCCCCACCCCGCTAAAGTCACGGCCGGTATAGACGCCGAGAATGTTCTTGCCACGGTTGGTCATCTGGCGGCGGTCCCACGTATAACGTAGGCCAGCGGTCACAGAGAAACCGTCGATCCCCGGAATCTTGTAAGTCATCTGTCCAAATAATGAGTAGCTACGATTGATGGCATCGAGATCGGATGCCGATGTCGAACCCAGGGTCGGCGTAAACTGAAGCTCGTGCCCTTCCTCTTCGAAGAAAAATCCGCCGAACTGGTAACTCAGTGTATTGTCGAACGCTGTACCGAGCAGCTGTATCTCGTTGCTGACCTGATTCATCTTGATCTTGTTCGTCGCGTACAACACATCCTTCGCTGTACCATCAATGTCGAACGTGACGAACGCGTTCAGGTGGCGATACCCGAATATGTTCTTGAGCGTGACCCCGCCGATCTCAGCCGTCGTGATGTTGGAGATTTGATAGGCCTTGATGTCGATGCCATTGCGGTCGACATTCGACGTGGTCGCATTCCACTTTTGTCCGTCCAGCTTATCAAGTTCGGCGCACATCCCCGCAACCTGGTTGCTGATACCTGCAGGATCGCAGGTCGCCAGGCGATAGGCAGTACCTGCTCCGGTCTGATGAAGCGCATCCAGCACTGTCGTATTGGTCACACCGCTGGTGGGCGTTAGCTTGACGGAAAAGCGAAAGGCATCGGTATTGTCATCGTCGACCGAATAGCCCTTGCCCACCACGGGCATATAGCCGTCACGCTCGCTATGCCGCCCAGACAGACGGATTTGGATCGCGTCGTTGACGGGAATGTTGATGGCGCCTTCGATTTCCCGCAGGTCATAGTTGCCTGCGCCGACCTTGAGGTAGCCGGTAAATTCCTCCGTCGGCGCCTGCGGGGTGATCAGCAGCGCGCCGCCCGTCGAATTGCGGCCGAAGAGCGTACCTTGCGGCCCCTTCAGCACCTGGACGGATGCCAGGTCATAGAGCGCCGCGTTGCCTCCCAACATGCGCATGTTCGGCACCTCGTCGAAATAGACGACGACTGATGGATCGAATGTGATGTTTCCGAGATTTTGCCGCTGTGAGCGGAGTGTCAGAGACACCGACTTCGAGGATAGTGCTGAAGGCTGGAATACAAGCCCCGGAGCAACGCGCACCAGGTCGGCGATCTCCGTCACGTTCGCGCGCTCGATCTGTTCGGTCGACAAGGCGATGATCGCCTGCGGCACATCCTGCAGCCTCTCTGCGCGCCGACGCGCGGTCACGACGATGTCATCGGTCGCGTCCGATGCCTGCAGGGCATTTTCCGATGCTGCTGCGTCGTTTGCAGGCTGCTCCTGCGCCCATGCGCCTCCGGATGCACATGCCGCCGCCAGCGCGACCAAGCTCGCGCGAAAATCCTTCTTGTTCATTTCACTCCCCTTAAATCGGCGCCGGCGACTTAACTGCCGCCGATCGCGCCTCCAGTCGCACATAGTTATTAATACCACAATCCGATATATGGACGAGAGTACAAATTTTGGCCATACGTCCGGAATCCTCCGCCGGTTTCAGTTCTGCAACGCCAGAAGATCAGGAGAACGGGTCGGCGCCCTCCAGATTTCGGGCCGATCGCGGACCGGATAATCCTGCTACGTGATGGCGCCCCTCATAGACTGTCGGCCACAGCCTGGCGCGCAGGCGCCCGCCCCATCCAAAATGCCGTTACCGCCAGCGGTCCGAATATGGCGTAGGTCAGCATGAGCGAACTACCCACCCTGTCCGGGTTGCGAAACAGAAAGTCGGTAAATGCCGCGACCATGCTTGGGCCGGTGCACAAACCGATCACATTGATCACGAACAGGTAAAGCGCCGACGTTCGGGCCCGTAGTTCAGGCGGCGTGATGATCTGAAGATGAGCGGCCGCCAACCCGCTTATCGAAAACAGCATATAACAAATCCCGGCAAATATGATCGATATCACCAGTGAATTGACCAGGAATGTGCACACCCCGACAACCGTCAGTGCAAGGGTCGCGATAAGCGCGTAGCGAAAATGCGCGTCGGTCGTGCCCCTGCCGAACCATCGGTCGGCGATAGCGCCGGCGGATAGAAATCCTGCCACGCCCCCTATGGCGGTAGAGAGGGCCAGAATGTTCCCGATAGCCGCCATGTTAAGATGAAAATGACGGACCAGATAGGTGGGAAACCATGCCGCATGGCCATAGGCGAGGAGCGTCACTAGGCCGAACCCGAAGAAATGCCATGTCAGGTACGCACGTCGAACGCGCAAGAACGCCCCGAACGTACTGTGCGGGCGTTCGGAGATAGCCACAGCCGGACGATCGGCGCGAGAGGATATGAGGAAGACGATCGGCGCGATGACAATGCCTGGCAGGCCGAAAAGGATGAAGGTCGCCTGCCACGGCTCGACTTCTCCGATAATCGGCAACATGACCGATCCCATGGACGCCATCCACGCGATCACCATACCGCCCAAGGATAGCGAAATGGCCCCGCCCAGAATTGCGCCTATGCCGTATACGCCAATTGCGAAGCCCAGCCTCTCTCGCGGAAACAACATGCTCAGCATGGCGTAGCTGGCAGGAGACAGGACTGCCTCGCCTGCGCCGACCCCGAAGCGGGCGAGCATCAACTGGCCATATGTCCTTGCCAGCCCGCATGACGCGGCGCAAACCGACCAGAGACTGATACCCCAGTAGACAACCTTACGGCGGGAAAAACGGTCGAGCAACCATCCGGTCAGCAATCCGCAAGTCGCATAGAATAGGCCAAACGCCGTTCCCTGCAGCAGGCTGATCTGAAAATCACTGATCTGAAGGCTTTGTTTGATCGGCCCCACCATCAGAGAAATGAGGTTACGGTCGATCATGGCAATGATGTATAGAAACTGCATGATGAACACCGCTCGCCATGCGCCGCTGGCGTTTGGCTGAATACCGGCCCGGCTGTCTGTTCTTTTCGGATCAGAATACATATCGGGCTTCTGGTCCGGAGGTTCTGTGCGCGCCCGGGATGGTCGTCATGGGGTTCGACCCAGTGACGTTGACCCCGGCAATCACGCGGCCCTGTTTCGTATGATTGCGCGCAAACGCTCCGGCAACGGAGTCGCTATGGCTAAAGGACTGCTGCCGGTCGGGCCTTGCAGCGCCAGTTGCGAGCATGATGCCTGCCGGTATCACGGATTTCAATGCCATCCTCCCTCTATCGACCACCCGAATTTGCGCGTCTTTGCGGACTAGGCATTCAGCCCGGCGGCCTGCCAGGCAACCGAAAAAACCATTCATCATGGATGTGTTTCCATTTCTTGGACTCAATTCTTGATATTGACCATGTCCGTTCGGCGGGGAACGGTGGATGGGCGCAATTAAGGCGGCGTCCGGCCCCGAAGCGCCGGAAAACCCAGAACAGAATGGGACGGGGGAGAAAATGAAAAGCGTGCTAGTCGATATCGACGGACCTTTGGCGACCATCACGATGAATCGTCCAGAGCGTCGCAACGGCATGGATCTCGACATGGTCCACGCGATGCACGATACGCTGGCGACACTGGCGACCCGGCGAGACGTCACTGTCGTCATCCTTACCGGTGCCGGAGACCACTTCTGCGTGGGCGCCGACATTGGCGGGACGGAGGCGGACCCCGAAGCGGTCACGCATCGGCGGCTCGCCCCCGCATATCATTCCACGACCTTGCTGCACACCATGCCTCAGGTGACCATCGCCGCCATCGGTGGCGGCTGCGCCGGCGCGGGGCTTGGCTGGGCTGCGGCCTGCGACCTGCGCTTCGCTTCGGATCGCGCGCGTTTTTCTACCGCGTTTCTCAACGTCGGCGTCGCCGGAGACATGGGCGCGGCCTGGGTCGTACAACAGGCGGTGGGACCAGCGCGGGCGCGTGAGCTGTTCCTGTTTCCCGAAAAGTTCGGGGCCGAGGATGCCCTGCGTTTCCATCTGGTCACACGGATATTCCCAGCGGCGACCCTGCTCCAGGAAAGCCGCGCCCTCGCGCTCCAGCTTGCGGGGCGCTCCGCTTATGCGCTTGAGGCCATCAAGGCTAACTTCGTCGCCGCAGAGCGCCTTTCGCTCGAGGATTTCATCGAATTGGAAGGGGCGCGTCACATGCATTTGATAGGTAGCCGGGAAAGCACAGCCGCCTTCGAGGCTTTCGCCGGACGGGCCGGCACCGTATGAATTTCGAGCTTTCCCCGGAACAGGAAATGCTGCGCGAAATGCTGCAGCGTTTCATGACGGAAAAATGCGGTCGTGACGTGGTCCGTGCCATCGTGGACGGCCAGGACGAATGGGCTGCGGAACTCTGGAATGCCATGCAGCAGCTCGGCCTGCTCGGCATCGGCATCGACGAGATCCTTGGCGGAACGGGCGGCTGCCTCATGGAGGTCTGCCTCGTCGCGGAGGCACTGGGTCACGGCCTCGCGCCGGTGCCCTTCGTTCCGACCGCGTTGGTGTCCCAGATCATCGCCCGGTTCGGGAACGAACATCAGCGTGAGCGGCTGCTCCCCGGCATCATCGCGGGCGGCGTGAGGACGACGATCGCCGCCATCGATGGCCAGTTCGCGGACGGGACGATTTCCGGCACAGCGCCGATCGCGCTGGACGGTGCGATCGCCGACATAGCTCTTCTCGCAACCAATACGCATCTTGTCATCGTCCCGCTCGATGGGCCTCATGTCACCCGCACACCCATCGGCTCCGTCGATCGCACGCGGAGCATCGCACGTCTTTCCCTCGCCGCGGCGCCGGCCGATGCTCTTCCGGATGCGGCGCTGGACTGGTGGCAGGACGCCGCCGCAGTACTGAGCGGTTTCGAGCAACTGGGCGGCACAGAGCGCGTCATCGCGATGACGCGTACCCATGTGCTGGAGCGGCGCAGCTTCGGCCGCGCGATAGGCAGCTATCAAGCGGTCAAGCATCGCCTTGTCGACATGCATATCAAGGCGCTGATTGCGCGCGCTCATGCCTATCACGGCGCTTGGGCGCTGATGACGGATGCGCCCGAACGGCGCCTCGCCGCCGCCGGCGCCCGCGTGGCCGCCAGTGAAGCCTATCGTTTTTCGGCGCGTGAAGGACTCCAGCTTCACGGCGCGATGGGCACCTCCTGGGAGCATGATGCCCATCTTCATCTTCGCCGTGCCGAAATGCTGGGCCTGGTCTGGGGCGGCAGTCGCATATGGAAGGAGCGCGTCGTCGTCCAGTTGGAGCAGGCCCATGTCTGAGGCAATGATGGATTTCAACGATTCGCCCGAACAGGCCAACTACCGCATGCAGTGTCGAAGCTGGCTGGCTGAAGCACTGACGGATTTCGATGGGCGGCGCCCGCACTTTCCCGACTTCGACGTGCCGGAGGTCATGGCCGCCGCCCGCGCCTGGCAATCACGCAAGGCGGCGGCCGGTTACGCCGCGATATCCTCGCCGCGCGGTTATGGCGGCGGCGGCGGCAGCCGGATCGAACAGGAAATATTCGACCAGGAGGAAAGGGCTTCCCCAGCGCCCTTCACCGATGTGTTCGACATAGGCCTCGGCATGGCCCTGCCTACCATGGCGGCATTCGCGACCCCGGAACAGAAAAGTGCCCTGCTTCCCCCGCTGATCGCCGGACGCGATATCTGGTGCCAGCTTTTCTCGGAACCCTCCTGCGGTTCGGATCTGGCCGCCGTCCGCACCCGCGCCATCCGGGATGGGACGGACTGGATACTCGACGGGCAGAAGATATGGACGTCCTACGCCCAACATGCGGATTATGGTCTCATCCTAACGCGTAGCAATCCGGACGTACCCAAGCACAAAGGGCTTACCTGTTTCTTCATCGACATGCGCGCGCCGGGCGTCGAGGTGCGCCCGATCGTGCAGATGGCGGGCATTGCCGAATATAATGAGGTATTCTTTACCGGCGTTCGCGTCCCTGACGCGCAGCGCTTGGGAGAGGTCGACGGCGGCTGGTCGGTCGCGCTGTCCACCCTGATGCACGAACGCACGCTGGGCGGCGCAGGCAAGGTCCGTGGCCTGACCATCGCCGACATAATCGAGGGCGCCCGCAAACTGCAGATCGGCGATGTGCCCGCGCTGGCGGACGGGGCGGTACGCGAACGGATTGCGGACTGGTGGATCGATATGGAGGGTATCCGCCTTAACTATTACCGCGCACTGACCTTGCTAACACGGGGGGAGACGCCCGGTCCGGAGTTCTCCGCCGGGAAGCTGATGAGCGGCCGCCAGGTGCAGGAGATGGCCGCCTTCATGCTCGACCTCTCGGGGCCGTCGGCCATCGACATCGGCGATGACAGCGACAGCGCGGGTCTGGCCATGGAATGGCTGATGGCGGCGCGGCGCAGGCTGGCGGGCGGCGCCGACGAGATCATGAAGAACATCCTTGCAGAACGCGTACTCGGCCTGCCCGTCGAACCGCGACTGGACAAGGACATCCCTTTTCGCGACCTTTTCTGAGCGGTACGCCCGCATTGGAGCATGACATGTCCCTGAATCATTTTGCCGGCATCAATCCCGACAAGCCCGCCGTGATCATCGCCGACACTGGCGAAAGCATCAGCTTTCGCGACCTGAACGATGCATCGGCCGCTCTCGCGCGGCGCCTGCGCGTCAATCTTGACGAAGGTGATCGCGTCGCCATCCTTCTGCCTAACGGCATATCCTATTTCATCGCCGCTTGGGCCGCGCGCCGTGCCGGGCTGCGTTATGTCCCTATCAACTGGCATCTGCTGCGCGATGAAACCGCCTACATTGTCGATAATTCGGATGCGCGCGTCGTCATCTCGAACATCCAGATGCGCGAGATCGCGTCCTACGCGGCAGGTCGAAGCCCATCGGTCAGGGCTTGCTATTCGATGGACGAATCTTTCGACGGCTTCCTGGCGATGAATGAAGGGCCTGAAGCGCCCGCGATCGAAGAGCGCGAAGGCGTTCCGATGTTCTACTCGTCAGGGACCACTGGCGCGCCCAAGGGCATATTGCAACCGCTGCCCAACGCCCCCTTCGGCCAGAACGCCCGTGTCGAGGATTTGATGGCTGCCGAATATGGCTTCGATGCCGATAGCATCTATCTCTCGCCTGCCCCCCTCTATCATGCCGCCCCGCTCGCCTGGACCATGGGCACTCAGGCGTTCGGCGGAACAGCCATCGCGATGCGCAACTTCGATGCGGAGGGTGTGCTCGCCGCAATCGACCGTTACCGGGTAACTCATGCACAGTTCGTGCCCACCCATTTCATTCGTATGCTCAAATTGCCCGAAGCGGTTCGGTTTCGCTATGACCTGTCTAGCGTGAAGCTCGCGCTCCATGCCGCAGCACCCTGTCCGGCCGAGGTAAAGGAACAGATGCTCGACTGGTGGGGTCCGGTGATCGAGGAATATTACGGCGCGAGCGAAGGCGGCTTCACCCGTGCGAGCGCGAAGGAATGGCGCGAGCGCCCCGGCACCGTAGGCCAATCGCGGCTTGGCCCGATCCATATTCTCGACGACCGCGGAACAGAACTGCCCATCGGCGAGATCGGCACCATCTTCTTCGAGGGCAGCACCAGCTTCAGCTTTCACAAGGAGCCCGAAAAGACACGCGAGCATGTCGATCCGCGCGGATGGTCTGCCCCTGGAGATCTCGGTTATATCGATGCCGACGGCTATCTTTTCCTGGCCGATCGCAAGAGCAACATGATCATCTCGGGCGGCGTAAACATCTACCCGCAGGAGGCTGAAAACGTCCTTGCCCTGCACCCCGACGTCTCGGATGTCGCGGTCATCGGTATCCCTCATCCCGACTTCGGCGAAGAGGTGAAGGGTGTGGTCGTACCTGCCGGTCCGCTCGCCGATGCGGCCGATCTGGAGGCGCGGCTCATCGCCTATTGTCGCGAACGGCTGGCGCATTTCAAATGCCCCCGCTCGATCGATTTCGTCGACGATCTGCCGCGCCTGCCTACCGGCAAACTGCGCAAGCGCGAACTGGTCGAACGCTATGCGAGCCGGACTAAGCGGGCGGCGCGGCATTAACTGGGAAGGAAGATCATGGCGGTCGATTTTGAACGCGACGGGTCAATCGCGACGATTACCATTAACCGGCCGGAGGCACGCAATGCGCTGGATGTCGACAATTATGTCCAACTCGCCAATGCCTGGCGCCGGATACGCGACGACCCGGCGATCCGTGTTGCTATCATCACAGGCGTTGGCACCAGCTTCTGCGCGGGTGCCGATCTCAAGAGCCTGATCCCGCTGGTCACATCCGACAGCACGATGCGCGGCGGCACGGACAGCGAGGCCCTGCCCGCAAGCGACGTGAATACCGGCGTGCTCCGCCAGTTCACGCTCAACAAGCCCATCATCGCGGCGGTCAACGGGTTCTGCGTCGCCAGCGGCATGGAAATGCTGCTGGGCACCGATATCCGCATCGCCGCCAGATCGGCATCCTTCGGCCTGCCCGAAGTGTGCCGCGGCCTGTTCGCATCGGGCGGCAGCACCGTGCGTCTGCCCCGCCAGATCCCTTTCATCCACGCCATGGACATATTGCTGACGGGCAGAAGAATAAGCGCAGACGAGGCGCTTTCCATGAACATCGTGAACAAGGTCGTGCCGGACGACGAACTGATGACCACTGCCCGCGATTATGCCAGGATGATCGCCGCCAACTCGCCCTTCGCCGTGCAACAGACCAAGCGCAGCGTGATGGAGGGGCTGGGCATGGAGCGCGATGCTGCTTTCGACAGCGAACAGGCGATCGGTTCGGACGTGTTCGGCCATGTCGATGCCCGGGAGGGCCCACTTGCCTTCGTGGAGAAGCGCGCCGCTGTCTGGAGCGATGAATGATGGATCGTTATTCCGCGCCGCAAGGCCCGCTGACCGGGATCAGGGTGATCGAATTCGCGGCGATCGGCCCCGCGCCCTTCTGCGCGATGCTGCTTTCGGACATGGGCGCCGATGTCGTCCGGATCGATCGCACGCTGCAGGACGCCTTTCCCGATCCCGTGACGAATCGCGGCCGGGCGGCGGTCCATCTCGACCTGAAATCGGACGCCGGCCGCGCGGCCGCTCTGGACGCCATCGCGCTGGCGGACGTGCTGATCGAGGGATATCGTCCCGGCGCCATGGAGCGTCTGGGCCTGGGTCCGGATGCGGCGCTCGCCCGCAATCCGCGACTGATTTACGGCCGGATGACCGGCTGGGGCCAGACCGGGCCGCTGGCCGACCGGGCGGGCCACGATATCAACTATATCGCGATCACCGGCGCGCTCGAAGAGATAGGCGAAGCCGGCGGCCGGCCGATACCGCCCCTCAACCTGGTGGGCGATTTTGGCGGTGGGGCGCTTTATCTGGCCTTCGGCATCGCCGCGGCCCTTGTCGAGCG
>NZ_VLKK01000014.1 GCF_007830065.1 Sphingobium wenxiniae | reverse complement strand
CTTGAGACCGGTAGCCTCGGAAATTGCTGCGACCTGAGCGCTCGTCACCGGCCCAGACTGTGAAATGTGTTCCCGGAAATGCGGGAAAAGGGCCAATCCCGCCTCCAGAGATTTGAGGCTGCGTCTGGGCGCAGGAGAAGGCTTTCGCTCAATCATAGGATTGGCTCCACGACAACTTCCCCTGCGCGCGGGAATGTAGCTCAATCTGGCTGCTACCGCGATGGTGGAATCGGGCTCGGACAGAGTGTCCTGCAGAAACTATGATCTATGTATCTGATTTATCGCCGTTTAGACGAACTGCGGTCTATTATGTCGGCTGACAGAACCGCTCGCCGATGCCGCGCAGACCATCGCTCTGGCCGCTCGCTTCGGGGCCGACCGCCCGATGCAAGCCGAAGACGCGCTGGCGGAGGAAGCGATCGGCAGGGCGATCACGCTAATGAAACAGGCCGGCGCGGATGACGAGACCCCCCTGCCCTTCGCGGGTCTGGCCCGCCTGCACGCGCTGCTGCGCGCCGATCCGCGGTTCGCGCCGCTGGAGCGCGCGGTGCAAATCCGTTCGTTTGGGAACCGCGCGGTGGCGATCGAGCAGGCCGCCACGCGCACCCCGCTCTGGGCGGTCGATGCCGCGCTGGGGCGGCTGCTGACCGCGTCCGGCGCGTGGGCCCGCGCCCTCCCCTGCCCCGGCGCGGTGACGGCGCAAACGCTGCAGCCGCAGCTCTGGCCGGGCGAACGCGCCATGCTGGCGGCCCGCAGCCTCCAGCGCAGCGTGACCCGGCTTGCCGAGCTGGTCGCGCAAGCGCGGCGGCGCGCGGTGCTGATGCGCGAGCAGTTGGGGCACCTGCGCTCGAGCGCGCGGGCACCGCAGGTGTGGATCCTGCTCGCTGGTTTTGCGCCACTCGGGCTCGATCAGATCACCTGGGCGTTCGGGATCAGTCGGCGCGGCACCTATGCGATCGGCGACGCCCTTGTGGCGGCGCGCATGGCACGGCGGGAGACGGTCAAGGGGAAGGCCCTGCTGGTCGTCGAAGAACCGGGAAGGGATGGGCAGCCGGCGTCTTTGGACCAGGCTACCGCCCTCCCCCATGCGGCTCTTGCCGAGTTCGACGCGGCGATGGGTGAGATCGACCGGCTGCTCGCCGGCAGTTCTGGCCATCCCTGACGCGGCATCGCGCGCATTCGGCGTGTATGAAAACTGATCTCTTCTTGACGTTATGTACAGATATCATACATAGACAGAGAAAGAAGGAGATGGCCAATGGCCACAACTGCCCATTCCGGCGTCCCCGCCAAAGCGCCCAGCCGCAAGGATCTGAGCGGTCCGGCGCTGCGCACCTTTTTCCGCATTGCCGACGCCTGGGACCTCAAGGAAGCCGAGCAGATGAAGCTTCTCGGGCTCGACAGCCGCTCGACCTTCCAGACCTGGAAGCGCGGCGCGGTCGCGGCGATTCCCAAGGATGCGCTGGAGCGCATCTCCTATGTCATGGGGATCTACAAGGGGCTGAAGATGCTCCTGCCCCGTACCGCCAACGAATGGGTACGCAAACCCAATGAGGCGCCGCTGTTCGCCGGACGCCCGGCGATCGAGCGGATGGCCTCGGGCAATGTCGCCGATCTCTACGTGGTGCGTCAATATATCGACGCGCAGCGCGGCTGATGGATGCCATTGCGACGACGCAAGTGCGGTGGCAACCGTGCTACCGGATCGTCGCAAGCCGGTTCCCGCCCATATCGCTGTTTGAGGATGTCGCGGATCCGGCCGACCTGGAAGCGGTCTATGCGATCGAGGCGATGACCAACGACCGGCTTCGCGACGAGGTCGGGGACCTCGCCCTCGTCCCACCGGAGGACCGCGTATCGGGACCCGGAACATCGGCGATCATGGCAGCGTTCACCCACCTAAATCCCGATGGCAGCCGGTTCTGTGACGGCAGTTTCGGGCTGTTCTACGCTGCCAGCACCATCGAGACTGCGGTTGCCGAGACGCGCCATCACCGAACCCGCTTCATGGCGTACACCCACGAACCGGCGCAGGAACTCGACATGCGCGTCTACGCGGTCGACCTGGACGCCATGCTCCACGATATTCGCGGCCTGCGCGATGAACGCCCTGCCCTCTACGCCCCGGACAGCTATGCCGCCGGCCAGGCGCTTGGCCGGCACCTGCGTGAGCAAGGTTCGGATGGCATCGTGTACCAAAGCGTGCGCGACGCCGACGGCGAGTGCGCCGCGGTGTTCCGCCCTCGCCTACTCGCCAACAGCCGACAGGAGCGGCACCTGTGCTACGTTTGGGATGGCCGGGCGATTGTCACCGTCTACGAGAAGAAGACATTCGCCTAAAGGTCCTGCGGACAAGCTAACCTTTCGGCCTTGAGTGACGCCTGTCAGGAATAGACCCCGGCAGCCATACGATCGAGATCTTCCATGACGATATCGATATCGCCATTCGCAACCAATTCCGCGGCCGTTTTCCCAACTCCAGAAATGGGTTGATGCTTGAACCAGATAACCGCCTTGCCTTCTTCGCCTGCAAGTTCTGCCGCTCGCGTTATAACTCGGGCTATTTCCTCCAGTTTAATCTGCACGGTCGGGGCGGAGGGATACAGAGTCATGGCCTTAGGATCCAGGCGAGCAACGCGAGCCAAATGCGCCATGGAGAAGCGCAGGCGCTCCGCCAGACGACGGGGCGAGATGATCTCATTCTCGCGAATGTCATCCTGGAAGGCTGCAGTCATAGGGCAGTCCATATTCAACATGTGAAGACAAAACTCTCACGTCTCAGAACCGCTGAAGATTGTCCTAGCTCCAATGCTGATCGAGCAGCGCTTTCAACGCGGCCTCCGCTTCAGCCCGCGTACCACCGGCATGCGGGAGCAAGGTAAGTTTGAGACCCTTACGATCCACCGCCTCCACTTTCAGCAATGGTTTCCCCCCTTCGGACACGATCGTTTCCGGCTTTCCTGACTTCTTGGGGGATCCTGACCTCTTGGGGGGATCGGCGGCCAGAGCGAGCGCGCGTATGATATCGGGGACCGGCATCGGTGCTGCGCGATCGGACTGCACCTGAGCGAGACGTCCCGCCTCGGCGAACACACGCTGCCGCCGATCCTCCGGTTTCAAGAGAGGCTTGATCGCGGTGACATGCTTGATCCTGAGATCCTGCGGAAGGGCGAAGGCCGCCATCAGTTCCGCCGGCAGCCGGGCAAGGTCGAGATAGCGGCTGAGCCAGCTTTCCGTGACATTGATCCGCTCGGCCATCACCTTCTGGCGCCCCTCATAATAGGCGTCGAGCGCGCGCAGATAGTCGCGCGCGCGCTCCAGATCGGTGAGATCGTCGCGCGCCCGATTCTCGAGGTCAGCGAGACGGAAGGCCTCCTCGTCGGTAAGGCTACGGATATCGACGAGAAAGCGGAAATCCGGATAGTTGTGGGCGCGCAGCCAACTGATCGTCCAATGCCGGCGCGCGCCGCAAATCACCTCGAAATCGAAGGCAGGATCGTCCTTCACGCGGCGAACGATGGCGGGCATTTCTTGCTTGCCCTGCGCCTTGATGCTCTCGATGAGGTCGGCGCACCGCTCCTCATTGAGGAGCGCATATTCGCGGTTATGCCCCGCCCACATTCGGCAGCGCGCGGGATCGACAAGCTCATGGGTGCGCGAGACGACGCTGCCCGTCGCCAATTCGGCAAGCCGGCTTTCCCGGCCCGCCAGCACGCTCGCACCGATGCCAGGGCGCCGCGCCGCTGGGGCTTGCGCCCCCGGGTCGATTCCGGCGACCAGATCAGCCGCGAAGTTGGCGTTCTTCTTGCTCATCATCCACCCCTTCTACCCGGAATTGCACCGGTGCAATTTTGCTCGCATCAGGCGAGTCCCTCCTTGCGAAGCCGCGTCAAATGGCTCGGCCACATCGACCGAATGTCGACCTCAATTTCACTGTTCACGCCATCAAGATAGGCAAGGCAGCGGTTGCGCACCGTCGAACTGGTGACCGGGCCGTCCAGCTCGTAGACGGTCATCAGCCGCGCCGTTGCATTGTCGATTTCGGCCGAATCCTTGAGCGGCGTACGGACGATCGCGTGACCGAAAAGGGTCCGCATCAGGTTCAGCAGTTCCTTCTGCATCGACTTATTCTCATCGACCTTGGACGCCACAAAGCGCAGGAACTGCAGCGACGGCGCCAAGCCGCGATCGGCCAGCGTCTCTATGGTCTCATCGAGCATGGCGAGGAAGGCCGCCGTCGACGAGAAGTCCATCACCGTCGGCGGAACCGGCACCACCAGCGCATTGGCCGCGCGCAGCACCGAAAGCGAGATCGCGCCGAGCGCCGGAGGCGGATCGAGAACCACCACATCGAACCGATCGGCAATGCTCGCGATGCCTTGCGCCATGCGGTCGATCAGGTTCCCCTGCCCCCGCGCCATGCGCGCTGCGATTTCATATTCCGACTGGAACAGCCGCAGATTGGCCGGAACAAGCTCGAGGCCGTCGAAGTGGGTCTTGCGCAGGGCATAGTCGAGCGACTCCATGTCGTCGTGCCGCAGGAATGGATAGAGCGTGTCCTCCTCGGTCAGGTCGAGGTCGGGCACATAGCCGAATAGCGTGGTTGCCGACGCTTGGCTGTCGCAATCGATGAGAGCCACCCGGTAGCCCTTGATCGCGAGATATTGGGCCAGGTGCACCGAAAGAGTCGATTTCCCCACCCCGCCCTTGAAGTTCTGCACCGCGATAACGCAGCAGGGATCGGTTGCGGCCCGCCAGGGCCGGGTGCCGAACAGTCCGCGCATGTCGTTGAGCTGCGCCAGGGTATAGCCGACACGCCGATTATTCTCGGTTCGCGGAGGCGGCGGCAAGCGGCCGTCCTTCTCGGCCTCGCGAATGGCCGCCGCGGTTCGGCCGACCAGTTCCGCGGCCTTGCCAATCGGGAACGTCGGCTCGCGCCGCTCGTCCGCCCGGGCACTCCGCGCGGAGTCGCGGAGCCGCTCGAGGACAGAGCTGGTCCGTTGTGCGAGCGTCGAGACGGACAGCAGGTCCTGCGTGCCCTCAATGTCGAGTGATGCAGCCAAGAGAGGCCCCCTTGCGAAACTAGAGGGGGCATAGCTCAATTTGCACTTTTAGGTCAATCGAAGGCTGATTTTCGCAAGTCGGCCCAGCCCGAAGGGCGAAACTTGCCCAATCTGCGCCGCAGACCTTTTGCGCCCCCTCGCAACCTGACCCCTTGGGGGCAGTTCACCCCGAAATTGCACCGGTGCAATTTCGGCTCAGGGGCGCCCGCGTCGTGCCAGGAAACTCTCGCAGAAGCCGGTCCAGGATGCGATCAGCTTGGCGCCCTTGAGCTTCGCCAGCCTTTCGCCCATCTGCGCGCGATAGGCATCGGCAATGAGATCGATGTCCCAACCGCCGCCAGCCGAACGGCCGATGGCCGCGAGCGTGTCCGAGCCAAAGCGGATCGTGCCGTTCGGGAAGGTGACCTCCCCTGCCCCAGCCTTATCCTTTGACACCAAGGCCGCCACCGCCGCCTGTGTGACAGCCTCGACGGCAACGGTCTCCACCTCGTCCTCGCGCCGCGCCTTTCTGCCCGCAGAGTGCCGACCGATCTCATCCACGGTCGCGATTTGGGCCGGAGCATCCTTGGGCTCAAAGCGGAATTCGATTTCGGTGACAGTTCTGCCCTGGCGGATCTCCCGCCACTCCACGCGAAAATGGGCGAGCTGGTCGATTTCGGCCTTCGCCTTTTCGAGAACTTTGCGGCGCAGCTGCGCGAAATCCTTGTAGACGTCCGGCGCGATGCCGAGCAGCGCACGCAGCGCCGTCATGTCGCCCTTCCAGAGCGACTGGCGCCTATGCAGCCTCAGCGCCCCGATCTCGTACAGCTTGAGCGCATAGGTTGATCGGAAGCCGAGCACCGCCTGGCGGTTCAGGACCGCATAGGTCTCCGATTCCTGGATCAGCTTTCGGGCTTCGGGCGTGAACTCCCACTCGATCCACCCAGCGTCCGCGCCCTCTTCGTCTTCCGCTTCTTCGCGCGACGACGAGATAAGCGAAAAGCGCAGCGTCGCCTTCTTGCCGCGCCAGGACTTGTCGTCGACCGCGAAAAGCGTGCGGTGCAATTCCTCAAGCATATCCGAGATGCGCTCATTGCCCTTGTGGCCGCGGCGAATGTCCGCCTTTCGCATCTTGTGCGGGCGGTCCTCCCAGGCATCACCGCCCGCGGTCAAAATCATCAGCGCAAGCAAACGCGAAGCAGTCAGGCTAAGCGACTGGCCTTTGACGAACTTGACCTCGACGATGCTGCCGGGCTTGGCGAACTCGTCACCGCCCTTTGCCTGCAGGGCGGCAGCCACCCGCATCGCCCGTCCCGGAGAAGCGTCATCGCCGGTGGGGGAGGGCGTTACAGCGTGATCTAGGGCTTGCTCGTCATCCATGCCATGAAGTCTGCGCCGATTCGTCCAGCGTGGGAGAAAATCTGCCTGACCTGTCCTTACGCGTCAAGTCAGGGCAGGATAGACACCGGATTCGGCCCCCAAGAGGTCAGGATGGAACTTCGCTCCGAAGCAGCAAACCATGAGGAAGTGCGGCGAGTCGCGTTTCCAAGCGCCCGGACCCGCGCAAACGGCAGCGCGGACGCCGAAGAAAGTCCCTGACGAACGCTATGGCGAGCGAATCACTCCAGCAGGAAGCTGTCCCCCATACGGTCAGGAAGGCCCCAGCAGGTCAGGTTGCATCCCCCGATCGGTCAGGGAAGCGCCCCCGGAAGGGCAGGCAAAATCCCCCGTCCGGTCAGGATAAGCTTGCTCAAACCCGCAGAAATGCTGTGCTTTCGGCCTCCTGAATCTGAATCCTTTTGAATCGGAAAAGCTTCCGCTGCGAGCAGCGGCGTTTTGATTCTTTTTATTTTGAGAAAGAGATCGGCGTCGCGCCTGATGCAATCGTTCAATCCCCCCGCCTGGAGGGATACGCGAAGTTAGCCGCCTACGATAGGCTGCCGGCCAAATGACCTTGCGCATGGAGGGTGCATGATCAACTTCGCCAAGTTCGAGATCATCGGCCGGATCGGGGAAATCGACGCGCGGCCGAAAGTCACCCTGCTGTCGGTCTGCGCGAATTATCGCCGCAAGGGTGACGATAACGAATGGCAGGAAGACAGCCACTGGAACCGCGTGAGCGTCTTCAGCGAAGGCCAGCGAAAACATATCGCCGACCGGGCTCAAGTCGGGGATCTCGTGCGCATAGCCGGACGGCTCAAGGACAACTCCTATGAACGCGACGGCGCGACGCACTACACAACCGATCGCATCGTCGAGGAATTCGGGATCCTGGCACCCAAAGGCATGCCGGGGTGAAATATCGGGGAGGGGAGGGCGCAATCAGCAGCGGCGCTCCACCACTTCCGAGGATTAGTCGATGCCCATAGCTGCTCCCCATCGCGCCAAAGCCATTGTCGAAGCCCTGGGTGGGATCTGGCGCGGTACGCGCGGCGAATGCCGGTGCCCGGCACATAACGATCATGGTCCCAGCCTGTCGGTACGCCTGGGCGAGCGGGCGATCCTGTTCCACTGCTTTGCCGGCTGCGACACGCGCGATGTTCTGGCTGCTTTGCGCCGGCGCAAACTTCACGATGCGGAGCCGCTCACAATGCCGCGCCCGAAGGCGGCCGCGGACCATCGCGCTCTTGCACTTCGCCTATGGAAGGCGAGCCAGCCCATCGCCGGATCTCCAGCGGCCGATTATCTGGCGGCGCGCGGTCTGCCGCCTCCCTATCCGCGTTGCCTGCGCTACAACCCGCGCACCATCGTCGGGGCCGGTGAGCGCCGCCGGTTCTTTCCGGCGATGATCGCCGCGGTCGAGAATGATCTGGGGGTTGTCGCCGTCCAGCGGACCTGCCTCGATCTCGCCGACATCCTGCACAAACCCATGCCAAAGCCGAAGATTGCCCTTGGCCTTCTCGGCGACGCGGCCATTCGTCTGGCGCCGGCCGGCGAGGAGCTTGGCCTTGCCGAAGGCATCGAGGACGCCCTTTCAGCAATGGCCTGGTTCGGAACGCCCACCTGGGCGCTGGGCGGGGTCGAACGCCTTGGGCTTGTCGCCATCCCCGAACGGGTCAAGCGTATCATCGTCTATGGCGATCGCGGTGCCGCCGCTGCCGCCATGCTCAAAAAAGCCCGCCCCCATCTCACAGCCAATGGACGCGAACTGGTGCTCCGGCTGCCGGAACGGCACGCGGACTGGAATGATGCTTGGCGTGTCCGCCGGGCCGCCGAGGCGGCCTGAAAGGGGAGGGAGCCTTCCGGCTGATGACCTGGCGCTGATGCCAGGTGTCAGACCTGGAGATGCCCCATGGCCACACACCCCCTCGCGCTCACGCTGCCGCTCGATGATCCCGCCCGTACCGCTGCTCAAGGCATAGCCGACCGGCTGTCCGAAGGATGTCCGGTTGCACGTAACGACCTCCTTGCCGAAATGACCTCCGCTTTCGGTGGCTCGAGCGCCGATGGCCTGTGGTCATTGCGCGACGCCTACGATGTGCTCGAACTCGCGCAGGTCCTCCATCTGAAGAACGCGACGCTCCCGGCAGATGCGAATGCGCGGCTCGCCCAGCTGATCGCTATGACGGCGGCGCTTCCCACGCAAAGCGTGCGTAGCGAAACGCAGATCGCGTTCCAGCAATTCTCGACACCGGCGCCGATCGGCTTCCTTGCCGCCAAGGCAGCCGCGATCACGGCACACGATATCGTGCTCGAGCCCTCGGCCGGGACCGGCCTCCTGGCCGTACACGCCCATCTCGCCGGCGCGCGCCTCCTTCTCAATGATATCGATGCCTGGCGCACGCGTTTGCTGCGTCACGCCTTTCCCGAAGGCAGGCTGAGCACGCATGATGGCGAACTGATCGACGATATGCTCGATCCGCAACTGGTGCCGAGCGTCGTGCTCCTCAATCCGCCCTTCTCGCGAAGCCAGGGGCGCGCGCGCGATCGCCATGCCGCGCTTCGCCATTTGCGCTCCGCGCTGTTGCGGCTTGCTCCAGGCGGGCGCTGCGCCGTTATTCTCCCCGACCGCATCGAGACGGAGGACGCGGATTGGCTGCACGCCACTGCGGGCGCGCATGCCCGGCTGCATCTCGACCTGCCGCCCGATGCCTATGCCAAGCACGGCACCGGCCAGGCAGTCCAGCTCATACTCCTCGAAAAGGACGGGGCAGGGGGCTCGGTCCCGCGCCAGACCTGCACGACGCTCGGCGCTGCGCTTGCGGCCATCGATGCGATGGCGACCCCATGCGCGCCGCAGCCGCAGCCGATCTCCCGCCCCAGCGGATTGTTCCGGGGCCTCACGCGGCGGACCCGCCCCGTCTGCTCGCGTGCGGCGGTGACCCTGCCCACGACCCGCGCGGTCGCCTATCACCGTCTCGACGCGCCCGCACCCGCGGGCGAACCGCAAGGGATTTACCTGCCCTATCGGCCGAGCCGTCTGCTGATTGCCGATGCTCGTGAGCACCCAAGCGCGCTGGTCGAATCGCAGGCAATGGGATCGATTGCCGCACCCCCGGTCGCTTATGAACCCGTGCTGCCGGCCAGGATCCTGGACGACGGCCTGCTCTCGGACGCGCAGCTCGAAACGCTGATCTACGCTGGCGCGGCGTTCGAGCGCGATCTTCCCGGGCGGTTCATATCCAGCGAGGAGGGTCTTTCGCTGTCGCCGGCAGAGGCCGGTAACGCCTATCGGACCGGCTTTTTCCTTGGCGATGGCACGGGCGCCGGCAAGGGGCGGCAGGTGGCAGGCGTCATCCTCGACCAGTGGTTGCGTGGCAACCGCCGCCACCTCTGGATATCCAAGAGCGAGACGCTGGTCGAAGACGCTCGCCGGGACTGGTCGGCGCTTGGCGGCTTGCCGCTCGACATCCAGCATCTCAACCAGTGGAAGCTCGGCACCCCGATCGCGCTGGGCGATGGGATCCTCTTCCTGACCTATGCCACCCTGCGCTCCAACCGCGGCGACAGGGGCACGCGGCTGCGCCAGCTGATCGAATGGATGGGTGAGGATTTCAGCGGCGTCATCGTTTTCGACGAGGCGCATGAAATGGCCGGGGTGGCCGGCGGCGAGGGCCGGTTCGGCGCCACGAAAGGGTCCGAGCAGGGCATTGCCGGCGTCCGCCTGCAAAATCTCGCTCCGCGCGCCCGGATTCTCTACGCCTCGGCGACGGGCGCCTCGGATGTCAACAATCTTGCCTATGCGACACGCCTCGGATTGTGGGGACCGCAGACGGCCTTCGCCGACCGGCGGGCCTTCGTGGAATCCCTGCGCCGAGGCGGCATCGCGGCGATGGAGTTGATCGCCCGCGACCTCAAAGCGCAGGGCCTCTATGCCGCGCGGGCGCTCAGCTTCGCCGGCGTCGAATATGACATCCTCGAGCATCGGCTCAGCGAAGAACAGATCGCCGTCTACAATGCCTATGCCGATGCCTGGGCGATCATTCACAACAATCTGCAGGCCGCGCTCGCCGCCACGCGCGTCACCGACGGCTTCAGCGGTGCCACCTATAATAGCGGCGCGAAGGCCGCGGCATTGTCGATCTTCGAATCGACCAAGCAACGCTTCTTCGGCCAGATCCTGCTGTCGATGAAGCTGCCCTCGCTGATCCCGGCGATCGCCGCCGATCTCGCGCGCGGCGACTGCGCCGTCGTCCAGCTCGTGTCGACCTCGGAAGCGATGCTCGATCGTGCCCTTGCCGACCTGTCCCCCGAGGAGCGCGCCTGGCTCGATATCGAGCTGTCCCCGCGCGAATTCCTGGTCGATTATCTGACCGCGGCCTTTCCCGTGCGCCAGATGCGCACCTATACCGACGATAGCGGCACGGTGCGCTCGGAACCGATGATCGACGAGGCCGGGCAGCCCGTGCTGTGCCGGGAAGCGATGGCCATGCGCGACCAGCTCCTCGAGCAACTCTGTGCGCTGCCGGTCGTCGGCTCGGCGCTCGATCACATAATCGGGCATTTCGGGACGGAGGCTGTGGCCGAGGTGACGGGCCGCAGCCGGCGGATCGTCGTCGATGCCGACGGCCGTCAGCGGATCGAACGGCGCAGCGCGCGCACGAACCTCGCGGAGACCGACATCTTCATGCGCGGCGAAAAGCGCATCCTGATCTTCTCCGACGCCGGCGGCACGGGGCGGAGTTACCACGCCAGCCTCGACGCGCCCAATCAGAGCCGCCGCATTCACTATCTCCTCGAGCCCGGTTGGCGCGCGGACGCGGCGATCCAGGGGCTGGGCCGCACGCACCGCACCCACCAAGCCTGCCCGCCCTTGTTTCGGCCCGTTTCCACCGATTGCCGTGGCGAACGGCGGTTCATCTCGACCATCGCCCGGCGCCTCGACAGCCTGGGCGCGCTGACCCGTGGCCAACGCCAGACCGGCGGGCAGGGACTTTTCGACCCCCGCGACAATCTGGAGTCCGACTTCGCGCGGGAATCGCTCGACCAGTGGTTTCGCCTGCTGTTCCAGGCAAAACTCCAATCGGTCCACTTCGATCAGTTCCAGGCGCTCACCGGTTTGAACCTGGCCGGGGAGGGCGGGGGGCTCACCGAGACCTTGCCCACGATCCAGCGGTGGTTGAACCGCATCCTGGCGCTGCGCATCGACCTGCAGAACGCGATCTTCGACGAATATCTCGGCTTGATCGAAGC
Source organism: Sphingobium wenxiniae (assembly GCF_007830065.1). GTDB lineage: Bacteria > Pseudomonadota > Alphaproteobacteria > Sphingomonadales > Sphingomonadaceae > Sphingobium > Sphingobium wenxiniae. Next base: position 60,724 of record NZ_VLKK01000014.1, on the reverse strand, counting down.
ACGGGTGGAAAAGGCACGCGAGGCCGGCACCCTCGATCTTGGCGTCGAAACGATCGCGGCCGACCGTATTTCGATCCTCGACCGGACGGTGATCCGGCGCGATCCCGTGAGCGGCGCCGAAACCGAGATCCTGCGTATCGAAACCGAGGAGCGATATCGGCCGCTGACCCTGGAGCGAGCGCATTGGCTTCTGGCCGACCCGGAAGCGCGCGGGTTGATCAACCCGCGTTCCGGCAAGGCCGCCATTTGCCGGCCGACCTTCTCGCTGACGGACGAAGAGGGGCGGACCGTGCGCCGCTATGAGCTGGTGCGGCCGACGCGCACCGAACGGCACCGGCAGGACCTCTTCGCCGAAACCCATTGGACCGACGTGGACCGGGCGAGCTTCGACGAAGCCTGGCAGGCCGAATGCGACGCAATGGCGGCGCAGACGCGCACGCAGATCATCTATCTGGTCACTGGCCTGCTGCTTCCGGTGTGGGGCAAGCTGCCCGACGATCATGTCCAGGTCTGGCGGCTGACGAGCGATGACGGCCAGTCGCTTCTCGGGCGTCTTATTCCGGCGCCGCTGGTTGAGCGGATTGCCAGCGCATTCGGCATCGCGGCCCATGTCGAGATCGACCTCGGCGCGCGGGTCGAGCACGTCCGCACCTCGGGCGAGATCATGCCGATCGGAGCGCTGCGGCTGAAGCGCGCCTTGGTCGCCGGCGATCAACGCCTCGAATTGCTGGACTGGAAGCCCGAGGCGCTGCCGCATCTCAAGGCGGCGGGCTGCTTCACCGAGATCATCCAGCACCGCACGCGGCTGTTCGTTCCCCCGAGCCGCGCCCTCGAGATCCTCGCCAGGATCACGGACTGACCCGCGGCCGCGCCAAGCGACCGAAGAGAGGGGAGGGGGCCTTCGGCCGGGTGGGCCTGAGTGGCTCAAGCCGGCCGACGAGGTCGGCGCAACCCTCGAAGGAGACAACCGATGATCCAGTCCGTGAAGGTCAAGAACCTCTCGCTCTCGAAGGACAATGTCCGCAAATCCAATCGCGATGCCGACCTCGACAGCCTCGCCGACAATATCGCCGCGCATGGCCTGTTGCAGAATCTCGTGGTCACGCCGCTCAAGAAGGCAGGACATTTCACCGTCAAGGCGGGTGGCCGCCGCTTGCGGGCGCTCCAGCGGCTGATCGATTCAGGTCGGCTTGCCGGGGACCATGAGGTTCAGGTGCTGGTGCTCGAGGATGATGCTGGATCGGCCGAAGCGAGCCTTGCCGAGAATTTCCACCGCGTCGCGATGAACCCGGCGGATGAGTGCTCGGCTTTCAAGCACTTCCTCGACAAGGGCGCGAGTGCCGAGGATGTGGCGAAACGTTTCGGCGTCACGACCCGCTTCGTTGAGCAGCGGGTACGGCTTGCCGAACTGGCTCCTCTCGTATTCGCGGCGCTGGCGGCGGGCGAGATCACGCTGGGGGTCGCCCAGGCTTATGCCGTCACGCCCGACGTCGATCGCCAGGCGCGCGTGTTCGAGAGCATGAGCCGGTCCTATTATGGCGACAATCCCGACAATATCCGCCGTGCGCTCCTCAACGGAACGGTCAAGGCGACCGACGCCAAGGCACGGTTCGTCGGCCGCGAGGCCTATGTCGGCGCGGGCGGCCGGATCGAGCGCGACCTGTTCGGTGAAGATGTGGACGAGAGCTGGATCGACGTGGAGCTCATCGAGCAGCTGGCCGCCCAGAAGCTTGAAGCGGCCGCGGAAGCGCTCGCTGCCGAACAGAAGCTGGCGTTCGTGACGCCGGTTCTCGCGACGCATGTGCCCTATGATACGGAGTGCCAGCTCCACGAATATCATCCGCCGCTGCGCGAATTGAGCGGGGACGAGCAGGAGCGCGTCGATAGTCTCTCGGATGAGGGCGACGCGCTCATCCGCGAACTTGAGACCGAACTCGAGGACGGCACGCCCGAGGCCGAGGCGGCTTCGGCGCGTCTCGCCGACATCGAGCGGGAACTCGATACGATCGAGGCGTCGCGCACGATGGTCGATGATGCGATCAAGGACCAGCTGGGCACCTTCATCTATCTGGCGCCCGATGGCAGTCCGCGGGTGCACAGCCGCATGTTCAGCGAGCGCGCCATCCGGCAGGCGGGCGAGGATGCAGAACCCGAAGCACCGTCCGGCAAGGTCGCGGCCTCCCGGCTCAGCGCGACGCTGGTTGACGAACTCGCGACCCAGCGCCGGCAGATCCTGGCAGCCCATGTCGCCTCGGATGCCGGGTTCGCGCTCGATCTCACGATATTCCTGATGGCGCACCGGACGGTGTTCGCCAGCAGCTATGTCCGGGACCACGCGACGTTGCAGGCCGCCGCCGCGAGCTTCCCGATCGTCAGCTTCCGCGATGAAGGTAGCGCGGCGAGCAATGTCCTGACCGAACAGCGCCAGGCGCTCGATGTGAGCTGGGCAGGCGGGAACACGCTGTCGTCCCGCTTCGATGCCTTCCGGCAACTGGATGAACAGGCGCGCGCCGATTGGCTCGCCCATGTCATGGCGCAGACGCTGGAGCCGACACTCAACGTCGACGATGGCGGGCGCCGCAACGGCTTCCACGATCATCTCGGACGGCTGCTCGACATTGATGTCGCGCAATGGTGGCGGCCCGATGCCCAGAACTTTTTCGGGCGGGTGAAGAAGGACGTCATGCTCGAAGCGCTCGACGAGATCGGCGGGCCGGTGCTGCGCGGCCGATACAAGGACGCCAAGAAGGGTGACCTTGCCAATGCCTGCGCTGCGCTCTGTTCGGGGCAGGGCATCGTCGAGGCCGAAGTCCGGGAAAAGGCGCTCTCCTGGCTGCCCGACGAGATGCGGTTCGGCGCGATCGAAAAGCCCGAAAGCTTCCGGAGCTATTCCGCTTTCCTCAGCGATGAAGACGACAGCGACGGCGGGGCAGGGGAGATCGCCCCCGATGGCGATGCTGGCGACTTCGAACAGGCCGCCTGAGGCGAACGCCTAACGGCGGGCGGCGCTTTCGTGTCGCCCGCCGCCCTTCATCGGCGGCGCTGAGACAGCCGCTCTTTCGCGGAGTATCCACCATGACCCAATCATCGGGCCGGCCCTCGCCGGCCGAGACCATCACGCGCGCCATCATCGACCGGCTCGAGGCCGGTGTGCGTCCCTGGGTACGGCCCTGGCGATCATGCGCCGCGCAAGGGCGCCCGCTGCGCGCCAATGGCGAGCCCTATCGCGGCATGAACACCTTTTGGCTATGGCTGGCCGCCGAGCAGTGCGGCTATCGGTCCCGCTACTGGATGACCTATCGGCAAGCACAAAGCCTCGGCGGGCAGGTCCGTGCCGGTGAGCAGTCGCAATTTGCGATCTTCTACAAAGCCTATTCGAAGAAGGTCGATTCCTACGAACGTCCGGGTGAGCTCGTCGATGAGCAGCGCCGGGTCATGCGGTCCTATGCGGTCTTCAATGCCGATCAGATCGATACACTGCCGGGCGATTTCTATCCCGAAGCCCTCTCCCTCGTCCCGCCGGGCGACCGGCTCGGTCCGCGGGCGGAGCGCTTCGTCGATCGGCTGCCCGCGCGGCTGCGATGCGGCGGCGATCGTGCTTATTATGATCTGCGCGCGGACGTCATCACCATGCCGCCGGTCGAGCAATTCGACACGCGCGCCGCCTGGGCAGCCACCATTGCGCATGAGGCCGGCCATAATGCCGTGATCCGGATTATGCCGCATGGGTTCCGCTGGAAGCTGGATTTCCGGGCATCGGCCATGCGTCTGTTCGGCATAATCAGAGCCCTTCCAAGAACGCGAGGAGTTGATCGTCGGGCCGGAACCGGCCTGACGGGGTGGGCGGAGCCGCGACGCGAGCGAGCGCCTTCTCCTTCATCCGCATGTCGGCGTGGATGTAGATCTGGGTTGTCTCGACGTTCTCGTGACCAAGCCAGAGCGCGATCACCGCAGGATCGACGCCGTGGTGAAGCAAGTCCATCGCCGTGCTGTGGCGCAGCGTATGCGGCGTGACCCGCTTGGCGCCGATGCTCGGACACGCGCGCGATGCCGTGAGGCAGTGCTTGCGGACCAGATGTTCGAGTGCGTCGCGGCTCAGCCGTTCGCCCCGGATCGACGGGAATAGCGGTCTGCTCTCGTCCTTGTCGTTGCCGATCCACGCCGCCAGCAGCTTGGCAGTCTCGCGACGAAGCGGTGTGGCGCGCTCCTTCCGGCCCTTGCCCATGCAACGGATGTGTGCGCCACTTCCGAGCACGACATCCCCGCGCGTGAGGCCAACCAGTTCGGATGCCCGAAGGCCCGTCTGGACCGCGAGCAGCAGCAGCGCATGATCGCGCCGCCCTGCCCATGTCGTGCGGTCCGGCGCTGCCAGCAACGCCGCGATCTCGTCGGCGTCGAGGAACGTCACCGTGCGCTTCACATAGCGTTTGTTGGGCATCGCGAGGATGCGCTGGCAGTGCAGCAGCCAGGTCGGATCGCTCATCGCCACGTAGCGGAAGAACGAGCGGATCGCGGCGAGCCGGGTGTTGCGGCTGCGCGCGCTGTTGCCACGCGCCGTCTCGGTATGGACGAGGAAGTCGGCGACCAGATCGGCGTCGATATCCTCGACCGTGAGCCTGACCGGCGGCTTGCCGTGGTGGGCGCTCGCATACCGGAGCAACAGCCGGAACGTGTCGCGATAGCCTGCGACCGTATGACGGCTCGCCTCCATCTGGACGCACAGCCGGTCGGTGAAGAAGCGCTGGATCAGCGCAGGCAAGGCAACCGCGCTCATTGGACTGCCTCCCGGCCATCGGCCGTTGCTCGCGCCATCGCCAGATCGAGCAGTTCCGGGACCGCTTCCAGATACCAGTATGTGTTGGAGGGATCGCTATGGCCCAGATAGGTCGTCAGCCGGATCATCTCGCGCGCCGGGTCTTTGCCTGTGCGATACCAACCGATCATCGTCTTCACCGCGAAGGTGTGGCGAAGGTCGTGGATGCGCGGCCCCCGGCCATGCTTGCAGTATGGCTGTGGAGTCCGAAGCCCGATCTGCTGGCAAGCCCGCGCGAAGTTGTAGCGGGCCGCGCAGTCAGTGAGCCTCGTCCCCTTGTCTGTGACGAACAGCGGCTTGGCCGGATGGCCGAGCAGCCGGTCGCGTTCGGCAAGATAGTCGATCAACGTCGCGACGACGCTCGGATCGAGCGGCAACAACCGCTCTTTGCCGAGCTTGCCTTGCCGGACGCGCAGCACGCCATGATCGGTATCGAGGTCATCACGATCAAGCCCGAGCGCCTCGTTGATCCTCAGGCCCGTGACCGCGATCAGCCCGAACAACGTCGAGCAGGTCAGCCCGCGCAGGCCGTAGATCGATGGCAGCGTCTCGGCCGCTGCGATGATCGACCCGATCTCGGCATCGGTGTAGATATGCGGGCGCGACCGCTGGAAGCCTCCCGGCAAGAGGCCGCGCGGCGGCGGTTCGTGCCCCGGATCGAAGCTGCTCAGCCACTGCGCGAACAGCCGCACGATGCTGAGCCTCGCCGCTCGCGTCGATGGGCAGGCTTCGGCCAGCGTGGCGTGCCAGCGCAGGAACAGCGCCGTATCGATATGGGCGGCGCCCTCGTGGTCGGCGAACCGGGTGAAGCGACGCAAGATGCGCTCGCTGGTGCCAAGGTCGTAGCCGAGGCTGCGGCGAACGCTCAGATAGCGGTCGAGCTGGGAGGCGAGGCTCATTGCGCGCCTCCCGCCACCGGCCAGGGCAGCGCGACCGATCGCAGTCCGTCGATGTCGAGCCGGGCATATATCATTGTCGATGATCGGGAGCGGTGCCGCAGCACGTCGCCCACCTCGTCGAGCGACGCGCCCGTATTCACGAGCTGGGTGGCAAGGCTATGACGCAGAAGGTGCGATCCCACATAGGGCGTCGCCGGCTTCTGGCCGGTCGCCTTGAGGGCATCCTTGAGGATGGCGTTGACGATCTGCCCATCCTTGAACGGGCGATGAGGCGCGCGATGGGTGACGAACATCGTGCGGCAAGCCGCCGGTCCTCGCTCCTCGCGAAGATAGCGGCTCAGCGCGTCGCCGACCTCCACGGTGATCGGCACGCGGTCGTGCAGTTGGCCCTTGCCACGCACCGTAAGCTCGCCCGAGCGCCAGTCGATATCATCGAGCTGGATCGCGATGACCTCGGCCGCGCGCAGGCCAAGCCGGGCCATGAGCAGCAGCATCGCATAGTCCCGCGCGCCATGTCGGGGATTGTCGCGCACGCAAGCCAGCACCGCCTCGACGCCTTCCGGCGACAGGTGGCGCGGCAGTCGCGCTCCCCAGACCTTCGCCGTCTTCGGCACGCTCAGCGCCAGATTGGTCGCCGTGGCCCCGCAGCCGAACAGATATTGAAGGAAGATACGGACATGGGTGGCGACCGTCTTGTCGCGACGGGCGCTGGTCAGCACATGCTCCATGAAGCCGATCACGTCAGCGGGACGCAGGCTGCCCGGATCGATGATCGTCTCGCCGAAGCGATAGTCGAGGAAGCGGCGCGCGAAGCCTATCGTATGGGGGATGCTCCGCGGACTGAGGCCGCGCTGTTTGACGAGATAGGTCTCGAAGTCCGCCAGCAGTGTCGCGCGCGCCTGCTGCACCTCGGTCAACGGCACCGGCTGCGTCACGCCGATATCGAGCAGATGCTGCGCGAAGCGACGGGCCAACTTATACGGCCATGCCGTGCCCGCATGCTTGCGCGGCACCTGGCGGCCCACCTGCTCGGCCATATCGAGCGTCAACGCCGAAGGACTGATACCCTCAGCATCCATCACGCGGCCCACTTTCCGCAGGATCAATCGATAGGCATTGATCGTGGCGGGCGTGTAGTTCTCCGCCGCAAAACTCTCGGCGAACGAGTCCAGATAAGGCTCGATGCTGGTCTGCAAATATTCAGGCATGATCGTCGTGCTCCATGTTGTTGGAGCGACGAAGATTATGCCGAATGGGATTGGCGCGATCATACTGCCAACCGCGCGCTGCCGACCAGATGCGGCATAATCCGGATCACGGCATTATGGATCTTATGCCGATATCGGCATAACGGCCACTGGACAGGCCATCCAGCCCGGCTTGCCCGATCGTTCGGGAAGCGCTTCGGCGATCAGGCATATGCGTTCGAGGAGTTGGTCGCCTTATCTGGACAGTCTGCGCCGCCCGCAACATTGCAGTAAGGTCGGCGACGGACGCCCACGGTAGGCAGTAATCAGGCTGGCCGTAGCGCTGACCCAAGAGCTGGCGGAGGCCAGCCTGATTGCTGCCGGGCCATAGCGCGCATCGGTGTGAAGGTCAGCTTCCGGGTGGGGGGTCCGGGGGGAGGGTTTCGCGCCGGTGTCGATCATTACTGTTTGCGAGCGCCGCGAGGCCAAGGGCCTCGATGCGCATGTGCCGCGGATCCTGCACGGCGACGCGCTCTATGATCCCGATCTGGATCGATTCTTTCTCGACCTACCGCTGTCGGGCGTCCGCTCGCGGCACTCGCTTCGCGCCTATGCCTATGATGTCGTAGTCTGGCTTCGTTTTCTCGATGCCTGCGGCAAGACCGTGTGGGCTGCGACCCGCGACGATGTCGACGCCTATCATCGTGAGCGACGCCGCGACGAGGCCGATCACCGCATAACGGCGGCAAGCTGGAACCGCGCTGTCGCCAGCCTCGATCGTCTCTACCGTTGGGGCGAGCAGCAAGGGCTGATCACCGACGCGCCGTTCAGCCGCCGCGCCGTGTGGCGACCGGCGCAAGGCGGCCGTCGCGGCATGATCGCGGCGCGCAATGATGCCTATGAACGTGTCGCCAGGCGATCGGATGTTCGGTTCGTCACGATGGACGATTACCGCATTTTCCGCGAGGTCGGCCTGCGCGGGCTCACCCCTGACGGCACCGAGCGCCCCGGCGCTCGCGACCGGAACGGGCTGCGCAACGCGCTGTTCGCTGACCTTCTCGTCACCACAGGCCTGCGCCTCGAAGAGGCGTCGGGCCTGCTCACCGCCGAGCTCGCGGCGATCGACCGCGCGGACGGAGATGCCCAACAACTTTGGCTGCCTCTCCCGCCGCCGCTCACCAAGGGCGACCGGGGACGCAGCGTTCTGGTCCCACGCCGGCTGCTTCGTCAGATCGCCGCCTATGTCGCCGTCGAGCGCGCAGCGCGCGTGGCCAAGTTCGCCGCGCGCGATGGCGCGGCCAGTTTCGACCGACCGATCCCTGTCACCCGCGCCGGTCTCGACCGCATGCGCGATGTCTGCACTCCGGAGGAACGATGCCGCCTTATCCTGTACGACGAGGATGGACCGCCCCGCGAGCCGGCGGCGTTATGGCTGACCGAGGTCGGGCAGCCTGTTCGGCCCAACTCGTGGGAGGTGATCTTTACCCGCGCCTGCAACCGGTGCGAGGAGAACGGCTTCCCGCTGTCGATCAGCCCGCACCAGCTTCGCCACACATTCGCGGTCCATATGCTCGCCTTGCTGATCCAGCAGCGGCTGCGCGAAGCCGCATTGCCGGCGGGGCCGGTGGAGAGTTACCGGCTGATCCTTGGCGACCCGCTGCAACAGGTGCAACGCCTGCTCGGCCACGCGAGCCTCACCACCACCTATATCTATCTCGATCATATCGCGACCCGCTCCGATACGGTGGATGCGGCGGTCGAGGAGCTGCTCGCGCTGTTGCCGGGACCGCAGGGCATATGAGCGGGCGTCCCCGCAAGGGCCGGCCCGTTGCCTTCTCGCCGATCACGCCGGAGCCCGTGCAGCCCGATCCCGTGCTCGGCCTCAAGTTCACCATCGAGGCGCGGCATGGCGGAACGGTCCTGATCGATATGACCGGGCTTGATCCTCGCCCGCTCGCTATCGCCTTCGTCGGCGCACTGCGTCGATCAGCAGCGCTCGGCGGCCCCATCGGTGTGGCCAGCGTCATCAAGCAGTATGTGCAGGTCTATCGTCACTTCTTCGCCTGGCTTGGCGATGGTGCACCGGAGGTAACCGGCGTCAGCGACCTGCGCGCAGTCCATATCGATGGGTTCGCATCCGCGCTCGAACAGCGCGGGATGGGCGCGATCCACCGGCACATCACGGTCGGCAAACTCATCAACACATTGCGCGCGATCGAGGTAGACCGGCCCGATCGGATCGCGCCCGATCTGCATGAGCGGCTGCGCTACACGCTGGCCACATCGGCGGGCCGCTCGACCCCGCGCGATGCTTATAGCCCCTTCGTCGCCCGGGCGTTGCGCGACACCGCGAGAGCCGATGTCGAAGCGATGTTCCGCCGTATCGGCGCCGACGACCGGACCGATGAGGGCGACCCGGCCATCGCCAAGGCGCGCGCCGATGTCGAAGCGATCATCGCGCGGCAAGGCTTTATCGTCGCAGACCAGCCCGCGCTGAAGAGCCTCTATTTCATGCGCATGCGGCGCGGATTGACGATCAGCACGCTCATCGACGACCTGCATGGCCGCCATCACCTGCGCGCGCGCGATCTGCCGGCGCTGCTCGTGCTGCTCACGCTCGATACCGGCCTCGAGCCCGAGTGCCTGAAGACGCTGACCGTGGATTGTCTCACCAACCCCCATGCCGGCACGGTGGAGCTGCGCTATCTCAAGCGCCGCGCCCGCGGCGCCGAGCACAAGAGCATGTGCGTCCGCGACGGCGGTGGTGGCACGCCTGGCGGTCTTATTCGTCGCCTGATCGAGGTCACGGCGACTGCCCGCAAGCATCTGAATGACGATCGTCTTTGGGTTTATCACAACGCTGGCGGCCTGCGGGCAGGTATCCGCCACCCGACGGAACGGATCGATGCCTGGGTAGCGCAGCACGATATTGTCGATGACGACGGCAAGCCGCTCCACCTGCTGCTCTCCCGGCTCCGCAAGACCCACAAGGCGCTGTGGTACACCAAGACCGAGGGGCATATGGCCCGCTTCGCGGTCGGCCACTCGCGCGAGGTGGCGGCGCGCCACTATGCCGATCTGCCGTCGCTCCGGCCCCTGCACGAGACGGCCGTCGCCGACGCCTTCCGCGCAGCGGTCGCCGCCGCGATGCCGACCGTGCTCCCGCCCACCGCCGAGCAGGCGTTGCGCAAAGCGCCCGATCAGGCCGCGCCGCTGATGCCGCCCGATACCGTGAGTCCGTTGCTCGACGGCGAACAGGATGTCTGGCTCGCCGCCTGCGCTGGCTTCCACAACAGTCCCTTCGCCGAGGCCGGATCACCCTGCGCGCAGCCCTTCTGGGGCTGCCTTGATTGTCCCAACGCCGTCATCACCGTGCGCAAGCTCCCCGCGATCCTCGCCTTCCTCGCATTCGTCGAAGAGCAGCGGCTGAGCCTGCCCGCGACCGATTGGGCAGCCAAGTTCGGCCGCGTCCATGCTCGCATCACAGCCCAGATCGTGCCGGCCTTCACCGATGCCGTCATCGCCGATGCGCGCCGGCAGATGGAGAGCGAGCGGCTTTATCTGCCGCCGGAGGTCCGCGCATGACCATGGCCGCCCATGCCCTGGCGCCCGCCTTCGACGATCGCCCCGTGCTGGCGAGCGCGCCGCTCAAGGAAGGCCATATCCGTGAGGAGCTATCGCGCGTCGGCGACCCAAGCTGGGATCTTGGTCCCGCTGTCTTCCGCGAGAACGCCCGGCGCTGCCACGTCACCGCGCATTTCGACGTGCTCGAACATGCCGATGTGCAGGCGGCGATGCGCGCCTATCTCTACGCCCGTCTCAACGTCGATCTTCCCGGCTATCGGACGACGTTACCACCCACCTGTATTCGCCAGGCATTCAACCGTGCCCGCCGGTTCTTCGCGTTCGCGCGTGAGCAGCTTGGATGGCTTGACCTTGGTCGCATCGATCAGGCTTTGGCCGATGCTTATGCCCGGCACCTTCGTGCCGATCCGGCTCGGCGACCCGTCATCGTCGGCCACCTTCTCGAAGTGGTCTCCGATCTCTATTACTATCGTGACCACTTGCCTGACGGCGGCCTTGCATTCGAGCCCTGGGCCGGGCAGGCCCCGGCACGCGTCGCAGGCTACCGGCACGTCCGCGAGAACCGGACCCCGCGGTTTCCGGAAGACGTCATCGCCCCGCTGCTCGCCTGGTCGTTGCGCTACGTCACCGTCTTCGCCAACGATATTCTCGCCGCCCGCCGCGAGCTAGATCGGCTCGAAGCGCGCCGGGATCGCCTTGCCGCCGCCGACGCCGGCCTTCCGGACGCTGATCGCCGGCAAAGTCGCCGCACCCGCCTGAAGGCCTATTTCGGTCGCCGACGCCGCGAGGGGCGCGGCGCACCGATCTGGGGCACCGCTCATAACGGCAAGCTGCGCGTCGACCCCAATACTGGCGCCGTGACCCCACCGATCAACGCCCATCTCCTGCATCTCCATGCCGGGATCGACGTGCAGGCCGAGCCAGGCGCGCATCTCCTGCTGACCGGCGGTGAAGCGAGGTTGATCGACGCAGTCGCGGCTGAGCTGGGGGTAGAGGTCGGCGGCATGGACACGCCGATCTCGATCGATCCCGAGAGCGGTCGGCCATGGCGCGCGCGCTTCGACGCGAAGACTCTCGCACACGAGGAACGGATGCTCCAGGCGGCCGCCTATATCGTGTGCGCCTATCTGACCGGCATGCGCGACTGCGAGGTGCAGGCGATGCGGCGCGGGTGTCTCTCTATCGCGCGCAGCGAGGACGGCCTGATCGAGCGGCATCGCATCCGATCGACCATCTACAAGCGCCGGGCGGCCGTGGGCGAGGCGGCGAGCTGGGTAACGATCGAGCCAGTCGCCGATGCGATCACGGTGCTCGAACGCCTGTCGGCAGGACCGGCGCGCGCCAGCGGCAGCGACACGCTCTGGCCGGTGCTGCGCGCGAGCGCCGTCTCCAAGACGCATCTGTCGAGCGAGGTGGTCCGCCAGCTCAACACCTTCCGCGATCACCTCAACACCGTCTTCGGCAGCCCCGATATGCCGGTTATCCCGCCCGGTCCCGATGGCAAGCCGTGGCGCATCACGACGCGGCAGTTCCGGCGCACGATAGCGTGGCACATCGCCAACCGTCCGTTCGGCACTATCGCCGGCATGATCCAGTACAAGCACGCCTCGGTCGCTGCGTTCGAAGGCTATGCCGGGACAAGCGCATCGGGGTTTCGTGCCGAGGTGGAGGCGCAACGCCGGCTCGGTCAGATTGACGATCTGCTGGACTATTTCGACCGGCGGCAGGGCGGCGCATCACTCGGCGGACCGGCGGGACCGCGCATCGCGCGGACCCTCGACGATGCCGCCGTTAAGCTCGGGCCACTGCCCGCCATAATCGCCGATCGGGCCCGCCTGCGCGTCATGCTCGCCAGCGTCGCGCGCACCTTCCATGTCGGTCCGCTCGCGGATTGCTTCTTCGATCCTGCAACCGCGCTCTGCCTCAAGCGCGTGACAACCCCCGATCCCGCGCAGCCGCTCACCGCCCTGTGCGAGCCGACCCGCTGTCCCAACGCCTGCATCACCGCCCGCCACAGGCCGGCCTGGGAACGCGCGGCGGCCGATGCCAGGGCGCACTTACGCGAACGGCGCATCTCCGATCTCCAGCGTCAGGCTCTCCAGCGCGAGCTGGATCGCCTGACCACGGTGATTGCCGGGATCGATCCTCCCGCGCCGTAGACCACCCCGGCTGTTGGCGGAGTCCTGCGCCGGTCGGCGCGCCCGCGCAACGGCTTCGCCGTCCTTCGCTTCGCTGCGGCCCTGACGGGTGCGCGAGCTCCCCTGTGCCCGGCGCGAACGGGCCTCCGCCGCCGGGGATGGTCCCCGGCGCGAGAACGGAGAACAGATCATGTCAGCCTCACCACGTTCAGACGTCTACGCTCGCGTCACCGACGCGATCGTAGACGCCATCGAAGTCGGCACCGGCACCTGGCGCATGCCGTGGCATCATTCCGCCGCCGATGTCACCCGCCCGACCAACGTCGCCAGCGGCAAGCCCTATCGCGGCATAAATACGGTCTCGCTCTGGGCGGCCGCCTATGGCAGCGGCTATGCGAGCGGGGTCTGGGGCACCTATCGCCAGTGGCAGGCGCTCGGCGCGCAGGTCCGCAAGGGCGAGCACGCCAGCCTCGGCGTCCTCTGGAAGGAGTTTCGCGCGAAGGGCGACGAAGCCAGCGACGATGATGGCGACCACCGACGGCTTTTCGCCAAGGCGTTCAGCCTCTTCAACGCCGATCAGGTCGATGGCTATGCGCCCGAACCGGGGCCGGACCTGCCCGAGAGCGAACGCCTCGCCGCCGCCGAAGCCTTTATCGCCTCGCTCGGCATCGATACCGTCTACGGCTCGGCCAGCGCCTATTATCACGTCGCCGAAGACCGCATCTACATGCCGGATTTCAGCGCCTTCCACGACGCCCACGGCTTCTACGCCACCCATATTCACGAGGCAGCCCATGCCAGTGGCGCAGCCCATCGGCTCGACCGCGATTTCAGCGCCAAGTGGACCAGGCACGCGCTCGCCATGGAGGAAGCGACTGCCGAGCTGACCGCATCGTTCCTGCTCGCCGACCTCGGGATCGCGCACGAACCGCGACCCGATCACGCGGCCTATATCGCCTCGTGGCTGCAACTGCTCAAGGACGAGCCCCGGGCGATCTTCACCGCGGCGAGCAAGGCGCAGGCGGCGGCCGACTGGATGCACGCCCGGCAGCCATGATCCAGCAGCGACCAAGGCTGAACGGCCGATCCCTGGCGGGCTCGGCCGCTTCGTCGCGCACGGCGATGCGCGGGCTTCGCCCGCTCACCAGCGGACGCCGCTGGCGCGGCGGCGCTGATTTTCGGGCCTCCCTCGATGCGGGTCTGGTCGGCGCTCCCTGCTAGGCCCGCCACGGCGCGCCGCAAGCCCGGCTTCGCCGAGCTGCTCCATTTCATTTCGCCCCTCCGGGTGCGGCCCGCCGCTTGCGCGGGCCTCTCCGGTCGTTCTCGCCGCCCACCCCCGCCTCGGGGGAGCCATGGGGTTTTTGGGCAGGGCTGGAGGCACCGATGGTTTTCACCTTCCAACCGCTATTTTTCGCTGGACTGTCAGGATATGTGGCGGAGATGACTGCATGTCTGCTCGGCGCGGATCTTGGCCTTCCCGTCGAGCATATCGACAATCATGCCGCCTATATTGGGTCGTGGATCAAGTTGATGCGCAAGGATTCTCGGGCCATATTCACCGCCGCCGCGCGCGCCGAAGAGGCCTATGGCTATCTCCTGCGCCTGACCCGGCTCGATAAGCCTGAAGCCGTGGATGATCCCGACCGTATGGCGGCGTGAAATGTCGGTCGTGTTAGCGGGTCATGACGGGAAGAGGATGGCACTGTAGTTTTGGGTGCCATGAAGAATGTGAATGATGACCACTTTGTCTCGTTCGACCCTGTAGAATATCAGATAATCCCCATGAACACGCCGGCGCACACCCGCCGTCTCATAGCGTGGAACGAGCGGAAAACGTTCCGGCATGTCAGCAAGGCCAAGGCATTTTGCACGCAGTTCATGCAGGAAGCTCACCGCTCGTGCCGGATTGTCGCGTGCAATGTAATCGCCAATCGCCTCAAGATCATATTCAGCCTCAGCCGTGAGATGGACAATCATTTATCGTCGGCATCCAGCGCACGGTATTTTGCTTCCAGTCGATCAAAAACACTGATCGCTGATGCGGTGCGATCAGCGTCCGCATCGGCAAGGCCCCGTGCAATAGAGGCATCCAAAGCGGCCAGACGGGTTTCGCGATCATGGATCAATCGGACGCCTTCGCGCAAAACCTCGCTTTTCGAATTATAACGCCCCGTTGCGACGAGGCTTGAGACGAATTGCTCCAATTGATGTCCAAGGTCTGCACTGATCATGACGTGGTCTCCAATCACGACGGATCATAGCGCCTTATCAACAGTTGATAAAGTCAAAATGCCAGGTCAATGGCCAACCCAAAGGAGAGGAGAGGGGGCCTTCGGCTTCGTGAGCCCATCCGGGCGCTCACGAACGGAGGTTCCCGATGCACTACGACACGCATTACCGCCATAATGATGCGCTGCATCCCGACGCGCTGACCACCATCCATACCGCCCTCCACGCGCTTAATCGCGCGGTCGAGGATTGCGCCCGCGCGGGCAAATCGCCCGAACGCGATGCCGCGGTGCTGCTGCTTGCCCGCAATATCGGGGTTGTCGCCGATCGCGCCTCACCCGATGCGGAGGAATTGCGGGTGCGTTGCATGCTCGATCGCGGCGACGTGGTCCGACATCTTGCCCTGACCGCGATCGCAGGCAATCCCCTCCCCTCCGACGCAGCTGCGAAGCGGACATTCCACGCTCAGGCTCGCACTGCGCTGCGTGTTCTCGCCCAGGCGCTGAACATCGCGAACGACGGCGTTCGCATCGGCACTGCCTGCCATGGCGGACCCGGCGAAGGCCGGACGTACCTTCGCCACAGTAGAATCGAGATCGAGGTGGTGCCCCGCAATCTCGTGACCGGTCACGAGGTCGGTATCGCGGCAGTCTCGCCGGGCGGCGCGGTCGGCAAGACCCACTGGCGCCCGATCGCGGACCTGCTCGACCCCGAGGCATTCGCGCGCCGCATCGAGGCGATGATCGGCAACCTCACACCCCCACTGGCCGACGCGGCCTGACACAACAGGAGACCCATATGGGCTGGCTTTTTATGCAGGGACTCGGCGGATACCCATCGCCCCGTTCCTATCTCGACAATCAATTTACCTATTCTGGCGAGACCGAGCGCGCGACCGTCCTTGCCTCCGCGCAGGTCGGCAGCGTCTATTATGCCGCCGTCGAGCGTATCCGGCCGGGCGCGAAAACCATCGTTCTGGGGCTCATCTGCCTCACCAAATACAATCCTCGTGCGCGCGATGGAATGACATTCGGTTACAAGGACATGAGCGAGGAAATGGGCCCCTATGAGGCCGATTGCCCACCCGCCATTCTCGATCTGCTGACCGAAACGGATCATCCGAATGCACTCGAATGGCGCGCGAAATGCCGCGCCAACGCCCTTGCCCGGTCGCTTGCCGGCGCGCGGCCCACACCCAGACCCGGGCAGACGATCATCTTCGATCCGCCGCTGGCCCTGACCAATGGCAGGACCGTCGCGCGTTTCATCGTGATCGCCAATCCGAGGGGGCGGGGGCTGCGCTACCGCGATCCCGAAACCGGCGCAGTCGCCCGCATCGGCAGCGTCAAGCGCTTCCAGTACCGCCTGATCAACCCGGCCATCGCCGCAAGCTGAGCGGCATCACCCTCAACTATGAAAGGACATCGCCATGGGCGACCGTACAACCTGCACAATCGAAATTGGCGTCTACCTTCCTGCCGCCCTCCTTCCCCGCCTCATCGACCTTGCCGATCAATATGCCCTCTCGCTCGACTGGGGCGGCGACGCCCTGACGGCAGACAACATCCCCGGCGACGCATCGCTCGACCTCTACGGCGAGGAACTGAACGGGGGCCTGGTCGATGATCTCGAGGCATTCGTGCTCGCCAACCGGCTCTACTACCGCCGCACTTCCGGTGGATGCCCCGGCGCGTTCAACCCGGAAGTGGTCGTATCACACGGCAACGGGGTTTCGCACGCCTTTGAGGCGGACGAGGATGGCCGCGCTGTTTTTGCTGTCGAGACGATCCTTGCCGCGACTTCGCTTACCGCGTTGCAGGCGCTTGCCTAGTTCGCGAAGCGCGCCATTCCCCCGCTGACTATCGGCGATGCGCCACTGTCCGCGCTGCCAAATCCGTTCCAGCGCACCTGTGTGGCGACCTATGACGGGGGTGATTTTGCCCATGGTGAAAGCATTGCGGATGCGCGGCCGCTGGGAGGCGCGTCATGACCGTCACCTATCCGCTGCGGCTGTTCCTCGATTGCTCGACCGCGCATCTCTCGCCCGCCGCCCGCACCTATCTGGACCGGATGGACGTGATTTCATCGCCGACGCCCTATGGCTGGTTCGTCTGGGCGAGCGAGGAACCCGGCGATGATGTGCAGCCTGACCTTGTCGCGGTGATGACCCGCGCCCGCGCGCTCGGCGCCGAATACATCAACTTCGACCGCGACGCCGACGAGATCGACGAGCTGCCGACTTTCGACTGGGGTTAGCCCTTCACTGCCCCGTCACCCGTTCTATCCACCGAGCCCGGCCGCCGCGCCGGGCTTTCGCATTTTTGGGAAGATTTCAAATGGCCGACTATTACACCCCCACCGTCGTCGAACCGGTGATCCCTGTGTCCGCAATCCTGCCGATCGAGGCGATGGTCCTTGCCCAGGTTTTCGACGAGGAGATCGAGAACGGCATTGCCTACTACTACAGCGACGATGGCGCACGTGACCTGACCTGGCTCGATCCCGGAGAGGTCCGGGAAGCGCTGGACACCACCGACCACGCAACGAGTCGCCTCGTCACCATGCTGCGCGCGGACCATGCCGATGCGATCCAGGGTGACGACGAGTTCGAACTCGACATGGGCGGAGATCTCTGGCCCGACGTGCTGCAGGACATCGTGCGCCGCGCGCCTGAAATCGACCATCTCACCGTCACCATGGCCTTTACCTGTTCGAAGATGCGGCCCGATGGCTTTGGCGGACTCGCCATGCTGATCACCGCCGACACCATCCGTTCGGAATCGGCCCACACGCTGCTCGACCGGTTCTACAAGGAAGCCCTGGCTCAGGGGGAGGTTCGTCATGGCGATTCCTGATCACGCCCGCACCAATTTCCAGACGCTGCTCAGGGCCGCGCGCGACGACAACCTTGCGCTGATGGAATGCACCGAGGTCGAAAGCGGCGAGACCCGTTATGTCCTGTGCGCCGTTGGCCGCGACGGCGATGCCTATGTCATGACCCCGTTCGGCCATCTCGCGCCGAGGAATCCCTACGAGGCCTACATCCCGCCATCGTGAGCCGCCCGTCGGAATGCTGTCCATGGCGTAGCGGGGCGAGGTCCACATTCTCGGCAGCGGCGCAGTGACGCGTTCGCTTGCGGCACAGGCTGCGCAGGCAGTGTCAGAAGTCCGCCCACCCGTCGCCGACAACCCGCCGGAGGATTTCGCATGTGGGCCGCCGCGCGGGGGCCGCAACCCCAAAATCCGGGCCGTGTTGGCGCGTGCCGCGCCTGCCCGCTCCAGCCTCCGGATTTTGAGGTTCCCCTCGGCCCTGCCTCGGTGCGGTCCCCGCTATTCCGGCGTCCCGGGAGATGCTCATCCGGCGGATAGGCCGCCGGCGACAAACAGGAGACAGGTCCATGACCACACTCGCCGCAGCCCTTGAAAGCCTGCAACTCGGTCACCTCAAACCCGGTGACGATGCCACGGGCGGAATGGCTCCGCCCCTCGCCGAAGCGCTGGAACAGACGACCACCGCGATCTGGAGCGATCTGTTCGCCACCATGATGAACACCTCGCTCGAGCGCGACATCGAGGATCTGGGCTGGGGTCTGGTCAACCTCTTCCACCGCGCCGCGCAGAAGAAACACGCAGTCATCGACCGGCTTACCGACGATATCCGGCTGCTCATCGCCGAACAGGACGGCAGCGAAATCAACGCCAGCAACCTCGAAGACAAGATCGAGGTTGCCCGCAAGATCGAGGAAGCCGCCACCTGCTACGAGCAGATGCGCGATGTTGCCGCCGCCCATTACATTCGCGAAACTGGCAAGTCGTGGATTCCCGGCGCCGGTAACCGGATATCGCTGGGCGTCACCTCCGCCATCATCGATGGCCGCGCATTCCTCAAGGCGCGCCGTGACAAGGTCCGCGATGCCAATACCGCGATTGGCACCCCCGTTGTCTTCACCGGAGGCAGGATGACCTTCAGGTCCGATGACGACATGCGCCAGTTCGCCGAGAACCTGCACCGCACGCTCAACGCGGTGCGCGAGCGGGTTGGCGATATGTACCTTGTCCATGGCGGCGACATGCGCGGGCTCGATGGTCTCGCCGCCTCATGGGCCGAACAGAAGGGCGTGCAGCAGGTCCGTTTCGGCCTCGATCGCAAGCTTGGCGACCGCGCAGGTTTTCGCAGGAACGACCAGTTCCTGAACCTCAAACCTCGCTACGTCATCGCCTTCCCCGGTAATGGCGTGAGCGAACGCCTTGTGATTGATGCCAAGAAGGCCGGTATCCGTATCGTGGATCGCCGTGGCCCCCTGGGCATGCCGCCTTCCGCGCACAATGCGCAGGCCGGTCGCAAGAGCGCCTGATCTGCGCACGGGGGTCGCCGTCATGGCTGCCCCCGTACTCATTCGTTTATCGAGAGGACCCGACCCCATGAAACTGCCCAATCCCTTCCAGACCTTCAGCCATTGCTGGAACTTCGCCTGCAGGCGGGGACGCCAGGATGGCGACACCTATCACGTCGTCGCGACCGGACACGTCGATGCACCCCGCACGGTCCTGTCCGATCGCGCGCTCTTTGCCCGCGAGGATCTTGCGCCGGAGGATATCGAAGCAAGCTTTGATCCTTTTGCTCTGGCCAGCCATGTCACGGGCACAGACTAAACTTCAGCAACCACGGATATCAGGCGGCAACGGACGAGGCGTGCATTCCCTTTGCGCGAGGCGATACGGAAATCTTCACCCGCACATCACGATTTAGCCGGTCGAGAATACGCATCAGCCGGTCGATGGTGAAGCGGTCGAGCTTGACCTGGCGGATACGGGAGAAATCCGCCGCAGCAATCCCGGTGCGCGCTTCGGCATCGCGCACGGTTAGCCCTTCACTATCGAGCGTCTTGATAATTTCAGCGGCAAGGATCGCGCGCAACTGGCGCAGGCTCGCGTCGGGCACCTCGAAATCGGCAAAGACGTTGCCGGAACCGCGAACCAGTTCGAAATCGTCATTCTGGTCAGCCACCGAGCATCTCCTTCAACCGCTTGATACGCTCGCGCACGAGATCGATTTCGTGGCGCGGCGTCGAAATTCCCTTGGTCGACTTCTTCTGGAAGGCATGGACCACCCAGATGTCATCGCCCACTTGCAGCGCGTAAACGACGCGATAGGCGTCGCCGCGCTCCTTGATCGCCAATTCCCACACACCCGCCCCCAAGCCGGTGAGCGGTTTGGCAATCTCCGGTGTCCCACCGTCGGCCACCACGGTCAGGGCGTCGAATGCCCGATCCATGGCCCTTGTGGGGAATGCCTCAAAATCTTTCCGCGCCGCCTTGATCCAGGAGACTGTGCGGAGCGTGTTACGCGCCTTCGTCATGTAGTCATATTTGCCAACAAAGTCAATCCGAACCAATGCAAGCCGCAACCAACGATATGCGGCGAGCCAGCATTGCTATCGCCTGCAGCATAAGCTTCGGTGCGAGGCAGGCAAAGCGAAGGACTTCGTATTGCCCGTGGTTTAATCTCTTCGCCAGCGCCTACCTTTCGGTCATCGCCCATCTGCCCCGTGAGGCCCGTTATGCACTGAGCGCTGCTTTGACCGGGCGGGATTATCTCCCGGAACGGTGATGGGCGGCGATGTGCGACACATGGTGCCAGAAAACGTGGCGCTGGAGCATTGTAATGCCGATGGTTGGCTCTCTTTTCGGCCGGTGACGCCGCGCTGAACGCCATCAGTGCGGCAGAGTGTTGGATGGGCGATCGACCATTTGCCCAACCTGAGCAGGGTATAGACGCCCGCCTTGCCGGACCCGCGATCATTATCGCGGAATGCCATTATCCGTGAATCCCCTCGGCCGCGTCGGCGCAATCGCAGGACGATCCCGATGCCGACCCTGGGCAACGGCCAGCAGCTCCGGTGACTGTTATGCATTGCCGCAATGGTGGGGAAGAACAGGACCGGCAACCGACACCAGCGACGGATAGATCAGTTCATCGTTGTTCCCCTGTCCGGGCCGGTGGGTCTGTTCCCTCTCTTTTCCTCGCCACCTGATCCGCTCGTCCAGCGCCCCCAACCCGCAATCCTTCGGGCCGAGTTGCCGCGCGATGCGCGGCTGCCCGCACCACCCCTCGTATCGGGGTTTCCCTTCGCGCCAGGGCGCTGCGGTGGAGGCGCTGTCCGGAACGGCTCTTTCCGGTGCTCGTCGAGGGGACAGGCCCCCGACCCAAAGAAGGAACCTCGAAATGAAAAATCTCGTCATCCTCGCCGGTAACGTCGGCGCCGATCCCGAAGTCCGCACCACCCAGAGCGGCGCGAAGATCACCACCATCTCGCTCGCGACCTCGCGTCCCAAGCGCGACAGCGACGGCAAGATCCTGAAGGATCGCGACGGCCGCCGCATCGACGACACGGAATGGCACCGCGTCACCCTTTTCAATGGTCTGGGCAAGGCTGTCGCCGAATACGGCTTCAAGGGCCAGAAGCTCCTGGTCGAAGGCCGCATCCACTACAGCCGCTACACCGATAGCGACAACGTGGAACGCTACGCGACCGAGATCATCGCCGAGAAGGTCGACTTCCTGAGCTACAAGCCGCGCGACAACGCGGCCGACGATGTCGAAGACGACGACATCCCGTACTGAGTGACACCCGCCAAGGGCCCGGCGCCGCAAGGTGCCGGGCCTTTTTCATGTTGCCCATGCGATGTGGGAAGCACGGCGGCTGCCGATGGATTTTCGCGCAGTGATGAAATCGGCGCGTCATGTCCGGGCTACGGGTTCTGCATCCCGCGATGTGCCCGAGCTTGTCCGCTGCAAACATGGTGGCGGCCCTGATCATTTCCCTGTCTGCGTACCTCGCCGCAAAGGGGAGGGGGGCGCTCACCATCCAGACTGTGAGCAGGCGAGTGATAGCCTAGCGCAGCGTCGCCGGTTCATCGATCAGCATGCAGGGCGATACCTGCGAGAAGGCAGCGACCGTGCGGGGCAGCCCTGTTTCTTCCGGGCTTTGGCCAGACGGGCCGGGGTGACCAAGCTGACCATCATGGTTCGATCCGGGCACTGGCGGGCAATCATGACGTTGATCGCAAGGCTCATGCGGCAGGGCTGATTCCCGCTCTCTCTTGCGCAATCCTTGGTCCTGCGAGCGGGCTTAATGCGTTCAACCCGCGGGGGGTCCGGGCGCTACGCTACGGCTTTTTCCCATCCTGGAAAAAAGTGATCGCAGCCGCTTCGCGGACACGTCGGGCGCTGTCGAGCGGGGATCAGCCCCGCCGCACCCAGGAGCCTCGATATGTTCAACGATGTCATGCTTGCCCGCCGCAGCGCGCTCAGCCTCTCCAGAAACCTGATGGTCATCACCCTGGTCATCGCAATCGGCACTCAATACGCCGTCATCACCGAGGAAGACCGCGATGCCAACCTCCAGATCGTAGCGGAATTCGATCCATTCGGGTGACATTCCACCTGCCGCCCACCGATGGTCCCAGGGGTTTGGTACCCTTGGGGCCATTGCCATTTTCACAATGGTTCATGGCCCGCTCCCGCGTTCATTCGACTTTGTGTCGCGCGCTCGATAGACTGCACCGCGTGATGAGTGTGCCAGACCTGACGGACGAGATTGAGTGGACCGACGACGAAATCGCCACGGGGCTGGAGAGATTGTCGGTTAGCCTGGGCCTCGCTCTGCGGATCGAAGGCGAACCGGGCTTCTGGCATGGCCGGTTCTTTCAGGATGAAGCGCACACGCCCTGGGGGCACCGGGTGTTTTTCTCGCGTGCCCGCAAACAGGTGGAGGCCCGGCGCGACATTTACGGGCAATTCGTCGATGTGCTTGGTCACATCTTCGGCGATGCCAGCGCAGACAATGGATCGAGTGCTCACCATTGACCTACCCTATCTCGCTGTCCCCGCGCTGCACCGGGGCAATCGACCGGATTTGATGCGCCAGACCTGACCATGCCCGTTCCCGTCATCGCCGCCGGCCTCCTGTTCGCCTGTACCCCGACGCTGGTCTATGACGGCGATGGCCCGGTCACATGCGCCGAAGGTCCGCGGCTGCGGCTCGTCGGCATCGCGGCGCGCGAACGCGACGATAGCTGTCGTCCCGGCCAGCCCTGTCCGGCGGCATCGGGCATGGCTGCCACCCGCGCGCTCGTGGACCTCCTCGGCGGTTCGCGCGGCACGGTGCGTTATTACGGCTCGCCCTTCGCGCATGTCCGTGTTGCCGCGCCGACCATGCGCTGCCTGTCGACAGGCGCGGCCAGCGGAAACCGCACCGGTGCTTCCTGCACCATGGCCGACGGCCGCAATCTGTCTTGCGCGATGCTTGCGACTGGCACGGTTCTGCGCTGGGATCGCTTCTGGCCCGCCAATCTTCGCTGTCCGCGCCGCAAGCCTTGAAACCTGAGCCGGATCTTTTCGCGCCCCAGGTTCCCGGAAGTTGAGCCGCGCGTCCGCGCGGCGCGCGTGCCTTCGTCTGGAAGGGGCGGCCACCCCTTCCCTGCGCAAGAGCTGGACCGTCTCGCCGCGTCGCGGCTCGCTTGGCGGCCAGGGGTGTCCCCGGTCTTCCGCGCTCGCTCCCGCTCGCTTGTGCAGGCCGGGTCATTCCTGCTCCCCCTGACCGGCTCTCATTTGCGCATTCCCATCCCCCGGCTTCGCCAGCGGGCAGAAGCCGATGGCGGGCCATCGCCTTCGGCTCTCCCATTGTCGAAGACATGGACAGATTCCCAGGCGGCGGGGTTCAGGCCATCCCCCCGACAAAACCGCTGGTCTGGTTCCTGTGCATCATGGCCAAGCGCATCCTTCCCTTGCAGCCCAACACCCGGCAGCGCGAGCGCGCCTCGATTTCGTCGATGTAGAGATGGCCGGCGGCGCGTTCGTCCACCAGATAGCCCCGCGTCAGATAGCGGACCTGGCCGCAGCGGCGGCAGACTGCTTCTAGTTTTGCCCCCTCGGGCAGATCGCCGCAGCGCAGTTTCGATTTCCAGCTGCCCATCACCAGAAATCCTCAGCCGACGGGATGCGCGTGTAGCTAATCTTGCCGCCGATATTCTCGACATGCCGGTGGGGCCAGAAGCCGATGCTGGCGACGGTCTTGCCCCATTTGTAATTGAGCAGATCGATCGCCGTGTTGATCGCTTCCCAGCGCTGGCGTTCGCTGTCGTCGGCAAGGAGAAAGTCGAGCTGGCGGCAATCGGACGGCGAGAGGTCGAACAGGGTGACGCCGAGCCGGTAGATCAGCGTGCGCGGCGGCAGATGGCTCACCGCCTCGCGCCACAAAATCTCGAACTCAGACAGCAGCGCCTGATCGTCATGGACCGTCGGCAGCACCCGTTTGCCGCTCCAGTGTCCGCCGCCGTGATCGAGCCAGAGCCAGACACCCGAACAGTAGAAGCCTTCGCGCCGCAGCCGCCGCGCCGCTTTGGTGAGCAGCACCCGGCAAATCGCGCGCGCGCCTTCGGGCGCGCGGCACTCCGGCGGCAGCACCCGGCCATGGCCGAACATCCCGCGGCGGCTTTCGGGAGCCTGCACGTCATAGCCGTGCAGCGCATACCACAGCCGCTCGCCGGTGACGCTGCGCCAGATCTTGCGCATCTGCTTGGGCTCGGTGTCATAGAGATCGCTGACCGTGACAATCCGGCTGCGGATCAGCCGCTTCGCCATATTGGTGCCGACGCCCGGAATACCCACCCGTTCCCCGCCCAGCTTATGGCCGTTCGCGAGTGACCCCAATGCCAGTGAAAGGCAGGTCTGGTTGACCGTCATCCGGCGCGCCGATAAATTGCGGATACCCACTCCCTGGTCCGGCCAAAGTCTCCGGCACGAACTTAATGCGAAGGCATTTTGATGGAGCCGACAGGGGCGTTTTGACTAACAGAGGATCGCACGATGGCTCGCAATGTTCCCGCCTCTGATCGGCCTGCCGTCGCCGCGCTGCGCGATCGACGCCTGCGCATGAGACGGGCGCGAGAGGAGCGGGCAGAGCGCAAGCGTCATGCCCGTGAGGACGCGGCGCGAAAGCGGAAGGAAGCAAAGCACTATGCGCGCGACGTGGCAGCCGCCGTTCGCCATACCGCGCTCAAACTGGAAACAGATCGCGCTTCATTCGCCGCCGATCTTGCCGCAGCAAAGGCGCGCAGTCTCCTGACAGGAAAATCGCTCCTACTCCTCACGTTCGCGGCCGCGACTGCCGCGGCGTCAAGCACTGTGATCGCCCATTATGCGCGTGCGCCGCTGCCGCTCGACCAGGCTTTCGCGACGATGCCACTGCTTCTGGCGGGGTACATCGTCGCAGCATTCGCCGCATGGTACTGGTTGTCGGACGTGCTCGCGCCGTGGTGGATGCGCAAGGACGCTGAGATCATGGCAGCGCGTATGCTGACGAGAACGGATCGCCGTGCATCGGCGCTGGAGGCTGGTGACTATATTGCGGCTCAGTCTTTGATGCGCGCAGGCAGATGGCCTGATACCCCACTCGAAATCCGGTTTCCTTCGGATCAGGAATAGGGCGCTCGAAACTCCACCTGCCTATCGTCAACGCTAACGAAGGCTCGCCGGGCTGCTCAAGAACCCGGCGCGTCCCTTTGCCTAATCGGAACTGAGTCTGGCGAGCGCGCGAGCAACCGTTTCGCCGCCATGCTTTGCCACTGCCCTCGCAATCGTGGTTGCATCGGCTCGGGAAAGTTCGGCGACCTTGACGCGGTTGATGGCCGCAATGAGTGTGGACTTGCCGGCATCAGCCTGGGCGGCAAGCGCTTCGCGTTCGCGCTCCTGCAATTGGCGCAGGAGTTCTTCGGCCTTGATCCTTGCCGCCTGAATGGCCTCGATGGTCTGTGATTTCCTGGCCATGCAAAATACCCTCTCAATGTACCCGCTTCTGCGTTGCCATCGAATATCGCGCGCCATGCGAATTGGCAATCGACGATACGGTCTGATCCAGGTGCCGCGGTTGCTGCCTAACAGTTCATCGAAGCAACGGCTGCGATTGTCGATTCCGGTCGTTCAAAGGGCCTACCCGCGCACCCACTCCCTCCCGTCCGCGTCTGCCAAGTCCTGATTGTGCGGTAAGGCATTGGATGATAGAGAAGAGCTAGAGATTGAAGTTTGCAGGATAGCTGTTGCAGTGCCATTGTAACACAATGTGACCGCAATAGTCCGCTGCACGGGGCTGTCATGACACATGTCACACTGCGCATTGATGACAAGGTGAGCGAGCTGATCGATGCGCTGTCGCGCGCGGCAGGCATGTCCCGCAGCGCGTGGATCAACCGGGCGATCACGGATGCGCTGGGCAGCCGGATGGACGAGGTGCGCGATACGCCCGAAGGGGAGGGCATGAGCACCGATCGGATCTCGGTCCGCATTCCCAAGTCGGAAATTGCGACAATCGAAAGCGTTGCGAGGAAGGCGGGTCTCTCGCGGCACGAGTGGCTCAAGCGTACGATCCGTTGGCAACTCTGGACGCGGGCGGGAAACCTGCGCCTTGTTCCATCGAGCAATCGGCAATTGCAGCAGATCGCAAAGCAGATACGCGCGCTCGGCTATTCGCTCAATCAGGCGGTGAAGGCGATGAACGTCGCCGCCAAACCCGATGCGCCGCTGGAGATTGCCCAGACCGCGCAGCATGTCCTGGCGCTGCGCGATGACATTCAGGCGTTGCTCGAAGGTGTCGATAGTCAGGTACGCCATGCCGCGATGGGTGAGGTTGCCTATTGGACGCAGCGGCCTTCGGTGCAGCAAGCCGGCGAAGCGCAATGAGTCCAGCCTTCATTTTTTCCGAGACGACGCTTGACCGGCTTGAACGGGTTCAGGGCGCTCGCTCTGGCGGGCGGGGAAGGGTGGACAATGAAGGGCATCGCCGTCTTGGCAATGCGCTTCTGGGTGTCATTCAGACACTGGGCCTACCGCAATCGCGCGGATCGGCTCGTTCGGCAGATGTGCGTACTGCGGCTGCCAGCCAGCAGCTTGACCGGACCGCGCGGCGCGTGCCGCAGGTGATGGTGAAAATCACGAGCCGGCTGCATGGATCGGCCAGCACGGTGGGCTGCTTCACCTATGTTGCCCGTCTCGGGATGGAAGGAAAGGACGCGGTTCCGCTGGTGACCAGCGAGGGGCGCGAGCTGACAAGCGCGGTAGAAATGCTTGAGCTTGCGCGCGCCTGGGAAGAGTGGGAACAGACCGGCGATGATCGCCGCAAGGGGGCGACCGCCATCGTCATGGTCTATTCGATGCCGCCCGGCACTGACGCGGAAAAGGTCTACGGTGCGGTGCGCGATCTTGCCGAAACCGATTTTTCCAACCGGCGCTGGGTGGCGGGGCTACACACCGATGAGGCGCATCCGCATGTCCATCTGATCATCGCCGCGCGCGACCTCGACGGGCGCCGGTTCAATCCCGATCGTGCGTTCCTTCAGCACAACCGCGAACGCTTTGCCGAGCTGCTGCGCGCACGCGGTATCGAAGCCGATGCGACCATTCGCATGACGCGCGCCTATCCGCCCAAGCATGACAAGCTGCCGGTCCAGAAGATGCGCGAACGCGGGGAAGCGCTGCGTGTCGATGTCTCGCGGGCGGCGGTGCTGGAGGGGAAGTGGGAGCCGGACCAGGCGTTCATGCGTGCGCGTGAGAGCCAGGTCTCGCGGACAGCCGAGAATATCGCTCTGGTCAAATCAACCTATCTTAAGGCCATTGCCGAACTCAGCGATCACGGCGGTGACGAGCAGCAGCGGCTTGCCAGATCGCTGCAACTTTTCGTCGACCAGATCCGCGAACCCACCCCGGCGCGCAGCGAGATCATCGAGCGGCTCAAGGAGGGCAGGGCGCTGCCCGAGCACTTTGAGCAAGACCCCGCTCTCGAGAAGCTGAAAGCGCGGGTGCGCGCCCGTGCGGGCGACAAGGATATGCCGGGCAGGGAAGGGAAGGCGGACAGTCCGGCAAACAGGCTTGCGCGTCTCAGGGCAACCACGAAGCAGCTTCGGGACCAGACCGGGCAACTCGCCAGGGCGCGCGAAGGCGATCGGTTCGACAAGCTGGCGCAGGCCACGGCGAAACTGAAGCAGCAGTCTGCTGGCCGCGGACAGGCTGCCAGCGGTGAACCAGCGAAGCCGGGACAGGAATCGGCGCGCACGCCACCCGCCAACTGGGCGCAGAATCTTGAGAAGCGGCTTGAGGAGGCGATCAAGGAAAAGGACCGGGAACGGCTCCGCCAGAAGGAGCGCGACCGTGATCGCGATAGGGACAGGGACGGGGACAAGGGAGGTCCGCGCCGATGACGGACGACAGGATTGATGCTCTGCACGACAAGCTCGACGTGATCGTCGATGCGCTCAGTGCTATCGCCGAAAGCCAACATGAGCAGGCGGCGGCGATCGCCGGCATCACCGCCGCATTGGATACCCAGGCGCACAGCCTCCAGCTGATTGCGCTGGCGTCGGCCGCCGCCTATTATGCGAGCGGTGCCGCCGAGCCGCTCCCGCACGAGGCGCTCGAAGATCCGGCTTTCGAATTGTTCCTGCGGCTCCACCCCGATGCCGGCGCGCCGATCCTTGGGCAGGCAGACATGGATGGCCATCTTGAGCGTCTCGACCGTGTCGACAAGGCTACGCTTGCTGCGGGGTTTCGCGAGCTTCGGGAGAAGGAGGAACTATCTCTGCTTGAAAAGGCCCGGAATCGGCAGGTCGAATATCGTGTTCGGCAAAAGCATGGCGATCTCGAACGTCTGGAGCGCGAGGGGCGCGACGATCGGGTGCGTTAGCATCGGACGTGCCGCACGTTGCGCTCAGGATGGTATAGCGGAAGTTTGCGGACGATCCGGTTAGTCCGCTCGTGGTGATGGAATAGGGGTAATCGGCTGCTCCAGATTACATTTCGCGATGACTCCTTCGAACTCGTGCAAGTCGGCACCACTTTCGCTGCCGACTTTGGGACCGAGCGTTCGAATCCCTGTCGTCGGATCCATCTTGAAGAATAGGCTTTGTTCACTATCTATTCTCAAAATCTGAATAGGAGTTCAGGATGAGGTTCGAGGGGTTCAGAGTCACTAACTTTCGGAATGTCCTAGATTCAGGTTGGATACCGGCAAATCGGATCACGGCATTCGTGGGACAGAACGAGGCAGGAAAGAGCAATCTCTTTGAGGCTCTTTATTGTCTCAATCCTATCGACGATGCGACCTACGACCTTGATGAGGATTGGCCCGTCGACAAGTGGGACGGCCGGAAGGAAGCGAAGGGCAAGTTGGTCTGTCAGGCGAACTTCACTTTATCGACCGATGATATCACTGCCCTATTTGATGAAGCGGCGGTGGCAGTCGAAGAAAGTGATGACAACGAAGGCGGGGCGGGTGGAGCGGCCGCTGAAAAGACATTTTCACTCCCATCCAGCGTCACAGTCACCCTCAATCGCTGGTACGGTTACTCGACCGGGTTTAGTATCCGTGGATTCACTGATGGCGTACTTGATGACGAAAAGGCAAAAGCGTGGGCTAAAGCGAACGTTCCGAAATTCGTCTATATCCGCGATTACGAGATGTCCGGCGCTCAGATCGAGCTCGACCAACTCAAGCAGCGTTTAGATAATGTGGGTGGGCAGCGTCATCGGCTCAGCCACGAAGATCAAACGATCCTTATCATTCTCGATCTCGCAAATATCGACCTAAACGATTTCCTCAAAAAGGGTCAGTCGTCTGAGGGTCGCACGGTCCGATCTTTCGACAAGCGCTCAGCCTCGAAATACCTGACGAATCAGTTCGCCAATCTCTGGAGACAAAAGGAAGTTGAGTTCGACATTGAAATCGACGGCCCCACGCTGAACATTTTTGCAGAGGATAAGGCAGTCGGGATGCCGGTCCGGCTTCACCGCCGCTCCACAGGCTTTCGTTGGTATGTATCCTTCGCGTGGAAGTTCACCCACGCGACGGGTGGCGACTTCAAAGACTGTGTTCTTCTTCTCGAGGAGCCCGGTGTACATCTGCATTTTACTGGACAGCGGGACCTCTTAGCTGTTTTCGACCGTCTCGCTGAGCATAACACGATCCTTTACACGACGCACTTAGCCTCAATGGTCGACTTGGCGCATCCGGAACGAGTTCGAATCATCGAAAGCCGGGATAATCACGTCGGCGTGACCCAAGGCATCGTAAGTTCTCAGCGCGAGCCAATGGCGGTCATTGAACAGAGCCTCGGTCTCACTGGAGATCAGAGTGGCATACTGAGCAACCGTCAGGTCTTGATTGTCGAGGGCGGTGACGATGCGGTTATCCTTCACAAATTGTCGGGTTTGCTCAAGGCTGCTGGCAAGGAAGGTCTCTCGGACCGAGTATATCTGTGGCCTGCCCACGGTGCTTCCAAAACCCCGATGTATGCTGGTTTTGCCATCGGCCAAGATTGGGATGCGGGCGTGTTGCTCGACACCGATGAGGCGGGGCAAAAAGCAAAGATCAAAATCGACGAACTCTACGTGTCGAAACTAGCAGAGGAGAAGCAGAGACGATTCCGTACAATCATGCTGGGAAAGGCGTCCGGATCAAAGAAGACCGATTTCGCTATTGAGGACCTTTTTCCTGACAAATTCTACGTGGATTGCGTGAACGCCACCTACGGCCTGGCGATCAAGCTCGATGACCTACCTGTCGATGGATCTGACATGGTTACCAAGAAAGTAGAGTGGGTCCTGAAATCGCGATACGGCCACACCGAACTCGATAAGCGCCGCGTGATGGGCGAAATGTGGAAACAGTTCGACACATGGTCAACCGCAACGGATTTGCCTAAGGACACTGCATCTCGCGCGGAAAAGGTGTTCAAGACGATTAATGGGGCTTTTGCGGAACCAGCTAGTGATTAGACTGCGTAAAGTAACTTAATCCCGTATCCGCGAAGAATCGGCGGGCGGCCTTATGCTCAGCGCCGATGCTCAGTAACGTGAACAAGCGTTAGCATATTAAACCGACGGCAGGTTTCGACGGACGGCTTTCTGATCGCATGCGACAGCAATTAAGGCGGTTGCGTCCATTCTTCCACAGGCATTCCGCCAATTCAAGAGCATTGCTCGGTCAGCTGTTCTGGGGGAGGCGAAAGGCTGTGGATCGGATTTACCGATTCCAGCTTGATAAGGTAAGGAATATACATTACCTTATGCGCCGTAACGGAGGCACACATGGGCGTCGCAATCGAAGAGTTCAGCACGATCACCGCCAAGGGCCAGACCACCATCCCCAAGGCGGTGCGGCAGGCGCTGGGCGTCGATTACGGCGGGAAGATTGCCTTTCGCGTCGACAAGCGCGGCGTGACCGTGGTGCGGGTCGAGGAGGATGAGGACCCGGCCATCGGCCGTTTTCTCGAATTCATGGCAAGTGATATCCGCAAGCACCCCGAGACGATCAAGGCGCTGTCGCCCGATCTCGCGGTTCGGATTGCGGCGTTGACCGAGGGCATGGATATGGATCTCGACGCTCCGATCGACGGCGACGTTTCACTCTAGCCGCGCCGCCCGATGACCACTGTCAATGGCTGGACGCTCTATGCGCATCCGCTTTTCCTGGGTCAGCTCGAACGCCTGATCGAGGTGGTGGCGAAGAAAGCGAAGAAAGGTCCCAAGGGGTACACCGCCTCGGCCGATGCAAAACTGCTCGCCGCTTTGCGCAAGCTGATGTTCGAAGTAATCCCGATTGATCCGGCGCGGCCAGAGTTTCGCCAGGGCGGAACTCTTGGCCCCGACCGCAAGCACTGGTTCCGCGCCAAATTCGGCGGCGGGCGGTTCCGGCTGTTCTTCCGTTATTCGTCGAGCGCAAAGATTATAATCTTCGCCTGGGTCAACGACCGCGTCACCCTGCGCACCTATGGCGCGAAGACCGATGCCTATGCAGTCTTTGCCAGCATGCTCGATAAAGGGAACCCGCCCGAGGACTGGACAGAGCTGATGGCGGCGAGCCAGGAACTGACGTCCGACCAGGGCTAACGCTCCCTCCCGTCCTCGCGCATGGATTGCTCACCGCGCCGATGCGCCTCGGCCGCCGCATCGCGTTCGTGCGTGGCGCTGCGCACCTGCGGCGGGCTGATCACCTGACCGCGCTCGAGTGATTTTGCCACGGCTTCACGCGCGGCCTCCTTCATCCGCGCGGCCTCGGGGGTGGCATGGCCGTATTTCGCCTCGATGCTCGCATCGAGGGCGGCGATCATCTTCGCGCCGCCCGCCATGCGCTGGTCGTTCAAACGCTCGGCCTGGCTCATCGCCCGAAAATCCTGGGCGAGCTGGCGGTTCATCGCATCGCGTGCAGCGTCGCGGGCGCCATCATGGCGTTCACCTGGCCGCGATGCCGGGACCGGCTTCGCCTCTCCCTGGCCCGAACCCGCACCGTCTGTCCTGTCATCCGCCATTTCGTTTCACCTGACCCAGCATGTGAAAGGCATCCGCCGCCGCATCCGTACCTGGCGCAGCCGCGGCGACATTCTCAAAATCTTCTACCTTGCAGCGCAACCCCAGCTCCTGAAAGAATCCCACGGCCTTGCGGGGGTCGCCACCATCGGGGAGGTCTTCAAGGGCAAACCCCACAAGCTCGCCATGGGCGACGCCCTTGAGGACCTCGCTGTCGCTCATCTCGCGCGTGCCATCGCCCTCATTTCCGCCACCCCCCTGCACCTGCTGGATCACCGCGAGCGAGCGCCGCGCTATGGCGGGATCGAAGGGACGGGCGGGAACCACGGGCGGCGCGATGGCAGACTTCCGGCGCATCCACCGGTCCTTGTAATAGCGGATCTTGCGCCCCTTGAGCGGACGGATACCGGCGCGCAGCACGATCACCTCCTCCTGCGACATCAGCAGCAGTTCCTGCGGCAGCACCAGCGCGCGGCGCTGGTCGGAGGTCGAGACCGAGCCTTCGAATGCTTCCCACACCCGTCGCGACCGGCTGCGCGCCTCGTAAGTGTAGTTGCCGAGGCGTTCGGAGATTTCCCTGGCGACGCGGTTGTCCTTGGGGGTGAACACCAGTTCGACCCCGCAGTTCTGGACGATCTCGCTGGTCACGTCCTCGCCGTAGACATCGCGCAATTGGCCGCGCGCCTGGATCACCGGCAGGAGGCGGATGCCGTAGCCCGCGACATAGGAAAAGCCCGAGGCGATGACATTGGCCCGGCCCATCCGGGCAAATTCGTCGAGGAGGAGAAGGAGTTTCAGCGGATGCTTGCCGGCCTTTGGATCGGGCAGTTCGCGGACATTGAGATCGATGAGCTGCTGGAACAGCAGATTATAGATGTCGGCCACACGCTCCATATTGTCGGGCGAGACGCCGAGATAGAGCGAGATCGGCCGCGAGCGGAAGTGGCGCAGGTCGAAATCCGATTCCGAAGTGGCGGCATCGACATAGGGGTTGAGCCAGAGGTTGATCTTGGCCGAGACCGACTGGCGGATCGAGGTGAAGGTGTTGGCCGAACTGCTGATCCAGTCGCTGAGCGCTGACACGCACGGTTCGGAAAGCGGATCGCCGTTTGCCGCGCGCTGGCGGATGATCACCGGAAAGCGCGCCTTGGCGTCGCCGGCGCTGAAATTACGATAGACCTCGCCCATGGTGAAGGGGAGGTCCGGCGTTGCGGCAATATAGGAAGCAACACCCAGAAACGCGGTGCGCGCGCTGTCCATCCAGAAGCTTTCGCCATCGGATGGCGGCGGCCAGAGCATCGCGGCGATCTTCTGCAATTCGTCGATGACTTCGACCGGGTTGGTGCGGTCGATATGGGCCAGCGGATTGTAGCGCGCGGTGCGTCCTTGCGGGTCGAGCGGATCGAACAGCCAGACCTCGTGGCCGAGCTGCTTTCGCCAGCCCGCCGATTTCTGCCAGTTCTCCTGTTTGACGTCGAGCACCACCACCGAATCCGCCCAGGTGAGGAGATTGGGGATGACGACGCCGACACCCTTGCCGGCGCGGGTCGGGGCTTCGAGGAGGACGTGCTCGCTGCCGCCGAACTGGATGAAATCGCTGCCGCTGCGCCCCAGCAGCAGGCCTTCGCTGTCCATCAGCCCTGCGGCGCGGGCTTCGCCGCGCCGCGCCCAGCGCGCTGACCCGTGCAGGCTGTCGCGGCGGCGCAGCACGATCATTCCCACCATGAGCGCGATCAGGGCGGCCGCTCCGCCAACGCCCTTCGCCAGCCAGCCCATCACAAAGCCATTATGACGATAGAACCAGAAATATTCCGGCATGCGCCACAGTTCGAGATCGCTGCGCAGCTGGCCCATCGCGGTGACCGCGATGAGGCCGCCAAGAACAAGCGCGGTCAGTAGCGCAAGGATGCCATAGATCGCGATGTGCCGCCGCTCCATCAGCCGGCGCCCTTGTCCTCGCCGCCGGCGGTCCAGGGACCTCCTGGTGGGTCGAACCAGATTTCGGTGACGAGGAAGCGCCCGTCCACTTTCTTGCACTGGACCACGACGTCGACCAGCAGATGGAGGAGATCGAGAATATCGCGGCGTTCCAGATCGCGCCCGCCTTCCGATTCCTTGACCAGCAGCGAGAGCTGCTCGAAGGCGAGCGCGGCGGAATCGGCATGGACCGTGGTGATCGAGCCGGGATGGCCGCTGTTGACATTGCGCAGGTAGAAGAAGGCGGTGCCGTCGCGCAGTTCCTGGAGGAGGATGCGGTCGGGCCGCATGCGCAGGCTTGCCTCGAGCAGGGCCTTGGCACCGACCTGCGCCTGACCCTGGCCGTCCTTGGAATAGAGGAGGTGCACCGCATTGCGGTGCGGCACGACGAGTTCGCGGGTGTCCTCGATCGTCAGCAGCCGCTCACCCGCCGGAATGAGCTGGATCAGCGCCTTGGAAAGGGTGGTCTTGCCCGAGCCCGTCGCCCCGGAAATAAGGATGTTCTTGCGCGCGGTGACCGCCATTTCGAGGAATGCGGCCCACTTGCCGTCGCGCTTCAGCGCCAGCAGGGCCTCGTCGGCGTCGGAATGGCGCCCGCGCGCCTCGCGGGTCTGGCTGAAGAGGCCGCCCGCTTCGAGTTCACCCAGCCCGAAAGTGCGGCTTGAAGGCTTGCGGATGGTGATCGAATAGAGCCCGAGATCGCAGGCGGGCGGGGCGACGATCTGCACGCGCTCGCCGGTGGGCAGGCTGGTCGAGCAGATCGGCATGGACGCGCTCACCTTCTGCTTGGTGAAGTTCGCCATCGCGTTGGCAAGGGTTTCGAGCCAGGGCACGCTGAGTTGCGGGCAATCGGCCCATTGCCAGCCTCCGCTTCCTTCGACGCCGACCTCACCGGGCCGGTTGATGACGAGTTCGGTGACTTCGGGCGCATCGAGCAGGCCGCGCAAGGGTGCGAGATGGTGGAGGAGGATGGACTGGTCGTACATCAGCGCTTCATGTCATCGGGCATCGGGGCATCAGGGTTTTAGCCGCAGCGAATAGACGCTGCTGAAATCGACATCGCGCGCGACCATGATGGTCATTTCCCCGCCCTGGGCCGCACGCAGGCGCGGCTTCACCCCCATGCCGTCCTGCACGGCGCCCTGCGCTGCCGTATTGGGCGCCTGGATCGTTTGCGTCACACCGGCGAGGTTGTTGGTGGCCGCCGTGCTGGCATCGCCGACGATCGAGAGCAGCAGCGCGCCGCCGAAGCGCTCCCAGAAGAAGGTATCGACCTTGCCGCCCATGCCGGCGCGGCCGAGCTGGTCGGCGGCGGGCGAGGAGAGCGCGACCGAAATGCCCGACGGGGTGATCGCCCGGTTCCACAGCACGAAGATCCGGTTCTGGCCGCGCGAGAAGCCGCCCTGATATTCGCCGAGCACGCGGGTGCCCTTTTCCATCAGGATGACATTGCCATTGGTCGACCAGACATCCTCGGGGATGATGCAGCTCGTAAGGCCAGGCTGGGTCGAATCCATCGCGGTCTGCAAGATGCAGGGGATCTGCGCGCCGGCGAGCACGAGGAAATTGCGGTTGCCGACCTTGCCCGCGTCAACCTTGCCGATCGCCATGCCGCCGAGCTGGCGCTCGAGCGGGGTGCCGCCGCTGCTACCCTCGCCATCGGCGCTCGCCGGGGTCCGGCCATCGGGTCCGACCCGCAGATTGCTGAAGGGTCCGGCATTGGCGGGCGACCCATTGGCCGCGCTGCCCCCGGCCATGATCGCACCGGGTGAGACAGCCATAACCGGCGCGCGCCGCATCGCATCCTGCCGCGCCTGTTCGCGCGCGGCCGCGGCTATGCGGGCCTGGCGTTCCTGTTCGAGGCGCTGTTCGATTGGACTTGCGCCGCCGCGTCCCTCGATCGCCGGAACGCTCGTTCCCTGGCTCAAATCCTGGCCTGGCCCATCGGCCATGATCGGATTGCCGAAGGGGTCGGTTCCGACCTGCCGCATGGCCCCCGAATTGCCCTGATCGACGACGATCGCGGCAGCAGGTTCCTTGCGCCTGTCCCCCTGGTCGCTTGCCAGCGCGAATGTCGAATTGTCGACCTTCTCCTTGGCCTCATCTGGCTGCGTCGACATCGAATAGACGAGGAAGCCGGCGAAGGCCGCGACCACGACCGCGCCCAGCATGCCGGCATTGCCCATCGCCTTCAGCCGCCCGCGCGGATTGAACGCGCCGCGATCGACTTCGGGGCGCAGGCTGTTGGCATCGTCAAGCGTGCGCTGGTCGATGCTGGTATCATCGTAAGTCAGGCCGCGCCGGACCTCGCCCGGTGCTGGTGCCTGTTCTGACCCTGCTGCGGGCGGCAATGCCTCGTCCGGACTGCTCATGGCCTGCCTCCCTCAATCTGGCGCTCGACCTCGGGTGAGGACGTGCCCGACGAGGTGTCCGGCCCGTAGCCGGCGGGCGCATTGTTCCAGATGCAGGCGATCGCCTTGCCGCGGCGCAGACGGAACTCCTTAGCCACCCGATGGATGACCACGAATTCGCCGCGCACATCGTAGGGCACGACCGCTTCGCTGCCATCGGGGAGCACGGTGAAGATCGCCGGGATGGGCTGGTTGCGCGGAAAACGCAGCACCGTGAACTGGCCGTTGTCGGTCACTTCCGACGGGGCGAGGTCGGCGGACCCCGCAACCGAATAGTCGAGGTTGCGCTTGCCCTCGAGCGCGCCGGCCTCAAGCGCCAGCTTGACGCCGCCGGCCTCGACCAGCAGCATCTGGAGCCGGATCCGGTCGAGTTCGGCCTGGCGGCTTGCCAGTGCTTCTTCCTGCGGATAGCGGAAGCGGATGACGAACTGGGCATTGCTGCCGCTGCGGATCGCCCCGCTGCGTGCTGAAAGCGCGAAAGTATAGGTCCGCGTCAACGTGCCCTGGCGCGTCACGACAATGAGATTGGTGTCGGGCGCGCGCTCGCGCGGCTTGATGAAGAGGGCATTGTCGGCAGGGGCCACTTCCCAGCTGATCGTATCGCCGAGCGCGACGCTCGCAATCGTCTCGCCGGGTCCGAACACAATCTGCGAGGCGGTGCGGAACACGCCGTTGATCTTGACGACCTCATCCTTGTTGTAATCGACATAGCGGATGCGCGAATCGTCGGGGCCGCTGCGCGGTGTGGTTTCCGCCAAGGCAGGCATGGCGGCGAGCACGGCGATCGCGGCCCATGCTAGGCGGAGCGTGCCCCGCGCGCTCATTGCCCGATCTCCGGGTCGGCGCGGTAGCTTTCGACCTGAAAGCCCAGCGGGTTGTCGAGGCGTCCGGCCTCGCTTGTCGGCCGCTCGACATATTTGAAATTGATCGTCGCCAGCCAGTAGTTTGCCTGATCGGGCGCGTTGCCGGGCCGCGAGACGGTCTTGACGAAACGCACCTGCGCGACGTTGGGGCTGATGAAGGCGATATTGCGGATCGCCGCGGTCACCACCTGGCCCTGCTGATAGACGTTATAGGGGCTCGCCGGGTTCTGCGGGCGGCGGGCGGCGGCGAGTTTTTCCTGCTCCTGCGGCGCGGAGAGCGAAAGGACCGCTTGCGTCATCTGCGGGGCGGCCGCGAGATTCCAGCCCTCGCGGCTGCGGACATAGGCGGCGAGGAAATATTTGTTCACCGCTTCATCGACGGTGACATCGCGGGTGCGGTTGAGCCTGGTCACCACATCGACCGCCCCGGTTTCGCGGTCGACCCGGATCACATAGGGCTCGACCGAGGTCAGCGGCGCGGCGATATGCCAGACCAGCATGGCCATGCCGAAGGCGACGCCGCAGCCAGCTATTATATAGGCGATCCGTTTCTGGCGCGCCGCCTCGCGCGCGCGGTCGAAATCCCACGCCCTCGCTTCCGCGAAATATTTGTTGAGATCGTCCTTCGACTTTACCCCCAGCGCCATGGTCAGCAGCTCCCGGTGGCGGGCGCGCCGGGCTGGCTCCGCAGCGAGATCGGCCGTGCCCTGGCGCCGGGCGCCGGGGCAAGCGCGGGCACCGACATGTCGCTGCCGCTCGCTTTGCCCGTGCCGCTTTCGAACAGCATCACTTTGCGCTCCTCCGGCACCGTGCCATCGGGATTGGCCGTGCCGATAACGGCAGCGTTCAGCAGCACCGAACCATTGGGATTGGCGGGGCGCGCCGCGCCGCGCGAACAGCCCTTGGGCGGCGCCTTCGCGGCCTGCCGGTCGGTCGCGCAGCCGGTCATCGTCAACATCGCGCCTGCCAGCAGGCTCAGTCCTGCCCATCGGCGCGCGTGGGGCGCGCTCCCTCTAATACTCGCCACTCCCGGCCTCCCGTTATCTTGTCCGACTGGTCGATGCGCCGCCCATGCTGGTGCGCCCGCCCCCGCTGCCGCCTCCACCGCCAGTTCCACCGCCGCTGGCGCTGGCGAGAAAGGCGGCGCGGTTGGCGCTCTGGCGCGCCAGCGACCAACCGGCGGCATTGCCCACCCCGCGCGCTAGAGAAATCGGCGCGCGATTGGCGCGCGTCATGATCTGGCGAGCCATGGTCGTGGGGTAGAGCGCGGCAAGGAAGCCCGCGCCCGACGAACCGCCGCCGCCCGCAAAGGAGCCGATCGCCTGTGCCTGCATGATGAGAAAGCCGCCGACGAGGATGACGACAAGCTGGGCGACCATGGCGATCAGCGTGGTCCAGGTATCCCCGCCCGATCCCGCTGCCAGTGCCGAAGGCATGGCATTGACCAGACCCACCACCAGCACCAGCGCGAGTGAGACGGCGGCGGTCTGGATCGCATAGTTCAATACCGCGCCGAGCCAGGAGAAGAACAGGCCCGAGGAGGAAGGAAAGATCAGCGCGCCCACGAATATCGGCATGGTCGCGATCGTCACGAACAGCCCGAACTTGATGAACAGCACCATGACCATGGCGAGCGCGGCGATGATATAGGCGATGACGAGGATCAGGATCACCATGAACCCGGTCGCGAGATTGGGAATGGTGATCGGGATCCACGAATTGCCCTCGAACCAGGGCGGCATCGCGTTGTGGAGCGAGAGCGCCGGATTGACCGCGTTCTGCACAAAGGAATCGAACGAGGCGTTGAGTGCGCCCCCGCCGAGCGCGGCGGCGAGCTGATCGGGCGCGCTTTGCGCCGCGGCGGCAATCTGCGGCGCGAGGCTCGAGGTCGCGGCGAGGATCACGAGATAGCATTTGAGCCAGGTCCCGAGATAATTGCCGAAGGGCTCGTTCGAGGCGCCGCGCATCACCGCGAATCCGACGATGACCAGATTGATCGCCATGGCCGTCTGCAAGGGCGCCGAGACCAGTCCTTGCACGGCTGCGTATTTGCCCGCCAGCGTTCCGGTTATCGAGCCTTCGAGCATGGTATAGATCTGGTCGAGCACGGCCTATCGCTTCCCGTTCCAGCTGGGCCACATTGACCCGTCCTCGATCTTTTTCTGGGTGGCGGCCTGCGCCCGTGCAAAATCCTCTGCGCGTAGCGCTTTCAGCGCGAGGGCCGCATTGCCGCAGTC
Source organism: Sphingobium wenxiniae (assembly GCF_007830065.1). GTDB lineage: Bacteria > Pseudomonadota > Alphaproteobacteria > Sphingomonadales > Sphingomonadaceae > Sphingobium > Sphingobium wenxiniae. The sequence goes on along the minus strand of NZ_VLKK01000014.1, from coordinate 21,029 downwards.
CTCGCCGACAGCACCATTAGCCATGCAACGGGTCTCGACCTCTTCGGCTTCGGCGCGGTGCGCCTTGTACCAGTCGACTGACTTTGCCTGCTGGCAGGCGACTAGGCAGGACGCGGCAAGCACGACGGCGGCGACCAATCTGACGCGCCGCGCGGCCATCACTGGCCTTCCCATCTGGGCCAGAGCGCGCCGCTGTCGATGTTTTGTTGGGTTTTCCGTTGCGAGGCGGCGAAGGCTTCCTGCGCATCGAGTGCCGCCCTGGCGCGCGCCGCCTGTTCGGCCGCCATCAGTTGCAGCATCCGGTTGCTGACCTGCGCCCCCTCGATCGTCGCGCGCGCCTCGATATCCTGCGACTGGCGCAGCGTCGTGGCCGTGCCAAGCGCCGTGCCGAGCTGGGTGAGCCCCTTCGATGAGGCATCGCTGCTTTCGAGCAGATATTCGCCGTAGGCCTGCTGCGCGGCATTGGTCGAGGCGGCTTTCGTGAGGATCGATTGCGTAGCCCCCAGCGCCTGGTCCATGCCGCCGAGCGAAAAATCACGGGCATCGAGCAAGCCTCTCGCCTGGTTGCCGATCGCGCCCAGGGTGGCGAGATCGGCCGAGACCAGCTGCACCGAATTCTGCATGCCCTCGGGCACCACGGTCTGCAGCAGCGGATTGTTGAGAAGGTTCGAGACATCGCGGATATTTGAGACCGAATTGACCTTGGCGTAGAAGTCCTGCGCGGCCTGGAGCTGCTGGAGCGTGTTGCGTGCCGTCTGGAGTGCCTGCGCGATGGCGCGCACGTCGACAACCGCCATCTGCGCCGAAGCTGCGGTCGGAATGGCGAGCGCAGCAAGCGCGGCCAGAGCAGTGCCGATAAGTCTCGTCTTCATATCATTCTCCCCATTCGCTGCGCCCGGCGCTCCGCCAGCGCCGTTTGAAGTGCGGTAGCCAGTCGGCGGGATCATCGCCGTGCTCGGCGCGCAGTTCATCGAGCAGGGCGACGGTGCCCTGCCGGCCCGACAGCACCGCCAGTTCGTCGTCCATTCCGTTCAAATCGAGTTCTACCACCACCGAATCGTGGCCCTGCTTGACCAGGAAGCGCCGGCTTTCCGGCGACAGATCGATCTTGATCAGCCGGAATTCCGCCTCGGTGAGGTTGAGACCGCCCACATAGTCGCGCGCCTGCGCGTTGGGATTGGGCAGCAGGATCTTGGTCGCGCATTGCTCGATGATCGTCTCGGCAATGTCGGATTTGAGCGCATCGGCCGGCGACTGGGTACCGAACATCATCATCGCATTGCGCTTGCGGTAGGTCTTGAGCCCGTCGCGCGCGAAGCCCCGGAACGCGGGATCGCCGAGCGCCTTCCAGAATTCGTCGATATCGATGATCGCAGGCTTGCCGTCGATAATGTCGTCGAGCCGGTGGAAGAGGTAGCTCATCAGCGGCGGACGGATCGCGTCGTTTTCGAGAAAATCGGTCATGTCGAAGCCCATCAGCCGGGCATCAAGCGCCAGCGTGTCGGCCTCGTTGTCGAACACCCACCCGAATTCGCCGCTGCGGGTCCAGCGATCGAGCCGCGCGCCGATCCCTTCCATGCTGGTCTGGTCGAGCTGCGAGCGCACCGCGGCAAGCGAGCGCAGTTCGCGCGGCAGACGCCACACCGCCTCCAGCGCTTGTGACAATTGGTAGAGATCGACGGGCGACAGTTCGCCCTTCTCTGGCGTCACGAGCTGGCGCAGCCAGGCGCCGAGAAACTCCTTGTTGCGCGGGGTGTCCTCGAGCGCCTTCAAGGGCGCGAAGCCCGAGACCTCGCCGCTGCGCAAGGTGAGGTAGGTGCCGCCCGCCGCGCGCACGAAGATTTCCGCGCCCCGGTCCTTGTCGATGAAGGCCATGCGCGCGCCGGTCTTTTCGGCCTCGGCCAAAAGGAAATTCTGGATGACCGTCTTGCCCGCGCCGCTCGGTCCCAGAATCAGGGTATGGCCAACGTCGCCGAAGTGGAAGTTGAAGTAGAACGGTGAATTGGCAGTCGTCTTGACGAGGGCAATTGCGTCGCCCCAGTGATTGCCCTCCCGGCTTCCGACCGGATAGGTGTGCATCGGGGCCAATGCGGCAAAGTTTCGCGAATTGATCGTCGCGGGCCGGGTGCGCCACTCGAAATTGCCCGGCAGCATCGACCAGTAGGCGGCCTCCAGCGCCAGATCCTCGCGCGCGGCGACGATCCCGCTTTCCGAAAGCGCGGCGCGCGCCACGCTCATATGTTCGGCAAGGATCTTCGGGCTCTCGCCGAAGACCGCGAGCGCGAGATGATGTTCGCCCGCGACCGAGCGGTTGGACTGGAGATCATCCATCAGCCCTTCGAGTTCGGCCTGCTGGCTGAAGGCGGCATCGTCGGTGGCGCTCATCTGCGCGCGTTTGCGCCGCGCGGTCTCGATCCCCATCTGCTTGCCGAGGAAGGCGAAGCCCTGGGCGAGCACGAATTCGAAATTGGCTTCGAGGAGCGCATTGAGCTGGCCCGGGAAGGAGCGGGCCGCATGTTCGCGCACCGCGAGGATGCCGCCGCAGCGCGATCCGCCCGGCTCCCTGATCTCGAACAGTTCCGCGCCGAAGATGATCCGGTCGGAATAGATCGCGCGCCCGAGATGCCCGCGCACGATCGGCACCCGGCGACGGTCGGCGGTCATGATCCGCTGGAGGAGTTCCATCGGCGCGCTGAAGAGGAGGCCGTTGTGCTCATAGGTCCGAAGCAGCCGCGCATTGACCCGACCGAACAGCTTTTCGGCATCGCGCAGCACATCGCTGAAGGTCTGGACAATATCGTCCTCGGCTTCCTCGGCGCTATCGCGCCGGAACAGCGAGAACACCGACGAGGCCGCCTTGTCGGCAACGCCGACGGCAGGCCGGTAGATGAGGGTGAGGAAATGTTCGTTGACGAACATGCGTTTGGCGAGGACGCGAGCGCGGTAGGCAGCGTCGAGATCGCGCGCGAAATCGGATCGGAACGTGCCGTCGGGATAGTCGCGCTCGATCCGGCGCACGGTATGGACCATCACCGCGAGGCGTTCGTGGGCGAGGGTGCGCCAGGCGCCGTTCAGCTTTTCGTGCCAGTCGTTGATCGTCGCGATGTCGGCGGTCTCGAAGGCGATGCCGTCAAGCGCGAAGACCGCCATATATTCGCCGTTGTCGAGCGCGATGATGTGATCATTGACGTGGCGCGCGTAGGGCAGGAATTTCGCCGGATCGCGTTCGAGTTTCCGGGCGAGTTTGCCCTTGAGAACCGGCGCCTTAAGCATCGGCAAAGGTCTTGCGCTTGATCCCGACCACCGGCAGCGGCGAATAGCTCGATCCGCCCCAGACCAGCTTGTTGGGCGCGCCCGCCTTGGTGCGCCCGTAGAGGAACAGGATGCGGAACATGTTGTAGTCGCTGCGCACGATGAGGCGGGCCGCGCCCAATAGCGCGCCGCCGATCGCCAGCCCCCAGATCGGATTGCCGAAGACCATCAGCACCATAACCGAGACAAGGCCGATTGCCATCGTCGCCTCGACCGGCACGCCCAGCCACAGCGTCGGGCGCGTGAGGGCGAGGAACAGCGGGTCTTCGGTCAGATAGACGGGTTCGGACACGACTCCCTCCTCATGTCAGCAGGGCGGCGATCGCCGGCGCTGCAAGGATGATGATGAAACCCGCGGCCCAGAGCGCCAGCGTCTGCCGGTCGCCATGTCCGGCCATGAAGAAGTAGCCGGCGATGACCAGCGCCAGGGTCGCGAAGACAATGCCCGCCGCGATCATTTTGGTGGCCATCGACGATGCCTGCGACGAAGCCGAGGCGACCTGCGCCGAGGCGCACGCGGACCATGCGAGGCTCGCACCAAGCAGCGGCCAGGCGCGCCATTGGCGCATCAGGTGCCGCTGATCGTCGAGACGATCCAGCCTGCGCCAAAGACGATGAAGCAGCCGACCATGATCGAGCCCAGCAGCGCCTTGTTGCCGTGACCGAAGAAGAACATGAAGCCGGCAATGACCAGCGCGATGATCGCCAGCGTCTTGGCGATCGGCCCGGTCAGCATGTTGAGGATGCTGGTCAGCATCGAATCGACCTGGGTCTGGTTCATGCCCTGCGCCCAGGCCGGAACCGGGGCGGTCGCAAGCGCGGCAAAGGCCATGGCCAGCGAAATGTTCCAGCGATTGCGGGTTATGGTGAGCAGTGTCCTCATGTTCAGAAAAATCCTCCGCTTATGACGATGACGATGCCGACGCACATGACCAGAAACGTCATCAGGGACGCGCGCCGCGAAATGACCAGCACCCCGAGCCAGATCACCCCAAGCGTGATCGCCGGAAGCGCCAGCGCCGTGAGTTCAGCGAGGACTGTCGTCGCGATGCCGCCGACATCGGCGATGGCGGGAGTGGATGTTGCCGCGATCACTGCGACCGGCAGGGCTGAGACGGTGCGTTTGCCCCACCCGCGCATTACTGGCGTCCTGCCGGGCTTGCGGCCCAGCGGGCGCGGGCGAACACGTCCCAGCTTGGTGGGGCGGTTTCGGATTCGTGCTGGTACCCGGTATTGTCTGCCAGCACGGCGGCGACGCGGACAGGCTCTGTGCTTGCCGCACTGTCCGCGCTCGTCAGGAAAGAGGTGCCGGGCGAGACAGGCGGATTGTTCACACCTGTGCCGTCGAAAGCAACATGCCAGTGATCCGAATGACCCGGATCGCCCGGACCCAGCAGTTCGGTGATTGCAATGCCGTTGGCCGCCATCAGCGAACGTATTTGCGCGCGGTCTATCGAACCGAGACCGGCGCGCGGCACGAAATCGACCGCGCGTCCATATTTGTGAAAGCTGTGTTCGGCACCATAGGCGGCGTTCATCGCCCGCCATGTATCGGTTATGCGCGCATCGAATGTGCGGGCGATAAGGCCAGCGACGGCCTCCGCGGTCCAGTTCCGCCCAGATTGTGCCGCGCCGCCAGAAAGCGCCTGCCGACTCCCTGCTGCCGCATAGACCTTGCCGACATAGCCGTTTGCAAGCCCCCGCGATCGCGAGCCGGTATTGTATTCGCTGACCGCGGCCTGCCAGGGACGGGGATGGCCATCATCGCGCGCGCGGCTGTAATTATCGGTGAGGATCGCCGCGCCGACCCGCAAATTGGTGCATGGGTCGAACACGCTGCGCGCATTGAGGCCGTAGCGCGCAAAATTGGCGCTGTTGATCTGCATCAGCCCGGCATCGAAATCGGCGCCGCGATGCGTGAGACTTTCGGCGGTGGCGATCGCATCGGCAAGATTGTCGGGTTGACGCTTCAGCCGCGCTCCTGAATTGACGCCGATCCGGTAGGGATTGCCCTCGGATTCGACGGCGATGATCGCCTGCATGGTGACCGGCGCAACATTGCTGGCGCATGCCTGTAAAAGCGCTGCCAGAACTGTTGCGTCAAGGGCCATAGCCGGTCCTCCCCATGAAGTCCGTATATAGTTAATAGAGTAATACCGACGATTCGCAACAGGAATTATTGCGGCATTTCACGAAGAACTGCGCCAACACTGGTTCATGTGGCCAGCAGGCCACGAATCACGCCCGCTTGCCGCGCGGGGGCCGGGTCGTTAGGTTGACCGGTTCATTCCAACCGTCTTCAACAGAGTGGGCTCATTGGCCAAAACCGTCCTGTTTCTCGCCCAGACCAGCCATTCGCCTTCGATTGAGGAACAGCGTGCGTTTTGCGAAGAGGACGTCGATCTGATTGCCGATGCCGGCACGGTGAGTTTTGTGGATCTGCCCAAGGTCCTGGCGGCGCAAGGCAGTGCGCTTGAGCCCGGCGACTGTATCCGCGTTTATGACCTCACCTGCCTCCCGATTGCCACCACGACGTTGGTACGGATGCTGCGCAAGGTCTTGTCGAACGGAATTGCCGTCGAGTTTACAAAGCCGGGGCTGGTGATAGAACCGGACGCGGACAGCGCACTCTTCCGGTTCATTGCCTTGCTCGATACCCACTGGCGGCAGGTCCACGGCATCAAGACCCACAGCCGCGAACCCAAGGTCGGCCGCAAGCCGCGCATTGCCGAGGCGGAATTGCCGCGCATCCGCGCTATGCTGGACGAGGACGGCGCGAGCGTTGCCAGGGTGGCAAAACGGTTAGGTGTCGGTCGGACGACGCTGTTCGATTATCTGCAGCGCCACAGGAAGGCCTGAAGTCAGAAGGGCAGGAAGAGGTTTGACACTTGTGTGCCGAGCGCGGCGGCAATGTGGACCACTTCCGTAATCGTCACATCGCGTGCCGATCCGGACATTATCATCGTCAGGCGGTCAAATTCGATATTCGCCGATGCGGCGAGCTGATCGGACGACATCCCTGCCTCTGACATCCGCTGGCTGATTTGCTCTGCCAGATTACGGTAGGAAGCTGTGTCCCGTTGATCGTTATTGGCCATGGGGCTTTCCACGGAAAATGAGAGGAACGGTCACGCTCATTCGCATGCAGTGAATGCCCACAACTGCCTTGACTGCTTCTGCCCGATGAATCAGCCACTCGGTTCGTCGTCCATTGGCATCAGCAAGGCTGCGGTTCTGCAGCCAAACTCCCCGGCCAGCAGATCGAGAATCTCGACTGTCGGGTTGGCTCGCGCGTTCTCGATATTGGAGGTGTGTGATACAGCGATGCCTGTCCGTTCGGCGAGTTCTGCCTGCGACAGGCCAAGCGCCGCCCGACGCCGACGGCAATTTTCCGCGAGAATGCGGATCGTCTCCGATACAGTCTCGTCGAGACTCAAGTAGCGCACCATACCTGCCTGCACCCCGCCACAATGAGCGAGAACCGTTCCAATTGATGAAACGTATATCATCAAATCTGGTCATGCAGTATCATCTTTCTGGCTACCGTGAGTTCCGTTGTGTTTGAAATGCTTTGTTCGCCCCGGTGCCGGTCATCGCGGCTTTCGATCCCCGTATTCTGTCTTGCCGCAGTCACACGCGTACTCATGCATTCAGCGCGATGAAAGTTTCTCGACCGCGCGGCGGGCAATGAGCGAAAGCCGGTTCGGCTCGGCGCTCAACAGGGTCGAGCGCATCGTCGGATCCCAATAGTCAACGATATGCTGTGCCGTCTCGGCAACTGCACGATCTTCGCCTCGTGCCGCGAGATTGGCGGCAATCTTGTTCGCCATCTCGATCAGCCTGATGTGCTGTGCCGAACTCACCTGGAAACCTCAGTCACGATCCGACGACTTTTGGCTGACCTGTTAGTATAACCTTCCTGCCAATCGGTTGGGCCGTTGCTGGGCATGACCTGCACCGCCGTCACCTTGTATTCAGGACAGTTCGTGGCCCAGTCGGAATAGTCGGTGGTGACGACGTTCGCCTGCGTCTCCGGGTGGTGGAACGTGGTATAGACCACGCCCGGCGCGACGCGCTCGGTGACCTTGACGCGCAAGGTCGTCTCACCCTTGCGGCTGGCCAACTTTGCCCAGTCGCCGTCGTTCAGACCCCGGTTCTCCGCATCCGTGGGGTGCATTTCCAGCAGGTCTTCCGGGTGCCACGCGGTATTCGCGGTGCGCCGCGTTTGCGCGCCGACGTTGTAGTGCGACAGGATACGCCCGGTGGTGAGTAGCAGCGGGAAGCGCGGGCCGGTCTTTTCGTCGGTCGGCACGTATTCGGTGACGACAAAGTGTCCCTTGCCGCGCACGAAGCCATCGACGTGCATCACCGGCGCGCCATCGGGGTTCGCCTCGTTCACCGGCCATTGCAGCGACCCTTGGTCGCACAGCCGTTCCCACGTTACGCCCGCAAAGGTCGGCGTCAGGCGGGCAATCTCTGACAGGATTTCCTTGGGGTGGCCATAGTCCCAACCCAGCCCCATCGCATTGGCGAGCAACTGCGTAACCTGCCAGTCTTCGTACCCGTTGGCGGGGTCCATCACCCGGCGCACAGGCTGAATACGGCGTTCGGCGTTGGTGAAGGTGCCGTCCTTCTCAAGGAACGTGCTGCCCGGCAGGAAGACGTGCGCGTAGTTCGCGGTCTCGTTCAGGAACAGGTCGTGGACGATGACGCAGTCCATCGCCTCCAGCCCCGCCACGACGTGCTTGGTGTCGGGATCGGACTGGAGGATGTCCTCGCCCTGGATGTAGATCGCGCGGAATGTTCCGTCGCAGGCCGCGTCGAGCATGTTGTTAATCCGCAGACCGGGCTCAGGATCGAGCGTCACGCCCCAGTCCGCCTCGAACAGCGCGCGCGTTTCGGCATCGGAGATATGGCGATAGCCCGATAGCTCGTGCGGGAAGCTGCCCATGTCGCAGGCGCCCTGCACGTTGTTCTGGCCGCGCAAGGGGTTCACACCAACACCGGGGCGACCGATATTGCCGGTCGCCATGGCAAGGTTGGCGATGGCCATGACCGTGCTGGAGCCTTGGCTATGTTCGGTAACGCCAAGACCGTAGTAGATCGCGCCGTTCCCTCCGGTCGCGAACAGGCGGGCGGCGGCGCGCAGGTCTTCTGCTGGCACACGGGTCACGGGTTCCAGCCGCTCTGGGCTGTGGGTTTCGTCGGCCACGAACCGGGCCCAGTCCTCGAAAGCGTCGACTTCGCAGCGTTCCTGCACGAATTGCGTGTCGACCAGCCCTTCGGTCACGATCACGTGCGCCATCGCGGTCAAGACCGCGACATTGGTGCCGGGTTGCAACGGCAGGTGGTGCTGCGCCTGAATATGGGGCGAGCGGACGAGGTCGATGCGGCGCGGGTCGATAACGATCAGCTTCGCGCCTTCGCGCAACCGCCGCTTCATGCGACTGGCAAAGACGGGATGCGCGTCGGTAGGGTTGGCCCCGATGACGAGGATGACGTCGCTATGCTCGACGCTGTCGAAGTCCTGCGTGCCCGCGCTGGTGCCGAAGGTGGTCTTCAGCCCGTAACCGGTCGGCGAGTGGCAAACCCGCGCGCAAGTATCGACATTGTTCGACCCGAACCCGCCGCGCACCAGTTTCTGGACGAGGAACGTCTCTTCGTTGGTGCACCGGCTCGAAGTAATCCCGCCCAGCGCCCGCGCGCCGTGCTGATCGCGAATGTCCTTGAGCCGGCCCGCGGTATAGCTGATCGCCTCGGCCCAGCTGACTTCGCGCCACGGCTGATCGATCGAATCGCGGATCATCGGCGTGGTGATCCGGTCCTGGTGGTTGGCATAGCCCCAGGCGAAGCGGCCCTTCACGCACGAATGCCCGCGATTGGCCTTGCCGTCCTTCCACGGCACCATGCGCACCAGTTGCTCGCCGCGCATTTCCGCGCGGAACGTGCAGCCGACGCCGCAATAGGCGCAGGTAGTCACGACCGAACGTTCCGGCTTGCCATGCTGCTTGACGCTCTTTTCCATCAGCGCCGAGGTCGGACAGGCCTGCACGCAGGCACCGCACGACACGCACTCGCTCGACAGGAAATCGTCCTCGACGGTGCCCGCACTGATCTTGCTCGCAAAGCCGCGCCCGTCGACGGTTAGCGCCAGCGTGCCCTGTACTTCGTCGCAGGCGCGGACGCAGCGCGAGCAGACGATGCACTTGTCTGCCTCGAAAGTGAAATAGGGGTTCGACGTATCGTCCGCCTGCCCCAGATGGTTCGCCCCATTATAGCCGTACCGCACATCGCGCAGGCCAACGTCAGCAGCGGCGTCCTGCAATTCGCAGTCGTTGTTCGCGCTGCAAGTCAGGCAATCGAGCGGGTGGTCGGAGATGTAAAGTTCCATCACCCCGCGCCGCAGCTTTTCCAATCTGGGCGTCTGGGTCTTGACCACCATGCCCTCGGTTACCGGCGTGGTGCACGATGCGGGCGTGCCGCGCATGCCTTCGACTTCGACCAGACAGAGCCTGCAGGAGCCAAAGCTTTTCACCATGTCCGTCGCGCACAGCTTTGGAATGTCGCCGCCGATCTGGGCCGCCGCGCGCATCACGCTGGTGCCTTCGGGCACGGTCACTTCGCGTCCGTCGATGGTGAGCGTGACCGGTACGTCCGAGCGCGAGGCCGGGGTGCCGAAATCGGGCTGTTTCTGATAGCCCATCAGGCGTCTCCTTCAAGGGCAAGAATACCATGCGGATCGCCGAAAATCAGCGCGGAATCGCGGCGGGCCAGCGCGACGAGCGCAAGGCCCGACTGCGCGGCGCGCTCGACCGCAAGGCTGGTCGGCGCGGATATAGTAACGAGCAGCGGGCAACCCGCGCGCACGGTTTTTTCGACCAGTTCGAAACTGCACCGTGCAGAGAGGAGCATGAAGCCTTCACCCGCGTTCAGACCCAGCCGCGCCATCGCGCCGATTAATTTGTCGAGCGCGTTGTGCCGCCCGACATCTTCGGCGGCGGCAAGGATCGTGCCGTCAGACGCGCAGAACGCAGCGGCGTGCATCGCCCCGGTTTCGCGCCCCATCGGCTGATGCGCGGACAGCCCATCCAGCGCGGCGGCGATGGCTTCGCGGGTGACGGTCAACTGCGCCGATACCGGCGGCAGGGGGCGTAGGACTTCGGCGATGTTGTCCATACCGCACAGGCCACAGCTCGATTCCGAAACGCGGGTGCGCGCGCGGGCGATCACCGGCTCCATGTTGTCGTGCGGCAGCGTGATGCGCAGAATCCAGCCGCCGGGCAGTTCGTGCGCGTCGATGGCTTCGATCTCGGTCACGCTTTCCACCAACCCTTCGGACAGGGTGAAGCCGCGCGCATAGTCCTCAAGGTTCTCGGGCGTCGCCATCATCACGGCATAGCCCAGCCCGTTGTATTCGATGGCCACCGGCGTCTCGACCGGGACCGCGCGGTCCAGCCTGTCACCACCTGCCTCGGCAAGGCCAAGGCGGCGCGGGCGGGTGTCCATCGTGCCGATCATGCGGGCACAGCCTGTTTGGTCAGGCCGAAATCCTCTGGCCAGTGGCGCAGCGCGGACAGCACCGGATAAGGCGTGAACCCGCCCAGCGCGCAGAGCGAGCCGAACTTCATCGTCTCGCACAGGTCTTCCAGCAGGGCGACCTGCTCCTCAAGACTACGCTCCGCATCGCGCACGTTGTGCATCTGGGGCAGCACTTCGACCGCGTCGGCCTTACGCCCACCGGCGAGGATCCGCTCGATAATTTCCATGCCCCGCACCGATCCGATGCGACAGGGGGTGCACTTGCCGCACGATTCCGCCGCGCAGAACGTCATCGCAAAGCGGGCCAGCGCGGCCATGTCGGCGGTGTCGTCGAACACCACGATCCCCCCGTGGCCGATCAGCGCGTTGGCGGCGGTATAGGCTTCGTAATCAAAGGCGATGTCGAACTGGTCCGGGTGGATATAGGCACCCAACGGCCCGCCGACCTGCACAGCCTTGGCCGGACGGCCCGAAGCTGTGCCGCCTGCGATGTCGTAGACCAGCTCGCGCAAGGTCACGCCGAACGCGGTTTCGTAAAGCCCGCCCTGCTTGACGTTTCCCGCGATCTGGATCGGCATCGTACCCTTGGATCGGCCCATGCCGAGGTTTTCGTAAGCCTCGGCCCCGCCGTCGGTCAGGATATGCGGCACGGCAGCCAGCGTCAGGACGTTGTTCACGACCGTCGGACAGCCGAACAGGCCCTGCAATGCGGGCAACGGCGGCTTGGCCCGCACTTCGCCGCGCTTGCCTTCAAGCGAGTTCAACAGCGACGTTTCCTCGCCGCAGACATAGGCCCCCGCACCGACGCGAACTTCCATACGGAACGGTGCGATCCGGTCGGCGGCGAGATCAATCGCCGCGTTCATCTTGGCGATGGCGTCGGGATATTCGCTGCGCAGGTAGACATAGCCCTGCCCCGCCCCGACCGCATGGGCGCAGATCGCCATGCCCTCGATCAGCGCGAAGGGATCGCCTTCCATCACCATACGGTCGGCAAAAGTGCCGCTATCGCCTTCGTCCGCGTTGCAGACGACGTACTTACGCTCGCCAGATGCCTTGGCGACGGTCTGCCACTTGATCCCGGCGGGGAACCCCGCGCCGCCGCGACCGCGCAGGCCCGACTGGATCATCTCGGCCAACACCCGCTCGCCGCCGATGGCGCGCGCCCGGTCCAGTCCGGCCCAGCCGCCGGTTGCGGCATAATCGTCAAGGCTAAGCGGTCGCGTCTTGCCCGCGCGGGCAAAGGTCAGCCGCTGCTGGCTGGCGATGAAGGGATGCGCGGCGACCGGTCCGATGCACAGGTCATCGGCCTTGCCCTCGGCAATCTCGGCCACGCGATCCGCCGTCACGGGCCCCCAGCCGACACCGTTCACTTCGACCAGCGGTTCCAGCCAGTGCATGCCCCAGCTCGACACACGTTCGACGGTCCAGCCAAGTTTTTCGAAGGCGGAGACGACCTTGTCCGCCCCGCAAGCGCGGGTGACAGCGTCGTCGGAGATGCGGACCGTGGTCATGCGCGTTCCACCAGTTTCGTCAGAGCGCCCTCGTCCAGCCGCGCGTGGAGATCGTCGCCGATCCGCGCATTGGGGCCGACGCTGCACAAGCCTAGGCAATAGACCGTCTCGACCCGAACCCTGTCGCCAGCCGCTGCGGCGACGGCAGGCATCATCGCCTCGATCCCGCGGGCCTGGCACGCCTCGGCCCGGCAGATATGCACCACCGGGCGCGGATCGGCCTGGGCCTTGAAGTCGTGATAGAAGCTGACCACGCCGTGCACTTCGGCGCGGGTCAGGTTCAGAAGATGCGCGATGCGCGTTTCCGTACCCGCATCAATAGCGCCGATTTCCGCCTGCACGTCATGCAGGATCGGCAGGAGCGGGCCATCTCGGTCCGCGTGACGAGCGACGATGGCTTCTAAAGAAATCGACATCAAACCCGCTCAAGCAAGAGGGCAATACCCTGCCCAACACCGATGCACATCGTTGCGATGGCGTAGCGCTCGTTGGTTTGGATCAATTCTTCAGTAGCCGTCAGTCCAAGCCGAGCGCCAGACATCCCGAGCGGATGCCCAAGAGCGATCGCGCCGCCATTCGGATTTATGCGCGGATCGTCGTGCGGCAGCCTTAGCGCCTCAATGACGGCCAACGCCTGCGATGCAAACGCCTCGTTGAGTTCGATCACTCCGATGGCGTCGATAGCAATACCAGTCATCTGCAAGAGCTTCAATGTAGCCGGCGCCGGCCCAATCCCCATGACCCGTGGCTCTACGCCTGCCGTTGTCATTGCGACTATACGAGCGCGCGGTATAAGGCCATGTGTATAGGCAGCCTTCTCGCTGGCGACGATCAGGACAGCCGCCCCGTCGTTCACCCCGCTCGAATTTCCGGCGGTAACGGATCCCTCCGCTCGCACGATTGGCTTCAGGCGCGATAGATCTTCCAATGTCGTCGCGCGGGGGTGCTCATCTCTATCAACAGCGAGGGGCTCGCCCTTGCGCTGCGGAACGAGGACAGGGCAAATCTCTACCGCGAGACGACCGTTAGCCTGCGCCGTGGCAGCCTTTTGCTGGCTACGCAGGGCAAAATGATCCTGATCTTCGCGGGATACGCCGAAGTCCACGGCAACATTTTCTGCAGTTTCGGGCATGGAATCGACGCCATAGCGAACCTTCATGGCGTCGTTTACGAAGCGCCAGCCAATCGTCGTGTCGTAGACGGTGTTAACCCGAGAGAATGCCGCAGATGCCTTCGGCATGACAAATGGCGCCCGACTCATGCTTTCGACTCCACCGGCCAACATGAACTCCGCATCGCTCGCACGAATGGCACGTGCCGCAGTGCCCAGCGCATCGAGGCCGGAACCACACAGCCGGTTGACGGTCGAGCCGCCGACGGCGTGTGGCAACCCTGCAAGAAGCCCGGCCATTCTGGCGACATTGCGATTGTCCTCGCCCGCCTGATTAGCGCAGCCCAGGATGACATCATCTAGCGCAGCCCAGTCTACGCCCTGGTTGCGTTTCATCAGCTCACGGATAGTAATGGCGGCCAGATCATCGGCACGAATGGAAGACAGTGCACCGCCATAGCGACCGATCGGTGTGCGAATAGCATCGCAAATAAACGCGGCGGCCATGTCTTATTCCTTATCCTTTAGGAAATCGCATACCGCTTCGAGCACTCGCTGTTCCTGTTCAAGATGCGGGGAATGACCACAATCGTCGATCTCCACCTTGATGGCTCGCGGAACCGCACGAACGATCCTATCCAGTTGGTCCATCGTTCCGTATTGGTCGTTGCGGCCTTGGATAAGCAGCATGGGCTTATCGATTCTAGACAGAACATCCTCAATGTTCCATTCGCGAAATTCCGGCGATAGCCAAATCGCACTCCAGTCTCGAAATAGCGGATACGGCTCCTCGTGATAGCGCCGCATGCGCTCTCCCATATCGGACTGCGTAAAGCCGGCGGTAACTTTGGCGATGCTCTCGTATGTCAGGTCTTCGACGAGAACATGAGGCGCTTCGAGTATCAGGCTGGAACAGAATTGTTGGGTACGCGAGGCGCCAATCAGTGCGATCGATGCACCATCGCTGTGACCGAACCAGTGGGCACGTTCGATTCCTAGCTGGTGATGAATGTCTGGAAGGAAATCCGCCTCTCGATGCATATAGTTCACAGTGTGAGCATCATCGCGCGCATCGCTAGATCCGTGCCCCCTTCGCGACCATGCGATGACTGTCCGCCCAGTCTTTGCGGCCAGTTCTTCCGGAAAAGCCTTCCACAAACGGATTGAGCCGAGTCCTTCGTGCAACAGTAGGATGGGAAGCCCGCGTCCGTGATCTGATCGCCAGGTCGCTACTTCGAGCCGTTTGCCCGCGACCTCGATGGTCGACAATATCATGGCGCGTTCTCTTCCGCCAATTTACGAAGTCCCGCAGAAGGCTGAATTCCCAATTCCTCAAGACGACGGATGACTTCGCCGTGACCAGTTCTGCGGGCGTGGAACATCGGGCCACCGTTCCAGGCAGGCCAGCCATAGCCATTGATCCAAACCACATCGATATCGGATTCCCGCAGCGCGATACCGTCCGCCAGAATCGACGCTCCTTCGTTCACCATGGGCCAGAGCAGGCGATCGAGAATTTCCTCATCGGTAAACGCGCGCTGCACGATCCCGCGATCTCGCGCAAAGCCTGCGATAATATCGAGCGTCTCTTGCGAAGAAACGGGGCGGCGTTTCTCATCATAATCGTAAAAGCCTTTGCCGGTCTTCTGCCCTCGCCGCCCAGCTTCGTTGAGCCGTTCCCTAATGGTCGAACCGCTCGAGGTTTCCGGCGTCCATCCAAGGTCCAGCCCGGCAAGGTCCCCAACGCGAAACGGCCCCATGGCCATCCCGAAAGCCTCCATCACCTTGTCCACTTGTGCAGGCGAAGCGCCCTCCACGGCCATCGCTTCGGCCTGTTCGCGGCGCACCGCCAGCATCCGGTTGCCGATAAAGCCCCAGGCGTTGCCCGACAGAACGGCGCGCTTGCCGATGCATTTCGCCAACACAAAGGCTGTCGCGATCACGTCGGTGGCAGTTTCTACACCACGCACGATTTCGAGCAATTTCATCACATGCGCCGGCGAAAAGAAGTGCAGCCCGATGACGTCCGATGGACGCGACGTCACCTGAGCTATCGCATCAAGGTCCAGATAGGACGTGTTGGAAGCGAGAATAGCTCCCGGTCGGGCAATGCGGTCCAACTCTGAGAAGATCGCCCGCTTGACCTCCATCGTTTCATAAGCGGCCTCGATTACCAGATCGACATCGGACAACGCTTCCATAGCAGTAACCGGTTGAAGTGCGTTCAATGCCGCATCCGCTGCTTCCCGGGTCATCCGCCCTGCATTGGCATTCGCTTCAAGCACCGCACGAATATGTTGACAGCCACGATCCAGAGCCGCCGGATCGCGCTCGTAAAGCGTCACGGGATAGCCGGCGACATGCAGTGCAATTGCGATACCACTGCCCATGGTGCCACTACCGACCACGCCTACCCGGCTGATCTCGCGCGGTACTACACTATCGATTCCCGGCACCTTCGCGGCCTCACGCTCGGCGAAGAATACGTGCCGCAGCGCTTCGTTCTGCGGTCCTTCCCGCAGCTTCAGGAATATTTCCCGTTCGCGCGCGACACCTTGTTCAAACGGCAGCTCTGTCGCGGCCCGAACCGACGCGATAATCGCCGGTGGGGCATCGAGTCGATCGAACTTGCGGGAATTCGACCTGGCGAACTCATCGTAAACGGCGTCGTCGACTTTTTCAGCGACTTGCTCGCGTGTTCGGCGCGGCGGCCTTCCAACAACTTTGTTCGCTTGCGCAATTGCCGACTGAAGGAGATCCCCTTCAGCAATGACGTCGACAAGACCCATTTCATGCGCTGCACGGGCCGTAACCGGATTGCCGAACGCAATGATCTCCAGCGCATTCTTCACCCCCACCAGACGGGGCAGATGCTGTGTCCCACGCGCGCCGGGCATCAACCCCAGCTTGACTTCGGGCAGGCCAAGCTTGGCATCCGGCTCGGCAACGCGCCAGTGACAGGCCATGGCGATCTCAAGACCACCTCCCAACGCACTGCCGTGGATCGCGGCCACGATTGGTTTGTCCGAACTCTCGATCGTATCTACAACTTCGGTCAGGAACGGTTTGGTCGACGGCTTTCCGAATTCCTTAAGATCGGCTCCGGCAAAAAAAGTGCGACCTGCACAAGCAATAACCAGCGCGCCGACATCGTCATCTTTGGCGGCCCGGTTCACGCCTTCGACCAGCGCAGCACGCACCTCTCTGGAAATGGCGTTTACCGGGGGATTATTGATAGTGAGGATGGCGACCGCACCATCCCGTTCCCACTTGGCGATTTCTTGCATCGATCAGGATTCCGCCACTGCGCTAATCAAGGCTTCACTCCCCTGAATGGCACTACGCTGCATATAGGGCAGCATCCCAATCGTACCGCCAAGTTCGGCCCCGCCACCAGCGCGACCGGGCCCTCCGTGCTGAAGATGCGGCATCGCCGCGCCATGACCGGTCGAATGCTCGGCATTGTCACGATCAACGATCATGACCCGGCCGTGGAAAGTCGAGACCCCCTTCACAAGATCCACGGTCACGCCTCTGTCGTGGCTAAAAATGGAAAGGGCGAGCGAACCTTTGCCCTTTTTGGCGAGCATGATGGCGTCGTCTGCGTCACGGTAAGGCATAAGCGTGCAAACCGGGCCGAAGGCTTCGATCGAGTGGACCGCTTCTGCCGCATCCGGGTTTTCGCAACGCAGAAGGGTCGGTTCGAAAAAAGCGCCTTTGGCAAGATTGCCATGCAGTTCTGGAACTTCTCCTCCAAAAACGACCTCAGCCTCCGCCGTCAACTTCCCCAAGTTGGCGATCACATCCGCTCGTTGGGGAATTCCGGCAAGCGCGCCCAATCTGGTCGTCTCATCGCGAGGGTCACCGATCGTCGCGTTGCCAAGGCGTGAAATGAGCGCGTTCTGAACACTGTCCAGCATACTGGTCGGCACGAGCGCGCGCCGGATCGCAGTGCATTTTTGCCCCGCCTTCTGCGTCATCTCGCGCGCAACTTCCTTGACGTACAAGTCGAATTCCGGTGTGCCCGGCCCCGCATCCATACCAAGGATCGACGCGTTGAGGCTGTCCTGTTCGGCCGCAAACCGCACGGTGTTCTTCACTATGTTAGGATGAGTTTTTAGCCGGTTGGCGGTCGCGGCCGAACCGGTGAAGGCCACACTATCCTGCCCGTCGAGCAAATCGAGCAGATCGCTCGTATCGCCCAGAAGCAACTGAACAGATCCAGTGGGTAGCGCCCCGCTTTCGATCATGATCCGAAATGCCGCTTCAGTCAGGTATGACCCGAAGGTCGCAGGTTTTATGATGGCGGGCATGCCAGCAAGCAGCGTCGGAGCCAGTTTCTCCAACATTCCCCAAACAGGGAAGTTGTAAGCGTTAATATGAACTGCGACCCCGATCAGGGGGGCCAGGACGTGCTGCCCTAAAAAATCTCCCTTACTTAGCGTTTCGCGCCCACCTTCCAGCATGAAATGCGCATCGGGTAGTGTCTTGGCTTTCGAAGCATAGACAAAAAATGTGCCAATCCCGCCTTCGATATCGAAAGCGCTGTCACCCTTCGTCGCCCCGGTGAACGAGGACAGCGCGTAAAGTTCGGCTTTACGCTCACTAATTGCCGCAGCCGCCGCCTTGAGCATTTCTCCTCGCTGCCGAAAAGTCATGGCCCGTAAAGCCGGGCCACCGACCCGGCGGGCATGATCGATCATCTCCCTCACATCGGCTACTCCTGGCATGAGGGCGACCGTCGCGCCGTCGATAGCCGAGACGAGTTCTGCCCCTTCGCCTTCCGCAAGCCAACGGTCTGCGGCGTAGCTTTTTAGCGCTATTACATTGTTCATAGAGTTTGGATCCTAAAGCAAAATCACTTACGGGATTGCACAAAGCGGAGAACCGCTGCGCGATAGGCATCGCTTCGACCAAGCCGGTCTTGGGCATCGCGCTCAGCGTCCAAGGCGGCATCGAATGACCCGTTGGGATTGGTTCGAAGTAGCTTCTTAATCGAGGTCAAAGCACTGGACGAGCACGCAGCAAATTCCTTGGCGATGGCACGCGCAGTCGTCGTCAATTCTGCATCGATGACAACGCGACTGACAAGACCGATGGCGAATGCTTCATCCGCCTTCACCAGCCTCCCCGTCAGTGCAAGATCAAGTGCGCGTGCCTGACCGACGAGCCGCGGCAAGGTCCAGCTTACACCACTGTCCGGACCAAGCCCGACATTGACAAAGCCGAATTGGAAGCGGGCGGATTCAGCGCAGAGTACGATATCGGCAGCGATGGCAAGACCGGCGCCAGCGCCAAAGGCAATACCATTAACTGCCGATATGACCGGGCAGTCCAAGCGGGCCAGCCGGCGGATAAGCGGGTTGTAATTATCTTCCAGCGAAGCGCGAAGGTCTGGCGTATCGCCTTGCTCAAACGTGCGGGCGCGCTCGTTCAGATCCTGGCCTGCACAAAAGGCCGTTCCGGAACCGGTCAGTATGACGGCACGGATTGCAGGATCTGTTTCGATCCGGGAAAGTGCATCGCGCAAAGCAAAATGCATTGGCCCGTCGATCGAGTTCTTACGCGCCTCCCGCGTCAGTGTGATCGTGGCAATGCTATCCTGTATATGCAGCGCAATACGTTTTTCGGCGGGGTCAGACACGTCAACCCCGGGTAAATTCGATTGCACCGTCCGGCAGTAGGTAGAGCACCAACGCTTTTCCCCCAGTGACGGTGGGTCGATGGGCCGAACCAGGGCCGTAAACCTTCCAGCCCGCACCACGCCCATCGAATTCCGCTGCGCCAAGCAGCGGCATCACCAGATCGATCTCTCCGTTTGGGTGCGAATGGTGGGGTCCGACGATACTGTCCATCTCTACGACATCGATCGACATGCCATTTAGGGTATCGCTGGGCGGTACGGCGCGGCCGAACTTGATCCCGCCAGCTTCGCGCGCGCAAAGCCAGCCTTCTTCACAGCCTGCGCGACACATCCGTTTGGCAGCTTCGAACCACTCGCCCCCTGCCGGAAAGGCCTGATTGAGTTGCTCTTCGAGGTCCGAACCAATCACCTGCCCGGAAATGCGCTGCGTCACCTCTACGAAATGCTGCACGAATGCTTCGGGCGTTTGCGGACTTTCACTCATAACATACTCTACCTTTCAAGCGGTCGGAGAGGACGCCTTCAGCCATTCCTTCAATTGCCTGGAATCGTCCGCCAGTTCGGCCGGATCGGCCTTGATGCCAAGTTCGACCAGCCTGCGACCATGCGAATAGTCGCGTACATTGTTGACACAGTCGAGCGCGATCACCTGTCCGCGGCGCAGATAGACGACCGAAAATTTGCGACTGGCGGGGTCACCCCTGACGACCGCATGGTCATGACCGGCGGACAACCCGACAGTCTGCAGGCGCAGATCGTACTGATTGGACCAAAACCAGGGCGTTGCCTTGTACTCTGCCTCTTCGCCACAGATCGTCTTGGCCACTACCGCCGCCATGTCATTGGCATTCTGTACGGATTCAAGGCGAATCACATCGCCATCGGCAAAGGCGTTCCGATGCGCGGCGCAATCGCCTATCGCGAAGACATCCGGGAGAGTCGTTCGGCATTGCGCATCAACGAGAACGCCGTTGCCTCCAGCGGCCCCGGCCTCAAGCAACGGTTCGACACATGGAACAATGCCGATACCGACGATAACCATCTGCGCAGGCAAGATGTCCCCACCTGCCAGCCTGACCCCGGAGACATGCCCGTCCCCCTCCAATGCTTCGACCTGCTGATCGACCCGCAAATCGACCCCTTGAGCACGGTGCTCTACATGATAAAAATCGGACAGGCCCTCGCCCGCGACCCGGGCCAGCACACGCGGCAGTGCTTCCAGCAGTGTAACTCGTTTACCCAACTTGGAGAGGACTGCGGCGGCCTCCAAACCGATATAGCCACCGCCAATAACCACGACTTTATCGACTGTCGGAAGCTCGGCCATGATGGCATCGACATCCTCGCGATCGCGCACCGCATGGACCCCGGACAAGTCCGCGCCCGTAACCGGAAGACCGCGTGGATCGCCACCGGCGCACCAGATCAGTTTTCCAAATTCGATCCGCATTCCGTCTTCGCTCGAAACCGTATGCTCTGCTTGATCAACTGCCACCACGGTCTTGCCTAAAAGCATGGCGATCTGTTTTTCGGTCCAATATTCCGCCGGACGGAGATAGAGGCTCTCGAACGGACGTTCCTGAGCAAGATATTCCTTCGAGAGCGGCGGCCGTTCGTAGGGAAGCTCATTTTCACGCCCCACCACGGCAATCGTACCTTCGAACCCCGCCCCCCGCAGTGCAATCGCTGCCTGCGCACCGGCGTGACCAGCGCCAACTATGACGATGTCATATCTATCAGACTGGCTCATGCTTTCTCTCGCAGACGAAAGCGCTGAATCTTGCCGGTGGCCGTCTTGGGCAATTCGTCGACGAAAGTTATCCAGCGCGGGTACTTGTAAGGGGCCAGATGTTCCTTGCAGTGCTCCTTCAGCCTTACCTGTTGATTTCCACTGAGAGTTGACCCGGGA
>NZ_VLKK01000013.1 GCF_007830065.1 Sphingobium wenxiniae | reverse complement strand
CTGCTCTGGCAAGCGCGGAGTTTACCACCTTGCGCCTGCGGCTGCTCAAGGTCGCTGCGCGCGTCGTAGAAAGTGCTAGCCGCATCCGCATTGCCTTCGCTTCCGCCTGTCCGGATGCCGACCTGTTCCGCGCCCTCGTTCTCCGGCTGAAGCCTGCGCCGACGTAGCCCATGCGGCAGCGCCGCAGAACTCCGAGCCCAGCCCTTCAACCCGAAAAGCCCATCAATCCGAATGCGGTGAAACAAACGCCAGCGATGCCGGTCGTCCGCGCAATACAGCCAGCCGCAGCAAATGCCCAGAGCGGACCCGAAACCGAGCGTCGTGAATAAGAGAGGTTAGGGTATAATCGGCGCGATAACGGGTATTGCGGCTCAAATAGCCCATGGCGATGTCGCAATATTGCAGCGCGTCGTCCCCGGCTTCATCCGAAGGCGCACGCCAGTCCTTCTCAGGCGGCATTGTAATCCTCCCAAGCATGGCTCTCTGCGGAGCGCGAGGGGAGATGTTCTCATCCGCTCAATTGCGGAGAAGTCCTGCCAGAAGGGCTACCGTATAGGGAATTTTAGTCAGCGTTTCGGGAGGTTTTTCAGGATTCCGGCGGTGCTACGGATTTGATTCGATGGCTATGATGAACGCAAATAATGGCGATAACCGATCTTGGTCATCCACCGCGCGCGAGCGAGATGCGAGTCGTGGACCAGGCGCGCGCGTTCCGGCTCGGCGATCGGATCGATCCCGAAAATGATGTGAACGGCCTCGTGCCAATCGGCGTTTTCCGCCGCCGCATCGAGTAAGCGCCAATAGGTGCGATGATGGCGTTCATCATACTTGGTGACCTGTGGTGTGTCGGGAGCCCGATCGTTGAATGGGATAATTGCCATCGCCTTGCTCCGGCCTTAGCCGTTCCTACGGGGAAGTCGCCGGTCACACGCTATACACCACAATGGACCAACGTAATCGCCCTATCTTGGCTATGACCCGGTGATAGAATGGGGATAATGGAAAGAACCTTGGCGCTCTTTACTTATGCGATTTCTCCGGTGCGCCGCGCACAAGCATGACGCCTTCGCCTCGCTCCGAATCGAGAAAGACAATCCCCGCGCCCTCCAACGCCTTGACCACTTGATGGCGGGTATCCTCACGCACGGGCAGATCATTGGCGGATTCAAGGCGTTTGAGCGCGGTCAACGCGACAAGGGCCTTGTCAGCAAGCATCTCCTGGGTCCAACCGAGAAGCGCACGAGCGGCCCGCACCTGGCGGGAAATGATCATGCGCGATCACGTTCACGAGGCGGGAGCTATACGCCATGAAAACGACTATTATAGTCGTCTTGGTATAAGGCCGAATATACTCGCTCGCCGGGCCATGCCCGGCGAGCGAGCGAAATCAGGCCGTGCGGACCTCTGGGACGCGCGGCCGCCGCCGGTTCAGATGGGCCGGCGGCGGGATCATTCAGGCGCAAGTGGGCTATGGTTTGAACCTGCGCCATCCGTCCTGACTTCCTGTGCGCCTGTAGCTCATCCGGCGGCAGCGGGCATGAGTGTTCCAGGTGAACATCAGCGGCTCGAAGCCATGCCACCAGTCCGCGTCAATGTCGCCGCACCGGCCTTCAAAGCAAAGGAGGCCAGCCGCATTGTATAGCCGGAACTCCATGGGCAACTGATGACCCTGCGAGACTTCGGCACGAGCGGGGATTCCTTCGCCATTTTCGCCAAGTTCAAGACAGCCGCCCATATGATCGGTCGTGATGATCCAGCGCATGATATGATTCCTTGTGGGGGTGGCGCCCGTCGCGGGGACGGGCGCGATGATGGGGAAAGGTGGCGACCTATGCGGCCGCCCGGTGATGCTGCCGCGCGGCAAGCCGTTTGCTGGCGGTGTGGTAGTGGCCGTTGTCCAGTTCGATGCCGGTCCAGTCGCGGCCAAGCTGCTGGGCTGCCGCCAGGGGCGAGCCGCTGCCGCTGAACGGGTCCAGGACAAGCTCGCCCGGCTGCGTGAAAGCCTCGATCAACGGCGCCAGTGCTTCAACCGGCTTCTGCGTGGGGTGCAGACGGTTGCCCGAATAGGGGAAATCCAGAACATCGGGGATGGGACGCGCGGGACGGATGGGGTTGCCCTTCGCCAGCAAATAAGCCTGTTCGTGCTCATAGCGCAGGAAGCGGGCCGACGACGCATAACGCTTGCGGAAAACGAGGTGCCCGACGACGCGAAAGCCCGCCGCCTTCCATGCGTCCATGAAAAGGTCGATCTTGTTCCAGCCGTAGAAGGAAACCGCAAAGCCGCCATCCTTCAAGATGCGGTGCATCTCGCGGAACGCCGGACGGAGCCACCGACCGTTATCGTCGTTCGCCACCTTGCGGCCCTGGCGATCCCGGTAGCGGGTGACATAGGGCGGATCGGTCAGGATGAAATCCACCGTGCCGCTATCGAAAGCCTGCATCACTTCAATGCAATCGCCGTTGAAAATCACATTGCGGGGAGCCTGTGCTTTGCTGGTCATGTCTCAATCCTTTGGGTCTGAAGTTCAGCGAAGCGGAACGCCGCGCCTGAACTTCTGCCCGTCGGCGAGACCGGGGTAGCACGGGACAAGGGCGTTCGGGGTGGAGGGGAATCACCCGCCTACACAAGGCGAAGCCGCGGAAGGTGGGGATACCATCCCGAACGGTGTCACTTCCCTTGCCCGGCGCGAGGGCAGCGCCATTAGCCACGATCGCGGCCGCATGGCCGCGCGGGACAGTGCGCCGGCTATGCTGGCACCGAATTGCGTTCAGGAAAGAGGGATCAGGCCGCCAGACGTGCGGTCGTTATGCCAATCGGTCGCGTCAATAAGATCCGCAGCGACTTCACCGCGCAATCGAGCGCGGCGACAAGGCCGCTATCGCCTGACGAAGGACTGGCTTCGTCAAGCATACCGATCAGGCGATGCTCGTCTTCGGAAAGCGATGGGCCAGTGCCGGTGGCGATGCGCCTGCCGGACACACCTTCGACCAGCGTCATGATGCTGTCGAACACCGGCGCCAACATCCCATGACCAGTGCGGGAGAGCATCGCGAACAGGCTGGGCTGGACCGGCTTCCGGCTGTCCCGCGCGTCCCGCCAGCAGCGCGCCGCCTCGATCAGCATCGCTGGCATAATGCTCGCATCATGCGATGGCGGCGTGAAATGGCGGGTCATGGTCGGTCCTTTCGTGCTGCCCCTCACTCTCTTTTTGAGAATTGTTCGCAACAATAGCCGTATGCGATGACAATCACAAGACAGCGCCGCAATATACGGCGCTGTCCGCGACCGTCCTGACGACAACGAAAGGCGCGCCCCGCCATGGCGCGGCGGGGCGCGGGTGGCGGTCAGCGGGACCAGAGCAGGACGTATTCGCCGGGACGCTCGTTGCTCTCGACCAGGCTCGCGTAAAGCGGTGCCGGGAAGCTGGGATCGTCGATCTTGACCGACAGATAATCGCGCTCGTTGCGACTGGTCTTGATCCAGGCGGCGCCGACCTCGACGTCGACGTGATCCGCGTTGGCGAAGGTGAGCCGGTAGTCGGGCGCCTTGGAGGCGTCCTTCTCTACGGGCGTGAACACCGCGCGGGTGTTGAGCGTGAGGGTCACGACCTTGCCGACGATGCCGCCGTCCTTGTCCCTGCTGAAAGTGCCGATAGTGCTCATGATGATTCTCCGTTCGCTTGTCCGGGCCGCGCCCATCGCGGCCTCGTGGCGATCGGTGGATCGGGGACGTTCGGCGGCGCACCGCTGCTCGGGGTTCCCGTCGCGTCTGCGCGTCGGGGTGGGCTTGCGGCCCTGGGACGGCCAAAGGGCGGCTTTTTTGCTTCGCGCTGCAAAGCCGAAGGCGGCGGAAAAAAGCCGCCCGGCGCCGTTGCGCCGACAGGTGGAACCGGTCAGATCAGCCACAGGAGAGGCCGTGAGGGGCGGTCAGGCTGCCGAGACGAAAGGATATGCTGCATCCCGGCGTGACTGTCTTCTGGGCAACAAACAAGGGTCGGTCCGCGTCACCCTTCGTTCGACACTCCTAGATCAATCAGAAAGCGGATCCAGCAAACGCCGACATACGGCTCACCGAATGACGGCTATCACGATGCCCCGAGAGTGGTCGAATTCAACTCCCGTGACGGAACGCCAACGCACTGGCCAAATCTCGACGGTTAAGACTCGCCATGCAGGCCTTGGTTTGGAGAAAGCAATCGCGCCCATGCCATGATGAAAAGTGTTGTAGCCCGGTTGTAGCCCGGCCCGAAAACGGAAGAAGGCCGCTCTCGCGGCCTGACATAAGTATCTAATTTTCTTATAAAATCTGGAGCGGGCGAAGGGATTCGAACCCTCGACCCCAACCTTGGCAAGGTTGTGCTCTACCCCTGAGCTACGCCCGCTCTGGCGGCCGGAGGAGCTTCCTCTCGGCGGGTGAGGCGGGCAACTAGCAGCGGTTTGACGGCTCGGCAAGGGAAGAATTCGCTTTCCTGCAAAATTCTACTCCCCCCAACTCCTCCTCCAAATCCATTGAGCCGCGCCGCTTGCATCGTCATCAACAGGGATGCTCCGCTGCCGGCCGCGTTTTCCAACGTTGCGGCGGCATCGACATGTCCCGCCCGTTGAAGGTCTGCGGCTTGACTCGGATTCAGCCGTCGCCCTACGTCCGCACAAATGATAATCGGGGCAGGTCGAGCCCCTTTCGAGCCGCGCCAACCGAGTGGAAAAGGGAAATCCGTCGTGAAATATCTGCCGTTTTCCATCGCCTTGGCAGCGGTTCCCGGCATCGCGTTCGCCCAGACGCAGCCTGATACGGCATCGCAGGCGAATATCGTCGTCACCGGAGCGGGCCTGCCTCTCCCGCCGGGCAGTCCCGCTTATGGCTCCGTGGTGATCGATCGGGACCGGCTGATCAACGGCGCGTCGGGGCGCATCGAAAATATATTGGGCG
This sequence comes from Sphingobium wenxiniae, assembly GCF_007830065.1. Lineage (GTDB taxonomy): Bacteria > Pseudomonadota > Alphaproteobacteria > Sphingomonadales > Sphingomonadaceae > Sphingobium > Sphingobium wenxiniae. The sequence goes on along the minus strand of NZ_VLKK01000013.1, from coordinate 76,250 downwards.
ACGTGGCGGGTTTTCAGCAGTTTCGCCGATCCGACAGCCGGTCGGCCAACCCGTCCGCCCAAGGCGCCACGTTGCGGGCGCTGGGCGGCAATGCCTCCAGCCGCACGCTGGTGCTGCTGGATGGCGTGCCGATGGCCGATCCCTTTTTCGGCTATATTCCCTTCAGCGCGCTGGTCCCCGACCGGCTGTCGGTGGTACGGGTCACGCGCGGCGGCGGCGTGGGGGCCTTTGGAGCCGGGGCGGTCGCGGGCACCATCGAGCTTGCCAGCGCCACCCGCGATCAGCTTCCTTCTTTTGCCGCCAGCGCCTTTTACGGCAGCAAGGATGCGACCGAACTGGCCGCCGCCTTCACACCCGATCTGGGCGGCGGCTATGTTTCCCTGTCGGGCCGCCGGGACCGGGGCGACGGCTTCATGACCACGCCGCGCGATCAGCGGGTCGCGGCTACCGTGCCGGCCGCCTATGATGGCTGGTCCGGCAATCTGCGCGCCGTCGCGCCCCTGTCGGCCACCTCCGAATTGCAATTCCGCGCGACCGTCTTCCACGATGACCGCACGCTGCGCTTTCGCGGCGCGGACAGCATGAGCGAGGGGCAGGACGCCTCGATCCGCTATATCGCGCGCGGCGCATGGCAGGTCGATGCGCTGGCCTATATCCAGGCGCGCAATTTCTCCAATATCGTGATCTCGTCCAACGCGCCCTATCGCCAGTCGCTCGATCAGCGGAACACACCCTCCACCGGCATCGGCGGCAAGATCGAACTGCGGCCGCCGGTCGGCCCGGACCATGTGCTGCGCATCGGCACCGACACGCGCTTCGCCACGGGCGACATGTATGAGGACGCCTATGATGCCGGCGACCCCGCCAATCCGATAACGGCCCGCCGCCATGCGGGCGGGGACCAGATCACGACCGGCTTCTTCGCGGAGGATGACTGGACGATCGGCAGCCTCATCCTGACCGGCGGCGTGCGGGCCGACTATTGGCGCATCAGCGGCGGCTTTTACCGGCAGGTCGGGGCCAATGGCGTCGTCACGGTGAACGACGACTTCGACAACCGGTCCGACTGGCAGTTTTCCGGGCGCGCGGGCGCGCTGTTCCGGGTCAGCGAGAAGCTGGCGGTGCGGGCGGCGGGCTATACCGGCTTCCGCCTGCCTACGCTCAACGAATTATACCGGCCGTTCACCGTGTTTCCGGTCAGGACCGAAGCCAATGCAGCGCTCACGCCGGAAAAGCTGAAAGGGGTTGAGGCGGGAGTCGACTTCACCCCCCTGCCCGGCCTGACGCTGGCGGCGACCGCTTTCTACAATCGGCTGGACGACGCCATCGCCAATGTGACCGATCCGGCCAATCCCAATCTTCGTCAGCGCCGGAATGTGGACGCGGTGATCGCCAAGGGCGTGGAACTGACTGCTTCGGGCCATATCGGCGATTTCCTGCTGTCGACCTCCTATGCCTATAGCCGCAGCAAGGTGCGGGCACCGGGCAGGGGCTTCGATGGGTTAAGGCCCGCGCAAAGCCCCCGTCATGCCGCCAGCGCAACGCTGGCATGGCAACCGGCGCAGGGACCGGCGCTATCGACCACGCTGCGTTATGTGTCGAAGCAATATGAGGACGATCTTCAGACCGATGTGCTGCCCCATGCGCTGACGGTGGATGCGGTCGCCAGCCTGCCGCTGGGCCATGGGATCACCCTTGTCGCACGCGGCGAAAACCTGTTCGATGAGGAGGTCGTCACACGCAATGCAGGCGGGTCCATGGACCTCGGCACGCCGCGCACGCTCTGGATCGGTTTCAAATTCGCGGGATGACGGGCGCAGCGGGTTCCCGTTCTGAAGGCATCCGCCGAACGCCGCTGCGCTTTATCTTCCGTCGGGGAGAAATGGTGCTGCCGGTGAGGATTGAACTCACGACCTCAGCCTTACCAAGGATGCGCTCTACCACTGAGCTACGGCAGCACTCTGTTCTTCGCGCGGCCCGTATCAGGCGGCGGAGCCGGGCCTATGGCCGCGCGCGCTGCCCTTGTCAAGGCGGCTTGCGACGGGTCCGGCAATTTGCTTAAGCGCATCCCATGAGCAGCGGACAGGACGAACGCAAAGAGCGATTGGCGCAGGCGCTGCGCGACAATCTGCGGCGCCGCAAGGCGCAGGCGCGCGCGGACGCCGCCGAATCGAAGCCAGCCGAGGCCGGCCGGGACGGCGACGCCCAGCGACGCGACTGAGCTTCACAGCGGCGCGCAGGCCCCCGTCAGCCATGCAAATGCCGCGCCTTCAAGCTGCGGCCCGACGACATCCAGCACCCTGGCATGATAAGCGTCGAGCCAGGCGCGTTCTTCCATGCTCAGCAGTTCGACCGCGACAAGGTTGCGATCGATGGGCGCGAAGGTCAGCGTTTCGAAGCCCAGCATCTCCTTTTCCGCGCCGGGGATGGCGCGTTCCTCCACCAGCACCAGATTTTCGATGCGGATGCCATATTCGCCGGTCTTGTAATAGCCCGGCTCGTTGGAGAGGATCATGCCCGCCTGCAACGGCTCGTCGCCGCCGCCGAAGGTCGCGATCCGCTGCGGCCCTTCATGCACCGACAGGAAACTGCCCACGCCATGGCCGGTGCCATGGGCATAATCCAGCCCGTCGGCCCAGAGATATTGCCGCGCCAGCACGTCGAGCTGTCCGCCGCGCGTGCCCCTGGGGAACACGGCGCGGGCGAGCGCCACATGCCCCTTCAGGACCAGCGTGAAGCGGCGCTTCATTTCCGGCGTCGGCGTGCCGATGGCGATGGTGCGGGTCACGTCGGTCGTGCCGTCGCGATATTGGCCGCCTGAATCCACCAGATAAAGGGAATCGCGCTCGATGGGACGGTTGGTCTTTTCCTCGACCCGATAATGCACCACCGCGCCGTTCGGCCCCGCGCCGCTGATCGTGTCGAAGGACAGGTCCTGCAACGCGCCGGTGTCGCGGCGGAAGGATTCCAGCTTCGCCGCGGCGCCCAGTTCATCGACGCCGCCCTTGGGCGCTTCGGTCGCGATCCAATGCAGGAAGCGGGACAGCGCCGCCCCGTCGCGACTTTGCGCGGCTCTGTGTCCGGCGATCTCGACCGGGTTCTTGATCGCCTTGGGCAATATGGCGGGATCGCGCAGCGCCAGCACATGCGCGCCGCCTTCCTCCAATCCTTCGAAGATCGCGGCGACCGCACGCTCGGGATCGGCTACGACCGTCTTGCCCGCGAAGCCCTTGAGCGCGTCGGGGAAGGCCGCGCGGTCGTGCACGCGCACGGCATTGCCCAGATGCTGCACCGCGGCCTCGTCGATCTTTTCGGGCGCGACATAAAGATCGGCGGTCGCATCGGCGTTCACGACGGCATAGGCGAGCGCGACGGGCGTGCGGTCCACGTCCTTGCCCCGGATGTTGAAGGTCCATGCAATGGAATCGAGCGCGGAGAGCACCGCCGCATCGGCATGTTTCGCCGTCAGCCAGTCGGCCATCTCCTGCCGCTTTTCCGCCGCGCTCTTTCCGGCGTAGCGGTCTTCATGCACCGCCAGCCTGGCGGCGCTGGGCGCGGGGCGGTCGGGCCAGACCGCATCCACCGGATTGGTGTCGACCGCGACCAGTTCCGCGCCGCGCTCGGCCAGAGCCTCGCTCGCCTGGCGCACCCATGCGCGGGTATGGAGCCATGGATCATAGCCGATGCGCGCGCCCTGCGACGCATGATCCTTGAGCCACGCCGCGATGGAGGTCTGCGGCACGCTCTCATATTGCCAGTGCGCGGCGTCCACCTGCTCGCGCACCTGCAAGGTGTAGCGCCCGTCAACGAAGATCGCCGCTTCCTCCGGCAGCACGACAGCGCTGCCCGCCGATCCTTGAAAACCCGTGAGCCAGGCAAGGCGCTGGGCATAGGCGCCGACATATTCGCTCATATGCTCGTCCGTCAGCGGCACGACGAAACCGTCCAGCCGGTCGCGCGCCAGTTGCGCGCGCAGGGCCTTGAGACGATCTTCATAGGTGGACATGGAAGCTTCCTCGTTTAACGAGCCTCTTGGCATTGGCTGTAATGCCGCCAACATAGAGAGGGCGCGGCGCTTCTGCCAGTGTCCGCCCGCCGCATGACAGAATATGGGAATTGCATGACCGATACCGCCAAGCCGCCCGTCGCCGCACGCCGTCCGCACAGCTTCGCCCGCCACGGCATCACGGTGGAGGATCCCTGGGCATGGCTGCGCGATCCGGGCTATCCCGATGTGCAGGACAAGGATGTCCTGGCCTATCTGGAAGCGGAGAATGGCTGGTTCGAGCAGGCCATGGCCCCGCGCAAGGCGCTGACCGATGCCCTTTTCACGGAGATGAAAGGCCGCATCAAGGAAGACGACAGTTCGGTGCCGCAAAAGGACGGCGACCATGTCTACTGGCGCGCGTTCGAGATCGGGGCGCAATATCGCAAATGGTATCGCAGGCCCGTCGCGGGCGGCGCGGACCAGTTGATCCTCGACGAACCCGCGCTGGCGGAGGAGCATGATTATTTCCGGCTGGGCGCGATGTCGGTCAGCCCGGACGGGCGCTACCTCGCTTATGCCATCGACAATAACGGATCGGAGCGGTTCGAGGCGCGGATCAAGGATCTGGCGACCGGCGAACTGCTGCCGGAGGTGATCCCCGGCACCCTGTCCGCGCTGGTGTGGACCAGCGACAGCAAGGGGCTGCTCTACGGCCTCGCCAACGAGAATTGGCGGACGGACAATGCGCGGCTGCACTGGCTGGGGCAGGGCGTGGAAAGCGACGTCGAGCTGTTCCACGAGGATGACGAGGGCTTCCGCGTGTCGGTGGGCCTTACGTCATCGGAAAAGTGGATCGTCATCGCGACCGGCGACCATGTGACGACCGAGGTGTGGCTGCTCCCCGCCGACAATCCGGCCGCGCAGCCGCTGCTGGTGTCAGCGCGCAAGCCGGGGCGCGAATATGAAGTCGATGAGCATGACGGCACGCTCTACATCCGCACCAATGACGCCCATCCCAACTTCCGGCTGGTGAAGGCATCGCTGGAAACGCCCGATCAGTGGGAGGAAGTGATCGGACCGGACGATCATTTCTACCTGACCGATTTCACGCTGTTCAAGGGCTTCTACGTCACAGAGGGGCGGCAGGACGGCCTCGATCAGATCGAACTGCGCGACTACGCCACTCACCGGGCGAAACGCATCCCCTTCCCCGAAGCCAGCTATTCGGCGTCGCTGGACGACAATCCCGAATATGATGTGACCAAGCTGCGGATCGGCTATGAATCGATGGTCACGCCCGACACCATTTACGACTATCATCTGGCGACGGGCGAGCTGGAGGTGCTGAAGGTTCAGGAAATCCCGTCCGGCTATGACGCGACCCGTTATGAGACCGAGCGGCTGATGATCGCGGCGCGGGACGGGACGCCGATCCCCGTTTCCATTGTCTATCCCAAGGACCTGCCCCGCGACGGCAGCGCGCCGCTGCATCTTTATGGTTATGGCGCTTATGGCATCGCGATGGAGCCGGGTTTCTCGACCACGCGGCTCTCGCTGCTGGACCGCGGCTTCGCTTTTGCGCTGGCGCATATCCGGGGCGGGGACGATCTGGGGCAGCAATGGTATCTGGACGGAAAGCTCGACAAGCGGACCAACACGTTCACCGATTTCGTGGACGTGGCGAAGGGCCTGATCGAACGCGGCTATACGTCCAAGGGCCGGATCAGCATTTCCGGCGGATCGGCGGGCGGCGAACTGATGGGCGCGGTCATGAACAGCGACCCGGACCTGTGGGGCGCGGTGGTGGCGCATGTGCCCTTCGTGGACGTGCTCAACACCATGCTGGACGAGACCTTGCCGCTGACGCCGGGCGAATGGCCCGAATGGGGAAACCCGATCGAGGACAAGGCCGCGTTCGAGACGATCCGCGCCTATGATCCCTATGGCAATGTCCGCGCGCAGGACTATCCGCCGCTGATGGTGACGGCGGGCCTCAACGATCCGCGCGTCACCTATTGGGAACCGGCGAAATGGGTGGCGAAGCTGCGCGCGACCAAGACCGACGGCAATGTACTGATCCTCAAGACCAATATGGGCGCGGGCCATGGCGGCAAATCGGGCCGCTTCGAAAGCCTGCATGAGACGGCGGAGGAATTCGCCTTCATCCTCTGGCAACTGGGCATGGCGGACTGATGGCGACTAGCTACACTACCACCCTCACCGCGCTTCCAGAGCATATCGATATACTCGGCCATGTGAACAACGCGGTCTGGGTGCAGTGGATGGAACAGGTCGCGACCGAGCATTGGACGCGCGATGCCGATCCCGCCCATCTCGACGCCTATGTCTGGGTCGTGACCCGGCATGAAATCGACTATCGCGGCAATGTGAAGGAGGGCGAGGCCGTCACCGTCCGCACCTGGATTCCCGAGGGACCGCGCGGCGCGCGCTTCGACCGGCTGATGGAGTTCACCGGCCCGGACGGCAAGGTCAAGGTATCGGCCAAATCCACCTGGGCGATCATCGACAAGGCAACGGGCCGCATCCTGCGGGTGCCGCCGGAGGTCGCGGCGCGCTTCCTCGATTAGGGCGCGGTGGCGGAAAAACTGTCTTCGATGACCGGCTCCATGTCCATATCCTCCCGCTCGGATGCCTGCCGCGCCCACATGGCGGCATAAAGGCCATCGGCACGGACCAGATCGGCATGGCGGCCACGCTCGACGATTCGGCCCTGATCCAGCACGATGATTTCCTCCGCGTCGACCACCGTTGAGAGCCGATGCGCGACGATCAGCGTGGTGCGGCGGCGGGAAATGGAGCGCAGCACCTCCTGAATCTCCGTCTCGGTCCGGCTGTCGAGCGCGCTGGTCGCCTCGTCCAGCACCAGCACCGGCGGATCTTTGAGCAGCGTGCGGGCGATGGCGACGCGCTGCTTCTCCCCGCCCGACAGCTTGAGGCCCCGTTCGCCGACGCGAGTTTCGTAGCCCTGCGGCAGGCTCATGATGAAGTCGTGGATGGAAGCCGCCTTCGCCGCCGCCTCGATCTCTTCCTGCGTGGCGCCCTCGCGGCCATAGCCGATATTATAGCCGACCGTATCGTTGAACAGCACCATGTCCTGCGGCACGATGCCGATGGAGGCGCGCAAGGAGTGCTGCGTCACCTGCGCGATATCCTGCCCGTCGATGCGGATGCGCCCGCCCTGAATGTCGTAGAAGCGGAAGAGCAGCCGCGCGATGGTGGACTTGCCCGCGCCCGAAGGCCCGACGATGGCCAGCGTATGCCCGGCGGGAACGGTGAAGCTGACGCCGTGCAATATCTCCCGTTCCGGGTCGTAGCCGAAGCGGACATGGTCGAAGCGGACTTCTCCCGCCTCCACATGCAGCATCGGCGCGCCGGGCGCGTCGGCGATCTCCGCCTGCGTGTCGATCAGCTTGTACATCGCCTCCATGTCGATCAGGCCCTGTCGGATCGTGCGGTAGACCATGCCGAGCAGGTCGAGCGGGCGGAAAAGCTGGCTCAGCAGCGTGTTCACCAGCACCACGTCGCCGGTGGTGAACTGGCCCTTGCTCCAGCCCCAGACGGTATAGCCCATCGCCCCCGCCATCATCAGGTTGGTGATGAGCGACTGGCCGACATTGAGCCAGGCGAGGCTGTTCTCGCTCTTGACCGCCGCATTGGCGTAGCGGCGCATGGCGCGGGCGTAGCGGGCGGCTTCGCGGTCTTCGGCGCCGAAATATTTGACCGTCTCGAAATTCAGCAGGCTGTCCACGGCATGGGCGACCGCATTGGTGTCGAGGTCCACCATGTCGCGGCGAAGCTGGTTGCGCCATTCGGTGATCGTGCGGGTGAACCAGATATAGAGTGTGACCATCACCAGCGTCGCGACGACGAGGCCGACGCCGAACTTCACGAAGAAGATGATGCAGACCGCCGCCAGTTCCAGCACCGTGGGGGCGATGTTGAAGAGGAGGAAATAGAGCATCGTGTCGATGCTTTTCGTGCCGCGTTCCACGATCTTCGTAACGGCCCCGGTGCGGCGGTCGAGATGGAAGCGCAGCGACAGGCGATGGAGGTGGACGAACACATCGTCGGAAAGACGGCGGCCCGCCTCCTGCCCCACGCGCTCGAACACGGCGTTGCGGAGGTTGTCGAACAGGACGCTGGCGAAGCGCGCGCCCGCATAGGCGGCGACCAGCGCAATGGCGAGGGTGGCGGCGGGTTCCATGCCCGGCGCCATCCGGTCGATCGCGGCCTTATAGGCGAAGGGCATGGCGAGGCCCACCAGCTTGGCGAGCAGCACCAGCACCATGGCGATGGCGACCCGGCGGCGCAGCGCGGGCGCGTCGGCAGGCCAGAGATAGGGGAGGAACCGGCGCAGCGTGGCCCAGACGGGTGGAATGGGCGTGGCGCTGTCGGGGGAAGAAGGCGGCATCAACTGCTATTTAGGGTGAAATGCGCGCCGATCCAGTCGGAACGCTCGTTTGGGGCATGGAGAAATCTTACGAGACGCGGATTTCCCGCGTCAGCCCTGCCCTTCGGGACATTTGCCCGCGCGGCTTTCCTCCTTGCCGTTCTTGAACCAGCGTGTCTTGTCGGGGGCGACCGCCTCGTCGAAATAGCAGACCTGCGCCGCGCCGGTCTTGGGGTCGATCAGCGTCACCCATTGATGCGGGCCGCAATTGTGGGTTTCGCAGGTCCAGGCCGCGACCTTGCCGTCGATCATCTCGATCGGGCTGGACGGCCCTTCGGCGGCGAGCACCCATTTGCGGACCTTGGCGTCCGAAACCGCCGTTTCGATCGCGGATTTGACGGCGGGATCGTCGTTCCAGCTATGCGCGCCGACCTTGTCGAAGGGATATTTGCCGACATAGCGGGAGAAGGCGTCCGCCGCCGGGACCGCCGCGCTTTCATTGGCGGATGCGTTACCGGCGTTGTCGACCGCTTCAGCGGCGTTCATAACGTTCGCGGCTGCATTTTCGGGCGCCTCTTTGCGTTCGCTCGAACAACCGGCGAGCAAAGCGGCGGCGGCCAGAAGTCCGGCGAAGATCGTGCTGCGGGTCATAACGTCTCCCCTGTCGTATCGCTGGCGCGATGGTGCGGTTTTACGACGCGCGAGGCAAGAGGGATTGAGGCGTCAAGGCGAGAGGAGATGGGCGCGGAACCAGTCGGCCAGCTCCTTCTGCGAAAGGTTGCCTGCGGCGAGTTCCAGCATGGCCTTGATCGCGGCGGCGGCCTCGAAGCGCAATTCGATCCGATTGAGCGCAAGGAACAGGCGCGCCAATACCCAGCCGGTGCGCTTGTTCCCGTCCACGAACGGATGATTGCGGGCAATGCCAAAGGCATAGGCGGCGGCAAGATGGCAGCGGTCCTCCTCACCGTAGGTCCATTGATGGACCGGTCGCGCCAAGGCGGATTCCAGCATTCCCTCGTCGCGCGTTCCAACACTGCCGCCATGTTCGGCCAATTGCCGGTCGTGGATCGCAAGCGCTACGGCCTTTTCGATCCATACCGGCTCCAGCCGGCCGGTCCCCGTTTCACCCATGCGCGATTATTTGGCGAGAACGCGCAGGATGTCGCGATCTTCGCGCATGATCTGTTCGGCCAGCGCCATCTTCGTTTCGAAGTCCGGGTCGGCCGCCGTGAGGCGCACGCCATCGGGTGCTTCGGTAAGGTAGAGCGTATCGCCCAATCCTACCCGAAGCTGCGCCAGCAACTCCTTGGGCAGGATGACTCCGGCGCTATTGCCGACCTTGGTGATCTTGAGCGGAATGTTCATACGGCAGTTATAACATAAGCCGCAGCATCGAGCAAACCATCCATGGGTTGCCTATCTAAAAAGGGCGCCTCCCAAGGCCCCCTTTCCCACTCAATCATGCTCCCGCCCGCCAGCACCCATATAAAGCTCGCTTCCGGTTTCGCGGAAGATTTCGCTCATTTCCTTCATGCCCTTTTCCGCTTCTTCCGCCGCGATGAAGGCGGTGGCGGGCTGGTTCTGCTTTGCCGCGAAGTCGCGCACTTCCTGCGTGATCTTCATCGAGCAGAATTTGGGGCCGCACATGGAGCAGAAATGGGCTGACTTCGCCCCTTCCGCCGGAAGCGTCTGGTCGTGATATTGCTCGGCCGTGTCGGGATCGAGCGACAGGTTGAACTGGTCGCGCCAGCGGAATTCGAAGCGGGCGCGGGACAGCGCATCGTCGCGGACCTTGGCGGCGGGATGGCCCTTTGCCAGGTCGGCGGCATGGGCGGCGAGCTTATACGTCACCACGCCCACCTTCACGTCGTCGCGGTCGGGCAGGCCCAGATGCTCCTTGGGCGTGACGTAGCAGAGCATCGCCGTGCCATACCAGCCGATCATCGCCGCGCCGATGCCTGAGGTGATATGGTCGTAGCCCGGCGCGATGTCGGTGGTGAGGGGGCCAAGCGTGTAGAAGGGCGCTTCGCCGCACGCTTCCAATTGCTTGTCCATATTCTGCTTGATCTTGTGCATCGGCACGTGGCCGGGGCCTTCGATCATCACCTGCACATCCTGTTCCCAGGCGCGCTTCGTCAGTTCGCCCAGCGTGTAGAGTTCGGCGAACTGGGCTTCGTCATTGGCGTCGGCGATGGAGCCGGGGCGCAGGCCGTCGCCCAGCGAATAGGCGATGTCGTAGGCCTTCATGATCTCCGTGATCTCGTCGAAATGCTCGTAGAGGAAGCTCTCGCGATGATGGGCGAGGCACCATTTCGCCATGATCGACCCGCCGCGCGAGACGATGCCGGTGACGCGCTTCGCCGTCATCGGAATATAGGGCAGGCGCACGCCCGCATGGATGGTGAAATAATCGACGCCCTGCTCGGCCTGCTCGATCAGGGTGTCGCGGAAGATGTCCCAGGTCAGGTCCTCGGCGATGCCGCCGACCTTTTCCAGCGCCTGGTAGATGGGCACCGTGCCGATGGGCACCGGCGAGTTGCGGATGATCCATTCGCGGGTGTCGTGGATGTTGCGGCCTGTGGAGAGGTCCATCACCGTGTCCGCTCCCCAGCGGATCGACCAGACGAGCTTGTCGACTTCGGCCGCCACGTCGGAGGCGACGGCGCTGTTGCCGATATTGGCGTTGATCTTCACCAGGAAGTTACGGCCGATCGCCATCGGCTCGGATTCCGGGTGGTTGATGTTGGACGGGATGATGGCGCGGCCGCGCGCGACTTCATCGCGGACGAATTCGGGCGTCACATAGTCGGGGATTTCCGCGCCCCAATCCTGTCCGTCGCGCACATATTCGGCGAGGCGGGCACGGCCCAGATTCTCACGCTCGGCCACATATTCCATCTCCGGCGTGATGATGCCGCGGCGGGCATAGTGCATCTGGGAGACGTTCGCGCCCGGCTTCGCGCGCAGGGGCCGCTTGACGAGATTGGGGAAGGGCTGGACGCCGCCCGAACGGTCGGGGCCCTTGAGGCCGTTGTCTTCGGGCCTGATCTCGCGGGCGTCATATTCCTCCACATCGCCCCGGCCCATGATCCAGTCGCGGCGCAGCGCGGGAAGGCCCGCCATGATGTCGATGCGGGCTTGCGGGTCGGTATAGGGACCGGACGTGTCGTAGACGCGGACGGGCGGCTCTCCGCTGCCCGGTTCCAGGGCGATCTCGCGCATGGCGACCTTGAGCGGGCCGACATGAATCTTGCGCGATCCACGGATCGGGCCAGTGGTGACGCGCATCTCGGTGCGGGCATGAAGGTCGGCCATGGAATTTCCTTTCAGACGAGGACGGTCGCGCGGCCGGTGAGGCCCGCGTAAAAGAGGAGGAGGCCCAGAATCAGCGCGAAAACTGCCCAGGCGCGGGTGAAGCGAAGGGACCAGCGGCCCACCTTCATGAGCGGCGCGGGCACGGCGATCAGCAGCGCGCCCTTGATGAGCGCAACATAGCCGGCCAGCGTAACGATGACACTCAAGGGATCGGCAAACGCCCGGTGGACCATGACGATGGTCGCGCCCAATGCGAATGCGACGAGGCCGGTGATGAGGGTGAGGCCGGGCGAACGGTCCAGTTCCTCCATCGCGCCGCGCCATCTCTGCGGCGAGGCAAGGCCGCTGATACCGATCAGGATCAGGTAAAGGCCGATCGCTTCGGCGAGGCGCAGGGTCAGAATGGAAATCGTGTCCAAGTCTTGCCGTCCTTCTTGCTCGCAAAGACGAAGGGCGGGCGCGGATTGCAACAATGACAAGCCGTTCCCTCCCTACGCCGGTCTTATCCGGATCAGGTTCAGCGGGTCGCGGCCACGTCAGCCGCCTCTCAACCGCCTGTGAGCGGTCCCCCGGGGATACTGGACAGGATAGGGGCGAAGCGGCACAAGGTCCAGAGCCAATGTTCGACCACCCTCCCCCTGACCTTTCCACCAAAGCGGGCCGCAAGGCGTGGCGGCACGAAATGCGCATGGTCGCGGTGCGCCCGCGCCGATATGGGCTGTGGCTGCTGACGGTCGGCGCCTTGCTGGTGGTGATGCCCTCCGCGCTGGGCATCACCAGCCTGTTCGGGCTGTGGCCGCCGATGCTGGGCGCGGCGGCGATATTGCTGGCGGTGCCGCTGCTGATCGCGGGCGTGGTGCTGCGGCGGCGCTACCAGCGGATACGGAGGCGATAGGCTCCCGCGGCCTAGTCAGATCGCGCCGAACAGCAACGTCATTCCCGTCCTGGGCCGAATCGTCAGGCGGCTGATCGGTTCCGGCTTGAACCCTTCGGGCACCGAGAGGCGGTAACGGCGCAAGACCGAAGCGATCACCGTCATCACCTCCTGCTGGGCGAAGCCCGCGCCGACGCAGACGCGAGGCCCCCGGCCGAAGGGGAACCATGCCTGCTTCGCCATCTCCGCATTGGCCGGATCGTCGAAGCGTTCGGGATCGAAGGCGTGGGGACAGGCCCAATTGTCCTTGTTGCGCTGGGTGAGCCAGGGAGCGACGACCAGCATCGCGCCTTCCTCCAGATGCTTGTCGCGCATGTCCATGGGACAGGGCACCTCGCGCGGGAAGAAGGCCACCGGCGGATAGAGACGCAACGTCTCGCGGAAGATGTTCCGCACCGCGCCCATGTCCTTGAGCATCCCGGCGGCGAGCGGCTGGTCGCCCGCCACGTCCTGCACCTCGGCGCGGGCCAGGTTCTGGATATGCGGACATTCGGCGAGCATGTAGAGCGCCCATGTCATCGTGCTGGCCGATGTTTCATGGCCCGCGAGAAAGACGGTCGAGACCTGATCCATCACCTGTTGCAGGGTGAAGGGCTCGCCGGTTTCGGGATGCTTTGCCTCTATCAGCGACTGGAGGATATCGCGATGCGGCGCGTCCCCGCGCTGGTGGAATCCTTCGAAACGCGCCTCCACTATGGGACGGAAGACGTCGTGAATGGCCTTGGCGGGCCTCAGGGAGCGCCGTTCGAACCAGCGGGCGGGCAGGCCGTAGAGGCGCAGCATGGAAGCGCTGTGAGCGAGCCGCTGGAACTTACCGAACGCGGTGTGGATGATGTTGGAGCGATGCGCGTCCAGCGTCTGCGAAAACAGCGTCCGGAAGATGATATCGGCGGCCACATGGGTCATCATCGGGTCGATGTCGATGGGCCTGCCCCGGTCGGCGGCGTCGATGCGGGCGAGGAAATCGTCCGCCGCCGCGACCATGAGCGGCATGGAGCGGTGGAGCGCGGTATGGGCGAAGGCGGGATTGACCATCGCCCGCTGGCTTTCCCAATCCTCGCCATTGGCGGAAAAGACGCTGTTGCCGATGAGCGGGGAGAGGTTGCGGACCAGCTCGCGATGTTTGGGGAAAGCCGTGCCGCCGCGCAATATCCGATCCACCAGCGGCAGCTCGTTGGCGATATACATGGTCTGGCCGGGCATCCGGATTTCGCCCATCTTCATCGTGTAGCTCTTTTCAAAGAGCACATGAATCCAGCTATGCCAGCCGCGCAGGAAGCGTTTGACGAGGCCGCGCCTGTTTTTGGGCGGTTCGGGATAGGGCGGGATGAAGGGGTCCGTCACGGGATCGTCCTGAAGGCGGCGATGGCTTCGTCGATGGTGCGGCGGCCTGCGGTGAGGCTCAGATAATCGACGGGCGAAAGACGGTCGCCCACGCGCAGATAGTCGAAATGCGCCTCATATTTGTTCGACCAGCCGCTATGGTAATTTTCCGGCTCGTAGAACAGGTGGAAGCGGGGCGAAAGCAACTCGACGCGGGCGGCGCACCGGTCCGACACAAGGCGGATCGGGTGCACGTCATAATAAGCCGCGCCGTCAGGGGGCGAGGAAAAGTCGACAAGGCGGAAATGCTTGTCGTCCAGCGCCTTGAGATCGGCATGATACCAGCGCGCATCCTTGCGGAGCGCGATGACGGGAACGACCTGCCCCAAGGTCAGCATCGTGAAATTGGCGGGAAGGCCGGGCCGCTTTTCGAGGATACGGCGCATCACGCTCATCGCGTAATTGGTGCCGTTGCTGTGCGAGGCGAAGATCACCTCGTCATAGGGGCCGTCCATTTCGCCAAGGATGCGGTCGGCGAACTGGTCGAGCCTGGCGTCCATCTCCGGTCCCGGTCCCCGCGCCGCGACGGTGTGGTTATAATACATGAAGCGCAGCAGCCACGGCACGATCAGCTTGTTGAGGAGGCGCCCCGACAGCAGCGCGCTCACCGCCACGCCGCCCAGCGCGGCCGCCCAGAAGGGAAGCGCGAGCCATAACAGCAGCGCCGTCAGCAGCGCGAGGCCGAGCGGGATGAAGACGGCGAGGACCGGCGGATAGAGGATCGTGATGACGGGACCGCGCCGCAATTTGCGCATCCGGCGGAACTGCATGAAGCGGGCATGGGCGGAATAGGTCGCGATGGAACGCCAGGCGAGAAGGAACGGGTTCCTGATCCACACCTTTGCAACAAGGTCTTCCCAGCGGAGGAACTCATAATCGGTTTCGACGCCCGCGGTCGCGTTGGTGACGGTCCAGTTCGCGGAGGATGCGGGACCGGACCGGCGCGCGCTCACCTCCACCTGCTCGCCGGAGAGGCGCGCATATCTTTCCGCCTGCTCGCGGTAAAGCTGGTGGTAGAAACGCACCCCGCGCGGATCGAAACCGCCAAGGTAGAAGACTTTCCGCTTGAACTTTTCCATGGCCCCTGTCCACATCGGGCCATGACGACACCCGAACGCGACTACTGCTATTTCATAGACCACCGCAAATACAACCGAAACATCGGTTGCCGCCGCCATGACAATGCCTATGGCATCCATGGCGGCGGATCGGAACGGGACCGCTGGCGGGCGGACTTCGCCTTTTACCGGCATATGCGGGACAATGGCGATCCCATGGCGCTGCCCTCGCTGCTCGCCTGTCTGGCGTTCGGCTGGTTCTGCTGGAATTATCATGCCGGCAAGGGCCTGTGGCGCGGTCAGCTCTTGCGGCGGTTCGTGAAAGCGCCGAAGTGAGCGGCATGACGATACCCAAGCATGTTTCGGTGGGGCCGGTGACGATCGGCAACGACCTGCCCTTCGTCCTGATTTCCGGCCCCTGCCAGATCGAAAGCCGCGATCATGCGCTGTTCATGGCGGATGCCCTGAAGACGGCGGCGGCGCAGGCGGGCGTGCCGTTCGTGTTCAAATCCTCCTTCGACAAGGCGAACCGGACGTCTGTGTCCGGCCGGCGCGGAGTCGGGATCGACGCGGGGCTGGCCATATTGGCGGAGGTGAAGGGGGCGCTGGGTTGCCCGGTGCTGACCGACGTGCATGAGGCTAGCCAAATCGAAGCGGCGGCGCAGGCGGTGGACATCCTCCAGATTCCGGCCTTTCTCTGCCGGCAGACCGACCTGCTGGTCGCGGCGGGCAGGACCGGCGCGGTGATCAATGTGAAGAAGGGCCAGTTCCTCGCGCCGTGGGACATGGCGGCGGTGGCGCAGAAGGTCGCATCCACCGGCAATGAACGCATATTGCTGACCGAACGCGGGGCGAGCTTCGGCTATAATACATTGGTCAGCGACATGCGCGCTTTGCCGGTGATGGCGCAGACGGGCTATCCGGTGGTGTTCGACGCAACCCATTCGGTGCAGCAGCCCGGAGGGCTTGGCTCTGCATCGGGCGGGCAGCGGGCGTTCGCGCCGGTGCTGGCAAGGAGCGCGGTCGCGGCGGGCGTCGCGGCTGTCTTTGCCGAGGCGCATGACGATCCCGACAATGCGCCGTCCGATGGCCCGGTGATGCTGCCGCTGGCGTGGATGGGTCCGATGCTGGAACGATTGAAGGCGATTGACGCGGTGGTGAAGGGGTAAGCGTTGCCGTGGGGGTTACGGCCTTGCCTGGCCCGTGCCGCGCACCAGCCATTTGTAAGTCGTGAGGCCCTCCAGCGCGACCGGCCCCCGCGCGTGGAGACGGCCCGTCGAAATGCCGATCTCCGCGCCCAGGCCGAACTCCCCGCCGTCCGCGAACTGGGTGGAGGCGTTCCACATCACGATGGCGCTGTCCACGGCGTTCAGGAAGCGCTCCGCCCTTTCCGCATCCTCGGTGATGATGGCGTCGGTGTGGTGGCTGGCATGAGCGGCGATATGGGCGAGCGCGTCGTCCAGACCATCCACGAGCCGGATCGACGCGATGGCGTCGAGATATTCGGTGTCCCAGTCCTCGTCGCTGGCGGGCGTGACGCGGCTGTCCATCGCCTGCACCGCCTCGTCGCCGCGCACGGCGCATTTCGCGTCGAGCAACGCCTTCACCAGCGCGGGCGCCTGGCCATAAGCGCGGTCGATCAGCACGGTTTCGGTCGCGCCGCAAATGCCGGTGCGGCGCATCTTCGCATTCACCACCAGTTTCTGCGCCATGGCGGGGTCCGCCGCGCCATCGACATAGCTGTGGTTGATGCCGTCGAGATGCGCGAGCACGGGGACGCGCGCTTCCTCCTGCACACGGGCGACCAGGCTTTTACCGCCGCGCGGCACGATGAGGTCGACATAGTCCGAAGCCTTGAGCAGCGCGCCCACGGCGGCGCGGTCGGTCGTGGGGACAAGCTGCACCGCATCGGCGGGGAGGCCCGCGGCGGCGATGCCTTCGGCCATGGCGGCGTGGATGGCACGGTTGCTTTCCTTCGCCTCGCTGCCGCCGCGCAGGATCACGGCATTGCCAGCCCGCAGGCAGAGCGCCGCGGCGTCCGCCGTCACATTGGGGCGGCTTTCATAGATGATACCGATGACGCCTAAAGGCACGCGGACGCGGGAAAGCTCCATGCCGTTGGGACGCACCTGCCTGTCGATGACGCTGCCCAGCGGATTGTCGAGGCTCGCGACCTGATCGACGCCCGCCGCCGTCGCTTCGACGCGCGCATCGTTCAGTTTCAACCGGTCGAGCATGGCGGGCGAGAGACCGTTGGCGGCGGCGTTTTCCATGTCGCGGGCGTTGGCGGCGACGATCCGGGCCGACTGGTCGCGCAAAGCCTGCGCGGCGCGGCGCAGCGCGTCCGCCTTCTGCGCATCGGTGGCGCTGGCCAGCACGGCCGCGGCCCGGCGGGCGCGAGCGCCCAGCGTGGCGATCAGCATTTCAGGGGTCTGGGTCAGGTCGTTCATCATGAGTCTCGCCGCTTTTCCATGGGGGGCGATCTAGCATGAAAGCGCAGTCCGGCGAAAGCGCTCAGGCCGCCTTCGCCAGCGCTTCTTCGCGCCAGGCGCGGAAGGTGCGGCAGGGCGGGATGTTCTTCCACACCGTTTTTTCTACCACCCGCGCAAAAACCGGTGTCAGCAGGCGCCGGACAAAGGCCGAATATTGATAGACCAGAAAGGCGCCGCCGGGCCGCAGGACGGCCGCCGTCTCCGCGCAGATGGCTGCTCCCACGCCGTCGGGCAGCGTGGAAAAGGGAATGCCGGAGAGGACATAGTCCGCCTGCTGGGAACCGCTTTCAGTGACGAAACGGCGCACGTCCGCCGCCGAGCCATGCACGACGCGCAGGCGCGGATCGGTGAGCTCCGCCTCCAGATAGGCGACGAAATCGAGATTGAGGTCGATCGCGATCAACGTCGCGTCGGGGTGCATCCGCTCAAGGATGCTCTGCGTAAAGGTGCCCACGCCCGGCCCATATTCGACGAACAGCCGGGTCGCGTCCCAGTCCACCTCTTCCAGCATGGCGTCCACCAGCATCTGCGAGGAAGGGATGACCGATCCGATCATGCCGGGATGCTTCACGAACTGGCGGAAGAACATGCCCCATTGGCCCAGGAACCGGGCCATGCCGGGCCGGGTGGCGGCATGATTCTTCTTCAGCGGAATGGAGGCCATCAATTATTCGCCTGTTCTGGTTACTGTTTCGTCCGGTTGCAAATCCGGGCGCGCCTTGCAAGCGGCTTTAGCAGCGTCCGGCCCCGAATCGAACGCACGGGCGGCGGCAGGGTTCAATCCGCCGCCCGCATGTCTGGTGCGTTCAGTCGCGCTGGTCGCGGGCGCGAAGCATTCCCGGCGCGACGAAGCCGATGGGATCGATCTGCATCACGCTTTGCTTGAGGGTCGCCTGGATCTGCTCATATTCGCGCTCCATTTCCGGCGTGACGGAGGCGCGGGTTTCCTCCAGCGCCGCCTCGAACTGGGTCATGCCGACCTTTTCGACCGAGAGCGAACCGCGCAGGGCGATCAGGCCGGCCCGGCGGACCAGATCCTCCAGATCCGCGCCAGTGAAGCGTTCCGTCCGCCCGGCGAGCGAATCCAGGTCGACATCGTCGGCCAGCGGCATCTTCTTGGTGTGGATCGAGAGGATGTGCCGCCGCCCGGCCTCGTCGGGGACGGGGACATAGATCAGCTCGTCGAAACGGCCGGGCCGCAGCAGCGCCGGGTCGACCAGCGTCGGACGGTTGGTCGCGCCGATGACGACGACCGACTGCAATTCCTCCAGCCCGTCCATCTCCGCGAGGATGGTGTTCACCACCCGCTCCGTCACCGCCGGTTCGCCAAGGCCGCCGCCCCGCACGGGAACGAGACTGTCCAGCTCGTCGATGAAGATGACGGTCGGCGCCACCTGCCGCGCGCGGGCGAAGAGGCGGGCGATCTGCTGTTCGCTCTCCCCATACCATTTGCTGAGCAGGTCGGACGATTTGGTGGCGATGAAGTTCGCCTGCGCCTCGCGCGCGACGGCCTTCGCCAGCAGCGTCTTGCCGGTGCCCGGCGGGCCGTAGAGCAGGAAGCCCTTGGCCGGACGGATGCCGATGCGGCGGAAGGCGTCGGGGTCCTTGAGCGGAAGCTCCACCCCTTCCTTCAGCCGCATCTGCGCGTCGCCCAGGCCGCCGATGTCGGACCAGCCGATATTGGGCGCCTGCACCATCACTTCGCGCATGGCGGAAGGCTGGACGCGCTTGATCGCGGCCATGAAATCCTCCCGCGAGACGGAGAGTTCCTCCAGCACGTCGGGCGGGATGATCCCATCCTCAAGGTTCAGGCGCGGCATGAAGCGGCGCACGGTTTCGATCGCCGCCTCGCGGGTGAGCGCCGCAAGGTCGGCGCCGACGAAGCCATAGGTCATGCGCGCCAGTTCGGTAAGGTCGACCCCCTCGGCCAAGGGCATCCCGCGGGTGTGGATGCCCAATATCTCCCGCCGGCCGCGTTCGTCGGGGACGCCGACGACGATCTCCCGGTCGAATCGGCCGGGGCGCCGCAGCGCCTCGTCGATCGCTTCGGGCCGATTGGTCGCGGCGATGACGACGAGGTTGGTGCGCGGTTCAAGGCCGTCCATCAGCGTCAGGAGCTGCGCGACGAGGCGCTTTTCCGTCTCGCCCGTCACCTGCCCCCGCTTGGGCGCGATGGAATCGATCTCGTCGATGAAGAGGATCGACGGAGCGGCCTTGGCCGCTTCCTCGAAAATCTCGCGCAGCTTCTTTTCGGATTCGCCATAGGCCGACCCCATGACTTCCGGCCCGTTGATGAGGAAGAATTCCGCTTCCGATTCATTGGCCACCGCGCGGGCGAGGCGGGTCTTGCCGGTTCCCGGCGGGCCGTGGAGCAGCACGCCCTTGGGCGGATCGACGCCCAGCCGCTCGAACAGTTCGGGATAACGCAGGGGCAGCTCAACCATCTCGCGCAACTGATCGATGGTTTCGGCCATGCCGCCCACATCGTCATAGGTCACGTCGGCGCGGCGCAGGTCGCGCGGCTCCTCATATTCGGCGCGCAGCTCGACTTCGGTGTCGGCGTCGATATGGACAACGCCCTTGGGGAGAGTCGACACGACGACCAACCGGATTTCCTGAAGCGCATAAGCGGGCGCGGCGAGCATCTGGCGTAACTGGGGCGGCATGTCGCCGGGGGGCACCTGCTGCTGGCCCGAGGTCGCGACGATATCGCCTGCCGTCAGGGGACGCTGGTAGAAGACGCGCTTCAACGCATCGGGATTGCCCTGAAGCCGCAGGTTGTTTTGTGCAGGTGCGAAGATAACGCGCTGGGCAGGGCGCGGTTCGACCTTGCGGATCTGCACGAAGTCGCCGGAGCCGACACCCGCATTGGCGCGCTGCAACCCGTCGAGGCGAAGCACGTCCAGCCCCTCATCCTCCTTGTAAGGCCGCACCACCCGCGCCGGAGTCGCACGCTTGCCCACGATTTCGATCACGTCGCCTTCCGCCAGCCCCAGATCGGCCATCACCGCCAGCGGCAGGCGCGCAAGGCCGCGCCCCGCATCCTCCGGCCGTGCATTGGCTACCTGAATCCTGCGTCCTGCATCTTCCTGCTCGGCCATCGGCACCCTCGCTCTTGTCTCCTGCGTAACGAGATAGGAAATGCGCGGGCAAAGGAAAAGGGCGCATTGCCCGTTCCCGCAGAACAAAAAAAGGGCCGGCCCAAAGGCCAGCCCGGAAAGTTTATAGGAGAGGATGCCTGAAAGGCCTTCCCTATGTGCGCTGCAACAGTTACCTTCGCAAGTGCGAAAGAGATCGTGCCGATTGCAAATAATGCATCTTGCCGGTTGACGGATTCTCCGGATCATTGGAGGGAGGGAACATGAAAGCGGCTGAAACTGCGCGGGAGCGGGATGACGCGGCGCGGCAGGCGGCTTTTTCACTGTTTTTGATGGACTATGCGTAGACTGCCGCCCCTCACGGCCCTGGAGGCCTTCGTTCAGGTTGCCCGCCTCGGCTCCGTCAAGGCGGCGGCGGAGGAGCTTGCGCTGTCCACGCCGGCGCTCAGCCGCCGGGTGCAGGCCCTGGAGCGCTTCATCGGCCGCCCGCTGTTCGACCGCAAGCATCAGGCGCTGGAAATCAACGCCGACGGCCAGCGGCTGCTGGACGATATCGCGCCCGCACTCGATTCGCTGAGCCAGGCGCTGGAGAATATCCAGAGCGGCGGCAACCAATTGCGCCTGCGCCTGGCCGTCATGCCGCTGTTCGCGACGCAGCGGCTCTTCCCGCGGCTGGGCGAATTGCGTCAGATGCACCCGCAACTGCATATCGACATCGAAACCACGCCCTATGCCGTTGCGCGGCTGGGCGAAGGGCTGGACGCCGCCATCGTGCTGGCGAAGGACATCGATCCGGCGCTCTACGCGCATGAACTGGACCATGACGAAGTCTATCTGATCGGGCGGAAGGCGCTGCTGGAGCCGCCCCATCCGCTCAACGCGCCGGAGGAATTGTCGCAGCATACGATCCTGCTGCATCGCGACATGGCGCTGGCCTTCGACGCGTGGAAAGAGGCGGTCGGGCTGCCCGACCTGCAACCGCTGGCGATCGACAATTATGATTCGGGCCAGTTGATGCTGGAGGCCGCCGCGCAGGGGCTGGGCGTTGCCGTCATGCACGCCAGCCATTTCCAGCAGGCCGCCGACAACCGCCTGGTGCGCCTGTTCCCCGTGACGGTCGAAAGCCCCTATCGCTATTTCTTCGTCTGCCGCCCGCGCGCTTTGCAGACGCGGGCGGTCCGCATCTTCCGCGACTGGCTGGTTTCGGCGGACATCTAAGGCGCGGGCGGCTGGAAAATTTGTTTGATGGGGGTTTAACCCTCTTCGCGTTCTGCCGTTCTCCATTGCATGAACGCACTATCCTCTTCTTCCGCCGGTCCGCAGCAGGGGCTTACCGATCGCCTGACGCGATGGGCGCGCGGCCTGTCCGGAAAAGCCGAAGCGGCGGACGACTCTCCGCCCGAACAGCGGGTGCGCGCCGGGACGGCCGCCAATCGGGAAGTCGTGCGCCGGCGCAAGCTGTATGACGATATCGGCGACTTCCTATTCGTTCACGATCTGGACCTCACGCCGGTCAATTTCTCGGTGGCGCTCGATTATCTGACCGGCACGAACATCGGCATCGAAAAGGCGGTGAAGGCCGTCATGATGGAGCGGGGCCAGGTCACCAACGGCTGGATCGAAACCGTGATCGCCGAACAGCGCGCCGACGAGATCACGCCCGAAGCGCTGGCGGCCATGCTGGACAAGGTGGAGGAAAGCCTGAGCCTGTTCACCGGTCTGATGCACGAATCGCGCAGCAGCGCCAAGGATTATGGCGCCGCGTTGCAGGAACAGGCCAAGGATCTCGCGTCGGGCGGCGACGCGGAAGCGGTGCTGGCCCGTCTCGTCAATCTCACCCGGTCGATGGTGGAAAAGACGCGGCAGGTGGAAACCCAGCTTCGCGATAATCAGAAGCAGACGCAGGCCCTGAAATCCAGCCTGGAAAGCGCGCGCCAGGCCGCCGAGCATGACTTCCTGACCGGCCTGCCCAATCGCCGCGCCTTTGAAGGCGCGCTGCGCGAGGAGCTGACGCTGGCGCGCGAACAGGGCGAGCCGCTCGCCATCGGCTTCTGCGACATCGATCATTTCAAGATCATCAACGACACGCATGGGCACGACACGGGCGACCGGGTGCTGAAATTCGTGGCGGGCCTGCTGACGAAGATTTCCAACGACCGCTGCCATGTGGCGCGCCATGGCGGGGAAGAGTTCGTCATGCTGTTCCGCGGCAAGACGGCAGCCGAAGCCTGCGCGCTGGTCGACAAGGTGCGCGAGGATCTGGCGGGCCGCAGCCTCGTCAACCGCGTCAACGGCGAGAAGATGGAGCAGGTCACCTTCTCGGCGGGCGTTGCCGACGTGCTGGAATATGAACATCCCCGCGCCGCGCTGCGGGCGGCGGACAGGGCGCTCTATCTGGCCAAGGAACATGGCCGCAACCGCGTCTATGTGGCGGTGGATACGGACTGATCCGTTTTCGCCCGCTCCTAGAAGTCCGGCTTCTCATAATGGGGCGGCGGGGTGATGACCTCCATCCGTTCCGACAGCAGCGGACGGAAGGACGGGCGCGACTTGAAGCCGGCATACCAGCGCTTCACCGTCTCATGCCCCGCCCAGTCGATGCCGCCCAGATAGTCGGCGACCGACAGATGCGCGGCCGCCGCGATGTCGGCGAGGCTGAGCGTGCCCCCCGCCATCCAGGCGCGATGATCCAGCAGATAATCCATATAGTCCATATGGACATTGGCCCGCTTCATCGCCTCCCGCAGGACGCGGGCCTCGGGCGGCGCCCGCTCGATGAGGCGCTTCTTCATCCGTTCGTGGATCAGCGGCCCGACCACGTCGCCATAGAAATTCTGGTCGAAAAAGGCGGTCAGCCGCCGCACTTCCGCCCGGCCCGCCGCCGTGCCGGAGATGAGCGGGAATTTTTCCACCGTCTCCTCGAAATATTCGCAGATCGCCTGGCTGTCGATCAGGGTCAGGCCCTTGTCCGCCTCCACCATGACGGGCGTGGTCCCGGCGGGGTTGAGGTCCAGGAACTCGTCGCGCATGGCCCACGGCGATTCGCGCACCAGGTCATAACCCACGCCCTTCTCGCCGAGCAGCAGGCGGACCTTGCGGGAGAAGGGACAGAGCGGAAATTGGTAAAGCTGCCACATGCCCTGTCTGTTAGGCGCGCGGCCGGCATTGGGAAAGCGGCAAAATAGGGAAATCCTGTAGCGTTTGCGAAACGATATACCGGAAAAGCGGGGCCGATCCGTCTTCCAGTTTTCGCCGTCCCGCCCTACTTAGGACGAAAGCGATACCCGCGATGAGGAAAGGATGCCCATGTCTGACGATTTCTTCCCGGTTCCCGCGGCATGGGCGAAAGACGCGCTGTTCGACCTGGAAGGGCGCGCGGCGGACTATAAGCGCTCGGTCGAGGACAGCCATGCCTATTGGCTGGAACGGGCGAAGCGGCTGGACTGGATCACCCCGCCCACGCGCACGGATGAAAGCAGCTTTGCCGAGGCGGATTTCGGCGTCCGCTGGTTCGCCGATGGGGAATTGAACGTCAGCGCGAACTGCATCGACCGCCATCTGGCGGCGCGCGGCGACCAGACCGCGATCATCTGGGAACCCGATTCCCCCGACGAAGAACCGCGCCGCTACACCTATAGGCAGTTGCATGAGGAGGTATGCCGCTTCGCCAATGTGCTGAAAGGCGCAGGCGCGAAGAAGGGCGACCGGATCACCATCTACCTGCCGATGATCCCGGAGGCGGCCTTCGCCCTGCTCGCCTGCGCGCGGATCGGAGCGGTCCACAGCGTCGTCTTCGGCGGCTTTTCGCCCGAAGCGCTGGCCGGACGGATCATCGATTGCGATTCGACGCTGGTCGTCACCGCCGACGAAGGACGGCGCGCGGGCAGGACGGTGCCCTTGAAGGCCAATGTCGATGCGGCGCTTGAGGAATGCACCAGCGTCAGGCATGTGGTCGTGGTGAAGGCCACCGGCGGCGCGGTCGCGATGAAGGACGGGCGCGACCGGTGGCTGCATGAGGAAGCGGCGCGGGTTTCCGCCGACTGCCCGCCCGAAACCATGAATGCGGAAGATCCGCTGTTCATCCTCTACACGTCCGGCTCGACGGGCAAGCCCAAGGGGGTATTGCACACGAGCGGCGGCTATCTGCTCTGGGCCGCGCTCACCCATGAGCTGTGCTTCGATTACCGGCCCGGCGACATCTGGTGGTGCGCGGCGGATATCGGCTGGGTCACGGGGCACAGCTATATCGTCTACGGGCCGCTGGCGAACGGAGCGACGACGCTGATGTATGAAGGCGTACCCAACTGGCCGACGCCCAGCCGCATCTGGGAAGTGGTCGACCGGCATCGGGTGCACACCGTCTTCACCGCCCCCACCGCGCTGCGCGCGCTGATGCGGGAGGGCGACGCATATGTGACCCGTACCAGCCGCCGTTCGCTGCGCCTTCTGGGCACGGTGGGCGAGCCGATCAATCCGGAGGCGTGGCGCTGGTATCATCATGTCGTGGGCGAGGATCGCTGCCCGATCATCGACACCTGGTGGCAGACCGAAACCGGCGCGGCGATGATCGCGCCCATGCCGGGCGCCACGGACCTGAAACCCGGCTCCGCCACCCTCCCCATGCCCGGCGTCGTGCCGCAGATCGTGGACGGCGAAGGGCAGGTGCTGCATGGCGCGGCGGAGGGCAACCTCGTCATCGCGCAAAGCTGGCCGGGGCAGATGCGGACCGTCTGGGGCGATCATGACCGCTTCTTCCAGACCTATTTCACGACCTTCCCCGGCAAATATACGACCGGGGACGGCGCGCGGCGGGACGCGGACGGCTATTACTGGATCACGGGACGCGTGGACGACGTCATCAACGTGTCCGGGCACCGCATGGGCACGGCGGAGGTCGAAAGCGCGCTGGTGCTGCATGAAGCGGTGGCCGAGGCGGCGGTGGTCGGCTTTCCGCACGACATCAAGGGACAGGGCATCTACGCTTATGTGACGTTGAATGCCCATGAGGCGCCGAGCGAGGATCTGCGCAAGGCGCTGAGCGCATGGGTGCGGACCGAGATCGGCCCGATCGCCACGCCCGACGCGATCCAGTTCGCGCCTGCCCTGCCCAAGACGCGCTCGGGCAAGATCATGCGCCGCATCCTGCGCAAGATCGCGGAAGGCGAAACGTCGGCGCAGGCGCTGGGCGACACCAGCACGCTGGCCGATCCGTCGGTGGTGGACAATCTGGTGGCGAATCGGGTGGGAGGATAGGAGAACGACTGGCGAGGCGGCCCTAAACCATCTCGCCTGTCAGCAGGCGGGGCAGCGCACCGGATTCGCCCCGCGCTTCGGCCATGAAGCGATTCTTGAGCAGCCCGGTGCGCTGCACTGCGGCGAGACCGGCGCGGCGGATGGCCGAGGGAATGCGGCCGGGAATGTCGAACAGACGGACAAGGCCGTCCATCGCCACGCTGACCGACAGGGAATCGAGGCTCCGCCAGCGCTGATAGCGTGCCAGAAGCTGCGCGTCGCCCGGATCGAGGCCAAGGCGCATCCCTTCCACCAGCACTTCCACCAGCGCCGCGACATCGCGGAAACCAAGGTTCAGCCCCTGCCCTGCGATGGGATGGATGGCGTGGGCCGAATCGCCCACCAGCGCAAGGCGCGTGTCGGTGATCCGCGCCGCATGATGGAAACCCAGCGGATAGGAGGATCGCGGCCCCGCCAGCGAAATCTCGCCCAGGAATCCGCCCATGCGCTTTTGCGCTTCGGCGAGCCATGCGCGTTCGGAGAGCTTCATCATCGCGGGCGCCTGCTGCGTCGGCACCGTCCACACGATGGCCGAACGCGTCCCCGGCAGCATCGGCAGCAGCGCGAAGGGGCCGCCGACATAGAATATCTCATAGGCCGTGTTGCCGTGCGGCACGGCATGATCGATGGCCGTCACCATCGCGACATGCCGGTAGTTCCAGCGCGTCGTGCGGATGCCCGCCGCTTCGCGCGTGGGGCTGTTGCGGCCCTCCGCCGCGACCAGCAGCGCGCCGCGCAATGGCGCGCCGCTGGCGAGCGTCAGCGTCACGCCGTCCGCGTTGCGATCCACGGCCACGGCGCGGTCGGGCTGGAAGCGGGTGAGGTTTTCCGCCTTCTCCGCCGCCTGGGCGAGCGCCACGCGCAGGTCGCGATTGGGGAACATGACGCCCATCACGCCGTCATCCGCATCCGGCGCGAAGTCGAGGGCGCCGGGCTGCAAGCCGTCGCTGACCCAGATGCGATCGATGGGGCACCCCTTGTCCGCCAGCAGATCGGCGACGCCGATGGCGGACAGCATCGCATGGCTGGTCGAGGAAATGGCCGACACGCGCCCGTCGAAACCGGCGGCGGTGGTTTCGACCGGATCGGCGGGGTCGATGACGGCGCAGCGCACGCCATGGCCCGAAAGAGCGATGCCAAGGGTGAGGCCGACGAGGCCCCCGCCCAGAATCACGACGTCAAAGCGTTGCATGAGGGCCTGTCTAGGCGGTCGGGCGGCGGAAGGGAAGCGGGCGCGATCCTCCCGCTTCCATTCGCCCTGCGCCTGTCGGATCGCAGGTCGGCGAAGCCAAGGGCCATTCTTTTCTTTTTGGGATTGGATAGCTTGCAAACCCGCGCTGCGATGACGGAGGAAAGAGGGCCTGCGCAACGCCCACTTCCGGCCAAACCCGATATCCACTGCGGGTGTGCAGGCTGCCCATCCCCAATCCAGTATCGAAATCCCGCGCGAAACCGCTATGAACTTGCCTTGAAGGCCGCATCGGCGTAGGTGCGGCCCCTATTTTGACCTGTTCGAAGGAGACTCGTCGTGGCGGCGAAGTGGACGCCGGAAAGCTGGCGTAGCCAAGAGGGCATCCAGATGCCCGAATATCGGGACACGGCGGCGCTTGCCGCGGTGGAGGCCCAGCTTGGCCAGTTTCCCCCACTCGTCTTCGCCGGCGAGGCGCGCAGCCTGAAGGCGGAGCTTGCCAAGGTCACGGCGGGCGAGGCGTTCCTGCTGCAAGGCGGCGACTGCGCGGAAAGCTTCGCGGAGTTCCACCCGGACAACATCCGCGACACCTTCCGCGTACTGCTCCAGATGGCGGTGGTCCTGACCTTCGCGTCGAAGCTGCCCGTCGTGAAGGTCGGCCGCATGGCGGGCCAGTTCGCCAAGCCGCGTTCGGCCGGGACGGAAACCATCGACGGCGTGGAGCTGCCCAGCTATCGCGGCGACAATGTGAACGACATCGCCTTCACGGCGCAAGCCCGCGAACCCGATCCGCAACGCATGATCCGCGCCTATAACCAGTCGGCCGCGACGCTCAACCTGCTGCGCGCCTTCTCGACCGGCGGCTATGCCAGCCTGGACCGTGTCCATGGCTGGATGCTGGATTTCATGGGCCGCAGCCCGCTCGCCGCGAAATTCGATGCGGTCGCGGACCGGATCGGCGAAGCGCTCGACTTCATGCGCGCCTGCGGCCTGTCGCCGGAGACGGTGCCGCAGCTTGGCGGAACCAGCTTCTACACCAGCCACGAAGCGCTGCTCCTCCCCTTCGAGCAGGCGCTGACCCGGCAGGATTCGCTGACCGGCGACTGGTACGACACGTCCGCGCACATGCTGTGGATCGGCGACCGCACCCGGTTCGAAGGGTCGGCCCATGTCGAATATCTGCGCGGCATCGGCAATCCCATCGGCATGAAGTGCGGCCCCAGCCTGGAACCGGACGCGCTTCTCCGCCTGCTCGACCTGCTCAATCCCGCGCGGGAGGCGGGCCGCATCACGCTCATCACCCGCTACGGCCATGAAAAGATCGAGGCGGGCCTGCCCCGCCTGGTCCGCGCGGTGATGCGCGAAGGGCATCCGGTGGTCTGGTCCTGCGACCCGATGCACGGCAATGTCATCAAGGCGGCGAACGGCTACAAGACGCGTCCCTTCGACCGCATCCTGGCCGAAGTGCGCGGCTTCTTCGCGGTGCACCGGGCCGAAGGCAGCTTCGGCGGCGGCATCCATTGCGAGATGACCGGCCAGAACGTCACCGAATGCACCGGCGGCGCGGTGGCGATCACCGACGAAGGGCTGGCCGACCGCTACCACACCCATTGCGACCCGCGCCTCAACGCCGCGCAAAGCCTGGAACTGGCCTTCCTCCTTGCCGAAATGCTGAACGAGGAACTCAAGGAACGCCGCGCCGCCGCCTGAGGCAAGGGGATGGAGCAGCTTGCAAACCTGCGCTGAATAGCGGGTTTGGTGGTTGGCGGACGTAGCGCAGGCTTTCTATCTTCCGTCATCCCAGCGAAAGCTGGGGTGACGAATTTGGAAGAAAACAAAGCCGCCCTCTCCCCTCTTTCAACGCCGCCCGGCCGTCCTCCATGCGCTGATAGGACGCCAAGCGCATCGCCGCCGTTCCGGACGCTCCGCGCCTCCGCGCCTCCGCGTGAAAAAAGGCGCAACGGCATGAATGCCAGCCGGCACCTGCGCCCTCGCTCACCCCGCCAGAACCGGATGCTTCAACCGCAGCTCGTCCGTCAGCGCTTCCACCGCTTCGATTTCGCCGACGCTGCCGGTCGGGCTGACCGACCAGTTGCAATGCGGATGGGTTTCGCGTGGATAGAGCCGCATCGCCCCGATCCGCTGCCGCCAGCGGTGCCTGGCCCCGCCGCGCTCGCGCACCAGCCGCGCGACCATCAGGTCGATCATCTGGTCAGCCGTCATCCGGCTCGTCCGCCTTGCCCGACCAGCAGCCCGGTTCGTCCAGATAGGCTTCCAGTTCGCGCCAGTGCCGGTCCCAGCCGGGGCCGCGGCGGCTGGCGGGCACCTGCGCCTCCACCACCCGCCGCGCCCGGCGCACGGGATTGTCCTCCGGCACGCGCAGACGGTCGAGGATCGTCTTCACCTTCGGATCCTTGCTGTCGTCCATCGCCACCTTCCTTCGCCGCCTGCGCCGCTATAGCATCGCACCGGCAAGGGGAACCGCTTTCGCCGCTTATTTCTCCTCAGCCCAGGGATGAGGCCAGCCCCCGGAGATCGCTCTGGAAGCGTTCTTCCTCTCTCGCGCGCGCCTCGTCCTTGAGGCGCAGCAGATAGCTGGGATGAACCGTCAGCCATAGCGGCGTCCCGTCCGCCAGCTCCATGGGCGCGCCGCGCTCCTTGCCGACGGCTGGCGTCCGCGCGAGGAAGGCACGCCCCGCGCTCGCCCCCAGCGCCAGGATGACCTGAGGCCGGAGCAGGCGGCGCTCGGAATCCAGCCACCAGCGGCAGATGTCGATTTCGCCCGCCGTCGGGCTTTGGTGCAAACGCCGTTTCCCGCGCGGCACGAACTTGAAATGCTTGACGGCGTTGGTGAGATAGAGGCGCGCCCTGTCAAGCCCGGCCCGCGCGAGATGTGCGTCGAGAAGCCGTCCGGCCGGTCCCACGAAGGGCCGTCCCGCCTGTTCCTCCTTGTCGCCGGGCTGTTCGCCCACGATCATCAGCCGCGTCCTCGCCGGTCCCTCGCCGGGAACGGCGCGCGTCCCGTTGCAGCCGATGGGGCAGCGGCGGCACGCGCCTATGGCGTGCGCGATCTCCTCCAGCGTGGCGGGCGGCTCTTCCTCGATATCCTTGCCGCCTTGCCTGACCATATCGCCTCCAGCGCATCCCGCCTTTCATCAACGCGCCGTCCCGGCAATGGATGCACGGGATCGAGAAAGGCGCGGGCGCGCAACCGCTTCGATCGCCCGGTCTCCTACACCCGCCGGAACGGAAACGGGCTGACTGTCCGTTCATAGCCATGCAGGTCCAGCGCCCGCGTCACCGGCGGCAGGGCGCGATCCGGGCAACCCCGCCGCTCGCACAGATGGCAGGTCGGACCGACCTCCGTGGGCGCGTCCTTCTCCACGTCGATGCCGTCCGCATGGACCAGCCGTCCGGCATGTTTCGCCTCGCATCCCAATGCGATGACCGGGCGGCTCCGCGCCTCGGGGGCGCCATCCGACGGCAGCGCCAGGAAGAATGTGACGAAGCGCCGCCCCTCCAGCGTCTCGATCATCTGCCGCTCGACCCGGTCGGTCCTGCCGGCGTCATGCGCGTCCCAGCGCGGACAGGTGCCGCCCAGCCGCGCGAAGGGCCATGCCTCCCCGTCGAAGCGTTTGGACACGATCCCCGCCCGGTTGAGCTTCGCCATGAAGAAGGGCACGCCCCGCGCGCCCGTCCGGTTGAGGCTGGTCAGCCGATGGGCCAGTTGCTCGCCCGACACGCCGAAGCGCGCGCGAAGCAGCGGCAGGTCGTATCGGCTCTGCTCCGCTGCCTGCCGGAAACGGTCATAGGGCATGATCAGCGCGGCGGCGGCATAGTTGGTGAGCGCGATGGCGGCGAGGCGGCGGCTGTCCTCGTCCGGCGGGGCGGCGCGGTTGACCTGCGCGGCGATGCTCTCCGCCATCTCCTGCGAACACAGATGATAGGCGAGCGCGAACAGCCGTCCCGAAGCGGGCAGCCGCTCGCTCAGCAGCAGGCGGCGGCGGTGCATGTCGTAATGGCGCAGCGTTCCGGCAAGCACATCGGCCCGCACCGTCTGCACGCCCATGCCGTGCAGCGTCTTGAGCCGGGCGCGCAGGTCCGCCTGCATCACCGCCGGATCGTCGTTCATCTCCACGGCCAGCGCCTCGGCGGCGGCGTCCAGTTCCGCGAAATGATTGCCCGCCCGCGCGATCGTCTCGCGCAGCCAGTCGATCGGCGCCAGCAGCGGCGCGGGGCTTCCCCCCGCCTCCGTCCGTTCGGGCAGGCGGCGCAGGTCGGAAAGCGCCCGATAGAAGCGGGCGATGGCTTCGCTGACGCCCGGATAATTCTCCGCGACCTCCAGTACCTCGTCCTTGGCGATGCCGATGTCGCGCACCAGCGCGTCGGACAATATCTCGCCCAGCGCATGGGCCGCGCCTTCCTGCGTGCTCGCGACGAAATCGCGGATGTCGATGTCGTAGGTATTGGCCAGCCGCAGCAGCATCTGCGCCGTCAACGGCCGCTGGTTGCGCTCCAGATGGTTGAGATAGCTGGGCGACACCCCCAGCTCCTCCGCCATCCGCGTCTGGTTCAGCCCCAGTTCCCGCCGCAATACGCGCAGCTTGGGGCCGAGATAGAGCTTGCGATTGTCCGCCATACCGTCACATTGTCATATAATGACATTATGAACAAGACTTCCCATGACACGGCGTCCGTAATCGTCATTCCCTCCCTATCTCATTCGTGCTTTTCAAAGGGCATCAGCTTCACAAGGAAGGGAAAGACCATGACCGATACGCCGACAGCGCCCCAGCCCGCCCGCTCGCGCGCGGTCTTCTCGCAAGAGGATTTCAGCCTGATCCGCACCGCCATCGCCCATTATCTGCGCGAAGTTCAGGACAAGCCGGAATCGGTCAAATACGCCAATCTCTACCACCGCCTCGGCCGCGTGGCCTGACGGTTCGACCTTTGGGGGAGGGAAGGGCGCGGCGGGCAACCGACCGCGCCCTCATCCCTGTCAGAACAGCCGGGTCAGCTCATAGAACGCCCCGCCGATCAGCGCGGCGGCCGGCAGGGTGATGACCCAGGCGACGACGATGCTCGACGCCACGTTCCACCGCACCGCCGACAGCCGCCGCGAAGCGCCCACGCCCACGATGGCGCCCGTGATGGTATGGGTGGTCGACACCGGCACGCCCAGATGCGTCGCCATGAACAAAGTGATCGCCCCGCCCGTCTCCGCGCAGAAGCCCTGCGCCGGGCTGAGCCGCGTGATCTTCGATCCCATGGTGTGCACGATCTTCCACCCGCCCAGCAGCGTGCCGACGCCCATCGCCGCCTGACAGGAGATCACGACCCAGAAGGGGACATGGAAGCCGCCCTCCAGCATCCCCTGCGAATAGAGCAGCACCGCGATGATCCCCATCGTCTTCTGCGCGTCGTTCCCGCCATGCCCCAGCGAATAGAGCGAGGCGGAAACAAGCTGCAACCTGCGGAATACCCGGTCGGCGCCCTGGGGCGTGAACCGCCGGAACACCCAACTGATGATGAGCACCAGCAGCAGCGCCAGCAGCAGCCCGATGGCGGGCGACATGACGATGGCCGCGCTGGTCTTGAACACGCCGCTCCACACCACGGCGGAAAGCCCCGCCTTGGCCGTCCCCGCACCCAACAGCCCGCCGATCAGCGCATGGCTGGAGGAGGATGGAATGCCCAGCGTCCAGGTGATGAGGTTCCACGAGATCGCGCCCATCAGCGCGCCGAAGATCACCTGCGGGTCGATGATGCTTGCTTCGACGATGCCCTTGCCCACCGTCTCGGCGACATGCAGGCCGAAGAAGAGGAAGGCGATGAAGTTGAAAAAGGCGGCCCAGGCCACCGCATATTGGGGCTTCAACACCCGCGTCGACACGATGGTCGCAATGGAGTTGGCCGCGTCGTGCAGCCCGTTCAGGAAATCGAAGGCGAGCGCGATGCCGACCAATGCGACCAGCAGCGGAAAGGCGATATGCGCTTCCATGATAGGGGGGCTTTCGTCCGGGTCCGGTCAGGCGTGGTCGATGACCAGGCCGGAAATCTCGTTGGCGACGTCCTCGAAACGGTCCGTCACCTTTTCCAGATGGGCGTAGATTTCATTGCCCACGATGAAGTCCATCGGATTGCCCTGCCGCGCCTGGTTGTACAGCGCCTTGAGGCCCGCTTCGTGCAGCGTGTCGGCATGGCCTTCCAGCGTCACCAGCCGCTCGGTCAGGTCGTGCAGTCGCGCCGAATTGAGGTTGAGCGACCGCAGCAGCGGCATCGCTTCCGCCGTAATACGCGCGCATTCGACGATGAGCGCGCTCATATCCTGCATCTGGGACGTGAATTCCTTTACCTCGAACAGCGCGACAGCCTTGGCCGTCTGGTTCATCTGGTCGATGGCGTCGTCCATCACGCCGATCAGGCCGGTAATGGCGCTCCGGTCGAAGGGGGTGACGAAGATGCGGCGAACGTCCAGCAGCACATCGCGGATGATGTCGTCCGCCTCATGCTCGCGCTCGGCAATCTCCCTGATCTGGGCGTCCATGTCCGGACCGCCCTTCATCAGCCTGGCAAGGGCATCGGCCCCGGCGACGAGCGTGGCGGCGTGATCTTCGAACTGTTCGAAGAAACGGCCCTGCTTGGGCATCAGCGCGTGGAACCAGCGCAGCATTGCTATCCTTTCGGTTCGCTTTTCTTGAATCCACAGCAGCATCCGGAAAAACCAGCCCGGATCGCCGGGCGGTTCGCGGAAGGCGGCTATGATGGATTGGAGGTCGGGTTCGTCGACGGCCCTGGCCGCTTCCGCCACCGGGAACCAGCGCAGTTCGCGCTGCCCCTTTTCGGGCCATTGGGCCAGATGATCGGTAACGGCCAACGGGAAGACTTCGACGACGGCTTCCCGCGCGCCGCCCTTGCGCCGCCGCTTGTCATAGCGATAGCGGCCCAGCGGCGCGGGGCAGGCGATGCCGTGAATGCCCGCTTCCTCATAGGCTTCGACCTCGGCCGCGCGGTGGCCGGCCATGCCCTTGATCCGATTGCCCTTGGGAATCACCCACCGTCCCGTGTCACGCGACGTGATGAGCAGTATCCGCATCGACCCGTCCGGATCTGTGGCATAGGGGAGCGCGGCGATCTGGCGCATTACCAGATACGTCCTTTTCCAGTCCCTGTGCCCCTGCTCGACATGGGGCGCCTTGTAACGAAATCGTCACATAGCGCAATCGGCCCCTTCACACCGGGGCGAAGGGACCGCGCACGATCAGATCGACAGGCACGCCGTGATGCGGATGTCGCGCCCGGCAAGCGGCGCATAATCCTTGAGGAAGCTTGCATGACGCCGCGCTTCCACATCGAAGATGTTGTTGGCCGACAGGGTGATCGTCGTACGGTCATTATCCTTGAGCGGCTTCCACGACAGCGATGCGTTGACCAGAGTGAAGCCGTCGGTCGGCGTTTCCGTCTCGGCAATGCGATCCTGTTCGAAGCTATGCTCCACCTCGCCGCGCAGGCTCAGGCGATCGCCCTGCAACTCCAGCCCGCCCAGCAGGCGCAGCGGAGGGATGCGCGGCGCGGGGCCGGCCTCCTTGACGGTTGCACGGACGTAATCGGCCACGCCGTCCAGATTGACGGCGTAGCCGCCGATCTCGCCCAGCTTGACCGAGGCTTCCGCCTCGAAACCCCAATAGCGGGCGTTGGCCTGCGAATATCGGTAGCATGGGAATTCCAGATCTTCCCCGCCATTGACCGCCATGCAGGGCGCGTCATCGACCAGCACATCATAGATATAGCCGTCGAACCAGTTGTGATAGGCCGACAGCGATAACGTATAGCCCGGCCCCTGTCCGCGCAGCGTGCCTTCGACGCCCCAGCTCTTTTCCTTGCTGAAATCCGGATTGCCCAGTTCGAAAGCCTGCGTCCCGGCATGATTGCCGCGGGCGAACAGTTCTTCGGCGGACGGCGCGCGCTCGGTGCGGGACAGGTTCAGGCCGACGCGCCATCCGGCCGCGATCTCCCGGCTGATGCCCGCCGATCCGGAAAAGGCGTCGAAGGTCCGCCCATAGGCAGGATTGAACAGCGTCTCATCGGCGACCGCGCTGACCCGCGTATGTTCGTAGCGGCCGCCCAGTTCCACGCGGGTCGAACCGAAATCGAGCGATTGCAGCGTAAAGAGGCCGAATTGCTCGGTCCGGTTCCGGGGCAGGAATTTCTCTTCGCCTTCGACATGGAAGTCGCGGGCGAAGAATTGCGCGCCGATGGCGCCGTCCCAGCCGCCGCGCTTGGCCTGCACCAGTTCCAGCCGGGATTCGATGGACTGGTTGTAGAAGGTCGTGCCGACCTCGCCCGTATCCTCGATCTCCTGATGCTGATAATCGGCGAAGCCCGCGCGCAGGCGGATGGTTTCAAGAAAACCACCGTTCACCGGCACTTCGGCGCGCAGGTCGGCGCGATCCTGCTTCATGTGCAGGCGGACCTGTTCGGCTTCCTCCCCCGGCCCCAACGCATAACGCACGGGCACGCCATAGAAATTATCGCTATGAGTAACCGAAAAGCCCAGATTGCCGCCATCGGTGATGATGGCCGCACCGCCGGAAACCTCCCATGTCTTCGCCGCGCTGTTGGGCAATTTCCCGCGCAGGCGGGCCAGTTGCGCGATTTCCGGATCGCCGCTGGCGGCCGCCTGGGCACGCAGGGCGGGCGTCAGAATATAGCTGCCGGTGTCGAGATTGCCGGACCTCGAATAGCTGCCGTCGAAATGGACGACCAGTTTTTCCCCGATCGGCGCTTCGACCTCGCCCGATGCCGTGCGTTCATTCGCCGCGCTCCCATAGGTGGCAATCCCGTCGACATGGACGGGTTCATCCGGCACGCGGCGGGGAATGCGGCTGTCGACCACATTGACCACGCCGCCAATGGCCGACGAACCGTAGAGCAGGGCGGCGGGACCGCGCAGCACCTCGATCCGGTCGGCGGTCAGCGGATTGATGGCGACGGCATGGTCCACGGACGTATTCGATACGTCGAAGCTGCCGATACCATCGGTCAGGATGCGGACCCGCTCTCCCTGCATCCCGCGCAAGATCGGGCGCGACGCGTTGGGACCGAAGGACGTCGCGGAAACGCCGGGTTGGCGCGCCAGCGTCTCGCCGATGGTGGGCCGCAGCGCCCGCGTCAACGCCTGCCCTGTCACAACGGATGTGCCTGACAATATATCGCCCTGCCTCCGGGGGATAAGGGCCGTTACGACGATATCGGCGCGCGGATCGTGATACCCCCCCTCCCCGTCCTTTTGGCCGGGTGCGGATTGGGCGAAAGCTGGAAGAGCAAGGCAAAGCGCGGACAACGCGCAGCCGGCACGCAACGGCGTGAAAGGAAACATGCGTCTTGTCGTCCTTGAAAAAAAGGAGAAAGGGAGCCGCCTCTTACCATTATGATATAATATATCAATACAGGCATCATGTTTTTTTGAGACGACCCGCTTGTGTCCTCCAGGTGGTTCGTGAGCCTGATGGCGGCAGGTGGTCGGGAAAATGAGCGATCCGGGGAGGACGGCTCGCGTCGGGCGAAAGGCGCGAATCGGCGCCCGTGCACCGGAAAAGAGCGCCAAGCCACCCTTTGCACCGGCGGTGGGCGGACGATTGCACGGCCACATGCGCCGCCGCCAAATATTGTTCCAATGACCCGAAATGGTCACATGGGAACGATAGGCGCACATTCGCCAGAGCACTGACCCGGCGCGCGCAAGCGCCCGCCCCGCCGACCGCCACCCCTAGCTCAAGAACCGTGCCGACAGGCCGGTTCTCCGGCTTTCCCATGGTTTTTACGATGCGCCTGCCCTGCCGTGCATGTCCTCCTCCACTGGCGGCGAATGTGCCGAATGCGGCGAAAGCGCGAAAAAATATAACGGCCTGCTCTGTCACAGGACCGACATACAGCCCTTCTAGTCGCGCCCCGTCACATCACCGGGGAGCCCAGAATGAACATTTCATCCGTTAGATATTTCCGCTCAGCCGCCCTGTTGGGCCTGCTCCTTTCCACGGCTATGCCCGCCGCCGCGCTGGCCCAGGACGCAGCGCCCGCCGCAGCCGAAGGGGAGGGCCTGGACGCCATCGTCGTCACCGCACAGAAGCGCGAGACCAACCTGCAAGACACGCCGATCGCCATTTCGGTGCTCAGTAACGAAGCGCTGACCGATCGTCACATCCAGTCGCTGATCGATCTGAGCGCCGGGGCTATCCCTTCGCTCCGCGTTGCGCCCTTCTTCTCGCGCAGCTCCGCGCTCATCATCAACATCCGCGGCATCGGCGTGTTGTCGGACTCCAACCAGCCGGCGCGCGATCAGGGCGTGGGCGTCTATGTCGACGGCGTCTATCTGGGCCGCGCGCAAGGCCTGGGCACCGCGCTCTACGACATCGAGAATATCGAGGTGCTGAAAGGGCCGCAGGGCACGCTGTTCGGCCGCAACACCGAAGGCGGCGCAATCAACATCGTGACCAAGAAGCCGAGCGGCGAATTCCACGTCAACACGACCGCCGGCATCGGCAATTACGGCAGCTACAAGGCCGAAACCCATATCGACCTTCCCGAATTCAATAATATCAGCCTGAAGTTCGACGGCGTCATCAGCCAGCGCGATGGCGTCGTGAAAAATCCGCTGCCGGGCCAGTGGGACTTCAACGCCTACGAAAAGCGCGGCCTTCGCGCCGAAGCGTTGTGGCAGCCGAGCGCGGATTTCAGCGCCGATTATGCGTTCGACATCGCCTATGACGCGTCCTCGCCGCTTTATCTGCAAATCACCGACGGCGGTTCGCTGCCCCGCGCGGAGGCGGCTCCGCTGGAACCTTCGCGCGCCAGTCGCGCGTCGGTCGGCGTGCCGCAGCAGCCCAGCATCGGCCGCACGCACGGCCATCGCCTGCTGCTCAACTGGCAACTCGCCCAGAGCATCGAGTTGAAGTCGATCTCCGCCTATCGCAAGCTGCGCCAGTCGCAATATGACAATGGCTCGGCCAACAGCTCGACAGTCAGCAGCAGCGGCGATTTCACTGATGCCCCCTTCAGCCGTTACAGCCTGGCCCAGTTCCGCCAGAACCAGCTAAGCGAGGAACTGCAGCTGATCGGCGATCTGCCACAGCTCAAATTCTTGGCGGGTGCGATGTGGTATCGCGAAAAGGTGGAGGACAACGCCCAGGCGTTCAATACCATGCGCTTCACCAATGCGTCGGGCAGCGCCTATGAAGTGCTGTCCAATCCCGATTTTTCGGCCATCCGCATCGACCGCGCCAGCAAGGTGAAGACCACCAGCATCGGCGTCTTCGGCCAGGCGACCTGGACGCCGCCTATCGCCGACGACATGTTCCATCTGACCGGCGGCGCGCGTTGGACGCGGGACAAGAAGGAAGGATCGCTGTTCACCATCAATGGCGCGCTGCCCGTCGTGAACGGCGTGACCGGG
The DNA here is from genome assembly GCF_007830065.1 of Sphingobium wenxiniae. GTDB lineage: Bacteria > Pseudomonadota > Alphaproteobacteria > Sphingomonadales > Sphingomonadaceae > Sphingobium > Sphingobium wenxiniae. The sequence goes on along the minus strand of NZ_VLKK01000013.1, from coordinate 37,638 downwards.
CCGGTCTATCTCGACGCGTCCTGGTCGCGCGTCGATCCGATGGTCAACCTGTCGATGGACCTGTCCCGCGACGTCCATGTCTATGGCAAATGGAGCACCGGCTACAAGTCGGGCGGCGCCAATTCGCGCTCGCTGACCTATGCACCGTTCAAGCCTGAAACCGTGTCGATGTTCGAAATAGGCGCGAAGACGGAATTCTGGGAGAACCGCGCGCGCCTGAACGTCGCGGCCTATACCGGCCGCTACAACGACATCCAGCTCGACTTCGCCGCCAATCTTCTCCAGCGCGGCCCGGACGGCGAGTTGATCCAGAACACGCGCACAACGCTGGAAACCCACAACGCGCCGGGCAAGGGCAAGCTGAAGGGTGCGGAAGTCGACTTCACCGTGAAGCCTATCCCCGAACTCACCCTGTCGGCGAGCTACGCCTATACCAGCGTGAAGATCCCCAACACGTCCAACCCCTTCCGGCAGAGCGACGGCAGCATCAACACCACGCCGATCCCGATCTATCAGGTCTATACGCCCAAGCACGCGGCCAGCGGATCGGTGGATCTGCAAATCCCGCAGGGCGACGTAAACCTGCGGGTGCACGCCGATGTCAATTACGACTCCGGCTTCTATGCCAACTACAACGATCCGCTGGTCGACCCCGCCACCGGCGCGGTCCTGATCGCCCAGCCCAAGGGCGACCGCGCCTTGACCGTCAACAGCCGCGTCGCGGTGACGGACATTCCGATGAGCGACTGGGGCGCCACGCTCAGCGTATCGCTGTGGGCGCGCAACCTGCTCAACGAACAATATGCCTTCTACCGGTCGTACAGCCCGCTGACGGGCACGTCGGTCTTCTTCAACGAGCCGCGCAGCTGGGGCGTCGAAGCCAATATCAAATTCTGATGACGACAGACTCGGAACGTGCTGGACTGGCGCTTTTCCGGGGCAACGATCCGCGAGACGAGGAACATAATATGTCAATGAAGAAAACCGCCGCCCTCCTGCTGTCGGGCATGACGCTCGTCATCGCCGGGTCCGCCTTCGCCCGGGCCGATAATGCGGCGGCGGAGCGCGTGGCGGCCGACCGGCTGCTGGTGACGTGGCAGGCGAAGGACCCGGTCGATGTCTATCTCAGCGACCGGATGGATGGGGATATCGCCTCGGCGAAGCTCATCTCCGCGAAAGATGACGATGGCCGCGCCGAATTCATGACCGATGGCATTGCCCGTCCCTATGTGCTGCTGCGCGATTCCAGGGACCGGAGCGTCGTGCGCGTGGCGGAAAGGGTGCTGCACCTGGAGCAGGGGTCGAATTTCCGCGACCTTGGCGGCTATGGGGCGGCGGACGGCAAGACCATCCGCTGGGGCATGATCTATCGCGCGGGCGGATCGGCGATGCTGACCGCCGCCGACCTTGCCCAGGTGCAATCGCTGGGCCTCCGCAATCTGGTCGACCTGCGTTCGGACGAGGAACGGGTGCTCGCGCCGACGAAGATCGACGGCGTGCCCTATTCGGCGGTGGGCTATTCCATGTCGGCGCTGGCCGCGGGCATGGGCAAGACGCCGCAGAACGGCGCGAACCTCTATCGCAACTTTCCCGCGATGCTGGCGCCGCAACTGCGGATCATCTTCGGGATGCTCAAGCGGCAGGAAGGACCGCTGGAATATAATTGCTCGGCGGGGCAGGATCGGACGGGCTTCGTCACCGCCATGATCCTGTCGTCGCTGGGCGTGCCGCGCGAAACCATCCTGCGCGACTATGCCCTGTCGACCCGCTACCGGCAGCCCAAATATGAAATGCCGCGCATCGATACGACAGTGTACGCGAATAACCCGGTCGCGATGATGTTCGCCCGCTTCCAGGACGATCCCAAGGCCGCCATGCCCCAGCCGCTGCAAGAGGCGGACGGACGCCCCTTCCTGACCGGCGCCTTTGAGGAGATCGACGCGAAATACGGGTCGGTCGACGCCTATCTGGAAAAGGAAGCCGGCGTCAGCAAAGTCGATATCGCGGCCCTGCGCCGCACCTATCTGGAATGATCCGGGCCCGCCTTGGCGGTCGGCCCCTTCGCTAGCATAGTGACGAACGGCGGGCGGCCGGACAGGGCGCCCGCCTTTGTTCGTGAGATGCCCTTTTGCTCCCCTTGCAATAGGTACTTTGACGTTGGGGCTGGGAGCCGCGAGAGAAGCCGTCAGTTTGAATCCGGCGATTCTGGTTAGACCATCCAAAAACGAACAGGCGTAAGCATCGAAGAACCCGGCATTGATTGGCCGCGAGCGATGCCGACGCAGGATATGGGAACGTTCGTTGATGAAGCAATAATGCGCGATTCACCGCGCAAAATCAATGCGATAAATCGCATGACTGGTGACCCCTACGGGAATCGAACCCGTGTTTCAGCCGTGAAAGGGCCGCGTCCTAGACCGCTAGACGAAGGGGCCACATGCAGCGCCGCGTGGCGGCGCTGTGAAGCGAGGCGGGCATTAGGGGCTGGCTTCGCGGCGGTCAAGCCCCTTGCGCGATGAAAATGCAGCTTTGTTTCAATCGGCCCAGGCGGCGTCTTCCAGATGGAGTTCGGCGGCGGGGCGCGCGCCCCAATCGTCGATCTTCGCCCGGCCAGCCACCCAAAGCCGCCGATCCCTGGGCGCTGCGAGAATGGCCTGCCCCAGTTCCGTTTCGGCCTTGCGGAAGGCGATGGTCTTGATCGACCGGCCATCGTCGCCCGCCATGATGGCGCGCAAATGGCCGTTGCCGACCACATCCGCCTTGATGACTCGCATCGGCCCGGACGCGATGAGCGGCGCGGGCCAGCCCGCCCCATAGGGACCGCCGGCTTCCATCGCCGCGACGAAATCGGGATTGACCCCGGCAGGCGCGAGCACGGCGTCTATCATCAGGGCGCGGTCGTCGCGGGAACGGGCCACGGCGGCGGAAAGGCGGTCGTCGAGGAAATCGATCAGCGCATCCAGCTTTTCCGCCGCAACGGTCAGGCCCGCCGCCATGGCATGGCCCCCGCCGGCGACCAGCAGGCCGCCGTCCTTGGCGGCGAGGACGGCGGCGCCCAGGTCGACGCCGGATATGGATCGGCCCGACCCCTTGCCGAGGCCGTCTTCGTCGAGGGCGATGACGATGGCGGGACGCCCCGCTTTCTCCTTGAGGCGGCCCGCCACGATGCCGATGACGCCGGGATGCCAGCCCGCGCCGGAAACCAGGGCAACCGCACGGTTGCCCTGCGCCTCCAGCAACGCCTCCGCCTGTTCCTGCACCAGCGATTCAATGGCGCGCCGCTCTTCGTTGAGACGGTCGAGTTCGGCGGCGATGCGGGCGGCTTCCAGCGGATCCTCGGTCGTCAGCAGGCGCACGCCCAGATCCGCCTTGCCCACGCGCCCGCCCGCATTGATGCGCGGCCCCAGCGCGAAGCCGAGATCATGGCACAGCGGCGCGCGGCTAAGGCGGCTGGCGTCCATCAGCGCGGCAAGGCCGATATTGCGCCGCTTCGCCATGACCTTCAGTCCCTGCGCCACAAAGGCCCGGTTCAGCCCCTTGAGCTGCGCCACATCGGCGACGGTGCCCAGCGCCACGATGTCGAGCAATTCCATGAGCGGCGGTTCGGATCGCGCCGCGAACCATCCGCGCGCGCGCAACGTCCGCACCAGCGCCGCGCCCAGCAGGAAGGCCACGCCCACCGCCGCCAGATGGCCATGCGCGGCGGCTTCATCCGCTTCATCGAGGCGGTTGGGGTTGACCAGCGCGAAGGCTTCGGGAAGCGCGGCGGCGCATTTGTGATGATCGACCACGACCACATCGACGCCGGCCTGCTTCGCTTGCAGCAACGCGTCGAAAGCCTGCGCGCCGCAATCGACGGTGACGATCAGGCTCGCGCCCTCTCCCGCCAGCCGCACCAGCGCCTCGCCCGATGGACCATAGCCTTCCATCAGGCGATCAGGGATATAGGGTTTCGCGTTCAGTCCCAGATCACGCAATAGCCGGATCAGCAGCGCCGCGCTGGTCGCGCCGTCCACGTCATAATCGCCAAAGATGCGGACATCCTCCTGGCTCTGCACGGCGTCGGCAAGCCGGTCGGCGGCGGCATCCATGTCGCGGAACAGGCTGGGGTCGGGCATGAAATGGCGGATGGTGGGATTGCGGTGCGCCTCCACCGCCTCACGCGGACAGCCGCGTGCCAGCAGCAATTGCGTCACCAGATCGTCGGGGCGATAACCGGGATCGCGGGCATCCGCCCCCTGCCCGCGCCAGCGCCAGGGTTGGCCCGATATGGAGCGGGAGATGTTCAGCGCGATCGTCATGGCACGGCTGTAGACCCGTCCCGCCGCCGAGGGAAGCGCGCCGTCGATCGTAACGGGTTTGGAACCTGCGCAAGACATTGAGCGTATTGTCAATTCCACGCTCCTGTGAAAGAGCGGGCATGAAAGGGGCAAAAGATTGACGGGCGACAGGCGCAGAACCGGGATGGGGCATGCCATCGGCATGGCTATGATCGCGGCGTGCCCACCCGCTCTGATGGCCCAGACACCGCCTCTCGCCAATGTAGACCAGCCCGCGCCCGAGCCTGAAAAGCCGATCCTGCCAGACGACCAGTTCGAACAGCGCCTGCCCCCTCTGGGCGACGCGCCATCGGACGCCGCATCGCCGCTGCCGTCCGTCGACAGCTGGCTGGATCAGCAGATGCCGCAGAGCGCCGCAACGCCCGGCGAATTGCCGCCCGCCACCGAGCCGGCCGCCGACGCGGAACTGGCCCAGCCCCTGCCCGCGCTCGACAGCGTGACGGTGCCCGCGCAGGTCGCCGAAGATGTTCCCGACGAAAAGCTGCCCGCCGTGCATTATGCGTTTTCGGTGGAGGGTTTCGACGGCACCGGACTGGAAGACGAATTTCGGGAAGCCTCCGCCCTGGTCGACGGCAAGGGCAAGGCGGACACCGCCGCCATGGTGCAGGCCCGCGCGCAGGAGGATGAGGCGCTCGCCGTGCGGCTGCTCTATTCGGAGGGCTATTATGACGGAACGGCGCTGTCCTCGCTGGAACAGTCGGGCGACGGCGCGCTGAAGGCGGTGGTTTCGGTGACGCCGGGGAAAAGATACCGGATCGGCGACATCGTCATCAACGCGGGGCCGACCGTGCCGCCGGGCCTGATCCGCGACAGCCTGCCGCTCAAGACCGGCGATTATATCGTGGCGGCGCAGGTGGAGGGCGCGGAGGCCAATGTCGCGCTCAAGCTGCCGGAGAACGGCTATCCCTTCGTGAAGGTCGGGGACCGCGATATCTTGCTCGATCCCGCCACCGTGACGGGCGACTATACGCTGCCGGTCGAAACAGGACCGCGCGGCTCCTTCCGGGGCATCACCACCAGCGGAAGGAAGCAGGCGTTCGGCGCGGATCATATGAAAGTCATCAGCCGCTTCAAGCCGGACGAGCTTTACGACAGCCGCAAGGTGGACGACCTGCGCCGCGCGCTGGTGGCGACGGGGCTGTTTTCCAGCGTCGCCGTCGATCCGGTGCAGACCGGCGCGCCGGGACCGGACGGCACGGAATATGTCGACCTGCATGTCGAGCAGGAAGCCGGGCCGCCGCGCACGCTGGCGGGCGAGCTGGGCTATGGCACCGGGCAGGGGTTCCGGGCCGAAGGGACATGGACGCACCGCAATCTCTTCCCGCCCGAAGGCGCGCTGATCGGCGGGGTGATCGCGGGGACGCAGGAACAGGGCGTATCGGGCACCTTCCGCCGGTCCAACGCAGGCAAGCGCGACCGGACGTTCCAGGCGGGCGTCAACGTCAATCACCAGAAATATGACGCCTATGAAGCCTTCACCCTGGGCCTCAACGCCAGCATCTCCCGCCAGTCGACGCCGATCTTCCAGAAGCGATGGACTTATACTTATGGCGTCGAAGTGCTGCTTTCGAACGAAAAGACCACGGTCGACGAAAGTACGGGCGACGCCAAGCGGCTGACCTATTTCATCGGCGCATTGCCGATGCAGCTTGGCTATGACCGGTCGAACGACCTGCTCGATCCCACCAAGGGATTCCGCGCCAATCTGCGCGTGTCGCCCGAAGCCTCCTTGCAGGGCAATGTGTCGCCCTATGTCCGGGCGACCTTCGATCTGGCGGGCTATTACCCGGTGTCCGACACTCTGGTGGTCGCGGCGCGCACGCGGGTGGGCACGATCACCGGGGCGGCGCGCGACGACATCGCCCCGTCACGGCGCATCTATGCGGGCGGGGGCGGATCGGTGCGCGGCTATGGCTATCAGGAGTTGGGGCCAAAGGACGCGAACAACGATCCGGTCGGCGGCCGGTCCGTGAACGAGTTCGCGGTCGAGGGGCGCTATCGGTTCGGCAATTACGGCATCGTCGCCTTTGTCGACGCGGGGCAGGTCTATGAAAGCGCCATGCCCAAATTCTCCGACATTCGGTACGGCGTCGGCATAGGCGGGCGCTTCTACACCAATTTCGGACCGTTCCGCGCGGATATCGCCATGCCGATCAACCGGCAGCCGGGCGAATCCAAATTCGCCCTCTATATCGGCATAGGGCAGGCATTCTGATGGCGGACGATACTCCCCCTCCCCCAGCCCGTCCGGGACGTCCGCTCTGGGCGAAGATCGCCATCGGCGCGGCGGGCCTGGTCGTGGCGCTGGCCGTGCTGGCTGTAGGACTTTTGCTGTTCCTCAATACCCAGCCGGGCAAGACATTCCTGATCCGCCAGATCGCCGCGCTCAAGATGGAATCCGGCATGGCGATCGAGGTCGGGCGGATCGACGGGTCGATCTACAGCGACATGGTGATCCATGACCTCGTCCTGCGCGATCCCAAGGGCGTGTTCGCCGTCAGTCCGCAAGTGCATGTGGTGTGGCGCCCGTTCCGCTACATCAACAATCATATTTCCGTGCAGTTGCTGGAGAGTCCGCTGGTGGTGCTGGCGCGCAGTCCGCAGTTCAACCAGACGCCGACCGATCCCAACGCGCCGATCCTGCCGGACCTCGACATCGACGTGGACCGGATGAAGCTGGCGCGGTTCATCCTTGCCAAGCCCGTCATCGGGCAGAAGCGGGAAATCGCCATCGACGGCGTGACCCATATCGCGGACGGGCGCGCGCAGCTTTCCGCCAATGCCGTGGTGGACAGCGGCGACCGTCTGGCCGCGAGCCTGGACGCCGTGCCCGCGCAAAACCGCCTCGCCATGAAGGGGACGCTCACCGCACCCAAGGGCGGCGTGATCGCGGCGATGACGGGATTGACCGACGGCGTCACCGCGACGCTCGACGGCAAGGGCACATGGCAGGCATGGGACGGGCGGCTGGTCGCGACATCGCCCAAGGGCGAGCTTGCGAATATCGCACTGGCGGCGCGGGATGGGAATTTCACCGCCAAAGGTCCGCTGCGGCCCGGCCTCGTCTTTGCCGGGACGGTGGACCGACTGACGACTCCCGCCCTCGACGTGGACCTGTTCGCGGGCCTCAACGAGCGGCGCGTGAACCTCAAAGGCACATTGCGTTCGCCTGCGCTGGCGGCGAACGCGCAGGGCCTCATCGACCTGGGCAAGAGCCGGTTCAGCGCGCTCAAGATCGACGCGGCGCTGCTGACGCCCGGCGCGATCATGGAAAAGGTGAAGGGCCGGGACGTGCGCGCCTCCGTCATTCTCGACGGGCCGATGGCGACGCCCTTTGTCGACTATGACATCACGGCGGCCATGCTCGCCTTCGACGCAACCGGTATCGAAGGATTGAAGGCCAGCGGGCGGGCGGTGATCGACGCGGATCGCATCCGCATCCCGGTGAGCGCCACGGCGCGGCGGGTGACGGGCCTTAACGCCGCCGCTGGGGGCCTGCTCGAAAATCTGCGCGTGAAGGGCGACTTCGCTTATGCAGGCGGAAAGCTCATCAGCGACAACCTCAAGATCAACAGCAACCGGATCGACGCGACGGCCATTGTCCTCGCCGACCTCGACAACGCCATCTATCGCGGCGCGCTCAAGGGGCGGGTCAATGATTACAAGGTCGACGGCGTCGGCATCGTGAACCTGACCACGGACATGGAGCTGGTGCCGGGGCCGAAGGGCGGCTTTGGCCTGTCGGGCAAGTTCGGCGTGCGGACCGCGCGATGGGACAATGCGTCGGTGCGCGATTTCCTGGGCGGCAACGCCGTCGCGAGCGGGCGGATCGGCATGACGCCGGAGGGCAAGTTCACGCTGGCGGGCCTCAAAGGCGCCGCGCCCAATTTCCGAATTCTGTCCGGCTCCGGCAGCTATGACACGGACGGCGCGATCACCTTCGACACGGCGGCGGCGTCGAAGCAATATGGGCCGCTGACGCTGGCCGTGCGCGGCACGATGGAGCGGCCGCAGGCGGTGCTGCGCGCGGCGCGGCCCAATGTCGGCGTGCAGTTGCGCGATGTGGTAGCAAAGCTGAACGGCGAGGCGGCGGGATACCGGCTGGAGGCGACGGGCGGGTCTGACTATGGCCCCTTCTTCGCCAATGTGCTGATCCGCACGGCGCAGGGACCGCTCACCATCGACGTGACCAGGGCGCGCTTTGCGGGCGTGGATATGGCGGGGACACTGCGCCAGACGCAGGCAGGGCCGTTCGCGGGCCAGCTTTCCCTGAACGGATCGGGCATCAACGGCGCCATTCGTCTGGCAGCGGTCGGCGAGGCGCAGGGCGTCGACGTGAACGCCACCGCCAGCAATGCGAAGCTGCCGGGCGAGGCCGATGTGGTGATCGGGCGCGCGCTCGTCAGCGCCTCCCTGGTGATGACGGACCAACCCCGCATCTTGGCCGATGTGCAAATGGCGAACGCGGCCTATGGCGACTATATCGTGCGGAAGGCACGAACCAGGATCGACTATCAGGGCGGACGAGGCCGCGCGCAGCTTGTCGCCGACGGGTCGAGCGGCGTGCCCTTTTCCATAGCGGTCAATGCGGCGCTGCGGCCCACGCTCTATGCCGTGGCGGTGCAGGGCAAGGCGAGCAATGTCGACTTCCGCCTCGCCAAGCCCGCGATCATCCGCATCGAGCAGGGTGGATACAGACTGGAACCGGCGACGCTGGTGCTGCCGCAGGGGAAAGTCGATCTGGCCGGCCGTTTCGGCGACCGCACGGCGTTGCAGGCGCGGTTCAAGGATTTCGACCTCGCCATCGTCAACATGTTCAGCCCCGGCATCGGCATTGGCGGGCGGGCGACGGGGACGCTGGACTTCGCGCAGGAAGGAAACGCCTTCCCCATCGCGACGACGCGGCTGGCGATCAGCGACTTCCGCCGTTCCAGCCTGACCGCCGTGTCCGATCCGGTGGCGATGAATGTCGAAGGCAAGCTGACGGCGGCGGGCGGCGACCTGCGCGGCGTCATCCGCCGCGGCAATGCGTCGCTGGGCCGCTTCATCGCAACGCTGGCGCCGCCCGGACCGGGCGCAAGCTGGTCCGAGCAACTGATGGCCGCGCCGCTGGGCGGAGGCATCCGCTATGCCGGGCCTGCCGATGTGCTCTTCTCCTTCGCGGGGCTGGCCGATCAGCGGCTGACGGGACCGATCGCGGTGGCGGCGGACTTTGGCGGCCGGGTGAACGATCCGCGCATCAACGGCCTCGTCCGCGCCAATGCGCTGACCTATGAAAATGAGACGTTCGGCACGCGGGTCACGCAAATGCGGCTGGGCGGGCGCTTCACCAACGACCGGCTGGAGATCAGGGATTTTTCCGGCCGGGCGGGCGACGGCACCGTGCAGGCGAGCGGGACGGTGGGGCTGGCGGCGGACAGCGGCTTCCCGATGAACATCGCGGTGAAGATGGACCGCGCCCGCCTCGCCCGCAGCGAAGCCATCACCAGCGTCGTCAGCGGCACGCTCGCCATCACCAACAGCGCGGCCGATGGCGGGCTTATCAAGGGCGACCTGTCGCTGCCCGAAACCCGCTACCGCGTGGCGTGGCAGGGCGGCACCGACATCCGCCAACTGCAAGGCGTGCGGCGCAAGGGCGAGGGCACGGATATCCTGGACCAGCGCATTGCGGCGCGGCAGGCGGCGGCCAAGCCCGCGGACTGGAAGCTCGATATCCGGGTGCGGGCGGACAATGAAATCTATGTGACCGGCATGGGCCTCGATTCCGAATGGAAAACCAACATGCGCGTCACCGGCACCACCGCCAATCCGCGCGTGGTCGGCAAGATCGAGGTGATACGGGGCCGCTACAGCTTCTCGGGCCATCAGTTCGAGCTGGAACAGGGCGTCATCACCTTTGAAGGGGAGATGATGAACCCGACGCTGGCGATCCGCGCGGAAACGAAGATCGACGCCGTCACAGCGGGAATCGCGGTCAACGGCTCGGCGCAGCGGCCCGACATCAGCTTCATATCCAACCCGACCTTGCCGCAGGACGAGATATTGGCGCGCATCCTGTTCGGCAGCAATGTGGCGAACCTGTCGGCGACGCAGGCGGTGCAACTGGCGGTGGCGCTGAACGGCCTGCGCGGCGGCAGCGGGGGCCTCAATCCGCTGGGCAAGTTGCAGGGCGCTTCCGGCCTCGACCGCATCGGCATTGTCGGTGGGGACGAGGCGACCGGGCGCGGCACGTCGCTGGCGGTCGGGCAGCATATCTCCAACAATGTCTATGTGGAGGTGATTACCGACCCCAAGGGCTTCACCGCGACGCAACTGGAGATCGCGCTGTCCAAGACGCTGAGCCTGTTGTCGAAGACGGGAACCAATGCAGGATCATCGGCAAACCTGCGCTATTCGAAGGATTATTGAGGGCGGCGGAGAGTATTATTCTCGCAGGATGCGGCTTGAATCCGGTTTGGGGATCGCGGACGGTGTAGAGGCTCTCTTTCTCCTCCCCCTCAATGAAAGTCCCGCGAGCCGGGAAGGATGCGGACATTGCGGGGGTGGCTGGATGCGCGGGCGCGGGCGCGGCCGCTCTGGCTTTCCGACAAATGATCGAGTTCGGCGGTGCGGTCATGCACGCGGGTCGCCATCAGGTGCACGACGCCTTCCTTGCTGCGTTGCACTTCGCCTTCCACCAGCATCAGGCGGGACGCCATGACCGGGCGGCGCTGCATTTCGAACAGGCGCGCCCAGAGCAGGATGTTGGCGATGCCCGTTTCATCCTCGATGGTGATGAAGACGGCATTGCCCTTGCCGGGGCGCTGGCGGACCAGCACGACGCCGGCGGCGCGGACCTGCGCGCCGTTCTTCGCGGCGCTGATTTGGGCGCAGGTGAGAGCGCCCTCGGCAGCGAAGACCGGGCGCAGGAATTGCATGGGATGGCCTTTGAGGGACAGGCGCGTCACCTGATAATCGGTCGCGACATGCTCCGACAGCGGCATGGCGGGGAGCATCGCATCGGGTTCCGCGCCCAGTTCGCGGGCAGCGGGATCGCGGCTGCGGGCGGCGGCGAACAGGGGGAGTTCGTCCGACGGCGTGCGGCGCGCTTCCCATAAAGCCGCGCGCCGGTCCTGCCCCAGCGAGCGGCAAGCGTCCGCGTCGGCCAGCAGACGCAGGGCGCGGGCGGGCAGCGCGGCGCGGCGGGCCAGATCCTCCATGCTGGTGAAGAGGCCGCCGGCGCGGGCCTTTTCCAGCCCGGCCGCCCACTCCTCGCGAAAGCCGTCGACCTGCCGCAGGCCCAGCCGCAGGGCAATCGCCCTGCCCTTTCCTTCGCCTTTCGCCGTGTCGCGAGAGCGCAGCAGCGGTTCAAGGGCATTGTCCCATATGCTCATGTTCACATCCACATCATGCACGGTGACGCCATGCTCGCGGGCGTCGCGGACGATCTGCGCGGGAGCATAGAAGCCCATGGGCTGCGAATTGAGCAGCGCGCAGGCGAAAATGGCCGGGTGATGGCATTTGATCCAGGCGGAGAGATAGACCAGACGGGCGAAGGACAGAGCGTGGCTTTCGGGGAAGCCATAGCTGCCGAACCCCTCGATCTGCTTGAAACAGCGTTCGGCGAAATCGCGCTCATAGCCGCGCGCCGCCATGCCGTTTATCATCTTGTCGCGGAAATGGTGGATGGTGCCGACATTGCGGAAGGTCGCCATGGCGCGGCGGAGCTGGTTGGCTTCTTCCGGCTTGAAATTGGCGGCGGTGATGGCAAGCTTCATCGCCTGCTCCTGAAACAGCGGCACGCCGCAGGTCTTGCCCAATAGCTGCTTCAACTCATCCTTGGGACCATGTTCCGGCGAGGGATAGGGATAGATCACCTCCTCCTCCCCGCAGCGGCGGCGCAGATAGGGATGGACCATATCGCCTTCGATCGGGCCGGGGCGCACGATCGCGACCTGAATCGTGAGGTCGTAGAGATTGCGCGGCTTCAAACGGGGAAGCATGTTGATCTGGGCGCGGCTTTCCACCTGGAACACGCCGATGCTGTCGCCCTTGCACAGCATGTCGTAGACCGCCGGATCGCTGGAATCGATATCGACCGTCAGCTTCGGGTCGCCCAGCCCTTGCTGCCGGATCAGGTCGAACGCCTTGCGCAGGCAGGTCAGCATCCCCAGCGCCAGCACATCGACCTTCATCAGGCCAAGGGCGTCGATGTCGTCCTTGTCCCATTCGATGAAGGTGCGGTCCTTCATCGCGGCATGGTGGAGCGGCACGGTTTCATCGAGCCGGTTCTGCGTCAGGACAAAGCCGCCGACATGCTGCGACAAATGCCGGGGGAAGGGCTTTTCGAGCAACTGGTCGACGATGGCGCGCAACTGCACGATGCGGGGATTGTCGAGCGCGAAGCCCGCCTCCGCAAAGCGCGCGGCGCCCATGTCGCTCGCATAGCTGCCCCAGACGGTGCCGGCGAGGCGGGCGGCGACATCCTCGCTGAGGCCCAGCACCTTCGCCGCTTCGCGCACGGCGCTGCGCGAGCGGTAATGGATGACGGTCGCGGCGATTCCGGCGCGGTGGCGGCCGTAGCGCTCATAGATATATTGCATCACCTCCTCGCGCCGCTCATGCTCGAAATCGACGTCGATATCAGGCGGCTCGTCCCGCTCTTCCGATACGAAGCGGGAGAAGAGCAGGTCGTGGCTGGCCGGGTCGATGGAGGTGACGCCGAGCAGGAAGCAGACCATGGAATTGGCGGCCGATCCGCGCCCCTGGCACAATATGCCTTCCATCCGGGCAAAGGCGACGATGTCGTGGACGGTCAGGAAATAATAGGCATAGTTGCGCTTGCGGATCAGGCCGAATTCCTCGTCCAGCAGCGCCCGGACCCTTGCCGGGATGCGGGGCCCGTAATGGGCATGGGCGGCGGTGAGGGTGAGTTCCTCCAGCCATTGCTGGGCGGTCCAACCCTCGGGCACCGGCTCATGCGGATATTCGTAGCGGAGCTGGTCGAGCGTGAAGCCGACGCGGCTGAGGAAGCGGGCGGTTTCCGCCACCGCTTGCGGGCAGGCGCGGAACAGGCGGGCGATGGCGGCGGGCGCATGGAGATGGCGCTCCGCATTCGCCTCCAGCCTGCGTCCCGCCTGCGCGATGGTCGTGCCTTCGCGGATGCAGCTCAGCACATCCTGGAGCGGGCGCTGGTCCGGCGTGGCGTAGAGCGCATCCATCGTCGCGATCAGCGGCGCGCCGGTGCGTGTGGAAAGGTCGCGATATTCCGCCAGCCTGCGCGCGTCGCGCCCGTCCCGGCGCAGCGCTGCGCCCAGCCACAGCCGTCCCGGCGCAAGGCGGGAAAGGCGGGTGAGCAGCGCCTCCAGATCGGCGGGCGGCGGCGGAGGCACGAGGCTGAGATGACCCTGCGTCACGGATTCCGGGGAGGGGCGGTCATCATGTTCATAGTCCACCGGCTTGCGGTGAGCGGTCTGATCGGTGGCAGTGGAATAAGGCAGGACGATCAGCAGCAGATCGTCGAGATAGGCGGTCAGATCCTCATATGTCAGGATGCAGTCGCCCTTGATCGAGCGCAGATTGCCGACCGTCAGCAATTTGGTGAGTTCCCCCCATCCCTGCCGCGTGGCGGGATAGGCGACGATGTCGGGCGTGCCGTCGACGAAAACCAGCCGCGCGCCCGTCAGCAGTCGCATGTCGGGGGCGCAGGCGGCTTCCTCCCGTTCCGTGAGCTGGGCCCCGGCTCCTTCGCGGGCGCGCTTGTCCGCCAGCATCGATTCGCGCGCATCGCCGATGATCCGCCTCAACGCCGACCAGGCGCGGACCACGCCCGCGACCGTGTTGCGATCGGCTATGCCCAGCCCCTTGAGGCCCAGCGTGACGGCCTGCCGCACCATGTCCTCGCCATGGGACGCGCCGCGCAGGAAGGAGAAATTGGTGGCGGCGGCCAGTTCCGCGAAGGGCGGCGGATCGGGCGGATCGGGATGCCGTGCGCTCATGCGAACAGGCCGTGCAGATACCAGCCGGGATGCGCCGCCTCCGTCCCATAGAGGCCGTGGCGGAATATCCAGTAGCGGCGGCCGCGCGCATCCTCCACCCGGTAATAGTCGCGCGTGTGCCCGGTCCCCTCTCCGTCCAGCGCGCCGTCCTTCGCCGTCCACCATTGGGGGGCGATCCGCTCCGGTCCTTCATAGCGGATGACGTCATGCAGCGCCCGCCGCCAGCGGAAGCGATGCGGCGGCCCGTCGGGCACCTCCGCCATCACGTCGATGGGCTGGGGCGGATCGAACAGATGGAGCGGGCGCATCGGGGGATCGCCGGACGCCTCCTGCCGCGGCCAGGGGGCAGGCGCGGGATTGTCCATGGCGGGGAGCGCAAGCTGGGCCTGTTCGGGGATATGGCTGTCGCGCGGATGGAGCCGCTGGACCTGCATCCGGCCCGCGCGGATCGAAAGCCGGTCGATCAGCGCGGCGGTCCCTTCCTCCCTGCGCGCCTCGCCGCCTTCCAGCGCAAGCTGGGTGGGCGCCATCGGTTCGGCGCGCGGGACGGTGAGGCGCAGCATGTCGAAGCCGAAACCGGGGTCGAGCGGGTCGGACAGGCCGTCGATCTTCTCCTCGATCAGGCGCAGGATCGCGGGCGCGTCGCGGACAGGCATGCTGGTTTCGACGCGCAACGGAAAAGCGAGGCCGTCGCTGCGGAAGAAGACTGCCTCGAACCGGCGGCCGCCCTGTCCCCGTTCGGCCAGCCGCTCGCCCGCTTGCGCAATCATGTCCGACAGGACGGCAAGGGCATGGGGCGTGCTGCCCATGGGTTCGGCGAAGCGGCGTTCGATGCGGATGGCGGGGCGCGGGCGGCGGGGCGCGAGGGGCCGCTTTCCCAATCCAAGCAGGCGATGGAGCGCATCCACCGCCCCCTCCCCGAAGCGCGCCGCCAGCGTGGCGGCGGGACGCGCGGCCAGATCGCCCACGGTCCGCAGCCCCGCGCGGCGCAGGGCCACCGCGCTTTCCTCCTCCAGGCGAAGCGCCTCCACCGGCAGGCGGCGCAGGGCGGAATCCTCGTTGGGCGCAGAGCCGATGGGAAAGCGGACGAGCGCATGGGCGGCTTCGGGCGTGGACGCCAGGGCATGACGCACATCCATGCCATGCCGCTCCAGGCGTCCGGCGGCCTCCTGCGCCAATCCGGCCTCTCCTCCCCAAAGATGCGCGCATCCGGTGATGTCGAGCATCAGCCCGGCAGGCGGGTCGAGCGCCGCGATGGGGGTGTAACGGGCGCAGCCGTCGCACAGGCGCTCCAGCCAGTCCTGATCGGCATGGGGGTCCGCGTCGAATACGGCCAGATCCGGCTCGCGCGCCCGCGCATCGGCCAGCGTCATGCCGGGGACAAGGCCCAGTTCCAGCGCATCGGCATCCAGCGCGGCCAGGCGCAGCGCGCCCCGCACCGGCTCCGCCATGGCCGCGGGCGCGCCGTCCGGCCGCGCGGCCCAGAGGTCAGGCCGCGCGATCCGCAGCCGGTCGAACGGCAGGAAAGGAAAGTGGAGGGCGAGATAGCGGCGCGCCGCCGTCTCGTCCCTCGCCTTGCCATCCATGGTCATCGCGTTCATCGCGCCCGTCTCCAAATTGGCTTCGTTCACTGTCCCAGATCAATCGCCACGCCATGCCGTCCCGCCCGCCGCGATGGCGCAGCAGGGTGAGATCGAAGGCGCTCATCCCCGGCGCGTTTCCGGGTAAGGGCGCGGAAGGCGCGGCCGCCACCCGCCAGCGCGTATCGGCGGCGCTCGGCACGGGATCGGCGTCCATGCGCACAAGCAGCGCGGTGACGCCCGATTGTTCCGCCGCCAGCGTCAGGCGGCGGCTGGCGGTCAAATCCAGTTGCGGCGCGCGCCCCCGGATTTCGAGCACCAGCGCGCCAAGAGCAGGGCATCGCAAGGCGTCCACGGCGGCGCGCAGCAGCATGGCTTCATCGCGCATCACGCCGATCAGCAGATGCGCCGGATCGATTCCCAAGGCCGCCAGCCCCGGTCCATAGGGCATCCCCTGGCGCGCGGCGGCGGAGGAACGAAGCCACAGGGTCGTGGCTTCCGGTCCCGCGAGGCGCGCAAGGATCAACGAAAGGCCCGTGACCGCCGCCTCCCCGCCTTCGCAAGCGAAGAATTCGTGAACCCGCCCGCGCGCCAACCCGCCGTCCAGCGCCCGGTCGATCGACGGATGGCCAAAAGGGAAATGCGCGTGGCGCGTGATTCCCGCGCTATCCAGCGAAGCGATGCGCCGCCTGAGGGCGGCAAGGGTGCGGGCCGACTCGATCATACTGTTCTCTATTTGTTCTTTTCGATCCTGCGCGCCTTCCTGTCAATCGCCCACTGCCTCTGGCGAAGCAAAGCCTGGGGGATCAACATTGCGCATGGAAAGGAAGACGAAGCGGACAGGTTCGCGCGGAGCCTCGCAGCCTCTGCTCAATCCGGCGAATAGACCAGAGCCAAAGGCCAGCGCAGCTAAACAAGTTCAGGGCAACGGCAGACGCCAATGGCGGCAATGGCCGCAAACAGCCATCGCGCGCGACGAGGGTCTGCAAGCTGCTCTATCCCCAAAGAAAAAGGGCCGCCAAGCAGGCGGCCCTTCTCGTTCCGTGTCCTGGCGGCAGGGCCGCAGGGCGTCAGTCGGCCTTCGACTGGAGGTTCACCGCTGCATATTTGCCGCGGCGGTCGACTTCCAGTTCGAAGTCGAGGCGATCGCCTTCATTGAGGGCGGGCAGACCCGCGCGCTCAACGGCGCTGATGTGCACGAAGGCGTCCGGCTGGCCATCGTCGCGCTGGATGAAGCCGAAGCCCTTCATCGCGTTGAAGAACTTGACCGTGCCGCTGGCGCGCTCGCCGGTGAGCTGGCGCTGCGGGCCGCGGTCGCCGCCGCGATCAGCGCCGAAGCCGCCCGCGCGGGGTTCACGCGGGGCGCGTTCCTCGACCGGAAGCGGCTCGCCCTCGATCTTGAGGTCGGTCGCCGACACCTTGCCGCCGCGATCGACGAGGGTGAAGCCAAGCGGCTGCCCTTCGGCCAGACCGGTGAGGCCCGCCTGTTCGACCGCGCTGATGTGCACGAACACATCTTCGCCGCCATCGTCGCGAACGATGAAACCGAAGCCCTTCTGGCCGTTGAAGAATTTCACGACGCCCGTGCCTTCGCCGACGACCTGTGCGGGCATACCGCCGCGACCGCCGCCGAAGCCGCCACCACCGCCGCCGCCGCCGCTGCGGAAACCACCGCCGCCACCGCCGCCGCCGAAGCCGCCCCGGTCGCCGCCGAAGCCGCCGCGATCAGCGCCGAAACCACCGCGATCACCAAAGCCGCCACCGCCGAAACTGCGGCCACCTTCGTAGAAACTGTCCTCGCCGAAACCGTCGCGCTTGTCCTTGCCGCGCCCGCCGCGGCGACCTCTATCAAAACTCATGCCCTGTTGGTCACTTTCGCTTCGCCCAAATGTCGAATCGGACAAACATGTCGGGCGAATGACATGCAGAATCCACCGCATGAACGCGGTTTGGGAATCACTATATCAACTTTTCAAGGGAGCGCGAATGATTTTAGCCTCCCGCATGTCAGATTCCGCCGACCCGTATTGCATCGGGGTCGGAGCGAAAAGAGAAGGAAGCGAAAGCGCCGATTGCGATATGCCCGGTTTCGCCATAGAGGGAGGCGATGACCGTCCATTTCCATGAAGAGGATCTGCCCGCAGGCGTCCTCGCCCCCGGCCCCATCGCCGTCGACACTGAAACCATGGGTCTCATCACCCCGCGCGACCGGCTGTGCGTCGTCCAGATCAGCGACGGCCAGGGGGACGAGCATCTGGTGCGCTTCAACCCCGGCAGCGATTATGCCGCGCCGAACCTGAAAGCCGCGCTGGCCGACCCGGCGCGCCTCAAGCTCTACCATTTCGGGCGCTTCGACATCGCCGCCATCAAGCATTATCTGGGCGTGGTCGCCGCGCCCGTCTATTGCACCAAGATCGCCTCGCGCCTGATCCGGACCTATACCGACCGCCATGGCCTGAAGGAACTGGTGCGCGAACTGCTGGGGCAGGAAATCAGCAAGCAGCAGCAAAGCTCCGATTGGGGCGCGCCGGTGCTGTCGGACGCGCAGAAGGATTATGCGGCGTCGGACGTGCGCTATCTCCACCTGCTCAAGGAGGAGCTGGACAAGCGCCTGATCCGCGAAGGCCGCATGGAGCTGGCGCAGGCCTGTTTCGATTTCCTCCCGCACCGGGCGGAGCTGGATCTGGCCGGATGGCCGGAGATCGATATCTTCGCGCATATGTAAGGACAAAGAGAGGCGCGCCGCCCATGTCGATCCAGGCCGAACAGCAACGCCATGCCCGCCGCCACTGGGCGCGGCCGGGCGGCAGCCATGACCGGCTGGTGAAGACGCTCAAGAGCTGGCTGCCGGTCGCGGTAGGGGTTCTGGCGGCATTGCTGGCGACCGCGCCTTTTACCGGCGGAGACAAGGTCAGCTTCCTGCTCGACAAGAACAAGGTCGAGATCGCGCATGAGCGGATGCGCCTCACCGAAGCGCTCTATCGGGGCGAGGACAGCAAGGGCCAGCCCTTTTCCCTGCGCGCGGGATCGGCGGTGCAGAAAAGCTCGCGCGAGCCGGTGGTGGACCTGAACGACCTGTCGGCGCGCATCCTGCTGTCCGACGGACCCGCCGTGCTGAGCGCGCAAAAGGGCCAGTATAATATGGACGATGAGCAAATCGGCATCGTCGGCCCGGTGCAGTTCCAGTCGGCGGGCGGATATCGCATGACGACCCGCGACGTGGGCGTCGACCTCCAGTCGCGCCGGCTCAAGAGCACGGGGCGCGTCGACGGGCGCATCCCCATCGGCACCTTCAGCGGCGATCATCTGGAAGCGGACCTCAACGCCCGCACCGTGACGCTGAACGGCAGGGCGCGCTTGCGTATCGAACAAAATGGCCTCAAAGGGCGGAATTGATGAAACGCACCGTCCTCCTCTTTTCACTGGGCGCGATCGGCGCCGCAAGCGCCATCTTCGCGGGCGCGGGCGCGGGCGCGCAGGTGATGAAGAATCACGACAGCAACGCCCCGGTGAACTTCTCGGCCGACCGGATCGAGGTGCAGGATCGCGCCGACCGCGTGGTCGTGTCGGGCAATGTCGTCGTGACGCAGGCGGGCATGACCCTGAACGCCGCGCGCATGACCGTCGCCTATCGCCAGACGCCGGGCGACAGCACCGGCAATACCGGCAGCGGCGTGGAGGTCGACCGGATCGACGCTTCGGGCAATGTCGTCGTGACCAAGGGGAATGAGACGGCGCGCGGCAATGTCGCCATCTACGACCTCAACAAGCGGCTCATCACCATGCTGGGCAATGTGGCGTTGACGCAGGGCGCGAATCGCCTGACGGGCGGGCGGCTGGTGATGGACCTCAACAGCGGGCTTTCGACCGTCGATGGCCGGGGCGGCGGCGGCGCGCCGGGCACGACGAGCAGTGCAGGCGGCCGGGTGTCGGGCACCTTCTCCGTGCCGCAGCGCAGGAACTGATCCCCCTCACTGCATTTTCGGACGGTTGATCCCGATCAGCCAGGGCTTCACCTTGCCGGTGGGGCGCGGCGTTCCGTCCAGCCGTTTGACGCGGACGATGCGGATCGGCTTCACGATCATCTGCCCGCGCATCGGGCCTGATCCGCAGCAGGTCGCCGCGGCCAGGATGCGCTTCACCACGTCCATGCCCGCGACCACATGGCCGAAGGCGGCATAGCCGATATAGCTGCCCCGCGCGTCCATGTTCGGCGTCGGCCCCACCGTGATGAAGAAATTGCCCATCGCCGAATCCGGGCGGTCGGGCCGCGCCATCGACAGCGTCGCGTCGAGATGGCGGATGCCGGTCTTCGTCGTCGGCTCGTGCGGGATGGGCGGCAGCGCGCGGCGCGCGTCGGTGTCGATGCCGCCCTGGATCAGGCCCAGATTCGGCGCGCTCTTGCGCCGGGCCGCGCGGTAGAAGGTGACGCCGTCGAAGCGTCCGTCATCCACATAGGCCAGGAAGTTGGCCGATGTGCGCGGCGCGCGGCGATTGTCGGTGGCGACGATGATCGTCCCGGCCGATGTTTCGATGGCGACGCGGGTATAGCCCGGCGTCGGCCGATTGGCGGGAAGGGCGCAGGCGAGGCCGGGAAGGAAAGCCGGAAACAGGAACAGGCAACGCAGGACAAGGGACATCGAGGGACAGGCACCGGATCAAGGGAAGGAAGGACGTCAAGGCTAAAGCCCGCGCTTCATGATCGCAACAGGCGTTCCTCGGGCGGCACGCGCCGTGCGATCCGCCTCGCGCATTTTGCAAGGCGCGGAGTCGCCTTTGCGCCCGATGGGTCGGATAGGCAAAAAATCGATCTATCCGCTCGCATATCGATCCCTCTGACCGGACGCGCTAGAGCCAGCCCGTCCGCTTGAAGCGCAGATAAAGCAGCCCGCAAATGCCCGCCATCACCGCCAGCACGACAAAATAGCCATAATGCATCCGCAACTCCGGCATATTGTCGAAGTTCATGCCGTATATGCCCGCGATGGCCGTGGGCACGGCCAGGATCGCGGCCCAGCTCGCCAGTTGCCGCGTGGTCGCGCCCTGCCGCTGGGATTCGAGGAGATGGCTGAACTCGAACACCGACGTCAGCACCTCGCGCAGATTTTCGACCATGGCCTCGACCCGCCGCACATGATCGTAGACGTCCTTGAAATAGGGCCGCACCTGCGCATCGAGACAAGGCAGGTCGAGATGGACGAGCCGGCTCGCCATTTCCGACATGGGGCCGAGGATGCGGCGGAAACGGATCAGTTCCCGGCGCAGGTGGAATATCCGCATGATGTCCGCCCGCTCAAGGAAAGTATCGAGCGCCCGGTCCTCCATCGCCAGCACTTCCTCCTCGATGGTTTCGACGATGGGCAGATAGCCGTCGACGATGAAATCCAGGATCGCGTGCAGCACATAGTCGACGCCATGGCTGAGCAGCGACGGCGCGGCCTCCAGTTGCGCCCGCAATTCCGTATGCGCGCGGGCCGAGCCGTGACGCACGGAGATGATATGGCGCGGCCCCACGAAGATCGCCGTTTCCCCATAGAGGATCTTGTCCCCTTCCAGATGGGCGGTGCGGGCGACGACGAAGAGTTGATCGCCATACACGTCCACCTTGGGAAGCTGGTGCGCCTTGAGCGCGTCTTCGACCGCGAGCGGATGCAGGCCATAATGTTCCTGCAACGTCCGCAATTCCTTCTCGGACGGTTCCACCAGCCCGATCCATACGAAATCGGACGGGTTCTGGATCGCCGGCGCATGATCGAGCGAAACGGGCTCGACCGGTTTTCCCGCGCTGTAGAGATAGGCGGCGACAACGCTCATGACTTCTCCCGGCATGATGGACGGATAAGCGGTAGCAGATCGCCGCCCCGGCCGGAACAAGCGGGCGTCCTGCGGGCAGGGGCTGGCATTCAGGCCCGCTTGCGCGCGGGCGCTTTCGCTGGCGTCCTGGCGCCCGCCTTCTTCTTCGCCGTGGTTTTGGCGCCGGGCTTGGCCGCAGGCTGCTTCGGGGCGGCCCGGCTCGTCCCGCGGCCCGTGCTCCCGAGCGAATTCTTGAGCGCGGCCATCAGGTCGACGACATTGGAACCGCGCGGATCGGCGCCCTTTTCGTCGGTATCGATATTGAGCGTCTTGCCCTTCTTCTTGCGCTCGATCAGCTCCTTGAGCGCATCGGCATAGCGGTCATGGAACTCGCTGGCGTCGAACTTGCCGGTCTTCTTGTCGATCAGCGTCGTGGCGAGATCGAGCAGCTCCTCGTCGGGATCGGCGTCGCCGATGTCGCGGAAATAGCTCGACGCCTTGTTCACCTCGTCGGCGTAGCGCAGCGTCTCCATCACCATGCCGCGCCCGCACGCCTTGATGCTGACGACATATTCGCGGCCGCGCATCGCGAGCTGGCCCAGACCGATCTTGCGAGAGCGGCGCAGCGCCTCGCGCAGCACGATGAACGCCTCTTCGGCAAGGTCGTCGGCCGGCACGACATAATAGGGCTTCTCGAAATAGATCATGTCGATGTCGTGCGCATCGACGAACTGGGTCAGCTCCAGCGTCTTCTTGCTTTCCAGCTTGACCCCCTCGATCTCTTTTTCGTCGAGCAGGACATATTCGCCCTTGGCATATTCGAAGCCCTTGACGATCTCGTCGACGTCGACCGGGCCGATGCCGGGGACCACCTTCTCATATTTGATGCGTTTGCCCGACGGTTCGTGGATCTGGTTGAAGGCAATGGTGGCGCCGCTCCTTGTCGCCGAATAGATCTCGACCGGTATGGACACCAGCGCCAGACGGATCTGGCCTCTCCAATAAGGGCGTGCAGCCATTTATCGTCTCCTTCGCGCAGACTCACTCAATCCCCGATGCGCCGCCTCGTTCCGCGCCAATCTACACGACCGCCTCTTTCAAATCGCCGGTTTCCGTATCAGCCGCCCGGAGCGCTGCGACAATGCCATGAAGAAGCGCAGCGCCGCCCAGCGGACCATCTGTCCGTCGCGGGCGTGGCGGGCGGCGATCTGCGCGAAGGGTAGCGGCGACGCGCCCTCCATCTTCTCCCGATAGCGGTTCAGATCGCCGCGCAGCAGGTGCAGGGACCGCTGCCTGCGATGCACACGCATCAGCCTCTTCGCCAGCTTCACATATTCGCGCGCCAGGAACAGCGCCACGAGCCGCCTGGTTTCCATCGATACATCTGGAATCGCGCGGATCAGATCCTCGCGGAATCCGGCCAGCGCATCGGCCAGTTCGTCATTGCGCCGATAATCGAAATCCGCGCGGATCTCCGCCAGGATGCTGCCGGGACGCGATCTGTAATAAATCCATGGCTGGGCCGCATAATAATAGCTTCGCGCGTTGAGCATCAGCCGGGGAATGGTGGCCATGTCCTCGAAATAGACACCTTCCGGGAAGCGGACGCCGTCGAGCACCTCGCGTTTCCAGACGCGCGACCAGGCATGGAGCCGCCGCCGCGCGAACACGCCCGCCACCAGCGCTTCCGTCCCCAACTGGAACTGCCGCGCGGGTCCGTCGAAGGTGGCGCAAATTTTTCCGTCGTCGCGTACATAGTCGCACAGCACCACGTCGGGCCGGCACGATCCGACGATGTCGCGCAAAGCGGCTATGGCGCCGGGCAGAATCGCGTCGTCGGAATCGAGGAACCAGACATAGTCGCCGCCCGCCTCCTCGATCATGCTATTGCGGGCAGCGCTGAGGCCGCGATTGTCCGCGTGGCGCAGCAGCCGCGCTCCGCCGCCGTGGCGGGCGATCAGCGCCTCGGCCAGATCCGCCGATCCATCGGTCGATCTGTCGTCGAGCAGGATCAGTTCGATCCCGCCGCCATCGCCGGTCTGGGAGAAGACCGACAACAGGCGATCCTCCAGATAGGGCAGGACATTGTAGACAGGGATCAGGATACTGAGCCACGGACGGCCAGTCGCATTTGCGGGCAAAGGGGTATCCTCTTCGACAGGATGACGGGCTGGAATGGAGTCGGAACGGGACGCGGCCTGCATGGCCCTTTGGTCAATGCGCCGCTTCCGGCTCCTCGATAGGCGCGACCGGGCGGGCGGCGAACAGCCCGAAGAGGAGGATCAGGCCATAGGCGATGGCCGGGACGATCAGCGCCGTGCGCAGCGTCGTCACGTCCGACACCCATCCCGCGATGGGCGGCAGGACCGCGCCGCCCACGATCGCCATGCAGATGACGCCCGATCCGTCCGCCGCGCGATGGCCCAATCCTTCGCAGGCGAGGCTGAAGATGGTCGGGAACATGATCGCGTTCATGAGGCCGACGGCGATCAGCGACCAGCCCGACACCGTTCCGGTGGTCGCCGCCGAAACGCCTAGCAGCAGCACCGCGCCCGTCGCGACGCAGGCCAGCACCCGTCCGGGCTGGAAGAAACGCAGCACGGCCGACCCGATGAAGCGGCCCACCATTGCGCCGCCCCAATAATAGGCGACCAGCTTGCCCGCGCTTTCCTGATCAAGGCCCAGCGTGCTGGACTGTACCAGATAGAGCACCATCAGGCTGCCGATCGTCACTTCCGCGCCGACATAGAGGAAGATGCCCAGCGTCCCGAAGGCGAAGCGCGGCCGCGACAGCAGGCCGAAGGCGGCGGCGACGTTCATCTTCGCCGCGCGCGTTTCCTGAAGCTTCGTGCGCTGGAACCACACCGCCAGCGCGACGATGACCAGCGCGATCGCCAAGCCGATATAGGTATGGACGACCACCCGCGCCTCCTGCGCGCGAAAGGCGGTCAGCGCCTCGCCCGAGAGGGTGGACGGATCGATCGTCGCGATGCTGCCCAGGATCACTATCGATCCCGCATAGGGAAAGACGGTGGTGCCCAGCGAATTGAACGCCTGGGCGAAGGTCAGGCGGCTGGAGGCGGTTTCGGGCTTGCCCAGCATGGAGATCAGCGGGTTGGCGACCACCTGGACGATGGTGATCCCGCTCGCCAGCACGAACAGCGCGAACAGGAAGGCGCCGAACAGGCCCGACCCCGCCGCGGGGATGAACAGCAGGCATCCCGCCGTCATGAACAGCAGCCCGATCACCGCCGTCCGCATGTAGCCGAAACGATGCACCAGCGCGGATGCGGGAATGGAAATCAGGAAATAGGCCGCGAAAAAGGCCGACTGGACCAGCAGCACCTGTGCGTTGGTGAGGGTGAAGAGATCCTTGAGCTTGGGGATCAGCACGTCGTTGAGGCTGGTGATGCCGCCGAATACGAAGAACAGCGCGAAGACGAATCCGGCCAGCCCCGCCGCCGCCGTGCCCGGTCCCCCTCGCGAAGCGGCAGTCTCCGCGCCCGATGTCATCGCCATGTCCGGCTTCCCCTCTTCGCCATCCCTCGCCACGACGCCCCCCGCCGCTTTTCCGCATCTATCGCCAGCAAGGCGCGCAAAGGCAATGGCCTAAAATGAAGGCGGCCGGGTAATTCGCAAAGCCGCGTTCCTGCAAGGCAGGCATGGATCGAGGAAGCGGCTTTTCCGATTCCAGATGAAGTCCGCCCCCATGAACGCCCCGGAATGGCAGAGCGAAACGCCATTTTCATCCCGCGCCGGGGGCGGGCGATGATTTTTCCCTTGCCCCGGCGATCCCGCCATGCACAAAGCTTGCCAATTGCCGCATTTCGGACCGACCTAAACCCTCGATTAACCAAAGCGGCCGCAAGGACAGACGAATGGACGATGTGACGATCATGGAGAGCAAGGCTCCGCAAGCCCATCCCGTGCCGCAGGAAGTGAGCGACGGCCTGTCGGTGATCTCCATCGCCAAAAGCTATGACAAGCGCGCCGTCCTCACCGACGTGTCGCTGACCGTGGGCAAGGGCGAGGTGGTCGGCCTGCTCGGCCCCAATGGCGCGGGCAAGACGACCTGCTTCTATTCGGTCATGGGCCTTGTCCGCCCCGACCATGGGCGCATCATCCTTGACGGGCAGGATATCACCGGCCTTCCCATGTATCGCCGCGCGATCCTGGGCCTGGGCTATCTGCCGCAGGAAACCTCGATCTTCCGCGGCCTGACCGTCGCGCAGAATATCGGCGCGGTGCTGGAACTGGCCGAACCCGACAAGAGCGCCCGCGCCGCGCGCCTGGAACAGCTTCTGGACGAATTCGGCCTCAAGCGCCTGCGCGACTCCGCCGCCATGGCGCTGTCGGGCGGTGAACGCCGCCGCTGCGAGATCGCCCGCGCGCTGGCGGCCAATCCGTCCATCGTTCTGCTGGACGAGCCGTTCGCGGGTATCGACCCGCTCTCCATCGCCGACATCCGCGACCTTGTGAAGCAATTGAAGACGCGCGGCATCGGCGTGCTCATCACCGATCATAATGTGCGCGAGACGCTGGAGATCGTGGACCGCGCCTGCATCATCTACAGCGGCCAGGTGCTTTTCGCGGGCAGCCCCACGGAGCTGGTCGCCAATGCCGACGTCCGGCGGCTCTATCTGGGCGAGAATTTCTCGCTGTGACATGACCGGGCGCGTCCTCCTTCCCCGCCTTCAAGGCCTCGGGACAGACTGATGGCGCTCGGTCCCCGCCTCGACCTGCGGCAGAGCCAGTCGCTCGTCATGACGCCGCAGCTCCAGCAGGCGATCAAGCTGCTGGCGCTCAGCAATCTGGAGATCGAGGCGTTCGTCGCGGGCGAACTGGAAAAGAATCCGCTGCTCGACGCGGGCAGCGCGGAGGATGACCGCTTCACCCCCACGGACGGCGTGGACCGCCAAGTCGAACAACCCGCCCTCTCCGCCGATATCGGGGAAGCCGACACGCTGATCGGGCAGGGTTTGGGCGAGGCCGACTCCCCCCTCGACGTCGACCACAGCGCCGAAACCTTCATCGACGACGGCCCCGGCGACCGCATGGCGGCGCAAGCCATCGGGACAGGGGCGGTGGGATCGGGCGGCGGCGACATGCTGCCGGGCCATGGCGGCGAAGCGCCCGACTTCGACAGCTTCGCCAATCCGGAACCGGGCCTTCAGGAACATCTGATGGAGCAGGCCGGATCGCATCTATCCGGCATGGACCTTCTCATCGCCACGCAACTGATCGGCCAGATCGGCGAAGCAGGCTATCTGGAAGCCAACCTCCTTGAAACCGCTCATGCGCTGGGCGTGCCGCTCCATGATGTGGAGCGGGTTCTGGACGTGATCCAGAGCTTCGATCCCACCGGCGTCGGCGCGCGGTCGCTCTCCGAATGCCTGGCGCTCCAGGCGAAGGAAGCCGACCGCTACGACCCCTGCATGGCGAAGCTGCTCGCCAATCTGGACCTGCTGGCGAGGGGGGCGCTGCCCCAGCTTCGGCGCATCTGCGGCGTGGATGAGGAGGACATGGCCGACATGATCCGCGAACTGCGCGGCTATGATCCCAAGCCCGGCCTGCGCTTCGGCGGGGAGCGCGCCGCGCCGGTCACGCCCGACCTGTTCGTCAACCCGACCAAGGAAGGCTGGGCGATCGAAGTGAACGCGGCCACCCTGCCCCGCCTGCTGGTCAACCGCAGCTATTATGTCGAACTGTCCGGCGGGGTGCAGGACAAGGCGGCCAAAAGCTGGCTCGCCGACTGTCTCGCCAGCGCCAACTGGCTGGTAAAGGCGCTGGACCAGAGGCAGAAGACCATCATCAAGGTCGCGAGCGAGATCGTGCGCCAGCAGGAGGATTTCTTCCACAAGGGCGTCGCCTATCTGAAACCCCTGACGCTCAAAGCCGTGGCCGAAGCCATCGAGATGCATGAATCGACGGTCAGCCGCGTGACGTCGAACAAATATCTGTCCTGCCCGCGCGGCCTGTACGAACTCAAATATTTCTTCACCAGCGGCGTGGCGGCGGCGGATGGCGACGGCGCCATTTCCGCCGAAGCGGTGAAGAGCCACATCAAGGCGCTGATCGCCACCGAAGACCCCCACGCCATCCTGTCCGACGACACGCTGGTCGACCTGCTGCGCGCCAAGGGCATGGACATCGCCCGCCGCACCGTGGCCAAATATCGCGAGTCCATGGGCATCGGCTCCTCCGTCCAGCGGCGGCGGCAAAAGGCGTTGCAGGGCAAGGCCGCCTGATGCGCGCCATGCCCGCCTATGACGGCGCGTTTTTGTCATGGAGGTAAGGCTTTTCCCACCATGCGGCTTCGCTTCCTTGCCGATAGCCGGATGGCGGCGGTGGGCAGAAGGCGGACGTGGCGCAGGCCCTCTTTCTGCCGCCATCCCGAAAGCTGGGATGACGGATGGTGAACGTCTGCACCTGCCCGCAAGCAGCCGTCGCCAAAAGAAAAAGCCCCGGACAATCCGGGGCTTTTTCCTTTCTTCCAAACCCGCTCAGGCGGCGGCGAGGCGGGCCATCTTGCCGAGGCGGTCGCCCGCGATCCGCATCATCGCCTTCTGGAGCTTTTCGAAAGCGCGGACCTCGATCTGGCGGACGCGTTCGCGGCTCACGCCATAGACCTGGCTCAGTTCCTCCAGCGTCTTCGGCTCCTCCGCCAGCCTGCGTTCGGCCAGGATGTGCTTTTCCCGGTCGTTGAGATCGTCCATCGCCTCGACCAGCATGTCGTGGCGCATGTCGCGCTCCTGCTCGTCGGCGACGCGCTCGTCCTGCAAGGGATCGGAGTCGGCCAGCCAATCCTGCCACTGGCCCTCGCCATCCTCGCGCATCGGCACGTTGAGCGACGTGTCGCCCCCCATCGCCATGCGGCGGTTCATGGAAACGACATCCTCTTCCGAAACGCCCAGATCGGTCGCGATCTTCTTGACGTCGTCGGGATGCAGGTCGCCATCCTCGAACGCTTCGATATTGTTCTTCATCCGGCGCAGGTTGAAGAACAGCTTCTTCTGCGCGGCGGTGGTGCCCATCTTGACGAGGCTCCAGGACCGCAGGATGAATTCCTGGATCGAGGCGCGAATCCACCACATCGCATAGGTCGCGAGGCGGAAACCGCGATCGGCTTCGAATTTCTTCACGCCCTGCATCAGGCCGATATTGCCTTCGGAGATCAGTTCGCTGACCGGCAGGCCATAGCCGCGATAGCCCATCGCGATCTTCGCCACGAGGCGCAGATGCGACGTCACGAGCTGCGCCGCCGCTTCAGGGTCCTGATGTTCCTGATAGCGCTTCGCGAGCATATACTCCTGCTCCGGAGTCAAAAGCGGAAATTTGCGGATTTCCGATAGATAACGGTTCAGGCTGGCTTCACCGCCCAGCGCTGGCACCGTTGGGACATTGCTTTTGTCAGCCATGTCGCTTCACCTTTCCCTTTCATGCGCGGCGGGACCCAGAAGAGGCGTCGCAGGCGCCGTCGCAAACTTTCCAAACCTCTATACGTGGAGCCGACTTAACAGTTCCTGCATATCGGCCGGCAAAACACTCTCAAAACGCAGGCTTTCGCCCGTTGCGGGATGTATGAACCCCAGCGTCTTCGCGTGCAATGCCTGCCTTTTGAAACCCATCGTTTCCAGTATTGATTTGAAACCTTTCTTGTCTCTACCGTAAACCTGATCCCCGATCAAGGGGTGTCCGATATGGGCCATGTGGACCCGCACCTGATGGGTCCGGCCGGTTTCCAGCCGGCATTCCACCAGAGCCGCGCCCGCGAGCCGTTCTATCGTGCGGTAATGGGTGACGGCATGTTTGCCGCGCCCTTCCCGATGAACGGCCATCTTCTTTCGATCGGCGTCGGATCGGCCGATCCATGTATCCACCGTTCCCTTGCCGGGCGTCGGAACGCCATAGACGATGGCGGCATAAAGCCGGTCGATGGAATGATCCTTGAACTGGCGGGCGAGTCCCTCATGGGCCTTGTCCGTCTTGGCAACGACCAGCAGGCCGGAAGTATCCTTGTCGATGCGATGAACGATGCCGGGCCGTGCAACACCTCCGATGCCTGACAATTGGCCCCGGCAATGATGCAGCAGCGCATTGACCAGCGTGCCGTCCAGATTGCCCGCCGCCGGATGGACGACAAGGCCGGCGGGCTTGTCGATGACGATCAGGTCCGCATCCTCATGCACGATGATGATCGGAATGTCCTGGGCCGCCGCTTCGGCTTCGACGGGCGGCGGCAGGGCGATGGTGAAGGATTGGCCGGCGGCCACCTTCGCGGAAGGATTGGGATGGCGGCCATCGGTCGTCACCAGCCCCTCGCGGATCAGCGCCTTCAAACGCTCGCGCGAAAGGTCGGGCAACAGGTCCGCCAGGGCACGGTCGAGCCGCATCCCGGCCTGCGCCTCTCCGATCGTCGTTTCGATGATGGAAACCCCCGAACCCATTGCTAGAGATGTGGGCATGAGAGTCTCCATTTCAAGGGAATTGCTGGAACAAATCGCGCATCTGGCGGACTGCGCGACGGTGGAGGTCTGCGGGCTGCTGCTGGGCGAGGAAGGGCGGATAGAGGCGATCCGCCCCGCCGCCAATATCGCCGCCGATCCGTCCCGGCATTTCGAGCTGGACCCCGCCGTCCTCATCGCCGCGCACCGGGCGGCGCGCACGGGGGGGCCGCGGATCGTCGGCCATTATCACTCGCATCCGAGCGGGGTGGCGGTCCCTTCGGCCATCGATGCCGCCAGCGCGGCGCCCGACGGCAGCCTCTGGCTGATCCTGGCGGACGGCGCGGCGCGGCTCTGGATCGCCGGGCCGGGCGAAGGGGCGGCGGTGCATTTTACGGAAGGAACGCTCGATATCATGTGAGGGAAAGGGGGTGAGCCGGGCTTGCATCGGCGGGGCGGGCGGCGCATTAGCGTGATATTCCCTTTCTGTTCAACCCATCGAGCGGCAGCCATCCTTCATGACCCATCCGACCGACAGCATCGAATTCGCCAGCCTGCTCTGTTCGCGCCTGTGCCACGATCTGCTCAGCCCGGTCGGCGCGCTGAACAACGGGCTGGAGCTGATGGCGGACGAGACGGACCCGGAGATGCGGCAGCGCTGCCTCGACCTGCTGACGGACAGCGCGAAGACGTCCGCGAACAAGCTCAAATTCTTCCGCCTGGCTTTTGGCTCGGCGGGCGGTTTCGGCGATGCGGTGCCGACGCATGAGGCGCGGGTCGCGATCGAGGGGATGTTCGCCACGGCGGGGCGCGTCAAGGTCGGCTGGATGGTCGAAGACGACATGCTGGGCAAGCTGCCGGTCAAGATATTGCTCAATCTCGCGCTGATCGCGGGGGATGCGCTGGTGCGGGGCGGGCAGCTCGACATCGGGGCGGAGCAGCGGCCCGGCGTGACCGAGATCGTGGTGCGGGCCGAAGGGCCGAAGCTGGTGCTGGACCCGGATCTGCGGTCGGCCCTGGCGGGCACCCTGCCGCCCGAAGGACTGGCTTCGCGGACCGCCGCCGCATGGATGGTGCGCGAACTGG
The DNA here is from genome assembly GCF_007830065.1 of Sphingobium wenxiniae. Taxonomy (GTDB): domain Bacteria; phylum Pseudomonadota; class Alphaproteobacteria; order Sphingomonadales; family Sphingomonadaceae; genus Sphingobium; species Sphingobium wenxiniae. The sequence continues at coordinate 6,418 of NZ_VLKK01000013.1, read as the reverse complement.
TGACGAGCGCGGGCGGGGATGTCGCCTTGTCGCCGCCGGGCGAATCGATGCTGCTGTTCGGCGTTTCCATTCCCCGATAGGCTGAGCGCCGCCCCACGGGGCAATACAATTTGCGACAAATTCCCCTCCGCTTTGCGGGAATTGTGCGACAACCGCCTGTTACCAGCGCGACATTCAGGTCTGTTTTTGGGGGGTCTGCGTGCAGCGTTCCGTTTCCTTTGTCCTCTTCACCCTTCTGTCCGGCGCGGCGCCCGGCGCGCTGATGGCGCAGGAGGCGATGCGCGAACCGCCGGTCCAGATGGACGAAGGGGATGAGATCGTCGTCACGGGCCAGCCGGAACGCGGGGCGGTGCTGGGCGACGTCCGGCCCGAACAGCAGTTCCACGCCGCCGATATCCGCGCGCTGGGCGTCGCGTCGATTTCGGAGCTGGTGTCGGAACTGTCGGCGGAAACCAACGGCACGCCCATCATCCTTCTGAACGGCAAGCGCATCTCCAGCTTTTCAGAGATACAGGACATTCCCTCCGAAGCGGTGGCGCGGGTCGATGTGCTGCCCGAACAGGTCGCGCTCTCCTATGGCTATGCGCCCACGCAGAAGGTCATGAATATCGTGCTGCGCCAGCGGTTCCGCGCGGAATCCGCCGATCTGCGGGGCGGCGTGACGACCGATGGCGGGCGCGAGAACGGATCGGCCCAGGCGGGCCTGTTGCGTATCCGGGGCGACAACCGCTTCACGCTGAACCTGGAATATAGCCGCGCGGCGCATTTGCTGGAAAGCGAGCGCGGCATCATCCCGACCGCGCCGTCCAGACCCTATTCCCTGGGCGGCAATATCACCGCCATGACGCAGGGCGAGGAAATCGATCCGGCGCTTTCCTCCCTCGCCGGGCAGGTCGTGACGGTTGCCGCCGTGCCGGACGGCGCGGCGGTTGCCATGCCGGGCTTGAGCGATTTCGTCGCGGGCGCCAATAATGCCGGCGTCAGCGATCTTGGCCGCTATCGCACGCTTAGCCCCGCGACGGAGAATTTCTCCGCCAACGCCACGCTGGCCCGCGCGCTGGGCGGCGTATCCGCCACCATCAACGGGCGGCTGGCGCTTTCCGACAATGATTCGCTGCAAGGGCTGTCGGCGGCGGCGCTGACGCTGCCGGGGGGCAATCCCTTTTCGCCTTTCGCGGGCGATGCACGGCTCTATCGCTATCTCGCCCAGGCGGGGGCGCTGGGGCAGAATATCCGGGGCACCACGGGGCATATCGGCATTTCGCTGAGCGGTTTGCTGGGTGGCGGATGGCAATGGTCCTTCACCGGCAATGGCGACATTTCCGACACCCGCACGCGGACGGATCGCGGCATTTCCACCGGAGCGATCCAGGCGGCGCTGGATGCGGGCGATGCGTCGGCGAACCCCTATGGCGGCATGTCCGGCGATCTGCCGGCCACGCGCCTGACCGACCGGGCGCGGGCCAAGTCGCGAGCGATTTCGGGCGACCTGTTGCTGAGCGGCCCCCTGTTCGACCTGCCCGCGGGAGAGGTCACGACATCGCTCAGCCTTGGCGGATCGGCCAATGGCTTTGAAAGCTGGTCGATCCGGTCCGGGGTCGAACGCAGCGCGGACTATAACCGGGAAATCGCGAGCGGCCAGATCAGCGTGGACGTGCCGCTCACCAGCCGGTCGCGGGACGTGCTGGGGATGCTGGGCGACATCGGCGTCAACATGAACGCCGCCGCGCAGCGCCTGTCGGATTTCGGCACGCTTTCGACGCTGGGCTACGGCCTGCGCTGGAAGCCGGTGCGCGCCGTCCAGATACTGATGTCCGCCAATCAGGACCGCGCCGCGCCGACCGGATCGCAGATCACCGATCCGCTGATCTCCACGCCGAATATGCCCGTCTTCGACTATGCGACGGGGCAGACGGTGTTCGTGACGCAATTGTCCGGCGGCAATGCCGCGCTCAAGGAAAGCGTGCGCGACCAGTTCCGCCTGAGCGCCACGGTCAAGCCCTTCGACAAGCCGAACCTGACGCTGACGGCGACCTATCTCAACAGCCGCACCCGCAATCCCATCGCGGCCTTCCCCACGCCCGCGCCCGCGATCGAAGCCGCTTTCCGGGATCGCTTCCTGCGCGATGCGGACGGCGCCCTGACGCAGATCGACGCGCGGCCGATCAATTTCCTGCGCTCGCAAAGCGAGGAACTGCGCTGGGGCTTCAACCTGTCGATCCCGCTCAAGTCGCATGTGCAAAAGCTGATGGAAGCATGGCGCGCGGCGGGCGGAAAACCCGAAGACCGGCCGGTCGAACTGCAATCGCTGTTCGGCAATCGCCGTCCCGGCGGCGGCGGCGGAGAGGGCGGCGGCGAAGGCCAACCCCGACGCGATGACGGTGCGGGCGGACCGGGCGGGACGGGCGGCGGCAATGCGGGACCGGGCGGAAGGCCGGGCGGCGGCTTTGGCGGTCCGGGCGGCTTCGGCGGCAGGCGCGGCGGCGGCGGCGGACGCCTCAGTTTCAGCCTCTATCACACCTGGCACCTGACCGAGAGCATCCTGATCGCGCCGGGCGTGCCGGAACTCAATCTGCTGAGCGGCGATGCGACCGGCTCCTCGGGCGGACAGCCCCGCCATGAGATCGAAGCGCGGCTGGGCTATTCCAATAACGGCATCGGCGGAAGGCTGAGCGTCAACTGGGAAAGCGGGACGCATGTGGATGGCGCGCTGGGCGGCACGTCGCGCCTGAATTTCGCAAGCCTCGCCACCGCCAATCTGCGCATCTTCGCCAATCTGGGACAGATGCCGGGGCTGGTGCGCGACCATCCCTTCCTGCGCGGCGCGCGTGTTTCCATCGGCATCGACAATATCTTCAATGCCCGGCGGGACGTGACGGACGCGGCCGGCGCGACGCCGCTGCGCTATCAGCCCGACTATCTGGACCCGCTGGGCCGCGCGGTGACGATCAGCTTCCGCAAGCTGTTCTTCTGAGGACCATGCCGCCGCGCGCGGCCTGACCGCTTCGCCGGCCATGCTCCAAAGGGAAAGGAATGACGCAGCTCGCAAACCCGCGTTGCATGGCGGTTATGGGTGGATTCCCGCCGCTCATCCGTCCGTCCGCAACTGGCCGAAACCGGCCGTCAGGCGAGGGCCGTTTGCAAGCGGCATATCGCCATCGCATTCCCCGTCCGCCTTGCCTCTTGAATCCCGCGCCCTACCGGCGCATGGCTGCTCCGCAACAAGGAGACGCCCCCGATGTTCCGCCAGCTTACCCCCAGCATCCTCGTTTCGCCGCAGATCAGCGTGGCGGATGTCGAACAGGCCAGGGCGCAGGGCGTGACCGTCATCATCAACAACCGCCCCGATGACGAGGAGCCGGGCCAGGTGAACGGCGCGGAAATCGAAGCCGCCGCCAAGGCCGCCGGCATCGCCTATGCCGCCGTCCCCGTCGCCCATGGCGGCTTCGCCCCGTGGCAGCTTGACGGCATGGCCGCCGCCCTCGCGCAGGCGGGGGAAGGCAAGATCCTCGCTTATTGCCGCTCCGGCACGCGCAGCACGCTCCTTTGGGCGCTGACCCGCGCCCGCGCGGGCGACCACCCCGCCGCGCTCACCGAACAGGCCGCCAATGCGGGCTATGACGTGACGCCGGTGCGCCAGATCATGGACGCGCTCGCCGCGAACTGACCCGCCGATTGCCCCAAAGCGACACCCATTATGACGTGATCGTCCTCGGCGCGGGCGGCGCCGGGCTGCTATGCGCCGCCACCGCAGGCCAGCGGGGCAGGCGCGTGCTGCTGATCGATCACGCGCCCGAAGCGGGCAGGAAAATCGTCATCTCCGGCGGCGGCCGCTGCAACTTCACCAACATCCACACCGCGCCGGACCGCTATATCTCCGCCAATCCCCATTTCGCCAAGTCGGCGCTGGGCCGCTACACCCCGTCCGATTTCCTCGCCCTCATCGAGCGCCACAGGATCGCCTGGCACGAAAAGACGCTGGGCCAGCTATTTTGCGACGGCTCCGCGCGGCAGGTGGTGGCGATGCTGCTGGACGAATGCGCGGCAGGCGGCGTCGACATCCGCCTCGACCATCCCATCACCGCCATAGACCATGCCGACGCCCGATATCGCGTCACCCATGGCGCCCGAACGGCCACCGCCCCCGCGCTGGTGATCGCGACCGGCGGCCCCTCCATCCCGAAAATGGGCGCGACCGGCTTCGCCTATGACCTTGCCCGCCGCTTCGGCCTCAAGGTCGTGGAGCCGCGCCCCGCGCTCGTCCCCCTCACGCTGGGCGGCGAGGATGTGCTGTTCCGCTCCCTCTCCGGCGTCTCGACCGAAGTGATCGCCCACAGCGGCAAGACCGCCTTCCGCGAAGCGGCCCTGCTCACCCATCGGGGCCTGTCCGGCCCGGCGATCCTCCAGATTTCCTCCTACTGGCGGCACGGAGAAGTGATCGCGCTCGATTTCCTGCCCGATCGGCCGGACGGCTGGCTGATCGACGCCAAGCGCCACAAGCCCCGCGCCACGCTCGCCCAGAGCCTGCGCGCCCATCTGCCCGACCGCCTTGCCGATGCGCTGGGCGAACGCCTTGCGCTCTCCGGCGACCTCGCCAACCTCCCCGACCGCAAGCTGGCGGAGGCGGAGCGCCGCCTCGCCCGCTGGTCCTTCACCCCCAACGGCACCGAAGGCTATGCCAAGGCGGAGGTGACATCGGGCGGCATCGCCACCGACGGCCTGTCCTCCCGCACCATGGAGGCGCGCAAGATGCCCGGCCTCCATGCGATCGGGGAGGCGGTGGACGTCACCGGCTGGCTGGGCGGCTATAATTTCCAATGGGCCTGGGCCAGCGGCTGGGCGGCGGGGCAGGCGGTGTGAGGAGAAGTTCGAGGATGCGAATGCGTGCTGCAAACGACCAGTTGCGGACATCGGAGTGAAGACGTGGGGCGCGATGTCCCTTGGCCATTGTCTGATTGGTATTCTCGGATACCCCCCGCAGCAAAGGACGCTCACGACCCGAACGTAGCCGAAAGTGGAGCCACACCTCCAAGTCGTTCGCTTGACAAAGCAAGTATGCGTTTTTCACGATACCGGCGGAGGTCCAAGGCATGCTTCCAGTTCGTCCGGCCTAGTCAAAATGGCACTTCTTCTACTTCAAGAGCCAAATCAAACTGCTGGCTGAAGGCGCCTTCTGTCGTGTAGACTTCAAGTATTATGTAGCCAGAAAGATTGTATTTCTCTCTCAATTCCTCACCACCCCACTTCGACCAAACACGCTTTTTACCATTTAACTTAATTTGTGCCCATGCACCGGGCGACAATCTGGGAACAGGCGATTTAATAAAATGAAGATATTTTGACTTTTCGTTTTCTGAATTTGATGAGGGGCAGCCTTCGCTCGATTGAGTGAACTTCCAATCTGGCCCCGTATGTAAGTAAATAGCTTCAATATCAGGAGATTTTTTTCTGTCTTATTGGATATATTAAATACGAACTCTACAACGGCATGTGCACTATAATTATCTTTCTCAAGTTCGCCATCATGGTTCCTTATTTCTATCGTAAATGCGCTTGTTGTCTGCTTCTCTCTTTCCGCTTTCAACCAATTCATTTCAGACTTTAGCTTAGACTTCAGTGTCTGAATGGATGATCCGTATTCAATGTGGCGATGATGGCGGAGATCGAACGGAATATCATCAACCGACTGCGTTAGGAGAGTGCAGAGTTTGCCGCGCGCATGGGCATATCCCACTTCATAAAAGACATTCGGATTTCTCCCTGTCATGTCGGCAATCACAAAGTCGGCCGTTTCAATCTGGCGATAAATGCGTTCTAGGATCGTTTCGGAAAAGTTTTGTTCATCGACTCGCTCAGCGATCACGTCACATTCGTTGGCAACAGCTTGGATGCCTAGCTTGTAAATGTCATCGAATGCCGAATCGAACGGCATTAACACAAATGCGAAAGGCTTGACGGGCAATTGTCCAACTCCCAAGGCGTCGTCCTGTTGGACACCATCTTCGACGTTGAACTAGCAATCGGTCAAGCGGCGCAGTCACAGCGACTGTGCTTCTCGATCGCCGTTCTCCGACCTAGCCCGCCTTATTCACCAAAAGTGTCCTGAAGGGTTGGCGGGAGTGGCGTAAGCCTCTGATCTGAATTAGGAACTGGGTGTCTAAGCCGAACCTGCCGCAGGGCAGAAAATGCCACGGGCCACACCCGCCATGAACGATGATATCGCAAGCTCATTTGGATTCCCAGCAGTCGGCCGCAAGAAAATCACAGCTGCGTTCGACGGTGGCCGGCTTACCTCGGATGGCGGTGTTCTACTGCTTGCACAGGCCGAGCGCGCGATGGGGATTTGCCAGCGCCTGGCGGCTTGTATTGCCGATCCGCGCGATCCAGCGCGGGTGATCCATCGCCTGGATGACATTCT
>NZ_VLKK01000012.1:92500-95486 GCF_007830065.1 Sphingobium wenxiniae | reverse complement strand
TTGGTTGCGGGAGCAGGATTTGAACCTGCGACCTTCAGGTTATGAGCCTGACGAGCTACCGGGCTGCTCCATCCCGCGACACTGGTTTTGCCTCAAGCGCCGGCGGCTGCCTCTGCAGCCTTGGCTTTCTTCTCCCGGGCGTGATCCAGGGTCAGGCGGCCGTTGGGCCTTGCGGGCCTCTGGTCCGTTGATGGATCAGAAGGGGTGTGAATGGGTTTTATGTTCGAAGCGCGTGCTGCAATGCCTGGCGACGCCCTACTCTTCCGGGGCTTGAGCCACAGTACCATCGGCGCAGTCAGGTTTCACGGCCGAGTTCGGGATGGGATCGGGTGGGTCACTGACGCTATGGTCACCAAGCAATGAAGCAGGCGCTTCGGGTTTTAATCGATACCGTGCACATGCGCATTTTCTGGGAAAATGCGTCAACAAACAACTTTATATATCTGGCTGGTCATCACCACTGATCGACGAAGCGCTGTTTTCCAGCACTGTCATTGATGGTGGGACTCTATGATCCTTAGAGGATCATTTAAGCGCGAACAGAGCAATTAGGACCGGTTAGCTTCACATGTTACCACGCTTCCACATCCGGCCTATCAACGTCGTGGTCTACGACGGCTCGATGAAATCTTATCTTGAGGGAGGCTTCCCGCTTAGATGCTTTCAGCGGTTATCCCGTCCATACATAGCTACCCTGCTGCGCTCCTGGCGGAACGACAGGTACACCAGAGGTATGTTCAACCCGGTCCTCTCGTACTAGGGTCAACTCCTCTCAAATTTCGACGCCCACGGCAGATAGGGACCAAACTGTCTCGCGACGTTCTGAACCCAGCTCACGTACCACTTTAATTGGCGAACAGCCAAACCCTTGGGACCTGCTCCAGCCCCAGGATGTGATGAGCCGACATCGAGGTGCCAAACGATTCCGTCGATATGAGCTCTTGGGAATCATCAGCCTGTTATCCCCGGCGTACCTTTTATCCGTTGAGCGATGGCCCTTCCACGAGGGACCACCGGATCACTATGACCGACTTTCGTCTCTGCTCGACTTGTCAGTCTCGCAGTCAGGCGGGCTTATGCCATTGCACTCTAACAGCCGGTTTCCAACCGGCCTGAGCCCACCATCGCGCGCCTCCGTTACTCTTTAGGAGGCGACCGCCCCAGTCAAACTACCCGCCACAGAGGGTCCCTGCACCGGATAACGGTGCGAGGTTAGACATCAGAAAACAACAGGGTGGTATTTCACCTATGGCTCCACGCGGGCTGGCGCCCACGCTTCAAAGCCTCCCACCTATGCTACACAGTTCTTTCCTAATGCCACTCTGAAGCTGCAGTAAAGGTGCACGGGGTCTTTCCGTCTAACCGCGGGTACTCCGCATCTTCACGGAGAATTCAATTTCGCTGAGCATATCCTGGAGACAGTGGGGAAGTCGTTACGCCATTCGTGCAGGTCGGAACTTACCCGACAAGGAATTTCGCTACCTTAGGACCGTTATAGTTACGGCCGCCGTTTACCTGGGCTTCAATTCAGAGCTTGCACTCCTCCTCTTAACCTTCAGGCACCGGGCAGGCGTCAGGCCCTATACGTCGTCTTGAAGCCGACTTAGCAGAGCCCTGTGTTTTTGCTAAACAGTCGCTACCCCCTGGCCTGTGCCCCCCACAAGTGCTTGCGCATATGTGGGGCCTCCTTCTTCCGAAGGTACGGAGGCAATTTGCCGAGTTCCTTCAGGATACTTCTCTCAAACGCCTTGGTATACTCTACCATTCCACCTGTGTCGGTTTAGGGTACGGTCTATACGGAGGGGCTATTTCCTGGGACAACTTCACAGCCTGGACCAATCCAATAAGGCCAGACCATTTACGCCATCCGTCACACACCTCCAGGCCCACGAATATTAACGTGGTTCCCATCGACTACCCCCTTCGGGCTCGTCTTAGGGGCCGGCTTACCCTGCTCAGATTAGCTTTAAGCAGGAACCCTTGGAATTTCGGCGACAGTGCATCTCACACTGTTAATCGCTACTCATGTCTGCATTCGCACTTCCGATACCTCCACGACCCATTACCAGATCGCTTCAACGGCCTACGGAACGCTCCGCTACCGCGTGATCGTAAACGATCACACCCTAAGCTTCGGTGCATCACTTTAGCCCCGTTACATCTTCGCCGCAGAATCTCTTGTTTAGACCAGTGAGCTGTTACGCTTTCTTTAAAGGATGGCTGCTTCTAAGCCAACCTCCTGGTTGTTTTGGAAATTCCACATGCTTTCCCACTTAGTGATGACTTGGGGACCTTAGCTGTAGGTTAGGGCTGTTTCCCTTTTGACGACGGACCTTAGCACCCGCCGTCTGTCTGCCGGACTAGACTCGTTGGTATTCGGAGTTTGGTTAGAATTGGTAGATCTCGCGACCCCCGCATCCATCCAGTGCTCTACCCCCAACGGCAATCATCCGACGCTCTACCTCAATAGATTTCGCGGAGAACCAGCTATTTCCCGGCTTGATTGGCCTTTCACCCCTAAGCACAACTCATCCGATAATTTTTCAACATTAAACGGTTCGGTCCTCCAGTGCGTATTACCGCACCTTCAACCTGGTCATGCATAGATCGCCGGGTTTCGGGTCTAATGCATCGAACTCATGGTCGCCCTGTTCAGACTCGCTTTCGCTGCGCCTACACCTAACGGCTTAAGCTTGCTCGATACACTAAGTCACAGACCCATTATGCAAGAGGTACGCGGTCAGGTCTCAAGGACCCTCCCACTGCTTGTAGGCATCCGGTTTCAGGTACTGTTTCACTCCCCTCATCGGGGTGCTTTTCACCTTTCCCTCACGGTACTGGTTCGCTATCGGTCATGTACGAGTATTTAGGCTTGGAGGGTGGTCCCCCCATGTTCAGACAGGGTTTCACGTGCCCCGCCCTACTCAAGTCCTGATATTTCATTTTCGCATACGGGGCTGTCACCCGCTATGGCCACACTTTCCAG
>NZ_VLKK01000012.1:0-87500 GCF_007830065.1 Sphingobium wenxiniae | reverse complement strand
CATCAGAAAGGGGAGGGAAGGCGCCTCCTCATCCAGCGAATCATGATCCGATGTCCGATTGAGGCGGCCCGCCACGGCAAGGAGGCTGGCTTGCGGAAACGTCGTCTGATTGCCGTTGGCGACAGTGAGCCATGCAAACAGATCCATCGTCCGCCCGCCGGGTCCGATTCGCGCCACATAGTTCGCAGCCCAATCGAAGCCGGTGGCGAGATAGGTCAGCGTGACGTCCACCTCGACGGCCGCCGGACTGCTCGTCGTCACCGAGAGCGTGGGGCGAACCGACAGGTCGGGCGGAAGCGAATCATAGCTGACGGTTTCCGGCAGGCCGGAGCAGCGCAGCCCCTCCACGCCCTGCGCCGTTTCCAGCACCAGCGCCTCGCTGGAGGCCGACCGGATGACGGCGTCCTGCTCCGTCACCTTGCCGGTCGCGGGATCGGTGCGGCGCAGATGGACGGCCCGACCCAGCGTGCCGTCCACCAATGCGGCGGGCGACAGCAGTTTCGCATCGCGATTCTTCTGGACGATGCCGCCCGGCAACCCCGTTACGACGGCGCTGACCGCGATCATGCCGTCCGCCACGCCCTCGAACCGGATCGTGGATTCACCCGCCGGAAGCGTGATTCGCCTTTTCTCGCTTACGAGCGCGAACCCTTGCGGGAATCGCGCGTCGATCGCGCCTTCGGCACGGTCGGGATCGCGGTAGACCGTCACTGACACCGATTCGGGCGCGGCCGACATCACGGCGGAATGCGCCCCGGCCGGGGCCGGAAACACCGCAAGCAACGGAAGGAGCCAGCGCCGCATGGGCCCGATCAATAACGGGTTTCGAAAATCGCCGTGACGCTCGCCGTCCCATTGGCAGGGACCGTCACCGTCCAGCGCGCCGCATTGCTGTTCACCCGCCGGGACGGCTGGCTTTCACTGGCGATCCGCGTGTCGTCATAGATGAAGTCAAGGCCCGACTGGGTCAGGTCGACCGTGACAGGCTCAGCCCTAGCGTTAGTCAGCTCGTAGCGCATGTGCGACCGCCATTTGTCGGAGGACAAGCGCTCGCGCTGTTCCACGACCGGCTTCACCTTCACGTCGAAAGCGTCGCCGGTGGACAGCGCCAGCTCGCTTCCCATCGGCGTGTGGCCTACGCTGTTCTCCCCGATGAATTGCGGCGCGCCCGACGCATCCTTCATATAGAAGCGGACCGTCCCCGCGGGAAGCGCGTCGCCCAGACCGCCGCTGCGCGATGTGGAAAAGCTGACGACGCTGCGCGCGCTCTGCGGTTCGTCGAAACTCCCCAGCCATGCATTGTCATAGGCATAGCCCGCCTTGGCGGGAACGGCCTGCACATCCAGGAAGCTCACCTGCTTGGTCTGCCGCTCCGCGATGGTCGTGCGGGCGGCGAGCGGATAGAGATAGAAGTCGCCCAGTTGCTCCCGTGCGGCCGTCTCCGTCCCGGCCGCGCGGATATTGGTCCGGCGCACGGGGGCATAGCGCGCGGGTCTGTCCTGATTGACGCTGCCCGCGACCAGCAGCGTCCGGGCATTGTCATAAGCCGTGCCCGAATTATTGGTCAGGGTGATCCAACCCTGCACGTCGATCCGGCCCGCTTTGGCGTCGAACAGCGCGACATAATCCGCGCTCCAGCCCAGGCCGGGGGTCAGATAGCGGATGGCGGCGGGACGGGTTCCGGCCCGCGCGCTATCTACCGTCACCGACAAAGTGGGGCGCGCCCGCAAATTGGCGGGCACGCGGTCGAAGATGACGCGCACGGGCAGGCCGTCGTCGCGCAGAACCTCTATGCGGTTGCCGATCTGGAGCACCGCGCCGCCGTTGACGCTGAGCACCTTGGCCTGCTCGCGCATTTCCGCCCCGGTCGCGGGATTGGTACGGATGATGGTGACGGTCCTGCCCACCGCTTTTTCCATCAACTTGGCCGGGGAAAGCAGGTCGAAATCGAAATTCTGCTCGATGATCGAGGCGCCGTCCGCCGCGAAGGACACGGTTTCCGGGCGAATCTGCGCAGACACGTCGGGAAATTCGATCTTGCTGACACCCGAAGGGATCGCGATTTGGCGCACGTCCTGAACAAGGGCGAGATTATCGTTATAGATTGTGACCGACACATCGCCCTGCGCCGAAGCGCCGGTCGGATCCGAAGCGGAAGCCTGCGCGAAAGCCGCGGCAGGCAAAGCGAACAGCAACGTCGAAAACAGGCGAACGATGTGCATCAGGATCGGCTCCCTCCCCGGCGGAAATCCGTTCTGCCTCATTGCGGGCCATATGCAAAGCGCACAAAAAAAGATTATGGATATTGCAGACCACCGTCATAGGATGGCTGATTTCAGCCATTTCCCACCATTCAATGTCCGTCATGCCAGCGAAAGCTGGCATCTCTCTTCCTCAGGGAGAAACTAAGTCTAAGTGAGATCCCAGCTTTCGCTGGGATGGCGGAAGAAAGGGCCTGCGCAACATCCGTTCACCACCCCCAATCGCTATCCAGCGCAAGGATTTGCAAGCCGTATAATTCCCCAGGAAAAAGGGATGGCGTTGAATGCGCCATCCCTTTCCCGTTTGACTTTCGCGCACGCGACCGAAGCGCGAGGCGGCAGCTACTCCGCCGCCTGGGGTGCGGCGCGAGGGCGGCGGGTGCGCTTGCGGGGCGCTTCTTCCCCGGCCGCTTCGCTGTCATTGTCGGCCCGCGCGATCGACGGGGGCAGGACGGCGATATCCAGCCCTTCGGCTTTTTCTGCCGCCTTGGCCGCATCCACCTTGCGCGGGCGGCCGCGACGAGGACGCGGCGCTTCCGTTTCGGATTGCGATTCAGGCGCCGTCACGGCCACCGGCGCTTCTTCCGGAACGACCCGCGCATCGGCAGGCCGCTCAGACGTTTGCGCGGCGGCCGGGCGATCCCGGAAATTCCGGTCGCGGCGCTCACGCCCTTCGCCCTCGTCGCGGCGTTCATCCCGGCGGCGGCTGGATTGATCCGTGCGATCATTTTGCTGCTCGACGCGCGCGCCTTCGCCTTCGTCGCCCGTATCGAGATCCTCGCCTTCCTCGTCGAAATTCTCGTCATAGCGGCGGAAACGCTGCTGCTGTTCGTCCTGCCGGGCGCGATTGTCGGCCAGCACGCGGAAATAATGATCGGCGAACTGGAGATAATATTCGGCGTTCACCCGGTCGCCCGCCATCTGTGCGTCGCGCGCCATGTTCTTGTATTTTTCAAGAAGCTGGGCCGCATTGCCCCGCGCGCGGTTGTCGATCCGGTTCCCGTTGTCGCCGCCGCCCCGGTTACCGTTGTTGGGACGTCCGTTGTTCCGGCCGCGATTGCGGCGACCGGCCTGCCTGTTGTTGATCAAGACCTGGTCCTTGCGTTCATCATGATAAAGTTAACTGAAGACACTGTTCAGTCGCCATTCCCCAGCTCGGCCCGCTCATCAGGCCGTATAGCTCCGCCGGACAGAGGTCCGCACGGACCTTTGCCCTTAGCTGCCAGAGGCATCGGCACGCCGCGCCATCGTGACTTTAAGAAGCGGGAAGACGGCTATTTCCATCAGCGGCCTATCGGCCAAACCCTTAAGACAGAGCCGTCCCTAACGCCCATGTAGTGTCTTTGCCCGCATAAACCAAGTCATTTCGTATATGCCCTCTGCAAATCCCGCTATCAATCCGCAGCGGGGGGCGTGATGGCAAGGCAGCGGTCATGCCCGGCCAGATCGCGGCGAGCCTCCACGGCCAATCCCCTATCCGCGAACAGCGCGGATACGCTGTCCCGCTGGTCATGGCCGATCTCCACCGCCGCCATGCCGCCGTCGCTCAGCAAGCGCGGCAGTTGCGGCGCGATGCGGCGATAATCGTCCAGTCCTTCCGCCCCGGCGAACAGCGCGCCTTGCGGCTCGTGCAGCACATCGCCCGAAAGGGGGGCGTTGCGGGCGATATAGGGCGGGTTGATAAGGATGAGGTCGAACGGCCCGTTCACCCCGTCCGCCCAATCGCCGATGCGGAAATCCGCCCGATTCGACAGGGCGAGGCGCGCGGCGTTCTCCCTGGCCACCCCCAGCGCACCGGGTGAAATGTCGATGCCCAGCCCCCGCGCCTGCGGCCATTGATCGAGCGCGGCGAGGAGCAGCGCGCCCGACCCCGTTCCCAGATCCAGCACCGCGCGCGGAGGACGCTCCGCGAAATGCGCGACCGCTGCCTCGATCAGCGTTTCGCTGTCCGGGCGTGGGATGAGAACATCGGGCGTCACCCGCAGGCTGATGGTCCAGAAATCGCGGATGCCGGTGATATAGGCGACCGGCTCTCCGCTCAGGCGGCGCTCGACCAGCCCGTCGAAGGATGCCGGCACGCCCAAGTCGCGCTGGCGCAGCAGCAGGTCGCTCCGCGTCAGACCCAGCACATGCGCCAGCAGCAGTTCAGCGTCGAGCCGGGGCGTGCCGCTCACCGTTTCAAGCAGGGCCGAGGCGGCACGAAGCTTTTCAGCGACCGCGGTCATGACCGCCCGCCCTCATCCCACGCCATCCAACTGAGCGAGGCGGGCCGCCTCATCCTCCGCGACCAGCGCATCGATGACTTCGGACAGGCCCGGCCCTTCGAGGATTTCGGGCAGGCGATGCAGGGTCAGGTTGATGCGATGGTCGGTCACGCGGCCCTGCGGGAAATTATAGGTGCGGATGCGTTCGGAACGATCGCCCGATCCCACCATCGCCTTGCGCGCGCCCGCCTGCGTGGCTGCGGCGCGTTCGCGCTCCAGTTCGTAAAGTCGCGCGCGCAGAACCTGCATCGCCTTCGCCTTGTTCTTGTGCTGGGACCGCTCGTCCTGCTGCGTCACGACAAGGCCCGAAGGCAAGTGGGTGATGCGAACGGCGGAATCGGTCGTGTTGACATGCTGCCCGCCCGCACCGGACGCGCGATAGATGTCGATCTTGAGGTCGCTGTCGGCAATCTGGACGTCCACTTCCTCCGGTTCGGGAAGAACCGCGACGGTTGCGGCGGAGGTATGAATGCGCCCGCCGCTTTCGGTGACGGGCACGCGCTGGACGCGGTGGACGCCGCTTTCGAACTTCAGCTTGGCGAAGACCCCGGTGCCGGCGATGCTGGCGACGACTTCCTTGAAGCCGCCGACTTCCGCCGCATTGGCGGATATCATCTCCATCTTCCAACCCTGCGCGTCGGCATAGCGCTGATACATGCGGAACAGGTCGCCCGCGAACAGCGCGGCTTCATCGCCGCCCGTGCCCGCGCGGATTTCCAGCATGGCCGGGCGGGCATCGGCCGAATCGCGCGGCAGGAGTTGCAGCGCCAGCGCCCGTTCGGCAGCGGGCAACCGCGCCTTGATGAGTTGCATTTCCTCCTGCGCCATTTCGCGCATGGCGGGATCGGCCTCCGCCCCCTCGCCGCCCGCCATCTGCTCCAGCGCGAGGAGTTCCTGCCGCAGCCGCCGCACTTCATGCGCGGCCCTGGCCACCGGTTCGATCTCCGCATATTCCTTGGAGAGGCGCACGAACTCTTCCGGCGGCAGGTCGGCGCGCGTCATCGACGCCTGCACCTCGTCCCGGCGCGCCTCGATCTGCGCGATGCGTTCGGCGGAAATGTGCATCAGAACGCCGTCAGCATGTCCATGAGCGCGTCCAGCGCCACCGCCTGCTGCTCCCCCGTGCCGAGATTGCGGACCGCTGCTTCGCCGCGCGCCAATTCATCGTCGCCCAGGATTACGGCCCACTTCGCGCCGCTCGCATTGGCGCGCTGCATCCGCTTCTTCATATTGCCACGATAGCCCATGTCGCAGGCGATGCCCGCGCGGCGGAGGCCGGCAATGATGCCGGTCGCCTTGGCTTCCGCCGCCTCGCCCATGGGGATGACGGCGATGGTCGGGTGAGCGATCTCCGGCAGGTCGACCAGCATCGCCAGCCGCTCGATCCCCGCCGCCCAGCCGACCGCCGGGGTCGCGGGGCCGCCCAGATTCTCGATCAGCCCGTCATAGCGGCCGCCGCCCAGCACCGTGCCCTGCGCGCCGAGACGATCAGTGATGAACTCGAACGCGGTGTGGCGATAATAATCGAGGCCGCGCACCAGCCGGGCATTGCGCGCCCACGCCACGCCCGCCGCATCGAGGCCCGCCGTCACCTTTTCAAAGAAGCCGCGCGCTTCGTCGGTGAGATAAGCATCGATGTCCGGCGCGCTGTCCGCCACCGGGCGGTCGCGCGGGTCCTTGCTGTCGAGGATACGCAGCGGATTGCGATGGAGGCGGTCGAGGCTGTCCTCCGAAAGCTGGGCGCGATGCGCCTCGAAATGGGCGATAAGCGCGGCGCGCCATGCCTCGCGGCTGTCCGCATCGCCCAGCGTGTTGAGCGTCAGCGTCACGCCATCCGACACGCCCAGTTCCCGCAGCAACTGATCGGCGAAGACCAGCAGCTCCACGTCCGCGCCCGGCTCGCCCGCGCCGATGATTTCTGCGTCGAGCTGGTGGAACTGACGGAAGCGACCCTTTTGCGGACGCTCGTAACGGAACAGCGGGCCATGCGTCGCGACCTTCAGCGGCGCATATTGCTGCCAGCCCTCGGTGATGTACGCGCGGGAGATGCCCGCCGTGAACTCGGGGCGGAGGGTGATGCTGTCGCCGCCGCGATCCTCGAACGTATACATTTCCTTCGACACCACGTCCGTGCTTTCGCCCAGCGAGCGGGCGAACACCGCCGTCGCTTCGAACACGGGCACTTCCACGCGTTGAAAGCCATAGAGCCTGCGCACGCGGTCAAAGGTCGCGACCACATGCGCGAAACGCTCCTGGAACGCTTCGGGGGTGCCGCCCAGCATGTCCTGCGTGCCGCGCACCGGGCGCGGCGTTTCGATTTTCGCCATGGAACGCGCCCTTAGCCGCAAACAAGCTGCAAGGAAACGCGCTTTTTTATCGCATAATGTCGTCAGGCCGTTGCAGGGTGGACGAGGCCGCTTCGCGCCGCCATGCTGACGCCATTAGGCCGACCGGCCAGTCCTTTTCGGAGACGTCCATGATCCGCAGCCTTGCTGCCGCCCTTTGCCTTTCCACCGCCATCGCCAGCCCGCTCCAGGCGCAGGAAGCGATCCGTTCCAAACCAACGGCCCTGCCCGTCAACGACGCCACGCCCGCGCCGAAGGACGTGCCCTATCCCGGCGGCACGATCCGGCTGGAGGTGGACGCGACCGATACGGTGCAGCGGATCTTCCGGGTCAGGGAAACCATCCCCGTGGCGGCGAGCGGTCCGATGACCCTGCTGATGCCGCAATGGCTGCCGGGCAATCACGCGCCGCGCGGGCAGATCGAAAAACTCACCGGCCTCACCTTCACCGCCAACGGCAGGCCGCTGGCGTGGAAGCGCGATCCGCTGGATGTCTACGCCTTTCAGATCGACGTGCCGCAGGGCGCGAAGGAAGTCATCGCCCAATTCCAGTTCCTGTCCGCCACCGCGCCCAGTCAGGGCCGCGTCGTAGTGACGCCCAAGATGCTCAACATCCAATGGGAGGCGGTATCCCTCTATCCGGCGGGCTATTTCACCCGGCAGATTCCGGTGCAGGCGACCGTCACCTATCCCGCCGGCTGGCAGGCCGCGACCGCGCTGCGCGGGCGGCGGAGCGGGAACAGCGTCACCTATGAGGTGATCGACTATGAAGCCTTGCAGGATTCGCCGGTCTTTGCGGGAACCCATTTCAAGGCGGTGGACCTTGGCGGCAATGTGATGCTGAACATCGTGGCCGACGACGCCGACGAGCTGGACTACAAACCCGAGCAGATGGCGAAGCACAGGAAGCTGGTGGCGGAGGCCAGGGCGCTGTTCGGCAGCACGCATTTCGACCATTATGATTTCCTGCTCGCCATCACCGACGAGATGGGCGGCATCGGGCTGGAGCATCACCGATCTTCGGAGAATCAGGTCGAGCCGGGCTATTTCAAGAATTGGGATTCGGGCGAGGCGCTGCTGGACCGCAATCTGCTGCCCCATGAGTTCACCCATAGCTGGGACGGCAAGTTCCGCCGCCCGGACCTCCTGTGGGCGCCCGATTTCCGCACGCCGATGCAGGACAATCTGCTGTGGGTCTATGAAGGGCAGACGCAATTCTGGGGCTATGTGCTGGGCGCGCGGTCGGGCCTGTTCTCCAAGCAGGAAACGCTGGACGCCTATGCCCAGATCGCGGCGAAGCTCGACACGGCAAAGGGCCGGGAATGGCGGCCGATGGAGGACACGACGCTCGACCCCGTCATTTCCGCCCGCCGTCCCAAGGGCTGGGCAAGCTGGCAGCGGTCCGAGGATTATTATAATGAGGGCCTGATGATCTGGCTGGAGGCCGACGCGATCCTCCGCCAGCAGACGAAGGGCAAGAAAGGTCTGGATGATTTCGCCCGAGCCTTCTTCGGCATCAATCCGGGCGATTGGGGACAGGTCGTCTATAATCGGGGCGATGTCATCAGGACGCTGAACGATGTCGCGCCCTATGACTGGGCGGGCTTCTTCCAGAAACATGTGGATGGCACGACGCGGGAAACGCCCAAGGGCGGCTTTACGCTGGGCGGCTATCGCCTTGCCTATGGCGACACGCCGGGCAGCATCACCAAGGCCGTCGAGAGCGCGCAGAAGGTCGTGGACCAGAGCTTCGGCCTCGGCCTCACAGTCAAGAACAGCGGGGAAATCGCGTCCGTGGTCTGGGACAGCGCCGCTTTCAAGGCGGGCCTTGCGGTGGGCTCCACCATTGTCGCGGTGAACGGCAATGAATATTCGGCCGATGTCTTCAAGGCGGCGATAAAGCAAGCTACCGCCCCACAGAAGCCGGTCCAGATCATCGTCAAGCAGGACAAATATTACCGCACTTTGTCTCTCGATTATTCAGGCGGGCTGCGCTATCCGCGCCTCGAAAAGACAGGAGAGGGTGAAGGCAGCCTCGACCGGCTGCTCAGACCGAAAACATAATCACCCCGAACGCCAACGCGTATCAAAAGGCCATTTCATGAATATCGAACTGATCCCGGTGGGCGACGATCCGCCCAACAGCCTGAACGTCATCATCGAGGTTCCGGTCGGCGGCGAGCCTGTCAAATATGAGTTCGACAAGGCATCGGGCGCGCTGTTCGTGGATCGCATCCTGCACACGCCGATGCGCTATCCCGCGAATTACGGCTTCGTGCCGCATACGCTGTCGCCCGACGGCGATCCGCTCGACGCGCTGGTCATCGCGCGCTCGCCCTTCATTCCCGGCGCCGTCGTGGCCGCCCGCCCGATCGCGGTGCTGAACCTGGAAGACGAAGCGGGCGGCGATGAAAAGCTGGTCTGCGTACCGCATGATTCAGTCTTCCCCTATTATTCGAACGTCGAGGAAAAGGACGACCTGCCCGGTATCGTGATGGAGCAGATCGAGCATTTCTTCACCCACTACAAGGATCTGGAAAAGAAGAAGTGGGTGCGGGTCGGCACATGGGGCGGCGCGGAAGACGCCCGCCAGATCACGCTGGAGGCCATCGCGCGCTACAAGGCCGGCAAGGCGGCCTGACATTTCGCGCCTCTTTTAGGACAATAAAAGAGGGCCGCGCGGACATGAGTTCGCACGGCCCTCTTCTTCGACACTCGGTCGACCTTCCGCGCCGAAGGTCGCATATTATATTCGCGCGGAGACGCGGGGTCATTGCCGGCTTTGCTCCGTGTCTCCATATGATTCAAATCAGCCGGTCAGCCTCCAGCGCCAACGCGGACGTGTCGCGGCCCACCGGCATCCGCGCATGGAGCCGCGCGTCGGCCTGCGCCAGCCGTTCGACGCCCACAGCAAGTTGCTCCCTGGGCAAAGTGAAGGGCAGGCGCAGGAACCGCTCGAACGCGCCGCTGACGCCGAAACGCGGGCCGGGCGCGATGCGCACGCCATGGCTTTCCGCCAGCGCGGCGAGCGCGGTCGCTTCGGCGCCGGGCATTTCCGCCCAGAGGGATAGCCCCCCCGCGGGCGATTCGATCCGCCAATGGGGCAGATGCCGCTCCAGCAGCGCCAGCAGATGATCGCGCCGGTCGCGCAGCAGCTTCGCCTGCGGGCCAAGCCCCTTCCCTTCATCCAGCAGATGCGCGACGGCGAGCTGCTCGATCACCGGGCTGGCCATGTCCATCGTCGTCCGCAGCCGCCCAAGCGCCGCGATCGTCTGGGGATCGGCACGAATCCACCCGACGCGCAGGCCGCCCCAATAGATCTTGCTCGCCGAACCCAAGGTGATGACCTGCCGCCCCGACGGATCATGCACCGCGACCGGCGGTGGCGGCGCGAAGTCCAACCCCATCGCCACCATCGTCTCGTCGATGATGAGCGGCGTGTGCGTTGCGGCCGCGACGTCTGCCAGCGCCCGCCGCGTGGCGGGGTCCATGCTGCGGCCCGTGGGGTTGTGGAAATCGGCGATCACATAGGCGAAGCGCGGCGCCGTCTGGCGAAAGGCCGCCTCCATCGCGTCGATATCCCATCCCTGCGCGGGAAGGCCGACCGGCACAGGCACGACATGCGCGCGCTGCAACGCCTGGATCACATTATGATAGGTGGGATGGTCGATCACCGCCCGGTCGCCCGGTCCCGCGAGCCATTGGACGAGCAGCGAGAAACCCTGCTGCGCGCCGTTGGTGACGATGATCTGATCCGGGCTGGTCGGACATCCCCGCCGCTCGAAATGCGCGGCGATGGCGCGGCGCAGGGGCGGCAGGCCCAGCGGGTCATAGCCCAGATCGCCCAGAAAGGCGGGCAGCATCTCCACCGCCGTCTGGAGAGCACGCCCCACACCGGGCGCGGCGGGGAGGGCGGCATGGGTCCAGTTGAGCAGATTGCCGCCGCTGCCCATCTCGATATCCGGCGCGACCGGCGCGATGCGGCTGGCGGGCAGGCGGGTGAGCGTGCCCGATCCCTGCCGGCTTTCCAGATAGCCTTCGTCGCGCAGCCGGTCGAAGGCGGCCGCCACGGTCGTTCGGCTGAGGCCCAGCGCACCTGCCAGTTCCCGCTCCCCCGGCAGGCGGACATTCAGGCCCACGCGCCCGTCCAGGACCAGCATCCGCAATGCCTGCGCCAGTTGGCGATAGGCAGGCTCCGGACTGTTTTCCGCGCGCCACGCGCCCAGCAGCCGCAGCAGCGAAGGGGGCCGAAGGAAAGATATGGACATCGCCATTAGCTCCGATCTTCAAGAATCGAAGGCCAATTACCGAACAATGGCTGTTTTGTAAAAGGCCATTATAGCTAGATGGTCAGGCCATGATGCACCGCCGCCTCTTCCAGCTTTTCTGGGGCCTTGGCCTCTACGGTTTTTCCATGGCGCTGATGCTGCGCGCCGGGCTGGGCCTCGATCCGTGGGATGTGTTGCATCAGGGGCTTAGCCCGCGCCTTGGCCTCAGCTTCGGGATGACAGTCAATCTGGTGGGGGCGCTGGTCCTGCTGCTCTGGTGGCCGCTGCGGCAGAAGCCGGGGATCGGCACGGTCTGCAATATCGTGGTGATCGGCACCGCCGTGGATATCGGCCTGATGCTGCTGCCGACGCCCGAAGGTCATGCGGTGCGTTTCGGCTGGCTGGCGGCGGGCATCGTGCTGAACGGCATTGCGGGCGGAGCTTATATCGGCGCGGGATTGGGACCGGGGCCGCGCGATGGGCTGATGACCGGATTTTGCCGTTGGACCGGCTTGCCCGTCAAATGGGTGCGGACGGGGATCGAGATCGCGGTGCTCGCGGCGGGATGGGCGCTGGGCGGGACCGTGGGGATTGGGACGCTGCTCTATGCGGTGACGATCGGGTGGATCGTGCACCATGCCCTGCCCTTCTTCACCATCGCGCCGCGCGCCGGGCTTATCCCGCGATGAGGCGGATGGAGGCGCTCGCCACCCAGCCGCTCTGGCAGGGGCCATCGTAGGGTTGCTTGCGGTCCACGGGGGAGGACAGGCCGCAGTCGGCCGGTTCGGCTCCCTCATCCTGCGCGGGCGGCGGGATGACCACGCCCAGCCATTTCTGATCGAGGCTGCGGGTGCAGATGAAGGCCCTCTCCCCTTCCGCCATGCGGCCGGTTTCGCGCGCGTCGTCGAAGGGCGCGGCGCGCACCGCCAGTCCCTTCGCGCCAGCACGCGCCACCTGTCCCAGCGCCCCGCAGGCATCGAGACGCGGGCCGTCCTCCCCTATGGTCACGGGCCGCGCGAGGCGCGATTCCATGCGGGTTTCGGATACGCCTTCCCGCGGCGCGTCGGCGATGGAGCTGTTGGGCAGCTCCTCCAGCACGTCGCTGCGGTCGGAACAGGCGGAAAGGAGAAGAAGGAGGGAAAACAGGCCACGCATCGCCCTGTGATAGACCGCGCTCGCCCCAAGCGGAAGAAGGCATGTTTCGCTTTAGTTTCGCGGGGCGATTCCCTATATGCTTGACTATGAGCGAGGAAACCCAGAACAGCCCCAATGGCAACAGTTACGGCGCCGATAGCATCAAGGTCCTGAAAGGGCTGGATGCCGTGCGGAAACGCCCCGGCATGTATATCGGCGACACCGATGACGGCTCCGGCCTGCATCACATGGTGTTCGAAGTCAGCGACAACGCCATCGACGAGGCGCTGGCCGGGCATTGCGACCGCATCCTCATCACCCTGAACCCCGACGGCTCTATCAGCGTCGAGGATAATGGGCGCGGCATCCCCACCGGCATCCACAAGGAAGAAGGCGTTTCGGCGGCCGAGGTCATCATGACCCAGCTCCATGCCGGCGGCAAGTTCGAGAATACCTCCAACGACAATGCCTATAAGGTATCGGGCGGCTTGCACGGCGTGGGCGTGTCGGTCGTGAACGCGCTCAGCGAATATCTGGACCTCCATATCTGGCGGGACGGCAAGGAGCATTATATGCGCTTCGCCTATGGCGATGCCGTCGCCCCGCTCAAGGTGATCGGCGATGCGCCCGAAGGCAAGAAGGGCACGCGCGTCACCTTCCTCCCCTCGGTCGAGAAAGTGCCCGGCGACGGCGGCACCTTCAAGAACCATACGGAATTCGACTTCGAGAAGCTGGAGCATCGCTATCGCGAACTGGCGTTTCTGAACTCCGGCGTGCGCCTGTTCCTGGTCGACGCGCGGCATGAGGAGAAGAAGGAGGTCGAGCTGTTCTATGAGGGCGGCATCGCGGCCTTCGTCAAATATCTCGACCGCAACAAGACGGCGATGATGCCCGATCCGATCGCCATTTCAGGCACCCGCGACGATGTCACCATCGATGTCGCGCTGGAATGGAACGATTCTTATTATGAGAATGTCCTCTGCTTCACCAATAATATCCCGCAGCGTGACGGCGGCACCCATCTCGCGGCCTTCCGCGCGGCGCTGACCCGGACGCTCAACAATTATGCGGACAAGTCCGGCCTTTTGAAGAAGGAGAAGGTGTCCCTCACCGGCGAGGACATGCGCGAAGGGCTGACCGCCATCGTGTCGGTGAAGCTGCCCGACCCCAAATTCTCGTCCCAGACCAAGGACAAGCTGGTGTCGTCCGAGGTGCGCCAGCCGCTCGAAAGCCTGATGGCGGACAAGATGGCCGAATGGCTGGAGGAAAATCCGCAGCACGGGCGGATGATCGTGCAGAAGGTGATCGACGCCGCCGCCGCCCGAGAGGCCGCGAAGAAAGCGCGCGAACTTACCCGCCGCAAGGGGGTGATGGACATCGCCTCCCTCCCCGGCAAGCTGGCCGACTGTCAGGAGCGCGATCCGGCCAAGTCCGAACTGTTCCTGGTCGAGGGCGATTCGGCGGGAGGTTCGGCCAAGCAGGGCCGCAACCGGCACAATCAGGCGATCCTGCCCTTGAAGGGGAAGATCCTGAACGTGGAACGCGCGCGGTTCGACCGGATGCTCTCGTCCAAGGAGATCGGCACGCTGATCCAGGCGATGGGCACGGGCATCCGCGACGACTTCAACCTGGAAAAGCTGCGTTATCACAAGATCGTCATCATGACGGACGCCGACGTCGACGGCGCGCATATCCGCACGCTGCTGCTGACCTTCTTCTATCGTCAGATGCCGCAGATCATCGAGGCGGGCCATCTCTTTATCGCCCAGCCGCCGCTCTACAAGGCGACGCGGGGGCGGTCGGAGGTCTACCTCAAGGACGAAACCGCGCTGGAGCAATATCTGGTCGACAATGGCGTTGAGCATATGGCGCTCGACACCAGCGGCGGCACGCGAACGGGCGAGGATCTACGGTCGCTGATCGAACATGCGCGGCGGATGCGGGCGGTGATGCGCTATGTGCCGCGCCGTTATAACCCCGCGATCATCGAGGCGCTGAGCCTCAACGGTGCGCTCGATCCCGAACTGTCCCATGCCGAGCAGGCCGCGCGGCTGGCCAGCAGCGTCGCGTGGATGGGCGCGCAGGACGAGGAAGGCAAATGGAGCGGCCGGATCGCGGAGGAGGGCGGCTTCCACTTCGAACGGCTGTGGCGCGGCGTCACCGACCATCATGTCATCGAACATGGCTTCATCGGATCGGCCGAGGCGCGCAGGCTTCACGCCATCGCGGCGGAGGAATCGGGCAGCTATCTGACGCCCAGCCGTCTGGTGACGGCCAAGGCCGCGCTGGCGGCGGAAGAAGCGGGCGAGGACGATCTGCCCGCCGCGACCAAGGGTTCGAGCATCGTCACCCGGCCGAGCGAACTGCTCGATGCGATCCTGGCGGCCGGGCGCAAGGGGCTGGCGATCCAGCGCTACAAAGGGCTTGGCGAAATGAATGCCGAGCAGCTTTGGGAAACCACGCTGGACCCGGACAACCGTTCGATGTTGCGGGTCGAGGTGGAGCAGGCGGACGTGGCCGACGAAATCTTCACCCGGCTGATGGGCGATGTGGTCGAACCGCGGCGCGAGTTCATTCAGGACAATGCGCTGAACGTCGCCAATCTGGACGTGTAAGATCATGGCCGGCGCGGAGCAGTCCCGCTGTAGCTGGGTCGGGACGGACCCGCTGTACCGCGCCTATCATGACGCCGAATGGGGCGTGCCGGAGCGGGATTCGCGGATGCTTTGGGAAACGCTGATGCTGGAAGGGTTTCAGGCGGGGCTGAGCTGGATCACCATCCTGCGCAAGCGCGAGGGGTTCCGCGCGGCCTTTGCCGGGTTCGATCCTGACAAAGTGGCGGCGTTCGGACCGGACGATGTGGAGCGGCTGATGGCCGATCCCGGCATCGTGCGGGCGCGGGCGAAGATCGAGGCGACGATCGGGGGCGCGCGGATCTTCTGCGGGATGCGGGACCGGGGCGAGGATTTTGCCGCTTATGCCTGGTCTTTCGTCGATGGCGTTCCGCGCCGGGGCGACGGCGTCACCGTCCACGCACAGACGCCCCTGTCGGCGGCGCTGTCGAAAGACCTCAAGAAGCGCGGCTTCAAGTTCGTCGGGCCGACCATCGTTTATGCGTGGATGCAGGCGGTCGGGCTGGTCAACGATCACGCGGCGCACTGCTTCCGGCGGGACGCGGCGTGAAGGGCGCGCTGCCTTTGGTGCTGGCGCTGGCGCTGGCGGGATGCGGTGGAGAAGATGACGTTCCGGCCGCGGACAATGCCGCCGGGACGACAGCGGCGGCGAGCGCGCCGATCCTCGGCAGGGCCGAAATCGCGAATGACATGGCAAAGGAAAAGCTTTCCGATTCCGCGCCCCCGGTTCCACGTGGAACAGGTGCCCCCGCTCCGGAGCCGGCGTTGAAAGAGGTAGAGGGATACCGCGCCATCGGGACCGAGCCTTTCTGGGCGGTGACGGTGCACGGGTCGGCGGCCACGCTGCAACGGCCGGACAAGCCGCCGATGCGCTTTGCCGTGGAGCGGCGGGAAGACCGGCGCACGATCCGCTATCTGGGCGAGGGCTTTTCCATGACGGTCGGCGAAGGGCCGTGCAGCGACGGGATGAGCGACGCCATCTGGTCCGACCGGGTGCAGGTCGCGTTCGGGGAAGGCACGCTCAAAGGATGCGGCGGAGAGCGGGATGACCGGGAGGCCGATGGGCTTTGATCGGCCAGGAGCGGACCATCAATATCGTCATCCCAGCGGAAGGCACCGATTCCGTCACGTCCCGCCGTCACATTACAGGCGATGCTGCCCCGCATATATGGTCCGCGTCGCGGGGATAGGGCTGACCGCAGGCGCGGCAGGCGGTATGGACGCCGGGCTTGAGGCCATGGCCCACCGCGATCCGCTCGTCGAAGACATAGCAGTCGCCCTGCCAGCGGCTTTGCGCTTCGGGCATCTCCTCCAGATAGCGCAATATGCCGCCGCGCAAGTGATAGACCTCGTCGAAACCGCGCGATTTGACGAGGGCCGTCGATTTTTCGCACCTGATTCCGCCGGTGCAGAACATCGCGATCTTCGGCGCCCGGCCTTCGTCCCGCAGCTTTTGCGCGAAATCGTCGAACCAGGCGGGAAAATCGCGGAAGGCGCCGGTGCCCGGATCGATCGCCCGCTCGAACGTGCCGCAGGCGACTTCATAGGCGTTGCGCGTGTCGATGACGACCGTGTCGGGATCGGCGATCAGCGCGTTCCACGCGGCGGGGTCCAGATAAGCGCCAGCGCCGTTCGCCGGGTCGAGATCGCCCGCGCCCAGCGTCACGATCTCCGCCTTCACCTTGACCTTCATGCGGGCAAAGGGCGCTTGCGGGGCGACGGCATATTTGACGTCGAGGCCGGCGCAGCCGGGCAGGGCGCGGATATGCGCGACGAGGGCCGCGACGGCCTGCGCGCTGCCCGCCACGGTGCCGTTGATCCCTTCGCGCGCGAGGATCAGCGTGCCGCAGGTGCCCAGTTCCGCCGCGAGGGCGCGCAGATCCGCCGCCAATCCCTGCGGATCGGGGAAGACCGCGAAGCGGTAGAGCGCGG
The DNA here is from genome assembly GCF_007830065.1 of Sphingobium wenxiniae. Classification (GTDB taxonomy): domain Bacteria; phylum Pseudomonadota; class Alphaproteobacteria; order Sphingomonadales; family Sphingomonadaceae; genus Sphingobium; species Sphingobium wenxiniae. The sequence continues at coordinate 70,664 of NZ_VLKK01000012.1, read as the reverse complement.
CGATGGTATAGGGCGCGGTTTCGTCCATGGCGCGCCTATAGGGGTTTCGCTGCCCTCTTGAAAGCGTCGGCGGGAGGGCGCATAGCCGGGCCATGGTTCCCCTTTCGTTCGCAGGTCATGATTTTCTGGCATTGCCCGAGGCAGCGCTGTTCTGGCCCGCGCAAGGGGCGCTGCTGGTCGCCGACCTGCATTTCGAGAAGGCGAGCTGGTATGCGCGCTTCGGACAGTTCCTGCCGCCGCATGACAGCGCCGCCACGCTGGACCTGATCGAGGGGCTGGTGGCGCGGACCGGGGCGAAGGCGGTCTGGTCGCTGGGCGACAGTTTCCACGATGCGGACGGCGCGGCGCGGCTGGACCGGGCGACGCGGGAGCGGCTGGCGGCCCTGACGGCGCGGCTCGACTGGATATGGATCGTGGGCAATCACGATGCGGGCGCGGCGCGGATGCCCGGCGGGCGGCGCGTGGCAGAGGCGGTGGTGGAGGGCGTTTGCCTTCGCCATGAAGCGATGGCGGGCGATCCGCGTCCCGAGATATCGGGCCATTTCCACCCCAAGCTGCGCCTGTCGCTGCGCGGCCGGCATGTGTCGCGCCGCTGCTTCGTGGGATCGGAATCGAAGCTGATCCTGCCCGCGCTGGGCGCGCTGACGGGCGGGCTGGACGCGGGGCATGGCGAAATCCGCCGCGCCGTGGGACCGGGCGCGATGGCGCTGGTGCCGGTGGCCGACCGGCTGCTTCGCTTTCCCTTGACGTAAGCGGACGTTACGGAAACGGGAATTTAATCTGTTGCGGCTAGGCAACAGAGATGGCGATTCATCTTCGGAATAAGCGAAAAGCCCCTGAAAAGGCGGCTTCTATTGCTTTCAGTCCCCTGTGGCAGCATAATCGCGGCCATCCTGACATGAATAAAATCATGCAGGACAGGAGAGGACCGACCATCATGAAACAAAATAGCCTTTGGCTGTCATCCGCCGGCGTGGTCGCGCTGGTGGCCGCGATCCCCCTTGCCCAGGCGCAGGACGAGACGACGCCGCAAGCCGCCGCCGTCGAGGACAGCGTCAACATCATCGTCACCGCGACGCGGCGCGCCAGCCCGCTATCGGACGTGCCCATCGCCGTGTCGGCGATAAGCGCGCAGGCGATGCAGAACAGCGGCGCAACCGACATACGGGCGCTCAACCAGCTTGCGCCCTCCATGCTGATCTCCTCCACCGGATCGGAAGCCAATGCGTCCGCCCGTATTCGCGGCATCGGCACGGTGGGCGACAATCCGGGGCTGGAAAGCTCCGTCGCGGTGTTCATCGACGGCGTCTATCGCTCACGCACGGGCGCGGGCCTCACCGATCTGGGCGAGATCGAGCGGGTGGAGGTGCTGCGCGGGCCGCAGGGCACGCTGTTCGGGCGCAACGCTTCGGCGGGCCTTATCAACATCATCAGCAAGGCGCCGGAATTCACGCTGGGCGGCAAGGCCGAGGTGACTTACGGCAATTATGATTACTGGCGTCTGGCGGGCCGCATCACCGGGCCGGTGAGCGACAGCATCGCGCTGGCGCTGGATGGCGTCTGGTCGAAGCGGGACGGCTTCTACAAGCTGGTCGATGCGGCGGGGGACAAGGTGGGCGACACCAATGACCGCGACCGTTATTTCCTGCGCGGGCAGGCGCTGATCGAGCCGAACGACGCGCTTTCGATCCGGCTGATCGGCGATTATACCAACCGCGACGAAAGCTGCTGCGGCGCGGCCACTATCGAGACGCGCGAGCGGGTGCCGCTGGCTGGCGGCGGATATGGGACCAACGACTTCAACCGCATCGCCGCCATCATGCAGGGGCAGGGCGCGGTGTTCCACGACGATCCCTATGACCGCAGGCTGACGATCAACGAGGATCGCAACTATGTCAGCAAGCTCAAGGATTGGGGCGTTTCGGGCGAGATCAATTATGATTTAGGCGGCGCGAAGCTGACCAGCATCACCGCCTATCGCGATTACAAGTCCAAGGATTATGGCGATTACGATTATAGCGGCGCGGACCTGCTCTATCGCGATCCGGGCACGTTCCGCCAGTTCAAGACCTTCACGCAGGAATTGCGGTTGCAGGGGTCGGCCTTTGGCAATGCGCTGGACTGGCTGGTCGGCGGCTATTACGCCCATGAAAAGCTGACCTTGCAGGACAATATCCGCTTTGGCGCGGATTATGGCCGGTTTTCCGCCTGCCGCCTGATGGCGGGGGCCGGGCCGACCAGCAACCTGACGGAAGCGCAGCTCATGGCGTGCGGCGCGAACCCGCTCGCCACCTCCGCCCTGATCGGAGGCACGCAGGCGCAGCTCAATGCCGGGCTGACCAACGCCTTCATCAATGCGGGCATGGACCCCGGCGTGGCGGCGGCGCAGGCGGGCGCGATCTCCACCGGTCTCGGCAACGGGTTGAGTGCGCTGGCCGCCATTCCGGAAGGGACGGGCGACGTCGCCTCGCGCTATTATCAGAAGAGCGAGAATTGGGCGCTGTTCACCCATAATATCGTGCATATCACCCCGCATCTCGATCTGACGCTGGGGCTGCGCTACACGCATGAAAGCAAGCGTTTCTCGGCGGATTTCAATAATAACAACGCGACCTGCGCGGCGTTGCAGGCATCGGGGCTGCCGGGCATCGCGACCAATCCGCAACTGGGCAGCGCGGCCGCGCTGGCGGGCGGCATATTGACGCTGGGGTGCCTGGGCAACGGGTCCACGGGCCTCAATGCGCTGGACCTGCATGACCGGATCAGCGACGGCGAGTTCTCCGGGACTGCCGTGCTGTCATGGAAGCCGCTCGACGCACTGCTGCTCTATGGCAGCTATTCGCGCGGGTATAAGGCGGGCGGCTATAATCTGGACCGCTTCCAGCTTGGCTCGACGGGCCTCAATCCGGTTCCGGCGGTATTTTCGCCGCGCAGCAATGCGGACGTGACGACGCTGCGCTTCGCGGCGGAGAAGGTCGACGCGTTCGAGGTGGGCCTCAAATACAGCCAGCCCAAATGGAGCGCGAACATCGCCGCCTTCCGGCAGGAGTTCAGGAATTTCCAGCTCAACACCTTCAACGGGACCAGCTTCATCGTCCAGAACATCAATGGCTGCGACGGCGACCTGAGCGCGGCGCGCACCTGCGACAAGGGCGACGTGTCGCCGGGCCTTGTCAGCCAGGGCGTGGAGCTGGAATTGACGGCCAGCCCGGTGCGCAACGTCCGCATATCGGGCGGCATGACCTATGCCCGCGCGAAATTCGCCAACCGTCTGGTCGGCAGCGGCGACGGTAGCGTGCCGCTCGATCCCGCGCTGTTCCTGCTGCCGGGATCGATCAACTCGCAGGCGCCCGAGCTGGTGACGACCGCCAGCGCGGCGTGGACGCCGCAGATCGGCTCCAATGGACTGTCGGCGCTGTTCTATGTCGACGCGCGCATGACCGGCGACTTCAACACCGGGTCCGACCTGTTCCCGGAAAAGGAGCAGGACGGCTTTTCGGTCGTGAACGCCCGCATCGGCCTTCGCGGGCCGGAGCAGAAATGGGCGATCGAGTTCTGGGGCCAGAACATCTTCAACGCGAAATATACGCAGGTGGCCTTCAGCAGCCCGCTTCAGTCGAGCAGCCCTTGCACGAGCACGACGGGTCAGTTCGGCGGAACATGCGGAAGGCCGCCTGCTTCTGTCGTGATGGCGAACCAGCTTATCTCCGCCTATCTGGCGGAACCGCGCACCTATGGGATCACCTTGCGCGGGTCGTTCTGATCCAAAGCCCGTCGCGCTATGGGGCGCGGCGGTTTTTTTCGCGTCAGGGATAGGGGCGGGCGCCGAACAGGGCGGTACCCACGCGAATGTCCGTCGCGCCTAGCATGATCGCGGTTTCGAAATCGCCCGACATGCCCATGGAGAGGCGCTCCAACCCTTCCTCCCGCGCCATTTTGGCGAGCAGGGCGAAATAGGGCGCGGGTTCGCCCTGCGCGGGTGGCACGCACATCAGGCCCAGCAAAGGGACGTCTGCTTCCCGCGCGGCGGCGATGAGGGCGGGCACATCGGCGATGGCGCAGCCGCCCTTCTGCTCCTCCGCCCCGATATTGACCTGGATGTAGCAGGGCACGCGGCGGCCGCCAGCGTCCATGGCTTTGGCGAGCGACGTCAGCAAGGACGGACGGTCGAGCGAATGAATCACGTCGAACAGGGCCACCGCGTCCGCCGCCTTGTTCGATTGAAGCTGGCCGACGAGGTGAAGGCGGATATCGGGATATTCCTGACGCAGGGCGGGCCATTTGGCCTGCGCTTCCTGCACGCGGTTTTCGCCGAACACGCGCTGGCCCGCTTCGATCAAGGGGCGGATGGCGTCGGTTTCCTGCGTCTTGGACACGGCGATCAGGGTGATGGCGTCGGCGCTGCGCCCCGTGAGGCGGGCGGCGCGGTCCATGGTGTCGCGCACGGCGGCAAGGCGGTCCCTGGCTTGTGTGATGGCGGTCGTCATGGCGGCTGCTATAGGCGAGGGTCATGGAACATCGCCACCGCAAAAAACCGCCGACGATCTGGCTGATGACGGATGAGCGCGTGGACGGGGCGCTCCAACTTGCGGCGGCGGCGCGGCTGCCCAGGGGCGGGGGCGGCATCGTCTTTCGCCATTATCGCACGGCGCCGGATGAGCGGCGGGCCTTGTTCGCGCGGTTCCGGGCGATTGCGCGGCGGCGGCGTCTGCTGCTGATGCTGGGCGGCGATGCGCGGGAGGCGGCGGGATGGGGCGCGGATGGCTGGCATGGCGGGGATCACAGGCGCGGGAGCAAGCCGATGCTCCACAGCGCACCCGCGCACGGGGCGGTGGAGATCAGGGCGGCGGGCCGGGGGAAGGCGGACATGCTGTTCCTTTCGCCGCTGTTCCCGACGCGCTCGCATCCGGGCGGGCGGGCGTTGGGCCGGGTCCGATTCGCGATGCTGGCGCGGCGGGCGGGGGTTCCCGTTATGGCATTGGGGGGCGTGGAAGCGCGGCACAGGCGTGGCCTTCGCGCGCTGGGCGCCGCGGGTTGGGCGGCGATTGACGGGTTGATGCGGGGCTGATTTCCTGTCCTCAATCTTCCGCGAGGCGGGCGAGGATATAGTCGGCCCGCTGTTCGACCCCGGCGCGCGGGAGAAGGTCGATTTCATAACCCAAGGCCGCATAGGCGGTAAGCAGCCGCTGATATTCCGCCATGGATTCGCTCAGGTCATGAGGCCGTTCGTCATCCGAAACAAACAGTTCAGGCCATGGCGGCGCGAAGAACACACGGGGATGATAGCGATGGTGCCGGCCCAGTTGCGTCACCGCCGGTTGTCCGCTGGCATGTTGGAGCGCGGCGGCCGCGTCGATGAGGCTACGGTCGAAAAAGACCCAGCCGTCAACGGCGCTCGCATTCTTCCGGTCGTCAAGCGCCATGGCGATCGCGCGGCGGGCGAAGGCGGAGAGGTCGACCCAGGGCAGGGCCGCGCCCGTCCCTTCCATTTCCTCCCGAACGATCCGCCGCCCCGGTTCTTCCACGACGGCATGGCCGCGCCGATGCAACGCTTCGATCAGAGTCGATTTTCCGCCCCCCGAACATCCGGAGATGACGACATGATTGTCCATGGCTGATGGCTCGAAATGGAGGATGCCGAAAAAACGCGCGCTTGCAGTGGCAAAGCGGACGCTACGTCAAATGCGCGATCAGGCGATCAGAATTTGAAGACGGTGCCGAGATAGACGGCCTGGCTGTCCTGCCGGTCATCGGTCATCGGGGTCAGTCGGCCCGCGACGCTGTTGTTGTAGCGGACGCCCGCCGTGACGTTCAGGTTGCGCGTCAGCGAATAGGAGCTGGCCAGATCCAGCGAATAATCCTTGTCCGCGTTCGGATTGCGGACGGCGGTGGCCGGGTCGCGGCGGCTTTCGATCAGCACCTTGGTGCTGAAGCGATCCTTCTTGCCCTGATCGAGCGAGAAATTCTTCGCATCGGCCATGGTTTCGACCGGAACCGGGTCCAGCGCCTTGCGGCCCATCGAATCGGGCAGGGCGAACTTGCGCCAGTTGTGCGCGCTGTTCAGGCTGAACGCGACCGGCTTGATATCGACGGGCGCCAGCGTGCGGCTTACGGTCACAAGATCATTGTCCGCGCGCACCATCACCGTGACCGAGCGCTGGCCGCTAAGCGAGCCGCTGGTGGGCGTGAAGCGGAAATTCTGACGGCTGGCGGAGGCCGCGATCCGGGCGTAAGCCGCCGCGAGTCGGGGGTCCTTGGTCGTCGGCGTGAAGGAGGAGATGCTGCCCAGCGCGCCCAGCGACACCGGCGCTTCCGCCCGCGGCCGGACAAGATCGGTCGCCGCGCCGATCGCGGGAGACAGCATGAAACCGGCCACGGCAACCGCCGCGCCCGCCAATGCCATATGTCCCCTTTTCACGCGCATGATCGCGACTCTCTCACCCCCGAGCTATTATTCGAAAATCCATTACACATGAAAACCGGCCGAAAGCTAGAGCCGGTTCCGCTTTTTGTCCAAACTGTTGCATAGAACACACAGGGCCGGGCCGGCGGCAAGAGGACGCGATCCCCGCTCCCCCTTGCCCAATGGCGCGGGTCGACTATAGAAGCGGGGCGTTTTTCGTCTCTATCATATAGGACATGGCTGATGGTCCGCCGCTTTTCCCTTCCTGTTTCCGCCGGTTTGATGCTGGCCGCGCTCCTGCCGCTCACCGCCTGCGGCGGCGGGTCGAAGGAACGGCCCAAGGCGGACCTCGCCGCGTCGAAGATCACGACCATCGGCGTCAACAGCTATTTGTGGCGGGCCAGCCTCGACACGCTGTCCTTCATGCCGATGGTGCAGACGGACTCCAACGGCGGCGTCATCGTCACCGACTGGTACACCAATCCCAACAGCCCCAATGAGCGGATGAAGCTGACCGTGTCGATCCTGGACCAGGACCTGCGGGCCGACGCGCTGCGCGTGGCGGCCAGCCGTCAGGTCAATCAGGGCGGCCAGTGGGTCAACGCCCCGGTGGAAGCCGCGACCGTGCAGAAGCTGGAGGAAATCATCCTCACCAAGGCGCGCGACCTGCGCCGCATGGCGATTGCGGGCTGATCCACCCTTCCTTCCCTTTTTCTTTCAGGACGGGACCGGGCTGCCGCGCGCAACCCCGGTCCCAAAGCATTTTGAGGATTCGACATGCAAAGGCGCTTCAACCCGCTTGAGGCCGATGCCCGCTGGCAGGCCGTCTGGGATGAGAAGCAGACGTTCAGGGCGTCCGACAGCAGCGGCAAGCCGCGATCCTATGTGCTGGAGATGTTCCCCTATCCGTCCGGGCGCATCCATATCGGCCATGTCCGCAACTATTCCATGGGCGACGTGCTGGCGCGATTCCGCCGGATGACGGGGCATGAGGTGCTGCATCCGATGGGCTGGGACGCCTTCGGGATGCCGGCCGAAAATGCGGCGATGGAGAAGAAGGTGCATCCGGGCGAATGGACGCGCTCCAACATCGCCAACATGCGCGCGCAACTCAAGAAGCTGGGCTTCGCCATCGACTGGAGCCGGGAACTGGCCACCTGCGAGCCGGACTATTACGGCCATGAACAGGCGCTGTTCCTCGACATGCTGGAGGCGGGCCTCGTCTACCGCAAGGAAAGCGCGGTCAACTGGGACCCGGTCGACATGACCGTGCTCGCCAATGAGCAGGTGATCGACGGGCGCGGCTGGCGGTCCGGCGCGCTGGTGGAGAAGCGCAAGCTCAGCCAGTGGTTCCTCAAGATCACGCAGTTCGCCGACGATCTGCTGGAAGGCTTGAAGACGCTCGACCAGTGGCCCGACAAGGTGCGGACCATGCAGGAGAACTGGATCGGCAAGTCGGTGGGGCTGCAATTCCGGTTCCAGCCGGTCGCGCCGTTCGATACGGAGATCGAGGTTTATTCGACCCGTCCCGACACCATTTTCGGCGCGAGCTTCGTCGCCATCGCGGCGGATCATCCGGTGGCGCAGGCGGTGGCGGCGGGCAATGCAGAGGCGGCCGCCTTCATTGAGACGTGCAAGGCAGGCGGCACCACGGCGGCGGAGCTGGAGACGGCGGAAAAGCTGGGGTTCGACACCGGGTTGTCGGTGGTCCATCCCTTCGACCCGGAATGGAAGCTGCCGGTCTTCATCGCCAATTTCGTGCTGATGGACTACGGCACCGGCGCGGTCATGGGCGTGCCCGCGCACGACCAGCGCGACCTCGACTTCGCGCGCAAATATATGCTGGCGGTGGAGCGCGTGGTCGCGGCCGAGGGCGACGAGGCCAAGCCCATCCAGAACGAAGCCTATGTGGGTCCGGGCCGCTTGGTGAACAGCCGCTTCCTGGACGGCATGGGCGTGGAGGAGGCGAAGGCCGAGGTCATCCGCCGCGCCGAAGAGGGCGGCTGGGGCGCGGGGCAGACCGTCTTCCGCCTGCGCGACTGGGGCGTGTCGCGCCAGCGTTACTGGGGCACGCCGATCCCGGTCATCCATTGCGACGATTGCGGCGTGGTGGGCGTGCCGAAGGACCAGCTTCCCGTGACGCTGCCCGAAGATGTGAGCTTCGACATTCCGGGCAATCCGCTGGACCGGCACCCCACATGGAAGCATGTCGATTGCCCGCAATGCGGGAAACCGGCACGGCGCGAGACGGACACGCTCGACACCTTCGCCGATTCGAGCTGGTATTTCATCCGCTTCGCCAGCCAGCCCAAGGACAGGCCTTTCGACCGGGAAACGGTCGAGAAATGGCTGCCGGTGGGGCAGTATATCGGCGGGGTCGAACATGCGATCCTGCACCTGCTCTATGCGCGTTTCTGGACACGGGCCTTGCAGCATATGGGACAGTTGGGCTTCGCCGAGCCGTTCACCGGCCTGTTCACGCAGGGCATGGTGACGCATGAAACCTACAAGGCGGGCGATGGAAGCTGGCTTTCGCCGGGCGAGGTGAAGAAGTCCGGCGACGATTATGTCCATATCGAAAGCGGCGCGCCGGTCACGGTCGGCCGCGTCGAGAAAATGTCCAAATCCAAGAAGAATGTCGTCGATCCCGATGACATCATCGCCCAATATGGCGCGGACGCGGTGCGCTGGTTCATGCTGTCCGACAGCCCGCCCGAGCGCGACCTGCCCTGGACGGAAAGCGGCATCGAAGGATCGTGGCGTTTCGTCAATCGCTTGTGGAGGCTGTTCGGGGAAGCGGACAAGGGCGCGGAGGGGCAGGACAAGCCGCTCGACCGCAAGCTGCACCAGACCATCGACGGCATCGCCAGGGATATCGAGGCGCTTTCCTTCAACAAGGCGGTGGCGAAGATCTACGAACTCGCCAATGCGGTGGAGAAGGCCAAGCCGTCGGCCTCACGCAGCGCCGCCATCCGCACGCTGGCGCTGCTGGTCGCGCCGATGACGCCGCATCTGGCCGAGGACGCCTGGGCCGCGATGGGCGAGGACGGCCTGATCGCCGACGCCCCATGGCCCGCGGTCGATCCCGCGCTGCTGGTCGACGATGAAGTCACCATCGCCTGTCAGGTGATGGGCAAGCTGCGCGACACCATCACCGTGCCCAAGGGGACGCCAAAGGAGGAACTGGAAAAGCTCGCCCTCGCGGCGCCCAATGTGGCGCGGACGCTGGACGGCGCGACGCCCAAGAAGGTGATCGTGGTGCCGGATCGCCTGGTCAATCTGGTGATCTGAGAGAGGAACCGTTCGCCCCAACGCCCTTCGACAAGCCCAGGGCGAACGGATATAGGATTGTCCCATGAAGCGTTTCATCCCCCTGCTCGCCGTCACGGTTCTTCTCTCCGCCTGTGGGCTGAGGCCCGTCTATGGCGGGGGCGGGCATGGCGCGGTGGCGCAGGCGCTGGGCAATGTCGAGGTGCAGCCCATAGAGGGCAAGAGCGGCTGGCTGGTCCGCAACGCGCTCAATGACCGGTTCTCCGCGATGAGCGGCAACGGCCCCGCCTACAAGCTGGTAGTGAAGCTGGACGACCAGATCAGCGGTTTCGGCCTCCGCGGCGACGCCGCGATCACGCGGGAGCGGCGCACGCTGCGCGCCCGCTATCAACTGATCGACGGGGCGACCGGCGCGCAGGTGCTGGACGACACCGCCGGGTCGGACGCGGGCATCGACGTGACCTCCAGCGAATATGCGACCATCGCGGCGGAGGATACGGCGCTCGAACGCCTGTCGCAGACCGTCGCGGACCAGATCGTCGCGCGGCTCGCCCTGTTCGCGGCGCGGAACCAGCGTCATGAAGGCCAATAGGGGCCAGATCGAAAAGGCGCTGGACGCGCCCCCGGCGGATGTCCGCTTCTTCCTGCTCTACGGTCCCGACGAAGCGGGCAGCATGGCGCTCGCCAGGCGTCTGGAGCGGGCGATGGGACCGGAGGCGGAACGCATCGACCTGGACGGCGCGACCCTGCGCGACGATCCCGCCCGGCTGGCGGACGAGGCGGCCGCCTTCTCCATGTTCGGGGACAAGCGCTGGATACGGATCAACGGCATGGGCGAGGAATCCCTGCCCGCGCTCCATGCGCTGCTGGAGGCGGAGGCGGCGGGCAATCCGGTGATCGCGGTGGCGGGCGCGCTCAAGGCCACGTCCAAGCTGGTGAAGCTGGCGCTGGATCACAAGCAGACGCTGGCCTTCATCTCCTATCAGCCGGACGCACGGGAATCGGAGCAGATCGCCGTCGCCATCGCGCGGGAAGGCGGGCTGCGCCTGCCCACGGAGCTGGCGCGGCGGATCGTCGACCTGGCCAATGGCGACCGCGCGTTGATGAGCGGCGAGATCGAGAAGCTGATCCTCTATCTCGACGCTGCGCCCGACCGTCCGCAGGAAGCGACCGCCGAAGCGCTGGACGCCCTGTCCGCCGACAATCCCGAATCCGACGCCGCGCCGCTGGTGAACGCCGTGCTGGGCGGCGATCTCAGGGCCATGCACAAGGAACTGGGGCGGCTGGCGGAGGTCGGCGCGGCCATGGCGTCCGTCCTGCGCCCGCTGCTGACCCGCGCCATGCTGCTTGCCCATATCCGCGCCGATTTCGACCGGAACGGGCGGCTGGAGGCGGCGATGGAATCGGCGGGCAAGGCCGTATTCTGGAAGGAAAAGGGCGTCGTCACGCGGCAGGTGCGGCTGTGGGACGCGCAGGGCATCGCCCGCGTCATCCAGCGCCTCGCCCAGGCGGAGCGCGCCAGCCGGGGCGGGCGCGGCCTTGGCGACCTCATGGTCCGGCATGAGCTGCTCACCATCGCCCGGCAGGCGGCGCGGGAGCGATGATGGCGGCATATCGCCGCCACGGCTTGATCGGTGGAGGCACGCGGGCCATATTGCGGTCATGGACAAGCTGAACCTGACCGAAGAGGAATGGCGCAACCGCCTTTCCCCCGAACAATATCATGTCTTGCGGGAAGGCGGCACCGAGCGGGCCTTCACCGGCAAATATAACAGCAACAAGGCCGACGGCGTTTACTATTGCGCCGGTTGCGGGGCGGAGCTGTTCGATTCCGGCGAGAAATATGACAGCGGGTCGGGCTGGCCCAGCTTCACCGCCCCGGTGGACATCGACGCGGTCGACGAACTGCGCGATTCCAGCCATGGCATGATCCGCACCGAAGTGCGCTGCGCCAAATGCGAGGGGCATCTGGGCCATGTCTTTCCCGATGGGCCGGGAGTGGGCGGCCTGCGCTATTGCATGAACAGCGCATCGCTGGACTTCAAGCCGCGCGACGAGGCGGAGTGAGCGTTCATTGCGGGTAAAGCCGCGATCTTCTTGAGACGGGCAGAGATTTTTTGAGGGCCGACGCCGGATTTGCGCTGGCCCCCTTTTCCATTAGCGCGTATCCGGGGCGGCACGGACATCATGGCAAGATCGGGCAAGAGCAAGGAACCGCCGGGCACGGCAAGGCTGTGGCTGATGCGGGGCCTCAAGGCGGGCCTGATCGCGCTGGTCGCCGCCGTGGTGGCGATCGTCGTGGCGGTCGTCATCGCGATGCAGTCGCTGCCCGACTATAGCAGCCTCAAATCATCGCCCAACGGCCAGATGATCCGCGTCCATGCGGCGGACGGCAGCGTCATCGTGTCATTGGGGCCGAGCTTCGGGCGCTGGCTGCCCTATGACCAGATCCCGCAGGTGATGGTCGACGCGATGGTGTCGACCGAGGACAAGCGTTACTATCTGCATCCCGGCGTCGATCCCATCGGCATGGCGCGCGCGGCGTGGGTGGCGCTCGAAAACCGGGGCAAGGGCCGCCGCTTGCAGGGCGCGTCCACCATCACCCAGCAGGTGACGCGCAACATCTTCCTCAACAACAGCTATAGCTGGGGCCGCAAGGTCCGGGAAATGGTGCTGGCGCTGGCGCTGGAACGCAAGTTCAGCAAGCGGCAGATATTGGAGCTTTACCTCAACAAGGTCTATTTCGGCGGCGGCGCATACGGCATCGACGCGGCAAGCCGAAAGTTCTTCGGCCACCCCGCCGACAGCCTCAATCTGCCGGAAGCGGCGATCATCGCGGGGCTGGTGAAGGCCCCCTCCAGCTACTCCCCCACCGCCGATGCGGAGGCCGCCATCGGCCGCGCGGGCGTGGTGCTGGACCTGATGCAGGAAAATGGCGCGATCAGCGCGGCGGAACATGCCAGCGCCAATCTGGCGGATGTGAAGATGGCCCCCGAGCCGCCGCAGAACAGCGTGCGTTACTTCACCGACTGGGCGCTGCCGCAGCTCGACACGCTCATCACCGAACCGAATGAGCCGCTGGAGGTCTATACCACCATCGATCTTTCCATGCAGCGCGCCGCGACCGCCGCGATCCAGGCCAATGTGCCCAAGGGATCGCAGGGAGCGCTGGTGGCGCTGGACCGGGACGGGGCGGTGCGGGCGATGGTCGGCGGCCTCGACTATGTGACCTCCAACTATAACCGCGCCACCACCGCGACGCGCCAGCCGGGTTCGGCGTGGAAGCTGTTCGTCTATATGGCCGCGCTGGAGGCGGGCTATACGCCCGATACCGGAGTCACGGACGAGCCTGTCACCATCAACGGCTGGTCGCCGCGCAACAGCAACGGGCGCTTTTCGGGTGATATCGACGTGCGCACCGCCTTTGCCTATTCGGTCAACACCGTGGCGGCGAAGCTGGGCGTGGAAGTGGGCTTTCCCACCATCGCCGACATGGCGCGGCGCTTCGGCATATCGACGCCGATCAACACGCATCCGTCCATGGTGCTGGGCACATCGGACGTGCGGCTGATCGACATGACCCGCGCCTTCGCTTCGGTGGCGCGCAAGGGAATCGCGGTCGCGCCCTATGGCATCACCAAGGTGACGACCGCCGACGGCCGCTTGCTCTACGAGCATCAGGACGACACCAGCCGCGTGCTGGTCGCGCCCTGGGTGGCGGCGGGGCTGACCGACCTCATGCAGACGGCGGTTTCCACCGGCACCGGCAGGGCGGCGCAGATCGGGCGGCCCGTCGCGGGCAAGACCGGCACCACCAGCAGCAACAAGGACGGCTGGTTCCTGGGCTTTTCCAGCGGCATCACCACCGGCGTCTGGATGGGCCGCGACGATGCGCGCGCCGTGGGCGGATTACAGGGCGGGCGCGCGCCGGCGCGCGCCTTCGCCGATTTCATGAAGGTCGCCGTCGCCAAGCGGCCGGTGGAGCAGTTCGACACGCAGGTCACGCTGCCCGAATGGCAGTTGGAGCCGGACGACGAAGCCTATTATGGCGCGCCCGACGATGGAACGGGTGGGGGCATGATGGTCGACGAGAACGGCCTGCCGCTGGAGCGCACGCAGCCGGACGCGCCGCAGAGCGACAATCCGGACGAGGACGTCCCGCCCGACCCCGCCGACCGCCCCGCGCCGCAGCGGCTGGACCAGCAATGGATCGACCAGGTACTGGGCCGCGACCGCCAGCGGCCGACACAACAGCGGCCCGATCCGTAGAACGACAGGAAGCTTCCCGAAGCGGGGTGCCGTATGGCAATTATGGGTGGATTGCAGACGTCGACTTCCATCAGATCGAGTGTTCGCTTCCATCCCAACAAGACGGCGTCCGCCCATCCCCTTTGCTGAAAGGGCGCTCTGAGTGACGGTGATGGGTGGATTGCGGACTGGCAGTTTGTGATGCGGCGAGTTGAGAAAATACCAGCGGAAAGGCGTAGCAAACCTGTTCTCTCAGGGATGGGGTGAGGTGCTGTTAGGCGGGCACTCATAGTCATCGGGCGAGTAGCCTCTCCGCCCCGCGATGAGCTTGGCGCCACCACCACACCGATGATCCGCAGAATTAGCGGCATCGGACAGTGCGTCCCAGTGCACAAAAGACTTCGCGTAACGGTCTGCACGAGTGCTGCACCCGGCGAGAACGAATATGGCAAAAATTATGACTGCCCGCATGATCGACGCATACGATGGCATAAGGAGAGTCTGCAACCCTTCAAGCGGGGCGAGCCGGAGGATCGGCGGAGGGATATCGCGCTATCGGGAAGGCGCTACCCCCTCCCCCTAGCAGAGAAGGATTTGAGGGTCCGCCATCGGCCGATAACAGCCATCGCTCCCTATCTCGGCGCGGTTTTACCCCGCGGGCGTGGCGGCCGCGGCGAAGCGCGATTTTTCCAGCCAGCCCATGTCCGGCAGCAGGAAATCGACCCTTCCCCTGCCGAAATCTATCGCGACCCGGTCGAACCCCTTGAGCGCATTGATGCCCAGCAGCAGCGCGGGCCTGTCCGCCAGCCCCAGTTCGGCAAAGGGGGTGGCATCGGCGAACAGCAGCGGCAGATCGCGCAGCGTGACGCGGCCCAGATGCACCTCGCGGATCTTGCCCACCTGACCGACCAGCGTGCCGCCGGTGACGCTGGTGAGCGTCGCCTGTTCCAGCTGCGGCGCGCGTTTCTTGCGGATCAGCTTGTTCATCAGCGCCATGTTGCCGACGCTGAAATTGGTGCCGGTGTCGAGCACGATGTTGACCGCCATCCCATTCACGTCGGAATCGAGCAGGATAAGCTGTCCATTCTTCCGCCGCGCTTCGACGACGATGGTGTCGGGATCGCGGGCATAGCGGCTTTTGCTTTCGCTGATCTCCATCCGCCCCCTCCGGAAATCGAGCAGCAGCCGTTTGGATTGCAGGCTGTCGAGACCCAGCAACCCCGGCGCGCCCAGATGCGCGCCGTCGAGCACCGGCGCCTCTATATCGCGCACTTGCGAATCGCCGAAGCCCAGGGTCGACAGCGCCACCGTGCCGGTTTGCAGCCGGTCGGTCATGCTGAGCACCGTGACGGGATCGCGCACGGGAAGCGCCAGCCGGTCGGCCAGCTCGCGCGAAATCACCGTGCGCTGCGATCCTGTGTCGATAATGAAGTTCCACGGCCCCTTGCCGCCGATATGAATGGGAATGGTGACGCGATCCTCGGCGGGCGGGCCGGTGCGGACCAAAGCGGGCGGAACGGCGGGATCGAGCGAGGGCGTTTCCTGCGCGGCCAGAGGCGGGCACAGCGTCCACAGCATTGCCACCATGGGAAGGAGGCGGCGCATATCCCTCATCCTTTCGCTTTTCCGCCTTATACC
This sequence comes from Sphingobium wenxiniae, assembly GCF_007830065.1. Taxonomy (GTDB): domain Bacteria; phylum Pseudomonadota; class Alphaproteobacteria; order Sphingomonadales; family Sphingomonadaceae; genus Sphingobium; species Sphingobium wenxiniae. The sequence continues at coordinate 55,105 of NZ_VLKK01000012.1, read as the reverse complement.
ATGGCGCGGGCGGGACGGTCCATCGCCGCGATTGCGGCACCGCCGGTCGATCGGCACCGGCAGCGCCGCCAATTTTCCATCAGAAAGGGCGATGTCCCGCCTTGACGGCATGGCAGGGCCATCGCTAAATGCTCTTCACTCACCCGCCCGTCCGGCGCGGGACGTTCCCAGCCATCTGTTTGCCGGGCTTTTCTCCATATAACTGTCTTTCACGACACTCTATCCATCGGACCGACTCGCATGCACCTCAAGGATCTCAAGAAGCAGCCACCCGCCGACCTCGTCACTATGGCCGAGGAACTGGGCGTCGAAGGTGCATCGACCCTTCGCAAGCAGGACCTGATGTTCGCGATCCTCAAGGCCGAGGCGGAAAATGGCGAGCAGATCATGGGCGAGGGCACGATCGAGGTGCTGCCGGACGGCTTCGGCTTCCTGCGCTCACCCGAAGCGAACTTCCTCGCCGGTCCCGACGATATCTATGTGTCGCCCAACCAGGTCCGCAAATTCGGCCTGCGGACCGGCGACACGGTGGAAGGCGAAATCCGCGCGCCCAAGGACGGCGAGCGTTATTTTGCCCTCACCAAGCTCAACACCGTCAATTTCGACGATCCCGATGCGGTCCGTCACCGCGTCAATTTCGACAACCTGACCCCGCTCTATCCCGAACAGAAGCTGTCGCTGGACACGCTGGACCCGACCGTCAAGGACAAGTCGGCCCGCGTCATCGACATCGTTTCGCCGCAGGGCAAGGGACAGCGCACCCTGATCGTCGCGCCCCCGCGCGTCGGCAAGACGGTGATGCTCCAGAATATCGCCAAGGCGATCACGGACAACCATCCCGAAGTCTTCCTGATCGTGCTGCTGATCGACGAGCGGCCGGAAGAAGTCACCGACATGCAGCGCAGCGTGAAGGGGGAGGTCGTGTCCTCCACCTTCGACGAACCCGCGCAGCGCCACGTCCAGGTCGCCGAAATGGTGATCGAAAAGGCAAAGCGCCTGGTCGAGCACAAGAAGGATGTCGTCATCCTGCTCGATTCCATCACGCGCCTTGGCCGCGCCTACAACACGGTGGTGCCCTCGTCGGGCAAGGTGCTGACCGGCGGCGTCGACGCCAATGCGCTCCAGCGGCCCAAGCGCTTCTTCGGCGCGGCCCGCAATATCGAGGAGGGCGGTTCGCTGTCCATCATCGCCACCGCGCTGATCGACACCGGCAGCCGCATGGACGAAGTCATCTTCGAAGAGTTCAAGGGCACCGGCAATTCGGAAATCGTGCTGGATCGCAAGGTCGCGGACAAGCGCATCTTCCCGGCGCTGGATGTCGGCAAGTCCGGCACCCGCAAGGAAGAACTGCTGGTCGACAAGGGCAAGCTCAGCAAGATGTGGGTGCTGCGCCGCATCCTGATGCAGATGGGCACCATCGACGCCATGGAATTCCTGCTCGACAAGATGAAGGATTCCAAGACCAACGAAGATTTCTTCGATTCGATGAACCAGTAAGTCTAAAAGACGGTTTGCAATCCGAAGCCGTTTCGGATCGCCAGCCGTATCGCTTCGTCATCAGCCGCCACAGGGACGTCAGGCCATATGCTCGACCTTTTCGCCACCGCCGCCGCCGCGGCCCAGGGTTTCGGCTCTCCCGCCGATATATGGGGCCATATCGTCAACGATTTCAGTAACATAACCTCTCCGGCGGCGCTTGCCGCCTTTGGGCAGGTGCTGATGATCGACATATTGCTGGCGGGCGACAACGCCATCGTCGTCGGCGCGCTGGCGGCCGGCCTGCCCGTCGCCCAGCGGCAGAGGGTCATCATGATCGGCATCATCGCCGCGCTTGTGCTGCGGATCGGCTTCGCGCTGGTGGTGACGCAGCTCATGCAGATCGTCGGGCTGATCCTGGCGGGCGGGCTGCTGCTGCTCTGGGTTAGCTGGAAGATGTGGCGCGAGCTGCATCCCAAGCGTGGCCTCGACACGCCGAACGATCCGACCGACGACGATGTGTCCGGCCTGCGTCCCGCCAAGAGCTTCGCCGCCGCCGCCTGGGCCGTCGCCGTCGCGGACGTGTCGATGAGCCTGGACAATGTGCTCGCGGTCGCGGGCGCGGCGCGGGATCATCCCGGCATCCTTATCATCGGCCTGATCCTGTCGGTCGCGCTGATGGGCATCGCGGCGAACATCATCGCCAAATATATCGAACGCTTCCGCTGGATCGCGTATCTGGGCCTTGCGGTCATCCTCTATGTCGCGGTCAAGATGATCTATGACGGCATCGTCGATCATCAGGTCGGCATCCTGACGCTGTTCTGATCCGGGCTTGCATGGACATGGAAGAGGGGCGGAGGTGTTCCGCCCCTTTTTTTTGGCGGCAGACCCGCGCGCCGGATGGTGGTTTGGGTGGAGAGCGGACGTTGCAGAGGCCTCTTTCATCCTCATCCGCGAAAGCCGGGATCTCACTTAGGCTCAGGTGCGCCTTAAGAAAGAGAGATGCCGGCTTTCGCGGATGACGAGCATTGAACGGGCAAAAAAAAGCAATCATCGCGCGGGGGGTTTGCAAGCGCACAAACCCTTGCTTGCGTCAAGGGATGAGAATCGTGGCCCCGGTCGTTCTGCGCCCTTCCAGCGCGCGATGCGCCTCGGCGGCTTGCGATAATGGGAAGCGCTGGCCGATGCACGCCTGCACGACGCCGCGCGCCATCCGGTCGAAGAGCCGGGCGGCGGTCGCGGCCAGTTCCTCCGCCGTGGCGACATAGTCGAACAGCGACGGGCGCGTCACGTAAAGTGACCGGCCCTTGCCGAGGTCCAGCAGGCTGACGGGCGGCACGGCTCCGGACGCATTGCCGTAACTGACCATCAGGCCCCGCCGCCGGAGGCTGGCGAGCGAGGCGTCCCAGCTATCCTTTCCCACGCCGTCATAGACGACATCCACGCCCTGGCCGCCGGTCAGGGCGATAACGGTGGCGGCCAGCGTGTCGAAAGGCCCGTGCAGGCTATGGTCCGCCCGCACCGTCGCGGCCTTTTCCGCTGAGCCGCAATGGGCGATGACGACGACGCCCTTGTCCCGCAGCCACGGCACCAGCACCGATCCCACGCCGCCCGCCGCCGCATGGACAAGCGCGACCTGCCCGGCGGCGAGGGTGATCGTGTCTTCGGCCAGATAGCAGGCGGTCATGCCTTTCAGCATCATCGCGGCGGCGCCTTCCACCGAAACGCCGTCAGGGATCGGAACGACGCGGTCGGCGGGCACGATGCGATGGGTGGCATAGGCGCCAAGGCCGCTCGCGCAGGCGACCCTGTCGCCCACCGCGAGGCGGGCCACGCCCGGTCCGACCGCCGCGATCCGGCCCGCGCCCTCCGCACCCAGGGGGACGGGAAGCGGGGCAGGGTAAAGGCCCGTGCGGAAATAGGTGTCGATGAAATTGAGGCCGACCGCTTCCTGCGCGATCAGGACCTCTCCCGCGCCGGGCGCGCCGGGATCGAAATCCTCGCGCTCGATCACCTCCGGCCCGCCATGACGGCGGGCCACCATCCGCCAGGGCCCGCTCATCAGGCGAGGGCGGCCGCGAAGAAGTCCGCCGTCCGCCGGTCTGCCAGTTGCGCGGCATCCTCCACCCGGCGCTTGCCCATTTCGGCGGCGAAACCGTGGTCCAGCCCTTCATAGTCATGCAGTTCGACGTGGCGGTTGTCCTTCAATCCTTCGTGCATCTTCTGCTGCACCTCGGCGGAAACGAAGCCGTCGGCTGTCGGAACGTGCAGCAGCACCGGCTTGCCGATGGCGTGGCTCTCACCGATCAGATTGTCGATGCCGACGCCATAATAGCCGACGAAGGCATCGCCATCGGTGCGGCAGGCGGACATGAACGCCAGGCGGCCGCCAAGGCAATAGCCTACCACGCCGACCTTGCCGCCGCCGATTTCCTTGCGGGCGAAGCGGATGGCGGCTTCAAGGTCGCGGACGCCCTTGTCCTGATCGAACTTGCCGAACAGGCCCAGCGCCTCCTCCATTTCGGCGGGGACGTCGGCGTCCAGCTCGATATGGGGGCGCAGCCGCCAGAACAGATCGGGCGCGACGGCGAGATAGCCCGCTTGCGCCCAATTGTCGCATTTGCGGCGGATGCCTTCATTGACGCCGAATATTTCCTGAATGACGACGATCGCGGCCTTTGGCGATCCTTCGGGACGGGCGACATAAGCATCGAACCGGGCGTCGCCCTCCAGAGTGGGAACGGGGGTGAAGTCTGCCATGGGATGTCCTTTCGCTGGGGATCGGGTCGGTCCGTCATAATGGCTTTTCCGGCGGCGCGTGCAACCACCCTGCGCGCCAATTTATTTGCACTGGCGCCCATTCTTGCGGCATGAAGGGCAGGAATGTGACGCGACAGACAAGGACCGATCATGAAAGTCACCGTCGATGTGGATTGCACGCCCGCCGAAGCGCGCTCCTTTCTGGGCCTGCCGGACGTCACGCCCATTCATGACAGATATATCAAGACGGTGCTGGACAGCTTCGACGGCATAGGCAGCGTCGAGCAGATGGAGACGCTGTTCAAAAGCTTTTCTCCGCTCGGCGACGCGGGGGTGCGGATGTTCCAGCAGATGATGAATATCGGCCTTGCCGGTGTCGGCAACTCCACCGGCGACAAGAAAAAGGGCTAGGTGAGCGATACGATCTTCGCCCTGTCGAGCGGCGCGCCGCCGGCCGGGATTGCCGTCATCCGCCTGAGCGGTCCGCAAGCGGGGCCGGCGCTGGAGGCGCTTGCCCGGAGGATGCCGCCGCCGCGCCGCGCCACCCTCATGCTGCTGCGCGATCCGCGTGACGGCGCGCCGCTGGACCGGGCGCTGGCGCTCTGGCTTCCCGGCCCCGCCACCGCCAGCGGGGAAGACATGGCGGAACTGCATTGCCATGGCGGCCGGGCGGTGATTGCGGGGGTGGAAACGGCGCTGGCCGCGCTGCCGGGCCTGCGCCGGGCGGAGCCGGGAGAGTTCACCCGGCGCGCCTTTGAAAACGGCCGCATGGACCTGAACGCGGTCGAAGGATTGTCGGACCTGCTGGCGGCGGAAACGCAGCAGCAGCGCCGCGCGGCGCTGATGATGGCGGAAGGCCATTTTTCGCGCCGGATCGACGGCTGGCGCCATCGCCTGCTGGACCTGTCCGCCATGGCCGAGGCCGCACTCGACTTTTCCGACGAGGATGACGTGCCCGACGCGGAGATCGAACATCGGATCGGCGCGGGCATCGGCGCGCTGGCGGAGGACGTCGCGGCCGTTCTGTCCGCGCCATCGGCCGAGCGGCTGCGCGACGGCATCCGCGTCGTTCTGGCCGGTCCGCCCAATGCGGGGAAATCGACGCTGCTGAATGCGCTGGTAGGGCGGGAGGCCGCCATCGTTTCCCCGATCGCCGGGACGACGCGCGACCGCATCGAAGTTCCGGCCGCGATCGGTGGAGTCGCCTTTCTCTTCACCGATACGGCGGGCCTGCGCGACGAAACTTCCGATTCTATCGAAGAGATCGGCATGGACCGGGCGCGGGCGGCGGTTGCGGGGGCGGATGTCCTGCTGTGGCTGGGACAGCCCGAAGACGCGCCGCGAGAAGACGCGATGCTGATCGCGGCGCAATGCGATCATGTCGATCATGCGGGGCATCCCGGCCTTGCGGTGTCGGCGCGGACGGGGGAGGGCATGGAAAGGCTGGTCACCGCGCTGCTGGACCGGGCGGCCTCGCTGCTCCCCGGCGAAGGGGACTATGCGCTCCATGCGCGGCAGAGGGAAGGCGCGGCGAATCTCCACCGGCATCTGGGCACGGCGGCACAGACCGGCGATCTGCTGATCCTGGCCGAGGAATTGCGGCAGGCGCGACACGCTATCGACGCGCTGACAGGGCGCGCGGGAACGGAAGATATGCTCGACCGCCTTTTTTCCGGCTTTTGCATCGGCAAATAGCGGCCTGTTCCACGTGGAACATTTTTGACCGGCGGCGTCAAAATCTGGTAAGGGCGCTCCCATGCGAACATGTTATGATGTCATCGTCGTCGGCGGCGGCCATGCCGGTTGCGAAGCGGCGGCAGCGGCCGCGCGCAAGGGCGCATCGGTCGCCCTGCTGACGTTCGAGAAGGCCACGGTGGGCGCCATGTCCTGCAATCCCGCGATTGGCGGGCTGGGCAAGGGCCATCTCGTGCGCGAAGTGGATGCGCTGGATGGCCTGATCGCCCGCGCGGCGGACGCAGCAGCCATCCACTATCGTATGCTCAACAGCAGCAAGGGCGCGGCCGTGCAAGGGCCAAGGGTTCAGGCGGATCGCAAGCGATACCGTGCCGCCATCCATCAACGGCTTCTGGCACAGCCCGGACTGGAGATCGTCGAAGGGGAGGCCAGCGAACTGATCCTTTCCCAGGGACAAGCGGCGGGTCTGGCGTTGGCGGACGGCCGCCGGATGGAAGCGAAAGCCGTGGTGCTGGCGACGGGCACTTTTCTGGGCGGGAAACTTTTCCGGGGTGAGGAGATCCTGACCGGCGGGCGCACCGGAGAACGCGCGGCCACGACGCTGGGCGTTCAGCTCCGCGCGCTCGGCCTGCCCATCGGCCGGCTCAAGACCGGGACGCCGCCGCGCATCGACGGACGGACGATCGACTGGGCCGTGCTGGAGGAGCAGCCATCCGACAGCGGAGATTGGACCATGTCGGCCCTGTCGGAAGGGCGCGCCTTGCCGCAACTGGCCTGCGCCATTACGCGGACCAATGCCGAAACCCATGCCATCATCCGCAATGGGCTGGGCCGCTCGCCGCTGTTCAGCGGCGCTATCGAGGGACGGGGGCCGCGCTATTGCCCCTCCATCGAGGACAAGATCATGCGGTTCGGCGACCGCGACGGACATCAGATTTTCCTGGAGCCGGAAGGACTGGACGATCCGCTCGTCTACCCCAATGGCATCAGCACCTCGCTTCCGGCGGCTGTGCAACTGGCCATGATCAGGTCCATGCGCGGACTGGAGCGCGCGGAGATCGTGGTGCCCGGATATGCGGTCGAATATGACCATATCGATCCGCGCGCACTGACGGCCTCGCTGGAAATGCGCGTCCTTCCCGGCCTGTTCTGCGCGGGACAGATCAACGGCACGACCGGCTATGAAGAAGCGGCGGCGCAGGGATTGGTCGCGGGCGTCAATGCCGCCGCCCATGCCGGCGGGACTGCTCCGATGATCCTCGACCGCGCGAGCAGCTATATCGGCGTGATGATCGACGATCTTGTCCTTCAGGGCGTGACGGAGCCGTATCGGATGCTCACGGCGCGGGCAGAGCATCGCTTGCGGCTGCGCGCGGACAATGCGGAGACGCGATTGGGAGACGTCGGCATCGCGCAGGGCATTATCGGCCCGGAAAGGCTGGCGCGCCTGAAGAGACGGACGGAGGCGCGCGCTGTCATCGAGGCCGAACTGGCCCGGACTCTGACCGCCACGGACATGGCGAGGGCTGGGGCAGCGGTGCGGCAGGACGGTGTGCGGCGGTCGCTGTTCGAATGGGCGCGGTTCCCGGAGGTCGGGCGGGACTTGCTTTTGTCGATGACGCCCTCGCTCGCCCAGGCTCCCGCGGACTTGCGGGACGAAATATGGGAAGACGCCCATTACGCGCCTTATCTGGAGCGCCAAGCGGCGGAGATTGCCGAGCTTCGCCGCAACGAACGCATATTCATCCCCACGGATTTCGATTTCGCATCCATTGGCGGCTTGTCGACGGAAATGATCGAGCGGCTTGAAATGGCGCGGCCGGATAGCCTGGCTGCGGCAGGCCGCATCCGGGGGATTACACCGGCGGCGCTCGCGGCCATTCTTGTGCACGTCCGGCGGATGGCGGCGTGACGGAGGACGACGCGCGCGCCTGGATCGCAAACCATTTCGATGTTTCACGTGAAACATGGGAGAAACTGGACCGCTATGTCGCCATCCTGCTGGCGGAGATGCGCGTCCAGAACCTGATCGCGGAATCGACCCGGCCGCATATATGGGCGCGCCACATCGTCGATTCGGCGCAATTGCTGCCTTTGACGGCGGAGGCGGCGGATGGCCGCTGGATCGACTTGGGATCGGGGGCCGGCCTGCCCGGTATCGTGATGGCGTTGCTGATGGACCGCCCCGTGCTGATGGTGGAATCGCGCAGGAAACGGATCGATTTCCTGAGCGGCCTGCTGGAAGAACTCGATCTGGCCCATGCGGCGGTTTTCGGCGGACGGGTGGAAGCCGTTCCCGCGACCGCCGCGGCGATCATCAGCGCACGCGCCTATGCGCCCCTGCCGCGCCTGTTCGAATCCGCCGTTCATCTGGCGGACGAAAAGACGCTGTGGGTGCTGCCAAAGGGACGAAATGCGCAAAATGAACTGGAGGCGGCGCGTTCGGCGTGGCAAGGTGCGTTTCACGTGGAACAGAGCGTGACGGATGCGGACAGCGCCATCATCGTCGCGCGCTCCGTCACATCCGTCAGGAGGAAGGGCCGAGGATGATTTGTATCGCCATCGCCAACCAGAAGGGCGGTGTGGGTAAGACGACCACCGCCATCAACCTTGCCACGGGGCTTGCCGCCACCGGCTTGCGCGTCCTGCTGGTCGATCTGGACCCGCAGGGCAATGCCTCGACGGGGCTGGGCGTCAACCAGGCGGACCGTGCCCAGTCCAGCTACGACCTGCTGGTCGGCAATTGCGCGCTCGATGACGCGGTCATCGCCACGCGGGTGCCGAAACTCGATCTGGTGGCCGCGACCCAGGATTTGTCCGGCGCCGAAATCGAACTGATCGACTATGAGGAGCGGACCCATCGGCTCGCCCATGTGCTCGCGGAAGCACCGGGGGGGCGTTGGGATATCTGCCTGATCGATTGCCCGCCTTCGCTCGGCCTGCTGACCATCAATGCGATGGTGGCGGCGCAGTCGCTGCTCGTTCCCCTGCAATGCGAGTTCTTCGCGCTGGAGGGGCTTTCCCAGCTTCTCCAGACGGTTGACCGGATCAGGGGACGCTTCAATCCGGCCCTGTCGATCATGGGCGTGGCCCTGACCATGTACGACCGCCGCAATCGTCTGACGGATCAGGTGGCCGACGATGTGCGGGCCTGTCTGGGCGATCTGGTTTTCCATACGGTGATCCCGCGCAACGTGCGGCTGTCCGAAGCCCCCAGCCATGGCGTGCCGGCGCTGATCTATGATGTCCGCTGTTCCGGCTCGGAAGCCTATATGCGGCTGGCGCGCGAGCTGATAGCGCGGCTCCCCCAACAGGAGAAAGCGGCTTGAGCGGAGAAAATGACAAACCGAAAGCAGCCAGGCGCCCGCACGGGCTGGGCCGCGGCCTTTCGGCGCTTCTGGGGGACGTGCAGCGGGAGGAACCGGTCGCGCCATCGACGCCTTCGGCTTCCGGCAAGGCGGTGCAGAGCATCGAAGTCGCCCTGATCCAGCCGCATCCCGAACAGCCGCGCCGTCATTTCGATCAGGCGGCGTTGCAGGAACTGGCCGATTCCATCGAAAAGCGCGGCGTGATCCAGCCGATCATCGTGCGCGCGCATGGCGGCGGATTTCAGATCGTGGCGGGGGAGCGCCGTTGGCGCGCGGCCCAGCGCGCGCAACTCCACCGCATCCCGGCCATCGTCCGCGACTTCGACGAGCAGGAGACGCTGGAAATCGCGCTGGTCGAAAATATCCAGCGCGAAGACCTCAATCCCATCGAGGAAGCGGAAGCCTATCGCAAGCTGATCGCCGAATTTCACCATAGCCAGGAAGCGCTGGGCCGGATCGTCGGCAAATCGCGCAGCCATGTCGCCAACCTGATGCGCCTGTTGGAACTGCCGCAGCCGGTCCAACAGGCGGTGATGGAAAGCCGGCTGTCCATGGGCCATGCCCGCGCCCTGATCGGCGTTCCCGATTGCGAGACATTGGCGCAGCAGATCGAACAGAAGGGCCTGTCCGTTCGGGACACGGAACACCTCGTCCGCCGCGCCCGCACCGGCGGCGGCGATGCCTCGGCGCGCCAGCGCGCCGCAGCGCCGCCCGACGGCAAGGATGCGGACATCGCCGCGCTCGAACAGCATCTGGCGGACATATTGGGCCTGAAGGTCGATATCAGCCATGGCGGCAGTCCGGGCGCAGGCGGCACCCTTTCCCTGCGCTATTCCACTCTCGACCAACTCGACATGCTGTGCCAGCGCCTGTCGGGGGAGCGTATCTGAATCGCGTCCAGCTTATTTTCACACGGAGACGCGGAGTGTTCCGGGGAGCGGGCAATGCGCGTTCGCATCACGCGCAATGGGCCTGGGCAGACGTAAAGTGAGCCTTCGGACCCCTTATTCCCGCCTCTTCGCGTGAATCTGGCGTCCGGAAGGTAGATCCGCCCTAGTCTTTTGCCTGTCCAGCACCTAGCTTGCCCCCATGGCTGACATCCAATCCACGACCGCCGCCGCGCCCCTCATCATCCGCCGTTCGGATTACCGTCCACCCGATTGGCTGGTGCCGGAGATCACACTGGATTTCGATCTGGACGCCGCCGCGACGCGCGTTCATGCGACGCTGTCGGTCGTCCGGAATGGCGGGCAGGATCGGCCGTTGCGGCTGGACGGCGACGGCCTCCTGCCGCTGGAAGTCAAGGTGGACGGGCGCGCCCTGGGACCGGACGAATGGGCGCTGGACGGTGGCGCGCTGGTCATCGCCCTTCCGGGGCAAGCGCATGTCGTGGAGACGCGGGTCGAACTCGCGCCGGAGGGCAACAGCAAGCTGATGGGACTTTACGCCAGCAGCGGCCTGCTTTGCACCCAATGCGAGGCGGAAGGATTCCGACGCATCACCTTTTTCCCGGACCGCCCCGACGTGCTGTCGCGCTACACCGTGAGGATGGAGGCGGACAAGGCGCGCTACCCCGTGCTGCTCGCCAATGGCGATCCGGTCGGGCAAGGCGATTTGCCCGGCGGCCGCCACTGGGCGCGCTGGAACGATCCTTTCCCCAAGCCCTGCTATCTCTTTGCGCTGGTGGCGGGCGATCTTGCGTGCAATGCCGACCGCTTCGTGACGATGAGCGGACAGGAGGTCGCGCTGGGCATATGGGTCAAGAAAGCGGACCTGCCCCGCACCGCCCACGCCATGAAGGCCCTCAAGGACAGCATGGCCTGGGACGAGCGCGTCTATGGCCGGGAATATGATCTGGATGTGTTCAACATCGTCGCCGTGGCCGACTTCAATTTCGGCGCGATGGAGAACAAGGGGCTTAACATCTTCAATTCACGCTACATTCTGGCCGATCCGGAAACAGCGACGGACCTCGACTATGACGGCGTGGAAGGGGTGGTCGCCCATGAATATTTCCACAACTGGTCGGGCAACCGCATCACCTGCCGCGACTGGTTCCAGCTTTCGTTGAAGGAAGGCTTCACCGTGTTCCGCGACCAGAGCTTTTCCGCCGACATGGGAAGCCGTGCGGTCAAGCGGATCGAAGATGTGCGTATCCTGCGCGCTGCCCAGTTCCAGGAGGATTCAGGGCCGCTCGCGCATCCGGTGCGGCCGGAATCCTATATGGAAATCAGCAACTTCTACACCGCGACCATCTATAACAAGGGCGCGGAGCTGATCCGGATGATAGCGCTGATGCTGGGGCCGGAACGCTTCCGCGCCAGCACCGACCTCTATTTCGAGCGCCACGACGGGGAAGCGGCCACCTGCGAGGATTTCGTCCGCGCCATGGAGGATGGGGGCGGCGTCGATCTGGCCCAGTTCCGCCTCTGGTATGAACAGGCCGGCACGCCGCGTGTCCGCGCCCTGCTGAACCACGATGCCGACGCGGGAACCGCCGAACTGGTGCTGGAGCAGACCGTCCCGCCGACGCCCGGCCAGCCGGACAAGAAGCCCATGGCCATCCCCCTGCGCGTGGCGCTGTTCGATCCCCAAAGCGGGCAGCATCGGGGCGACCAGTTGCTGATGCTGACGGAAGCGAAACAGGCTTTTACCTTCACCGGCTTCGCCCAGCCGCCGGTCCTGTCGATCAATCGCGGCTTTTCAGCCCCCGTGATCGTGGAAAGCAACCGCAGCCAGGCGGACCTCGCCTTCCTGTCGGCGCGCGATGACGATCCCTTCGCCCGCTATGAAGCGATGCAGCAGTTGATGGTCAATGTGCTGGTCGGCAGCATCGGCGGCCAGCCCGTCGACGAAGCGGCGGTCGTCGCGGCGATCCGCCATACCGCGACCGATCCGCAACTCGATCCCGCCTTCGTCGCCGAGGCGATCCGCCTGCCGAGCGAAGCCTATCTGGGCGACCAGATGGCGGTCGTCGATCCCGACGCGATCCACGCCGCGCGGGAAGCGCTGCAACGGCGCATCGGCGAAGCGCTGGAGCCGCTGTGGCGCGACATCCATGCCAGGACGAAGGCCAACGCCTTCTCGCTTTCGCCCGCGGCCAAGGGCGCCCGCAAGCTGCGAAACATCGCGCTGCATTATCTGGTGGCGTCGGGCGCGCAGGACGGCCCGGAAATCGCTTTCGGCCAGTTCCACGAAGCCGACAATATGACGGAACGGCAGGCGGCGCTCGCGACGCTGGCGAACGGCGCCAGCGATGCGCGGGAAGCGGCGCTCGACATCTTCTACAACCGCTATCGCGACGACGCGCTGACGCTGGACAAATGGTTCCAGACGCAGGCTTTCGCCTTCCATCCCGATACGGTGCAACTGGTCGCCGAACTGCGGGAGCACAAGGACTTCACGCTTACCAACCCCAACCGGGTGCGGTCGCTGTTCGGGGCGTTCGCGGGCAATCAATGGGCCTTCCACGACAAATCGGGCAAGGGCTATCGGCTGGTGGCGGACTGCATCATCGCGCTCGACAAGATCAATCCGCAGACCGCCGCGCGGCTCGTGCCGCCGCTGGGCCGCTGGCGGCGGTTCGACGAAGGACGCGCGGCCATGATGCGCGCCGAGCTTGAGCGCATCCTGACCGAACCCGGCCTTTCCCGCGACGTGACCGAGCAGGCGGGAAAGAGTCTGGAGTGAGGCGACGGCCCCCTCTTATGGCCGGGAGCGGCCGCACGGCCTCGGCTTAAGGCCGGGACACCGTCGACAGCCATGCCGCCACATCCGCCGCCACCTTGTTCGCCGCCGCGTTGAGCGGTGCGCCCACCGTTTCCGGGCCGATCCTGCCGTTCACCGGCTGCCGGGCTGTGAAGCGCTGCCGGGCGAGGATCGTTCCGCCCGGATTGGCGAGGATCGCGTCATAGGTCACGATGGCGCTGCGGCTTGGCTCGTCGATGCCGAAATCGACCAGCGCGCCCATCAGCCTTTGTCCCGGAACGCCCGAATATTGGCCGGGGTCCAGCACGATCCGGCTGCCCGTGGCGGCGATCGTTTCCGCGAGCAGGCTTTGAAACAGATGGCGCGGCGTGTCGGACCATTGCACCTTGGTGACATAAGCGACGGAGGTGGCCGATACGCGCACCGGAATCCGCACCGTATCCAATATCCTGGGCGCTTCGGGATCGGCCACGACCAGGCTGGGCGCCTGCCCGGCATCGACCGTCGTGCCCGGCGCCACGCGCTGCGCGGCGCTCAGCGAGAGGAGCTGCTGCGGCGGTTTCGCGCCGAAGGACACGCAGCCCGTCAGCATGAAGCCCAACGCCAGCGCTGCGGCTGTCGCGCGGGAGGCACCATAGTGTTTCATGTGGAACATCTTCCGGCTCCCTCGTCTCAATTCTTGTAATCGGGCAATTTGGGCGATCCGACCAGCGACCCCGCACCCTGCTGGTCCAGCTTTTCCGCGACGCCCCGGAAGGCGCGCGACATTTCGCGCAGGTCGCGGACAAGCTGGTTCACTTCCGGCATGGTCTGGTTGCTGAAGGCGTGGACGCCCGGCTGGGCTTCGGCAATGGTCTTGTCCAGCGTGTCGATGCTGCGCGTCGCGGCCTGCACGCTCTTGCGCAGGTCGGCCATCATCGGACGGCCCTCATCGTTCAGCAGCGAGTCGGTGGTCGCGGCGAGCTTGCCGATATTCTCGGCGGCGATGCCAGTGCGCTGCACGGCGATGCGCGCTTCGGCCAGCGTCGCGGAAATTTCCGGGCTGCGATCGGCCAGCGCGCCCGTCATCTTCTCCACATTGGACAGGATACCCGCGATGGATTGCTGATTCTTGTCGTCGAGCAGTTCGGTCAACCGCTCGGTCAGGGTCGACAGCCGTTCCAGCAATTGCGGCGCGTTGTTGAGCAATTCGCCCAGCGCGCCGGGCTTGGTCGGGATCACGGGCACGCCGTCGGGGCAGGCGGACAGCGGATTATTGTCCGGGCAGCGGATCGGCGGCGCGCCCTTGACCGCGCCGTCCAGCACGATTTCCGACACGCCGGTGAAGCCCACGCCCTGGATGGTGGCCGTCGTCCCCAACAGGACGGGCGTGCCTTCCTTGACGGAAATGCGGACCTTCACGAAGCCGGGATCGCGCTTCCACAGTTCGATCTTCTCGACCTGTCCGGACGGCACGCCCGAATAGTTGACGCTCGATCCCTTGGCGAGGCCATTGACCGACTGCTTGAAGAAGATGTCATATTCCTTGTTCTCGCCGTCCGAAAGGCGTGAGAACCAGAAGGCGGCCAGCATGATCCCGGCCAGCAGCAGCAGCGTGACCGTGCCCACCAGCACATGGTTGGAGCGGGTTTCCATATCCTATCGCCTTCCGTCCGCTTGGGTTTCGGCAGCGGTCTTGCCGCGCTCGCGCGCCACCGCCGCCGTGGCGGCGCGACCGCGCGGGCCGTTGAAATATTCCTGTATCCAGGGATGGTCGGTCGCCAGCAATTCGTCGATCGTACCCACTGCAATCACCTTTTTATCCGCCAGCACCGCCACCCGGTCGCAGATCGAATAGAGCGTGTCGAGATCATGGGTGATGAGAAAGACGGTGAGGCCCAGCGTCTGCTGCAACCGGCGCGTCTGTTCGTCGAAGGCCGCCGCGCCAATGGGGTCCAGCCCCGCCGTCGGCTCGTCCAGGAACAGGAGGTCCGGGTCCAGCGCCAATGCGCGAGCAAGCCCCGCGCGCTTCCTCATTCCGCCGGACAGTTCGGCGGGATATTTGGGCCCGGCATCGGCGGGCAGGCCGGTCATGCGAATCTTGTAGGCGGCGATCTCGTCCCTGAGCTGCGCGTCGATATTGGGATAATATTCCCGGATCGGCACTTCCACATTCTCCGCCACCGTCAGCGTGGAAAACAGCGCGCCGCCCTGAAACAGCACGCCCCAGCGCTTGCGGATGGCCAGCGCCTCGTCATCCAGCCGCCCGATCATCGGTTCGCCAAAGACCTCGATCTCGCCCCGGTCGGGAATCTGAAGGCCGATGATGGCGCGCATCAGCACCGACTTGCCAGTGCCCGATCCGCCGACGACGCCCAGGATTTCGCCCTTGCGCACGTCCAGGTCCAGCCCGTCATGCACGACCTGATCGCCGAAGCTGGTGCGAAGGTCGCGCACGCAAATGGCGATGCCATTGCCTTCGACCGCCTTTTCGACGCGTTCTTCCTCGACCGCTTCGATTTCCGCCGCCATCAGTTCCAGCCCACCCAGGTGAAGAAGACCGCGAAAAAGGCGTCGATCACGATGACGAGGAAGATCGCCTGCACCACGGCGGAGGTGGTGCGCAAGCCGACTTCCTCCGCATTGGCCTTGACCTGCATTCCCTGGAAACAGCCCGAAATGGCGATGATGAGGCCGAACACCGGCGCCTTGATGAGGCCGACCCACAAATCGGTGATCGGCACCACTTCCCGCAGGCGCTGAACAAAGGTGATCGGCGGAATGTCGAGCGAAACCGCGCACAGGAATCCGCCGCCGATGACCGCGATGACCGACGAATAAAAACCCAGCAGCGGCATCATCACCACCACCGCCAGCGTGCGGGGCAGCACCAGCGCCTCCATGGGGGAGACGCCGATGGTCCGCATCGCGTCCACTTCCTCGGTCAGCTTCATGGTGCCCAGCTGCGCGGCGAAGGCGGAGCCGGAGCGGCCCGCCACCATGATCGCCGTCATCAATACGCCCAGTTCGCGGAAGGTCAGCCGGCCGACCAGGTTGATCGTCAGCATCTCCATGCCGAACTGGCGCAACTGCACCGATCCCTGCTGGGCGATGACGATGCCGATCAGGAAGCTCATCAGGCCGATGATGCCCAGCGCCGATACGCCCACGACCTCGAACCGCTGCACCACGGCATTGACGCGGAAACGGCTGGGGTGGCGGACGACATTCCATGCCGCGACCAGCGTCGCGCCGAAAAAGCCGAGCAGGCCGAACAGGGTCGCGCCCGAATTGACGACCGCTTCGCCGATTTCGCCCAGCACGCGTTTCAGGGGCGACACATGTTCGGGACGGATCGCCACCGGCTCGTCCAGTTCGCCGACCGCCGCGATCATCCTTTCCGCATCGGCCCTGCCGCCGCCGACGGCGCAGTCCAGCCGCTTGGCGGTGCGATGCACGGTCCATGCGCCGATCGTGTCCATATGATCGACATCGGACAGATCGATGGCGCTGATAGGCCCTTCCAGCGCGTCCAGCCGCGACGGCAGGTCGTGCAGGCAGGCGATGGTGAGCGTGCCGGAAAGCCGGACGACCGTGCCGCCGTCGCGCGTTTCCTCAGCAAGATCGGCGGCTTTGTTCATGCGTCGGGATTAGTGATCCATTATCGGTTGCGCGGCAAGCCGAAACGGCCCATCCGCTAGTCAGAACGAAGGGCAAGGGCAAAAAGTTTCGATAGCGGCATGACGCACAGGCTGGCGATTTACGACATGGACCGGACGGTCACTTATTCGGGCACCTATACGGGCTTCCTGCTGCATGTGGCGCGGCATATGGCGCCCTGGCGGCTGCTGCTGTTTCCAGGCGTCGTCCTGATGATGCTGGCCTATGTATTGAAACTGGTGACGCGCCAGCGGCTCAAGGAAGTCAATCAGGGCCTGATGATCGGCTGGAATGTCGAGCGCGCGAAGCTGATGCCGCATGTGGAAAGCTATGCCGCGAAGGTGGTGGAAGGCAATGTCCGCCCCGGCGCGCTGGCGCAGATCGCGCGGGACAAGGCGGACGGGTGCACGCTGGTGCTCGCAACCGCCTCCTACCGCCTCTATGTCGAGCCGATCGCGCGGCGGCTGGGCTTCGACGCGGTGATCGCGACCGATCATCTGAGCCAGGATCTGCGCTATGTCCGCGCCCGGATCGCGGGCGAGAATTGCTACGACACCGGCAAGCTGCGCATGATAAAGGCGTGGATGGCGGCGCAGGCCATCGACCGCACGGAAGCCTATATCCGTTCCTATTCCGACCATGTGTCGGATGCGCCGATGCTGGAATTTTCCGACGTCCCCCACGCGGCCAACCCGCACAAGCCGCTGGCGAAACTGGCGGCTGAACGCGGGTGGACGCGGGTGGACTGGCCCTAGCCCTCCGTCGCCCGCAATGCCTGGGCGAAGTCGGCGATCAGGTCGTCCGCATCCTCGCAGCCGATGGAAATCCGCACCATATTGTCGCCGATGCCGAGCGCCTTCTTGCGTTCCGCCGGGACGGACAGATGGGTCATCGCGGCGGGATGGCTCGCCAGCGTTTCCGTGCCGCCAAGACTGACCGCCAGCTTCGCGATCTTGAGCGCGTCGAGAAAGGCGAACGCCTCCGCCTCCCCGCCCTTGAGATAGAGGGAGAAGGTCGATCCCGCGCCGGTGCAATGGCGGCGGTAGATGTCCGCCTGCCGATCGGTTTCGGGGAAGCCGAGATAGACGACCTTTTCCACCTGCGGCTGGTCCTTGAGCCAGGCGCAAACCTTTTCCGCATTTTCGCCCGCGCGGCTCATCCGCAGTTCCAGCGTCTCCAGGCTCCGCAGCAGCATCCACGCCGAATGGGGGTCGAGGATGGTGCCGATGGTGTTCCGCATCAGCCGGACGGTGTTGATCAGCGCATCGGACCCCAGCACGCCGCCCGCCACCAGATCGCTGTGCCCGCCCGCATATTTGGTGAGCGAATAGATGACGAGGTCCGCCCCATGGCTGAGCGGATGGTGCCAGAGCGGCCCAAGGAAAGTGTTGTCGATGGCGATCGGCGGCACATGCTCCGCGCCCGCGAACAGGGCGTCGCGCCGCGCGGCGACCGCCTCCAGATCGACCAGCACATTGGTCGGATTGGCCGGGCTTTCGAGATAGAGCAGCGCGACCCGCCCCATGCCCTTCGCCTTTTCGATGACGGCGCCGATCTCTTCTTCGGTCGCGCCCGCAGGGAAATCGACCCACTGCACCCCGAACCGCCCCAGAATGCGCCCGATCAGCGATTCCGTCGCGGCATAGAGCGGCGCGCTATGGACGATCACGTCGCCCGGCTGCACCAGCGCGAGCAGGGTGGTGGCGATGGCGGACATGCCGCTGGAAAAGAGCAGAGCATCCTCCGCTTCCTCCCACACGGAAAGCCGGTCTTCGGCGATTTCCTGATTCGGCCCGTTGAAGCGGGAATAGACGAGGCCCTCCGCGCCGCCGGGGCGGATGCCGGTCACGCCCTCGAAATGCCGCTTGCCCGCCGCCGCGCTTTCAAAGGCGAAGGTGGAGGTGAGGAAGATCGGCGGCTTCAGCGATCCTTCGGACAAAGTGGGGTCATAGCCATGGCCCATCATCAGCGTCGCGGGCTTCAGCTTGCGGCCCTCTATCTCCATGATGGGCGCCTTGGGGCGGCGGCGGTTGTGGGAGGGTTCTGCGCCGGTCAGCTCGGCTTCGGTTTCGCCGGTCATAGTCGGATACTCCTGCAAAATGCGGCGTCTGGAGCGCCGCTGTCATGGCGCGAGTGTAACGCATGAGGACGCGAAAGAGCCAGAGGCGCGGCGAAACATTATTTCTTCTGATGGTATTATTATTCTGTTTGTCGCGGCCGGAAGTGACAGGGCGGTCGCGCCTTCCTACATCTCCATCATGGACGCACGCCTTCCCGATCCGCTGGAGCGATGGTTCGCGGATCGCGGCTGGACACCGCGCCGTCATCAGCGCGACATGCTGGAGGCCGCGCGCCGGGGCGAGCACACGCTGCTCGTCGCCCCGACCGGCGCGGGCAAGACGCTCGCCGGGTTCCTGCCCACGCTGACTGACCTTATCGAAAAGCCGGCCGACGGCCTCCACACGCTTTATGTCTCGCCTTTGAAGGCGCTGGCGGTGGACGTGCGCCGCAACCTCCTCACGCCGATCGAGGAGATGGACCTGCCCATCCGTGTCGAAACCCGCACCGGCGACACGCCTTCGGACCGCAAGGCCCGCCAGCGCGCGCGTCCGCCGCAGATTTTGCTCACGACGCCCGAATCGCTCTCATTGCTGCTGAGCTATCCCGACAGCTTCCTGATGTTCGCGGATTTGAAGACCGTCATCATCGACGAAGTCCACGCCTTTGCGACCCAAAAGCGCGGCGACCTGCTCAACCTCTCGCTATCGCGCCTGCAGGCCATCCATCCCGGCCTGCGCCGCGTCGCCCTTTCCGCCACCGTCGCGGATGTGGACGCCTATCGCGCCTGGCTCGCGCCCGATGGCGACATCAACGCGGTCACGCCCGTCATCGGCGAGCAGGGGGCGGACCCTCATGTCACCATCCTCATCCCCGAAGGCAGCGTGCCATGGTCCGGCCATAGCGGCAAATATGCCGCCAAACAGGTGATGGCGGAGATCGAGCGGCGGCAGACGACGCTCGTCTTCTGCAACACGCGGGGATTGGCGGAGCTGATCTTCCAGTCGCTCTGGTCGGTGAACGATGCGAACCTGCCCATCGCCATCCACCATGGCAGCCTGTCCATCGAAGCGCGCCGCAAGGTCGAAAGCGCCATGGCGGCGGGCAGGCTGCGCGCCCTCGTCGCCACGGCCAGCCTCGACCTGGGCGTCGATTGGGGCAATGTCGATTGCGTGATCCAGATGGGCGCGCCCAAAGGCTCCTCCCGCCTGCTCCAGCGTATCGGGCGCGCCAATCACCGGCTCGACACGCCTAGCGAGGCGATCCTGATTCCCGGCAATCGCTTCGAATATCTCGAAGCCCGCGCCGCGCTGGACGCGGTGGAATCGGGCGAGCGCGACAGCGACGATTTCCGCCCCGGCAGCCTCGACGTGCTGGCCCAGCATGTGATGGCGATGGCCTGCGCCGCGCCCTTCCGCGAGGAGGAACTGCTGACCGAAGTCCGTTCCGCCATGCCCTATGGCGCGCTGACGGACGAAGCCTTCGCCCACGTCCTCCATTTCATCGAGGGCGGCGGCTACGCCCTGCGCGCCTATGACCGATTCAAGCGGCTGACGCGGGAACAGGACGGGACATGGCGCGTCTCCCATCCCCGCTTCATCCAGCAGCATCGCATGAACGCGGGCATCATCGTCGATCAGCCGGTGCTCGACGTGCGCTTCGCCAACGGCCGCAAGCTGGGCACGGTGGAGGAGGGGTTCGCCGCAACCCTGCGCCCGGGCGACAGCTTCTTCTTTTCCGGCATGGCGCTGGAGACGGTGCGGATGGACACCGCCGACCTCATCGTCCGCGCTACGTCGAAACAGGCACGCATCCCAAGCTGGGGCGGCACCCGCATGGCCATGTCCACGCGTCTGGCCGACCGCGTGCGGCGCTTCCTTGCCCAGCCGGAGGAATGGCACCGCTTTCCGAAGGACGTGCGCGATTGGCTGGAGATGCAGAAATATCGCTCCGCCCTGCCGCAGCCGGGCCAGCTATTGATCGAAACCTTCCCGCATGAAGGCCGCCACTATCTCGTCTGCTACAGTTTCGAAGGGTGGAACGCGCATCAGTCGCTGGGGATGCTCCTCACCCGCCGCATGGACGCGCAGGGCCTGATGCCGATGGGGTTCGTGTCGAACGATTATGCGCTGGCGGTCTATGGCCTCAAGCCCGTCACCGACCCGCAAAGCCTGTTTTCCGCCGACATACTCGACCATGAATTCGTGGAATGGGTCGAGCAATCAAGCCTGCTCAAGCGCGCCTTCCGCGACGTGGCGGTGATTTCCGGCCTGATCGAGCGCCAGCATCCCGGCAAGCGCAAGACCGGGCGGCAGGTCACATTCTCCACCGACCTCATCTACGATGTGCTCCGCAAATATCAGCCCGACCATCTGCTGCTGAAAGCGGCATGGGCCGACGCCCGCGCACGGATGACCGATGTGGGGCGTCTGGGCGACCTCATAGACCGCGCCGCGTCCACCATGCTGCACATGCCGCTGGAGCGCGTCAGCCCGCTCGCCGTGCCCGTCCTCATCCTCATCGGGCGCGAGCAGGTGGCCCAGCATGATGTGGAGGACGCCCTGCTGATGGAGGCGGAAGCCCTGATCGAAGAGGCCATGCGGGCGGATTAGGGTGTTTGGGGAGGATTGGGACGTCCACCCTGGGCCAATCCGCCTTCTTACCCCACGAAGCGATGCAGAGCCGCCCCATGCGTCCGCAGCCATGCCCGCGCCGGGCGGGGATCGCGGCCCAGCAGGCGGGCGTGGGCCGCGTGGAAGGCGGGGCTGTGGTCCATATGGATCAAATGCGCCAGTTCATGCGCGACGGTCGCCTGCCGCACCTCCGGCGGACAGAGGATCAGGCGCCAGCTATAGCGGATCGTCCCGTTCGACGCGCAACTGCCCCAGCGGCTGCGCGGATCGCCCACGCCGACCGACGCGACCGCCAGCCCATGCTGTGCCGCCAACTCCCGCGTTTCACTTTCCAGCACCGCCTTTGCCCGGCCCTTGAGCCAGCGCAGCACGCGCGCGCCGACCGACTCTTCGGCCCCGCCCAGCAGCAGCCGCTCGCCTTCCAGCCGGATCGTGCGCGATGCGCCGGGGGTCCAGCATATCCGCACATCCCGCCCCTCCAGCGGAAAGACCGCGCCGTCGCGCAGCGTCGCCATGGCCGGGCGGGCCGCCATCTGCGCCCGCACCCAGCCTTCATGCCCCTGCGCCCAGCCGAGCGCCCGTTTCAGGCTGGCACGCGCGGGGAGGGAGAGGCGCAGTTCGCCCCGCGCCGCGTCCAGCGACAGCTTGTAGGTGCGCGCACGGGCGGAGCGGCGCACCCGCACCGGAACCGCGACGCCGTCGATCAGGATCGCGACTTCGTCAGATTTCCCGGTCGACAAGATGATGTTCCCAATCGCCCGCATCCGCTTCCGCCACGGTCCAGCCGCGCACGGATTCGCCGGCACGGTGGACGGCTTCCCGGTCGCCGCTGATGAGGTAATGCCATGCGGGCAGCGGCTTACCCTCTCCCCGCAGGCGATAGGCGCAGGTGCGGGGGAGCCAGCTTATCGTCTTCACCTTTTGCGGGGTCAGGCGCACGCAGTCGGGGACGAAGCGGCGCCGATCCTTGTAGCTGGTGCATTGCCCGCTGTGCCGATCGAGCAGGCGGCAGGCGACATTGGTGGGATAGATGCGCCCCGTATCCTCATCCTCCGCCTTGTGCAGGCAGCATTTGCCGCAGCCGTCGCACAGCGCTTCCCACTGCGCGCGGTCAAGCTGGTCGAGGGGTTTTTCCCAGAAATCCAATGCCTCACTTCACCCATTTTTCGAGGGACGCCAGCACATGATCGGGCGCGCCCTCATCCACGTCCGGCGTGGCCGGATCGTCCACCGGCACCAGCGCGATCGGCGCGCCATCCGGACCGAAGAGATAGGGCGTGCGGCTATGTCCGACCAGATAGTCGCTGGCGCCCTGCGACTCCTCGCGATGATAGATGACGGCGAAATCCTTCGCCACCTTCGCGATCTCGTCCGGCGTGCCGGTCAGGCCGATGAGGCGCGGGTGGAAAGCGTTCACATAGGTCTTGATCGTAGCGGGCGTATCGCGTTCCGGGTCCACGCTGATGAAGATCGGCTGGACCTTCGCGGCGAGGGCGGGCTTTTCCTTCTCGAACCTGGCAAAGGCCTGCATGATACGTTGCAGGTCCACCGGGCAGACGTCCGGGCAATAGGTATAGCCGAAATAGACGAGGCGATACCGGCCCTTGAAATCGTCCCAGCGGACTTTCTTCCCATCCTGATCGGTGAGTGTGAAGGGCCCGCCGATCCGGGCCCCCACCAGTTCGCCCTGCGGGCTTGATGCATTGTCCGCGCCGCCCATATTACAGGCGGCCAGCAAGGCAAGGACGGGCAGGGCGGCAAGGATCGGCGCTTTGTTCATGGCACCGCCAGCCATGCCCTGCTAAGGCCGCATTTGCAAATCCAACGGGGCGTGACAGCATGAAGAGACGGTTTTGGAGTGTGCGCGGCGCGGCGCTGGCCTTGGCGATGCTGTCCCCGGCGGCGGCGCAGGCCCAGTTTTCGGACGCCTACAACTTCCTGAAAGCGGTCAAGGATGTGGACGGGCAGAAGGCGATGGACCTGATGCAAAAGCCCGGATCGACCATCGTCAACAGCCGCGACGTGACCACCGGGGAAACCGCGCTGCATCTGGTCGTCGCCCGGCGCGACAATGGATGGCTGACTTTCCTGCTGGCGAAGGACGCCAATCCCAATCTGACCGACAATCAGGGCAATACCCCCCTGATGGACGCCGTGCAGGCGCGGTTCGAGGAAGGCGTGCGGACCCTGCTGACGTTCGGGGCGCAGGTCGACAAGACCAACAGCAGCGGCGAAACGCCCCTGATCCGCGCGGTGCAGTTGCGCGATGTGGCGCTGGTCCGCCTGCTGGTGGCGCAAGGCGCCAATCCCGACCGGCGCGATACGCTGGCGGGCATGTCGGCGCGGGACTATGCGAAGCGCGACGGCCGCACGCCGGGCCTTGTCGAGGCGCTTGACAGCGCCAAGCCCAAGAGCGCTGCGCCCAGCGGGCCGGTACAGGGGCCTGTGTTCCGCTGACCCTTACCAGCCGATCTCCGCCGCATGGTCGGGGTCGGCAAGCGCGGTCAGCCGCCGCGCCGCGCGCCGGGCGAAGCGCAACGTCTCCGCCTTGCGCCGCGCCGCCGCCAGCGCCTCTATAGGGGCGGGGCGGATCAGTTCGGCATCATATTGATCGGCGACGATGAGGCCGGTGCGCGACGGCCACAGCGCCTCGCTGTCGAAGAGCGACAGGTCGAAGCCCGACGGCACGGCCCAATAGAAACGGTCGCAATAGTCGAAATAATCCGGCCATTTCAGGTCGCCCAGCAGGTCGGCCCGGCTGCACTTGATCTCAACGATGGTGACGCGCCCCGCGCCATCCAGCGCCATGATGTCGGCGCGGCGGCCGTTGGGCAGCGGCACTTCCAATATGCCGCTCATGTCGTGCCGGAAGAACAGGCGCAGCGTGCCGCGCGCCACGGCCAGCGCCGTGCCGTCGGTCAGGGGAGAGCAGCTATCGTTGGCGGCGATGTCGTCCATGGCCGGTCTTTAGAACAAGTCATGAACATAGGAAAGATGGTTTGGGCGGCGGCGGACATTGCAGAGTCTCTCTCTTCCGTCATGCCAGCGAAAGCCGGGATGACGGATGGGGGGACATTTCCGCTCCCGGCCGAAAGCTGTCTCTACAGCCCTTAAATAAAAAGAGCCGATCCGGAACGCTTCGTCCCGAATCGGCCTCCGCCTTTTCTGCCGACCGGAATCAGCGATAGAAGATGTGATTGTCGATCGACGCCAGCTTGGCCTTGCCCCAGCCCGGCGAAACGCGGCGGGCGTGGAAGAACAGCGCGCCTTCGGCCTTGCTGTCCCAGCTATCGGCCATTGCGATCTGCGCGATCGCCACGGCTTCGCGCCAGCTCTTGCTGGCCTGCGGGATCGCGGGCATGGACCCGCCGCGCACGAAGCTGAACTGGCTGGGCTGATAGACGACGCCGCACAGGCTGTCGGCGAAGCGGCCGGATTTGGCGCGGTTGATGATGACGCGCGCGACGGCCAGCTGGCCTTCCAGGCTTTCGCCCTTGGATTCGAAATAGACGGCGCCGGCCAGGCACTTCATGTCGCCTTCGACGGATTCGGGCGCGCCATGCGCGTCGACCAGAGCGGCCAGGCTGTCGGCCTGCACGGAACCATCGGCGGAATAAGGGGTTTTATCGGTAGCCAGCGGCTGCGCGACTTCGCGCGGCGCGGCAAAGATGATGGCGGGCTTCTGGCCAGCCGAAGGCGCTGTATTCAGCGCGGAGTCCGTGGGAAGAGTCCCGGTGGACGAGATCGCCTCACTGGCGGAGGACATATCGGACGCCGTGACCGCGGCGGCGGTGGACAGCGCAAATGCCGCAATGATCGCGGCCTTCAGACGAAAACTCATCACATCTCAAAAACGTGCGGTTATTGGCCTGAAAACGTCCGTTTAAACCCGATATTCCAAGACGTCCGGCCGCCCCCCGTCTGCGTGTTTACCCTGTTCGTCCCCCCTGGACGGCCATGGCAACCTGCGCGTTCAACAAGCGTCGGGGGCCTGTGCCCGCGCGCCGGAGGGGAGTCAATCAGGAACAGATCGTTTCAGCGGCGAATCGTTCCGCATCCGCGATATCAAGTTCGATTATCCACAGATCGGGGTCCGAGCGGCGGCGGCGCTCTATATATTGAGCAAGCGCGTCAGGCCCCTTGTCGGACGCGGGTCCGCACGGGACGAGGCGATAGCCGCCCGCATAGTCCGGCACGCGTTCGAACAGGCCATTTTCCCGCCCCCTTTCCAAGGCCTGGATGAGGATGACGCCGCTGGTCTTGTCGCCTTTCACCAGCACCGTGGCGAAGCCGCCCGCCGCCGCGGCCCGCCGCACCAGCACGCCGACCAGCAACGCGCTGGCCAGCCGGTCAGCCGACATAGCCGGGCAGCGAGGATAGCGGATATTGCGAACGCATGAAGGTGCCCGTGCCCCGCCCCACTTCCTCGCCTTCTGAATCGATGAGGCTGGCTTCGGCGACATAGACCCGGCGCTTGCCGCTGATCCAGCGGCCCTCGGCCCGGATGCGGCCGGGATGCACGGGGCGGGTAAAGAGCAGGTTGAAGGCGGTGGTCAGCAGGAAACGGTCGCTGACAAGGCTGTTGGCGGCATAGAAGGCCGCATCGTCCAGCATCTTGAAATAGACGGTGCCATGGACGGCGCCCGCCGCATGGAACTGCCCTTCATCCACGTCGAATTCGATGATCGACCGGCCCGCCTCCGGAATCTGGAGATCCGACCGGAACATCCGGTTGATCGGCGCTGAGCGGTAGAGAGACTCCAGCGCGCGGAAATGCGCGGTTTCCCCGCTGGCGCCAGTCATCGGCTCAAGCCGCGTCACGCGCCTCGCCGCCAGCCAGCAGAGCATGGAGCGCCTCCGCCGATCCCGCCCCGCGCAGCCGGGTCACCTGATTCTCGTCACGCAGGTAACGGGACACGCGCGCCAGGGTCTTGAGATGCTCCGCACCGCTGTCCACCGGCGAAAGGAGGGCGAAGGCGATGTCGACGGGCGAATCGTCCACCGCCTCGAACGGCACGGGCGGATCGAGCAGAACGACCACGCCGCACATCTTCTGCAATTCGGCGATCTTCGCATGGGGAATGGCGACGCCGCCGCCAAAGCCGGTGGAGCCAAGCTTCTCCCGCTCGAACAGGGCCTCGGCCACATGCTCCGCGTCCAGACCATAAGCATCCGCCGCCAGCGCGGCTATCTTCTGGAACAACTGTTTCTTGCCGTTCGCCGTCAGACCCGTTGCGAGCGCCTTGGGCGAAAGGATGTCGTTGAAATGAACCATGTCCAATCCGGAACCACCGGGCCGCGCCTCAACCATGTCGGGAAATATGCACGAACCGGATCCTGTAAAGTCCGGCCCCATAGGACGCATGGAGGTCAAGGTCAACATGCGCCCTGCGCGGGGCCGGATCGTTAGAAGGTCAGCCGCGCGGTTCGACCCAGCCGATCGTGCCGTCCTGCCGGCGGTAGACCATGTTATAGGCCGCCGTTCCGGCATTGACGAACAGCAACGCATTGGTGTTGCGCAGGTCCAGCATCATCACCGCGTCCGACACGCTGGCTTCGGGAATGTCGACCCGCGTTTCGGCCACGATCAGGGGCGCTTCGGCCGGATCCTCCTCATCCTCCGCAGCCGCGAAGATGGTGTAGCCCGCGCCGTCCAACCCATCGACGCCGTTGACGCGCTCCGCTTCGGCGGCGACGGCCTGGGCGTGGCGGTCCTTCAACCGGCGCAGATAGCGGCGCAATTGCTTTTCGATCCGCTCCGCCGCCTGGTCGAAGGCGGGATGCGCTTCCTGCGCTTCGCCCGCGCCCTTCAGGATCAGGCCGGTCATGACATGGCAGACGATGTCGCAGTGGAAGGCGCCGTGGGGGGCGGGACGGAACGTCACCTGCGCCGACAGGGTGCGGGAGAAATATTTCTCGGCCATCGCCTCCAGCCGGGTTGCGACATGCTGCTTGAGCGCCTCGCCCGTGTCGACCTGATGCCCGGAAACCCGAATGTCCATATGCCTTCTCCTTTATTCTTGCCGGGTCGCGGGACGCGCGGCCCGGTCGGCGTGAGACGAAGGAACCGGCCCGGTCAGGCCGCCTCCGCCTCATCGAGCCAGATCGGCTTGTCCAGCGTCGCGATGAACGCTGCATGCCGTTCCAGCTCCTCCGCGCTCGCCTGAAAGACGCGCGCGGGACGTATGGGGCGAACGGCGGCGTTTTCCGCCAGTTCCGCCCGAATCGTGTCTTTCGCTTCCTCCTGTGCAAGACCAAGGCCGATCTGACGGCCGCCGGTCAGTTCGATATAAAGCTGGGCCAGCAGTTCGGCATCCAGCAGCGCGCCATGCTTGACGCGATGGCTGCGGTCGATGCCATAGCGGGTGCAGAGCGCGTCCAGGCTGTGCTTCGCGCCGGGATGCATCTGGCGGGCGATGGCGACGGTGTCGATCATGCGGTCCATCGACACTTCGCTCCGCCCGCACAGGCGCAGCTCGTGATTGAGGAAGCCGAAGTCGAAGCGCGCATTGTGCGCGACCAGTTGGCTGTCCTCCAGGAAGGCGATCAGATCCTCGACCCCATGGGCGAAGAGCGGCTTGTCCGACAGGAAGATGTCCGAAAGGCCGTGCACCGCCTCGGCGGCGGCGGGCATGGACCGCTGCGGATTGTAATAAGCGTGGAAGGTGCGCCCGGTAGGCACCCGGTTCAGAAGTTCTATACATCCGATCTCGACCAGCCGATCGCCTGATGCGGGGTCGAATCCTGTCGTTTCGGTATCGAAAATGATCTCGCGCATCGCCCTCTTAACCGAATCTGGCTGTCCCACTATCGGCCAGTCTTCGCGCCAAGGCAAGCGACCAGACGCCTGACCTGTGCCCGCGTGTCGGCGAACGTGGTGCCGGTGTGGATGATATGGTCCGCCCGCCGCCTTTTTTCGGCATCGGGCGTCTGCAAATGGAGGATCTTGCGGAATTTCGCCACCGTCATGCCGGGCCGGGCGAGCACGCGCTTGCGCTGTTTCCAGGCCGGGGCGGTGACGACGATCACGCCGTGAAGCCTGCGGTCCCCATGTTTTTCGAACAGCAGCGGGATGTCGAGCACGACGAAGGCGCGGGAGCGGTTTTCGCGCAGGAAGCGAATCCTCTCTTCCTGCACCGCCGGATGGACGATGGCTTCAAGCGCCTTCAACGCTTGCGGATGGCCGAAGACGGCCGCGCCCAGCTTCGCCCGGTCCACGCCCATGGGGCCGGTAGCGCCGGGAAAGCGCGCCTCGATCGCGGGGAGGAGCTTGCCGCCCGGTCCCTGCAGGCGGTGTACTTCCGCGTCGGCGTCGAAGACCGGCACGCCCTCGCGCCGCAGCATGGCGGCGACGGCGGACTTGCCCATGCCTATGGAGCCGGTGAGGCCGTAGACCTTCATGAATCGCCCATCAATCCGCCGCGAGCAGCAGCGCGCGCAGTTCCTCGTCCCTCTCTCGCGGGGCCTGCGCGTCGAAGAAGATGTCGAAGGCCAGCGCCGCCTGCCCGATCAGCATTTCAAGACCGTCCAACGTCTTGAGGCCCCGCGCCCGCGCGGCTTTCAGCAGGTCCGTTTCCAGCGGGGCGTACACGATATCGTAGACGGTCGCGCTGTCCGGCAGGGGCGCAAGGTCGAGGTCCAGCGGCGGCTGGCCCACCATGCCGAGCGGACTGCCGTTCACCAGCAGATCAGCGGGGGGGACAGGGCTGTCCATGCCGATCACCCGGCCCTTGATCCCTCCCCGGTCGAGCAGCGCCTGCCCCTTGGCCGGATCGCGCGCCATGACGGTGATCTCCTGCACGCCCAGGCTCGCCAGCGCGAACAGGATCGCCCGCACCGCGCCGCCCGCGCCGACGAGGACGGCGCTCTGCCCCTTCCACTTGTCGCGCAGCAAGGGCTGGAGGAATCCGCCCGCATCGGTATTGGTGCCGACCAGCGGCCCGCCGGTTTCGCAGGCGATGGTGTTCATCGCCCCGATCCGCTCCCGCACGCCGCCCGGATCGTCGGTATAGTCCATCACCGCGATCTTGTGCGGGATGGTGACGTTGCAACCCAGCCAGTCCGGGTCGGCTCGCCGCTCCAGGAAATAGGCGGCGAGGCCGTCGGGCTTCACATGGGTCTTGCGATATTCCGCCTCGATCCCCAACGATTGCAGCCAGAAATTATGGATGAGCGGGGATTTGCTGTGCGCGATCGGATCGCCGATCACCTCGGCATAGGGGAGCTTGTCGGTCATGCCGCCAGAACGCCCCGCACGCGCAGAAAGTCAAGCAGGGGAAGCAGGGGCAGGCCCTGAATCGCGAACTGGCTCCCTTCCACCTTCGCGAAAAGCTGCGCGCCGGGTCCTTCGATCCGGTAGCAGCCGACGCACCAGCGACATTCCTCCCAATCGGCATCGAGATAGGACTGGATGAAAGGCTCGGATAAAGGCCGCACCGTCATCCGCACCCGCTCGATATGCCGCCAGATCGGCTCGCCGTTCAGTACGATCACCGCCGCGCTGTGGAGATGATGCACCCGGCCCGACAGCAGCTTCAATATCCGCTCGGCATCGGCGCGGTCCACCGCCTTGTCGATCATCGCGCCATCATCGAGGCTGAGCGTCTGGTCGCAGCCCAGCACAAGCGCGCCCGGCACCCGCCGCGACACGCGCAGCGCCTTCAGTTCCGCCAACGCATCGGCCAGCGCCCGCGCGTCGAGGCCGTCGGCGCGCAGCGCTTCCTTCGCCGCATCCTCGTCCACGCCGGGAGACAGCGCATCGAACGGCACCTGCGCGGCGGTGAGGAGCGCCCTTCGACTTGTGCTTTGCGAGGCCAGGACGATCATGCCTCATGCTCCCCTTCGGCCAGCAGGCGGTCGTTGAACAGGTTGATGATGGCGGCGGCGGCTTCCTCGATGGAGCGGCGGCTCATGTCGATCACCGGCCAGCCATTGTCGGCGAACATTCGGCGGGCGAAGGACAGTTCCTCCTGCACCTTTTCCAGATCGACATAGGCGGTTTCCGGGGCCTGATTCAAGGAAAGCAGGCGGTTGCGGCGGATCTGCACCAGCCGTTCCGGGCTGACGGTCAATCCCACGACCATCGGATGCCGCAGCGAATAAAGGCTGCGCGGCGGCGGGGATTGCGGGACCAGCGGGATATTGGCGGTCTTGTAGCCGCGATTGGCGAGATAGATGGAGGTCGGCGTCTTCGACGCGCGCGACACGCCGGCAAGCACGATATCGGCCTCCTCCCAATTTTCATGCCCCACCCCGTCATCATGGGCGATGGTGAACTGGATCGCCTCGATCCGGGCGAAATAGGCTTCGTCGAGGATATGTTTGCGCCCCGGCCGGTTGCGCGTTTCCTGCCCCAATATGTTGGAGAGCGCGTCCGTCACGGTGTCGAGCGCCGCGACATGAGGCAGGCCCAGCGCCCGGCAGCGCGTTTCCAGCCTGCGCCTGAGCTGATGGTTGTTGAGCGTGAAGAGGACCAGGCCCGGATTGGCCGAAATATCTTCCATGATCCGGTCGAGATGGACCTCCGAGCGCACCATGGGCCAGAAATGGCGGATCGCCTCCACATTCTCGAACAGGCCGATGGCCGCTTTGGCGATGTTTTCCAGCGTTTCCCCGGTGGAATCCGACAAAAGATGCAGATGGATGCGCGTCATGGGATATCTCTGTGGATGTCCTGTGGATAAAGCAAGGGATAGCATGGGGATGAAAATGCCGCGCCTTATCCGTCCCCATTGGCCCGATAGTTATGCACAGCCCGTCAACATATCCGGTTTTTCATCCACAGCCTGTGGATAGCGGGGATAAGATCGCTGACTCGGATGGGAATGCATGTCCCCATGGAGTCAAGCTGTTGGCAAATCCGGGCATAGCGCATAAACCCCGCTGCCAACCGCCCATCTATCTCCATCATCCTTTCAGACTCTATATATAAAGAGAATATATGTCCGGTCCCCAAGTCGTGCCCAAGCCCTTGCTGGCGGTCCTCAAAGGCGAGCGTCAAAGCGTGCCGCCCATGTGGCTCATGCGTCAGGCGGGCCGCTATCTGCCCGAATATCGCGCATTGCGGGCAAGGAAGGGCGGATTCCTGGAACTGGTCTATGACAGCGCGGCGGCGGCCGAGGTCACGATCCAGCCGCTGCGCCGCTTCGGTTTCGACGGGGCGATCCTCTTTTCCGATATATTGATCGTGCCTTATGCCATGGGTCAGGACCTCTGGTTCGAGGCGGGGGAAGGACCACGCCTCGCGCCGATCCTGGCCGAAACGGACCTTGGCGCGCTGAAACCGGATTTCGGGCGTTTCGAAGCGGTCTATGAGACGGTGCGGCAGGTGAAGGCGGCGCTCGACCCGGCGGTGACGTTCCTTGGCTTTGCGGGCAGCCCCTGGACCGTCGCGACCTATATGGTGGCGGGGCAGGGCAGCAAGGATCAGGGCGCGGCGCGGCGTCTGGCTTATGGCGATCCGGCGCGTTTCGGGGCGATCATCGACGCCATCGCGGAGGCCACCGTCGTCTATCTGGACGGCCAGATCCGGGCAGGGGTGGAAGCGGTGCAGCTTTTCGATAGCTGGGCCGGCAGCCTTGCCCCGCTTCAATTCGAACGCTGGGTGATAGAGCCCAATGCCCGCATCGTGGAGAAGGTCAAGGCGCTGCACCCGGACGTGCCGGTGATCGGCTTTCCCAAGGGCGCGGGCGCGAAGCTCGCCGATTATGCGCGGGGCACGGGCGTCGATGCGGTCGGCGTCGATGAGACGGTCGATCCCCATTGGGCCGACCGCGCCTTGCCGGAAGGACTGCCGGTGCAGGGCAATCTCGATCCGCTCGCCCTGATCGCGGGGGGCGAGGCGGTGGAGCAGGCGGTCGACACTATCCGCGCCGCCTTCGCGAACCGTCCGCATATCATGAACCTGGGCCATGGCATTTTACCCGACACGCCCATTGACCATGTCGAGGCGCTGATTAGCTATGTGCGCGAAAGGGAGACTGCCTGATGGCCTATCTTGGCGCCGCCTATCTGTGGGTGAAGGCCGCCCATCTGATCTTCGTCATCTTCCTGATGGCGGGGCTGTTCATGATGCCGCGCTTCTTTGTCTATCACCAGCAATGCGCGGTCGGGTCGGACGAGGACCACAAATGGATCGACCGGGAACGGCGGCTGCTCAGGATCATCCTCAACCCCTCGCTGATCCTCGTCTGGGTTTTCGGCCTGATGCTGATGGTGGAGATCGGCGCCTGGCATTTCGGCTGGTTCCACCTGAAGCTGCTCTTCGTGCTGGGGCTGTCGGGCTATCATGGCTGGATCGCGGGCTATGCGAAGAAGCTGGCGCGGGGCGAGCGGCCGATGGGGGACAAGCGGCTTCGCCTGCTCAATGAAGTTCCCGGCATCGCCGCCGCGGTGATCGTGATCGCGGTGATCGTGAAACCGTTCTGAACGGAGCCGGGCGGAAGAATAACTGCGGCTTTCGGCTATTTGCCGCCATCCAGCGTCGGCTTACGCCGCCCTTCGGTCGCTAGGATGACAAATCGGGCAGGATATTCCCCCATCCTGCATGCCTATGCCGGGTCCACCGCGATGTTGTCGATCAGGCGCGTGCCGCCGATCTTCGCCGCGCCCAGCAGACGGGCGGGGCGGTCGAGCACCGTCATCGGCTCCAGTGTCGCCGCGTCGCACAAGGTCACATAGTCGATCGGGTCGAACCCATGGCTCGCCAGCATCGCAATCGCCTTGGCCAATGCGGATTCGACGCTTGCGCCCTTTTCCATCTGCCGCTTTGCCTCCCCCAGCGCGCGGGGGAGGGCCAGCGCCTGCTTGCGCTCTTCCCCGGTCAGATAGGCGTTGCGGGAGGAGAGGGCGAGGCCGTCCTCCGCCCGCTGCGTCGGCAGGCCGACGATCTCGATGGGCAGGTCGAGGTCCGCCACCATCTGCCGGATGACGGCGAGCTGCTGATAATCCTTCTCGCCGAACAGGGCGACGTCGGGCTGCACCTGGTTGAAGAGCTTGGCGACAACCGTCGCCACCCCGTCGAAATGCCCCGGCCGCGCCGCGCCGTCCAATCCTTCGGTCACGCCCGAAAGCGAGATGTTGGTCGAAAAGCCCGCCGGATACATCACCTCCACCGTGGGCGCCCACAATATGTCCACGCCCGCTTCCTGCAACATATGCGCGTCGCTGGCTTCCCGCCGGGGATAGGCGTCGAGATCCTCATTCGGTCCGAACTGCTTCGGGTTGACGAAGATCGACACCGCGACATGCCCGGCATGACGCCGCGCTTCCTCCACCAACGCCATATGCCCGTCATGCAGCGCGCCCATGGTCGTCACCAGGGCAACGGGCTTTCCGTCGCGCCGAAGCGCCAGAAGGGCGGCGCGGAGAGCGGGAAGGTCACGCAGGGTTTGCACGGGAAGAAAGGCTCCGATAAGGGCAAGGGTCAGGGGCAGATCGTGCTAAGGCATGGCCGCGCACGACGGTCAAGAATCAAAGCGACAATGAACGGGGTTATCAAGGTCCGATGGCGAACGCCCAAACGCATCTCATCGTCTTCGCCAATGAAAAGGGCGGGACCGGCAAGTCGACCACGGCGGTCCATACCGCCATCGCGCTGACGGCGCTGGGCCACAGGGTCGGCATGATCGACCTCGACCCGCGCCAGCGCACCGTCACGCGCTATATGGAGAATCGCGCCGAAACCGCCCGGCGGCGCGGGATCGATCTGCCCACGCCCGACTATGCGGTGTTGAAGGGCGGCACCATCGAGGCGCTGGAGGAGGAATCCGCCGCCGTCGCGCAGGGCAAGGATTTCCTGATCGTCGACACGCCCGGCCGCGACGACGCCTTCGCCCGGCACATGGCGGCGCGGGCCAACACGCTGGTCACGCCGATGAACGACAGCTTCGTCGATTTCGACCTGATCGGGCAGGTGGACGCCGAAACCTTCAAGGTCCGCCGCCTGTCCTTCTATTCCGAACTGATCTTCGAAGCGCGCAAGTCCCGCGCCAAGGCGGACGGCGTGTCGATCGACTGGGTGGTGCTGCGCAACCGCGTCCAGCATCACGACGCCCGCAACAAGAAACGCGTGGGCGACGCCCTCATGGAACTGTCCCGCCGTGTCGGATTCCGTGTGATTCCGGGCCTTTCGGAGCGCGTGATCTTCCGCGAACTGTTCCCCTCCGGCCTCACCCTGCTCGACAAGGGGCATCTGGGCGAACTGGGCGTCAGCCACATCGCCGCGCGGCAGGAATTGCGGGAAATGGTGTCGGGCCTTGCCCTTCCCGAACGGTCCCACGCCTTGTCGATGGACCTGATCGGCGCGGCCTGATGGGCTGGCTGGCCATCGCGCTGATCGCTCTTGCGGGCTGGCTCATCTGGACGGGACGATTGCAGCGCATGACGGTGAAGGACGGCATGGCGCTGGGCGCGGCGCTGGTCGGCGCGGTGATGGCGGCCAAGGGCAAACCGGTGGCGGGCCTGCCATTGCTGGTGGGGTCGGCGCTGTTCTTCCTCGGCCGCAGCCGCAAGGGCAAGGCGCGAAGCAGGACTCCGGCCGTTCCCGCCACCGCGGAACGGCTTGCGCGGGCCAGAGCCTTGCTGGGCCTGCCGCCGGAAGCCGATGCGAAGGCGGTCAAGGCCGCCCACCGCCGCCTGATCGCGTCGGTCCATCCCGATCGCGGCGGCACGGAAGCGCTGGCGGCGGAGATCAACGCAGCCCGCGACCTGTTGCTCCGCCATCTCAAGAGCGGTCAGGGCCAGGCTTGACCCGGACCGGGCGGGCGGGGAGAATCTCTCCATGACCCATCTCTTTCACCCCAGCCTGTTGCGCGAATATGACATGCGCGGGGTCGTCGGCGAAACGCTGGGGGCGGAAGACGCCTATGCCGTGGGCCGGACCTTCGGCACCCTGATCGGGCGGGCCGGCGGATCAGCGGTCGCGGTCGGCCGCGACGGGCGATTGAGTTCCCCGATGCTCGAAACCGCGCTGGTCCGGGGCCTTGCGGACAGCGGCGTCGACGTGCTTCGCATCGGCCTCGGCCCAACCCCAATGCTTTATTTCGCCGAAGCGGAGCGGGAGGTCATGGGCGGCATCCAGATAACCGGCAGCCATAATCCCCGCGATCACAATGGCTTCAAGCTGGTATTTCAGCACCGCCCTTTTTTCGGCGAGGACATTCAGCAACTGGGCGGGCAGGCGGCGGCGGGCGACTGGCGCGCGGGAAGCGGGCGGGTGGACACCGTCGATCTGCTCGACGCCTATGTCGCGCGGCTGATGCGGGGGTTCGACGGCGGCGCCTTCCGCATCGGCTGGGACACGGGCAACGGCGCGGCCGGTCCGGCGGTGGAGAAGCTCACGCAGCTCCTGCCCGGTGAGCATCATCTGCTCTTCACCGACATAGACGGCAATTTTCCCCATCATCATCCCGATCCCAGCGAAGAACGGAATCTGGCGGACCTCAAGGCGCTTGTCCTTCGCAACCGGCTCCATTTCGGACTGGCTTTCGACGGCGACGGCGACCGGATCGGCGTGGTGGACGGACAGGGGCGGGCGATCTGGGGCGATCAGCTCCTGTCCATCTTCGCGCAGGATGTGCTGAAGGACCATCCCGGCGCCGCCGTCATCGCCGATGTGAAGGCCAGCCAGACCCTGTTCGACCAGGTGGAGGCGTGGGGCGGCGTCCCGCTGATGTGGAAGACCGGGCACAGTCAGATCAAGTCCAGGATGAAGGAAACGGGCAGCCTCCTGGCGGGGGAGATGACCGGCCATGTCTTCTTCGCGGACGATTATTATGGCTTCGACGACGGCCTTTATGCCGCCGTCCGCCTCATCCGCACCGTCAGCCGCCTGGGCCGGAGCGTGGCGCAGTTGCGCGACGCCATGCCCGTCATGGCGAACACGCCCGAACTGCGCTTCCCGGTGGAGGAAAGCCGGAAGTTCGCCGTGGTCGATGAAGTGCTCGCCCGCCTGCGCGCGGCGGGGGCGGCCGTGGACGACACGGATGGCGCGCGGGTCCGCACGGCCGACGGCTGGTGGCTGCTGCGGGCGTCCAACACCCAGAACGCCCTCGTCGCCCGCGCCGAGGCGAAAGACGCATCCGCACTGGATCGCCTGATCGCCATGCTCGATTCGCACCTGGCCGAATCGGGGGTGATTCGCCCTCGATCTTGATCACGGCAGGGTTTGCCGCGAAAAATCCGTCCGGAAAGGGAAATTTGCCGCCGGGTTTTCCGTTACGGAAAGCAAAGCAGTTCGTTACGGTTGCACGAAACGCAATCAGACCTGCTTTCTTCGCAATTGCGAAGGGATGTGCTGCACCGCAAAAGGAACGGGCCTTTCAGGCATCCTCTCCTAAAAACTTCACAAGCCGTCCTTCGGGGCGGCTTTTTTTTTGCCTTGGCGCTTCCATGCCCGGACGTTCATGCCGTAACGTCCCGCCTCGCCGGCGGCGATGCGGCCGGGCGAAACCTGGCCGCCGGCACTGGAAATTAACCATGAGGCTGCTATGCGCCGGCTTAAAGGCTCCGTTGTTCAAGATCATGGGGCCAAGCCTTTCCCAGTGGAGGATTTGCCATGTCCAGAAGCCGTCGCGCCCTCGCCCTGACATTGTTTTCCGGCGCGCTCGCCCTGCCGGTTCCCGCGCTTGCCGGAGGTTTCTATTTGCAGGAGCAATCGCCCAAGGAAACCGGGCGCGCCCTGTCCGGCGGGGCGGCGGCGGCGGACGATCCGTCGATCGTCTATTTCAATCCGGCCGCGATGACGAACTTGCCCGGCATCCAGACGTCGATGGGCGGCGTGGCGCTGATGGCTTCGGCGCACCAGACCAATCGCGGATCGTCCCGCACGGTTCCGGGCCTGCCCGTTTCGGTGCCTGTCTCTGGCCCATCGGGGGGCAATCCGTTCGACAAGGTGATTCCGATCCCCAGCTTCTATGCGACCGCTCAAGTCACCGATCGCCTCTGGCTGGGTCTGGGCGTCAACGCGCCTTTCGGCCTGAAACTGGACTATGACGATGGGTTCTTCGGGCGGTACGACTCCCTCTACACCAACCTCAAAACCTATAATATCCAGCCCTCCCTCGCCTATAAGCTGAATGACAATTTCTCGGTCGGCGGCGGCGTCGACGTGCAATATGTGAAGGTCACGCTGACCAACGCCCTGCCGCAGCTTTCGCCGCTGTTGGCGGATGGCGAAGCGCGGGTGAAAGGCGACGACTGGACCGTCGGCTGGAATGCGGGAATGTTCTACACCAATGGCGACACCCATGTGGGCGTCCATTACCGTTCCGGCATCAAGCATCATCTGCAAGGCACGCAGACCGTCAGCGGCTTGCAAGGGCTGCTCGCCGGGTCGAATGGCGCTGTCGCCGCGACCGCGCCGCTCGACCTGCCCGACATCGTCACGATCAGCATGATGCACAAGCTGACGCCGCGGCTGCGCGCCATGATCACCGCGCGCTGGTATAACTGGTCGGTGTTCAAGGGCATCGCGATCACCTCGCCCGCCGGCACCAACGTCAAGGAACTGCATTACAAGGACAGCTACAGCGTCGGCGTGGGCGGCGAATATGACGTCAGCCCGGCGCTGACGCTGCGGGCGGGCACCATGTTCGACCGCACGCCGACCAATCCGCAATATCTGACCACCCGCGTGCCGGACGGCGACCGCGTATGGCTGACCGGCGGGGCGACGTGGAACATCTCCCCGGCCTTCGCGCTGAACCTCAGCTACGCGCATACCTTCGTGGAAAAGGCGAACATCATCCGCCCGGACATCTCCTATCAGGGCACGCCCGCCGCCATCACCGCGACCACCCTGTCGCAGACCAGCGGCAATGCGGATCAGCTGGCCGCATCCTTCACCGCGCGATTCTGACGCGGCGCTTCTAACCGGCGCGATAAAGCACTATAGGAGGCTCCATCATCACGGAGCCTCCTTTTCATGTCAGACCATAATCCCGGCCTGCGCCCCTGGCGCGACATCGCCCGGCGGCAGTCGCGGCAGATCATGGTCGGCAATGTGCCCGTCGGCGGCGGCGCGCCGGTGACGGTGCAGACCATGACCAACACGCCGACCTTCGACGCAAAGGCGACGATCGACCAGATCCGCCGCTGCGAGGAGGTGGGCGTCGACATCATCCGCGTGTCCTGCCCGGACGAGGAATCGACCGCCGCGCTCAAGCAGATCGTGCGCGCCGCCCGCGTGCCGATCGTCGCGGACATCCATTTCCACTATAAGCGCGCGCTGGAGGCGGCGGACGCGGGCGCGGCCTGCCTTCGCATCAATCCGGGCAACATCGGCAGCGAAGCCCGCGTCAAGGAAGTGGTGGACGCGGCCAAGGCCAATGGCTGCTCGATCCGCATCGGCGTCAATGCCGGCAGCCTCGAAAAGGACCTGCTCGAAAAATATGGGGAGCCTTGCCCCGAAGCGCTGGTCGAAAGCGCGCTCGACCATATCAAGCTGCTCCAGGACCAGGATTTCCACGACTATAAGGTCGCGGTGAAGGCCAGCGACGTGTTCCTGGCCGTCGCGGCCTATATGCAGCTTGCCGAGGCGGTGGATTGCCCGCTGCATCTGGGCATCACCGAAGCGGGCGGCCTGATCGGCGGGACGGTGAAAAGCGCCATCGGCATCGGCAACCTGCTCTGGGCGGGGATCGGCGACACGATCCGCGTGTCCCTGTCGGCCGAGCCGGAAGAGGAAGTGCGCGTCGGCTATGAGATCCTCAAATCGCTGGGCATCCGCACGCGCGGGGTGAAGGTGATCAGTTGCCCAAGCTGCGCGCGGCAGGGCTTCGACGTGATCCGCACCGTGCAGGCGCTGGAGGAAAGGCTCCAGCATATCCATACGCCGCTCTCGCTTTCGGTGCTGGGCTGCGTCGTAAACGGACCTGGCGAAGCGCGGGAAACCGACATCGGCCTGACCGGCGGTGGCGCGGGCAAGCATATGGTCTATCTGTCCGGCGTCACCGATCATATCGTGCAGGACGAAGGCATGATCGACCATATCGTGAAGCTGGTCGAAGCCAAGGCGGCGGAGATCGAGGCGGACATGACGGACGCGGGCCATCCCGAAGCAGCGGAATAAGCGCTCTTCCGCGCCATGCCCCAATCCCGTTCCTTCGCCGTCCCCTTCCTGATCTGCTGCGCCGGGGTCGGGCTGTTTTCGATCATGGACGGCCTGATGAAGGGGCTGAGCCTTTCCATCGGCCTCTATAATGCGCTGTTCTGGCGGGCATTGGCGGGCAGCGTGCTGGGACTGGCGCTGATGCTGGCGACGCGGCAGAAATGGCCCGTCCGGGCGGTGCTGCGCCTGCACCTGATCCGCGGTCTTGCCGTGTCGTTGATGGCGCCGCTCTTCTTCTATGGCCTGATGCATCTTCCGCTGGCGGAAGCGGTCGCGCTCTCTTTCATCGCGCCGCTCATCGCCCTCTATCTGGCCGCCCTCCTGCTCAAGGAGCCTGTCGGGCGGCAGGCCATCGGCGCTTCGGCGCTGGGCCTGATCGGCGTGGGCGTCATCATGGCGGGACGGATCGGCGGGGATTATGATCTGGCCGCGGTGCTGGGCGCGTTTGCCGTGCTGCTCTCGGCGGTGCTCTTCGCGTGGAATCTGATCCTCCAGCGGCAGCAGGCGCAGCTCGCCTCCCCTGTGGAGGTGGCGTTCTTCCAGCATCTCGTCATGCTGGGCGTGTTTTCGCTGGGCGCTCCGCTTTGGGCCGGGATTCCGCCGCGCACGGCCGCGCCGCTTATCCTGCTGGCTGCCGGCGTCGCCTTCACGTCGCTTGCGCTGCTGGCCTGGGCCTATGCCCGGTCGGAGGCGCAGCGGCTCATCCCCGTCGAATATAGCGCCTTCCTGTGGTCCGCGCTGATCGGCTGGTTCGTCTTTGACGAGCAGTTGACGTTCAGCACCGTGGCGGGCGCCCTGCTGATCGTGGCGGGATGCCTGATCGCGGCCCGTTTCAAGCCGAAGGCGTCGCTGCCGAACGCGCCCCATGTCGAACCCGGCGTCGCCTGAAAAGCCCGGTTCGGGACGAGCCGATAGGGCGGACTCTTGACGCGGACTCCCTGCTCGGCGCATTGTGCCGAAACGGAACATTTGGGGGACATAGCAAGCCATGGCCGTGAGCCGCGGAATCAAGCGCACGCCGGAATGGCGCGAAATGCTGAAACGCAGCCTGATCCGCAGCGGGGCGCTGATCGGTTCGATCGCGCTGTTGCTGGCCACGCTGTTCCTGGCGCTGGCGCTGCTCAGCTATACGCCCAGCGACCCGTCGATGAACACGGTGGCGGGCGATCAGGTGCGGAACGTGATGCAGCTTCCCGGCGCATGGACGGCGGATTTCCTGCTGTGGCTGCTGGGCGTGCCCGCCGCGCTTGTGCTGCCGCTGATGGCGATCACCGCGCGCCGCCTGTGGGGCGATCAGGACATGAGCGAGTGGAAGGGACAGTTCGGCAAATGCCTGACCGGCATCGTCCTTGTCGGCCTTGCCCTCGCGCTGTTCCAGCCCGATCCGCTGGTGGGGCTGCCCGCGGGCTGGGGCGGCGTCATCGCCCTTGTCTTCGCCCGCGGCATCATGAGCCTGTCGGCGCAGATTCCCGCCTTTCAGGGCTGGGCCATCGGCGCCCTCGTCGTTCTGACGCTGGTCGCGGGTCTCTATGTCTGGTATCGCAGCCTGGCGCTGGAAAAGCCGATCCTCGCGCTGCGCCGGCCTGCATTGCCGCGCCTCAACCTGCCGCGTCCGGCCTTCGCGCTTCCGGGCCGCGTCCCGGCTGATGAGGATGAGGAGGAGGATGGCGCCGAGCGCGTGATCGCGCCGCGCAAGACCGTGACGAACGAACCCAAACCGCCGATCACCATCCAGTCGCCCAAGCCCGCCCCGTCCCAGCGTCCGGTCGCGCCGGTGTCGCAGGACGACCTGTTCGGCAACAGCTCGCTGCCATCGCCCGACCTGCTCAATCCCATCCCGGCGGGGCAGGGGCAGAAGATCGACAAGGCCGCGCTGGAGCGCAATGCGCGCCTGCTCGAAAGCGTGCTCGACGACTTCCATGTGAAGGGCAATATCGTCGAGGTGCGCCCCGGCCCGGTCGTCACCATGTATGAGCTGGAGCCCGCGCCCGGCATCAAGGCGAGCCGGGTGATCGCGCTCGCCGATGACATCGCCCGCAACATGTCCGCGCTGTCGGCCCGCGTCGCGACGATTCCGGGACGCACGGTGATCGGCATCGAACTGCCCAACGCCAATCGCGAGGGCGTGTCCTTCCGCGAACTCATCACGTCGGAACAGTTCGGGCAGGAAGCGACCCTGCCCATCATCCTGGGCAAGAACATCTCGGGCGAGCCGATCATCGCAGACCTCGCGCCCATGCCGCACCTGCTGATCGCGGGCACCACCGGGTCGGGTAAATCCGTCGGCCTCAACGCCATGATCCTGTCGCTGCTCTACCGCATGACGCCCGATCAGTTGCGGCTCATCATGATCGATCCCAAGATGCTGGAACTGTCGACCTATGACGACATCCCGCATCTGCTCTCGCCGGTCGTGACCGAGCCGAGCAAGGCGATCCGGGCGCTCAAATGGGCGGTGGAGCAGATGGAGGACCGCTATCGCATGATGGCGTCCATCTCCGTCCGCAACCTGGCCAACTATAATGAGAAGGTGCGCGCCGCCAAGGCCAAGGGCAAGCCGCTCGGCAGGCGGGTCCAGACCGGCTACGACCCGGAAACCGGCAAGCCGATCTATGAGGAGGAGCAGCTCGATTTCCAGCCGTTGCCGCAGATCGTGGTGGTGGTGGACGAACTGGCCGACCTCATGATGACGGCGGGCAAGGAAGTCGAATTCCTGATCCAGCGGCTTGCCCAGAAAGCCCGCGCGGCGGGCATCCACCTGATCCTCGCGACGCAGCGCCCCTCGGTCGACGTCATCACCGGCGTCATCAAGGCGAACCTGCCGACCCGGATCAGCTTCTTCGTGACCAGCAAGATCGACAGCCGCACCATCCTGGGCGAGCAGGGGGCGGAACAGCTGCTGGGCAAGGGCGACATGCTGTACATGCATGGCGGCAAGGGGCTGATGCGCGTGCATGGTCCCTTCGTGTCCGACGACGAAGTGCGCGTGGTCGCCGATCACTGGCGCGCGCAGGGCCAGCCCGACTATATTTCCGCCGTCACCGAGGAGCCGGAGGAAGGCAGCTTCGCCCTGGACGGCGTGGACCTGGGCGACGACAGCCCGGACGCCCAGCTCTACCGCAAGGCGTGCCAACTGGTGTTCGAGAATCAGAAGGCGTCGACAAGCTGGCTCCAGCGGCAGTTGCGCGTCGGCTACAACAGCGCGGCCCGCCTGATCGAACGGATGGAGGAGGACGGGCTGGTCGGCGCCCCGAATCATGTCGGCCGACGGGAAGTGCTGCGGGATGAAAACGGAAACCCGCTCTAACCAAAGGCATATGAATTTACCTGCCGGTGCTTTTCTTCCCATTTTTAATGTTTGCAATCAGGCCTTTACGTGAGCGGTTGCAAATTTTGCAATTGCTCTCCGTTCCTTCGCAGTTGCGGGAGAGGAGAACATCCGCCAACAGGAACGGGCCTTTCAGGCATCCTCTCCTAAAACTTTTCCAGGGCTGGTCTTCGGATCGGCCCTTTTTTTTTTGGCGGATTGAGCAGCTTGTAAACCCGTGCTGAATATCGGGTTTGGGTGAAAGGCGGACATAGCCATTCGTCATGCCAGCGAAAGCTGCCGTCGCAAGATTGCGGCAATCGCCTTTTGCATGGCCGGACGGCCCCTGCCTGCGGATCGGCGGGAACAGCCAGGTTCACGGCGGGTTCAAGCCGGACTTCCTAGAGCCTTTTTTCAGTTGACGCTCTATCGTCAACGGCCCGAAGCTGGAGGCGTGCGGCCAGATGCGGCAACCAGCGACGAGAATGTTTCCGGCCAAAGGGAAAAGCTTCAGGCTAAATGCCCTCAACCTATGGAGAAAAATGCATGAAGCGGGTGATCGCGCCTTTGATCCTGGCCCTGACCGCAGCGCCATTCGCCTTGCCGGTCGCGCCGGTCGCGGCCCAACAGCAACCTTCCGACCTATCGCAGGTCAATGCCTATATCCGCGCGGTCACGACCATGACCGCCGATTTTTCGCAGACGGATCGCAACGGCCAGACCCTGACCGGCCAACTGACGCTGAAGCAGCCGGGCAAGATCCGGTTCCAGTATCAAAAGGGCGTGCCGCTGCTGATCGTGGGCGACGGCAAGGCGCTGACCATGATCGACTATGAAGTGCGGCAGGTGCAGCGCTGGCCGATCGGCAATTCGCCGCTGGGCGCGTTGATCGATCCTTCCAAGGACCTGTCGAAATTCGGCAAGGTGATCCAGACCGGCGATCCCAATGTCCTGTCCGTCCAGGCGCGCGATCCCAAGCGGCCGGAATATG
Organism: Sphingobium wenxiniae; assembly: GCF_007830065.1. Classification (GTDB taxonomy): domain Bacteria; phylum Pseudomonadota; class Alphaproteobacteria; order Sphingomonadales; family Sphingomonadaceae; genus Sphingobium; species Sphingobium wenxiniae. The sequence goes on along the minus strand of NZ_VLKK01000012.1, from coordinate 11,358 downwards.
GCACGATCACCATGATCTTCAATCGCGATCCTTCCGCCCCCGCGGGCTTGCAGCTTTATGGCTGGGTCGCGCTGGATTCCCAGAACAACCGCACGGCCGTGCGCCTCTCCAACGTCCGCTATGGCGTGCCGGTGGCCGATTCCGCCTTCCGCTGGGTCGATCCCAGGCCGAAAGGCCGCGCGCCGGGCGGCTGAACCGGGCGCGGCATGCGATGGGCGGAAAATCTTCCGGACCGTTCATCTAAGGCTCATATGCGGGGCGCTAACAAGAAATCCACGGCGAGAGACACTATCGGGATTTCCCCCCTGTTACCCGGTTCCTCTCTCGTCGCAAAGCGCTTCAAGGGCGCGATCGAGACCCCCGTTCCATGCCCCCGGAGCGGGGGTCTTACTTTTGGAGGCGCCGGCACGCACAGGCGTCCTCCCGGCGGAGCACCGATGAAGCCGTGGCGAGCCGCCCTTGCACAGCCGCGCATTGGCTCCTAGGGGAACAGCATGCCCCAAACGCTCAGTATCGCTTCCTGGAACATCAATAGCGTCCGTGCCCGGCTCGATATCGTCGAACGGTTCCTGATCGAAGAATCGCCCGACATAGTGTGTCTTCAGGAAACGAAGGTGGTGAACGACACCTTCCCCGCCGGCTTGTTCCGCCAGCGCGGCTATAATCATCAGGTGCTGAACGGCCAGCCCATGCATCATGGCGTGGCGATCCTGTCCAAGGTGCCGATCCGCGAGGATGACCGGCTCGACTGGCAAGCCAATGGCGAAGCGCGCCATGTCGGCGTGCGGCTGGACAATGGCGTGCGGATCGAAAATGTCTACGTGCCCGCCGGCGGCGACGTGCCGGACCGCGAACTCAATCCGAAATTCGGGCAGAAGCTCGATTTCCTGGAGCGGATGATCCAGTGGTCCACGGCGCTGGACAACAAGCCGACGATCCTGACCGGCGATTTCAACATCGCGCCCATGGAATGCGACGTATGGAGCCACAGGCAGCTCCTCAACGTCGTCAGCCACACGCCCCTGGAATGCGAGATACTGGCGCGGTTGCAGGCGTCGAACGACTGGGTCGACATCGGCCGTAAATTCTTTCCCGCGCCGCAGCGCCTCTATACATGGTGGAGCTATCGGGCGCGCGATTGGGCCGTGTCCGACCGGGGACGCAGGCTGGATCATATGTGGATGACGACGGACGTGGCGGAAAAGGCGGTCAGCCATCGCGTCGTCGAACCGATCCGGGGCTGGATGCGGCCCTCGGACCATGTGCCGATCATCACGGAATTCGCCTTCTGATGAGCGCGCGCGACGCCGCCCGAGCCATCGACGCCCTCCGCCGCGGCTGGGCCGTGACGGTGCGGGCGGAGGACGGCGCGCTGCGTTTGATGGCGATCGAGGGGGCGGACGCGGTCACGACGAAGGATTTCGACCCCGTGGGGGAGGCCGATATCCTGATTTCGGCGGCCCGCGCGCAGACCTTGAAGCTGGCCAACCAGATCGCGGCGGCCGATCCCGACATGCCCGTGCTGATCGCGCGCGCGCCGTGGATCGACAATGACGCCGCCATGGCCATCGCCGATCCGGTGCGCGATCTCGCCTCGCCGCTCAAGGGTCCGTTCCTGGCCAAGGCGCTGGCGGCTCCGGCGGCGGCCAAGGCGGCGTTGCGGCTCGCGCGGCTGGCGGGCATCCTCCCGGCCTTCTTCGTGACCGGGGAAGGCGCCTGCGAGGGCGAGGCGAGCGCGCAGGATATCGCCGCCTATGACGATGCCGCGCACCTTGCCATCGCCACACGGGCGCGGCTGCCGGTTTCGGCGGCGGAAAATGCGGAGATCGTCGCCTTCCGCAGTCCCGACGAGCCGCGCGAGCATGTCGCGCTGGTCGTGGGACGGCGCAACGCCGCGCCGCCGGTCGTCCGCCTGCACAGCGAATGCCTGACCGGCGATGTGCTGGGCAGCCTCAAATGCGATTGCGGGCCGCAGCTTCATCAGGCGCTGCACCAGATCGCGGACGCGCAATGGGGCGTGCTGCTGTATCTGCGGCAGGAGGGGCGCGGCATCGGCCTCGTCAACAAGCTGCGCGCCTATGCCTTGCAGGACCAGGGTTTCGACACGGTGGATGCCAATGTGCGCCTGGGTTTCGCCGTCGATGCGCGCGATTTTTCCGTGGCGGCGCGGATGCTGGACCTGCTGGGCATCGGCGCGGTGCGGCTGCTCACCAACAATCCGGGCAAGGTCGCGGGGCTGGAAGCGGCGGGGATCGAGGTGGTGGAGCGCCTGCCCATCATCCTGCCCGCCAACCCCCACAACGAACGCTATCTGGCGACCAAGCGCGACCGCACGGGCCATCAGCTATGACCGTCCTCCGCGTCGACGGCACGGCGCGGCGGCTGCGTTTCGGCGAGATCGCCATGCCTTGCGCCATCGGGCGCGGCGGTGTCTGCCAGATAGCGGACAAGCGGGAAGGGGACGGCTGCACGCCGCTCGGCCGCTGGCCGCTGCGGGGCGTGCTGCTCCGGCCCGGAAAGGCCCAATCCCACGGCATCCGCCTCCCCTGGCGCTGGGTTCGCGACGGCGACGGCTGGTCGGACGATCCCGCCGACCCCGCCTATAATCGGCCCGTCCGCCTGCCCCGCGCCTTTTCCGCCGAAAATCTGCTCCGCGCCGACGATGCCTATGACGTGGTCGTCGTGCTGGGCCATAATGACGCGCCGCCGGTGCCGGGGCGGGGCAGCGCGATCTTCTTCCACCTGTCGGAAGGCCGTCCGACGGCGGGCTGCGTCGCGGTGGAGCGGGCGGACATGCTGCGCCTGTTGCCGATGCTCCAGCCGGGCGACGGGATGGAGATCATTTGAGGGCAATCCGTTCCCGCGCGCCAAGGAGGGCGTGGGATCGCGTCGATTTCAGGCGCGTTCCAGCGTCTTGCTGATCTTGCTTCCCGCCGCCTCCAGCAAGCGGCGCTCCAGCGTCTGCAACCGGCCCTTGCTCTCGATCTTTCCGCCCAGAAGGTCGGTGACGTAGAATGTGTCGACGGCCCGCTCGCCATAGGTGGCGACATGGGCGCTGTGCACCGTCACCTTCGACTGGAAGAGCGCGTTTGCGAGGCTGAACAACAGCGCCGGACGATCCCCGGCATTGACCTCTATCACCGTGAAGCGGTTCGACGCCTTGTTGTCGATCAGCACGTTGGGCACGATCTCGAAGGCTTCGGCCCGCGTGCGGGGCAGGGGCCGCGCCGCCAGCTTGGTGATGAGGCGATGGCGGTTGGCGAGCGAATCCTCGATCGCCCGCTTGATCCGGTCAAGCTGGCCGGGATCGTGGAATGCGCCGCCCAGCGGGTCCTGCACCAGGAAATTGTCGATCGCCATGCCGTCGCGCATCGTGTGGATGCGCGCGTCGATGATATTGCCGCCAGCCAGATGGATGGCCCCCGCGACGCGATAGAACAGGCCCGGATGATCGCTGGCATAGACCGTGACCAGCGTTGCCCCGCGTTGGGGATAATATTGCGCGGCGATGGACAGCGGGGAATCGCCCGCCTCCACTATATGCTGGGCATTGTTGACCAGAATGTCTTCGGGTTCGGCGATCCAGTAGGATTCGGGCAGGCGCTTCCTCAGCGTCGCGAAATCCCGTTCCGGCAGGTCGATTGCGCGGCGCAGCGCCTCCTGCTTGGCGGCGACGCGCTCGCCGCGCCCCTTTCGCTTGTGGCCAAGGCGCAGCACTTCCTCCGCCGCTTCGTAGAGGTCGCCCAGCAATTGCCGCTTCCAGCTATTCCAGACGCCCGGCCCCACGGCGCGAATGTCCACCACGGTCAGGCACAGCAGCAGTTTCAACCGCTCCGGACTCTGCACCGCATCGACGAAATCGAGGATGGTCTTGTAATCGGCCAGGTCGCGCTTGAAGGCGGTCGCCGACATCAGCAGGTGATAGCGCACCAGCCATGACACGGTTTCCGTCTCGGCGGCGGTGAGGCCAAGGCGCGGGCACAGGGTCAGCGCGATCTCCGCGCCCAATATGCTGTGATCGCCGTCGCGCCCCTTGGCGATGTCGTGCAGCAGCACCGCGACATAGAGCGTACGGCGCGAAATCAGCTTCGACATGAGGTCGGTGGAGCGCGGATGATCCTCCTTCAACTCGCCCTTTTCGATGCGGGACAGCAGGCCGATGGCGCGGATGGTGTGCTCGTCGACGGTATAATGGTGATACATGTCGAACTGCATCTGCGCGACGACGCGGCCGAAGTCGGGAATGAAGCGGCCGAAGACCGAGGATTCGTTCATCCACCGCAACACCGTTTCCGGGTCGCGCGGGGATGTCAGCACGTCGAGGAAGGCGGCGTTGGCGCGCGCGTCCTTGCGCACCGCGGCATTGATGAGCACCGCGTCGCGGCTGGCGGCGCGCTTCGCGCTGGGATGGATGGAAAGGCCGTGCCTGTCGGCCAGCGCGAAGATTTCGAGAAGGCGGACGGGGTCCTGCTGAAAGAAATCGTCGCTGGGAAGGGCCAGCCTGCCCCGGTCCAGCACGAACCCGTCCAGCTTCTTGGGACGGCGGAAGAAGGCGGGGATGTAGCGCCGCCCCCTGGGTGCCATCTGATCGTCCAGATGGGCAAGGAACACGGCGGTCAAGTCGCCCACGATTTTCGCGTTCAGGAAATAATAGCGCATGAAGCGCTCCACCCCCGACAGGCCGTGCCGTCCGGTGAAATGCATCCGCGTCGCCGTTTCGAGTTGCAGATCGAAGGTCAGCCGGTCCTCCGCCCGCCCGGTTATGGTGTGCAGATGGCAGCGCACGGCCCAGAGGAAATCTTCCGCCTTCTGGAACTGGCGCAGCTCGCTTTGGGTCAGCAGGCCCACGTCCACCAGATCGGCGACCGACCGCACCCGGTTCACATATTTGCCGATCCAGAACAGCGTATGAAGATCGCGCAGCCCGCCCTTGCCTTCCTTCACATTGGGTTCGACGACATAGCGGCTGTCGCCCATGCGCTTGTGCCGTTCGTCACGCTCGGCGAGCTTTTCCGTGACGAAGGCGCGGGCATTGCCCTGCATCACTTCCGCGTCGAAGCGGCTGGCGGTTTCCTCGTAAAGCGCGCGGTCGCCCCAGATATAGCGCGATTCCAGCAAGGCGGTGCGGACGGTGAGATCCGCCTTCGCCATGCGCATGGTTTCGTCGATGGAGCGGCTGGAGTGCCCGACCTTCAGCCCCAGGTCCCAGAGCGAATAGAGCATGGATTCGATGACCTGCTCGGTCCAGCCGGTCGGCTTCCAGGGTGTGATGAAGCCGATGTCGACGTCGCTATGGGGCGCCATTTCCCCCCGGCCATAGCCGCCCACGGCGATGAGCACGATGCGCTCGCCCGTGCTGCGGTTGCTGGCCGGGTAGAGATAATGGGTGGTGGCGTCGTAGAGCAGCCGCAATAGCTGGTCGATCAGGAAGGCAAAGGCCGTGACCGCTTCGCGCCCGCGCGTCGGCTTGGCTTCGAGGCGGCGGGCGACTTCCTCCCGTCCCGCTTCCAACGCGGCCTTGAGTTCCCGGACGATCTCCCCGCGCAGGCGCATCGTGTCGCCCCGGTGCGCCTGCGCCAGAAGCGTGATGCGGTCGGAAATCGCGCGCCGGTCGATGATGGCGCGGCGCGATCCGAGGGCAGGGAATTGCATCACCATCTGTCTGCTATCTAATCCTCGTTCCGCGCCGCCGCCAGTTGTTTCAGCCGATATATGTGATCGAGCGCCTCACGCGGCGAAAGGGCATCCGCGTCGATGGCGTCGATCGCTTCGCGCAGGGGATCGGCATCCTTTTCCTCCTGCGCGGCGGCGGCGGCGAAAAGGGGAAGATCGTCCAGCCCCGCCGCGATGCCGCCGGTTCTGGCCTTGCCCGCCTCCAGACGCGCGAGCACGTCCTTCGCCCGCTTGAGCACGGCGGCGGGAAGGCCCGCAAGACGCGCGACCGCAAGGCCGTAGCTGCGGTCCGCCGGTCCATCGGCGACTTCGTGCAGGAGGACGAGATCGCCCTTCCACTCCCGCGCGCGGACATTGTGGAGCGAGAGGGACGGCAATGTCTCCGCCAGCCGGGTCAGTTCGTGATAGTGCGTCGCAAAGAGGCAGCGGCATCGGTTCACCTCATGCACCGCCTCCACCACCGCCCAGGCCAGCGCAAGGCCGTCATAAGTGGACGTGCCGCGGCCCACTTCGTCGAGGATGACGAAGCTGCGTTCCGTCGCCTGCGACAGGATGGCGGCGGTCTCCACCATCTCCACCATGAAGGTGGAACGCCCCCGCGCCAGATTGTCCGACGCGCCGACGCGGCTGAACAGGCGGTCGACCAGCGTGAGCGTGGCGACCTGCGCGGGCACGAACGCGCCCGCCTGCGCCAGGATGACGATCAGCGCGTTCTGCCGCAGGAAGGTGGATTTGCCGCCCATGTTCGGCCCGGTGACGAGCCACAGCCGGTCGCTTTCATTGAGGCGGCAGTCATTGGCGACGAAGGGCTGCCCTTCGCGCCGCAGCGCGTCCTCGACCACCGGATGCCGCCCGCCCACGATGTCGAGGCACGGCCCCGCGCCGTCTTCGGCCACGAAATGGGGCCGCTGCCACCCGCCTTCCGCCGCGCGTTCGGCCAGCGCCGCCGCCACGTCCAGCCGGGCGAGCGCATCGGCGGCGCGGGCGATATCGGCCTTGCGCGCCAGCACGGCGGCGATCAGGTCCTCCAGATGCGCGGCTTCGGCCACCAGCGCGTGGGCGCCCGCCTGCGCGACGCGCCCCGCTTCCTCATGCAGGTCGACGGAGTTGAACCGCACCGCCCCGGCGAGAGTCTGGCGATGGGTGAAGCCGCTGTCGGGCTGCATCAGCGCGTCGGCGGCGCGGGCGGGCACTTCGACATGATAGCCCAGCACGCCATTATGCCGGATCTTGAGCGCGGAAATGCCGGTCTGCTCGCGATATCTCGCTTCCAGCGCGGCGATGGCGCGCCGCCCGTCGCCCGCCATGCGGCGCAGTTCGTCGAGCGCGGGGTCGTAGCCGTCCGCGATATAGCCCCCATTGGCCGTCTCCGTGGGCGGGCTGGCCACCAGCGCGCGGGACAGGGCGTCGACCATCTCGCCATGGCCGTCCAGCGCGGGGAGCAATTGGGCGAGCAGCACCGGCTGGTCCGACAGCCTGTCCAGCCGTTCCCGCAGCATCCGCCCTTCGCCCAGCCCGTCGCGAAGCTGCCCCAGATCGCGCGGGCTTCCCCGGCCCAGCGCGATCCGCCCCAGCGCCCGCCCAATATCGGGCAGCGCCCGCAACGCCGCCCGCAACTGGTCGCGCAGGGCGGCGTCATCATGGAAAAGCTGGACGAGGCCCAGCCGCGCCTCGATCACCGCCTGATCCATCAGCGGCGCGGCCAGATCCTGCGCCAGCAGCCGCGCGCCCGCGCCCGTCACGGTGCGGTCGACCGCGCCCAGCAGGCTCCCCGCCCGCGCGCCCGCCATGGTGGCGATGATCTCCAGGCTTTCGCGCGTGGCGGCGTCGATGGCGACATGCGCGCCCCGCGTCTTGCGCAACGGCGGGGCGAGAAAGGGCAGCTTCCCCTTGCCCGCATGGTCTAGATAGCCGATGAGGCCGCCCATCGCCGCCAGCTCCGCCCGGCCGAATTGCCCGAACCCGTCGAGCGTCGCGACCCCGAAAAGGCGCTGCAACGCCGCTTCCGCCCGGCTACTGGAGAAAGCGGCACGGTCGAAGAGATGCGCATCGGCGACCTCTATTCCCGCCCCTTCTGCGACCACCGTCTCGCTCGGCCGCAACCGCGCCAGTTCGGCGGGCAGGTCGGCGGCGCGCAGCGTCATCGTCTCGAAGCGGCCGGTCGAAATGTCGGCGGCGGCAAGGCCGACCTCGTCCGATCCCTCGCCCCCCACGCTGGCGACCGCCGCCAGCATATTGTCGCGCCGCGCGTCGAGCAGCGTCTCCTCGGTCAGCGTGCCCGCCGTCACATAGCGCACGATCGCCCGCGCCACGAGCGCCTTGCTCCCCCGCGCCTTTGCCTCCGCAGGCGTTTCGGTCTGCTCGGCGATGGCGACGCGGTGCCCGCCCTTGATGAGCCGCGCGAGATAGCTTTCCGCGCTGTGCACCGGAACGCCGCACATGGGTATCGGCGCGCCGTCATGCTCGCCCCGGCTGGTGAGCGCGATATCCAGCGTCGCCGCCGCCGCCTTCGCATCGTCGAAGAACAGTTCGAAGAAGTCGCCCATGCGGTAGAAGAGCAGGCAATCGCGCGCTTCGGCCTTGAGCGAAAGATATTGCGCCATCATCGGCGTGGCCTGGGAAGGGGAGTTGTCCTTTGATGCGCGCATCTCTTGCGGATAGCGGCAACGGGCCGCGCAGGAAAGAGCGCGAAAAAGACGTTTCTCGCGCTTGCCCACAAGAGTGCGTTGCCGCTAGGGCGGAGGAGACGAAAGCTGGAGATAGTGAGACGATGACAGACAAGTCGAATGTGGAGTTTTCGGAGCGCGAGGCGCTGTTCTTCCATTCGACCGGACGGCCGGGAAAGATCGAGATCATCGCGTCGAAACCCATGGCGACGCAGCGCGACCTTTCCCTTGCCTATTCGCCCGGCGTCGCGGTTCCGGTGCGCGCCATCGCGGAAGATCCTTCCACCGCCTATGACTATACGGCCAAGGGCAATCTGGTCGCGGTGATCTCCAACGGCACGGCGATCCTCGGTCTCGGCAATCTCGGCGCTCTCGCGTCCAAGCCGGTGATGGAGGGCAAGTCGGTCCTCTTCAAGCGTTTCGCCGACGTCGATTCCATCGACATCGAACTCAAGACGGAGGATGTGGACCGTTTCATCGATGCGGTGGAGCTGATGGAGCCGACCTTCGGCGGCATCAACCTTGAGGATATCAAGGCGCCTGAATGCTTCATCATCGAACAGACGCTCAAGGAGCGGATGAACATCCCGGTCTTTCACGACGACCAGCACGGCACCGCGATCATCGCGGCGGCGGGGGTCATCAACGCGGCGCTGCTGACCGGGCGCGAGATGAAGGACCTGAAGGTCGTGGTGAACGGCGCGGGCGCGGCCTCCATCGCCTGCACCGAACTCATCAAGGCGCTGGGCGTGCCGCATGACAATGTCATCATGTGCGACAGCAAGGGCGTGATCTGGCAGGGCCGCACCGACGGCATGAACCAGTGGAAGTCCGCCCATGCGGTGCGGACGGACGCCCGCACGCTCACCGAAGCGATGAAGGGCGCCGACGTGTTCCTCGGCCTGTCGGTCAAGGGCGCGGTCACGCCGGACATGGTGAAGCATATGGCGGAGAAGCCGATCATCTTTGCCATGGCCAATCCCGATCCCGAAATCACCCCGCCCGAAGCCAAGGCCGCGCGCCCTGACGCCATCGTCGCCACGGGCCGGTCGGACTATCCCAATCAGGTCAACAACGTCCTGGGCTTCCCCTTCATCTTCCGCGGCGCGCTGGACGTGCGCGCGACGACGATCAACGACGCGATGAAGGTCGCCGCCGCGCAGGCCATCGCCGAACTGGCGCGCGAACAGGTGCCGGAGGAAGTCGCCAAGGCTTATGGCAAATCGCAGAGCTTCGGCCCCGACTATATCATCCCCGCGCCCTTCGATCCGCGCCTGATGGAACTGGTGCCCTCCGCCGTGGCGCAGGCGGCGATGGATACCGGCGTGGCGCAGAAGCCGTTCGCCGACATGGCGGCCTATCGCCAGTCCCTGAAGGCCCGGCTCAACCCCACGACCTCGGTGCTCAACTCCGCCTATGAAATGGCGAGAGCCAATCCCAAGCGCGTGGTCTTCGCCGAAGCGGAGGAGGAAGTCGTGCTTCGCGCCGCCATCCAGTGCCGCGACATGGGCTATGGCATTCCCGTGCTGGTCGGGCGGCAGGACGTCTATGACAAGCTCAGGGCGCTGGGCGTGCGCGACCCGGAAAGCTTCGAACTGCATAACAGCGTCAATTCGCCGCTGGTGCCCGCAATGGTCGACATGCTCTATGGCAGGCTCCAGCGCCGGGGCTATCTGCGCCGCGATTGCGAGCGGATGGTCAACCGGGACCGCAACATCTTCGGTTCGCTGCTGCTCAAGATGGGCCATGCCGACGCGATGATCACCGGCATCACCCGTCCCTATGGCCAGACGTTGCGGGAAGTGAAGCGGGTCATCGACCCGGCGGCGGGCCACACGCCCTTCGGCATTCATATCATGGTGTCGAAGAACCAGACCGTCTTCCTGGCCGACACGACCGTCCACGAACGCCCCAGCGCGCAGGAACTGGCCGACATCGCCGAAGGCACCGTGGCGGTCGCCCGCCGCATGGGGCATGATCCGCGCGTCGCCTTCCTGTCCTATTCCAGCTTCGGCAATCCGCCCGGCAGCTTCCTGGAAAATGTCCGCGATGCCATCCAGGTGCTCGACGAGCGCAAGGTCGATTTCGAATATGAAGGCGAAATGGCCCCGGACGTGGCGCTCAATCCCACGGTGATGAAGAACTATCCGTTCAGCCGCCTGTCGGGTCCGGCCAACATCCTCGTCATGCCGGGGCTGCAATCGGCGAACATCTCCGCGAAGCTGCTGCGCGAACTGGGCGGCACGTCGATGATCGGCCCGATGCTGGTCGGCATGGAAAAGTCGGTGCAGATCGCCACCATGTCGTCCAACGCGTCGGAACTGCTGACGCTGGCGGTGCTGGGCGCGGGGGGGATCGCGCTGTAGGGGAACGGCGCGCAGGCCCGCCTCACCCTGGCACATGGCCGGTTGGCTGGATATGTTTCCGGGCGCCGATCAATGCATGGCGGCCTGGGCGGGAGAGAAGAGCGATGCCTGTCACAGAAACCGCGCCCACAGGCGGAGCGATTTCCTATTCGGAGCAGATATGGCGGCTCGCGAAGCAGCGGCGCGATCATTTCGCGAGGTCCTGATCCACCGTCCCGCGACGGGCGAAGATGCCGGTCGGGGACAACCGCAAGTCAGGGGAGGGTAACGCCCCAGGCGCGCAGCCGTTCGGCGCCGCCCTCGCCGCGCCGCGGAGCCGGCCCCTGGATGACGCCGGGGGTACGCGACAGGCGCGGCGCAGGCTGCGGATGATCGATGCCGTCCAGCGTGCGATAGGTTGCGCGCTGCCGATTGTGGGGATGGGCAGGCGCCTCGGCCAGCGACAGCACGGGGGTCACGCAACCGTCGATATCGGCCAGCCGTTCGCTCCATTGCGCCTGGGTGGCGGTGAGGAATATGGCCTCCATCCGGGCGATCAGGGCCTGCGCGTCCGCGGGCCGTCTTTTTTTCTCCTCGTCGGTAAGGCCCAGCGCGTCGGCGAGGGCCGACCAGAACTGTTCTTCTAGCGCGCCCACGGCCATGTAACGGCCGTC
>NZ_VLKK01000011.1 GCF_007830065.1 Sphingobium wenxiniae | reverse complement strand
CCCGCTTGACCCACCACCCGCATAGCGGGACATACCTTCCAACCGGGTCACTTCTCGATGAAAATCCCGGGTCAACTCTCAGTGGAAATCAACAGCGCTATGCTGGAGAGCCTGATTGAACGGGCCGGGATCTCCCCGCGCGCGCTGCTGCGCGAGAAGGGCACACCCTATGCCGAGCTAGGGCTCGATAATCCGGACCTCTCTGACGCGCAGCTGATCCACGCGATGATGGAGCACCCGATCCTGATCAACCGCCCGTTGGTAGTCTCACCGCTCGGTGTCAAGCTGTGCCGGCCCTCGGAAGAGGTGCTTGAACTCATCCCGGCTGAACAACGCGGCGCTTTTGCCAAGGAAGACGGCGAGCAGGTGATCGACGCTGCCGGCAATCGCATCACCAGTTGATCCAGGAAAGATAATGACCGCACAGCCCAAGCGCGAACGTCTGTCGTTCCTCGACCGTTTTCTCACCCTATGGATATTCCTCGCCATGGCACTCGGCGTCGGGCTGGGCTCGACATTTGAGGGCCTGCCCAGCGCGATAGACAGCCTGTCGTGGGGCAGCACCAACGTGCCCATCGCCATCGGCCTGATCCTGATGATGTACCCGCCGCTGGCCCGCGTGCGCTATGAGGAATTGCCGCGTGTCTTCGAGGACAAGCGGGTGCTGGCGATCTCGTTGATCCAGAACTGGATCATCGGCCCGGTGCTCATGTTCGCACTCGCGGTCATCTTCCTATCCGACAAGCCTGAATACATGACCGGCCTGATCCTGATCGGCCTTGCCCGCTGCATTGCCATGGTCATCGTGTGGAACCAGCTCGCCAAGGGCGACAACCAGTATGTCGCCGCGCTGGTCGCGTTCAACTCGATCTTCCAGATCCTGTTCTTCAGCGTGTACGCTTGGTTCTTCCTCGCCTTCCTGCCGCCGCTGTTCGGCCTCGAAGGAAGCGTCATCGATGTCAGCTTCTGGACCATCGCCGAAGCGGTGCTGATCTATCTCGGTGTCCCGTTCCTTGCCGGCTACCTCACCCGCAGATGGCTGGCGAAGGCCAAGGGCAACGAGTGGTATGAAACCTGCTTCCTGCCAAGGATCGGGCCGATTACGCTGATCGCACTGCTCTTCACCATCGTCGCCATGTTCAGCCTCAAGGGCAACGAGATCGTGACGCTGCCGGGCGATACGATCCGCATCGCCATCCCGCTGACGATCTACTTCGTGGTTCAGTTCTCTATCAGCTTCTTCATGGGTAAGCTCATCGCCAGCGACTATCCGCGCACGACCGCTGTGGCCTTCACTGCAGCGGGCAACAATTTCGAGCTGGCGATCGCCGTCGCGATCGCAGCCTTCGGGCTCGCCTCACCGGTGGCCTTCGCCGCAGTCATTGGCCCGCTGGTCGAAGTGCCGGTGCTGATCTTGCTGGTCAATGTCGCCTTCTGGTTCGGGCGACGCTGGTTTCCCGAATCCGTCCCGGTGGAGCACCGCGCATGACCGAAGCAGCTTGTTCGCGTCAGCGTCGTTGACGACCAGCACCTTCTTGTCCTTGCTGCCCCGCCGCTCGGCGATCTCGACGCCATAGCCGTAGGGTGGTCGCGAGCCGTTCCAGAAGCCCTGACGGGCATTCTCCAGCATGGCGCGATGAACGTGTTTCGCGGTCTCCCGGCTCTGATGCTCGTCGAAGATGTGCAGCAGTTTGCGGAACATCTCGCCGGTCGGGTCCTGCCCCACCTCCTGCGTGATCGAGATCAGTTCGACCCCGGCCTTCCGCAACTCGCGGATATAGAGTTCGGAGTGCAGCGAGTCCCGGCTGAACCGGCTCAGGGAATGCACGATGACGAGATCGAAGGGTTTGTCCGTCCGCTTGGCGGTATGGATCATCTCCTGGAATACAGGCCGATCCTCGTCGAGCGCCGAAGCCCCCGGCTCGGAGAAGACCTGAACCACCTCGATGCCCTGCCGCTGGCACCATGTGCGGCACTGGACGATCTGGTCGGGGATCGACAGGTCACGCTCCGCCTGTCGGGCCGTCGATACTCTGACGTAAATTGCTGCGCGGGTCACGATCCTTCCTCCCGCAGCTTGCGAATAACATCGGAGTGCCGGGAGAAGGCGGTGAGGCTGGTCGCCTGATTGTAGAATTTCTGGCTCGAAGCCGGGGTCATGTGGCCGAGAAGATGCTTGGTCATGCCGATAAGTTCGGGGCGCTCAAGGGCAACTTCGGTGGCCGCGCAATCCCGGAACAGGTGAGGAGAAAGGTCTCTTCCGAAGTGCTTCCGTGTGGTCTTCGTCACGCGGATGCTGATATCGTCAGCAGGCATCCGGCGACCCTGGCGTCCGATCCAGAGCCAGCCTTCATCCGGGATGTCGCTGTTGAGCAGAACGGGTCGGACCCGATCGAGATAGGTGAAGACCGCCTGTTCGAGCCGTTTGGGCACATAGCCATCGAATGGGACGCCCTTCTTGGTTTCTTCGCGTGGGATCGTGATCCTGATCCCGAGGTCGTTGACGATCAGGTTATGACCGACCCGCAGGTCCGTGAGATTGCGACGGCGCACGGGGCGGTGGATGAGCAGGCCGATGATCAGCCCATCGCGATAGATCGGAGCGCCGCTGCGGTGGCCTTGTCCCAGCTTATCCAGACCGATGTCCATCAGCCTGTTGGAGAGCAAGACGATGTCGGCGATGCGCACCATGCGCGGCAGCTTGGGGCGCGAAGGCTTGGCGGTGTTAGTCATCCGGTGCGCGAGCCTGGTAAGCCAGTCCACACCATCGGGCGGTGCGCAGGCCCGCAAGACATAGGCGATACCCCGGACGGCGCCCGCGACCGTCCCTTCCGCGCGGCCGACACTGTATTCGATGATGAATGCTCTGATCAGGTCCCTCGTCACACGGTCGCACGGATGTGCTAAAGGATCGAGCTGGCCGTTTCTATCCAGCCAGCCGACCAGCATGCCATAGCCGCGTTCGCACATCTTTATGGTGGGCGGTCGCCATCCAGCGGCAAAGCCTGCATCGTCGTCGAACGGTCCGCTGGGTCGCCGGGCGGCCTCCCAGAAAGACCGATCGCGAGCAGGCCACTGATCGACCCGAAGCGGAGGGAAGGCCTGTTTGGTCACAGCAGGTCTCCCTCGTCGAAATCATCCGCGATGTTGCTGCCGGACGGCTTGGACGGCCTGGCCGCAGCTTTCGAACGCATCTCCTCGATCAGTCCATCGTACCGGGCAAAGGCGTCATCGGTCAGAAGGCCCTCGTAGAAGCGGATCGTGGTCTCGATCTTCTTGTGACCGAGCAAACGACGAGGCGCGCGTCGTCCGCATGATCTTCGATATGGCTGCAGGTGTGGAAGGGCGGCCCATGGGTGTGAAGGCCATCGCCACCTGGCTCAACGAGCGCGGCATATTGCGGCGGGGACGCAGGTTCTCGACCGGAGGTGTCCACGACATCCTGACCTCCACCACCTATCACGGCCTGCATCACTTCAACCGCACCGATAGCCGTAATGGTCGGCCCCGCCCGCCGTCAGAGTGGGTTCCGTTCGTGGTGCCCGCGATCATCGACGAGAAGACCTTCAACGCCGTGCAGGCGTTGCTACAGAGCCGGGCGCCGAAGCGAATTGCACCCCGTATCGTCAACTCGCCGATCCTACTCGCTGGTGTCGCCCGTTGTGGCCATTGCGGGGCGGCCCTCATCCAGAACACCGGCAAGGGCGGGCAGTATCGCTATTACTGCTGCTCGCGCCGCCTCAAGGAAGGTCCCTTCGGCTGCAAGGGGCTGCGCATGCCGATGGACAAGCTCGACGGAATCGTCATCGGCGAGGTGACGAAGCAGATATTGCAGCCCGAACATCTCGTTGGCCTGCTCAGCGACTATCTGCGCACGGCGCTCGAACGCGAGGACCGCAATCGTGATCGACTGCGTCAGATGCGCCAGGACCACAAGGAAGCCGAGGCAGGCATCGCCCGACTGCTGGAACTGGTCGAAAAGGGCCTGATGGACGCCGAGGACGCTTCGATGCGCGAGCGGCTGGTCAATCTGCGGTTCCGGCGCGATGAACTCGCCGATCAAGTATCCGACCTCACCCGTCGCCTCGCCATGGCCGAGCCAGTGATCACGCCCGCCAAGATCGAGAAGCTGGCGCTGCTCCTGCGCGACAAGCTCCATCACGGCCCGCCTGATCTGCGCTAGGCTTATGCCCGGCTGCTGCTCAGCGAGGTGCGCGTGAACGATAGGGAAATCCGCATCAGCGGCTCCAAAGCCGTGCTGGCACGGAGCGCCGCCGGGGGCGTGGCCAAAACCACGCCCGCAGTTCTCTCTTTTGTTCGAGAATGGCGCCCCGTGCAGGATAAACATAACGAATATGTGTCGCCGTTTGCACTACCTTAGAGCGGGCGGACGCCGCCGACGCCAGCCTGGCGCCGTCTCCCACAGCCATTGGCGCTACTGCTTAGGCGAGATATCTGGCCGCTAGGGACCTAATGTTCGGGGGGCGGAGCTACGGTTGAATCGATCGATGTTCAATCGCGTAGGTTGATCGCTGCCATTCCAGCGGAGCGCAGATCTGCCCGATGCGAGCACGTCACTGGCTTCGGGTAACTTGAGCCGGGTGATCGACTGACCGCTGCCATGCTGCGGCAACGAGGTAGATCCCTGCCGCAATCATAGGCACCGTGAGCCACTGACCCATGTGAAGCCCTGTTCTGGCTGCGAAGCCGACAAGCTGGGCATCGGGTTCTCGGAAGAACTCGACCGTAAATCGGGCCAGACCATAGCCGATGAGAAACACCCCGACGAGCATCCCCGGCTTGCGCCGCGCGTCGGTGAACCAGAACAGGAAGGCGAGCACGGCGAACAGGACCAACCCTTCCAGCCCGGCTTCGTAAAGCTGGCTGGGATGGCGGGCGAGACCATCATGGCTTCCGGGGAACACAATCGCCCAGGGCACATCGGTGGGCTTTCCCCAAAGCTCGCCATTCACGAAATTGGCGAGACGACCGAAGAACAGGCCGATCGGCACGGTGCAGGCGACATAATCATGGACCCGCAGCCATTCGAGGCCGTGTCGTCGCGCGAACAGGATCAGCGCGAGCGAGACGCCGGCGGCACCCCCGTGGAACGACATGCCGCCATCCCACAGCTTGAGGATTTGCAGGGGGTGGAGGATCATCTCGGGACCGTAGAAGATTACATAGCCAAGGCGGCCACCCAGGATGACGCCGAGCGTCGCATAGAATACGAGATCATCAGCCTGCTGGCGGTTCATCGGGGCCGCGGGTTGGGCCAGCAGCCGCAACAGATACCACCATCCGGCAATAATGCCGGCGATATAGGCGAGCGAGTACCAGCGGATGTCTAGCGGGCCTATGGAGATGGCAATCGGGCTCAATCCGAGGCTGGCAAATGCGATATGGCTATCCAAGGATTGTATCCTGCCAGCGAGGACGGGTGCTCGAGCGCGCCATGGGATTACTCCGGTGCGATTGAAGCGCCGGCATCCTTGAGCGCCGCGAACCCGCCGGGGACGTGGGCGACATTCTCCACGCCCATATCCTTGAGTGATTTTGCGGCAAGCGCTGAGCGGGCGCCGGACCCACAATAGAGCACCAACCGCGATCCGGCGGCGAGTTTGGGATTGTGGGTGGGGCTTTGAGGATCGACCTGGAATTCCAGAAGGCCGCGCGGGACATGTACCGCACCAGACACCAGCCCTGACTTCGCGACTTCACCTGGCTCGCGGATGTCAACGAACCGTACCTCGGGATTGCCGACAAGTTTGGCTGCATCCTCAGGCGCGATAGTTTCGACAAGGGCATTCGCTTCAGAAACGAGCTGCTTCGAGGTGCGTGTTGGCATCGACTTTCTCCTGTAAATGAACCTGTAGCGGATCGCTCAGCCCTGCTCGGACTTGCCGCCTATTTGGCGTAGCCGCTCCGGCAAATCTGTTGGGCAATCACCGCAAAGCTTGTTTGCCGGAACGGCAACGTCGATCTTCTTCGGGTAGGGAAGATCGAGAGCCGCCATGATCGCGACAAATTCCTGAACGGTCTTGCCGGCAAGGCGCGGGTTTCGCTCACGCTCCTGCGCCACTGTCGTGATGTGGCGATGATTGTAGTCGTGAGCGGGGAAGATCAGACCGTCGCCCGGCAGCGTGAAAATCTTCTGCGTGACCGAGTGATAGAGCGTGGCGGCGTCACCGTTCTGGAAATCGGTCCGCCCACAGCCGTCGATCAGCAGGGCGTCGCCGGTGAAGGCGCGAAGACCATCGGGCTGATCGACCAGGTAGGTATGGTGGGCATCGGTGTGCCCCGGCGTAAACAGCGGCTGAAGCTTGAGCGCGCCGACGGTCAGGGGCTGGTCCTCGGCGACGCCGACGTCAGCACACGGAAGGCTGTCCATGGCGGGGTACGCGATCTTGGAGCCGGTAAGGCTGCGCAGATAGCAGGCCGAGGTGACATGGTCCGCATGCACATGCGTCTCCAACGTATAGGCCAGTTCGAGATCCAGTTCCTGAAGTGCGGCAAGGTCGCGTTCGATCGTTTCGAGGACAGGATCGATGAGGACGGCTTTGCGCGTTTCCGGGCAGCCGAGGAGGTAGGTGTATGTCGAGGACTCGGGTTCGAACAACTGACGAAAGATCATGATCGGCCTCCAATGGTGCTTAGCTGCCGATCCCGCCCAGGCTGCGGAACAGCATGTAGGCGGCCACGGCCAGCAGGACGAAAGCGAAGATGCGGGTGAGCAGGCCCTTATGATCGGCGAGCCGGATGGCCGTTTGCATGCCGGCCATGCCGCCAGCGACCCCGCCAGCGATGAAGAAGCCGGCCACGCGCCAGTCCACGAGGCCTGACAGGGCATAGTTGAAGGCGGTCGCCGAGCCGAACGCTCCCACCGAAAACAGCGACGATCCGACCGCGTTGAGGATGGGCATGCCGCTGCCGAGCATGATGCCGGGCACAATCAGGAAGCCGCCGCCGATGCCGAAGAACCCTGACAGCAGGCCGGCGAGAAGGCCGATCACCACGAGCCGGACAGCGATTGGCCGCGTGATCCGCACGTCCGGATCGCCGCCGCCCGACTTGCCCCGCAGCATCGAAACCCCGACCACGATCATCACGCCCGCAAACAGCACCAGGAGGTGCTGACCCGCCACCATCTTGCCCAGGGTGGAGCCGACCAGAGCGCCGACGACACCCGATGCCCCGAAGACGAGGGCACAGGGCCACTTCACGGTTCCGGCCCGGGCGTGTTGGATCAGGTTGGCGAAGGCGTTGGCAGCGACCGCCAGCGCGCTCGTACCGATCGCGACGTGCGGGTCCTTCATGCCCACGACATACAGCAGCAATGGTAGGGCCAGGATCGAGCCGCCGCCGCCGATCACCCCGAGGGTGAAGCCAACGAGGACACCGGATATGAGCGTGAGGATGTCGACCAGTGTCATAGTGCAGCTCCGGCCCTAGCCGCACGATAGTGTTCCTGAATGGCGAAGAGGCCCATGCCCACCAGCATCGCCACGATGAACACCAGCGCCGCCGGCGCCCCGAGGCTCAAAGCAACGAGGGCTGGGCCAGGGCAATAGCCGACGAGGCCCCATCCAACGCCGAACAAAGCCGCGCCGGAGAGAAGCTTCTTGTCCAGGGACCGGGACGATGGCCCATTAAACGTGGCTGCGAAAAGCGGAGCCTCGCGCCTTCGGCCGAGTGCAAATCCCAAGGCGGAAACGATGACGGCTGAGGCCAGTACCAGGGCCAGGCTCGGGTCCCACGACGGCGCGGCGACATCAAGAAACGCCAGCACCTTGCCTGGGCTAATCATGGCGGAAACGATCAGGCCGAAGCCGAAAATGAGCCCCGAGGCCAGCGCAATGAGCAGCTTCCTCATTGTCTCAAAGCTCCACGACGTGCCGGGCAACGTACACAGTCGCAGCCGCCGTGATGAGGAAGACGCCGGTCGCGGCAAGCGAGCGGGGCGAAAGCCTCGCTATCCCGCAGACACCATGCCCGCTGGTGCAACCACTCCCAAGCCGAGTCCCAAATCCCACCAGAAGGCCGGCTGCGATCACGCCGGCGACTGGGGCCGGCGACGTGAGGTCCGGCAGCACGCCGCCCGCCGCCCGGTAAAGCAAGGGCGCAGCGAGCAGGCCGACCAGGAACATTCCGCGCCACGCCACATCGCCGCGGACGGGCGCAAGCACGCCCCCGACGATGCCACTGACTCCAGCAATGCGCCCGTTGGCGATCCACAGGAGGGATGCCGAGAGGCCGATGAGCGCGCCGCCCACGATGGCCGAAAATGGGGTGAACCCCTCCATCGTCAGGATTCTCCTTGTTCAGGATCGGCGCCAGCACAAAAGAGTGCGTAGAGTTCCGTCAGGATCGGCAGCACGCGTTCGGACGTGATGCGGTAGAAGATCGTTGTTTTCTCCCGCCGCGTGCCGACCAGGCCCTCGTCGCGCAGCGTGGCAAGGTGGCGGGACAAATTGGATTGTGTCAGCCCGAGGCGTTCGCCCAGTTCGGTTACCGACAGCTCCCCGCCGAGCAAGCTGCACAGGATCATCAGACGGTGCCGGCTCGCCAGCGAACGGAGGAACGCTTCCGCTTCGCCGGCCTTTTCCTCCAGAAGTTCTGGGGACATCTTAACGAGAGAAGGTCGCACGATTGCTCCAGACATCTTATATGCAACATATATGATGGATGAGCGTTCGATCAAGCCAGCTTAGGAGATTTCCCGTGCGCTACTATTTCGCCAGACTATCGCGGCATCCTTCGAGGAAAGTGGTCCTGCGCGCTATTGAAGCGCTAGAGCGTGGGCGACCAATGCCGATCGACAAGGCTGCCGGTGGCGCTTCCAAGCTGCGCTGCGCGCAGGGCCAGATTTAGATGCTCGATCGACGTTCACTGTTGGCCGGCGGAGCGGCACTGTTCGCCACCGCCGCTTGCTCGCGCTCCACGTCTTCCCTCGGCGGGGGCGGTGCAAACCCCCTCCCGATACCACCGCTCTTGGATGCGCAGCCTGGACGATCATTCGCGCTACAGGTCCAGTCCGGAACGACTTCATTCTATCCGGGCCGTCCGAGCGACACGCTAGGGTATAACGGCAGCTATCTCGGACCGACGATCAGAGTGCGTCGCGGCGACGATGTGGCGGTTGCCGTGACCAACCGGCTCAAGGCGGACACGACTGTGCACTGGCACGGGCTTCTGATCCCTGGAGAGCTGGATGGCGGCCCCCATCAGATCATCGCGCCGGGCGCGACCTGGCGACCGACGCTTCCGATCCGGCAGCCGGCAGCGACCCTCCTTTATCACTCACACGTCCATGGGTTGACGGCCGAGCAAGTCTATTCAGGTCTGGCAGGGGCGTTGCTGGTAACCGATGACGAAGAGCAGGGCTTGGGCCTCCCGTCAGAATATGGCGTGGACGACCTGCCCCTGCTCATCCAGGATCGCCAATTCGAAAATGGTCGCCTCGTCATGCCAGGCGGCATGATGGTCGCCATGCAGGGCCGGCGCGGCGACACGACCCTTGTGAACGGAGCGGTAAACCCGCTGGCGGCAGTGCCAAACCGGTTGGTTCGCCTGCGGCTCGTCAACGCATCGAATGCCCGGATCTATGAGCTGTCGTTTTCCGATCAACGAAGCTTTTACTGGATCGGAACCGAAGGGGGGCTGCTCGAACGAGCAGTGGCATTGGAATCCATAACCTTGGCGCCGGGCCAGCGCGGCGAGCTTCTCGTGGACTTCACGGACGGCAGGCCCGCCTCGCTGGTAACGGCGGCTGATACCAACAGCGCGATGATGGGCGGCATGGGCATGATGGGGCGTGGCGCCGGGAGGACCGATGCCGCGGCGCCAGCGACCGTGCTGCGGTTTGAGCCGCGGCCGTCGGGACAGGCTCGTGCCAGCGGCGCCGTGCCGACCCTTCTGGCATCACGAACTCGGCCCGATGCCAGCAAGGCGGTGCGCCGTCGCCGACTGATCCTCAACATGGGCATGGGCGGCATGATGGGCTCAGGAAACGGCGGTGGCGGCCTGACGATCAACGGCAAGCCATTCGACATTAATCGCATCGATGAGACGGTGAAGTTAGGCTCCACCGAAATATGGGAGGTGTCTGGCGAAATGATGCGCCACCCGATCCATATTCACGGCGTCCACTTTGATGTTCTCACCCGTGGGGGCGGTCAGCCTGACGTTCTCGACCAGGGGCCGCGCGACACTGTCGTCGTCAAGGAGCCGGTGGAGCTTCTCATCCGATTTGATCAGCCGGCCAAGAGCGCTCCTTTCATGTATCACTGCCATATCCTTGAACATGAGGATAATGGAATGATGGGCCAGTTCAGTGTTGCGTAGGCGGAGGCTCCCACTTCTGAAGAGTTTATGCAGCGTCTACCGTTCAACAGGAGAGCAACGTTGCCAAAAGAGCTTTTGCCGTATTTCTAATCGCGGTAACGATGCTGATGGGCGGCACCTCGCTAGCGGCAGGCCGATGACTGCTGCACATACAGGATCGCCTTGCGCTCGAGATGCTGAGCCCCGATCTTCTCAAAGATCATCGCGCATCTCCTGCAGCTCCGCGACGGGGCCGCCGTCGGCATGGGCGAGAAGCAGGCGCACGATCAATGGCGTCAGCGTCTGCCGCGTCGGCGCGGGCAGAGTCTGCCAACGCGGTGTCTGCGCGATCCCGGAACCGTGGGGCCTGGAGAACAGATCGAACTGAAACGTCATGGACTTGCGCGGCATGGAGACCTCCCCGATGTAAGTCGTGAGAGCCCGATGCTGCGCCTGAAACCAATGAAGCCGAAACCGGCCGCGTCGCCTGCAGCAGCTTCACCAAGGCAACCAGAGCGCCAATATTGACGCGGGGAGCGTGGTCGACACGCATCATGCTGCAAACCGCGCGGTCGAACATCCAGGCTGGGATCTCGAGCCAGCGATCGGCCGCCGATCCTGCGATGCTGCAACGGAAAACGCCGCACCCCGCGCGCTCGACTACTTCATGAATGTAAACCTGAAGCCCGGTCCAGGGATGCCACTGATAAAGAACTTCGCGAACGTCGGTCTCATGGGCGTTCCGTCGTCTCGTTGTACAACACCGTGCGTCCCCACAGCAGCCTCGGCGGCATGGCACCCGCCGAGTTCACCAACCGCCCCCGTCAGGGGAATGAGGACACCGAAGCTAACTTATCAGCGGCCTGAAAACGGGGAGCACGTCATTCGCGGTCCGATATGCTGAATCAAGAAGCTCGACGGTCACCGACCAGGGGCTTAGGTCTTGGTTCAGCGAATGGGGATCACACCGACAATATGGCCACGCAACCCGACCAAATTACTACCGGAGAGGATCACGGTGGCCTCGTTCGTCGTCTTATTGCCCGTTGGCGTGACGATCCTGGCGCAACCTACCGAAGCTGGTTTCTGTGGGACGAACGGTTGAAAAACTTCCGCTCGATCCGGCGTGGTATTGGCCAGGTCGTTGGTGAGATCGAGCGCGGCACGTTCGGCGTCGCCTACCGGGGATCGTCGCTCGAAACGGTCGTTCATTCCGTCGCCGAGCAGCGTCAAATTTTCAAAGGCGCTGACCATGCCTTTCTCTGGAAGCCGAAGCTCCGCATACCCGATATCTACGAAAACCCGGAGAACCAGCGGGCGTTCGGTCGCTTGCTCGACGCCTGTTCGTGTTGCGACACGGCCGAGGAAATTATTGGCCATATCCACACGATCGATCGCTTGAAGATCAAGGGGCTCGGGCCCGCGGTCGCCAACCTGCTCTATTTTCTTCACCCGACGCTGGTGCCGCCCTTCAACACCGCGATCGTCAAAGGCTACAACGCGCTGACCGGCTCGAAGGTGAAGCTCGGGAGCTGGGAGCATTTTCTGGCGATGCGGTCGGGTGTACTCGACTTGAACGATCGCCACCGCGACCTGCTATCGAACGACCTGGGTGCGATTGGCGGCTTGCTGTTCGACATCGGCTTCGATCGCTACCCGGCCCCTCCTCTCGATGTTAGCGGCGAGGCGCTGGCAAGTTGGGGACAACGGCTTGAGACGGCGCGCGAGGAGGCGCGCACGCTCAGCAAGGCGGCGCTACGCGAAGGCGAGAACGAGCGCACCCATACTGAAATCCAAGCATGGCTTCGCGATCTAGGACTCGCGCTCGGCTATGACGTGTGGATCGCATCGAACGACCGCAGCCGTGCCTTCAATGGATCGCCGTTGGGACATGGGTGCCTTGAGCACCTGCCCGCCTCCATCGCAACCTCGAAGGGGGCGGATTCCATCCGTCTAATCGACGTGCTGTGGCTTGAGCGCGGCGGCGATCACGTCGCGGCAGCGTTCGAGGTCGAGCATTCGACGTCGATCTACTCGGGCATTGTGCGCATGCTCGACTTGGCGCTGAGCGGCAGCGCCCTCCACGCGACCGCAGGGCTGTTTCTGGTCGCACCCGACGCCCGCGAGGCGGATGTCCGCGCGCAGTTACAGCGTCCCGCGTTCAGCCGCGTCGCCGATCTCGACATATCGTATCTTCCCTACGGCGAGCTGGAGAGAAACCGCGAGGCAATCGCCAGGTTCGGATCGGGGCTTAAAGCGATCAAAGCCATCTCCAGCAAGCTGGCTTGATCGAGAGAGGTAAGGGGTACGCGCGCGCGCCGCGTATTTTCAAATGGGCGGGGGCTCAGCTGGAGATGAATGATGCATCAGATCGATCCCGAGATGAAGGCGTGCATGGACGCCTGCCACGAATGCCATGTCACCTGCCTCCACATGGCGATGAACCATTGCCTTGAGGCGGGAGGCCGACATGCCGAGCCGCAGCACATGAAGATCATGGCCGATTGTGCGCAGATTTGCGCGGTCGCGATCGACTTCATGGCGCGGAAATCTGAGCATCACCGGCATATCTGCCGCGAGTGCGCCGAGATTTGCCGGGCGTGCGCGTCGAGCTGCGAAGGGCTGGACGGCATGGAGGATTGCGTCGCCGCGTGTCGCAAGTGCGCCGAGGCTTGCGACAAGATGGCCGCGTAAATGGCCCGAGGGCGGCGCTTTCCCCGCCGCCCTCCCGTTACATTGCGAGCCAAGGCGCGTGAGACGGTGCGATGCACGGTCAGGGTTGCGGCAACGCTTTAGAGAGGGGCGTTGTCTGCCCTGCCACTAGTAGGCTAGCGGCCCGCCCGCCCGCGGCTTGGCGCGGCGGTTCCAGGCAAACCCGATCACGATCACGGCAAGCATCAGGAGTTGTGCCAGCACCGACTGAAATGTCGGGAACAGGCCCAACATCGAGATACGTGGCACGCTGGCGAGCGGCGCTATGTCGATGATCCCCGCCTCTTGGAGGGCAGCGACTCCCTTACCGGCCAGCACGACCGTCAGAGCGGCCATCAGCCACGAGCTGTAGCGGAAGAACTGCGTAATCGGCAGCGTCCGGCTGTAGCGGAGCATGGCCCAGGCGATGACGGCGAGAAGGCTGATCGCTGCGCCGGCGCCGGCCAGCAGCATCGCGGTGTTACCCTGTGTCGAGAGCGCGGCGTAGAAAAGGATCGTTTCAAAGACCTCCCGATAGACCACCAGGAATGCGAGCCCGAACAGGAACCATCCCGACCCGCTCGATAGCGCCCGTGACATTTTCTCCCGGATATAGCGTTGCCACTGATCGGCTTGGGCCTTGCCGTGCATCCAGATTCCGACCGAGAGCAGCACGATCGCGGCGAACAGCGAGCCGAACCCTTCGGTCAGCTCCCGGCTCGCGCCGCTGATCCCGATCGCATAGGTGGCGACGGCCCAGGTAAGCCCGCCCGCGATGAGCGCCCCGATCCACCCGCCATGCACATAGCGCAAGGCTTCTGGCCGTTCCGCTTTGCGGAGGAACGCGATCATGGCGACCACGATCAAAAGAGCTTCCAGCCCCTCACGCAGCAGGATCGTAAAGGCCCCCAAGAAGGTGGACGCCTGCGTCGCGGCGTCGGGCGCGAGCGCCGCCTCGGCATCATCGAACAGGCCGCCCAGCACTGCCACTCGTTCGGCCACATCATCGGCCGACGTGCTGCTCTCCACAGCGGCGCGATATTCTCCCATCGCGCCTTCGATCCTGGACATGAGCGTCGGGTCGCGCGCCGAGAGCGTCGGTTCGATCGGCTCGAACCCGTCGAGATAGGCGGACAGCGCCAGTTCCTTTGCGCCGCGCCGGTCGCCGCGCCGGAACGCGGCGAGGCTTTGCGCAAGCTTGGAGCGAGCGACCGCGAGCGAGCCCGGGGCTTGTTGCATCACCTGATCGGGGTGGCGCCGCAGATAGGCGAGCACCGCGTCGGCTTTCGCCTGCCCGATGCTGCCCGCAAGCGCGGCGGGGGTGAGCGCGACCAGGGTTTTCAAATCGGGGATCCGCGCCCGCAAGCTCGGCTGGGACTTCCACAGCCGTTCGCCTTCGACCGCTTGCGCGTCGGTCAGGGCGAAGCTGCCAGCGCGGAACGCCAGCGCCCAGCGTTGATCGTTCGGCAGATCGGCGAAGCTCTGCATCGCGGTCCCGTCGATGCCTTGGCTTATCACCTGATAGAGCGCGAACACGCTGCGCTGGCGCGCCCGTTCGGCGTCGGTGAACGCGATCGGCGGCGGGTCGAGTCTGGCAGCGTCAGGCCCATGTCCGTCGCCGGTGAGGCCGTGGCAGGACGAGCAGCTTTGGACGTATAGCCTTGTTCCCATGGCGGGGTCGGGTGCCTTGGCGGGAGCGAGCGGCACCGGATAGGCCTTGAGCAGATCGGCGGCGAGGCCATGCGCGAGTGTCGCGACCTCTCGGGACGATCCCTTGCGGCCGATCACGGCTTCGAGCTGCGAAGCGCTTTGGATTAGAGATTGCCGCTCAGGCGTCGCGGGAAGTGCGCGGAGGCGCGTCGACACCCCAGCGGCGAACTCCGTCATCTCCGCGTATTCGGACGCGCTTATGACCGCGCCGTTGGCGACCGCACCGCCATAATCGACCGCCATATAGTCGAGCAGACGCCAAGCAGTTTGAACATCGCGGGTATCGGCCATCGCCGCAGCGGGGATCAACAGCAGCATAAGCGACGCGACCAGCGCGACCAGAGGTGACGGCATATGGGTGATCGATTCCAAGCTTCACTCGTCGCGGACTATGCGAACAACTCTCATTAGCAGTATTGGGCAGCGTGCGCGACCACCAATGGCAGGATGATGAACATCGCCGCCGGAGAGCTGGCGGGCGATCGTCTCCGGCGACAAGATCGTGACCGCGAACCCGGAGACGATCGGGGGGGTAGAAAAGCGGCAGCGAAGGCGCGTGACGGTGTGCGATGCACGATCAAGGTTTTCGATGAGGCTAAGCAGTGATTGAAGATACTTTCAGATCACGTACTTGTCCCAGCTTGCATAATGCTCGGCGCTGCGCTTTCCCCTTGGAAAGCTGAGGCCGACGAGCGCAATGCCGGCTACGACCGAGGCCACGGCCCCAAGGTGACCAACGCCGTCGAGGAGGAAAGGCGCGGCCACAAGCCAGGCTCCGAACGCGACGTTGATCAGCCGCAGCGCGCGGGCAACTTCTGCGGTGGCGATGATCGCGACCGTGATGACCAGCGCACCCACAACGTGATCGCTGTTCGCCATACCGCCTTCCGTGCCGAACAGTATTCGGGTCAGCATCAGCAGGACGCCGATGACGATGCTCGCAGTCAGCGTCCATGGCAGGGTCAGTCCCTTCTTTGCGTCCGCCCAGAAGGTGCTTGGCGAGGCCATCGCGTCCGACGCGTCCACCGCTCCCGCCTCTATCGCGTCACCCTGGAAGAAGGTGCGGATCAGCGGTTTGCCTTGCCGGCGCGCCCAGAGAAGGAACTGACCCATCGCAATCACCTCGTCGAGCGCGAAGGGGATCATGATCAGCATGGCGAGCGCGGCGATCAGCGCCAGCGTGCTCCATGTGCCGATGACGATGGGCTGACTGATGATGAAATAGATGCTGATGACGCCGAGCGGGATGACAAGGATGCCGAAGAAGGTCACCATCCACGGCATGGTCCGCCAGCGGTCGCGGGTGCCCATTACCGCCATCAGGATCTCGAGGACATAGCTGACCGTGCCGAGCCCACCATCGGGAATCGGCCAGGCCTTGGACATGTCCGAGGTGATGATCTCCTCGGTGCCGTTGCGTGGATCGCTCAGGGAGCCGGCGAAAAACGGCTCCCAAACGCCGTCAATATGCCCCAGTTGGTAGGCGGTGAGGATGCGCGAGGTGAGAAGGCCGATCAGACCCATGGCGACGATCGGCAGCCGCTGTGCGTCGGTGGATGGCGAATAGGTCCAGCCGGGCGGGATGTTCTTGGGGTCCATCATGCCCGCCATGCTCATGCCCGGCATCATCGGCACGAGCACCGACAGGGCGATCACGGCCGAGCCGATGAGCAGGTTGTTGTTGTACTGAGCGGCGCTCGGGCTCCAGAAGATCAGCGGGGCGAAGAACAGCCAGATGCCGACGAACGCGACCGCCCACTGCGCCCATGTCTTGGTGCGCGGAACGAGCGACAGCGCGCCGAACAGCACGATGGCGAGGCCGCTGACGACATCGCTGATGGCCAGCGCGTTCGCCCGCCACTCGATCGACGGCAGCCCGCGATCAATAGTTACGAAGCGCGCCGCCTCGCCGACACTGTGAGTGGTCACGGAGTCGTAGATAAGCGGGCTGGAGGCGAGCCACAGCCCAAGACCGATGTTTGCGTAAAGAGCCCAGCGCGCACGGCGCTCGTCGCGGTCCATTATGGCCATGTGATCGCCGTGTGCACCGTGACCGGTCATCGCCATGTCCGCCGCGCCAGGTCGGTGCCCCATGGCAGCATGGTCCATGCTGCTATGGTCCGCAGCCCCGTGATCCATGTCGGCCATTCCACCGCCTGCCGCTGCGGGTTGTTGGCCCGGCGCTACAGGTTCGGCCTTTAGCTTATCGTGCCAGGCAACCAGATTCTCGTTAAGCTTGTTGTTCCGATACCAGGCCCGCGGGTGGCGCTTCAGCGCGGCGACGATCGTCGGCAGCGTGTCCCGGAGGCGATGCTTCGGTTCCCAACCGAGCAGCAAGCGGGCGCGTGAAATATCGAGGATATAGTGGTCGTTGCTGCTGTCGATCATCCAGGGCTGGATGAAGTCGTCGCTGCCGAGCGCTTCGTTCTGCAGGATGATCCCGGCTTTCGCGAGCGGCTGCGGAATCCGGATCGTCTTCCAGCCCTCGCCGTGGAGCGCCTCGCCGACGATGTCCTGGATCTCGGCATAGCCGGGTGCGTCGGGCTCGCCGATGAGCAGCGGCAGTTCTGACGGCAGTTCGTGCCGCCGATCGACCAGACGCAGCACGGCGTCAGCCAAGTCGTCGCGGTGCACCGATGACTGCGCCGCACACAGCATGCCGGGATAAAAATGCGAAATCAGGCGGTGCTCGTAAATCTGCGATATCTGCTGCGCGAGAAAAGCCGAGCGTCCGTCGTCGTCGTAAACTCCGGCGGCGCGCATATAAACGACGGGGATGTTTCCGTGGCGCTCATGCAGCAATGTCTCGGCGTCGACCTTGGACTGCGGATAGGCCCAGGACGCGCCGATCGGCGAGTCCTCGTTGATGCGCTCGTCGGGTGTGGGGGTCGGCTTATGAACGAGCATCGTGCTGGCGAAGACGAATTGTCCGACTTCGAACGATTGCAGCCCGTCAATCAGCCGGCGGGTGCCCTGCACGGTGACCTTGTCGTAGAGCGGATTGGGGTCACCCGTGATATCATAATAGGCGGCGAGGTGGATCACCGAGGCGATGCGGTTGCCGTACCGTGCGCGCACCTCGTCAAGCGCAACTCGGACCGCTTCGTCTGACCCGAGGTCTATGTCGATCGCCGCCGCGGGCGGCGGTGGGTCGGGAGGGCCGGCGCGATCAAGGCCGACGACCGTGTAGCGCTCGCCGAGCTGGGCAATCAGCGCTGCGGCGATAAAACCGCTCGCACCCGTGATGAGGACGACTTCGCCACCCTGGCCGCTGCCGGCTTCACTGCGTTTGCCATCGGTCATGACTTTGCCACCCTTGTTCATTCATCTCTGAAAACACTGACAGGCCCACCCGGACCAACCCTCTCGCACGCCCAGCTTTGCAGCGCGACGCGGCCTTCCCGCAAGCGCCTGTGGGCGACTTAGGGCGTCGGACACGTAAGCTCAGTCCAAGCGGGGGGTGTCTTGGGAGGCGAGGGTTAAGCCGCGTAAGTGGGTAAAAGAAGGTGGAAGGCCTGAGCGGCGCTTGCGTGGACGGTTGGTCCATAGCGCTTACATGCCCGACGCGGGCGGCGCGAGGGTGCCGAGCCATGCCACGAGCGCCAGGATGCCGATCACGCAGGCTGTCTCGACCGCAAGGCTGGCCCGCAGCGCCGTAAGCGCCCCGCCATGGTCGTTCATGGCAATCGAGCGCTCGAAGGCCGGCGTGAGGCGGAAACGATTGAGTGAAGCGAGCCCCAGCATCGCTGCGAACAAGACCAGTTTGGCGAGCAGCAGCAGGCCGTAGAGTGTCGTCCCCAAGGCCGTGAAATTGGCTGGGCCGACGAGCAGCCAGCTGTTGATCAAGCCGGTGACCACCAGGGTAACAACCACGAGCGTGCCGACGGCGCCGAAGCCGTGCAGCGCGCGATGGGTCAGTCGAAGGTGCGCGGCATCGATCTCCTCGGTGCGACGCGTCATCAGGAGAAGCAATCCGAACAGCGCGCCGACCCACAGACCGGCGGCGAGGAGGTGGAGGATGTCCGCACCGAGGTGAAGCCATCCGGTGCTTCCCTCGTCCATGGCGCCATGCCCGTTCCACGCGAGTGTCGCCAATGCCGCGGCGGCGGCAATCATGGCGATAGCCAGCCACGATGCTCTGCCTCGCGCCAGCAGGGCTGCACCGCCGGCGATGACCAGCGCCACCATCCGCACCTTCCAGGCGGTGCCAACCGGCGGCCCCCCGAGCAGCGCGGCCACCGCTGCCTGGTCGACCGGCCAGAATGGAGAACCGGCCATCGCCGAGGCCATGAGGATCAGGCCAGCGGCTGAGAGCAGCAACCCGAGCACCGCACTTCCGGAGAGCCAAGGCCGCAGCGCGATTGCATCATCGCGCTCGCCAAGGCGAAGGCCATAGAGGCTGAAGGCCGACAGGCCGAACAGCGCCGCCAGGACCAGATACAACGCCAAGCGGATGGCAACGGTCGGCCAGTCGAGCATTCGCTCACTTCACCGTGAAGTTGTAGCTGCCGGTGATTTTGTGTGTGTCGCTAGAGACGACCTGCCAGTCGACGCTGTAGCGCCCACGCGGGAGACGCTGCTTCGGGGTGATCGTGAGCGTCCGGCCATCGGCGCCGACTGCGGCGCTGCTGGCCATTTTCATGGCCGCCATGCCCGGCATCGCTGCCATGGTAAGGTCGGCCTTGGAGAAAGCCGGCACGAGTTTCTCGCTGAACTGAAGGCTGATCTTCTCGGGGGTCGCGACGGCCGCGTTGGCGGCGGGGCTGGCGGACACCAGCTTCGGATGCGCGTTCGCCACGCCGCCTGCGAAGAACAGGGCGGCGGCGGCAGTCGTGATGAACAAGCGGCGCATTTAGGATAATCTCCATTTCAATTGGGCTCACCTGTTATTACGCAGCCGGGCGGGTCACCCCTCACGATCTTTTTTTCCGTGCCGACGCTCGAACTCTCGATGAGGGGTCGGCGGCGTCGGCGCGTATTCAGAAGGAGCATGGAGCGCTTTTTCACTGCGTCTCCCCTGAAACGAGCTGTGGCCGCGGGCCTGACAGGCGAATGCGCGGGGTAATGATGAGGTTGCGGTTGACCGATCAGGGCTGGACTGGAGATCCTGAGGAGGTCATCGACTGTCTGATAGTGGGCGGCGGTCCAGCGGGCCTCATGACCGCGATCTATCTGTCGCGGTTTCTCAGGAGCTGCGTCGTCTACGATGCGGCGGCAGGGCGCGCCGCGTCCATCCCGCGCTCGCACAACCTGCCAGGATTTCCCGGCGGCATTTCCGGCGTCGCGTTTCTTGCCCGCCTGCAGGCTCAGCTGCGCGAATATGGCGGGACGATCCAGAGAGGTGAGATCGACGCAATCGTCGCGTCAGGCGACCACTTCTCGGCAAGCTGCGAACTGAACGTCCTGTATGCGCGGACCGTTGTCCTTGCGACGGGCGTCGTCAATCGGCGTCCCGAGATGCCTGATGCGATGCATGACATCGGCGTGGCGCGTGGGCTTCTCCGCTATTGTCCGATCTGCGATGGTTATGAGGCCCGGCGGATGAACGTGGCGGTGCTCGGCGGCAGTGGTCACGGCGCTGAAGAAGCCGAATTCCTGAGGGCTTATGGAGCCAAGGTCACGCTTCTGGCGGAACACTCGCTCGATCTTGGGCCGACCGAACTTGCCAAGCTGGACCAGCAGGGCATTGATGTCGCCCCCTCGCCTGTCGAGCAGTTGCGTCTTGGCGACTGTGTCGAGGTGAGGCTGGCCAATGGCCTGGAGCTACAATTCGACACGCTTTACCCCGCGCTCGGCTCGTCGCCTCGGACGCGGCTTGCCTCTTTGCTCGGAGCACAGCTCAGCGAATCGGGGTGCGTGCTGACCAATGCCCATCAACAAACCTCGGTTAAGGGTCTCTACGCAGTCGGCGACGCCGTGGAAGGGCTCGATCAGATCAGCGTCGCAGCCGGACAAGCGGCGATCGCTGCGACCGCAATTCATAACATGTTGCGCGACCGCGACAGTGGATTGTCGTCCGCCATCGCCGGGCTGTATCCCGCTCGGAGCGTACCGCCGACGTAGTGGGAGCCACTGGCGGTGCACCGAGCGAAAGCCGCCAACAAAGCGCTGATCGCCGGCTCGCTTGTCATCTTCTTCGGCTGCTTCGCGCTTATTCGTATCCACACGACGATCGGCGACACGGCCTTCCTCCGTTCGATGATCCCGCACCACGATCCCGAGGCTTGCGCGGGAGTGCATCGAGACAGTGTGCTATTACCAGCGTCGGGGGTTGCTCGACACGCCCTAGCGGGGCCGGGCTCGCCGGCGGCATCCGACGCTATGCTTGAAAAGGCCTACGGCACGAAGGTCGGCGCTGCCGCATTTTGTCGCATTCTCCTTCGCAGCGCGCCAACACGCGACCGGCTACTAAGCGTCGGGGCCCCTCAGAACGCCAAGTGGTTTATTCCGCCGTGCATGAAGGTTCCGCCGAGGAACCCCTGGATTGAGATCGCGAGTGTCATCAGGCCAAGCACCGCCCAGTACAACGACCGCGACCGCTCGGGACCCTTGCGGTGGCGCGCTGCCATCCAAGCCAGCGCGACGCCGAAGACCGCGATCGATGTCCCGAGCCAGCGATGCGTCATCAGGATAGGGTTGCGGTCGGTCAGGTAGAACCCGCCTGCGAACCAGCCCAGGAACGCCGCCACGATCGCTCCCAGCGCGCCGACGACCAGCATTATGTGTGCGACATGCTGATAATCCCGGTTGCGGCGCCACAACCCGAACAGCTCCACCCCGAACGCACCGATGAACAGGGCGATGGGAAAATGAATGACCATGGTATGCACCCGCCCCAGCCAGCTCACAAGCCGTTCGCCGAAAGTCTTGTTCTTGTTGGCGGTCTCCTCGTGCATGCCGCCCATGTCCATGTCGTCGCCGGCGATGTCGCGGCCGCCCATGTTCATGTCCACGGTCGACATAGAGCCCATGCCCATGTGGCCGTCGCCAGCGTCCGCCCCATCTGCTTTCTGCGTCTCGGCTGCGCTGCTAGCGGCCGGCCCGGGACCGGCCCCGAGCGCATCGTGATCTTCGTGCGCCGATGCCGACGTGCTTACCGAGATTGCAACCGCAAGGAGTAGAGCGAAAGCCCCGCCTCGTTTACCGCCCATCACCCAACCCCTTGAACCGTGTTGTTTCAATCCAGTTTACGCACGCCGCGCCTTCTTCCCTCACCTGCCCAGCTTCCTTTGTGAAACTTTCCGTCTGCTCTTCAAGACGGACTGGACGCCACAGCTACGCTGGCTGCGGCGACCGCGTCATGCCACTCCGCCAAAAAACATCGGCCGATCAGCTGCCGTGGCGGGCGAACAAGCGGCGTCCGCCGGTGCCGAAGGCGACCACGTCATAGGCCTGCGCCTTGACGCCCGGCACTTCCATTCCAGGCGAGCCGAGCGGCATACCGCCGACCGCGAGGCCCCGCACGCCCTTGGGCCGGGTCGCGAGAGCCCGCTTCATGTCGGCGATCGGCACGTGGCCCTCGAAAGCCATGCCATCGGCGATCGCGGTGTGGCAGGACGAGAGGTCCGCGGGAACGCCCGCGCGCTTCTGCAGCGCCGGGCGGTTAGAATCATCGACGACGCGCACCTGACGGCCGAGCTGCTGCTGCACCTGCGCCGCCCACTTGGCGCAACAGCCGCAGCCGGGGTCGCGGTGCATAACGATCGGGGTA
The DNA here is from genome assembly GCF_007830065.1 of Sphingobium wenxiniae. Taxonomy (GTDB): domain Bacteria; phylum Pseudomonadota; class Alphaproteobacteria; order Sphingomonadales; family Sphingomonadaceae; genus Sphingobium; species Sphingobium wenxiniae. The sequence goes on along the minus strand of NZ_VLKK01000011.1, from coordinate 92,569 downwards.
GCCGCGCTGGCGGCAACCGGAACCAACAAGGCTGCGGCAGTAAGCGCAAATCGCAACGCTGACTTCATGGAAAAATCTCCTTGGTCGTTCCTCCCGTCTCCTCGCTGGGGGCGGGAGGAACGAGGCTTATTACTGAGGACGCTTGCCCATCGATCGAAGCATCGCCTGGAGCTCACCGATGCTGTTGTTCTGCTCGGCAATCGATTTCTGAGCCATTTGCCGGGTCTTCGCATCTGGCGCCTGGCGGAGAACGATCTGCGACATGGCGATCGCACCGCGGTGATGCTCGATCATCTTGCGGACCCACGTCTCGCTCGCATTAGCGCCCTTGGCCTTCATCATCTTTTCATGCATCGCCATTTCGGCGGGCATGAAAGGCGTGTTCATGCCAGGCATGTTGTCGTGGTTCATGCCTTGCATTTTCGAGTGGTCCATGCCCTGCATGCCGCCTTGCTGAGCAATCGCGGGCACCGCCATCAGCAAACTGGCCGCAGCCGCCCATTTAGTAAGCCTTAACATCACTTTTCTCCTTACAATGCGTGCCAAGAACCCGCTCCGTGCGATTCGATGGGGGTGATCATGTCTCCGGCAAAGAACGGACCATCTTCAAAACCATGTCCTCACGCCTAGAACCAGGCTCGTCGATACCGCATCCTCGCCATCCTCGCGTGCAAAACGAGCGGAGCGGCCCACTCTGCGCTCATACGAAACACCGATATAAGGGGCGAACTCGCGCTTCACCTCGTAGCGCAGCCGCAAGCCAAGCTCGATATCCGACAAGCCCGAGCCGATCCGGTCTGCCGGAACGTCCTGCGCCGCAAACTCAGCTTCGACACGAGGCTGGAGGATCAGCCGCTGGGTGATGCGCTGATCGTAATACCCTTCAACGCGGCCCAGCACGTCGCCCTTGTTAGACAAGAAGAGTGCGCCCTCGACGTCGAAGAAACCCGGGGCCAGGCTCTCAAACCCGACTGTCGCGTAGACACGCGAGGGATTAGGCTTGAAGTCGTACCGGATCCCCGCCTGAAAGTCGGTGTAGGGTCCGATCGCCCGTGCGTAGAGCGCCTGCAGCTCCGCCCTTTCCAAGCTTCTCCCAAAGTTCCCTTCGCCTTCGGTTTTAAGAACCAGGCGATTAATGTCGCCACCGTACCAGGCGCCGCCATCCCACCGATAAGCATCGCGACCATCCCGGATCTGGACTTCAGCCAGATTGAATATGACCTGCGAGAAATTCTGCCCGCCGTGCATCGACCGCAGATGCTGCTGCGAATGCGCCATGGCGGCGGCAGAGTAGACCTGGTCCGCGGCCCGATCCGTCGGGATGGGCGGCGGCGGAGCGGTGCCGGCCGGCAGGTTGGTGCCGACCATCGCCGCGCCCGTGGCTGAGGGCATGCTTCCCATGTCGTGTCCCGACATGCCTTGCATCGCGCCCGAACTCTGGCCCATTCCCTGCATCGATCCATGATCCATGCCCTGCATAGCACCTGGCTCGGCGGGGTTGGTGCCGCCGGACGCACCTGGCATCGCGGACATGTCGTGCCCCGAACTGGAATCAGGTTTGGCTTCAGGCATATTCATACCCGGCATGGCGGACATGTCATGACCGGCGTGAGGATCGGCAACGACGGGTTCGCCGACCGGAGGTTTGGCGGACCGACTTGCGGCGGGCTTGGCCGCCGATCCCGCCTTTGCGCGCGGGGTAGACCTAGCAGCAGGCCTCCCAGATTCCTTGCGCGCGGCGGGCTTGGTCGCCGCGGGCTTCTTGGCGACAGGCTTTTTCACCGCTTGCGTCTTTGGCGGCGGCATCTTCATGCCGGGCATGTTTGAATGGTCCATCTGCGCGGCCGCGGGCGTTGCGAGGCCAAGCGCGGCGCCGCCAGCCATCAGGAGGAACTTAAGCTGCATCGCGATTCTCCTCGCCCATCGGGCGAACGGTCACGACACGCATCATCCCCGCGGTCATGTGATAGAGATTGTGGCAGTGGAACGCCCAGTCGCCAGCCGCGTCGGCCGTTACGTCGAACGTCATCTTACCGCCGGGCGCCACATTCACCGTGTGCTTGCGAGGCGCGAAGTCGCCATGTCCGGTTACCAGCTCGAAGAAGTGGCCGTGCAAATGGATCGGGTGCGGCATCATCGTGTCATTGACCAGGGTGACGCGCGCGCGCTCGTCCTTGCGGAACGGGATGGGGTCGGCAGGGTCGCTCATCTTCTGGCCGTCAAAGCCCCACATGTAGCGCTCCATATTGCCCGTCAGGTGGATCTCCAACTGACGCGACGGGGCGCGAACGTCCGGGTTGCGGTCGAGCGCGACAAGATCGCGATAAGTGAGCACGCGATGATCCGCGTCCTCCAGCCCCTGCGGCGGCTCGCCCGTGCGGTCCTTCGGCATCGGCGAGATGGTCTGCACTCCCGGCCCCATCTTGACGCCGGGCGCGTTCTTGGGGTTGCGCATGTTCATGTCCATGCTGCCGCCTGACCCATGATCCATCCCGGCCATGCCGCCGCTGCTCATCTGACCATGGTCCATGCCCGCCATCCCGGCAGCGCCCGCCGCCATTTGGCTATGGTCCATCCCTGGCATAGCGCCGCTCATCTGGTCGCCCCCCATCCCAGCCATGCCGGCCATCGCAGCGCCTACCGCCTTCGTTCCGTGATCGGTGGGCTCTTTCCACCCGGTGAGCTTCCACAGGTTGCGCGAGGCATTCTGCATCAACGTGGGATCCGGCCCGCGCTTTGCGACCGGGTTCTCGTCCGCCATACCGGACATCCCCTCCATCCCGCTCATGTCCATGCCCATGTCGGTCATGGTCAGCAACGTGCGCGGGCGGAGCGGCGGGACCGGGGCGATCATGCCCTCGCGCGGGGCCAGTGTCGCGCGCCCCATGCCGGATCGGTCGATCGCCTCGGAAACGAAGCTGTAGGCGCGGTCCTCGGGCGTCACGATCACGTCGAAGGTTTCCGCGACGCCGATCTGGAATTCGTCCACGGTTACCGGCCGGACGTTCTGGCCGTCGGCCTGCACCACCGTCATCGGCAAGTCAGGGATGCGCACGTTGAAGTTGGTTTGCGCCGCAGCATTGACGATGCGCAGCCGAACCCGCTCGCCCGGTCGGAAGAGGCCCGTCCAGTTGTCGTAAGGGCCAAAGCCATTGACGAGGAAGGTGTAGGTCGACCCCGTAACATCCGCAATATCGGCCGGGTCCATGCGCATCTTGCCCCATTCCATCCGATCCTTGAGGCGCATCTCGCGGCCGGCGAGCAGCCCGCTCAGCGTCGGGCGCTGATAGTTGAAATAGGCGCCGCCCATCTGCTTGAGCTTGCGGAAAATTTCCTCGCCCGTCATTTCGCTATGATCGGACAGCACGATCACATGCTCGCGGTCGAACGCGACCGGGTCGGCACCCGCCGGATCAATCACGATGGGTCCGTAGAGCCCTGCCTGCTCCTGCTCGCCCGAGTGGCTGTGATACCAGTAGGTGCCGGACTGCAAGATCGGGAACTCGTACACAAAGGTCGAACGCGCCTTGATGCCGGGGAAGCTGATCCCGGGTACGCCGTCCATTTGGAACGGCAGAATGAGCCCGTGCCAGTGGATCGAGCTATCTTCGTCGAGGTTGTTGGTCACCGCAAGGCGGACCTTCTGGCCCTCTTTGAGGCGGACGAGTGGTGCCGGGACCGTGCCGTTTACCCCGATCGCGGGCGTGGTGATCCCGTCCATGACCAGCTTCATTCGGTCGATGGTCAGCGCGATGTTTGTGCCCGACACGGTCGGCAGGGGTTTGGCGATACCGCGCGACACAGGTTGCGCCCAAGCTGGCAAGTAGGCCGACATGGCCAAGGTGCCGCCGAGCGCGGCGGTTCCGCGCATTACGTCGCGCCGGTTCAGTTTGCGGCTCATGCCGTTCCTTCGCTCCAAGTTCATGGCTTGCGGCCGGCGACCCGGGGGAGGGCCGCCGACCTTACCTTTCATTACGCGCAAATAGGCTCATCCCCTCACGCGAAGTCGAGAATTTTCGATAATCTTTCACGCGCACGCCGGAGCCGCGTCTCCACGGCCTTTCCGCTGATCCCCAGCGCGGCGGCGGTTTCCGCCTGGGACAAGCCCTCCACGGTCCGCAGCAAAAGCGTCTCCTTGAGCGTGGCCGGCAGCTCGGACACCGCGCGCGAAAGCCGCGCAAGCTCTGCGCGATCGAAGGTGATGGCGTCGGCACCCGGCGCCTCGTCCCGCTCACTCTCCATGGTGTCGGGCGGCAGCGAAGAGGCGAACGATAGTATCTGGCGTATGCGCCGCCGCCTGTGCCAGTCGCGGCTCTTGTTGATCGCCACGCGGGTCAGCCACGCAGCGAGCGGCCGATCTCCGTCATACTTTCGCAAGTTCTGAAAGGCGGCCACGAAGCATTCCTGAGTGAGGTCAAGCGCCTCTTCGGCGTCGCCGATATGCGAGCGGATCAGGCGGTAGACCGGTCTTTGGTGCCGCCGCATGATCTCAGCGAACGCAGCCTGACGTCCGGCGAGCGTCAAGGCGGCGAGTTCGCCGTCCGTGCAGGCCGCGAGATCAAGGCTCACCGCGCGTCTGCGGTCAGCGCCTTCACCACCGCGCGGTCAAACGTCCTCGCCTGGTCGGGCCGCAGGATCTGCCGCATCGCGAACATATGGTTCAACGTCTCCTTCTGGAGCTCACCCATCGCGCCGTGCGAACGATCGACGGCGGCCGCGACCTGCGGCCCGTTACCGTGTTCGGCCTCGATGGCGGCGGCGAGCCGGGCGTTGTCGGCTCTGAGTTCCAGCTCCAAGGCACGCCTTCGAACGGTGAAGTGAGACTCCAGCATCTGGAGCTTGGTCTGTTGAGCTTCGTCCAGCTCGAGCCCGTCGTGGAGCAAGCTGTGAAGCTCAACGCCCGGGCTTGGCGGGGAGGGGAATAACTCACGTCCAGCCCACACGCCTGCGACCGCCGCCACGAACGCGACGATGGCGATCAGCATCGTCCTCCGGGCGCCGCTCGTCACTGGAACGCGAGTAAGGTCGAAGGCGCTAGCGGCATGGCAGGCCCGAAGGGTGTTAGCGTCGGCACCTGCGCAGTCGTCGCTGCGGACGACAATCCGCCGCCCACCACTCCCAAGGCGACTGCGCCTAGCGCTGCCAGCATGCCGGATCGCAGCGTAACTCCGCCGCCCGCGCGCCGCTCCGCCGCGATCAACCGCATGACATCGCCTTCCAGTTCAGCAAGCCGTGGATGAAGCGGTTGCTCGGCAAGGCGGCGCAACGCGCTGTCTAAATTCATGTCCATGTTCATTCCTCCGCCGTCCTCACATCCATTACGCACGGCCGGTGAACACCCCTCGAGTCCGAAGCGAGCGAATGTCACACACCCCCCGGACGCGGCTGCGCACTCTTCCATTGCGTCCAATCGCTCGCAGCTCGCTAGACAGGCCGGGCACACGCGTCCCGCTGTTCGAATTCCCTGTTTTATGGGAGGTCAAAACCGGTCGGATGACACGCAGACCGGCAATCGATGCGGTTCCGCGGCCTCGCCGTCGCAGAACCCCCGTTCAGAACGATGAGGGCGGCCCAATCGGGCGGCCACGCCTTGATCTCAACCCACCCCAAGGCCGGCCTGAGGCCGGTGAACGGGCTGGGGCGACGGCGCGATGATAGGCTAGCAGGCGCTGTTCGACATGCCGCGCCCGCTCGGGACGCGAAGATTGCGCGTGAGGTGCCACTCCCAATGTATTTGGCCTTATCCTAAAAAGCTCGGCTACTCGACGTAGCACAAAATCACGCGTCATTACGTTGAGACCGGAAACATGCCAGTTGCGCACTGGACGATCGTTCAGTTAATGCTGCCGACGACGTTGACGGTCAGCGCGACTGCGCCGATGTTGAAGACGAAGGCAATGAGCCCGTGCAGCATGACCAGCCTGCGCAGCCCCTGGTCGTTGACCACGACGTCTGACACCTGGAACGTCATCCCAACAACGAATGAAAAATAGCAGAAATCCCAAAAGTCGGGGTCGTCCGCACCTGGAAAGTCGAGACCGCCACGCCGTTTCTCCCCTGCGCTTTGGTAGTAGAGATGCGCGTAGTGCGTCGGTAGGGTGAGATTGCCGAATATCCAGGCAAGCAGAAGAGCCGTAATGGCAAGGAGAATTTGGCTATCACTGTGCGGCGTGTTGCGAGCGAGTTCGATGACGAGAGCGAGGATGACGACGCTGAACACTAGCGCTGCGATAAACAGCAGCAGCGGTCGGGACGCGTCATATCGCACGGCGTGTATTTGCAGGCGCTCGGCGGAGTCTTGCCGCATCAACACCGTGGTGAAGGCGATGAACAAAGTCGCGGCGGCAACGAAGCCCCCGAGTGTTGCTGTGGCGAAGCCATAGCTCCCAACGAGCAGCAGGACACCCGACACGAAGCTGACGAGAAAAGCTACATGCTGTGGCGGAAGCCTGCCAATCATGCTTCGGTTGATTGTCGCGGTGACAAAATCTTCAGCCAATCGATAGTTTGCTATTTCGATGAAATTGCGCGGGCACGGATGAGCGCGTCACCGAGTCGAGCCTGGTGGCTCGTTGAGGGGACGGCACTTACCCTGCGAAAAGCGCCCGAGCAATCCTTGACGCCCCACATTTCAAATGCCCTGACCGCCGTCTTTTCCTCCAGCTGGAGCTAGAGTCCGGCCTGACGGTGAGGGTCGCGTCGTTCGTCTTTCCCGGCGTTCTGGCGGCATTCGCCGTCGTGCTCAGCCTGGGTTTGTCCCGAAGACTCTGGAAAGCCCGTCCGGTGCCCGCCACCGGATCAGGTACATAAGCCGGACCGCGGAGCCGACTTTAAGCCCGCAGGACAGCGAGAGGGAAACGGCTTAGGATATGGGGGAAAGGGGCAAAAGGGTGCCGCGGACGGCTCCGCGCGCCTGGTAAGCTTCGACTTCCGAGCTGAGACGAGTTCCCGGCGTAAGGTGCTTCCGTCCCGTCTTCACGCGAGCTGCCGAGACTATTCAAACCCGGTTCAGCACGTTCGGCGCACACATCTCTCCAGCCCGATCGGCCACTCGCGGTACGACGAGCGTAGTTGTGGAGAAGGAACATGTTCAAGCTCGCGATCGCCGGATTGGCACTCATCGTAGCCGCACCGGCCCTCGCCGAACCGCCGGCCCATGCCGGCCAATCCAACGGCCATGGGTATCAGAACCAGAGCTACTACAGCCAAGGCTATGGCTATGTTGAACCGCAGGGTCACGGCCGAAGTTACGGCTCTTACCAAGGCCAAGGGCATAGCAGTTACGGTAACGGTTATTCCAATTACGGCAACTATGGCTACGCCTCGAACCGGCACGCCCGTCGGGACTACCGCCGGGAAGTACGTCATGCGCGTCGCGACGCGCGCCGGTACAACGAGCATGGTTACAACCACTAGGATGCACAACGGCGCGGGCCACCGCGCCGTTGTCACTTCTGAAGAGTGACAACGCGTCTGACACGCAAGAGTACGGAGAAGGTCGCGGGCGTGCGGCTTTAGGCAATCTTTGCTCTGACACCCGCAATTAGGAGCCTCCGCGCCACTTCGAGAGCCACGCCGAAAACTAGGTGCGAGACAAAGCCGCGCAGGTGCGTCGAAGCCGCGACCTCCGAAGCGGGGGGACTAAAGCCCAACGCCGGCATCGCCATCTCGTCGGCGACCAGCGACACCGCCGCTCCGTAGGCGGTTCCGAACCCAGCGCTGGTCTCTGGGCGAACCTCCACCGCGGCTCCGTAGAGAGCGCCGAGAAACACCCCAAAGCCGTAATGAACAGCTGCTCCCGCAGGCTCACGATATCCCTCCGGTACCGGTTTCCCTACGGTAGCTTCCGTTACAGCGTCGGCCACCTTGACGGTGTTGGGCTCGTCTCCGACATCCCTATCGCCCGAAGCGGCTTTCCAGGCTTCGTGGAACTCGGACATTACCCACGAGGCCACCAACCCCGCCGCCGCGCCCGTCACAGCGCCTTCGATTACGCGCTCTGTGTTCACATCCATCTCTCCGGCGCCTTGTCTAAAAGCTCATTCTAACCGTAGCTCGCGCCGTCGTCGGCGCACCAGGCATGATGTTGTTGTCGTTGTAGGCGGACGAGAAATAGTTGCTGTTGAGGAGGTTCTCGACGTTGATTTGCGCCTCGATCTGGGGGGTGAGCTTGAAGAATGCGGCAGCATCCACACGGGTGAAGGCGGGCAGGACGGCGGTGTTGCTGATGGAAGTGAAGCTCTTCGACTGGTGGTAGACGCCGACGCCGGCCCCGAAGCGAGGGGTGAAGTCGTAGCGGGTCCAGAGCGAAGCCTGCTGTTTGGGAACCAGCGGTACCTCGCGCCCGGCCGGGGCCGCGCTCGTCGTCTTGCGAATCTTCGCGTCCTGCAGTGCATAGCCCGCACTGACCTGCCATTGGGGTGTGATCGCGCCGCTCAGGCCGAGCTCAAGCCCTTTGCTGCGCTGCGCGCCCGTAAGCACCGTCCGCGTGGCGTCGTTGGGGTCGGTCGCGCGGGTGTTGGTACGGTCGAGGCGGTAGACAGCAGCGGTCAGGTTCAGCGTTGGAAAGATATCCCATTTGAGGCCAAGTTCGTAATTGTCGAACTTCTCCGGCTCCAGCGCGGCGCTTGTAATGTCGAGCGATGAAAACTGATCGCCCGACTGGGGCAGGAAGGACCGGCTATAGCTGGCGTAGATCGAGACGGGTTGCACCGGCTTCAGCACCACCCCCAGACGGGGAGACCAGAGAGTGTCCGTCCGGCTATAGCTCTGCCCGGCGACCAGGTCGTCGACGCTGAGCTTGAAGCGGTCGCGGCGAACGCCGCCGATGACATCGACATGTTCGCCGATCGAAATCTGGTCCTGCACATAGAAGGCAGTGGCGTCGGCATTTGTCCGGATCGACCGGTAGCCGGTATTGGCGGTGGTGCGCAGCGTCACCGGCGGCACCGTGATCCGGTCGGCCAACCCCACAAAGACACGCCGCCCTCCATTGACGATATCGCCGCTTCCGAAAAAGCCGTTGATCCGCTGGTTGCGCGTGCGCTGATCACCAACTTCAAAGCCGGCGAGCAGCACGTGGCGGACGGGGCCGGTGGTGACGGTCCAGACAAGGTCGTTCTGGTTGAAGAAGTTCTTGCGCGTCGTGGGATCGCTATAGGCTTCGATGCCGACGCTTTGGATGCCGACGCGCGGCGTGACCGGGGTCACCGCAAAGGCGTTCCGATAGAGCTTGTCATAGTCGCCGTACAGGACCCGACTGGTCAGGGTCAGGTTGTCGCTGAACCGATGCTCGATGCGCCCGCTCAGGACCTTGGCCTCGAAATCGCTGACGTTGAAACCCGGAACACCGAAGAAGGTGTCGCGGAAGCCGGTGAGGGGGCGTGACGGGCTCGTCAGAGAGCCCTGCGCAGCCGAGGGGACGCCTCGATCGATCGTGCGCTTGTCATTGTTATATTCGAACCCCAGGTCGATCCGGGTGGTGCCACCGAGGGATAGGGCAAAGGTCGGATTGATCGCAATCCGGCGTCCGTCGTAGAAATCGCGGTTGCTGTTGAACTCCTCGTAAACGGCGTTCAGCCGAGCGGAGGCGGATTCGCCGATCGGCTGGTTGATGTCGGTGTCGACATACCATGCGCCATATGTGTCCGCCGAGCCGCTGCCGCTGATGAAGGCGTTGGCAACGGGGCGCTTGGTGACGCGGTTGACGATCCCACCCCCACCGCCGCGCCCGAAGATCATCGCGTTGGGGCCTTTCAGGACCTCGATCCGCTCTGCATTGTAGAGGCCGCGGTAATATTGCACATCGTCACGCAGGCCGTCGACGAAGAAGTCCGCGGTGCTGTTATTGCCGCGCAGGATGATCTGATCGCGGTGGCCCTCGCCCTGAGAGATCACCGCGCCGGGGACATAGCGAAGCACGTCGGCGATCGAGCGCATCGCCTGGTCGTCAATCTGCGCCTCGGTGATGATCGACGCCGCCTGCGGAACGTCCTTGAGACTGGTCGGTGTGCGGGTGGCGGTGCTGGTCGCGTCGACTTGGTAGCCGTCCCGGACGCCGGTGACGATGATTGTTTGGCGGGCGTCCGTAGCCGGGATGGCTGGCTGATCCTGAGCCGCTGCGGGCACGGCCATCATTCCAAGGCCTAGCGCACCGCATAATCTACTTTTCCTCATTTCACCCCCTTTGCGAATCGTTCTCAATCATTGACGCGCCCTATGCTAGATACGAATGCATCGCAATAGCGACTCTGATGAAATATGGGCGATGACGGTGATGGTGCGCATAGACCCCAATGCAGGGGACGCCGAGCGGATCGTGGTGCGGCTGCTGCGCCGCTACGCGGCGTGCCGGCAACTCGGTGAGCAACCCCTGCCGCCGCTCACCAGACTAGGGGGCGAGTTCGGGATTCCGGCTCCTGCGGTGGTCGCCCTGGCCAGCGTTTTTCAACTCACTGAAGGATGCCTTGGCCGGGCATTGGTTGCCGAATGCTGTTGTAATCCAATGCTCAGCGCGGACGAGCGCGCGCTGTTGCTGCTTCTTACGCGAACGTACGCTGAGCCGGCTTTGGGCAGCTCAGATATACCGCAGGGTTTGCCAGGTGCGCTTGTCTGGGCTGTTGCGAGCGCACGCCGGCTTCTCAATCCATCGTTTCCAGAGCGGATGAATGGCGCCAGCCAGCCTTCAATGGCAACGTGTACCTCCGCAAGATGACATGAAGGGTCCAGCCACGATTTCCCCCCTGTCTAGCATGTGATAATGTCCTATCTCCCGTCTCCCGCGAACGCTCGTTCGCGGGAGAGCCGCACCGATGGCGGCGGAAGGCTCTGGAAATGGCCCTTCAGCCTCCGAAAACAGTCCCTCGGTTCAGTCTCCGAAATCCGGCTAGGTTCTGGCAAGGTTCAGGAGAAGGCCTTTGCTCGTCGGCTATGTGCGCGTGTCCACCAGGGATCAGTCCCTGCCCCCCCAACGAGACGCGCTCCGGGAAGCCGGGTGCGGGTGGGTGTTCATGGAGACGCCGTCGGGAGCGCAACGCGACAGCCCGGAGTTGAAAGGCGCCCTTGACTATCTCCGTGCCGGCGAGAAGCTGGCGTTGTGGAAGCTCGACCGGCTGGCGCGCTCCGTCCGACAGTTCGTTGAGACGGACGAAGATTTCGCCAAGCGCGAGAGCGGTCTTCGGGGGCTCACCCGGGCGATCGACACCACCAGCCCCGGCGGGCGGCTCGTGTTCCACGGCGACGGGCGGAGGTGAGGTTGGCTAGTTTATCAACGCCGCTCAGATGCCCGCAATGTGCCGCCGCCTGCACTACGTCAGGGTACTCTGGGCGGTGGCTGAGATGAAATGGCGGCAAGCGGCGGTATTTGGCGCCCCGCACCGGATAAACATAACGAATACCTCTCGCCGTTCCCACTACCCTAGCGCCGCCGAACGCCGAAACGAGCAAGCCATTGCCTCCGCTAAACGCCGTTCGCGCTTTGCCGGTGAGCCCGCACTGGTGACCTTCCCCGAACTTGGCAGCTCGCTTGCACTCGAAGCGACTATAGGATAGGGGGATAGGCTATGGCTCACACGCAGGCAAATAGCTCCGAGTTGATTGCGAGGGTCCGGCGCATCGCGGGGCAGGTCGGCGCGGTCGAGCGCGGGCTGGAGCGTAGCGCTTCGTGCGGCGAGGTTCTTCACCTCGTCGCGGCCGTGCGCGGCGCGGTGAATGGACTTCTCGACGAGATCATTGTGGAGCACCTCGATCAGCATGTTGCAAAGCCGGGGCTGAACGATGCCGACCGTCTTCACGCGGCGGAGGAATTGAAAACCGTTATTCGCCGTTACTCGAAGTAGGTTCGTTAATGACTGTCGCCTCTCAAGCAACCCGTTTCGCCCACGATCACATCTTTCTTGGAGCGTCTCACGACGCAAATGCGCGCCGCACACTTTGGGTGGTAGCGCTCACGGCGACGATGATGGTCGGGGAAATTATCACCGGCTATCTGACCGGCTCGATGGCGCTCCTTGCGGACGGCTTTCATATGGCGACGCACGCCGGAGCACTGAGCGTCGCGGCCATCGCCTATTCCTATGCTAAACGACATGCCTCCGATCGCCGGTTCAGCTTCGGGACGGGTAAAGTCGGCGATTTAGCAGGGTTCGCCTCGGCATTGGTCCTAGCAGTCATTGCGATTGGCATCGGCGTCGAATCGGTTGTCCGGCTGTTTCAGCCAATTACAGTGGCGTTCACCGAAGCGGCGATCGTGGCTGTCATCGGCCTCGCGGTGAATGTAGTCAGCGCCTTCCTGCTCGCGGGAGACCATTCCCACGGTCACGGGCATGGCCATTCTCATGGCCACGGGCACCACGATCACGCGCATGACGATCACCGTGAACATCCGGTGGCGGGGATGCGCAGCCAGGACAACAATCTTCGCGCCGCCTATGTCCACGTCCTCGCCGACGCGCTGACCTCGGTGCTGGCGATCATCGCGCTCCTTTCGGGACGCTTTTTGGGCTGGGTGTGGCTCGATCCGGTCATGGGGATTGTCGGCGCCCTCGTGATCGCGCGCTGGTCATGGTCGCTGATGCTTGAGACCGCGTGGGTGCTGCTTGACCGCACTGACGAGCATATCGCCGAGGAAATCCGAGCGTTGGTTGAAACACCCGGCGATGCACGAATTGCCGACCTGCACGTCTGGCGCGTCGGCCCCGATGCCCGCGCCGGCATTGTTAGCGTGGTAGCCGACGACACGGTGGATCGCGCTGCGGTTCAAAAGCGGCTCAAGCCAGTTCACGAACTTCGCCATCTCACCATTGAGGTGCAGTCGATATGAACTCGCCCTGCATTGGGAGGTGCAGTTTTGACGGCCGCACAGGCTGGTGCCGGGGCTGCGGTCGAACCACCGGGGAAATCCGGGGTCGGAAAAGGGCGCAGCCGCATCAGCGGCCCCGGATCGCCTCGGATCTTCCGAGACGGCTTGCTAAGCTCGCGGCAAGCGGCAAAGTCCGGAAATTGGGCGAATGACTGCTTGGTTGGGGAAAGCCCTGCGTGGCGGCAATCATGCAGCCTTGCCTTATCTTGCCGGCCGGTTATGCTCGTTCATCGTGGCTAAATTGACTGGACATCTGGCTTCTAAACTTTGCTCTGCGCTGTGCGTAGCGCTGATGCTCGTCTTTGCCAGCGCCAGCATGGCAAATGTGGTCGATCGCATTCAGCATCAATCGAGTGCAGCCAGCGAGCATGACCACCTTGCATTCAGCAAGATCGCCTTCGAGGTCGACGACCACCACCACGACACACAAGCATCAAACCCCGATGATATCGACGATGCTCCCGACGGTCAGCCGGGAACCGGGCATCATCATCACGTCGATGGCGGCTCAGGGCTGTTTACTCCTGTGTCGCACCAAGCATCTTGGTTGTTTTCGGGGGCCTCACCTTGGCGCCCGACCGTCGATGACCGTATGCCCGGCTTCCTAAGCCACGGGCCTGAACGACCTCCAAAGGGCGTCGCGATCCGCATCTGAACCGCCGCGTCACTTGAGGCGCGGCTTTCGCCACGCCTGCTCGTGAGGCCGATTTGTCATGTTTTCTATATTTGTTGCGCGCCCGTCGGCGCGCGTGCGGCGCGCGCTTGCGATAGGCGCGGCGCTCGCCGCTCTGTCCGCTCCGTCCATCGGAACGGCGCAAGACCTGAGTTTATCAGACGCTCTATTCAGGGTTGCCAGCGGCGATCCCGTCGTGGCGGCGAATGCTGCTCGGCTCCAAGCGGCTGAGGCTGGAATCAACCAAGCCGATGTGCGGCCGCGCGATGTCGTCGGTATCGATGTCGAGGACTTCGCGGGAACCGGCCCTTACTCGCCAATCGAGCGATCACAGACCACCGCTTGGTATGAGCGGACCTGGGAACGCGGTGGCAAGCGAGAGGCGCGTGTAGGTGCAGCCCGGTCACAGCTTGGGGTCGCCACCGAGCGCAATCGCCTGCGAATGCTGGACCTGCTGGCGCAGGTGCAGGCTGCATGGGTCGAAGCGCTGGCCGCCCAGGCTACAATCCCGATCGCAGAGCAACGTCTTGCCGAAGCGCAGCGCATCGAGGCAGAGGTCGGCCGGCGGGTCGGGCGTGCACTTGATCCGTTGTTCGCTGCAGAGCGGGCAAGAACAGCCGTGGCGCAAGCCGAGATCGCTCTGGATCAGGCCCGCGAGACCGCCCGCATCGCTCGGGCCGCGCTCGCCTCCTATTGGGGCGGAACCGCCGATTACAGCCTCCAAACGGCTTCCTTCGGCATCCTTGATCCAACCACAGTTCAAGCTGAAAGCAGCCCTGATCTGGCGGCCCTCTCGGCGGAGCGGGAAGCAGCGGGCGCGCGGTTGCGCCTCGCCGAAACGGGCAATGTCGGTGATCCAACCGGACGCGTGGGGCTGCGGCACTTCGGGCAAGGGAATGATGTGGCGATTATAGTCGGCGCTTCGATTCCGCTCGGCAGCCGCGCAGCAAATCGCGGCAATGTCGCTCGTGCTCAGGCCGACGCACAAGCAGCCGAAGCCGAAATCGCGGTGATGCGGGTGCAGGTCGAACGCGAGATCAGCCGACTCGAAGCCCAACGCGCCGCAATCTTAACCGAGGTCTCTCGTATTGACCGGGAGGTTCTGCCCAGCGCCGAGCGCGCGGTGGTGCTGGTCCGAGACGGTTTCGCGCGTGGCGGCACCGCCTTCACCTTCCTCGAAGTGAGCCAGGCTCAACAAGCAGTGACCGACGCGCGATCCCGTCGCGTCGAGTTGCTGCGCCAATTCCATCTGGCGGGCGCCCGGCTCGACCGGCTGACCGGCCGCCATACCCCTCTCCTTGCCAGCGCGGAGATTCGCTGATGACACGATCCCTTCTCTCGGCGGGCACCTTGCTCGCTTGCGTGCTGCTCGCCGGATGCGGCGGCTCGCCCACGACCAACGAAACGACGGAAGCCGAAACGGCACAAGCAGCCGACGCGGACTATGAGCGCGGGCCGCATCGCGGGCGAATGCTGCGCGATGGCGATTTCGCGGTGGAGATCACCATCTTCGAAGATGGTGTCGAGCCGGAGTATCGAATCTATCCCTATCGGGACGGCAAGCCGCTTGCTCCCGACGAAGTCCACCTCACGATCGAGCAGGAGCGTCTTGGCGGCAAGGTGGACCGTTTCGCTTTCCGGCCGCAGGAAGATTTCCTGCGCGGCAATGGCGTCGTCACCGAACCGCACTCCTTCGATGTGAAGGTGCGCGCTGCCGAAGGCGGGCGAACCCACAACTGGTCCTATGCTTCCTATGAGGGCCGAACCACCATATCGGCGCAAGCCGCTCAGGCTGGCGGTGTTCGCTCTGAACGTGCGGGGCCGGCGACCGTTGCCGAGCTGATCGACATGGCCGGCAGGATCGAAACCACACCGGAAGGCCGGGCCGAGGTGCGAGCGCGCCTGCCCGGACAAATAGTGTCGATGTCGGGCCAGTTGGGACAGCCGATCCAACGCGGACAAACCCTGTTCCGGGTTGAATCCAGTCATTCGCTGCAAACCTACACGGTGTCCGCTCCGATCAGCGGCGTCATCGTCGAAAAAAACGCGAATGTCGGCGATACCACCGGCGACCGCGCAGTATTTGTGATCGCCGATCCCACCAAACTTCATGCCGAGTTCTTCGTGTATCCGCGCGATGCGGAACGCGTCCGCGTCGGGCAAAGCGTGCGTGTGCGCAACCTCGCTGGCGACAACAGCTTTCAGAGCAGGGTGGAAGCGGTGCTGCCAACGGCGGACGTGGCGAGCCAGACGGTTATGGCGCATGTCGAAGTGCCGGCGTCCCTCAGTCGCGGCTTCCGGCCTGGAATGGGAGTCGAGGGATCGTTTGCCGTTGCCGAGGCGCAAGTACCCCTTGCGGTTCGGACGAAGGCTATCCAGCGCTTCCGCGATTTCGAGGTGGTCTATGCCAAGGTCGGCGACACCTATGAAGTGCGAATGCTGGAGGTCGGGCGGCGCACGCCCGAATGGACTGAGGTGCTGGGCGGCCTTGAGCCGGGCACCGAATATGTAACCGACGGCGCTTTCCTTATCCGCGCTGACATCGACAAGTCGGGGGCCAGCCATGACCATTGAGAACGAAACGCCTGTGCGTTCCGAGCTTCTCGAACGCCTCATCTCCAATGCGATCCGCTTCCGCTGGGCGGTGCTCGCCATCGTCGTGCTACTGTGCGGAATCGGCGTCTGGGCCTTCCAGCGGCTGCCGATCGACGCCACGCCCGACATCACCAATGTCCAGGTTCAGATCAACAGCGAGGCGGCCGGCTTCTCGCCGCTCGAAGCAGAGCAGCGCGTAACCTTTCCGGTCGAGACGGCGATCGCCGGCCTGCCGGGTCTCCAATATACCCGCTCGGTGTCACGCTACGGACTTTCCCAGGTAACTGCGGTGTTCGAGGATGGCACCAACATCTATTTCGCGCGCCAGCTCATCAACGAGCGGCTCCAGACCGCGCGTGACCAGCTTCCCGAAGGCGTCATCCCGGAAATGGGGCCGATCGCGACCGGGCTGGGCGAAATCTTCATGTACACGCTGGAGGCGGCGCCGAACGCCCGCAAGGCAGATGGCAGCCGTTATACGCCAGAGGATTTGCGCACGCTTCAGGATTGGGTGATCCGGCCGCAACTCCGCAACACGCCAGGTGTCACCGAGGTCAACAGTATCGGCGGCTATGAACGGCAATATCATGTGACGCCGCTGCCCGACCGGCTCTCGGCCTATGGCCTGACGCTAAATGATGTGGTCGAGGCACTCGGTCGCAACAATGCCAATGTCGGCGCAGGCTATGTCGAGCGCTATGGCGAGCAATATCTGGTCCGCGTGCCGGGTCAGGCTTCGGGCATCGACGATCTCAAGTCGATCATTGTCACCAATCGCGGCGGCGTGCCGATCCGCATCGCCGATGTGGCCGACGTCGGGATGGGCGAGGAGTTGCGGACCGGCGCTGCGACTGAAAACGGGCAGGAAGTGGTGCTGGGCACCGTGTTCATGCTGGCCGGCGAGAACAGCCGGATCGTCGCGCGCGCGGCAGCTGCGCGGCTTGAGGAAGCGGCCAAGGCACTCCCGGCGGGTGTGAAGGCCGTGGCGATCTATGACCGCACCGATCTTGTCGAACGGGCGGTCTGGACTGTCGAGAAGAACTTGCTCGAAGGCGCGCTGCTCGTCATAGTCGTGCTGTTCCTGCTGCTGGGCAATATCCGCGCGGCGCTCATCACGGCGGCGGTCATCCCGATCACCATGCTGATGACGATCACCGGGATGCTTCGTGCAGGCGTCTCGGGCAACCTCATGAGCCTGGGCGCGCTCGACTTTGGCCTCATCGTCGATGGGGCGGTCATCATCGTCGAGAACTGCCTGCGCCGATTCGGCGAGGCGCAGCACCGGTTAGGGCGTCTTCTCGAACGTCAGGAACGCTTCAGTCTAGCGGCGTCGGCCACGTCCGAGGTCATTCGGCCGTCCCTGTTCGGGATGCTCATCATCGCGTTGGTCTATGTGCCGATCTTCGCGCTCACTGGCGTCGAAGGGAAGATGTTCCACCCGATGGCGATCACCGTCGTCATGGCGCTCACCTTCGCGCTGATCCTGTCATTGAGCTTCGTGCCGGCAGCGGTGGCGCTGTTCGTCACCGGCAAGGTCGAGGAGAAGGAAAGCCGCCTCATGGGCTGGGCGCGCAAACTCTATGCGCCCGCGCTCGATACCGCCTTGCGGCTGCGGGTTGCATTCATCGCGGGTGCGGTGGCGCTGGTCGCCATCGCAGGCTTTGCCGCGACGCGCATGGGATCGGAGTTCGTTCCCAATCTCGATGAGGGCGACATCGCGCTTCACGCACTGCGCATCCCAGGCACCAGCCTCAGCCAGGCGATCCAGATGCAGACAACGCTCGAAGCGCGATTGAAGCGGTTCCCCGAGGTCGAGCGGATCGTCGCCAAGATCGGCACCGCAGAGGTCGCCACCGACCCGATGCCACCTTCGGTCGCCGACACCTTCATCATGCTCAAGGATCGCAGTGAATGGCCGGACCCACGCAAACCCCGCGCGGAGCTGGTCCGCGAGATGCAGGAAGCGGCCGCTGCCATCCCCGGCAATAATTATGAGTTCACTCAACCCATCCAGATGCGGTTCAACGAACTGCTGTCGGGCGTCCGGGCCGATGTGGCGATCAAAGTGTTCGGAGATGATCTCGACCGGCTTCTGGAGGTCGGGCGGTCGATTGAAGGCGTGGTGAGTGGGATCGAGGGCGCTCAGGATGTGAGCGTCGAACAGGTGACGGGCCTGCCTGTCCTCCAGATCACGCCCGACCGGCCGGCGCTGGCGCGGCTTGGTCTCAACATCGGCGACATTCAGGATGTGGTGGCCGTCTCGATCGGCGGCCGGGAAGCCGGCCGGATATTCGAGGGCGATCGTCGCTTTCCGGTGATCGTGCGATTGCCCGAGGACATCAGGAGCAAGGCCGACGAGATCGGCAGGTTGCGGATTCCGCTGCCAGGCGATGGCGCCGATCCGCGCGGGTTTGTGCCGCTTGCCGATGTGGCCAAGGTCGAGGTGGTGATCGGCCCGAACCAGATCAGCCGCGAGGACGGCAAGCGGCGCGTGGTCGTGACCTCCAATGTCCGAGGCCGCGATCTCGGTTCCTTCATCGAGGAGCTGCGGCAGAAGGTCGATGCGGAGGTTGAAGTCCCGTCCGGCTATTGGGTGAGCTATGGCGGCACGTTCGAGCAATTGATCTCGGCGGCCGAACGGCTGCGCTTGGTCGTGCCCGCCGCGCTGCTGCTGATCTTCGGGCTCCTCTACGGGCTGTTCCGATCCGCCAGGGACTCCGCCATCGTCTTTTCGGGGGTACCGCTGGCGCTAACCGGCGGTGTGGCGGCGCTATTGATTCGGGGAATGCCGCTGTCGATCTCGGCAGGCGTCGGGTTCATCGCATTGTCGGGCGTGGCGGTGCTGAACGGCGTGGTGATGCTGAGCTTCATCCGCCAACTCCGCGCCAACGGCAGCGGTCTTGAGGACTCGATCCGCGAAGGCGCGCTTACAAGGCTGCGACCAGTGCTGATGACGGCGCTGGTGGCAAGCCTCGGCTTCGTGCCGATGGCGTTCAACGTCGGCGCGGGCGCGGAGGTTCAAAGGCCGCTCGCAACAGTGGTGATCGGCGGCATCATCTCCTCGACGCTGCTGACGCTCCTTGTCCTGCCCGCGCTCTATCGCCTCGTCCACGGGCGCGAAACGCGCTCGGAAGACGAACATCCATCACCCGACACGGCTCCGGCGCAAGCCTGAGTCAGCCACTCCCACGCGCCATATGCCCCCCGGCGCGTGGGAGACTGGAAAGGAGTTTCTTGATGAGTTTCTTTGGCACCATGCAGCGTGTTCCCCGAAACAGGCTGATGCTTGTTTTCGGGTTGCTCGCGCTCTCATTCTGTTTCGGCGTTGACGCCTTCGCCCACAACGTCGCCGAGGGCGACAAAGGCTACATCCAGGAGAGCAGCGGCGTCCTATTCTTCCCGTTCGTATATCTTGGCGCGAAGCACATGGTCACTGGCTACGACCATCTGCTGTTCCTGTTCGGCGTGATCTTCTTCCTCTACCGGATGAAGCACATCGCCATCTACGTCACGCTGTTCGCGGTCGGACACTCGACAACGATGCTGTTCGGGGTGCTGACCGGGATCAGCGCGAACGCCTATATCATCGACGCGATCATCGGCCTGTCGGTGGTTTACAAGGCGCTCGACAACCTGGGCGCATTCCAACGCTGGTTCGGCGTTCAACCGAACACCAAGGCGGCGACGCTGGTGTTCGGCTTCTTCCACGGCTTCGGGCTCGCCACCAAGATCATCGAGTTCGAGATTTCGCCGGACGGCCTTCTTGCGAACCTCATCGCATTCAACATCGGCGTCGAGATCGGACAGCTTCTCGCGCTTGCCGCCATCCTGATCCTGATGGGCTTCTGGCGCCGAACGAGCAGTTTCATGCGCCACGCCTTCGCCGCCAACACTATCCTCATGGCCGCCGGCTTCGTGCTGGTCGGCTACCAGCTCGTCGGCTTCGCCGTCGCCTGATTTCAGGGAGTCTCAATCATGTTCAACGCACAACGCCCCAACCTTGAAGACCTGCCGACCACCGGGCAATTGGTTCGGGCCACGCTCATTGCCGCCGCCGCGGCCGGCGGCCTCCTCGTCACTGTCGTCCTCCCTTCGGAATATGGGGTTGATCCGACCGCCATTGGCCGTGCGCTGGGGCTGACCCAAATGGGCGAGATCAAGATGCAACTCGCCGAGGAAGCGGCGCTGGACGCTGCTGCGGATGCCGCAGCATCGGCGGAAGGCGCCCGCGCGACCGTTGCGCAACCAGGCAGCGGCAGCGCACGACCGCCATCGCCCTCGGCACAGCCGGCCGCCCCGAGCGCGGCTCTCGGCCGCAGCGATTCGACCCGTCTGACGCTGGCACCGGGAGAGGGCGCCGAGATCAAGGTGACGGCGGCAAGAGGCGCACGGATCACCTTCGACTGGTCGGTTGAAGGCGGGCACGTCAACTATGACACGCACGCCGACGCGCCGGGCATCTCCTATCATGGCTATGGCAAGGGTCGGGAATCGACGGGCGAGCAAGGCGAGCTTGTCGCGGCGTTCGATGGAAGCCACGGTTGGTTCTGGCGCAACCGCTCCGGGGCGCCGGTCACGATCACGCTGCGCACTCGGGGCGAATATGGCGAGGTCAAACGGATTGTCTGACACCCCCGCCCTTCACCTGAGACCCTCTCCAAATCCGCGAATCGAATGAGGTAGCGATGCTCTCGGTTCTCGCCAATCGAACCTATCGTCATCTGTTCCTGGCGCAGATCATCGCGCTGGTCGGAACCGGCCTTGCTACGGTGGCGCTGGGCTTGCTTGCCTATGACCTCGCCGGAGCCGACGCCGGCGCGGTCCTCGGCACCGCGATGGCGATCAAGATGGTCGCCTATATCGGCGTCGCACCCATCGTCGGCGCCTATGCAAACCGTCTGCCGCGTCGCGCCTTCCTCGTGGCGATGGACGTGATCCGCGCGCTCATCGTCCTCGCCCTGCCGCTCGTCGATCAGATTTGGCAGATTTATGTGCTGATCTTCGTGCTGCAATCGGCCTCAGCCGGCTTCACTCCGACTTTCCAGGCGACCATTCCCGACGTATTGCCGGAAGAGAAGGATTATACCAAGGCGCTGTCGCTTTCACGGCTCGCGTATGACATGGAGAGCCTGACCAGCCCGATGCTCGCCGCCGCTCTGCTGACGGTGATGAACTTTCACTGGCTTTTCTCGGGCACGGCAATCGGCTTTGTTTGCTCGGCGCTGCTGGTGCTGACGACGGTTCTTCCGCGTGCTGCCGCTCGCAAACCCGGCGGAGGAATCTATGACAATACGACACGCGGTGCGCGGCTCTATCTAAAGACACCGCGGCTGCGTGGACTATTGGCAGTCACGCTTGCCGCCGCAGCGGCCAGCGCGGTGGTCATCGTCAATACGCCTGTGCTGATCCAGGCCATGCTTGGGCGTGGGCAGAGCGCAGTGGCAATTACGCTCGCCGCATTCGGCGGCGGTTCGATGCTCGCCGCGCTGCTGCTGCCGCGTCTGCTCGAACGGGTGTCCGATCGGATCGTCATGCTCTCGGCCGCGTCGGCCATGACGATCACACTTGCCGCGCTCGCGCTGTCTTGGCGCGGTCATGCTTCGCCCGATTATTGGGGAGTGATCCTCGCTGGGTGGCTGATACTCGGTATCGCCTATTCGGCAAGCATTACACCGGGCGGACGCCTGCTGCGGCGATCATCGGGCGAGGTAGACCGGCCGGCATTGTTCGCCGCTCAGTTCGCGCTCAGCCACGTCTGCTGGCTAGTCGCCTATCCACTCACAGGGCAGGCCGGCGCCCTCGGCAGCATGGGAATCGCCTTCGGCGCATCCGCCGTGCTAGCGCTGACAGGCACGCTGATTGCATTCAGAATCTGGCCGAAAGAAGACCCCGAAGTGGTGGCGCATACGCATGACGACTTGCCACCGGATCATCCACATCTTGTCGAGGGGCACCCTGACGGCCGCACGCGCCATGCCTTCGTAATCGACGAGCTGCATCCGCATCGGCCGCTTCGATAACTATATGCCCTTCGACATCCGCCAGCTTCGCTACGCTATCGCCGCTGCCGATCATGGAAGCTTTTACCGTGCGGCCCGCGCACTCGAGGTTGAGCAATCGACGCTGAGCCGCAACATCCTGAAACTGGAGCGGACGATTGGGGTGAAGATCTTCGAGCGTTCGCGCGCAGGCGTCACCATGACGATCGCCGGCAGCACGTTTATCCGCAGCGCGAAGCCGATGCTTGCCAATGCAGACAAGCTGGTGGCTCTGATGCGGGCGACCGGGCAAGGCCATGCCGGTGGGCTGATGATTGGTTACAATAGCTCGGTGTCCGCCGGCAATCTGCGGGCGACCGTCCTGGCATGGCGCGCTGCGCACCCCGACGTCGATGTTGACGGCGTGGAGGCTGACCGAAGCGCGCTCATCGCCGGGCTCGACACGCGGGAGATCGACATTGCAATTTTGATGGGTGAAGCAAACCATGATGGCCATCGGCATGAATCCTTCTGGAGTGAGCGTGTCCTAGCTGCCCTCCCCTCCGATCATCCGTTGGCCGAGCGCGAAATTGTCCACTGGACCGATCTGCTCGGCGAGCGGTTCTTGCTGACCGCCGCCGATCCTGGCTCCGAAATCCGCGATATGTTGCTTGGCCGATTGGCGGGATCGGGCGCGACACCAGATATCAGGATGCACAGGTCCAGCCGCGAGTCGATCTTGAGCGTCCTGGGTGGAGGACTTGGCGTATCAATCGTCTGCGAAGGCGCCAGCGGCGCGCGCTATCCCGATGTTGTTTACCGTCCGATCCACGGCGAACAGGGACCAGCGCTGATCTGTTATTCGGGTTACTGGCGCGAAGACAATGGTAATCCAGCACTGCGGCGTTTCTTGGAATTCATCAAGGCGCGCTATGCTCTCCCTTTTGATTGCTCGCAGAGATTGCAGTAAATTAGGCGACAAGTTCTTGGAGTTACCGCTATGTGGAAAAGCAAGACAATCATCGTTGTGATCGTCACTTTGGCGATCGGCTTCGCGGGTGGATTCATCTTGCGGCCCGTCACCGCGCCGCCGCAGCAGGCAGTTGCCGCCGCCAGCCCGTCGCCCGTCGCTCCGGTGCCAACCGAGGCGCGCGGCACGCAGTACTTCGTGGCGAATATCGACGAGGCGCGACAGGTCGTGGCCGGATGCCGCGACGGCTCGGTCCGTGGCGGCGAATGCGCCACAGCCGAGGAAGCGATCATCAAGGTCGATGCCGCGGAACGCCGCAAGCGTTTCCTCGGCAACTGATCCTGGCGCGGCGTTCAACTCTTCCCGCTACGCCGACCGCGCGCGAAGCCACGGTCGCTCGCCATGAACCGCGCAAGCATCGGCGCAACCAGTTTTTCCGGCGTCACGGCCTCGCCGCCGGTCTCTGCCGCCAATGCGGCGGCATAGGCAGCAAGATCGCGGTGGACGGCGGCGGGCAGTTCCAGGGTGAGCTTTACCGGCCGGTCATCGGCGAGCGGCCCCAGCTTCAACTTCGTCATCCTGTTGCTCCCATCGGCTCAAGCACCAGGTCGCGGGTCAGGACCACGCGCAGCGGATGGCCCGGCCGGACGGTGAGCGTCGGCGGCACATTGAGCTGCCGCCGAACGATCTGCTGACCGGTCTGGTTGATGGTGTCCTGCGAGCCGCGCCGCAGCGCGCGGGTCAGGTCGTCCTCGCTGTCCGCGCCCAGCTCGGCGCCCACGCCGAGGAGCGTCGAGACCGCAGCCGCCTTCAACAGATTGCCCCAATGCTGGTTCACGCGGTCCTGTAGCCCCGCGAAGCCAGCGCCGTCCGTGCCCGGCTGGCGCTCGAGAACGATCGAGCGGCCGTCCGGCATGATGAGCCGATCCCAGGCGAGCAGAACGCGGGTCTGCCCTGCGGCGATCTCACTGTCGTATTCGCCGATCAGGCGCGAGCCCTGCGGAATGAGCAGGATGCGCCCGGTCGGGCTGTCGTAGACATTGGCCGTCACCTGCGCGGTGATCTGGCCGGGCAGGTCGGAGCGGATGCCGGTGATGAGTGCGGCAGGGATGACGCTGCCCGCCTGGACGATGTTCGCCGAGGCCGGAGCTGTCAGCCGTTCGACGCTGACGGTGCGCTGGTTGGACGCTTGAGCCATGAAGGCGCGCCTGCCTGCTTGATTCCCTTGCGGTGCCGCGTCCGCCGGTGTCGCTGGTGCCGGGGCGGTCGGAGCTCGCATCGGCGGTTCGGCTGACGATGCCGCGCCCACGCTGCTGCCAAGAAAGACCGAGCTGGTGCGCGCAGCGTCGCGTTCCTGGGCGGCGCGCTGGCGGGCGGCTTCCTCGGCCTGCGCGCGCGGATCGGGCGGCCCGGCCCCCGCGCCGATCGGCGGAACCGGCACATTTTCGCCGCGCTGCTGCGCCGACACGATCGGACCGCCGAGATCGCCGGGAAGCGGCGGGCCGAGGCGCGGCGCCTGAGCATAGTCGCGCGGTCCCGACGTGATGGTCTCGGCTGTGGTCCGGCTGTCGGTGTTGTAGAGTTCCTGCGCCTGCCGCTCGCTGGGCGGTCGCAGCGCGTAGATCAGCGAGCCGCCGATGCCGAGGCCGGCGGCGACACCGACGACGGCGAGCGCCTTGCGCGACAGGCGCATGACGCGCGGAGGCGGCCCGCGTAGCTGAAAGACGTTGGGATTGGTCGGCGCCGTCGATGCGGCGGGTTCTGCGGTGACGGTAGGATCGCTCACGGCCGCCGCTCCCGTCCATCGGTGCGGACGATGCGGACACGCTGCGCGCTGCGCCGGTCGCCCAGCCGCAGTTCGGCGGCGGCGAACAGGCGGTCCACGACCATGTAGCGGCCCTGCACCCGGTAATTGACCAGCGCGGCTTCGCCCGATGCGCCACTTACGAACAGCGGCGGCATTTCGCCCTGCGAGACCCCGGCCGGAAACTCGATGAGCACCTGCCGTCCATCGTCGAACGCGCGCGCCGGTCGCCACGGCGCACGATCGCCGTCGATGCGATAGCGGAAATTAAGCGTGGACAGGTCGATGCCGCTCGCCACAGGCGCGGCGGCTGCGGCCGCCGCGTTGCGGCCCCGCAATGCGATCAATGCGTCGTGTGGATAGGTCCAGCTCACCGACGCCATGTAGGTCGAGGACGTGGCGCGCAGTTCCAGGTGATAGGTGCGCCGATCGGTGTTGATGACGAGATTGGTGGTGAGATCAGGCCGGGTTGGCTTGACGAGGATGTGGACGCGCGCCGTGGGACCGCTGCCGCTGATGGTGTCGCCGATGATCCAGCGCACGGTATCGCCGGCCGCGACCGGCCCTGGCCCTACGAGCTGCTCGCCTTCCTGTAAGGCGATGTCCGTCACCTGACCCGGCGCGGTATAGACCTGATAGAGCGCGCCGTCGGTCCACGGATATTGCTGGATGGCGTTGAGGAAGCCATCGCGCACCGGCTGGACGCGGGCGGCCGCGTTCGCCGCACCGACACGCTGGCGAGGATCGGTCGGCTCCGGTGTACGGTGTGTGTCAGGCGCGGGCATCAACTGGCCAGGCAGCGGCAGCGGCTCGGGGATCGCCACCACCTCGACAGCACGCGGCGGCTCCGGCGCGAGCGTCGCAGCGATCTCGGCCGGCGGATCGTCATAGGTGATGGCAGGCGGCCTCGCCGATGTGGTGGCGCATCCGGCGAGCGCGGTGGCGGAAACGAGCAGCGCCGTCGATGCGGCGCGGCGATACGGATTGGCGGTCATTGCGACAGCTCCTTCGACCAGTTGAGGGCATTGACGAAGACGCCGAGCGGATTCTTCCGCAGGGCGTCGGGTGTGCGCGGGGGCTGTACGACGACGGTGAGGATCGCGGACCAGCGCTCGGTCGCTGCCAGGCTGCCGTCCTGATAGCGGCGCTCGGTCCAGGCGACGCGGAAGCTGTCGGGCGAAGCCCGGATGACGCTCGACACGTCCACCGCGACCTGCACCCTTCCAACATTGGCGAACGGATCATTGGCGCGGGCATAGTCGTTGAGCGCCACCGCGCCGCGATCGGTGGTGAAGTCATAAGCGCGCAGCCAGTTCTGGCGGACGATCACGGGGTCGGCCGGGATCGAGCGAACCTGCTCGATGAAGCGCGCGAGGTGGAACGCGATCTGCGGATCGGTCGGGCGATAGCCGGCCTCGGCCGGGGCGACCGCCTGCGCTTCGCCGAGCCGATCGACCTGGACAACCCAGGGCACGATATGGCCGCGCGCCGATTGCCAAATGAGGCCACCGGTCAGACCGCCCGACAGCGCCAACGCGCCGAAGAAGGCGACGCGCCAGTTGTTCGCCTGCACGCGGGACGATCCAATCCGGTCATCCCAGGCTTGCGCGGCGCGCTGGTAAGGGGTCGTCGGTTCCGGCGTTTGGCCGTAGCGGAGGCTGGGGCGTTTGAACATGGATCAATCCTTCTGGCTGACATCGACCGACGCGCCGCCGCCGCCGCCGTCGCCCGAGCGCAGCGTATGGGCGGCGACTGTCGCGCCGTGGGTCATGGTTTGGCGGCGCTTCATGGCGGCGGCCCAAGATGGCGGACCGCTGGACGCCTCCGGCGACGGGCTGGGCGCACCGCCCGAGATGGCCCCGCCGGTGGCGGTAACGGCGGCGCGGCCGCCCGAGCGATAGCTATCCTTGAGGGAGGCGGCGGCCTTCCTGAGCGGCGAAAGCGCGGCGCCCACAGCGGCCCGCCCAACGCCGGCTGCGCCGCCCGCTGCGGCGGCTGCGTCGGACTTTCCGGCAGAACCGAGCGCATAGGCGCTGTTTGCCGCGCCGGAGGTGAACGCCGCGCCACGGGCCGCGCCGCCAACGCCACTGGCGACTGCGCCGGCACCGAGGCGAGCGGCGGCAGCGCCACCGACCAGCGCGCCACCGGCGGCGAGTGCGGTTCCGGCCGCGGCGCCAGCGCCAAGCGCGGGACCGCCGGAGACGATGCCGTTGGCGATCGACGGGCCGAAGATGCCAAGGCCGAGCAGACAGAGCGAGGCAAGCGCGACCGCCATCGCGTCCTCGATGGTCGGTTGCGCGCCGCCAAAGCCGGCGCGGAACTCGTCGAACAGGGTGGAGCCGATGCCGACGATGACGGCGAGTACCAGCACCTTGACGCCCGACGAGATGACCAGCCCCAGCACGCGCTCGGCCATGAAGGCGGTCTTGCCGAACAGGCCGAACGGGATGAGCACGAAGCCCGCGAGCGTCGCCAGCTTGAACTCGATCAGCGTGATGAAAAGCTGGATCGCCAGGATGAAGAAGGCGAGGATGACCAGCACCCAGGCGAACAGCAGGCACGCGATCTGGATGAAATTCTCGAAGAAGGCGATCCAACCCATCAGGTCGGAGATTGATTCGAGGATGGGCTGACCCGCCTCGAGGCCGACCTGAGCGACGCGGCCGGGCTGGAGCAACTCGGCGGCAGTGAAGCCGGTGCCGGACGCTTTCAGTCCCAAGCCGGCGAAGCTCTCGAAGACGATCCGCGCCAGGCTGTTCCAGTTGCCGATGATGTAAGCAAAGACGCCGACGAACAGGGTCTTCTTGATAAGCCGCGCAAGGATGTCGTCGCCTTCGCCCCACGTCCAGAACAGCGCGGCAAGCGTCACGTCGATGACGATCAGCGTCGTGGCGATGAACGCCACCTCTCCGCCGAGCAGACCGAATCCGCTGTCGATGTAGCGGGTGAAAACGTCCAGAAAACGATCGACGACGCCGGTGCCGCCCATGTCAGTTCTCCTGCGGGGTCGCCCCATCGGCGAGGCGGGCGGCGGGACGCGCACCAGGCGCGAGGAAGCGGCGGCGATTTTCCGCCCATGCGCGGAGGCAATCGGGATCGCTGGCACCGGAAGCCCCAAGTGACTGGCAACGGCGCAGCTCGATCAGCAGGGGGTCCGTCGCCGGGGTTTCGGCGACGGACGCCGGCGCCTCGCGCATCGGCTCGGGTGCGCGCGCCATTTCGATCGCGGTCATCGTGAGTGCGATGGGGACGAACACGATTGCACCGATCCGAGCGAGGAGCTTGCTGTCCACGGGCGTTAGTCGCGGAACATGCGGGCATTGCCCGGCTGATAGCCGGTGGATGGCGTCAGGAAGCGCCGACGCCGCTCACGCCCTTCCTCCTCCGCCGCCGTATGGCGAGCCGCATCCAGCGCCTGCGCGCGGCCCTGCGCCGCGACCAGGGCCGTGAGGTCGGCGATCTGCTGCGATTGCAGGGCGAGAAGCTGGTTCCCGGCCTGCGCGGCCTGAAGGGCGCCGGTCGCGGACTGGCTCGACGAAACGAGGCCGTTCATCGCCGTGCGCGCGCCGTCGATATTGCCGACGACTCCGGCCTGAACACGCAGCGCGTCCTCGAACGCGCCGACGCTATCCTCCCAGCGCGCATTGGCGTTGGCGACCATCTGCGCGTGGGTGCCGGTGAGCGCGACGCCCTTGTAGCGGCCGTTGAACGCCTGCTGGACGTTCTGCACGTCGTAGGCGATCCGCTGCGCCTCGCCGAGAAGCTGCTGGGTGCGCTGCACCTGCTGCTGGAGCTGCTGGAGCGAACTGAACGGCAGCGAGGCGAGATTGCGCGCCTCGTTGGTGAGGCTCGTCGCTGCTTGCTGGATTTGCTGAATCTGGTTGTTGATCTGCTGGAGCGACCGAGCCGCCGTCAGCACATTTTGGGCGTAGTTGGTCGGGTCATAGACGATCCCTCCGAGCTGGGCGTGGGCCGGCGTCGCGGCGGCGATGCCGATCATGCTCGACGTGGCGATCGCACCGGCGAGCATGGCGCGGCGCAGGATGGAGGTTTTCATGGGGTCGTGTCCTTCAAGGCAAGGGGGAGCTGGCCGGCATCTTCCCGGCCTCCGGCCAGCGGATCGGGTTGGGGTTCGGGAAGAAGCTCGACCGCCCAGGCGCAGCCGCGATGGCGCAGCCATTCGGCCGCGAAGGCGGATGCGCCATGCGCCTCCACCAACTCCGCGATCTGGCGCTGATCGGTCTTGGAAGATGCGGCGGCGAAGGCCAGCGCGACCTCGCCCAGCCCCAGCTCGAACAGGCGGTTGCCGCGCCGCGATTGACAATAATAGTCGCGCTTGGGCGTTGCCCGGCTGAGGATTTCGATCTGGCGAGCGTTGAGCCCGAACCGCTCGTAGATCACTGCGATCTGCGGTTCGACTGCGCGTTCGTTGGGCAGGAATATCCGCGTCGGGCAGCTCTCGACGATAGCGGGCGCGATGGTGCTGCCCTCGATTTGGGCGAGCGACTGCGTGGCGAAGATGACGCTCGCGTTCTTCTTGCGGAGCGTCACCAGCCATTCCGAAAGCTGCTTGGCGAACGCGGGCGATCCGAGCGCCAGCCAACCTTCGTCGATGATGATGAGCGTCGGGCTTCCGTCGAGCCGCCCCGCGATGCGGTAAAACAGGTAGGACAGGACGGCGGGCGCCGCACCGCTTTCCATCAAGCCTTCGGTCTCGAACACCTGAACGGTGGCCTCGCCAAGCCGCTCGGTTTCGGCATCAAGCAGCCGGCCCCATGCGCCGCCGACGCACCAGGGCGCGAGCGCCTGCTTGAGCTGTTGACTCTGGAGCAGGACGGCGAGGCCAGTCAGGGTCCGTTCCGCGATCGGCGCGGTGGCGAGCGATGTCAGCGCCGACCAGATATGCTCCTTGGCCTGTGGATCGACGGTCACATTCTCGGATGCGAGGATGGCCGCCAGCCATTCGGCGGCCCAGGCGCGTTCGGCCGGATCGTCGATATGGGCGAGCGGCTGGAGCTGCACGCCATCGCCGGACTCGTCGGCGAGCATCCCGCCGAGATCTTGCCAGTCACCGCCCATGCCGATCGCGGCGGCGCGGATGCTGCCGCCGAAGTCGAAGGCGAAGACCTGTGCATTCTCGTAGCGGCGGAACTGCATCGCCATGAGTGCGAGCAACACCGATTTGCCGGAGCCGGTCGGGCCGACGATCAG
This sequence comes from Sphingobium wenxiniae, assembly GCF_007830065.1. Taxonomy (GTDB): domain Bacteria; phylum Pseudomonadota; class Alphaproteobacteria; order Sphingomonadales; family Sphingomonadaceae; genus Sphingobium; species Sphingobium wenxiniae. The sequence goes on along the minus strand of NZ_VLKK01000011.1, from coordinate 62,479 downwards.
CGTGTGGCCGACATCGCCGACGTGAAGGGAAAACCGGAACGGGGTCGAGCCTTCGGTCTTGCCATACAGCAAGGGGGGAGCGCCGAAATGCTCGTCCCGTTCCGGCCCCGCCCATACCGCTGACAGGGGGATCAGGTGGGCGAGATTGAGGGTGGAAATCGGGGGCTGGCGGACGTTGGCGTAGGTGTGGCCGGGGAGACTCCCAAGCCACGCCTCGATCGCGTTCATGCCCTCTGGAATGACGGTGAGGTCGCGGCCCTGGATGATCTTCTCGACCAGCCGCAGCTTCTCGGCGGCAATGGCGGGATCGCGGTCCCACACCGTCACGCTGGCGGTGACATAGGCCATGCCGGCATAGTCGGCGCCCAGTTCCTGCAAGGCAGTGTCAGCGTCGGCCGCCTTGTTCGAGGCATCGCTGTCGAGCAACGTGCTCGCCTCGTTCGTCATCACCTCTTTCAAGATGGCGGCGACCGATTTGCGTTTGGCGAACCATTGCCGCCTGATCTTGGTCAGCAGCTTGGTCGCATCGGTCTTGTCGAGCATGATCGCGCGGGTGGACCAGCGATACTCGAAGGCGAGCCGGTTCAGTTCGTCGAGCAGGCCGGGGAATGTGACGCTCGGGAATCCCGTGATCGTCAGCGTCCGTAGATGATGGTCGCCCAGGCGCGGCTCAAGCCCGCCCGTCAGCGGCTCATCGGCCAGCAGCGCGTCGAGGTGCATCGGCGTCTCGGGGACGCGCACGCGCTGGCGGCGCGTCGAAATTGTCGAATGGAGGTAGGTCAGCGTCTCGCCGTCATCGAGCCAGCGGACCTCGGGCACGAAGCCTTCGACCAGGTTGAGAACGCGGTCGCTGCGGTCGGTGAAGCCCTTGAGCAGCTCCCACGGATCGACGCCGGTGGTGGAGCGACCCTCGTAGAGCCAACCTTCAGCCCGCGCGGCTTCCTCGGCGGGCGGCATCCACAGCAGCGTCAGATAATAGGCGCTCTCGAAATGCGCGCCTTCCTCGCGGAACTGTTCGCGCCGTTCCATATCGACCAGCGCCGACACGGGATCGGGAAAGTCATCCTCGGGATAGTCGAGCGCGGGCGTCCGCTGCGCTTCGACGAAGATCGCCCAGCCCGAACCGAGCCGGCGAAGTGAATTGTTGAGCCGCGATGTGGTCGCCACCAGTTCGGCCGGCGTCGCGCTGTCGAGATCGGGGCCGCGGAACCGGGCGGTGCGCTGGAACGAACCGTCCTTGTTGAGCACGACGCCTTCACCGACCAGCGCGGCCCAGGGCAGGAAGTCGGCGAGATGCGCCGCTTTGTTGCGGTATTCGCGAAGGCTCATCATGGCTGCATCCAGCTCGGGTAACGGAGGTGACGGCGGGCCACGTCCACGAATTGCGGGTCGCGGCGAGCGGCCCAGACGGACAGCGCATGGCCGATGGCCCAGATGACCAGCCCGGCGATCCAGAGGCGCAGGCCGAGGCCGATCGCGCCCGCCAGCGTCCCGTTGACGATGGCGAGCGAGCGCGGGGCACCGCCGAGCAGGATCGGCTCGGTCAACGCCCGGTGGACGGGGGCATAGAAGCCCGCGATCGGCTCGGCGCTCTCCATCAGACCAGCGCCCCGCCGCCGAAGCTGAAGAACGACAGGAAGAAGGAACTGGCCGCGAACGCGATCGACAGGCCGAACACGATCTGGATCAACCGGCGGAAGCCGCCGCTCGTATCGCCGAACGCCAGCGTCAGGCCGGTCACGATGATGATGATGACCGCGACGATTTTCGCCACCGGCCCCTCAATGGATTCGAGGATGCTTTGCAGCGGGGCTTCCCACGGCATCGACGAACCGCCTGCGTGGGCCGGAACGGAAATGCTCAGCGCGATAACGCTGGCGGTGGCGGTAAGCATGGCGCGGCGTGCGCCATGCCGAAGGGCATGGATCATGGCAGGTCTCCGGGTTGGGGGGTGGTCAGTGGCGTGAGGCGGTAGTCGCCGGTCGCGGCGTCGAGCCCTTCGACGCGGGCCAGCTCGGCGAGGCGGCGGCCGTGTCCGTCGCGGACCAGGACGGCGATGATGTCGATGGTCTCGGCCAGCAGCGCACGAGGGACCGTCACGACGGCCTCCTGAATGAGCTGCTCCATGCGGCGCAGCGCGCCGAGCGCGGTTCCGGCGTGGATAGTGCCGATCCCGCCGGGATGTCCGGTGCCCCAGGCTTTGAGGAGGTCGAGCGCCTCGGCGCCACGCACCTCGCCGATGGGGATGCGATCGGGGCGCAGCCGCAGCGAGGACCGGACGAGATCGGAGAGCGAAACGACGCCATCCTTGGTCCGCATGGCGACGAGGTTCGGCGCGGCGCATTGCAGTTCGCGCGTGTCTTCGATCAGGACGATGCGGTCGGTCGTCTTGGCGACTTCGGCCAAAAGCGCGTTGACGAGCGTGGTCTTGCCACTGCCGGTCCCGCCCGCCACGAGGATGTTGGCGCGGGCTTCGACACCCTGACGCAGCGCTATCGCCGCATCCGGTCGCATGATGCCCGCCGCCGCATAGTGATCAAGCGTGAAGACGGCGACAGCGGGCTTGCGGATGGCGAAGGCCGGCGCGGTGACGACGGGCGGCAGCAGCCCCTCGAACCGCTCTCCGCTATCGGGCAGCTCGGCCGAGACGCGCGGAGACCGGGCATGAACTTCGACGCCGACGTGATGCGCGACCAGGCGGACGATGCGCTCGCCATCGGCCGCCGCGAGCGACAAGCCCGTATCGCTGATCCCCTCGCCGAGCCGATCGAGCCACAGCCGGCCATCGGGATTCAGCATCACTTCGATGACGGTGGGATCGTCCAGCCACGCGGCGATCGACGATCCGAGCGCCGTGCGCAGCATCCGCGCGCCGCGTGACCTCGCCTCGGATTGGGTTGGCTGGACGGTCAAGACTTGGCCCCTGCAATGGACCGGGCGAACCGCCGCCCGGCGTCAGGAGCACATCAAGAGAGCCAGAAAATCAGCCGCTGCAACAGTTGGTTGGGGGCGTAGTAGAGGCGGCGGTATATACTTGCAGGGTGCGGATCAGCCGATTGTCAACACGTCGTGCATGGAGCCGATTATACCGAATCGGGCCGGTTGGTCGGCCATATATCTTCGGGGATTTCGTCGAGAAGGCTCTTGCCGCTGGCGTAGCGCCGACCAAGCGTTTCGATGAACCCTTCGTAGCGCTTGCGTCCCTTCACCTGCGCTGCGGCCTGATCCTCGTCGGGCAGCGGCGGCGTCACCGATAGCCAGAAGCGGACGAACAATGCCAACGCCTCGGTCGAGAGCCCGGTGTTCCGCTCCAACCGCTGCACTTGGCGCGACAGCCGGTCGAGCCGGCGAGCGAACGCCGCCTCCATACGATCGGCACCATCGGGCGACAGGTAGGACGCCACCGCTGCCTCCACGATCGCGGAGCGTGAGATTCGGCGTCGGATCGCCAGCTCGTCGACCTGCTTGGCGAGCGCTGGCGGAAAATAGACATTGAGCCGGACGCGCATGATCGCCGCCTACAGCTCGATACCGTCGCCGGGGTCGAGCGACGCTTGCCGCGCGAGCCCCTGCATCCGGCGCCGCAGGGCCGCCTGTCGCGCGGCATCGTCGGGTTCGTCGTCCACGATCGCAAACTCCTGCGCGGGCGGCGGTGAGGTCTCCGGCGCGATGGCGACATGCTCCGGCAGTTCGGGTTCGCGGCGCAATCCGCCGTTGGCCGCGTCCTCTGCCGAACGGACGATCCGCGCCACGGCGGCGGGGTCGGCGACGACGGCGCGGCCCGTCCAGTCATCGGGCCGCACCGGGCCGGCGTCCGGGGTGGGCGCGGGCATGATCCGCTCGGCGAACCGCGCGTCGCGGTAGTAACGCGCTTTCTTCGCCCGGATCGGATGGACGCCAGCCACCATGACGATCTCGTCATCAGGCGGGAGCTGCATCACCTCGCCTGGCGTGAGGAGCTGGCGGGCGGTCTCTGACCGCGACACCATCAGATGCCCGAGCCAGGGCGAAAGCCTGTGACCCGCATAGTTCTTCATCGCGCGCAGTTCGGTCGCGGTGCCGAGCGCGTCCGAGACGCGCTTGGCGGTGCGCTCGTCGTTGGTGGCGAAGCTCACGCGCACATGGCAATTGTCGAGGATCGCGTTGTTCGGGCCGTAAGCCTTCTCGATCTGGTTGAGCGATTGCGCGATCAGGAATGCCTTGAGACCATAGCCGGCCATGAAGGCCAGCGCGGACTCGAAGAAGTCGAGGCGACCGAGCGCCGGAAACTCGTCGAGCATCAAGAGCACGCGATGGCGATTGCCGTTCGGCGTCAGCTCCTCGGTCAGCCGGCGACCGATCTGATTGAGGATGAGGCGGATCAGCGGCTTGGTGCGCGATATGTCGCTGGGCGGCACGACCAGATAGAGCGTCGCCGGCCGATCGCCATCAACCAGATCCGATATGCGCCACTGGCAGGCGCGCGTGACCTCCGCCACGACCGGATCGCGGTAGAGGCCAAGGAACGACATGGCGGTGGAAAGCACGCCGGATCGCTCGTTGTCCGACTTGTTCAGCAACTCGCGCGCGGCCGAAGCGACGACCGGATGCACGCCGGCTTCGCCAAGGTGCGGCGTCGCCATCATCGCCGCCAACGTCTGCTCGATCGTGCGCGTCGGATCGGAAAGAAATCCCGCAACGCCGGCCAAAGTCTTGTCAGTCTCCGCATAGAGGACGTGGAGGATCGCGCCGACCAGCAGCGAGTGGGATGTCTTCTCCCAATGATTGCGACGCTCCAGCGAGCCCTCGGGATCGACAAGCACGTCGGCGACATTCTGCACGTCGCGCACTTCCCACTGACCGCGCCGCACCTCCAACAGCGGGTTATAGGCCGCCGACGCAGCGTTGGTCGGATCGAACAGCAGCACGCGGCCGTGCCGCGCCCGGAAGCCCGCGGTCAGCGTCCAGTTCTCGCCCTTGATGTCATGGACAATACAGCTTCCCGGCCAGGTCAGCAGCGACGGCACCACCAACCCGACGCCCTTGCCGCTCCGGGTCGGCGCGAAGCACAGCACATGCTCGGGGCCATCGTGGCGCAGATAGTCGCGTGCGAGCCTGCCGAGCACGACGCCGTTCGGCCCGAGCAGCCCGGCCGCGCGCACCTCCCGCTCGCTCGCCCAGCGCGCCGAACCGTAGGTCTCGGCGTTCTTCAGCTCGCGCGCACGCCACACCGACATGCCGATGGCGACGGCGATCGACACGAACCCGCCCGACGCGGCGATGAACGCGCCGGTCTTGAAGATGTCAGGCGCGTAGGCGTCGAAGCTGAACCACCACCAGAAGAAGGCCGGCGGCGGATAGATGCGCCAGTCGCCGAGCATAATCCACGGCGGCCCCAACTCGGGCTGGTAGGCGAGCGCGGCGGCGGTCCACTGCGTCGCGCCCCATATGCCGGCGAGCACGATCAGGAACACGATAATGACCTGGCCCCATAAAATCTTGGTCGCGGACATGGGTTCTCTCCTGAGTCAGATGCCGAGGCCGCGCTTGCGGCCAAGCGTCCAGTCGATGCCGCCGCCAGCGCGGACGACGCCGGACACCCGACGGCCGAGCTGCTGTTCGAGGGTGCTGGCCCAGGGGACGAGGCGGAAACCCAGGCCATCGTCGATCATGGCGAAGCGGCCGGACGCGAGCGCGAGGCGCTGGCGAACGACGCCGGCGATCTTCTCGCCGGACGCGGCGGGGCGATAGGCAAGCCCGGTCTCCCCCGCGATCTTCGCCCCAACCGCGTCCAGCTCGCGCTTGCGGAGCGTGTCGAGCATCCCGCGCTCGAACACCGTCCGCTCGCCGAAGCGGCGCGCCAGCCCTTCGTGGACAAGATGGTCGGTGCGCGCGTCCATCGCGCGGCGCACCTCGGCGCCGAACCCGCCGTCCGCAACGCTGGCGCCACGCTCGATCAGGCGATGGTCAAGCCAGGTCGCGCCGGGCGCTTTCACCTGCGCGGCAAGGTCTATGTCCGACCGCGTGGCGAGCACCAGCGTCGGCTTCTCCTGGCCGGGCCGGCCGACGCCGCGCAGCTCGACGATGCCGCCGAGCTTGGGGCTATGCTCCAGCGACTCGATGCCCGGCAGGCGAACATGGTGGGTGCGCCCGTCCGTGCCGTCGATCACGGCATAGGCGGTGCCGGTCAGCTCGTCGTGCAACCCCTTGTCGATCAGCCGGCCGGCGATCGGCTTCTCGGGCGCGCTGCCCACGACGGCGTAGCTGTCGAGCGGCCGGTCCTGCCCGCGGTCCTTGAGCGCCGCGCCGATCGTGCGGATGATGTCGCCGCGCGCGCCCAGCTCGCGCACCTTCGCCGCCGCACCTTCCGCGACCGCCCATTGGCCGGTATCCCCTTCGGCTGCGAGCCCCATCGTTTCGAGGTGCTGCAAGCGCCCGACCATCAGACGGCGGAGCCGCGGATCGTCCGGGCCGGAGCGCTCGGGGCGCAGGTCGATCACGCCCAGCTCGTCGGCGGAACGCTGGATCTCGGTATCGAGCCGGGTCCAGCGTTCCGCCGTCACCTCACGGTCGAGGGCGCGCTGCACCTCATGTTCGGGCTTCGGCCCAAGCTCGGCGAAGGCCAGGTCTTGCGCGCGCGAGCGGAGATTGTGGCTGATGTAGTCGCGGGAGATGACGAGATCGGCGCCCTGATCGGTAACGCCGCGCACGAGCAGATGGACGTGCGGATTGTCGGTGTTCCAGTGATCGACCGCGACCCAATCGAGCCGCGTCCCAAGGTCCGCCTCCATCTGGCACATGAGGTCGCGCGTGTATTCGCGCAGGTCGGTCAGCTCGGCGGCGTCCTCGGGCGACACGATGACCCGGAAATGATGCCGGTCATCCTTGCACCGCTCGGCGAAACCGCGATCGTCGGCGTTGTCGCCGGCCGCGTCGAACATTCGGGTAGGCGAGCCGTCGCGGGTGACGCCTTCGCGCTTCAAATAAGCGACGTGCGCGGACAGCGGCGCCGAGCGTCGGCCACCCCGGCTGCGGGTGGTCACGGGCAGCATCTTGACCATGACGCGCCGGCCCGAGCCGAACAGGCGACTGCGGGCGAAGGCGGTGCGTCCCCGCCCGAAGGTCGATTGCGCACCCCGGCGCGCGCCGCTGGCGCCGCCGCGCCGGCCCCCGCTGTGGATCGCGGCGACGCGCAGCACCTCGGCGACCAGGCCGCGGGCATTGCGGCCCTGCGCCTTGCTGCGCTTGGCCTTGCCCGGCCGGACGCGGAACTCGCTGTCCTCGCTCACGGGCGGGCCGCTTTCGGCCGAAAATGGCCTGTGGTGCCATTCGAGGCGTTGTTTTTGCTGGCTTTTCCCTTCCGTGCGGGACGCGCGCCGACCGACGCCCCCGCGTGAAGCCACGGAAAAGCCTCGGCTTTTCGGCTGAACGGGGCGCTGCTTATATCTTGCCCTCGCACTTCCCCCCTGTTTCCTGCCCTCCCGGTTCCCTTCTCGAATCCGGCGGCCGATGGGGAGCGAGCTCCGATCATTGCGGTCGGCCCGCGCGGGCGCGGGGGACGAACAACGTATCCGCCTGCGTATCCGGTGACGAAGGAGCCGCGCTCTCCTGCGCTTCGGTAGAGCGCGCCGCGACCAATCCCGGCGCATCGGATGTGTCGTCCGATTGCGCGGCCGGCGACGCGGACCCGCTGCCGGTAATGCGGACGAATAGCGCCGCTCGACGCCACGCGAAGCGGTCCGGCGGCGCACTCACCGCTGTTTCGACCGCCTCCGTTGCGCCGGCTACCGCTGTAAGCTGGGCGAGGTAGCCGACCGTCTCGGCGGGCAGCGGACGGCCGCGCGACACATAGTCGTCGTAGCGCCCCGGTCCCGCATTATAGGCCGCCAGCATCGCGCTCGCGTTGCCGTAGCGGTCGTGCATCTCGCGCAGATAAGCCGCGCCCGCCATGATGTTGTCGCGCACGTCGAACGGGTCCGGGCCGAGACCGTAACGGGCGCGCAGCCCCGCCCAGGTCGCGGGCATGATCTGCATCAGTCCCATCGCGCCAGCCCGCGAAACGGCGCGCGAATTGCCCCGGCTTTCGACGCGCATGACCGTCCATATCCACGCTTCGGGAATCCCGAACCGGCGCGCGGCGTCGGCGACATGACCGGCGTAGGGATGTGCCGCGGCCGGGACGGCAACGGGCGCTTCTTGCGCCCAAGCAGCTCCCGGCGCAGCGCCACCGGACAGCAGGACGGCGGCAATGAAGATGGCCGATCCGACTCCGCTTCGCCGCCAGCCTGCCAGCGTGCTCGCTGCGGTAAAGGGTTCGCGCGAAGCGCCGGCCTTCGGCCGCCCTTGACCTTCGCTGCGCGCGCCGGCCGGCCTTGGGCCGAGCGGGACGAAGGGATGAGACGGCCTTCCCGCGAACAACGGGATGATGGGGAAGCGCACCGCGTCAGTCCTGCTCGCGTGATTTCGGCTGACGGTTCCAGCGCAGAGACCAGGCCGATTTGTCGCCCGTGTTCTGGAACAGCGCGGCGCGGATCGGCTGCGCGAACGCGGGGTCGTCGATGCGCAGCGAGACGTAATCCCCGGCGCGCTCGCCGGTCTCGTTCCAGCCCGCGCCGATCTCCGGGCCTTCGCCGTCGCCGCGGTGAACGCGCCAGTCCGGCGCCTTTTCGGCGTCGGTCGGGTCGGCGGGAACGATCGAGATGCGGATGTCGAGGGTCGCCGTCTCGATGATGCCTTCATAGCCGTTGGCGGTGCGGAAGAAGCTGCCGATCTGCATGGAAATGTCCTTTCGTTTGGCGGGGTGGATGCGGAGTCAGGGCCGGGCGGCACGCCACGTCAGCGGCGCTTCGGGCGCGTCGCGGGTGAGGATCGGGATCGCGCGGCCGAGCACGGTCGAGGCCGGCAGCGGCCCGAAATAGCGCCCGTCCAGACTGTCGGGATGATCGGGATTGAGCAGCAGCAGCTCGCCTGCCGCGAGCGTGCGGCAACCTTGCCACGCGGGCAGCGGACGGCCGATCCGATCACGGACCAGGGCGATGGCAACCACCCGTCCATCAACGCTGACCGTCACGCCCATCCGGCAAACGCGCTGCCCCGTCTTGGCGGTGACATGCTTCAACAGCAGCACGCCGCGGCCGAGATAGCCGCGCCCGGCCATCCAGCGCCCAAGCCGCTCGGGCGGCGCGACGGCGACAAGCGCGCCAACGGGCGGATCGCTGTCGGGCCGTATGCGATAGAGGCCGAGCGGTGCGCTCGCGCTGGCGTTCCAGATGACGCGCGGGAGCGGATCGGTGAGCGCGATCGCAGCGAACGATAGGACGAACGCTGACGCGGCGAAGGCTGTCGCGCGGAGATAGAGGCGGTGCGTCATCCCTCGATCTCCCGGCGCTTGAGCCAGGCGCGGTGACGCTCCAGCGTGTAGGGGCGTGGGGCTTGTCCGGCGGCGATGCGGTTATGGACGTGCCGCCAATGGTCGGGCGCGGCGTCACATGGATCGACGCCGGCCGCCTCCGCCGCGTCGATCGCTGTGAGCACTTGGCTGACCTTGGGCCAGCCCTCGATCTTGAGCAGGATTTCGCCGCCCGGCCGCACGAACGGCAGCGTCGTGAACGGCTCGCCCGCGCCAACCGCGCGCACGATGTCGATGCGCGAACTGACCGTGCCGTAGTCGTTCGCGGCCCAGCGGACGAAGGCGAAGATGGCGCCGGGCCGGAAGCGAACGATGCGGCGGCGGCGATCGACGATCTCGTCGGCGGCGACGCGGCCGAACCTGATCCAGTGCTCGATCCGCTTCTCGATCCAGGTCAGTTCAACGCGAGTCATCCCGTCGTCGGACGGCTGGCGGTGACGCATGGGTGACGGCGGGACGGTCATCGCCGGCTCCGGGCGATGGCCGAATCCGCGCGCGGCATGAGGTCGTCCTGACCTGGATCGGAGGTCGAGTGCTTGATGCCGATGTCGGCCCAGGCCCGCAGGTCATCGACCGAATAGACGACGCGACCGCCGATCCGGCGGTAGGCGGGGCCGGTGCCGAAATAGCGGTGCTTCTCCAGCGTGCGGCCGGAGAGGCCGAGAAAGCGGGCGGCTTCCGGCGTACGCAGGAAGCGGGGCGGCAAGTTGGTGGGCGTATCGGACAAGTGACGGCTCCTGCGGACGGTGGCGGCAGGAGGCGTAATTGTCAGAATGGAAGCGGCCGGGTGGGGTATGAAGATGTGCGGCTGCGCGGATGTGACCACCCCCCGCGACTGCGTGCCAGGGTGGGCGTTTCAGCGGATGCGGAGCAGCTTGCGGTAATCGCCTTTCATAATGGCGATGCCATCACGGACCAGCCGAACCACAAACGACCGGGACGCTGACATTTTCCAGTCGCTCGCGGAGAGCTTGGCCGCGTCCTCGCGCCCCAGCTCGACCGCGATCTGGCGATAGGTTGCACCGCCATCGCGCAAATCAAGGGCGCGGAGGATAAGGTTTAGGCGGGCCAAGCGATAGGGTGTGAGTGGCCAACCGCGCGGCAACGGTCCGGCCTCGCGGCCGAGCAGCCGGCGATGGAAGCGCAACAGGGCGGCGATGCGGGTGACGAAGTCGCGGTCGAGCGGGATGATGGCGGCGAGCGGTCGGCCTGGGGTCGGATCACGCAGCCATAACCGATGCTCGCCGCCTGCGTCGGCGACGATGACGTGGCGCCCGTCGATCCCCGCCAGGTCCGCGAGCAGCGCACCGAGCGAGTGCGGATCGACCGGCTGAGCGCTCGCAAATCCGTCCGGCGCAGCGTCGAGAATGACCGTGACGGCGGTCAGTTCCGGCCGCCAAACGACGGGCTCCGTCAGGTCATCGGGCGCCGTGGCGAAAGGACAACCCCCAGCGCCGCGCGAACGCCGACTCGGCGGCGTTCTTGGCGACGGCGCCGTCCGCGATGCGCTGCCGCATCTGTGCATGTTCGGCGCGATAGGTGCGATTTCGCCGTAGAAACTCGGCGGCTATGTCGGCGCGCCCGATCGCGTTGGACAGACCGCCGTCGCGTCGCTGGCGCCGGCGCTGTGGCGTCGGCATTGCATCCTCCCAACCGCGCTTCGCGCGGATTTCAGGAAGTGCAGCGTCGCCTGTCGAGTATCGCGCGAATAGCGCGGAGACTGCGCTCAACCATGCCGCGAAAGCCGTGCCGGAGCCGAGCGAATGGGACCGAATTGGAGTTAAATCTTAACGTCTTGCCGGCCTCTGGCAGCCGAGCAGATGGGCATAGCCAACCTCGGTCATCCATCGTGCTCGCGCAAGATGACTGTCGTGCATTGTCTTCGCCCTGTGCGGTTCGGCGGCAGCGTCGATGCCGAGAATACAGGCGGCGACCTCGCGCCAGTCTGCGCCTTCGTCGTCGGCGTCGAGCAAGCGCAAATAATCGCCGAGATGGCCTTCATCGTAGGCGGTGAGCTGGGATACGTCCGGCGCGCGATCCGCGAATGGGCTGGTGCTCATGGCGCCCTCGTCATGTCTTCCGTTAACCAACTTAGCCCAAATACAGAGGCCAGCTACGCGCAAGTCTCGCATCGTTCGTTGCACCTGTTGCAGCGATAAGCGGCGTGAGACTGGCGATACACCTTATAGGAGATAAACCGCATAGTGTGTATCGTCCAGTTTGCCGCGCATGGACATGCGCCGCCTCGTGGGATTGAACTTTGCCCGGCTGAGGAAGGAAAAGGGCTTTACCCAGGAGCGCTTTGCCGAAACATCAGGATTCACGCAGCAATATGTGAGTGATTTGGAGCGAGGCCGCCGTAATCCTACAGTCGTGACCTTGTTTCATTTGGCTTCCGCACTTGGCGTCACGCCGGTTGATCTTCTTGCTGAAGCCGATCAGGCCGAGACTGACTAACCAACTCCCTTTCTCGCGAGCCGGGCGCCAGCCCGGCGAGCGCGCCGTTGCGGCCGCGCGAACCATCGGGACGCGCGGCCGCCGACGATGCAAGCGGGTGGCTCGCGTGAATGCGCAGAACCGTAGAGCCGGAAAACCGGCCCTACGGCTTCGGACGGTCAGGCTGCTTTCAGTCGCTGCATCCCCTCGGCCAGCGTCCACAGCGCGCGATTAAGCGTCACATTCTGGTCGATGCCGTTGATGGCGCGGGTCTGACTGCGACGGATGCGGCCCTCGGCGTTGCGCTTGCGGCCCTGCAACCCACCCCGAATGACATTCTCCTGAATGACGTTGAACGTGGTCCAGAGGCTATCGCCCCTATCTTCGCGGCGGCGCGGCTCGATGATTTGCTCGGGGCGCAGCGGGCTTTCGTCGTCGCCGTAGCGGGCAACCAAGCTGACCTCGGCTAGCAAGCGGCGCTCGTCGTCGGAAAGCCGAACCTCCTTCATCGACTCGCTGGCGTCGATCAGCCGGGGAAAGTCCTCGGCGACGGTGTAAACACCCTCGATAATGTCGTGCTCGATATTCCCCTTGTGCGGCACACGGACTTCCTCGAACCGCTCGCCTGCGATCATGCTGTTGGTGCAGACGAACCGGAGCATCCCGGCGAACATCTGATAGGCGCTGGTCCCGTCATGGCTGTTCACGATGATGACCTCGGCGGCCTCGGGCTTACCGATTCCCTCGTCACGACGAAGGCGCAACATGTGTTTCGCGTGGCCGTGGCGCGAGCCGTCGCGCGGAACCGACTGGACGGCGAAGAATGGGAACCATCCTTCCCGGCGCAATCCCTCCACGATGTCGATGGTCGGGACATAGACATACCGTTCCGAACGGCTGTCGTGCGCCTCGCGGGCGAAGATGGACGGGACGTGGCGATAGAGTGCCTCGTTGTCGAGCGGCTCCCGACCGCTGATTTGATGGGCGTTCCGGCCGAACCGGGTGGCAAGTTGATGATACATGGCTGAACTCCTTGGGCTTGGGTTTCCGCGCAGCGGAGCGCCGCGCTGAAACCCTGCCCGTCGGCGAGACCGGGGGTGCAACCGGAGCGGGCGGCTTCGCGGGGAACCGGCTGCACGGAACGCGGAGCGTGGAGGAAGCTGGGCGGAAGCCGCTCCGAAGGGCGCTGGGGGCAGCGCCCCAAGCACCTCAGCAAAAAATCACTGCCGAGCACGACAGCCAGCCGCGAGGAGAACTTGAACCGCGAAATGGTTAAGGTGCGGAAGCGCTGGAAAGGGGCGCAGAAAATATTCCGAATATATTCCCGATATAAACTTCGTATATCGCGCCAGACATGCTCCAATACTTGCAAAATGCCTTCCACGAACCGACTTGATGCGCTTTTTCTGTGCCAAAATGCGCGAGAATTTTATCGTCTGCCGGTCAGTGCCACGTTAGGCCACGATCAAAGCCTCTACTTCCTGGCCATCAGCATCGAGTTGTCGTTGAAAGCCTACCTCCGGCACACCGGAATGACTGACGACGAGACCCGTCAATTAGTGCGACATGACCTGTCCAAAGGATTTCGGTTTGCCGTCGAACGCGGTTTTGATCCTCCAGAGCTGATTGAGACCGAGATGATCGAGGTCATCAGCCGCAGGTATGCGTGCGGAGGATTCCGGCGTCCGCCGACTTGCGTCTGGCGTTGCGCATTTGTGAAAGCAGCAACGGCCTTCGCGGTGGACCTGAACATGAGAGTAGCCCTGTGCTTGGCAGGCTAATACATCGCTCGGCGCGGAGGCTTTTGCCGCTCTGGCTGACTTGGCGTATCACCAATTGGCGCTCGTGGGGGCGTGAGTGGCCCCAGACCGACTTCGATTGGTATAACTACGCCTTGGCAGGCGTGCCGCGACTTCGGCGCGAAATCACCCTGAGGCATTGGGCGGGAGATGAGGACGCCGAGATCGCACGGCGTTTCGGCCTCAGCCAAAATGAAGTCATGTGGCACTACGTTATGACCAGCGGGCATATCGAAGCTGTCTTTGAGGCAAAGAAACGGCGGGAGGAAGATCGAAAGTATCTAGCTTTCGTCCATCAGGATTATCCGGCAGGCCGGGCGCGAATGCCTAGCCGCTTTTATTCACTGAGGCGGGTGAGCGGGTTGGCGGGAGTGGTGTAAGTCCCTGATCTGCATTAGAAACTGGGTGTCTACGCCGGCCCTGTTGCAGGGCAAAAAATGCCACAGGCCACACCCGCCATGAACGACGATATCGCAAGCCCTTTCGGATTCCCAGCTGTGATCGGCAAGAAGGTCACAGCCGCGTTCGACGGTGGCCGACTGACCTCGGACGGCGGCGTGTTGCTGCTGGCGCAGGCCGAGCGTGCGATGGGGATTTGCCGTCGGCTTGCGGGCTGCATCGCCGATCCGCGTGACCCCGGCCGAGTGGTCCATCGCCTCGATGACATCCTGCGGGCCCGGGTGTTCGCGATCGCCTGTGGCTACGAGGATGCCGATGATCTCGATGCTCTGCGCGACGATCCAGGCTTCCGCCTGGCGCTCGGCAAGCTGCCGGAATCGGGCGCGGGGCTGGCCAGCCAACCGACGATGAGCCGGTGGGAGAACGCCCCGACCACGCGCGAACTGGCCCGGAGGATGGCACAGATGATCGGTGTCTACTGCGCCAGCTATCCGGCCCCACCGACGGCGGTGACGCTGGACATCGATGATACCTGCGATGTCGTTCACGGCTATCAGCAACTCTCGTTCTGGAACGGACATCACGGTGAGCGCTGCTTCCTGCCAATCCACGTCTACGACACCGCCACCGGCCGCCCGGTGGCGATGCTGCTGCGCACCGGCAAGACGCCGTCGGGCACCGAAGCGGCGGGCCATATCCGGCGCCTGGTGCGCCACATCCGCCGGTACTGGCCCGACACCGGCATCACCATCCGGGGCGACGGGCACTATGGCCGTCCCGAGGTCATGGCGTTCTGCGAGGCGGCCGGGATCGACTTCGTGTTCGGCTTGCCGACCAACGCCGCGCTGCGCGCCGAACCGGCCATCGTTGCCGCCGCCGATGCCTGCGCGGTGAGGCGGGCCGAACGCCAGGCGCCGGTGCTGCGCAGCTATGCCGAGGCCCGCTACGGCGCGAAGAGCTGGAACCGCCAGCGCCGCGTCGTCGCCCGGATCGAGGCCAGCACGCTGGGCATGGACATCCGCTATGTCGTCACCTCGTTGGCAACAGGATCGGCCGAGCACATCTACGACACGCTCTACTGCGCGCGTGGTCAGGCCGAGAACCTGATCAAGCGCCACAAGTCCCAGCTCGCCAGCGACCGAACCTCGTGCCGCTCGGCCAACGCCAACCAGATGCGCCTCATTCTGCACACCGCCGCCTACTGGCTGATGTGGCGCGTCCAGCAGGCGATCCCCAGAACCCTCGCGCTAGCCACGGCCGAGTTCGTGACGCTGCGCCTACGGCTGCTCAAAGTCGCCGCCCGCGTCATCGAGAGCGCCTCGCGCATCCGTGTCGCGTTCGCGTCAGCCTGCCCTGATGCCAACATATTCAGAGCCCTCGCCACCGGCCTCCGGCCAGCACCAACATAGCCAGCGCGGCCGTGCCGCCGAACGCCAAAGCCCCGTCCATCAACCTTGAAAAGCCCATCGATCCTGTCGCGGTGAAAAACGCCGCCGGAGGCGCTCGCCCTGATTACCTGGGCACCGAAAGAGAGCGACCGGATCAACCCGGAGCAGCCTCGTCAGTAGAGTCGAGGACGGGCGCGGTGGCGTGAGCCCCGTTTCCCGTCCCCGCTCATCAAACCGGACGTGCCGATTTCCGGCATCCGGCTTTCCGACTGGCTTCACCGCACAGCTTTCGATGGTGGCCCAATGTGCAAGCGTCTCAGGTGCATGACGCCACCCTCTCCGTAGACATAGTCCCGAGAGAAGCGGCGCGTGCCGCGCCCGGGCTCATTGTGCCGGCGCGCAAGGAAGTGCCGAACGCAGTCGTAGACGTGGTTATCGACCGCCCGATACGCCTGTAGACGGGTGCCATAGCCGAAGTAGGCCGACCAGCCGCGCAACAAGCGGTTGAGCCGGTCTCTCACATCAGGCCATGTCCCCATCTCACCGGGCACGAGCAGATCGCTCACTTTGTTCTTGAGCCGTTGGACACTCTTTCGGGATGGGCTTGCGCCCAGATACCAGTGACCGTCCTTGCGAAAATGCTCGGGGCCAAAGGTATATCCAAGGAAGTCGAAGTGCTCCTGACGGGCATTCCTCACCGAGGTCTTCGCCTCGTTGAGCGTCAGCCCGAGCTTCGTCATCACCGTCCGCGTCCACGCCAGAGCCTCTTCCGCGTAGCCGCGGCTGAGGATGACGAAGTCGTCGGCATAGGAGATGACATGGGCACGGAACGCCTCGCCGCGTCTGGTGAGCCGCCAATGCTTCAGGAACCGGTTCATGTAGATGACCGAGAGCAACGGGCTTGCAACGCCGCCTTGCGGCGTGCCCTGCGTTGCCTTGCGACCACCATGCATGCGCCGCTTCCCGTTGCCATCCCGCTCTTCGACCGGCGCCTTGAGCCACATCTTGATCAGATGCAGCACATGCCGGTCGACGACCCTGCGGGCCACAGACCTCAGGAGGTCCGAATGCGGGATGCTGTCGAAATAGCCCGACAAATCGGCGTCTACCACGTCGGTGTAGCCCCGGCAGATGAGCCGGTGCACCTCCTTGACCGCCCGACCACCGCCCCGGTTGGGGCGATAGCCATAGGCGCTATCCTCGAAATCCGCCTCGAAGATCGGCTCAAGCACCAACTTGGCGGCGGTTTGGACAACTCGGTCCCGAATCGTCGGAATACCGAGCGGCCTTTCCCCGCCCCCAGGCTTTGGCAGCATGACCCGACGTACAGGTTGTGGCCGATACGTCTTCGAGACGAGTTCCTCACGCAGTCCCGCTAGCCACTCCACCACACCCGCCGCCTCGATCCGCGCGAAGGTCACACCGTCCACACCCGGTGACCCCGCATTCGCGCGGGCCAACCGATAGGCGTGGTAGAGAATGTCCTCGCGGCAGATCTTGTCGTAGAGCAGATAGAAGCGGAAGGCAGGCTCCGCCTTCGCTTTACGATACAGCTTCCTCTGAAGAGTCCGGATCTTATCAGGCGTTTGCAGGCTCATCGCCAATCACCATCACCTCATCATCGTCAAAAGCACACCAGAAGTCAGGGCCCTTCCCTCCACCGGCATTACCCGGCATCGACAGTACTACGACCCTGTCCGACTCCCGCTCCGGACCATCGTGCCGAGCACGATGTCGAGGCCGCTACCCTCGCCCGCAACGGGTCTCCCCCGATTACCCGCATCACCCTTCCGGCGTGCCGTGCCCATTACCCCGGCGGATCGAGCGGGTGCGCGTGTCGATTGCTTCCCCACTCATGCTGCCTTCCCCGTTATTCAGGCGGGTCGGCATCCGCATCATCACTTTCGAGGCCTGCTCAGGCTTCACACTCGTTACGGCCCACCGGATCGCTCAACCGCCCAAGGCGGCCTTTGTCACGAGGCTTCGGCCCGGCCGGTTACCCGGCAAAGCCGCTCGTCAGCTACCAGATCTATCGACAATTATCTGGGTGGAACCTTCCTCCACTGGTGTTACGCGCCGTCGGGGCGCACTGAATAGACCGGGCTAGAACAGCGAGGCAAATGAGGCTGCGCAATTTGTTGGGACGCGCAGTGCGTTAATCTAAGCCCGGATCGTCGGGATAGACGCGAAACGCCCCGCTCGATGGAGCGGGGCGTCGTCGCCGGTCAGCGGGACCAGATCAGCGCGTATTCGCCGGCGGTTTCGGTTTCGACCAGGCTCGCGTAGATCGGTGCCGGGAAGGTCGGATCGTCGAGCTTGACCGAGAGGTAGTCCCGGTTCTCGCGGCTCGTTTTCTTCCAGGCGGCGCCGAATTCGACGGTGCCGGCGGTGACGCGGAAGTTGGGAGCCTTGTCGCCCTCCAGCTCGATCGGCTTGAAGCTGACCTTGGCGCTGAGGGTGAGCGTCTTGATCGTGCCGTTAAAGCCGTCGCCGCTCTTGGTGAAGGTGCCGATGATCGCCATGTGAAACTCCTGTCTTGCTTCGGAGCCGCGCCCATCGCGGCCTCGATGGCGTTCGGCAGTCCGGGGTGATCGACCGCGCATCCGACAGGACCGCAGCGTCAGCGGAGGACGGCGCGGGGCGACTTTTTTGCTTCGCGGTGCAAAGCCGAAGGCGGCGGAAAAAAGTCGCCCCGCGCCGTTGCGCAGAGGGCGAGAAAGGCGAAGCCGTCCTCGGACAGTCAGCCATTTGAGAGGCCGCGGGCTGCGGTGCCGGTCGGGCGAGACGGGCACGGCGTTCAATCCGCACTCGTCCAAACCAAGCGGCGGAACGGGTGGTGCGTTCAAGATGCTCGCCCTTAGCGCGGAGGCAACCCGAAGAGCGGGCGACCAGCCGACTCACGCATCATCGCATTTTCCGGCGCTCGGCCTGCCTTGCGCATGAAAGAGCCGCCAACAGGGGTTAGCCCGGCAAGCGCCCAACCTTCTGGCTTGCGGTGTCGGCTAGTCGGGGCCGACGCGCAGCAGTCGCCTATCAGATCACTCCGGCGACGACGCCGCGCTCCACCGAGCGGGGCGTCGTGCGGCCCGGCCAAGATCCCGCTCTACGTCGATCGGAGTTGCAAATGCGGCCGCGCCTCATCGGGCGCGGCCGCGATTTTTGACACTCGGCAGAAAGGAAGGCCGGGACCGCTCACGCGGCCCCGGCCCAGGTTGCTACTCGGCGGCGACGGCGTAAGGCGCTTCCTCGTCCACCTCCGCCACGTTCTCCGCCTCCGCTTCCTCAACCGGCGCGGACTGCTCGGCCTCCGGCTGCGGGGTCCGCAGCGCGGGGGGGAGCCATCCCGTTCCCGCCAGAAGCTGCTCGGCGGCCTGCGCCATGTCCGGCTTCTTCATGTCGGCGATGCGGCGGGCGGCATCCTCGGAGACGCCTTCGCTCACGGCCTCCACGATATGCGCCTTGGTGACGCGGCCAAGGTAGCTGTCCACCGTGGGCGTCCAGTCCTTCGCCACGTCTAGCGCCAAGGCGCCCGCCAGCCGATCGGCGGTCTGCAACGACCGGGGCTTGCGGTCCCACGGCAATCGCAGGGCGTTGACGGTGCGAGCCGCGCAATGCGCCAGCAACGCCGTCCGCTTCTCATCGTCCAGCGCGACGATGAAGCCCCACAGGTCCGCCACGTCACGCGGCATCCGCTCGGCCCATGCCTCGTGCTGCTCGCTCGCCCGCGCCGCCAAGGGCGTATCCTCGATCCCGTCCGCGTGGCTCTCCAAGGGGATCACGGTCGGACGAACCTCGATGCAACCGGCCTCCGCATAGCTGTAGAACAGTTGTGCGGTGAGCGTGTGGGTCAGCGCAATCAAGGCCGTTGCGGGCTGCTCGGCAAGCGCGACGCGAAGCGCCAGCGTCCGGTAGGCGGACAGGTCGCGGGAGAGGCTGTCGGAAATGGGCTTGCCCGGTTCCTCGTCCTCCTCGTCGATTTCCTGCTCGTCCTCGCCGTCCTCCCGCTGCTCGTCCTCGCCGCTCGGCGGCTCGGTCGGATCGCCATCAGCCTCCGGCTCCGTCTGCGGGTCCGCCAGCGCCTCGTCCTCGGCTCGCACGAAACCGCGCTCGATCCGCACGGTGCCGTCGTGATTGAGGATCACGAACGCACCCCCGTTGGCGATAACGGTGGGCGCGAAGGCCGAACGCTTGGCAGAAATGGCGTCGATCTCGTCGGACACCGCCTCCAGCTTCGCCGCCACATCCTCCGGCATTTCGTCATAGGACGAATAGCCTTCGGCAAGCTCGTCATGCTCGGCGGACAGTTCCTCCAACCGCGCCTCGTCCTCGTCGGACAGGGCGATGGGCTGCGGATAGAAGCGCCGCATCCCGTGGGCGTGGGGATAGTCGATATGCGCTTCGGTCCATTTCCAGCCCTCGGCCTGAACCTGCTCCGCAACCTCCCGCAGCTTCTCGGCGGCGAGCATGTCGAGCAAGCCCACATCCTCGAAGAACCCGCCACGGTCCTCGCTGAACAGGTCGCGGATGATGTTGCCGCCCGCCTCGACATAGGCGTCGGTCCCGACGAACACCGCGCGCCGGTCGGTCGCCGGGACGTTGGCAGCGGTCATGTCACGCCGGATGATCCACGGCTCGCGATTGTGATGCAGGTTGGCGAACACCTGCTCCTGCCGGTCGTGGTCCTCGGTGATGGCGAAGGCCATAAGCTGGTCCAGCGTAAGGCCGCCCTCCCGATAGACCTGCAACAGCTTCGGGCTGACCGCGCCCAAGCGAAGCCGCTGCTTCACCACGCCAGCCGACACGCCGAACCGCGCGCCGATTTCCTCCGCGCCATAGCCCTTGCCGTCCGCAAGCTCGCGGAACCGCTCGAACTGGTCGGCGGGGTGCATCGGAGTCCGGGTCACGTTCTCGTCCAGGCTGATTTCGGACGGGTCGTTGGCGGTATCGAGCCAACAGCGCACCGGCTCGGACTTCTTGATCTGCTTGCGCTTGGCGCGCAACAGCATCGCTAGCCTGCGGCCTTCGCCAGCGGTGACGAGATAGTTGCCGGTCGGCGTCCCGTCCTCCTTGGTTTCCGGCTCCACGACAAGGTTCTGGATCAGTCCCTTGTGCTGAATCGAAGCGGCCAGCGCCTCGATAGCCGCTTCCCCATGCGGCACCTTGCGGGCATTGCGCGGGGACTTTTTGAGCTTGGCGAGCGGCACGAAGATTTCGACGCCCGACACAGGCTCGGCGGCTACGGTTTCGGTAACAGCGTTCATCACACTTCTCCTAAAAACCGCACTCACCCCGGAATGGGGTGGGCGGCGAAGAAGCGACCGGCAGGCCCGCCGGCGGAGCCGGGCAGCACCCGAAGGGCCGGAACGTAGAGAAGGTAAGCGCGGCACGCGCGTTGCGGCCCGGCGCGGCGGGCCTAGAGGGAAGCGTCGCCCACCCCATCGACGGGGAGAGAAACGACCAATGCGATCGGGCCGGCGCAGCCCTGGCCGATCTCCGCAAGACCGGAAAGACTACAATCCGCGCGGCGGATTGGCCGAACGGCGCGCCAGCGCTACTCCGCCATGCTGATCGTCACCTGGCAGGGACGAGACCCGTCAGGGGCTCGGTCGGAGCGCAGCGGAGATAGAGCGGCGGTCCCGCAGGGAGGCGCCACCCCTGACCTTGCACTTTTCCGCTTCATCGACTAACATGCAGTCAATGACTTATGGAGTTGCATATGGCAGTCATGACGATCCGAAACATCGACGATGCGATCAAAAATCGTCTGCGCCTGCGCGCTGCGATGCACGGTCGGTCGATGGAAGACGAGGCCCGCGACATCCTGCGTTCAGCGCTCTCGACCGAAATCCCCCGGCCTCGCAATTTGGGACAGGCCATCCATGAGAGGTTCGGCGCGCTGGGCGGTGTCGATCTGCCTGAGCTGTACCGCGAGCCGATCCGGGCGGTGGACTTCGGCGAATGATTGTTCTCGACACGAACGTCATTTCCGAGCTGATGCGGCGCGAGCCTGACCCGAGGGTCATGGCGTGGATTGCCGAGCAGCCGATGGCGGGCGTATTCACGACGACGCTGACGCAGGCGGAAATCTTCTACGGACTGGCGCTGCTTCCCGAGGGACGCCGCCGCGATGACCTGCTGGCCGCCGCACGCCCCATGTTCGATGTCGATCTTGCCGGCCGCGTGCTGCCGTTCGATACCGACGCGGCCAGCGCCTATCCAGAGATTGCCGCCGGGCGGAAACAGGGCGGCAAGCCGATCAGCCAGATCGACGCGCAGATTGCCGCCATCGTGCGCTCGCGCGGCGCGCGACTGGCGACTCGCAATGTGCGCGACTTCGCCGAGTGCGGGATAACGGTCGTCGATCCGTGGGGCGAAGCATGACGCCCGCCGCCGCACGACCCTATCTGCGCTACGCCGCGATGAAGCCTTTGTGCGAAGTGCGGACACGCGGCAGCGTGTCGAGATGGCTCTTCCTCGCAAAGTCCGTCGCCGCACGCCCCGTCGCTGGGCCGAGTGCCCGGACGACCTGCACGACTATACCAATCCCGTCGCGCCGCGCCGGGCGTCGCGCCGGTCGCGCGACGATGACGGGCCGCTCGTCGTCACTGACGACTGGCCGGAGCAAGTTCCGATCGGCGACGCCGAGTTGCGCGCGATCGAAGGCCACATGCGGCAAGAGCTGGACAAGCTGTTCGGACCGCTGCCGTGAAGTGAGGAGTGAAGCGTTATGACCAGCGCCGCCCTGCGACGAGACGAGGATGAGGCGCCGGTCGTGGCGACCGCCCGCGCGGCGCTCTACCTGCGCGTCTCGACCGGCCGGCAGGCCGAGAGCGATCTTTCGATTCCCGACCAGCGCCGCCAGATCGAAGGGTATTGTCTGTCACGCGGCTGGGAAGTCGCGGCCCAGTTCGTCGAGCCGGGCAACACCGCGACCGACGATCGCCGGCCTGCCTTTCAGGCCATGATCGACGCGGCGATGACAAAGCCGCCGACGTTCACCGTCATTGTCGTCCACAGCTTCTCGCGGTTCTTCCGCGACCAGTTCCAGTTCGAGTTCTACGTCCGCAAGCTGGCGAAGAACGGGGTGAAGCTCGTCTCGATCACGCAAGACTTGGGCGACGATCCGATGAGCGTGATGATGCGCCAGATCATGACGCTGTTCGACGAGTATCAGTCGAAAGAGAACGGCAAGCACACGCTTCGCGCGATGAAGGAGAATGCGCGGCAAGGCTTCTGGAACGGCGCTCGTGCGCCGATCGGCTATCGCGTGGTCGCGGCGGGCGAGCGCGGCGCAAAGATCAAGAAGAAGCTGGAGATCGACCCGAACCAGGCGGAGACGGTGCGGCGCATCTACCGCATGGCGCTGAATGGCGTCGATAACAGAGGACCGATGGGCCTCAAGTCGATCGCCACTTGGCTGAACGAGAACAACATCCGCACCCGCGACGGCGGGCGCTGGGGCTTGGGCGCGGTGCATCAGGTGTTGACCCGCACGACCTATATCGGCCAGCACCGTTTCAACACGCGCGATCACAAGACCAGGACGCCGAAGCCGGAGAGCGAGCACGCCATCATGGAAGTGCCCGCCATCGTCTCGGAAACGGAGTTCGAGGCGGTCCAGCGGTCGCTCAAGGCGCGGAGTCCGAAGATGATGCCGCCAATGGCGGTGGGCGGCCCGACGCTGCTCACCGGCATCTGCTTTTGCGCCTGCTGCGGCGGCGCGATGACGCTGCGCACGGGCACCAGCAGCGTCGGGCGGGAATATCGCTATTACACTTGCTCGACGAAGGCGCGACAGGGCGCGACCGGCTGTCCCGGCATCACCGTGCGGATGGATCGGCTTAATGAGGCCGTGGTCGATCATCTCGAAGCGCGGCTACTCGACCCGGCGCGGCTCGAAGCTCTGATGAATCAGATCCTCGAACGCCGCGACGAGTGGGTGAATCAGCGCCGCGAGCATGTCGCCGATCTTGAGCGACGCGCGACCGAGGCGGAAGCCAAGCTCAAGCGGCTTTACGACGCGATCGAGAATGGCGTCATCGACGTAAGCGATCCGTCGCTCAAGGATCGCATCGCCGAGCTGACCGCGACGCGCGACCAGGCCAAGGGAGATTCTGAGCGCGCACTTGCCCATATCGTGAAGATCGGCCCGGCGATCACGCCGGAGAGCCTGCGCGCCTTTGCAGCCGCCCTGAAAAAGAAGCTGCGGAACGGCGACGGCACTTTCGCCCGCGATCAGGTGCGGGCGGTCGCCCAGCGGGTCGAGGTGGTCAGCCGGAAAGAGGTCCGTATTCGCGGCCTGCGCAGCGAGCTGCTCCGAACGCTAACCGCCGCCTCTGGCGTAGAGGCGGCGGTGCTAGGCGTTCGTGCCTTTGAACCGAAATGGCGCGCCCGGAACGATTCGAACGTCCGACCCTCAGATTCGTAGTCTGATGCTCTATCCAGCTGAGCTACGGGCGCGTTGTGGAGGCGCAGATATAGGGGGGTGGATGATTGGGCAACCCCCTTTCTTTCTTTTTTTCCACTAATCCGTTCGGGAGAGGCCGGGCAGCAACTTTCCGCCTTCCAACTCGTTCCAACAGCAGGAAAGGATCGCCTCATGTCTTTCACGCCCAATGATATCGCGCTGCTGTTGATTGTGTTGCTGATAGGGCTGGTGCTGGGCCTCATCCTGAGCGGGCGCGCCAAATATAGAAGGCTCTGGCGCGACGAGCAGGCCGCCCATCGACAAACGATTCAGGAACATGACCGGCGCATTGCGGCGGCCAACGAACGGATCGCGCAGCTGGAACGGCAGTCCGGCCCTATCGGTCCCGGCACGGCCGCTGCCGTGGCCGGCGCGGCGGCCCATGGACGGGATGACCTCACCCGCATCCGCGGCATATCCGATCAGGACGAAATCGCGCTCAATGAAGCGGGCTATCATCGCTACAGCCAGATCGCGGCGCTGAACGGCGAACAGGAGGCCCTATTGGAGGGGCGCCTGGGCCGCAAACCCGGCTCTATCCAGCGAGAGGAATGGCGCGAACAGGCGCGACTGCTGGACAACGGCAAGGTGGATGAGCATGGCCGCCTTTACGAGCGGCTGCGGGCCGATCGATAGCCATCGATAGGCATCCCCGAAAGCGAAAGGGCGGGTCCGATCCCGCCCTTTGCCATTTCCTTACACCTTGTTGGCCAGCGCCGCCTGCGCCGCCGCCAGACGGGCGATCGGCACGCGATAGGGTGAGGCGGACACATAGTCGAGGCCGGCTGTCTCGCAGAAGGTGATCGACGCGGGATCGCCGCCATGTTCGCCACAGATACCCAATTTGATACCGGGACGACTCTTGCGGCCACGCTCGACGGCCAACTGGATCAGTTCGCCGACTCCCTCCACATCGATGCTCACGAACGGATCGCGGGCGAAGATGCCCTTGTCGACATATTGGGTCAGGAAACGCCCCGCATCGTCGCGACTGATGCCGATCGTCGTTTGCGTGAGGTCGTTGGTGCCGAAGGAGAAGAATTCCCCGACTTCGGCGATCTCGCCCGCCTTGAGCGCCGCGCGCGGCAGTTCGATCATGGTGCCGACCAGATATTCTACCGTCGCGCCCTGTTCCGCGAAGACTTCGCCGGCAACGCGATCGACGATCGCCTTCATCAGTTCCAGCTCCTTCCGGGTCGCCACCAGCGGAATCATGATTTCCGGGATAGGCGCTTCGCCGCTGCGCTGCTTGATGAGCAGAGCGGCTTCGAAGATGGCGCGGGCCTGCATCTCATAGATTTCTGGATAGGTGACGCCGAGGCGGCAGCCGCGATGGCCCAGCATCGGGTTGAACTCGTGCAGTTCGGAAGCCCGGCGCTTGAGCGCGTCGACGCCGACGCCCGCCGCCTTGGCCACTTCCTCGAACTCCGCTTCGCCATGGGGCAGAAATTCGTGCAGCGGCGGGTCGAGCAGGCGGATGGTGACGGGCAGGCCCGCCATCACCATGAATATCTGCGCGAAGTCGTCGCGCTGTTCCGGCAGCAGCTTTTCGAGAGCGGCGCGGCGGCCCTTTTCCGTATCGGCGAGGATCATCTCGCGAACGGCGGTGATGCGGGCCGCGTCGAAAAACATATGTTCGGTGCGGCAAAGGCCCACGCCTTCCGCGCCGAAATCGCGCGCCGTCTGGCAATCGAGCGGCGTTTCCGCATTGGCGCGGACCCTGAGGCGGCGGACCTTGTCCGCCCAGACCATCAGGACGCCGAAGTCGCCCGCCAGTTCGGGCTGCACGGTCGGAACTTCGCCCGCCATCACCTCGCCGGTCGACCCGTCGATGGTGAGGATATCGCCTTCCTTGAGCGTGCGGCCATCGATTCGAAGCGTCTTGGCCGCGTTATCGATGGACAGGCTGCCCGCGCCGGAAACGCAGGGACGGCCCATGCCGCGCGCCACGACGGCGGCGTGGCTGGTCATGCCGCCGCGCGCCGTCAGGATACCTTTGGCCGCATGCATGCCGTGAATGTCTTCCGGGCTGGTTTCGACGCGGACGAGGATGACCGAATCGCCCAGTTCGTTGCGGCGCTCGGCAGTGTCGGCATCGAACACGATGGCGCCCGAAGCCGCGCCCGGCGAGGCAGGCAGACCCTTGGTCAGCACATCGCGGGGCGCTTTGGGGTCCAGCGTCGGGTGGAGTAGTTGGTCGAGCGCGGCGGGATCGACGCGGGCGACGGCTTCCTCCTCGGTGATGAGGCCCTCGCGCGCCATGTCGACCGCGATCTTGAGCGCGGCCTTCGCGGTGCGCTTGCCCGAGCGGGTCTGGAGCATCCAGAGCTTGCCCTGCTGCACCGTGAATTCGATGTCCTGCATGTCGCGATAATGGGTTTCCAGAATCTCGAACACGCGGGCCAGTTCCGCATAGGTTTCGGGCATCGCCTCTTCCATCGAAAGCGGCTTGG
The DNA here is from genome assembly GCF_007830065.1 of Sphingobium wenxiniae. Classification (GTDB taxonomy): domain Bacteria; phylum Pseudomonadota; class Alphaproteobacteria; order Sphingomonadales; family Sphingomonadaceae; genus Sphingobium; species Sphingobium wenxiniae. The sequence continues at coordinate 36,149 of NZ_VLKK01000011.1, read as the reverse complement.
CCCCTGCCCGCTCGCGGGCCTGTCTGGTGAGATATTGCGGCGTGCGGATGCCCGCGACCACATCCTCGCCCTGTGCGTTGATGAGATATTCGCCGTAATAGGCGTTCTCGCCCGTTGCCGGATCGCGGGTGAAGGCGACACCGGTGGCGGAGGTTTCACCCATGTTGCCGAACACCATCGCCTGCACGTTGACGGCGGTGCCCCAGTCGTGCGGGATCGAGTTCAGGCGGCGATAGACCTTGGCCCGGTCGGCCTGCCAGCTGCCGAACACGGCAGAGATCGCGCCCCAGAGCTGGTCGTTTACATTCTGCGGGAAAGGCTTTCCCCAAAGCTTTGAAACAAGATCCTTATATTCGGAAACGAGGGCTTTCCAATCGTCGGCGGTCATTTCCGTGTCGAGGGTATAGCCCTGATCTTCCTTGGCGATTTCAAGGGCTTCCTCGAACGCGCCATGGTCGAGTTCGAGCACCACATCCGAATACATCTGGATGAAACGGCGATAGCTGTCCCAGGCGAAACGCTCATCGCCCGACGCCGTGGCGAGACCGACGACGGTTTCGTCGTTGAGGCCGAGGTTGAGCACCGTATCCATCATGCCGGGCATCGAAATGCGCGCGCCGGAACGAACGGAAACCAGCAGCGGATCGGACGCATCGCCGAATTTCCGGCCCGTCACCGATTCGATATGGACGATGCCGTTCGCGACTTCCGCCTTGAGGCTTTCAGGATAGACGCCGCCGTCCTGATAATAGCGGGTGCACATCTCCGTCGTGATCGTGAAGCCGGGAGGCACGGGCAGGCCGATGGCGGCCATGCCGTCCAGATTGGCGCCCTTGCCGCCGAGAAGATTCTTGTTCCCCTTGCCGCCATCATCGACGCCGCCGCCGAAACGATAGACATAACGAGTGGCCGTGGTGCTCATGCTGTTCTCTTCCATCGTCAACATTGCGCGGCTCCCAAAAGTGATGACCGCATCTTTGTGCGTTGCAACAAGCCCTAAACAATATGCAGGCGACAAATGCACCTGCTTTTACGATATTTTCTGCCTAATGCCGCAATCGTCTCGCAAAATTCGTCATTTTGTTTCGTTACCCGGTAATTTTTGAAAAGTCGGCAACGGCATGAACGGCGTCCCGCACCCGCGCAAGAAGCGCGAGACGCGCCGTGCGTTTGACCGGATCGGCATCGTTGACCGTGACGCTTTCAAAGAAGGCGTCAATGGGCGCGCGAAGAGTCGCCAGCGCGGCCATCGCACCTTCAAACTCTTCCGCCTCCACAGCCTGCCGCGCGCGCGGTTCGGCCGCGTCGAGCGCAGCGATGAGGTCGGCTTCCGCCTCTTTTTCGGGCGTGTAGGACAGCGGCTTTTGCTCCGCCCGCTCCACGCCTTCCTTCTTGAGGATATTCGCGGCGCGCTTGTAGCCTGCGAGGAGATTCGCGCCATCATCGGTAGCGACAAAGGATTGCAACGCCTTCACACGGGCGAGCAGACGGACGAGATCGTCCTCCCCGCCGAGCGCAAAAACCGCGTCGATGAGGTCGTGGCGAACGCCTGCTTCCTTTTGCTGGACCTTGAGGCGGTCGGCGAAGAAGTCGATTATCTGCCGGCGCACCTGCACGGGCGATTCCATCCAGACGACACTATCGGACGCGACCCGGATTTCCCCGGTGGCCGGATCGGTCAGTTGCACATCCTCATGCTTGAGGAAACCGATACGCTCATCCTGCAGGACGAATGCCTCATCGGTAAGGTCGGCCCGGCCCGTCCGCTTGGTAAGAACGGCCGTTTTTCCATCATCGGATAGAGAACGGATCAGTGCCGCCAGAGCAAAACCCGAAGCCTTGTCGATAGGCAAACGAAGAGAATGACTGACCGCTATCTCAAGAATGCCGAGGGTTGCCCGCCGCAAGGCGAAAGGATCGCGCGATCCGGTTGGACGTTCGTCTATCGCGAAGAATGCCGCCAAGGTGTCCAACTTGTCCGCCAGCGAGACGGCCACCGTCACCGGCGCGGTGGGCACGTCGCCACCCTGCCCGACCGGCTTGTAGTGGTCGCGTATGGCGTCCGCCACTGCGTCCGGCAAGCCTTCGGCGCGGGCATAATAGCCGCCCATGATGCCCTGCAATTCCGGGAACTCGCCTACCATTTCGGTGACGAGATCGGCTTTGGCCAGGCCGGCGGCCTGTTCGGCGAGGTCGGCCAACTCTTCCTTCGCCATGGTGGCGGGGACGATCCCTTCTTCCACCAGCCAGCGGGCTAGCTTGGCGACGCGCTCCACCTTATCGGCGACGGTGCCGAGCTTTTCATGGAAGGTGATGCGTTCCAGCTTCTTCGCATGGTCCGCCAGACTGGTCTTGCGGTCCTGCTCCCAGAAGAAGCGGGCGTCGGAGAGGCGCGCGGCCAGAACCTTGCGGTTGCCCGCGACGATCGCCGCGCCGCCGTCCTTCGCCTCGATATTGGCGGTGCAGATGAAGGCGGGGGCAAGCTGGCCATCCGCATCACGCAGGACGAAATATTTCTGGTTGATACGCAGGGTTAGCTGAATGACTTCAGGCGGCACCTCAAGAAAGGCTGGGTCGAAATCGCCCAGCAGCGGGACCGGCCATTCGGTCAGGCCCGCATTCTCGGCGACAAGGCCCTTATCCTCGATCACCGTATAGCCATGGGCGGCGGCGGCTTCATTCGCCTTCGCCTCGATGATCGCCTGCCGTTCCTGATGGCTCACGATCACATGGCAGGCCCGCAGCTTTTCGGCATAATCCTGCGCGCCGCCAATGGTGATTTCACCCGGATGGTGGAAGCGGTGGCCGAGCGTGGTGTAGCCGCTGCGAACGCCCTCGATCTCGACGTCCACAAGGTCTTCGCCGAGGATCGCGACAATGCCTTGCAAGGGGCGGACCCAGCGGAGGCTTTCCGTTGTCCGCGACGCCGTGCCCCAGCGCATCGACTTGGGCCAGGGGAAAGCGCGGATGATGGCGGGGACGGCTTGGGCCAGCACCTCCGCCGTGGCGCGGCCGGGCTTGTTGACGACGGCGAACCAGACGCCGTCGCGGTCCTCAAGCCGATCCTGTGTCAGGCCGGTCTTGCGAAGGAACCCTTCCAGCGCCTGCGTGGGGGCAGTGGTGCGGGGGCCTTTGAATTCCTCGCTCACCGCCTGCGTTTCGGGCGGCAGGTCACGGGCGATCAGGGCCAGACGGCGGGGCGTGACGAAGCTGTCGATGGCGGCCGGTTTCAGACCCGCCTTGCCCAGTTCCTCGGTAAAGAGGCGGGCGAGGTCTTCGGACGCCTTGAGCTGCATCCGCGCCGGGATTTCTTCGCAACGCAATTCGAGGAGGAAATCGGTCATCACGCGGCCCACCCGTTCACCTGCATCCATGCCTCGCAGCTTCCCTTGGCGAGGTCGCGGACGCGGCCGATATAGCTGGCGCGCTCCTGCACGGAAATGACGCCGCGCGCTTGCAGCAGATTGAAGACATGGCTCGCCTTGATCGCCTGGTCATAGGCGGCGAGCGGGACGCCCGCTTCGATGCACGCCTTGCATTCGGCTTCAGCGTCGCGGAACCAGCGGAACAGCTTTTCGGTGTCGGCGATCTCGAAATTCCATTTCGACATCTGCTGTTCGTTAGCAAGGAACACGTCGCCATAGGTGACGCCCGCGTCGTTGAATTTCAGGTCGTAGACGCTGTCGACGCCCTGGATATACATGGCGAGGCGCTCAAGCCCGTAGGTCAGTTCGCCCGCGACCGGCTTGCAGTCGAAGCCGCCCATCTGCTGGAAGTAAGTGAACTGGGTGACTTCCATGCCGTCGCACCAGACTTCCCAGCCAAGGCCCCATGCGCCCAGCGTCGGGCTTTCCCAGTCGTCCTCGACAAAACGGATGTCGTGGACCAGCGGATCGATGCCGATTTCCTCAAGGCTCCTCAGATAGAGGTCCTGAAGGTTCGCCGGGGACGGCTTCATGATGACCTGATACTGGTAATAATGCTGGAGGCGGTTGGGGTTTTCGCCATAGCGGCCGTCGGTCGGACGGCGGCTGGGCTGGACATAGGCGGCGTTCCAGCTATCCGGACCAAGACTGCGGAGCGTGGTTGCGGGGTGGAACGTGCCAGCGCCTACTTCCATGTCATAGGGTTGCAGGATGACGCAGCCCTGCTTCCCCCAATAAGCATGGAGGGTCAGGATCAGATCCTGAAAGGATAGCGCTTTGCCTTCGGCCACGGACGGTCCTTCGGAAATGATGGTTTCTTTGCCGCGCGCCTTGGCGCAGCCGGGACGAACGGTCAAGGGCAAGACAGGGCGAGGACGGTTAATCCCCTTGCCCTGCGCCCCGCGCGCCCGCATGGAAGGAAAAATGGACCAAGGGATATCCGGCTGAGATGAAATTGGCTTTTTCGCGCCTGCTGGCCGCCGCGTTGCTGGTGCTGGGCGGGACGGTCGCGGGACATGACCCGGCCTTCGCCCGGACCGAGACGCGCAGTGCGCTCGCCGCCCCCGCTCTCTGGGAAGTGAAGGATGCGGACACGACCGTCTATCTGTTCGGCACGGTTCATGTGCTGAAACCGGGCATCGACTGGTTCAAGGGCGGCATCCGGCGCGCCTTCGATCAGTCGGACGAGCTGGTGCTGGAGATCATCGAACCGGACGATCCCAGGGAAATGGCGTCGATCCTGAGCACGAAAGCCATAGCGCAGGACGGGACGATGCTGTCCCAGCGGCTAGAGCCGTCGGCGCGGGGGAAATATCAGGCGGCGATGGAAGCCAATGGCTTGCCCTGGCAGGCATTCGAGATCTTCAACCCGTGGATGGCCGGGCTGGCGCTGTCGGTCGCGCCGCTCGAAAAGCTGGGATACAAGGCTGATCAGGGCGCGGAAAAGACGCTGACCGCCGCCGCCAAGGTCTCGGGCAAGACGATCGGCGCGCTCGAAACACCGGAGCAGCAGATCGGCTATTTCGCCGTGCTGCCGATGGCGCAGCAAGTGGCTTTCCTCACCGCGACGGTCGAGGGCCTGGGCGACATGGAAGCGCAGTTCGCATCGCTGATCCGGCACTGGCAGGCGGGCGAGCCGGACAAACTGGCCGAGGAGATGAACGAATCGCTCGAAGCGACGCCGGAACTGGCGCAGGTGCTGTTGTTCCAGCGCAACGCCAGTTGGGCGCAATGGATCAAGACGCGGATGGAGCGGCCGGGAACGGTCTTCATCGCCGTGGGCGCGGGACATCTCGCGGGCAGGAACAGCGTGCAGGATCAATTGAAGGCGCTTGGCCTGCTTTCGACGCGCGTTGGGGAATAAGCTGGTGATGCGGATGCTCTTCCGGCTCCTGGCGCTCTTTGCGCTCACCCTCGTCGCGGCTTGCGGCCCGGAGCCGTCCGCGCCGGAGCCTGAGCATGGCCCTGCCATCTGGCGGGTGCAGCGGGGAATGTTGGACGGATGGATTTTCGGAACCATCCATGTCCTGCCCAAAGGCGTTGCATGGCAGACGCGCGCTTTCAGGGACGCCATCGGACAGGCGGATCGGCTGGTACTGGAAGCGGCGGATCTCCAGGATTCGCAGAAAACGCTGGCGCTGTTCGAGAAGATGGGGCGCAGTCCCGGCCTGCCCCCGCTGGAAGCACGGATAGCGCCTGCCGACCGAGGCGCGCTGGAGCAGATCGTCGCGAGCGGCGGCACCAGCACGCAGGCGCTGGCGGGCTATGAAAGCTGGGCGGCGGCGATGCTGCTGTCGGCGGCAACGCAACAGGCGTCGCACGTCAGTCAGGACAATGGCGTCGAACCCGCGCTGATCGCGGCCTTCAAGGCGGAAGGGAAGCCGATTGGCGGTCTCGAAACCGTGGAGCGGCAGTTCGCGGCCTTCGACACCTTGCCCGAAGCGGCGCAGCGCCGCCTGCTGGCGCAGACGGTGCGTGAGGCGAAGGACATGCGCGCGCTCTACGACCGCATATTGAACGCTTGGATGCAGGGCGACATGGCCGCCATCGCGAAGGAAGACGAGATAGGGGAGCAGCCCGATCCGCTTGTCGAGGAAGCCGTGCTGATCGCGCGGAACCGGGACTGGGTGAAGGCCATCGAGCCCATGACGGGCCGCCCCTTCATCGCGGTGGGCGCGGGGCATCTGACCGGGCGCGACAATCTGATCGACCTGCTCAAGGCGAAGGGTTTTTCGGTCACGCGGATGCAATAGGAATGGGGTTGTGCAGTTTGCAACCCGCGGTTTCGCACAAGGGTGTTTTCGGCCATTTTCCGCCATTCAACATCCGTTATCCCAGCGAAAGCTGGGTATCCCTTAGGCTTGGTTGCACCCTAAGAAGAGCGATGCCAGCATTCTCTGGCATGACGGAAGAGAGACGGTGCAACGTCCACAAACCACCCATAATCGCCATAAAGGGCGGGACAGCCTTGCCTTCTGGCGCTTTTCTGCTACAGGCCCGCGTTCCCGTGATGGTCATCCCTGGAGGCGCCACGGGTCGAACCGCAATATTTATGCTTTTGGAGACATGCAAATGAGCGAGCAGCTTACGCTGTCGGCCGAGGCACGCGATCGGGCAGGCAAGGGAGCCTCCCGCGCCCTCCGCCGCGAGGGCCGCGTTCCCGCCGTCATCTATGGTAATAATGAAGAACCCCAGTCGATCCATGTCGAGGAAAAGCTCCTCAACAAGCTGCTCGGCACCGGCCACTTCTTCAATTCGGTCCTCATGGTCGAGGTGAACGGCAAGGCGGTCCGTACCCTGCCCAAGGATGTGGCTTTCCACCCCGTCACCGACCGTCCGCTGCACGCCGACTTCCTGCGCGTTTCCGAACATGCGCAGGTGCATGTCAACGTGCCCGTCCGCTTCGAGAATGAGGACGCCTCGCCGGGCCTCAAGAAGGGCGGCGTGCTGAACGTCGTCCGTCACGAGATCGAGCTGGTCGTCGACGCGGCCGAGATTCCCGACGATGTCGTCGTGGACCTCAAGGGTTTCGAAGTCGGCGATTCGATCCACATCAGCTCGGTGACGCTGCCCAGGGGCGCGAAGACCGCCATCGAGGACCGCGACTTCACCATCGCGACCATCGTTGCGCCGTCCGCTCTCAAGAGCGCAGAAGGCGACAACGAAACCCAGACGACCGAGGAAGGCGAATAAGCCTTTCCGCCGTCCTTACGGTTGGCTCACCCCGTTCGGGCTGAGCTTGTCGAAGCCCTGCTCTTTCCTGAAAAGAGGAAGAACGGCCCTTCGACAGGCTCAGGGCGAACGGGGTTTTGCTTTTTCGGAGACGTTCGATGCAGATCTGGGCGGGCCTCGGCAATCCCGGTCCCCAATATGCGATGCAGCGGCACAATGTCGGCTTCATGGCGGCGGACGTGATCGCGGACCTGTATCGCTTTTCCCCTGCAAAGAAGCAGTTCCAGGGCTGGGTGCAGGAAGGGCGGATCGGAACCGAGAAGATCATCCTGCTGAAACCGGCGACCTTCATGAACGAAAGCGGGCGCTCCATCGGGGAAGCCATGCGCTTCTACAAGCTGACCCCGGCCGATGTGACCGTGTTCCATGACGAACTGGACCTTGCGCCGATGAAGGTGAAGGTGAAGCGCGGCGGCGGCAATGCCGGGCATAACGGGCTGCGTTCGACCGATGCGCATATCGGCGCGGATTTCCGCCGCGTGCGGATCGGCATCGGGCATCCAGGGCACAAGGAGCGGGTGCACGGCTATGTGCTGGGCAATTACCACAAGAGCGAGATGGACGCGCTCTCCGACATGCTGGGCGCCATCGGCGCGGAGGCGGAGTGGCTGGCGAAGGGCGACGACGCGCGCTTCATGAACGAGGTGGCGCTCCGCCTGGCGGATTGAGCGGCAGCCAGCCTCTTTGCAGCGCCAAAGCGGGGGCGTTTTGCATTGCCCAACGGCAATGCGCCGGGTCATAAGACGCATGTTCCCAACATGCTGAGAGGTTCCGGGTGATAAAATGTCTGTCCACCACCCCATTCAACGACCAGAAGCCGGGCACTTCGGGCCTCCGCAAGAAAGTCCGGGTCTTTCAGCAGCCCCATTATGCGGAAAATTTCATCCAGTCGGTGTTCGACAGTCTGGAGGGTTTTGAGGGCAAGACGCTGGTGCTGGGCGGCGACGGGCGGTTCCTGAACCGGGACGTGATCCAGATCGCACTCAAGATGGCGGCGGCCAACGGATTCGGGCGGGTACTGGTCGGGAAAGGCGGCATATTGTCGACTCCCGCCGCGTCGCATCTGATCCGGTCGTCGGGGGCCTTTGGCGGGCTGGTGCTGTCGGCCAGCCATAATCCGGGCGGTCCGGACGAGGATTTCGGAATCAAATACAACGTCTCCAACGGCGGCCCCGCGCCGGAAAAGGTGACGGATACCATCCATGCGCGGACGCTTTCCATCGACAGCTACCGGATTCTCGAAGCGGCGGATGTGGACATCGACACGCCCGGCATGAGCCGGCTGGGCGAGATGACGGTCGAGATCGTCGACCCGGTGGCCGGCTATGCCGATCTGATGGAGAGCCTGTTCGACTTCGGCGCGATCCGGGCGATGATCGCGGAAGGCTTCACCCTGTCCTTCGACGCCATGAGCGCCGTGACGGGACCTTATGCGGTCGAGATTTTGGAGAAGCGGCTGGGTGCGCCTTCGGGTACAGTGCGCAACGCCACCCCCCTGCCCGACTTCGGGCATCATCATCCCGATCCCAATCTGGTCCATGCCAGGGAACTCTATGACCGGATGATGGGTGAGGACGCGCCCGATTTCGGCGCGGCGTCGGACGGCGACGGCGACCGCAACCTCATCATCGGGCGGCACAGCTATGTGACGCCTTCGGATTCGCTGGCGGTGCTGGCGGCTAACGCGCATCTTGCGCCCGGCTATGCGCTGGGCCTTAAGGGCATCGCGCGGTCCATGCCGACCAGCGGCGCGGCGGACCGGGTGGCGCAAAGGCTGGGCATCCCGCTCTATGAGACGCCGACGGGATGGAAGTTCTTCGGCAATCTGCTGGACGCCGGGATGGCGACCATCTGCGGCGAGGAAAGCGCGGGCACCGGTTCCGACCATGTGCGTGAAAAGGACGGCATCTGGGCAGTGCTGCTATGGCTCAACATAATGGCGGTGCGGCGGCAGGGCGTGGCGCAGATCCTGGCCGAGCATTGGGCGGCCTATGGCCGCAACTACTATGCGCGGCATGATTATGAAGGCATCGCCGACGACAAGGCCGATGCGCTGATGGCAGCGTTGCGGGACAAGCTGGCCGCGTTGCCGGGAACGGCGAACAGCGGCGGCAAGATCAAGAGCGCCGACGACTTCGCCTATACCGATCCGACCGACCGCTCCGTCAGCCGTAATCAGGGCGTGCGCATCCTGTTCGAGGACGGATCGCGCATGGTGTTCCGCCTGTCGGGCACGGGAACCGAAGGCGCGACGCTGCGCGTCTATATCGAGCGCTATGTCGGGAGCGATGGCGACCTGGGCATGGCGACGGCGGATGCGCTGGAGCCGCTGGTCAGGGCCGCGCAGGAGGTTGCGGACATTTCCGGCTTCACCGGCATGGAGCGGCCCAGCGTCATCACCTGACCGGGCGATCGTCCTTGCCGGAGTTATGCAGCCTGGCCCACAGGTCGGCCGTGCCTGCTTCCTGCGCCTTGTGGGTATATTGGGCGGCGACCAGCCATCCCTTGATCGGGCGCAAAGGCAGCACGGTCGTCAGGATCAGCACGGGCACGCCGACCGCCAGATGCACCCACAAGCCGGGCCGGGCCATGATTTCCAGCATCACGATGAAGATCACCCCCGGCACGCAGGCGAAAAGCTGGACGAAGACCGCCGGGCCGTCCGCCGGATCGGCGAAGGAATAATCGAGGCCGCACACTTCGCAATGGTCGCGCACCGTGAGGAAGCCGGTGAAGATATGTCCTTCGCCGCAGCGCGGGCAGCGGCCGAAGGGACCCGTTTCAAGCGCGGGACGTTTCGGCCAGCGCGCGCCGGCCTCGTTTGCCATCATTTCGTCCTCACTCATTGCAGCCTCCTCAAACGTGCGCCCCATGTCGGGTGCGCGCGCGAAATTGCAATTGCGCCTTTTGTCCCACCCCTGGCCGGGCAGGCTGGTCAAGCAGGCGGGAAAAGGCTATCGGCGCGGCCAATCATCTGAGATATGAAGGCAGTTCCATGGGTTTTCGTTGCGGTATCGTCGGGCTTCCCAATGTGGGAAAATCCACCCTGTTCAATGCGCTGACGGAGACGCAGGCGGCGCAGGCGGCGAACTATCCCTTCTGCACCATCGAGCCGAATGTCGGGCAGGTCGCGGTGCCCGACGAACGGCTCGAGACCATCGCGAAGATCGGCGGCAGCGCGAAGATCATCGAAACCCAGCTTGCCTTTGTCGACATCGCCGGGCTGGTGCGCGGCGCGTCCAAGGGCGAAGGGCTGGGCAACCAGTTCCTCGCCAACATCCGCGAGGTGGACGCCATCGTCCATGTGCTGCGCTGCTTCGAGGATGACGACATCACCCATGTCGAGGGCAAGGTCGACCCCATCGCCGACGCGGAGACGGTCGAGACGGAATTGATGCTCGCGGACCTTGAATCGCTGGAAAAACGCGTGCCAGCCTTCGCCAAAAAGGCGGCGCAGGGCGATAAGGAGGCGAAAGCCGCCGCGTCCGTGCTGGGCAAGGCGCTGGACCTGCTGCGCGACGGCAAGCCCGCGCGGCTGACCCAACCCGGCGACGATGAGGAAGAGCGCATCTTCCGCCAGGCGCAATTGCTGACCGCCAAGCCCGTTCTCTATGTCTGCAATGTCGAGGAAGAAGCGGCGGCCGAAGGCAACGCCCATTCCGCCCGCGTGTTCGAAAAGGCAGCGGCCGAAGGCGCCAAGGCGGTGATCGTGTCCGCCGCGATCGAAGCGGAACTCATCACCATGCCGGTGGAGGAGCGCGCCGAATATCTCGAAGCGCTGGGCCTTGCGGAAGCGGGCCTCGCGCGGATCATCCGGGCCGGATATGAGCTGCTGGGCCTCATCACCTTCTTCACCGTGGGACCGAAGGAAGCGCGCGCCTGGACCGTGACGAAGGGGTCGAAGGCTCCGCAGGCGGCGGGCGCGATCCACACCGATTTCGAGAAGGGCTTCATCCGGGCCGAGACGATGGCCTATGCCGACTATGTCCATTTCAACGGCGAGGCCGGAGCCAGGGAAGCGGGCAAATGGCGCTCCGAAGGCAAGGACTATGTGACGCAGGACGGCGATATCATGCTGTTCCGGTTCAACGTCTGATCCGATATGCTGCGCCCCGGACAGATGCCGGCGCAGCGCAAGGCGGCCTTCCCGCCCAGCGTGGATGAAAATACGCGCCTGCTGATCCTGGGTAGCCTGCCCGGCGACGCGTCGATCCGGCAAGGGGAATATTATGCCCATCGCGGCAACGCCTTCTGGACGCTGATGGGCGATGTGCTGGGTGAGGACCTGCGCGCCCTGCCCTATGCGACGCGGCTCAAGCGGCTGCGGGCGCGCGGCGTCGGCCTGTGGGACGTCATCGAAAGCGCGGACCGGGAGGGCAGTCTGGACAGCGCGATCCGGGGCGCGGAACTGCGCGACCTCTCCCTTTTCACGGCGTGCCTTCCGCTGCTTCGGGCCATCGCTTTCAACGGCAGGACGGCGGCGCTGCACGGACGGCGGCAGATCGGTCCCCAATCGGCGCTGGCGCTGATCGACCTGCCTTCCTCCAGCGGCGCCTATGCCTCCATGCCGCGCGAGAAGAAGGCGCAGGCGTGGCGGGCGCTGCGGGAGTGGATCGCGTGACGCCCGCGGCCCTCCATTGACGTTAACGTAAACTACAACTACCTCACATCAGTTGCGGAAGAAAATGGAACTGGTGATGAGCGCGATCTATTTCGAAGATGTGAAATTGGGTGACATGCTGCGCTTCGGTCCGCTGACCGTGGACCGGGATGAAGTCATCGCCTTTGCCAGCCAATATGATTTCCAGCCCTTCCACCTGTCCGACGAAGCGGCGGCGGCAACTCATTTCGGCCGCGTCGCCGCGAGTGGTTGGCACACGCTGGCGCTCTATATGAAGATGTTCCTGACCGAAGTGCAGAAAAGCGGCTGGCAGGAAGCAAGCCTGGGCGGCATCGGCATTGACGAACTGCGCTGGCTTCGGCCTGTCTATCCCGGCGACACGCTGCACGGAACGGCGGAGGTCATCGAAAAGTCCGCGTCGAAAAGCCGGCCGGAAATGGGCATCGTGAAATCCAGAATCCTGATGTTCAACCAGGGGGACGAGGCGGTGCTGTCGATGATCCCCATCACCATGACGCGCACGCGCGTCGGCATGGCTTAGAACCCGCGCTACGGCACCGGCTGATTGGCGCGGGCATCGGCCGCCATGACACGGATTTCACGGCTCGGCGCGCCCGCGATCTGGACGATGTGCGTCCCTTCCGTCAGTTCGAACCAGACGATCTTGCGGATGCCCGAACAGTCCGGGCCATGACCGTGATCCACTGCCGCAACCGCCATATCGCCATCGACGATATCCACCCATGCAGCGTCGGACAGGGCTATGCCGACCCGCGCGGGCGACTTGAGCGCCAGGGTGAAGAGACCGCCCTGCCCCTTGCCCGCATCCTTGCCCGGCGCGGCGGCATATTGAACATAGGCCACGGGGCGCAGCGTGACCGTCACGGGCTTGCCAAGGATCAGGCGCGGCGCGGTGAGGCTGTCGCCTCCGGCAACGGCGCTGCCACTTTGGGTCCAGCTTGTCCAGGGTTCAGCGAGTGGCACGGCTTCGCAGACCGGCTTCGCACCCTCCTTCGCCATGGTGGGAAACGGCAGGAGGACGATGGCGAAAGCCAGCAAAGGTCCGTGCTTCACCCTCATTTCCTTCCGAACAGCTTTTCGATGTCGCCATGGCCCAGCTTCACCCATGTCGGGCGGCCGTGATTGCACTGGCCGCTGCGGGGCGTGACTTCCATCTCGCGCAGCAGGGCGTTCATTTCGGTGACGCTCAATATCCGGCCCGCCCTGACCGATCCGTGGCACGCCATGGTCGCGGCGACGAGATCGAGCCGCTCCCTGAGCGAAAGCGCGCTGTCATAGGCCGCCAGATCGTCGGCGAGATCGGTGACAAGCCCCTGCGCGTCGGCCTGCCCCAGCAAGGCGGGAACGGCGCGCACCAACATGGCCGAGGGGCCGAAGCGCTCCAGTTCTAGGCCGAATTCGCGCAGTTCCGCCACGCGAGTCTCCAGCCGGTCGCAGGCAGGCTCGTCCAGTTCCACGACTTCGGGAAGGAGCAGCGCCTGCAAGGCGACCCCCTGTCCCTCCATGGCGCGGCGCATCCGTTCGAGGGTCAGCCGCTCATGCGCGGCGTGCTGGTCGACAATGACGAGGCCGTCTTCGGCTTCCGCGACAATATAGGTGCGCGCGACCTGCCCCCGCGCAACGCCGAGCGGGAAGCTCTGCCCTTCCGGCGCGGGGGCGGCGGCGGGTTCGGCGCGGGCCTGCGGCGGGGGCGTGAAGAAGCTCGTCCGTCGATCCGCGAAGAGCGCGGGCGACGGAGGCGCACCGGCATTCGCGGCCTCGAAAATCGGCATCGCGCCGATCGGCGTGGGGGAGATCGGCTCGCTCTTCCAGGCGGAGAGCGCGGCGGGGTCGGCATGTTGGACCGCACGGAACCCTTCCGCATCCAGCGCGCGGCGCAGGCCGGAGACAATCATGCCCCGGACCAGCGCCGGATCGCGGAAGCGCACCTCCGTCTTGGCGGGATGCACGTTCACGTCGACCTCCAGCGGCGGCATGTCGATGAAGAGCGCGACCACGGGATGCCGGTCGCGCGCCAGCATGTCGGCATAGGCGGCGCGCACCGCGCCCACCAGCAGCCGGTCGCGCACCGGGCGGCCGTTCACGAACAGAAACTGATGATCACCCACGCCCCGATGATAGGTCGGGATCGACGCCACGCCCGACAGGCGCACCCCTTCCCGCTCCAGCGAGACGATGACGTGGTTGTCCACCAGCGCCCGATCGGTGAGCGCGGCGACACGATCCTCCCGCGAATCCCCTTCCTGCACGCCCAGCACGCGGCGGCCGTCATGTTCCAGGCTGAAGGCGACGGATGGATGCGCCATGGCGAGGCGACGAACCGCGTCCATGCAAGCGGCATATTCCGATTTGGACGAGCGCAGGAATTTGCGGCGCGCGGGCACGCGCGCGAAAAGCTGCTCCATCACGACGCGGGTGCCGGGCGGGAGCGCGGCCGGCCCTTCGCTCACCACCGCGCCATTGTCGACGGTGCGGTTCCAGCCGTCGCCGCCGCGCGGGCGGCTGTCGATCGAGAGCCGCGCGACGCTGGCGATGGAGGGCAAGGCTTCGCCGCGGAAACCGAGGGTGGAAACATTCTCTATCGCGTCGTCGGGCAGCTTGGATGTGGCATGGCGTTCGAGCGCCAGGGCGATCTCCGCCGAATCCATGCCGCAGCCGTCGTCGCTGACTTCCACACGGTCCAGCCCGCCGCCCGACAGGCGCACCGCGATCCGCCGCGCGCCCGCGTCCAGTGCGTTTTCGACAATTTCCTTGAGCGCGCTGGCGGGCCTTTCGACCACTTCGCCCGCGGCGATACGATTGACTAGATGTTCAGGCAGACGGCGTATTGACATTAACTAATGACTAGCCCAAGCGAGCGCTTTCCGCGACCCACGGCTCCAGCTTTTTTTACGGGCAGGCTGAACAGGATAAGGCATGTCGATCTTTTCGCGTCTCTTCAAATTTTCCTCGCAGGATATGGCTATCGATCTGGGCACCGCCAATACGGTGGTCTACGTGCGCGGGCGCGGGATCGTGCTGAACGAGCCGTCCGTGGTCGCGGTCGAGACGTTGAACGGCGTCAAGCGGGTGAAGGCCGTGGGCGACGACGCGAAGCTGATGATGGGCAAGACGCCCGATTCGATTGAGGCCATCCGCCCGCTGCGCGACGGCGTCATCGCGGACATCGACGTCGCGGAACAGATGATAAAGCACTTCATCACGAAGGTGCACGGCGGCAAGCAGCGCCCCTGGCGCTTCCCCGAAATCGTGATCTGCGTGCCCAGCGGTTCCACCAGCGTCGAGCGCCGCGCCATCCGCGACGCGGCCAGCAATGCCGGCGCGAGCCAGGTGTTCCTGATCGAGGAACCCATGGCCGCCGCAATCGGCGCGGACATGCCGGTGACGGAGCCGATCGGTTCGATGGTCGTCGATATCGGCGGCGGCACGACCGAGGTTGCCGTGCTGTCGCTGCGCGGCCTTGCCTACACCACTTCGGTGCGCGTGGGCGGGGACAAGATGGACGAAGCCATCGTCTCCTTCGTGCGCCGCCACCACAACCTGCTGATCGGCGAAGCCACCGCCGAGCGCATCAAGAAGCAGTTCGGCGTCGCCCAGCCCCCCGAAGATGGCGTGGGCGAGACGATCCACATCAAGGGCCGCGACCTGGTGAACGGCGTGCCCAAGGAAATCAGCATCAACCAGGGCCAGATCGCCGACGCGCTGGCCGAGCCGATCAGCACCATCGTCGAAGGCGTGCGGATCGCCCTGGAAAACACCGCGCCCGAACTGGCGGCCGATATCGTCGATCAGGGCATCGTGCTGACCGGCGGCGGCGCCCTGCTCAAGGGGCTGGACGACGAACTGCGCGATGAAACGGGCTTGCCCGTCACCATCGCGGAAGATCCGTTGACCTGCGTCGCGATCGGCACCGGGCGGGCGATGGAAGACCCGATTTTCCGGGGCGTGCTGCAAACCACCTAAAGGCGGGGGAACAAGAGCGATGGCGCGGCCACCCAGCCGACGCCCCGGGCATAACCGGAAGGCGCAATATGGCCTGTTCGCCAGCTATGTGGTGGCGGTGACGGGCGCAGTCGTCGGCCTGCTGCTGGTGGTTGTCGCCATATTCGACCCCGCGGGTTTTGCCGCCATCCGGACCGGCACAGCCGAATTGACGCGTCCCCTATCCACAGGTTTGCGGCATATGGTCAGCGGAGCGGCCTCCATCGATGAAGTGCTGGCCGCCTATTGGCGCGCGGGTACTCAGAATGTCGCGCTGCGCCGGCAGGTGGAAGCGGACCGCAACCAGATCATCGAGGCAAAGGCCGTCGCGCGGGAAAATGCCCGGCTCAAGAAACTGTTGAAGCTGGTGGATGAAGATGGAAGCGAAGTGCTCGCCGCCCGGCTCATCAGTTCCTCTTCCAGCAGCGCGCGGCGCTTCGCCCGGCTGAACGCGGGTAGCTGGCAGGGCGTGAGGGCCGGTATGCCGGTGCGCGCGCCCGAAGGGCTGATCGGGCGGGTTCACACGACCACGCCCAACACCGCCGAAGTGCTGCTGCTGACCGACAGCAGCAATATCGTGCCGGTGCGCCGCGCCAACGACGATATCCCGGCGATCTCGACCGGCCTTGGCGACGGCACATTGGAAATCCGCGCCCTGTCGGCGGGACGCAATCCGTTCAAGCCGGGCGACCTGCTGGTCACGTCCGGCATCGGCGGCATTTATCAACCCAATGTGCCCGTTGCCGTGGTGGTCCGCGTCCAGGGCGAAATCGCTTATGGCGTGCCGCTCGCCAACCCTTCGCGCGTCGATGCCGTCGTGGTGGAGCGCGCATTCGAGCAGGTGGTGACGCGTTCCGACGCCAACACGCCGATGGAGCAGGAGACCTCCGCCGCTGAAAATGCGGCGGCGCCATGATCGACCGGCATCTTCACCACGCCACCCGGCTGGGTCGTCATCCTTCCCGTTTTCGCCTGGGCGGCACGCCGGTCGTCACCGTCCTGCTGGGATCGATGGTCACGGCCTTGCCGGTCATCGCCCAATCCCCGTCCATGCCGCCCTTCGGCCTGTTGATCCTGCTCGCCTGGCGGCTGTTACGCCCCGAATTGCTGCGCGCCTGGATCGGTCTGCCGCTCGGCCTGTTCGACGACATGATGAGCGGCCAGCCCATCGGCTCCGCCATGTGCCTGTGGACGCTGACGCTGATCGGCATCGACGCCGTCGAGCACAGAATGGTGTGGCGCGGCTATCGGCAGGACTGGCTTATCGCGTCGGTCGCGATTATCTTCTGTCTTGCCGGGGGAGCGTTTTTCGCGCGCATCACCGGCGGAGGCGAAATTAAGCTGATACTGGTCGCGCCGCAGATGCTCTGGACGATATTGCTTTTCCCCTTCATCGTGCGGCAATGCGCCCGGATCGACCGCTGGCGCGTGATGGCATGAGATTTCCCCGATCCAGGCGCAAGATCGTCACGGAAGCCACCCAGTCCTTCACCTTCACGCGCCGGGCCATGGTGGTGGGCGGATTGCAGGGCGGCTTCGGCCTGTTGCTGGCGGGCCGCATGGCGTGGATCAGCGTGGCGGAGAATGAGAAATATAAACTTCTGTCGGAAAGCAACCGCGTCAACCTGACGCTCATTCCGCCGCGCCGCGGATGGATCATCGACCGCAACGGCCGGCCGCTGGCCAACAACCGCACCGATTTTCGCGTCGACCTGATCCCTGAGCGCGTGAAGGACGCCGAAGCGACCGTCCGCAGCCTCGCTCAACTGCTGGCGCTGGAGCCGGACGAAGTCGATCGGATCAAGGAAGAACTGGACAAATCGCCCGGATTCCGCCCGGTCCAGGTTGCCGACAAGCTGACCTACGATCAATATGCCGCCGTCAGCGTCCGCCTGCCCGACCTGCCCGGCGCCGCCCCCAGCCAGGGGTTCTCCCGCTATTATCCGGCAGGCGCGGCCGTGGGGCATCTGCTGGGCTATGTCGGCGCCGCTTCGGCCAAGGAATATGAGGAGCGCAAGAACCCGCTGCTCATCACGCCCGGATTCAAGATCGGCAAGGACGGCCTGGAAAAGTCGTTCGACGGACATTTGACGGGCAAGCCGGGCGCCAAGCGGGTCGAAGTCACGGCACGCGGCAGGATCGTGCGGGAATTGACCACGCGGCCGGACACGCCGGGCAACACCATTCGCCTGACCATCGACGCCGGATTGCAGGAATATGCGGGCCGCCGCCTCGCCACGCAAAGCGGCTCCATCGTCATTCTGGATTGCCGCAACGGCGACGTGCTGGCCATGGCGTCCATGCCCAGTTTCGATCCCAACAGCTTTTCCGACGGCATCAGTCACCTGGAATGGGAGATGCTGTCGAAGGACGACCATGTTCCCTTGCGCAACAAGACGCTGCAAGGATTGTATCCGCCCGGCTCCACGGTCAAACCCATGGTGGCGCTCGCACTGCTGGAAGCGGGCGTCCATCCGTCCGAAACCATCGGCTGCCCGGGCGCGATCAGGGTCGGCAACACGCTGTTCCATTGTCACAAGAAGCGCGGCCATGGCGCGGTCAACATGCGGACGGCCATCGCCCAGAGCTGCGACATCTATTTCTACCAGATGGCCCAGCGCATCGGCATGGATCCGATCGCCAGCATGGCGCGTCGCGTGGGAATGGGGCAGAAATTTCCCCTGCCCTTCGCCAGCCAGAGTTATGGCACCGTGCCCGACCCCGCCTGGAAGCTCAAGAAATATGGGCAGCAATGGCAGATATACGATACCGTCAACGCCACGATTGGTCAGGGTTATATGCTCATCAACCCGCTGCAAATGTCGGTGATGGCAGCGCGGCTGGCCACCGGCAGGCAGCTCATGCCCAATTTTCTCCATGGCGCGGACCGTCCCGAAGCCGAATCGGTTGGCGCCACGGAGGAACATCTGGCCGTGATCCGCGAAGCGATGAGCGCGGTGGTGAACGGAGGGGGCACGGGCGGCGCAGCCCGCATGAACATTCCTGGCGTGCTGCTGGCGGGCAAGACCGGCACCGCGCAGGTTCGCCGCATCACCATGGCCGAACGCGCGGGCGGCGTACGCGGCAATGCCTCCCTGCCTTTCAAGCTGCGCGATCACGCTCTGTTCCAGGGCTTTGTGCCGTTCGACAATCCGCGCTATGCCGTGGGCTGCATCATCGAGCATGGTGGCCACATCAGCCGGGTGGAGGACGCACCCATGATCTGCGCCGATACCCTGTCCTTCCTGTTCGACCCGAAGAAAGCGATGGAAAAGCTGGAGACGCTGGAGAAAGGCTGGGGCGGCCCGCCCGCCGAGCGCCTGGCGCGGCAGACCGCCGCCTTCCGCCTTTCCAAGGCGATCGAGCGGGGCGAAGTTCCCTCCCCCGCCGCCGCCAATGCGGGCGAGGCCGCGAACAGCGCGACACCCGCCGGCACCCCGAACATGCCGTCGGGGCCTGCTGCGGATGCCGACGATGACAGCGAAGCGCCGCCGCCAGGCTCCCCACCGGCTGGCGCGCCATGAGCATCATTCCCCAACCCGTCACCCAATTTTCCTGGCGCGTGCTGCTGCTGCTGCTGGCGATCGCCGCCTTCGGCACCGTCGTCCTCTACAGCGCGGCCGGCGGCAGCATGGCGCCATGGGCGCTCAATCAGATCATACGCTTCATCATCTTTTCGGTGATGGCGCTGGTGCTCAGCCGCGTCAGGATGGAAACCTTCGCCCGTTTCGCCTTTCCGGCCTATGCCGCCGTCCTGATCGCCCTGGTGGTGGTGGAACTGGTCGGCGGCGTGGCCGGAGGAAGCCAGCGATGGATCAACCTTGGCTTCATGCAGCTTCAACCGTCTGAATTCATGAAGCCGATCATCGTCCTTGCCGTCGCGCGCTTCTACTCTCTCCTACCCGTGGGGGAGATTCGCAGATGGAACGCGATCTGGCCCGCGCTCGTTCTGATCGGCGTCCCATGGGCGCTAGTCCTGATCCAGCCCGACCTGGGCACGGCGACGATGATCGCGGCCGGCGGCGTCACCGTCATGTTCCTGTCCGGGTTGCCGCTGCGATTGTTCATCGGATCGGGCCTGACGCTGGCGGCGGCCGTACCGATCGCCTTCAGCTTCCTGCATGATTATCAGCAGAAACGCGTGCTGATCTTCCTTGACCCGGAAAGCGATCCGCTGGGCGCGGGGTATCACATCAGCCAGTCCAAGATCGCCATCGGATCGGGCGGCATTTTCGGCAAGGGCTTCCTGAAAGGGACGCAGAGCCATCTCGACTATCTGCCTGAAGGCCACACCGATTTCGTGTTCGCGACCATGGCGGAAGAATGGGGGCTGGTCGGCGGTATCCTGCTGATCTGCGCGTTCATGCTGCTGTTCCGCTGGGGTCTTGGCGTGGCGCTGCGTACGCAGGATAAATTCGCCCGGCTGACGGCGGCGGGTTTGACCACCACGATATTCTTCTATGTCGCGATCAACCTGATGATGGTCATGGGGCTGGCGCCGGTGGTCGGGATTCCCCTGCCCTTCATGTCCTATGGCGGATCCTCGATGCTGACCGTGATGCTCTGCGTCGGCATCATCATGAGCATAGACAGATCCAGCAGGCGAGGACGTTCAGCGGACGATTGGTCGTAAAGCCGCCGGCGGGATTTTTTTCGACACGCATCATTTTATATTTGCAAGCGTTGAGGATCATGCTAACCGGCCGACCTCAAGACGGGGTGGCTCACCAAGGCGCTCCCAAAATGATGTGGACGCATAGCTCAGTTGGTAGAGCAGCTGACTCTTAATCAGCGGGTCCTAGGTTCGAGCCCTAGTGCGTCCACCAATATTTTCAGTTACTTACTTGACCACACGCAGGTGCCCATAGGGGCCACTGGGGGTGGTTTTGTGCCGTTCCGTTTCGCGGATTACCGTGCTTTCCAGTTGGGGCACGTTAATCAGCAAGTCGGAATAGGGCTGCAAGTGCTTCACCGACATGTGCGCATAGCGCCGCACCATCGATTCCGACTTCCAGCCCCCCAGCTCCTGAAGCACCCAGGTGGGCACATCATTCTGCCGCAGCCAGCTCGCCCATGTGTGCCGCAGATCGTGCCAGCGGAAATCCTCGATCCCGCAAGCCTTCAACGCCGCACGCCATTTGCGCGTGTTCGCCGAACGGAGCGGACTGCCCCGATAGGTGAACACATGGGTCGGATGCTTGCCCCATTGGCGTTGCAGCACGGCCAGCGCGACCTCGTTGAGCGGAACGCCGAGCGCGCTGCCGTTCTTCGTGTCGCCATGCCCGATCGTGGCCATGCGGCGGGCCATATCGACCCTGTCCCATGTCAGACCGAGAATGTTGCCCTGCCGCAGCCCCGTCGTCAGGGCGAACAGCACCACTTCACGCTGGTGATCGGGCAAGGCTTCCAGCAGGGCTTCGGCCTGTTCGTGCGTCAGATGCCGCACGCGGACCTTGCTGCCCTCGCCATAGGCCTTGAACGCCGGTATGTGATCGATCCACTCCCATTCGCGCTGGGCCTTGCGGAAGATGGCGCGAATGAGCGCCATGTATCGGTTCCGCGTGGCGTCGGTCGCCTTGGGCAAGCGGGTCGTCAGCAACCGGTCGATCATGTCCCGGCTCACCTCGTCGAGCAGTTTGCCGCGAAGATGGGTGGTGAACCAGCGGATGCGTTGCACATCGTCCCTGCGGGACTTCTTGTGCGCCTTCTCCTTCAGCCACCGCAAAGCCGCTTCGTCCCATGTCCGCTTCGGCTTCTGCTTCAGTCGGCTCGCTTCCCACAGCTCGGCTTTCAACCGGTCGTGATATTCCTCGGCCTTCCGCCTGTCGGACGTTCCAGTAGAGCGTCTAACTCTCGTTCCGTCCGGTGCTGTGAACTCGACATAGTATTTCGATGCACGTTTCCAGAGTGCCATATTGCCTCCTTTCGTGAGGCACCCGGCTGCGTCTGTGCGGCATCAGGATAGCCGGAGCGAATCCAGGCGACAAGCTCGGCCTCCACGAAGCGCCATTGGCGCCCGACACGCCCGGCCGGGATGGTGCCCGCCTTGATGAGATTGCGAACCGTATTGGGATGAACCTTAAGCAGCCGGGCGGCTTCGGTAACGGTCAGGATATGCTCGTTCGCCTGGCTCATCGCTCGGCCCCGTCAGCGCCGCCACATCAGCCGCGCCGACGCGCCGTCATCGTCGGGAAACAGCGCAGCGGTCATCGGGCGCGCAAAGCCGGGATCATCAAGACGCAGCCGCAGATAGTCGCGCGCTCTCTCGTCCTTGGTGCAGGCTTCCCAGGCGTCGCCGATCCGCTGCCGGCCGAGCATCACGCGAAAGGCGGGCGCATCGTCGGATGAGCGATCGTCATTGGGTACGAGCCGCAGCCGCTCGTTGATGCCAAGCGTGCGTAGATTGCCTTCCCAGCCCCCCTCCTTCGAGGGCTTGAAGATACCGATGACGGACATGGCCTAGCCCTCCCCCGCCTGTTCCTTGCGCGCCTTGGCAAAGGCCCGGTCGCTGGCAAGGAAGCTTTCGAGCATGGCGGGTATGAGATCGGGAACTTCGGCCTTCTCGCCATAGATCCGGGCGTAGATCGCAGCGTAGTCGGCGAGCGTGTGAGCCAGATCGGGCATCACGGTGATGGAAATCTTGACCGGCGTGCGGTCGGGCAGTTTGTCGAGCTTGAGCATGGGTGTGTCTCCTTGTCAGCGCCCGCCCCACGGCCGAAGCGTCAGATCCTTGTGAACGAGGACGCGCAGCGGCCATCCGGGGCGGACGGTGATGGTTGGCTGGAGGTTGAGGTTCTTGCTGACGATCTGCTGCCCGGCCTGGGCAGCGGACTGCTGGGATGACTGGCGAATGGCGCGGACGAGATCACTTTCATCGTCGCCGATCGACAATTCGGTGCCGAAGCCAAGCAGGGTCGAAAGCCCGACACCCTTGAGCAATTGCCAGCTATGAAAGTCGACCTTATCTTCAAGCCCGGCATAACCGGCGGCATCGGTGGCGGGCAGATTGTCGATCCGGATCGATGAACCATCGGGAAGGATGATACGCTGCCAGACGAGCAGCGCGCGGCGCTGACCGAAAGCGACGACACTGTCATAGCTGCCGATCAGACGCGCGCCCTGCGGGATCAGCAAGGTCCGGCCGGTCACGGTATCGAACACATTCTCGGTGACTTGCGCGATGACCATGCCCGGTAGATCGGAGTTGAGCCCGGTCAGCAAGCTGGCGGCGATGACGCTGCCCGCCATCAACTCATAGGGCGAAGCCGGGGTCTGGAGTGCATGGGCGTTCGTCACGCCGCCTGCAATCTGCTGGCCGAGAAAATCGAGTTTGCGTTGCTGGTTGTTCTGATCGCGGCCCGGATCGAGGGCCACGCGGCCGCCGTCCGATCGTCCGGTTTCGTCTGTGCCCGGTACTGACGGTGTGGGCGCGCTTCCCAATGCCGACGCAATCGAGGCCGCCGGCGAGCCGCTTGCGGACCGTATCATCACGTCCGCTTCGCGCGCCTGCCTCGCCTGCGCGGCGATGCGCTGGCGCTCGGCTTCGGCCGCCTGTTCTGCGGGCGTCATGGCCGCGGTGCTTCCCGGTTCGAGGCCAAGCTCGCGCTGGCGTTCGAGGATCGGTCCGCCCAGATCGCCAGGCAAGGGCGCGCCCAGGATCGGCGTCTCGGAAGTCACTTTGCTGTAGTCGCCGGGAAGATTCATCACCTCGTCGGCGGGCGTATGACGTTCGGTGATCGCCTTGCTCTCATCGCCGCTCACAATCCCGACCGTCTTCGGCCCGAGCGCCATCCAGGCCACGCCGGCAATGGCGAGCGCACCAGCGGCCGCGCCGCCGATAATGACGCCGCGGCGGAAACGCACGACACGGCGCGGCGACGCTCGAAGTGTCAGCGTTTCGGGGGCGGCCTTGGGCGGCGGCTGTGACGTCTGGGTCTCGGGATTATGGGGTTCGACGGGCTCGGCCATTACTGCCTCCCGTCCGTCCGGCTGACCCGCACCACCTGCTGCGGGTCTTCGCCAAGCCGCAATTCGGCCGCCGCGAACAGACGATCGACAATGTAATGGTTGCCGCTCACCCGGTAATTGACGAGCTGGTTGTCGCCCAGCGGCCCGACCACGAAGAGCGGCGGCGCCTCGCCCTGATCGAGCCGTGCGGGAAACTCGATATAGACCTTGTTCCCGTCATCCCATGCGCGCAGCGGGCGCCAGGGTGGATCGTCGCCCGATATCGCGTATCGGAAGTGCAGATCGGTCAGCGCGACATTCTCGGCGACGGGCCTCGCCTGCTCGGCGCGGGCATCCTGCCGTCGCAACACTACAAGCCGGTCCTGCGGGTAGGTCCAGCTGATCGCTGCCATCGATGTGGCATCGGTGCTTTCGAGCGCGAGATGATAGGCGCGCCGGTCGGTGGTGATGACCATGTTCGTGGCAAGGCCGGGTGCGAAGGGTTTGACCAGCACATGCACACGGGCACCCTCGCCCGCGCCGCTGGTGGTATCGCCGATGATCCAGCGCACCGTATCGCCCGCCGATACCGCCACCAGTTTCTCGCCGGGCTGCAAGGCAATGTCGCTGACGCGCTCGGGCGCGGCATAAAGACGGTAGAGTGCGCCCTCGGTCCAGGGATAGACCTGCACCGCATTGATATAGCCCGAACTGCTCGGCTCCTTTGTCGCTGCACGGTTTGCGGCATCGACGCGCGCGGTCGGTGGACCGACCTCCGGCTTCACCGATGGCGGCGGCTGAAGCTGACCGGGAAGCGGAAGCGGCACGGGCGTCTCGACGATCTCGACCGGCTTCGCCGGTTCGGCCTCCTCAACAGCCGGACGAAAATCAGCGGCGTCATAGTGGATCGCGGGCGGCGGGGCCTTGCCTGCGCAGGCAGCAAGCGCCAGCGCGGAGGCCGATACGAACAGCAGACGCGTCATGGATTGGTTCCTTTCTGATCGGAAGTCGCGGCATCGGGCGGGGCGGAGTTCGCAGGCGCAGGCAGAGCCGGCAGTGGTTCGATGCTCTCCGGAGCGATTACGGGCTGCGGAAGGCTTGTCGGCGTCGAAGGTGGCCTTTCATCTGCGGGCTTTGTGGTCGGCGCGCCTTCCAGTTCACGCGCCCAGTCGATCGCGTTGACGAACAGACCGAGCGGGTTCTTGCGCAGCGCATCGGCCGTTTTGGGCGGCCGCATCACGACGGTCAGCATAGCGGTCCAGTGTTCGGTTCGAGCCAGGCTGCCACGCTCGAAAATGCTCTCGGTCCATTTGACCTGAAAGCTGTTGCCCGAGGCACGCACGACGCTCGTCACCTGCACCGAGACGCTGCGCTGACCGATCCCGGCAAAAGGATCGTTGGAGCGCGCATATTCGTTGAGGAACGTCGCTGCCCGGTCGGTGGCGAAGTCATAGGCGTCCAGCCAGTTGGTCTTCACCAGCACCGGATCGGTCGAGACCGAACGCACATTGGAGATAAACCGGGCCAGATGCCACGCGACCTGCCCGTCGGTCGGCTTGTAGTTCTGGATCGCCGGCGCGACGCTGCGCGCTTCACCCAGGCGATCAACCTCAACCACATAAGGCGCGACCCGGGCCTGCATCGACTGCCAGACATTCGATGCGATCAGGACGCCCGTCAGCCCTAGACAGGAGAATGCGACGAGCCGCCAGTTCCTCGCCTGGACGCGCGCCGAGCCGATCCGCTCGTCCCAGAGCTGGCCGGCGCGCTGATAGGGCGTCTCGGGTGCGGGCGTCTGCCCATAAGCGTGGCTGCGGCGGGAAGAACGAGCCGCTGCGGCAGGCGCGTAAGCGCGGACGGATTGGTGGTGTGCATATTCAGTCTCCTGTGCTGGGGGGAATGGCGAGATCGGTGACGGCGTAGTCACCATCGGCATCGAGACCGGTCACTTCGACGACACTCTCGACCTTGCGGCCGGTGCCCCTTCCCGAAATGAACACGACGAGGTCGATGGCCTCGGCGATCAGACGCCGGGGAACGGTGACGACATTTTCCAAAACGAGCTGTTCGATGCGGTAAAGCGCGGAGCGCGCGCTGTTGGCGTGGACGGTGGCGATGCCGCCGGGATGGCCTGTATTCCAGGCTTTGAGCATGTCGAGTGCTTCCCCGCCCCGCACTTCCCCGACGATGATGCGGTCGGGACGCAGGCGCAGGGTGGAGCGCACCAGATCGGCCATGCTGACGACGCCCGCCCGCGTTCTGAGTGCCACCGTATCGGGCGCGGCGCACTGCAGTTCGCGTGTATCCTCGATCAGGATCACCCGCTCATCGAGCGCGGCCATCTCGTTCAAGAGCGCATTCGCCAGCGTGGTCTTGCCCGACGAAGTGCCGCCGGCAACCAGGATGTTCTTGCGTTCGACTACCGCCATCGACAGCGCCAGTGCGACTTCGGCGCGCATGATGCCGTCGGCGACATAGTCGAGCAGCCGGTGGATGCGTGCGGCAGGCTTCCTGATCGAAAAGCAGGGCGCGCTCGCGACTGGGGGCAACAATCCTTCGAACCGTTCGCCGCCTTCCGGAAGCTCGGCTGAAACGATCGGTGCATTGCCATGAACTTCGGCGCGGACATGGGAGGCGACCAGGCGGATGATGCGTTCGGCCTCGGCCGCTTCGAGCCTGTTGCCCGTATCGACGCGGCCTTCGCCCAACCGGTCAAGCCGCAGCACGCCGTCCGGGTTGACCATGATTTCGATGACCTGCGCATCGGCGAGCGCCGCCCCGATGGCCGGCCCCATCGCAGTGCGCAGCATTGCACGCCGGCGGCCCTGCGCCTGGATAGTGGCAGGCCCGCTCATGAGGCTACCTCATTGGCTTGTGTCAGCGGCTTCGCGCCCGAAGCCATCTGGCGGCCGATTTGTTCGATGAACCTGTCGAACCGCTCGCGGCCCACGGCGCGGGCGGCTGCATCGGGCTCGGGGATCTGGGCGTTGAGGCAGAATTGCTGATGGACGAAGACCGACAGGCTTTCGAGCAACACCTGCAGGTCGCGCCCAAGGCGACCGATCTGCAAGCTCATCCGATCGAGCCGGGGACCGAACCGTTCATCCAGTTCATTACTGCCCTGCCGGGTAAGCCAGGCGTCGAGTGCGGCCACCAAAATATCCGAGCGAGCCACACCCGGCTGTGCTGCCATTTCTTCCAGCCGCTCTGCGAGCCGGGGTTCGAGGAAGAGTTGATAGCGGACCTTGTCGCGGTTCAGCATCACTGATCCCCTCCGAAGCTGGGAATCAGGTCGCCGCGATCCTTGCCCTCGTTGACGGCGACGGCGCGTGCGACATTGCTGAGCGTGGTCATGGCGCGCCGATCGGCAACAGGATCGCTGTCATTATCGTCGCCGGGGGCAACTTCCGGCGTGCGGTCGGTTGGTTTGACGGATTGTTCTTCGGGAAGTCCTGGATGGCGCTGCTGCTGCAAGCCGCCTTCCCCGTCCTCACCAAGACCGTCGTCCTCGGCCTCGGCCGCCAGCTTTTCGTGTAAGCCGCGCACCTGACCGCTCCAGTCGTCGGGCCGCGGCGCGGGACGATCGCGCCAGTAGCCGTCCGAAAGTTCGGGCGGCGGCATCACGCGCGACGTGAAATTGCGATCCTCGTAATAGCGCAGCTTCTTCGCCCGGATCGGCGCGAGCCCTGAGACGAGCACCAGTTCGTCGGCAGGCGGCAGTTGCATCACCTCGCCCGGTGTCAGCAGTGGGCGGGCGGTCTCCTGACGCGACACCATCACATGGCTGAGCCATGGCGCGAGGCGGTGTCCGGCATAGTTGCGCTGGGCGCGCAGTTCGGTCGCGGTGCCAAGCGCATCGCTGATCCGCTTGGCTGTGCGCTCATCATTGGATGAAAACGCTATGCGGACATGACAATTATCGAGAATAGCGTTGTTCTCGCCATAGGCCTTGCTGATCTGGTTGAGGCTCTGGGCGATCAGATAGGCCCGGATGCCGTAGCCGGCCATGAAGGCCAGCGCCGTCTCGAAGAAGTCGAGCCGTCCCAATGCCGGAAACTCGTCCAACATCATGAGCAGCTGATGCTTGCGGCTTTTCCTGGGGTCGCCTTCGAGCCGCTCGGTGAGGCGGCGGCCGATCTGGTTCAGCACCAAACGGACCAACGGCTTGGTACGGCTAATGTCGGATGGCGGAATGACGAGATAGAGCGATACCGGGGACTTCGCATCGACCTGATCGGCAATGCGCCAGTCACATGAACTGGTGTTCCGCGCCACGATCGGATCGCGGTATAGCCCCAGGAACGACATGGCCGTCGACAGGACGCCGCTGCGTTCGTTCTCCGACTTGTTCAGGACTTCGCGCGCAGCGCTGGCGACGACCGGATGGACCTGCGGATGCTCCTTCGTGCCGAGATGGTTGGTCGCCATCATCCGGCGCAACGTATGCGCGAACGAGCGTTGCGGATCGGACAGGAAGGTGGCGACGCGCGCGAGGGTCTTTTCTTCCTCGGCATAGAGGACATGAAGGATCGCGCCGACAAGCAGCGAATGGGACGTTTTTTCCCAATGCGAGCGCCGTTCCAGCGCGCCTTCGGGATCGACAAGGATATCGGCGATGTTCTGGACATCACGCACTTCGTCCGGGCCTTGTCGAACCTCGAGCAGCGGATTGTAACGCGCCGAACGTGCATCCGTCGGGTTGAACAGCAGGCAATGCGAAAAGCGCGCCCGCCATCCCGCCGTCAGCGTCCAGTTTTCGCCCTTTATGTCGTGAACGACGACGCTACCGGTCCAGGACAGCAGCGAGGGAACGACAAGCCCGACGCCCTTGCCCGAGCGGGTCGGCGCAAATGCCATGACATGTTCCGGCCCGTCGTGGCGTAGATACTCGCTGCCATGACGGCCGAGAAACACGCCCGCATTGCGAAACAAGCCGGCGCGGGCGATTTCCCAGCGCTTGGCCCAGCGGGAAGAGCCATAGGTGGTAACATTGCGCTTTTGCCGGGCACGCCAGAGCGAACCGGCAATGGCCGAGGCGCAACCGAGAAAGCCGCTGGCTCCAGCTAGCGTTCCCGCCTTGTCGAACACTTCCGGCGCATAGGCCTCGTAATGATACCACCAGCGAAAGAGCTGCCAGGGGCGGTAGATCGGCGTATCGAATGCGACCGTCCAAGGCGCGCCCAACTGCACCTGATAACCCAGCATCGATGCCGCCCATTGGGTCGCCGCCCACAAGCCTAAGATGACGATGGCGAAAACGACAATAATCTGACCGACGAGTAGCTTGGTTGGGGTCATGTGAGCCTCCCTGCGAAAGGCGCAGAAGCGCGCCTCCGGCTGTTGGCCCTATTGTCCGTTCATTCTCTGCCGCTCACCATGTGCCCAACGTGCGCCAGTCTACGCTGCACGCAGACATTTCGATCGCTTCCCGTTTAAGCATCCTCGTAATGCGTGGAGAGAAACCGTTGGGTAGCGAATCGCTTGGGCAGACAATCAGACGCGAAATGTCCAACGCCATTGATGGTCCGTCCATCCGCGATTTCCTGCGGAACTCAGCTAGCCTGTGACGCAGGCGGTGCATCGATAGATATGCTTGAAATTGAGGTGGCAAAATGCTACCTTGCAACTTGGAGGTAATCCATGGCCCAGTCCATTAAGCTTGGTGACGACATCATGAAGATCGTGCGTCGCGAGTCCGAGTTGCAGAGCCGCTCGATTGCTGGCCAGATCGCGCATTGGGTGCGCATTGGTCGCGCCATCGAGAGATCGGGCAATTTCGATCATGCCCGCATCACCGCTGCGCTTGCCGGCCACATGGAGACGACTGACCTCACCGATGAGGAGAAGGACGTCTGGCTCGATAGCTTCGTCGAGATGATGGGGCAGTCCCAACCTGACGAGGATGCCTTCTTTGGCCGGCGGAGGCAGCTTGGGCTTGGAGTCGGTCTCGATGAAGCCGGCAACCTGGTGCGCGAAAAGGCCGTCCATAAGGCATGAAGCCGACGATGATCGTACTTGCCGGACCGAATGGTGCCGGCAAGTCCACACTCTATGAGATGCGGGTCGCGCCGAGTTTTGCGGGACCGTTCATCAACGCCGACATCATCCAGCGCGACGAGCTACGTGATCCATCACCAAAGGCATCTTACGAAGCGGCCAATATCGCGACTTCGCGCCGGGCCGATTATCTCGCTCGGGGCCGGGATTTCGTGACGGAGACGGTCTTCTCGCATCCCTCCAAGCTTGAACTCATCGACGAAGCGCGGAACCTAGGGTTCACCGTCATCGTGATGCATGTCGGCGTCGAGACGCCGGATCTTTCTGTCGCACGCGTCGGCACACGCGTAGAGGAAGGCGGACATATCGTCCCCGAGGACAAGATCCGCGCCCGCTATGCACGCGGCGCACCGTTCATCCGCGCCGCAGTCCTAAAAGCGGATCGCGGCATGGTTTTCGATAACTCCGGCCTCAACCAGCCGCCGAGCCATTGCCTGACATTCGCAAACGAGCGCCTGGTCTTCGCGTTACCACGCCTCCCTGACTGGATCAGAACGGTTTATGAATGTGACCTAGAACTCTAAGATCAACTGCGAATGATGGCTGGCCGCCCTCGCGAACAAAGCGGTCATTTCTAGTCCAGATCAGGGCCGCTATAGCCCGCCGTGAATTCAAGTTCGCTTTGCATCATGCGGTCGCGGCCCATCCGCGAAAACTGAAGGCGGCATAGAAAAGAGCGATCTCGCTGAATCCGGCCTGTTCCAGCAATCCCTCTTCCTCGCCCGATGACAGGATCGGCAATTGCTTGCTCATCATTTGCGCGGAACGGGATGCCCCGGCGACATCTTGCATGCCCCGATCCGCAAACAGGGCCGAACGGGCGAGCCAGGCCTGTGGTTCGCTTCCCTGCGGATAGCTGTGATGAGCAATGACCAACCGTGCGCCGGGCTTCATACGGCGGCGGATGTCGCGCAATACCGCTTGCCGCTCGTCCCGCTGGAGGAAATGCAGCGTCAGCAGACAGGCCGCTCCGTCGAACGGGCCCTGTGGCGCCGCGTCGATATAGCCTTGCCGAAGGTCCACGCGCCTCTGGAGAGGCCCGAGGGTTTCCCGCGCCAGATCGAGCATTTCCGCTGAGGGATCAACACCGACCAACCGCCAGCCAGACTGCGCTTCGCCGAACGCCTTGAGTTCCAGACCGCCCCCGGCACCATATACGAGGATATCAGCGTCCGGCGGCGCGCGCTCCGCCAATAGGAGCATGGCCATTCGATGGAGGTCAGCATATCCGGGCACCTTGCGCGGTGTATCTTCGGCGTAGCGCGCAACAGCAGCCGCATCGGTAAAGGGACGCAGCGTGTCCATCGTTCAACCGAAGACAAGCGCGCGATGCGCGGACGTACCGGCCGTGACGCCGTCCGCGACGGCCCAACTGACGCTGTGAGGTGCACGAGCGATATCGCCGGCTGCATAAAGGCCCGGAACCGTTGTCAGCTTGTCGCCATCGGTGTGGATGATCGGCCCCATCGGGCCTTCGTCGATCCGGGCACCGAGTTGTTCTGCAACCGGACTGTTCAGGCACGAGCGCGGTGCGATGTAGAGCGCAGAGACAGCGCTGCTCCGGCCATCGGCGAGTTCAATCGCAGATAGGTCCGTTCCTTTACCTGACAGTCCCAGAACGGGGGCCGGCTCGATCCTGACACCGCACGCATGAAGCTGAGCGGCCTCGTTCCCGGCCAGTTCCGCTCCGTTCAGATAGAGCGTCGTCGGTCCCCATTCGGTAATCAGTTGCGCCTGATGAACCGACATCGGCGTGCGGTAGAGCACCCCCAGCTGCCGATCGCTGAACTCGAAGCCGTGACAATAGGGACAGTGCAGAACGGTCTTCCCCCACCGCTCCTGCAAACCCGGCAGATCGGGCAATTCGTCGTGCAGGCCGAAGGCAAGGATCAGCTTACGAGCGGTGACTTCCTCACCATCGGCAAGAGATACTGCAAAGCCATCCTCAATGGCTCGCGCCTCGCTCGCCCGTGCATCCGTCAACTCCACGCTGTCATAGGCCTGAAGCTGCGCGCGCGCTGTCGCCAGAATATCACCGGGGTTACGGCCATCCTGCCCCAGAAAACCATGCGAGGCCTCCGCGAACCGATTACGCGGCTTACCGGTATCGAGAATCCGGACATTGCGGCGCGCCCGCGCCAGATAGGTTGCGGCCGCAAGGCCTGCAAAGCCGCCACCTAAGATGATAGCATCATGCTGCATGCGAGGTCTCCGGCGTGATTGCGCCGCCGCGTTCGGTCAGGCGCGCGTGAAAATCGGCGCTCAATTGCGCCAGGGTGATTTCGCCGAACCGGCGCAGCAGCAAGGCCTCGGCGTCGTCGAAGGCCTGCCCCAGCGCCGCATTGACGGCCTGTTCGACCAGACAGCCGGGCGCATCGGTGCGATTGCCCATTGCCAGTATCTCCGGCCGCCCCAGTGCCTCGTAGATGTCACGCAGCCTGACGGTCTCAAGATCACAAACGATCGTCCAACCGCCGCCATGCCCTTTTTCGGAATGCACGAAGCCCTGCTCGCGAAGCCCAGCCATAACCCGGCGGATCACGACCGGGTTGGTATCCATCGCACGGGCGAGTGTTTCGGATGTCTGGGGACCGGACTGTTCCGCCATGTGCAGCAGCACATGGAGCACCCCCGATAATCGGCTGTCTCTTTTCATGTAACTTTATATGATACGTGATCAGCACAATGTCAATGACAGCCCAATGCGACGCAAAGCTGCTAGAAATATTTGCTAGGTGTGCGGTAGATCGCCGACATAGCGGCCGTTCGAACGATCGCACGGCTTCCCTGAAACCCGCCATCCGTTCAGCGGAGCAGATGATGTGGGCCGATCCGGCGACGTGCTATTTCGTTGGGGGTGAATTAACGTCAGGATGGTTTGGAAAATTCCGGGGAGCTTCTAGGCAGTCACCGTCATTGATAATACACATAACGGGAATTCTAGGAGGGGCGTTGTACATGAGGCTGCACGGTAATCTATTGCGAGATCACGTGAACTCAAAATGATCCGCTTTCGCCGTGTAACATTGCGTCCACTCAACGCGTGGCTTGTTGCGCAGCCTGTGAGCGGCGCACATAGCAAATATGAACTTCGCGTGTGGCGCGAGGTGAATGCCAATTTTGGAGCGCTGCGCGATGAACTAATCGCCTATGCTCAAGAGGCCCTCGACGATGCCCGGACCCGCATCCGCAAAGGCTTTGAAGACAATCTTTCGCCATTTTCCGATCCCATCGACGATCCCGCCGCTCATTATCCTGCGATGCTAAACCGCATCACCCTACAAGGCTATCTCGGCGAAACCCTTGCCGGCCTCGCAGTCGAGCATTTCGGTGCATTCGGCCATACCGACTGGCACGTACCGGCCTTCCTGTTTCGCTTCCATGATCAGGAATTCCAGCACCTCGACCTCATTAACGAGCGGTTCCTTATGGGCGAACCGCACGATCCCGATGCAGAGGCCGAGAAACGTCCTGGGCGGACTGGCGACGACGCCCTGGCCTTCCGGCTCGACGGCGAAGGCAAGATCACCCACATCCTTGCCCTCGAGGCGAAGTGTCTGGCCACCAGCAACACAGCAATCATTGCAGATGCCCATGGCAAATTGGCCGCGGGTCCGCGGCGCCCCAGCGGCATTCGCGAACTTATCACGTTGCTCTCGGACTATGAAACCGACGAAGCCCAAGCCTGGGTCGCCCGGCTGCTCGAACTCTACCGAGTTGGGTTCAGGACCGCGAAGCGGCGCGATGGCCTCGCTTATACCGTCGGTCATTTTCCAGTGAGGCCCGCGACCCGAGTGAGTTGGCTGCCAGCGACCGCTCCGCACGCATCATACACCGCCGACCGTCGGTTCGAAGCCATGGAGTTCCAGCTCTCGGACCTTAGAGGTCTCGTCGACACGCTCTATCGGGGGGCCTAATGCCGAACGACACCGTGCTCACCATCGCGGCAAGGATCAGGGCGGACCTACCTGAGCGACTTGCCCACTGATCGGCGCATCAGTGTCGAGGTGGAAGTTCACCTTTTCAGCCTGTGCCTTGATGCTCGGAAGCGTCTTCGCCAAGATTATGGCAGCAGCGTTGGAATCGCCCTCCAGCGCCTTACCGACCAGCACGGCAACGATGTTCCGCATTTCATCGAGCATCTGCTGAGTGGCCAGCAACCGCCGATCTGGAATGCCCGGAGGTCTGCCGCTCGGGTTGGGACTCGGCCCGTTCTTGACCCAGGAAGGGTTGCCGGGTCCGCGCGGTTCGGTTGCCGGTGGCGCAGGCGCAGGCTTCCAATCGGACCCCCAAGGGGGCTGAACTATGGCGTTCATCGAACTACCTCGATTTGATTAGAACAAGCGTCAGACCGTGAACGGCTTGTGCGATTTGTCCCGTTTTGCGCGTAATTGCGCCGGGGTGATCTCGCCGGAATACTGGCCGTGCAGGTCGAAGGTGTTGCCCTTGAGCTTGATGGTGCCGACCGCCTTGGCGACCTCCTTCTTCAGCACGCCCATGCGACTGTCGATCAGGTCGCGGGCAGCGGTGACGGCGCGCAGGCGCTTGGCAAGGCCGGGGTTGAACCGCTCGTGATACTCGCGGAGCAAGATGGGTTTCATCTCGTCATCAATGCCGCTGAGCATACCGGGCGCGCCCAACACTGCGGACGCGACCACATCGTCGCCATCGCGGATCGCCTGCGAGATAGCTGCCATGCGCTCGCCGGTCTTGAGACCTTTGAAGTGAGCGCGAATTTCGCTGCTGACCATCTGGGAGGCCTTGGACTCGACCGCCTTGGTCATTTCCTTCTCCCACGCTTCCACCTTGGCGTTGAGCGTGGACGAGGCGGTGTCCCACAGTGGATAGACCTTCGCGATCATGCGCTTCTGCGCAAAGTCATCGACCTTCAAAAGCGCGCCCGCCTCCGTAAGCGTGGGATCGTCCACCACTGCCGCTTTGGCATCGTGAATGGCGCGGAGCGAAGTAAACGCCTCGGTGAATGCGGACTTGGCGGTGCTGACGTAAGAAGCGGTATCGTCATCGTAATCAACGATGGTGAGCATCGCGGCTTCGGGATCAAGATCGAGACTGACGCGGGTGTCAATTTCATCAGCCATTTTGCGGCCTCCAAGGTTAGCTGTGGCTATGATTGTGCTATTAGCTAAGGAGGCCGTGTGAAGGTCCGCAAGCAATTATTTTTCTATAACAATCACTTAGGTCCGTTCAGGCACGACAGGCCATGAAATAGTATATTTGTGGGTCGGGGATTTTGCGGGTGATGGCCACACGAGAGCAGGCCGCTGTGCTGGCGCTGTAGCGCTGGCAGGGGTTGCCGTTGCCGCAGCGAGGGCAACCGCGCTTTCGCGCCCCAGCATGGCGCGCTAATGGCAGTATAGAGAAACAGGGGGCAGCGACATTGGCCGTGAAACTATACATGCCGTTACCGTTTGACCGGTTCAAACGCGAAGGCGATATAATCGGCAGGATGGTAATCGAGTATGGCGATCTCGAATGGGACCTATGCCTACTGGTCAGTCACGTCATCGAGGACTTGGATATAGCAGTGAAGACGCTCTATCGGTCACGCGGTGAAACCCAGCGGATCGACATTGCAGACGCGCTCATTCGTAATCGCATAGACGATCCAAAGCTCAAGCAGACTTACGAGACGACCCTAGCCCACATGCGGGTCTGCCTTACCATCCGCAACCGATACGCCCATGCGAACTGGCTTCATGCAGGTTCGGACAAGCTGGCCTATATTGACATTGAGGAGCTGGCGAAGAGCAATTCGCCCGTCGATATGTCGAGCATGCAACTCTACCATGTAGATATTGCGACTGTCGAAGACCAAGCTCGATTCTTCAACGAAGTGATGCAGAACATGCGCTATCTGAATATGGAAATGCAGTATGTGAAGGGCAGCTCCACCATGACCGGCTTCCACTACATTCCGAACATCAAACGCCCAAAGATGGCGCAGAAGCTGATTGAGTGACCACATGCGGCTGTAGCGTTATAGCGGTTAGCCTCGGGAGGCTCGCGTGTTGATTTCCACTGAGAGTTGACCCGGGAGGGGCATAAGTTTCCACTGAGAAGTGACCCATGTTTTGACTTCCCTCTGGCTGATTGGTCGGAGGATTCAGGAGTGATCGACATGGCGTTATTGAGTGTAATCCGGCGCTGGCATTTCCGGCAGCAGGTTCCGATCCGGGAGATCGAGCGGCGCACTGGTTTGTCGCGCAACACGATCCGCAAGTACCTGCGGGCGGACACGGTAGAGCCGCAGTTCAAGGTTCCCGAGCGGCCGAGCAAGCTGGACCCGTATGCGGAGAAGCTGTCAGGCTGGCTGCGGATCGAGGCTGGCAAGTCGCGCAAGCAGC